>CBDEVG010000032.1:0-115169 GCA_965243535.1 Amaricoccus sp.
AGAGTTTTGTAAATAAAGCATACAATAAAGCCGATATTGGTTCAATATTTTGGAGTACATGTTATCACTACGGGCTAGGGATTTCGGGCGTGCTCGGAATTATAATTGCAACAATTTCGCAAAGTGAATTTTCAGATGATTTCTTTGGATTTGACAAGAACATGACTATAACGACTTTTTCCTTAATTGCTGCCATACTAACCTTTCTTTGTGGATTTGGTAATGTTGAACGAAAATGGAGAGCGAACAGGGTTTATCGTGAAAAATTAGCCGCGATAAAGATTGATTTGGTGGAACCGAACGGCGACATCAAATTGATCAGAGAAGAATTGAGAAAAGCTTCTATTGAACATAATTCAGGAATTATACCTCCTAATCTTCCGTAATTTCTAAACTTGATGGTATTTCGCGATTTGGTGTTCCATGGGTCGCAAATCCGCCTTGGCTGAAACCCACCTTTCGACGGACCGATTTGTGGGTACACACCCTAAGCGATATTCGACCAGACGGGATCGTCTAATGGTCAGGATATCGCGACGAAACAATGAGAGCGGACGGCCCGGCTCCGCCGGGGCGGAGTCCGCTCTCGGACACCGCGCCCGCTCGACGACGGCCCCGCCTTCGCCCTCGGGATGTCCTGCGACGGCGCCTGTCGCGCAGGACCGGCGCCGGCCCCCCGACCGGGGGAACGGCGCCTCGCCCGGGCGCGGCTCCGGCGGACCGGCCCGCCCTCGCGGGCCTGTCCGTCAGCGCCGGGCGCGCGGGACCCTTGCGGTCCCCAAGCCCGGCGCTCCCCCCGGCCGGACGCCTCGGAGCGACGTCCGCCCCGCCGGCGCGGCTCTTTCCGACCCGTTCACATCCCTGAAAACCCGGTTAACGGCGCAAAATATATTGAATGATTTCAGTATATTGACCCCATTTTCACGCGTGAAAATCAACCGCTCCCGAGGGTGCGGCCAAAAGGGGGCCACTCTCGCAAAGGCAGCTCAGCGCCGCCAGCGATCCAGCGCCGCCTCGTCCTCGGCCTTGGCCGCCACCCAGGACGGCCCGGCCGCCGTGGTCTCCTTCTTCCAGAAGGGGGCGCGGGACTTCAGGTAGTCCATCAGGAATTCCGCCGCCTCGAAGGCCGCCGCCCGGTGGGCCGAGGCCGTCGCCACCATCATGATCTGCTCCCCGGCGGCGAGGGGGCCGTGGCGATGGATCACCAGCACCGCCTGAAGGGGCCAGCGCGCCCGCGCCTCCGCCTCGATCGCCGCCAGCGCCCGCTCGGTCATGCCCGGGTAATGCTCCAGCTCGAACCTCTCGAGCCCGCCCGCGTCCCGCACCAGCCCGGTGAAGCTCACCAGTGCGCCGATGTCCGTCCGCCCGGCCCGCAGCGCCGCGAGTTCCGCCCCGAGGTCGAAATCCCCGGCCTGGACCCGGACGGCCACCTCAGCCCCCGGTCATCGGCGGGAAAAAGGCCACCTCCCGCGCGCCGGCCAGCGGCGCGGCGAGGTCGGCCAGCTCCTGGTCCACCGCCACCCGCACCGCCGCCATGTCGGCGAAGGCCGCCGCATAGCGCTCCTCCCGCGCTCGCAGCTCCTCGACCAGATCGGCCACGGTCGCGGCCCCGGTCTCCACCGCCTCGGAGGGCAGGCCCACCCGCTCGCGCAGCCAGGCGAAATAGAGCACGGTCAGCGTCACCGGTTCCGGTCCTTCAGGAAGGGCATCGCCTTCAGAAGATAGTCCGCGCCCGTCATCACCGTCAGCGCGCCCGCCACCCAGATCAGGACCAGACCGGCGTTGCCCAGCGTCCAGGCCGCCCAGTCGTGGAACCAGGAGCTGACCCAGATCTGCCCCGTGCGCTTGTCGTAGTCGAAAAGCCCCGCGAGCAGCAGCACGGGAATCGCCACCATCTGGGCCGTGGTCTTCCACTTCGCTAGGTAGGTCACCTTCAGCCGCTCGGCGTTGGGGCCGAGGAACTCCCGCAGGCCCGAGACGAAGACCTCGCGCAGCAGGATGAAGGCGATGGGAAAGAGGATCAGCGGATGGATCCCCGACAGCCCGACGATGATGGCCAGCGCGATCACCACCATCGCCTTGTCGGCGATGGGATCGAGCATGCGGCCGAAGTTCGATTCCTGCCCCCAGGCCCGGGCCAGACGGCCGTCGATGAAGTCCGTCAGGGCCGCGAGGATGAAGAGCGTGATGGCGACCCAGTCCGCCGTCGGCCGCTGAAACACGACGAAGGCGAGCGCCACGCCGGGTGCGGCCGCCAGACGGAACACCGTCAGGATGTTCGGGATGGTCCAGCGCATGCGTCCAAGCGTCCTTGTCCTTACGCCCCCTTGTACCCTGTCACCCATCGCCTTGGAAGAAGGCATGGATCGCCTCCGCGAGAGCGTCCGAAATTCCCGGCGCCGCCTTCAGGTCGGCGAGCCCGGCCCGCGAAACCGCCTTGGCCGAGCCGAAATGCGCCAGCAGCGCCCGCTTGCGCGCCGGCCCCACCCCGGGAATGTCGTCGATGGGCGTCGCCCGGACGCTCTGCGCCCGCTTCGCCCGGTGGGCGCCGATGGCGAAACGGTGCGCCTCGTCCCGCAGCCGCTGGACGAAATAGAGCGCCGGGTCCTTGTGGGGCAGCGCGAAGGCGGGCCGGCCGGGGACGTGGAACTCCTCCTTGCCGGCGTCGCGGTCGAGCCCCTTGGCCACGCCCAATACCGCCACGTCCTCGATCCCGAGCTCGGCCAGCGCCGCCGCCGCCGCCGCCGCCTGCCCCGCGCCGCCGTCGATCAGCGCGAGGTCGGGCCAGGCGCCGGACTGGCGGTCAGGGTCCTCCTTCTTCAGCCGGGCGAAGCGGCGGGTCAGCACCTCGCGCATCATCCCGAAGTCGTCGCCCGGGGTCAGGTCCGTCCCCTTGATGTTGAACTTGCGGTATTGCGACTTCAGGAACCCCTCCGGCCCCGCCACGATCATGCCCCCGACTGCGTTCGAGCCCATGATGTGGCTGTTGTCGTAGACCTCGATCCGGTTCGGCGGCCCGTCGAGCCCGAAGGCCTCCGCCAGCCGCTCGAGCAGCATGGCCTGGCTTGCCCCTTCGGCCATGCGCCGCGCCAGCGCCTCCCGGGCGTTGCGCGCCGCCTGCTCGACCAGCCCCGCCTTCTCCCCCCGCCGGGGCACGCCGAGCGCCACCCGGCGGCCGAGCTGCGCCCGCAGCGCCTCGGCCAGCAGGTCGGCGTTGTCGGGCATGTGGCTCAGCAGGATCAGCCGCGCCGGGGTCTTGTTGCCGTAGAACTGGCCTAGGAAGGCCTCGAGGATTTCGCCCGGCTCCACCCCCAGGCCCGTGCGGGGGAAATAGGCCCGGTTGCCCCAGTTCTGGTGCGCCCGGATGAAGAACACCTGCACGCAGGCCTGCCCCGCCTCCTGGTGCAGCGCCACCACGTCGGCCTCCTCCACCCCCTCGGGGTTCACCCCTTGGGTGGACTGCACCGCCGTCAGCGCCCGGATCCGGTCCCGCAGGGCGGCGGCCCGCTCGAACTCCATCGCGGCCGAGGCCTCGCCCATCTGACGCGCCAGCGTCTCCTGCACCCGGGTCGACCGGCCCGACAGGAACAGCGTCGCGTCCTCGACCAAGGCCGCATAGTCCGGCGCCGAGATCAGCCCGGTGCAGGGCGCCGCGCAGCGCTTGATCTGGTGCAGAAGGCAGGGCCGCGTCCGGCTGTCGAACATGGCGTCGGAACAGTTGCGCAGCAGGAACGCCTTCTGCAGCTGGCTCAGGGTCCGGGTCACCGCCCCCGCCCCGGCGAAGGGGCCGAAGTACCGCCCCTTGTCCTTGCGCGCGCCCCGGTGCTTCTCGATCCGGGGAAACTCATGGGCGGTGACCAGGATCGAGGGAAAGCTCTTGTCGTCGCGCAGCAGCACGTTGAACCGCGGCTTGAGCTGCTTGATGAGGTTCTGCTCCAGCAGCAGCGATTCCGTCTCGGTCTCGGTCGTCAGGAACATCATCGCCGCGGTGCCGGCGATCATTCGCGCTATGCGTGCATTGTGACCGAAGGGCTTGGCATAGGAGGCCACCCGCTTCTTCAGGTTGCGCGCCTTGCCGACGTAGAGCACCTCGCCCTTGGCGTCGAGCATCCGGTAGACGCCCGGCCGCTCCGGCAGGCGCTTCAGATAATCCCGGATCACCTCGTGCCCGGGACGCAGGCCGCTTGCTGCGGCGCCGTCCTCGACGAAGTCCGGAGTCTGGGAGGCAGGATCATGGCTCATGCGGCGCATCCGGGGGACTGACCGATTCTTGCACGCCTTTGCCCGGCGGCGGTCCAAAGGCAAGGAAGAACCTGTCCACGGAATCTGTGGACAAGTCTGTGGTCAAGTTCGGGGCAGTCGGGGTTTCCCCTGCAAAACAAGGTTGTTTTCAAGACTGCCCTATTTTTGTGCAGACCGGCAAGCCGCTGATTTTTTTTCAAAAAAAAGAACGCGCAAAGTAAATTGATGGAATCATTAATAGAATCGGACGGTCCCGTGACAGCCGAATCCGAGGGTGGAAAAGTCAAGAAAAGGCGGCCGCAAACCCGCTCCGACCGCTGCGCAAGCTCACTCGACGCCCAGGACATCGGGGGTCCGCCACGCGAGATGCTGGCCGCCGTCCACGCAGATCAGCTGGCCGGTCACGCCCGGCGCCGCGATGAGGAACCGCAATGCGGCGCAGATCTCCGCCGGACCCGCGCCCCGGCCGAGCACCGTGGCCGCCCGTTGTGCGGCGAAATGCTCCGCCGACTGGCGCGCGCCTCGAAGGGTCGGCCCGGGACCGATGGCGTTCACCCGGATCCGCGGCGCGAGGCCCTGGGCCGCCGTGCGGGTCAGCGCCCAGAGGCCCATCTTGGCTATCGTATAGGTTGAGAACTCCGGGGTGAGCTTCAGCACCCGCTGATCGATCATGTTGACCACGGCGGCCCGGGCCAGGGGCTCTCCGGCCGCGTCGCGCCCCGGCTCCGGCGCCTGGGCGGCGAAGGCCTGGATCAACTCGAAGGGCGCGCGCAGGTTCGACCCGACATGGCGGTCCCAGCTTTCCCAGGTCGCGGTCTCGATGGTGTCGTGCTCGAAGATCGAGGCGTTGTTGACGAGGAGGTCGAGCGGCCGCCCCAGAGCCTCCGCCGCCCGGGCGACCAGGGTCGCCGTCTGCGCCCGGTCGAGCAGGTCCGCCGCCACCGCCGCCGCCGCGGGCGCGCCTGCGGCCCGCGCCTCGGCCGCGGCCGACTCGGCCTCGTCCCGGGCCCCGTGGTAGTGGATCGCCACCGCCATGCCCTGCGCCGCGCAGTCGAGCGCCATGGCCCGGCCCAGCCGCCGGGCGGCTCCGGTCACCAGCGCCGCCTTCAGTTCCGCCGCCACCGGGTCAGCCCTTGCAGCCGGGGGTGGCGCAGGGCGCGTCGCGCAGGCGCCAGACGCCGCAGGCCGGGCACTTGGCCATGGCCTGGATCGGTCGCGGCGCAGGGCCCTTGCGGCGGGGCAGCGCCCGGCCGACCAGGCCGAGCGCGACGATGAGCAACAGCACGAAGAAGGCGAGCTTGGCGATCATGGCGCGGTCAATCCGAAACGGCTCCACAGGGCGCGCGCCTCCACCCCGCCCAGAAGCTCCGAAGGCCCGGGGATCCCGAGACGGCGCAGGAGCGGCGGCCGCCGGGTCAGCACCCGGAACCGCGCCTCCGCGCCGTAGAGCCGCTTCATCGTGGGGGCGAGGTGGCCGATCTCGTCGGCGAGGCCGACGTCGATCGCCCCTTTGCCCACCCAGACGTCGCCCGTGAACAGATCCTCGCCCTTCAGCCGGTCGCCGCGGCGGGCCTGCACCTGCTCGATGAAGTTCCGGTGGATCTCCGCCTGGAGCCGGGTCAGCCGCTCCACGTCGCGGGGGCGCTCGGGGCGGAACGGGTCGAGCAGGCTCTTGTCCTCGCCGGCGGTGTGCACCCGGCGCTCGATCCCGTGGCGGGCGAGGAACTCGGGAAAGCCGAAGGCGGCGTAGATCACCCCGATCGAGCCGACGAGCGAATTGGCGTCCACATGGATCCGGTCCGCGGCGGTGGCGAGCCAGTAGCCGCCCGAGGCGGCCACGTCCTCGACGAAGGCATGGACGGGGACGCCCTTCTCCTCCGACAGCCGACGGATGCGGGCGGCGATCAGGCTCGACTGGGCGGCGCTGCCGCCGGGCGAATTGACGGCGAGAGCGACGGCGACCACCCGCTTGCCGAAGGCCGCCTCGATCAGAGGGGCGAGGCCCGCATCGGTCAGGGCCGGCGCGCCGAACCGCGCCGCCGCGCCGATGACGCCTTCCAGGCGGATCACGCTGATCACGGGCTTGCGGCGGAGCAGGCTCAGGGGATTTTCCATGCCCCCGATCTAGGGGCCTCCCGCCGGTCCCGCAAGGCCGCCCCCGTCCGCGGGCTTGACCGAAGCGCCCCCGCCGGGGACGAATGACGCCCGGGGACAGGGAGGCGCCCGGATGGAACGACCGCTCGCAGGGCTCAAGGTGCTGGAGCTCGCCCGGGTGCTGGCGGGCCCCTGGATCGGCCAGACCCTGGCCGACCTCGGCGCCGACGTGGTCAAGGTCGAAAGCCCCGAGGGCGACGAGACCCGCGGCTGGGGTCCGCCCTTCGCCCCGGACGGCGCGGCCGCCTATTTCCATGCGGCGAACCGGAACAAGCGCTCGATCGTCCTCGACTTCCGCGATCCCGACGACGCGGCGCTCGCCCGGCGCCTCGCCGCCGGGGCGGACGTGGTGATCGAGAACTTCAAGCTCGGCGGGCTCGCGAAGTTCGGCCTCGACTATCCCTCGGTGGCGGCGACGAACCCGGCCGTGGTCTATTGTTCGATCACCGGCTTCGGTCAGACCGGGCCCTACGCCGCGCGGCCGGGCTACGATTTCATCATCCAGGCCATGGGCGGGATCATGGACCTGACCGGCGCGCCGGAGGGCGAGCCCCAGAAGCCCGGGGTGGCCCATGCGGATCTCTTCACCGGCCTCTACGGGGTGATCGCGGTGCAGGCGGCGCTTTTGATGCGGGCGCGCACCGGGCGCGGACAGTGGATCGACCTCGCGCTCTACGACGTCCAGCTCGCCGCGCTGGCGAATCAGGCCTCGAACTGGCTGATCGGCGGCCGCCTGCCCCGGCGGATGGGCAACGCCCATCCCAACCTCGCGCCCTATCAGGTCTTCGAGGCCGCGGACGGGCCGCTGGTCATCGCCTGCGGCAACGATGCGCAGTTCGCCCGGCTCTGCGCCGCGCTGGGGCTCGACCTCGCCCAGGACCCGCGATTCGCGCGCAACCGCGGCCGAGTCGAGAACCGCGCGGACCTGGTCGCGGCCCTCGCCCCGGCGCTCGCCGCCCTGCCCCGGGCGCAGGCGCTCGCCGCGCTGGAGGCGGCGGGGGTCCCGGCCGGGCCCATCAACACCGTCGCCGAGGCCTTCGCCGACCCCCAGGCCGAGGCCCGCGGCCTCGTCCAGAACATCGGCGGATCCAGCGCGCCCCGCAGCCCGCTGCGCTTCTCGGAGGCGGAGCTCGCCGCCGACCGACCGCCCCCCGAGCTCGACCAGGACGGCGCGGCGATCCGCGCGGCCATGGGGGCGGACGTGGACTGGCCCGCGGCCTGAGCCTGCCGCAGGCGCAAAATAACTTGATCCAGATCAAGGATTTAACCTTTTCGGCCGTTTCAAGGCGAAAACCCGGCCATCCCGCGTCCACGCCCCTTCCTTTTCAGCGGCGGCGGACCTAAGTGGCCGCCCGAGGCCGAACCAGAGGAGCATCCCATGCTGCACATCGACCTGCCGACGCGGGCCCAGATCGAGACGCTGATCGCGCGCCGCGCCCAGCCCATGGTCTCGATCTACGTCGCCACCACCCCGCTCACCCAGGACGCCCAGATCGACCGGATCGAGCTCAAGAACCTGCTCAAGACCGCCGTCGCCGAGATGGAGGCCTTCGACACCCCCAAGCGCGCCATCTGGCCGATCGAGGAGTCGATCACCCACCTGATCGAGGACGACGACTTCTGGGCCCACCAGGCGAACAGCCTCGCGATCTTCGCCTCGGGCGACTGGATCGAGACCTTCCGCCTGCCGAACAAGCTCGTCTCCATGGTCGAGGTCTCGGACCGGCCCCACGTCAAGCCGCTGCTGCGCGCCGTCACCTTCCCGCACAACGCCTACGTGCTCGCGATCGGCGCCGGCGCGGTGCGGCTGGTCGAGGTCTCCGCCGACCTGCCTCCCGAGGAGGTCAAGGTCGAGGGCCTGCCCCGCGACTTCAACCAGGCCCTCGGCAAGCGCAGCCACACCGAGAACCGCAAGGACATGGCGAGCGGCGAGTCGACGTCCGAATCGGCCCTCTTCAACCGCTACGCCCGGGTGGTCGACCAGGCGCTCAAGCCCTTCCTCAAGGGCCACGAGCGGCCGCTGATCGTCGCCGCGGCCGAGCCCATGGCCTCGATCTACCGCGCGGTCTCGACCTATCCCCACACCGCGAAGCAGGCGATCGCCGGCAGCTTCGACCACACCCCGCTCCATGAGATCGCCGACGCCGCCCGCGGCGTGCTCGACCGGATCTACGCCGACCAGATCGCCGAGTTCGGGGCCCTCTACGCCGAGCGCGAGGCCCAGGGCCGCGCCACCAACGACGTCGCCCAGGCGGCCCGGGCGGCGACCTACGGCGCCGTCGACACGCTGATCGTGGACATGGACGAGACCATCCACGGCACCGTCTCGGACGAGGACGGGGCGGTGACCTTCCTCGACGGCCCCTGCGCCGGAACCTACGGCGTGGTGGACGAGATCGCGACCCGCGCGCTGAAATCCGGCGCCCGCGTCCTCTCCGCCCGCCGCGCCGACGTGCCGGGCGAAGCGAGCCTCGCCGCCATCCTGCGCTATTCGGTCTGATCCCGGCTTGATTCCGGCCTGACTGGGCCTGGATTGGGCCTGACTCCGACCAGACCTGACCCCGACTCCCCGGGCCGCCGCCCTCCGCGGCGGCCCGATGCGCGCCTGCCCTCCCGACGCGCCCGCCCTCCGCCCCCGCGCGCGCCAACAGGAACCGCAAGAGCCGAATGGAGCGCAAGGCCGCCGGCAACCCCGCCCCCGCGCCGCCAGCCCCGGCCGGCAGCACGGTCGGCGTCATCGCGCTGGCCGCCCGCCCCCCGCGCGCGCCAACAGTCTTGACGCGCCGCCCCCCGCGGCGGATGCCATGGGCATGGCCGCTTCCCCGTCCCCCGACCTCCCCGACCTCGGCCTTCCCGGCCAGCGGCTCGCCCGCGGCGTCTGCCGGCTGCTGCGCGCCTCGAACTTCGCCCCGGTCTGCGAATTCGTTCCCGCCCCGGGCCTGCGGGTCGACGTCATCGCCCTGGGGCCCAAGGGCGAGGTCTGGATCGTGGAATGCAAGTCGAGCCGCGCCGACTTCGCCGCCGACCACAAGTGGGGCGGCTACCTCGAATGGTGCGACCGGTTCTTCTGGGCGGTCGACCTCGACTTCCCCACCGACATCCTGCCCGAAGGCGCGGGTCTGATCTTCGCCGACGCCTACGGCGGCGAGATCGCCCGCCTCGGCCCCGAGACGCCCCTCGCCGGGGCGCGCCGCCGCGCGCTCACCCAGCGGCTGGCCCGGCTGGCGGCCAGCCGCCTCGCCGCCGCCCTCGACCCGACGCCCGGCTTGGGCGAGTTCGGATGACGCGGGGGAAGACGAGGGGGGAACCGAGGCCCGATCCCGCGGTTGACGCGGATGCGAAACGAAACAGGGAGGCCCCCATGGCCGAACCGACCCGATCGGCCGAAGAGGCCCCGCCCGGCCGGCAGGCCACCCGCCCCCGCCGCTTCACCTGGCGCGACTGGCGCGCGATCCTCGGCCGGGTCTGGGTCGCCGTCGGCACGCACCACATCTCGATCGTGGCTGCGGGGGTGGGGTTCTTCGCCGTGCTCGCGATCTTTCCCGCCATCGGCGCGCTCATCGCCTTCTACGGGCTGGTGGCCAACCCCCAGAACATCCTCAGCAGCCTCGACGCCGCCGAGGCGGTCCTGCCCCGCGACGTCCACGGCATGATCGCGGCCCAGGTCCAGGCGCTGATCGACGCGCCTCAAAGCGCCTTGGGCGTTACCTGGGCGCTCGGCCTCGGCGCCACGCTCTGGACCGCCCGCATGGGGGTAGGCGGGCTGATGGAGGGGCTCAACGTCGTCTACGGCGAGGTGGACGACCGGCCCATCTGGCGCCAGTATCTTCTCTCCCTCGTGCTCACCCTGATGACGCTCGCCCTCGCCATCGTCGCCCTGATCGCAGTGGTGGCGCTCCCCGCCCTGCTGCGGTTCAGCGACATCGGTCCGGTGGGGGCCTTCCTCGCCCGGACCACGCCCTTCGTGGTGCTCGGGGGGGCGGCTGCGCTCGGCATCGGCGCCTTCTACCGCTTCGGCCCCCATCGCGCCCCGGCCCGGGTGCGCTGGTTGAGCTGGGGGGCGGTGGCGGCGACGCTCGCCTGGGTGGCGGTCTCCATGGCGCTTTCGGTCTATTTCGGCCGATTCGCCGACCTCAACCGCACCTATGGGGCCATCGGGGCGGTGGCGGGCCTGCTGCTCTGGCTCTACGCCAGCGCCTTCGTGGTGCTGCTCGGGGCCGAGCTCAACGCCCAGATGGAGCTCCAGACCGAAAAGGACACCACCACCGGCCGGCCGAAGCCCATGGGCAGCCGCGGGGCCTATGTGGCGGATCACGTGGCCTGATGGCGACGACCCTCTTCGCCATCCCGACTCGCGGCCCGGGCCTGACCGAGTTCACGCCCGAGATCGCCGCCTGGGTCGCGGGGACAGGCGTGGCGGAGGGGCTGCTGACGCTCTTCGTGCGCCACACCTCCTGTTCGCTGGCGATCCAGGAAAACGCCGATCCGGACGTGCGGCATGACCTGCTCGCCTTCTTCCGCCGGCTGGTCCCGCCGGCGGACGATCCCGCCCAGGCCTGGATCACCCATCGCAGCGAGGGCCCCGACGACATGCCCGCCCACATCAAGGCGGCGCTGCTGCCGGTGTCGCTGTCGATCCCGGTGATCCGCGGCCGCCTCGCCCTGGGAACCTGGCAGGGCGTCTATCTCTTCGAGCACCGCGCCCAGCCCCACCGCCGGGAGGTCGCGGCGCATCTCGCCTGAGGCCCCGGGGGAGGGCAGTCGCGCCCCGCCGCTCGCGCAATGAAGCGCGGGCGAACCCGCCTCAGTCGTAGACGAACACCCGTTCGGGCCGCAGCGCCCCGCCTCGCCAGGCGCCGACGACGAGCGGCCGGTCAGGCTCGCCCGCCCAGGCGGCCTCCCCCTCGGCGAGGCGCGCCCCGGGCAGGGGCGCAGGATTGCCGTTGCGCAGCAGGGGCTCCGCCGCCGCCGGCACGTCCAGCCGCGGCAGGCCCGCGAGCGCCGCCGAGACCGGCAGCAGCCGCGCCTCCAGCTCCCCCGCCCGGGCCAGCGGCTCCAGGTCGTCGAAGGCGGTCGCCTCGCCGAGGTCGAAGGGCCCCGACCACAGCCGCCGCAGCCCCGCCACATGCCCGAGGCAGCCGAGCGCCCGGCCAAGGTCCCGCGCGATGGCGCGCACGTACCCGCCCTTGCCGCAGGTCATCTCCAGCACGGCCGTGTCGGCGTCCGGGGTCTCCACCAGCTCCAGCCGCTCCACGTGCAGCGGCCGGGCGGCCAGCTCCACCGCCTCGCCCGCCCGGGCCAGGGCATAGGCGCGCGCGCCGTCGACCTTGACCGCCGAGACCTGGGGAGGCACCTGCAGGATGTCGCCCCGGAACGCCCCGAGCGCCGCGCGGATCGCGTCCGGCTCCGGCCGGGCGTCCCCCGTGGCGAGCGCCGCGCCTTCGGCGTCGTCGGTGGCGGTCTCCACCCCCCAGCGCACGACGAAGCGATAGGCCTTGCGGGCGTCCATCACATAGGGAACCGTCTTGGTCGCCTCGCCCAGCGCCACGGCCAGCAGGCCGGTCGCGGCCGGGTCGAGCGTGCCCGCATGGCCGGCCTTGGCCGCCTTCAGCGCCCAGCGGGCCTTGGCCACCACCGCGGCCGAGGAGGGCCCGGCGGGCTTGTCGATGATCAGCCAGCCGTGGACCGGCCGGCCGGAACGGCGTCGCGCCATCTGGTCAGTCTCCGAAATCTCAGTCGTCGCCGGCCTGGGCCGCACGCGCAGGAAGGCCGCCGGCATCCGGGCCGGACCCTTCCGGGTCCGGGGCCTCGGGATTTGGGCCCTCCGCGTCGGGGTCCTCCACGTCGGGGGTCTCTAGGTCGCGGGCGACCTCCGGCGAGGCGAACAGATCCCGCGCCCGGTCCATCCGGTCGAAGCTCTCGTCGGGCTGGAAGCTCAACTCGGGCGAGAAGCGCAGGTCGATCCGGGCCGTCACCAGCCGCCGCAGCTCCGCCTTGTTGCGGGTCAGCGCCTTGACCACCGAGGCGGTGTTCACCCCCCCGAGCGGCAGGACGAAGGCCGTGGCGTGGCGCAGGTCGGGCGAACAGCGCACCTCGGACACGGTGATCGAGACCCGCGCCAGATCCGGGTCGTGGGTCTCGCCGCGGGCGAGGATCTCGGACAGGGCGCGCCGGATCACCTCGCCGACGCGAAGCTGGCGCTGGCCGGGGGCGCCGCCCTGCTGATGCCGGTCTCTGTTCATCGGATGCAAATCCTACCGCCGCCCTTGGAAGTCAAGGGCGCGGGCGCTAAACCGGTCCCCCTTGGCGCGGGAGGCCCGAAGATGACGGAAACGGTGGGGATCGCGGTGCTGGGCGCCGCCGGGCGCATGGGCCGGATGCTGACGGCGGCGGTGCTGGCGGAGCCCGGCGCGCATCTCTCGGGCGCGACCGTACGCGCGGGCCACCCTTGGGTCGGCCGCGACCTGGGCGAAGCCATGGGCGGCGCCCCCCTCGGCGTGATCGTGACCGACGACCCGGTCGAGGTCTTCGCCCGCTCCCAGGCCGCGCTCGACTTCACTGCGCCGGCCGCGACCCGGCTCCATGCGGAACTGGCGGCCCAGGCGCGGCTCGTCCACGTCATCGGCACCACCGGGCTCGACCGCGCCGACCTCGAGCTCCTGGCGGCGGCAGCCCGCCACGCGACGATCGTGCGCTCGGGGAACATGAGCCTCGGGGTGAACCTGCTCGCGGTCCTGACCCGCAAGGTCGCGGCGGCCCTGGGGCTCGATTACGACATCGAAATCCTCGAGATGCATCACCGCGCCAAGGTCGACGCCCCCTCCGGCACCGCCCTGCTGCTGGGCGAGGCGGCGGCGGCCGGGCGGCGCGCCAACCTCGCCGACGCCGCGGTGCGGTCGCGCGACGGCCACACCGGCCCGCGGCCCGAAGGCGCGATCGGTTTCGCCGCCCTGCGCGGCGGCGACGTGGTGGGCGACCACTCGGTGGTCTTCGCGGGCCCGGGCGAGATGGTCACCCTCTCCCACCGTGCCACCGACCGCGGCGTCTTCGCCAGGGGCGGGGTCCGGGCCGCGCTCTGGGGCCAGGGACGCGACCCCGGCCTCTACGACATGATCGACGTGCTCGGCCTGCGGATCCCGGGCGAGGACATCCCGGATCGCTGAAAGCGCCGATGATTCGGTTGCGCCATGGACGGTTCTGGCGTAGATAGCGCGGTCGGTAGAGCCGCCACTTGAAACTTTCTGCTCGTCTTCTGGCCGGTCAGACTTTCGATCCTGGTTTGACCTACCGCCCCGCCGGAGCATGTCGCCCCGGCGTGACACTTAGGAGACGCAGATGGCCACGGGCACTGTGAAATGGTTTAACGCCACCAAGGGCTTCGGCTTCATCCAGCCGGACGCTGGCGGCAAGGACGTCTTCCTGCACATCTCCGCGCTCGAGCGCGCGGGCCTGCGGGAAATCGCCGACGGCGCCAAGGTGAGCTTCGAGCTCGAATCGGGCCGCGACGGCCGCACTTCGGCCAGCCGCCTCGCGCTGATCAGCTGAGCCCCGCCGCAAGGCGAGACTTCCGGAACCCGGCCCCACGGCCGGGTTTCTTGCTTTCAGGGCCCCGCCCGCCCATCCTGTCCGCCCATCCCGCGGCGCGACGGCCACAGCGAAACCGTTTGGTTTAGACGACCATGGCGTTTTCCGCGGCGGTTCGGTAAGGAACCGCCCAAAGGAACGGGCGGCCGCGCCCGCGAGAGGAAACGCCATGACCCTTCCAGCGCAGGACGCGGCGCCGCCGCGGGTCCGTCCCGTGTGGCTCGACCGCCGGACGCCGCCCCATGTGGCGACGCTGGTCATGCTGTCGGGCGTGCCGGCGCTCAACATGAACATGATGGTGCCCTCGCTCCCCTCGATCGCCGCCGATCTCGGGGCCGAGTACGGCGTCGCGGCGCTCGCCATCTCGGCCTACCTCGCCCTGACCGCAGTCCTCCAGATCGCCATCGGCCCCCTGTCGGACCGCTACGGCCGGCGGCCGATCATCCTCGTGGCCTTCGCGGTGTTCCTCGTCGCCACGGTCGGCTGCATCCTCGCCCCCAGCATCGAGGCGCTCCTCGCCTTCCGGATGCTCCAGTCCGCGATCGCGGCCGGCATCGTGCTCAGCCGGGCGATCGTGCGCGACATGGTGCCCATGGACCAGGCCGCCTCGATGATCGGCTACGTCACCATGGGCATGTCGGTCGCCCCGATGATCGGCCCCATGGCGGGAGGCTTCCTCGACGAGGTCTTCGGCTGGCGCGCCATCTTCATGGCCACCTTCGTCTTCGGCCTCCTGGGCGCGATCCTCGCCTGGGCGGATCTCGGCGAGACCAACAGCGCCCCCTCGGCCAGCTTCGGCGCACAGATGCGCGCCTATCCCGCCCTCGCCCGCTCCCAGCGGTTCTGGGGCTATTCCGGCACCGCCACATTCGCTTCGGGGTCGTTCTTCGCCTTCCTCGGCGGCGGGCCCTGGGTCGCGACCGAGGTTCTCGGCATGGAGCCGGCCGAGCTCGGCCTCTACTTCGGCCTCATCGCGCTCGGCTACATGCTGGGGAACTTCCTCTCCGGGCGCTATGCCGGCCGGATGGGGCTGAACCGCATGATGCTGATCGGCGGCTGCGTCTCGGCGCTCGGGCCGCTCCTCGCGGGGACGTTCCTGCTCGCCGGCGCGCTCGCCCCCGCGACCTTCTTCGGCTCCTGCTTCTTCGTCGGCCTCGGCAACGGCCTCACCCTGCCGAGCGCCAATGCGGGCATCGTCTCCGTGCGGCCCGAACTCGCCGGCTCCGCCTCGGGCCTCAGCGGCGCGCTGATGATCGGAGGCGGCGCGGCGCTCGCCGCCGTCACCGGGGCGCTGCTCGGGCCGGGCTCGCAAGGCGGCCCGCTCATCTGCATGATGCTCGCCTCGGCGCTGCTCGGCCTCGCCACCACCCTCTGGGTCATCGCGGTGGCGCGCCGCCGCGGTCCGCTCGGCGCGGGATGACCGGGGTTCCGGACAGGCGCCGCAGCCTTTCGCCACGGCCCCACCCCCGGAATTTCCCAGTCGTCACG
This sequence comes from Amaricoccus sp., assembly GCA_965243535.1. GTDB lineage: Bacteria > Pseudomonadota > Alphaproteobacteria > Rhodobacterales > Rhodobacteraceae > Amaricoccus. The sequence goes on from CBDEVG010000032.1 coordinate 15,469, forward strand.
GCCATATGGTCTTGAAGCCCGATCCCCCCCCGGGCATCCTCGACCCGGTTTGCGGGGGCGGCGAGGGCGAAATGGGCTTTTCGGCGGCACAAGCGCAGGACCCGGTGCGGGACGGCGCATCCCAGGCCCAGCAGGCCTGGCGGTCGGTCTCGGGCCTCGCCCGCCGCGTCGAGGCGGAGCTGCGCGAGCGCCTGCGCCGGGAGTTCGGCATGTCCCTCGCCCGATTCGAGGCCCTCGCGGCGCTGCACCGCGCCGACCGCGGCCTCCGGATGCGCGACCTCGCCGATGCGCTCGTCACCTCCAACGGCAACGTCACGGTGCTGGTCGAGGCGCTGGTGGCCGATGCGCTGGTGGCCCGGACCATCGACGACGGCGACCGGCGCGCCGCGGTGATCGAGCTCACCACCCGGGGCCGCGAGACCTTCTCCGCCGTCGCCGAGGCCCATGCGGCCTGGGTGGCGGACCTGCTCGCGGGGCTCGCCCCGGACGACCTCGACCGGCTCGCCGCCCTCGCCGCCGCGGCGCGCAAGGGCTGCCCGGCGCGTTAGAGCGATATCCAACCAGACGGGATCGCTTGGTGGTTAAGATATCGCGAAAAAGCAATAATCTGGAGCGGACGGCCCGGCTCTGCCGGAACGGATCCGCTTTGGGCCGGGCCCTCAGCCCGAGCCCCCTTCAGCCCGGCCCGCCCTCAGTCCGAACCGCCCTCAGTCCGAACCGGAACCTTGCGACGCGCTCGCCCGGTCGAGATGCCCAAGGTCGCGCCCCGGCGCGATCCGGTCGCGGACCCGGCCCTTCAGCGCCCTGACGTCGGGAAAGCCGCCGTCGCGCCGTCGCTCCCAGATCAGATCCCCGTCCACCCGGATCTCGAAGATCCCGCCCACGCCGGGGATCAGCGTCACGCCTCCGAGGTCCGTGCCGAAGGTGGACAGCAGCTCCTGCGCCATCCAGCCCGCGCGCAACAGCCAGTTGCACTGGGTGCAATAGGCGATCGTCACGCAAGGCAGGGAGGCCGCAGGATCGGCGGAGGAGGCGTCGGTCAGGGCTTCGGGCAAGACGTCTGGGCTCGGGTCGGTCATCCCCCGATCCTGCCCCCTCCGCCGCCCGCCCGCAAGCGCGCGACGGACGGAAGCAGGGGCCAAAACCGAGCGGCCAAAACGAAACCGGCCGGGGCGCACGGGCCCCGGCCGTCCACTTCTGCGGTTTTCGGGCTCAGGCGGAAAAGGCGCCGCGGAAGGCGATCTCGGACAGGGGCCGCCGGCCGCTCGGGGTTTCCCGCTGGCGCAGGCCCTCGGGCAGGTTCGCCGCATCGCCGCGGGCGCCGATGGCCGCCGCCGCCTCGACCCGGTAGCCTTCCGGCAGGCCGAGCGCCGCGGGGGCCCGGTCGAAGTCGAGTCCGGTCATGCCATGGGCGTGCAGTCCCAGAAGCTGCGCCTGCAGCGACATGAGCCCCCAGGCCGCGCCCGCGTCGAAGGAATGGCTGTAGATCGGCTGCTCCTCGCCGCCGCCCAGCGCCCCGTGGGTCTTGGAAATGATGAAGACCAGCGCGCCCGCATCCTTGGCCCAAGACTGGTTGAAGGGCACGAGCAGGTCCAGCAGCCGGTCGAATTCCGGCGTGCCCTTCAGCCCATAGACAAAGCGCCAGGGCTGGGCGTTGTAGGCCGAGGGAGCCCAGCTCGCCGCCTCCAGGATGGTGAGGATCTGCGCCTCGGTCAGCGGCGCGCCGTCAAAGGCGCGCGGGGACCAGCGGTGCAGGAACAGCGGGTCCACCGGATGCTCGGCGTTGCGGTCGGTGGCGACGATGGGGGCGATCTGGTTCATGGGAGCCTGTCCGGTTCGTTGTGCGTTGCGACAGATATAGGGCGCCGCAAAACAAAACTGAACGGTTTCGTTGGAAAATATTTGGCGCATTTCCGGAAACAATCCCAATCGCCTCGGGAAACCCGTTCCACCTGCGACCAGCCCCGCCCGCATCGCGCCTCCGCGCATTCCCACGTCATCTTGCTCTGGCGCCGCCCAAGCCCCGGGCCCCGCCCGCATTGCGCGCCTGTCCCCGCACCGCCCATCCTGGCGCCGCCCCGTCCTCCAGGCCCCGGTTGCGCCTGCGCAACCAGACGGCGGCCAAGCGGGGCGCCTCACCGCCCAGCCCGGTCGGTCCGGCGAAGCGCCCCGGCATCCCCCGGACCAAGGCGAGACGCCCCCTTCACACCCGTTCACACCCATGACCACCGGGTTTCCGGTTTTCAGAAAATATTTTTTGATCAATATCTTGACCCGCATAACACGCGTGTTATGCGGGCCTCTCAGCCGTATCCCCCACCCCCCGGCGTCTCCAGCCAGTACACGTCCCCCGGCCCCACCTCGGCCCGATCGGCCGAGGCGAGCTCCTCCACCGTCCCGTCCGCCCGCAGGATCCGGGTCCGCCCCACCGCCCCCGGCCCGCCCGCGCCGAGCCCCGGCGGCGGCACGATCCGGTGGCCGGCGAGGGTCGCCACCGTCATCGGCTCCAGGAAGCGGATGCGCCGGACCACCCCCTCGCCGCCGCGGAACGCCCCCGCCCCGCCCGAGCCCTCGCGCAGGCGGAACTCGTCCAGCACCACCGGATAGCGCCATTCCAGCACCTCCGGATCGGTCAGCCGCGAGTTGGTCATGTGGGAATGCACCCCCGAGGCCCCCGGATGCCCCGTCCCGTCCGAGAGGCGCCCGGCCCCGGTCCCGCCGCAGATGGTCTCGTAGTACTGACGCCTCGCGTCTCCCCAGGTGGTGTTGTTCATGGTGGACTGGGCCGCCGCCTGCACCCCGAGCGCCAGGAACAGCGCCGAGGTCACCGCCTGGCTCGTCTCCACGTTTCCCGCGATCACCGCCGCCGGATAGGCGGGCGAGAGCATGGTGCCCGGGGGCAGGATCACCTTCAGCGGCTTCATCACTCCCTCGTTCATGGGGATGTCGTCGTCGACGAGGCAGCGAAAGACATAGAGCACCGCCGCCCGGGTCACCGGCTCGGGGGCGTTGTAGTTGGTGGCGAGCTGGCCGGTCGTGCCGGTGAAATCGACGGTCGCCGACCGGGCCGCCCGGTCCACCGTGACCTTCACGCGGATCTCGCGCGGGGTCCCGTCGAAGTCCGGGTCCATAGGGTAGACATGCTCCGCGTCCGACAGGGCCTCGATCGCCCGGCGGACGCATTCCTCGGCGTTGTCCTTCACGTGGCCCATGTAGGCCCGGACCACCGGGAGCCCGAACTGCTCCACCATCCGCCCGAGCTCCGCCGCGCCCTTGGCGCAGGCCGCGACCTGGGCGCGCAGGTCGGCGAGGTTGGTCTCGGGCGCCCGGGCGGGATGCGGCCCCGCAGTCAGCAGCGCCCGGGTCTCGGCCTCCCGGAAGCGGTCGCCCTCCACCAACGTCCAGGTCTCGATATAGACACCCTCGTCGTGGATCGTGCGGCTGTCGGGAGGCATGGAGCCCGGGGTCAGCCCGCCAATGTCGGTGTGATGCCCCCGCGCGGCGGTGAAGAACAGCAGTCCCTCCGCCCCGAAGACCGGCATGACCACGGTGATGTCGGGCAGATGCGTCCCCCCCGCATAGGGGGCGTTCAGGGCGAAGACGTCGCCCGGCCGCATGTCCGGGTTGGCGGCCAGAGCCGCCTTCACGCTCGCCCCCATGGAGCCGAGATGCACCGGCATGTGGGGAGCGTTGGCGATCAGGTCGCCGGACGCGTCGAAGACCGCGCAGGAGAAGTCCAGCCGCTCCTTGATGGTGACGCTCGCGGCCGTGTTCTCGAGCACCGCGCCCATCTGCTCGGCGATGGACATGTAGAGGTTGTTGAAGACCTCGAGCAGCACCGGATCGGCATGGGTTCCCGCCGCCTCGCTCCGGGGACGCGGCAGGACGCGGCGCAGCAGGACATGGTCGCGGGCGGTGACCTCCGCCCGCCAGCCGGGGGCGACGAGGATGGAGGTATGGGCCTCCGCCACAACCGCCGGTCCCGTCACCCGGTCGCCGGGTCGCAGGGCCTCGCGCCGGACGAAGCGGGTCTCGCGCCAGGCCCCGTCGAGGAAGACCGGCGCGGTCAGCGCCGTTTCCTGCGCCGCCTCCGGCCGGTCGACCAGGGGATGCTCGGGCTCGGTCAGGTCGGCGGTCGCGCCGATCGCCTCCACGGCGGCGGAGTCGATGACCAGCGCCGGGCCGGGCTCAAAGCCGAAGCGCGCCCGATGCGCCGCGGCGAAGGCCGCCCGCATCCCGGCGAGCGTGTCGAAGGGCACGGCCAGCGCGGCGTCGCTCCCCTTCACCTTCAGCCGCAGGGTCTGGACCAGCCGGATTGCCCGTTCCGGCACACCCTGGGCTTCGACCTCGCCGAGCGCCTCCACCCCCAGCCGGTCGATCAGCGCCGCCGCCCGCAGCCGGCCCTCGGCGTCGAGATCGGCCTCCACCGCCTCGATCCGGGCGGCGCGGATCTCCGCGAGTCCCATGCCATAAGCCGACAGCAGCGAGGCCATGGGATGGATCAGGCAGGTCTCCATCCCCAGCGTGTCGGCGATGGCGCAGGCGTGCTGCGCCCCCGCGCCCCCGAAGACGGTCAGGCAATAGCCGGTCACGTCATGGCCGCGCTGGACGCTGATCGTCTTGATGGCGTTCGCCATGCTCTCGACGGCGATGCGCAGGAAGCCCTCGGCCGCCTCCTCCGGGATCTTGCCGATCTCCGCCGCCAGCCGCGCGAACCCCGCCCGGGTCGCCGCGACGTCGAGCGGCCGGTCGCCCGTGGCCCCGAAGATCTCCGGAAAGAACTCCGGCCGCAGCCGACCCGTGGCGACGTTGGCGTCCGTCACGGCCAGCGGCCCGCCCCGGCCGTAGCAGGCGGGCCCGGGATCGGCGCCGGCGCTCTCGGGCCCCACCCGCATCCGGGCGCCGTCATAGGCGAGCAGGCTGCCGCCCCCGGCCGCGACCGTATGGATGTGCATCATCGGTGCGGTGATCCGCACCCCGGCGATCTCGGTGTGCAGCACCCGCTCGAAGGCGCCCGCATAGTGGCAAACGTCGGTCGAGGTGCCGCCCATGTCGAAGCCGATGATCCGCTCCTCCCCGGCGAGGGCGCTGACCCGGGCCGCGCCGACCACTCCCCCGGCGGGGCCAGACAGGATGGCGTCCTTGCCCTGGAAGCGCCGGGCGTCGGTCAGACCGCCCGAGGACTGCATGAACATGAGCTTGCCGCCCATGTCCCCCTCGAAGGCCGCCGCCACCCGGTCGACATAGCGCCGCAGGATCGGCGAGAGGTATGCGTCCGCCACGGTGGTGTCGCCGCGGCTGACCATCTTCATCAGCGGGCTGACCTCGTGGCTGACCGAGACCTGGGCGAAGCCCACGGCCCGCGCGATCAGCGCCGCCTCCGCTTCGTGGGCCCGGTGGCGATAGCCGTGGACGAAGACGATGGCGCAGGCGGCGAGCCCCTCGGCCCGGGCCTCCGCCAGCGCGGCCGCCAGGTGGGCGGCGTCGAGGGGGACCTCCACCGTCCCGTCCGCCCGCACCCGCTCCCGCGCCTCGATCACCCGGGCGTGGAGCATGTCGGGCAGGACGATGCGCCGGGCGAAGAGCTTCGGCCGGTTCTGGTAGCCGAGGCGCAACTGCTGCCCGAGGCCCTGGGTCGTCACCAGGACCACCGGCTCGCCCTTGCGCTCCAGAAGGGCGTTGGTGGCGACGGTGGTGCCCATCTTGACCGCGCCGACGCGGGCGGACGGGATAGGGTCGTCGGGCCCGAGCCCGAGGAACCGCCGGATCCCCGACAGCGCCGCGTCGCGCCCGTCGGGGCCTTCGGACAGGAGCTTCGCCCGGCGCAGCCGCCCCTCCGGATCCCGGGCGACCACGTCGGTGAAGGTGCCGCCCCGGTCGATCCAGAAATCCCACATCTTCATACCCCCTGTCCCGCCGGCCCGCGCGGGCTAGAACGGGTCAGGACGCCGGACGCGGGGAGAGAATGGCCACCATCAGACATGCGACGCCCGAGGATGCAAGCGCCATCGCCGACATCTGGAACCCCTACATTCGCGACACCGCGGTGACCTTCAACCGCGTCGAGCGCCGGCCCGAGGACGTGGTGGGCCTGATGACGGCCCGGGCGGAGCGCGACTGGCCCTGGCTGGTGGCGGAGGAGGCGGGCGGCGGGCTCCTCGGCTTCGCGACCTACGCCCAGTTCCGCACCGGCGCGGGCTACGCCCATACGATGGAGCACACGATCATCCTCGGCCCCGACGCCGGCGGCCGGGGCGCGGCGAGGGCGCTGGTGCGGGCGCTCGTCGACCATGCGCGGGCGCGGGGGGTCCATGTGCTGGTGGGCTGCGTCTCGGCCGAGAACGACGCGGGCCTCGCCTTCCACGAGCGCTTCGGCTTTCGCGAGGCGGGCCGGATCCGCGAGGCGGGACGCAAGTTCGACCGCTGGATGGATTTGGTGATCTTCGAGCTCGTGATCTGAGCCTGGTTCCCCCGGCGGCTGCGCCGCGCTAGGGTCGCGCCCCATGTCGCTCTGGACCCGCCTCGCCGAATTTGTCTCCGCCGCGGTCGCCCGGGGCGGAAGCCTGCTCGCGGCCTTCGACCGCCCGCCCGAGCGGCCGGAGAAAAGCGTCGCCTTCACCATCGCCATCGTTTGCCTCGGGGCCAAGATGGCCAAGATCGACGGGGTGGTGAAGCCGGCGGAAGTGGCGGCCTTCCGCCGCATCTTCCACATCGCCCCCGAGGACGAGGCGGCGGCGGCCCGGGTCTACAACCTCGCGCGGCAGGATGCAGGCGGCTTCGAGGTCTACGCCCGCCGCATCGCCAAGCTGTTCCGCCGCCAGCCGAAGATGCTCGAGGACATCCTCGAAGGCCTGTTCCACGTCGCGCTCGCGGACGGCTGCTACAACGAGGTGGAGGGGAGCTTCCTGCGCCGGGTCTCCGACATCTTCGGCCTCGGCCCGCCGGTCTTCGCCGCCATCGAGGCGCGGCTCGCCCCCTGCGCCCGACGCGATCCCTGGCAGGTGCTCGGCGCGCCCCATGACGCCGATCTCGCGACGATCCGCGCCCGCTGGCGCAGGCTGGTGCGCGAGAACCATCCCGACCGGATGATCGCCCGCGGGCTGCCGCCCGAGGGCGTGGCGCTGGCCTCCGCCCGTCTCGCGGCGATCAACGCCGCCTGGGAGGAGATTTCCGCCCGCCTCGCCCCTCCGGTCCGGGCCGGCTGAGAGCGGCCAGATCCTCCGCCTCGCCTCCCGGCCGGTGCAGCCGCAAAAGCGCGACGGCGAGCCGGGACGGGTCATGGGCGGCGAGGAGCCGCGCGGCGGCGGCCTCCTCCTCGGCCCGGGGCGCAGCGGCGCCGGCCAAGTCCTGGACCAGCCGCGCCTCGTCCCGGGCGCGCACGGCGTCGAGGCCGGGGGCGGCGCGCCAGTCGAGTTCCACCCCCGCGGCCCGGGCCAGCGCCTCGACCCGCGTCCGCATCCGGTGCGGGGCGAGGATCACCGCCCGCCCCTCGCGTCCGGCCCGTCCCGCCCGGCCGGATCGGTGGGTGAGCGCGGCGGGATTGGCGGGGGGATCCGCATGGACCACCAGGTCGAGCCCGGGCAGGTCGAGCCCCCGGGCGGCGAGATCGGTCGCCACGCAGACCCGCGCCCGACCGGCGCGCAGGGCGGCGACCGCCGCATCCCGCTCCCGCTGCGGCAGGGCGCCCGACAAGGCGACCACCTGGAACCCCCGCCCCTCGAGCCGCGTGGCGAGCGCGGCCACCGCCTCGCGCCGGGCGCAGAACACCAGCGCGCCGGGGGCCTCGTGGAAACGGAGCAGGTTCGCCACCGCGGCGTCGCGCTCGGCGGGCGCGACCGCCACCGCCTCCAGCCGCAGCGCGGCCGGCGCGCCCGCGCCGCCCGGCTCCACCCGCAGCGGGTCGCGCAGGTGCGCCGCCGCCAGCGCCGCCGCCTTGGGACCGATCGTCGCCGAGACCATCAGCGTCCGCCGGCCGGGGGGCGCGGCGGCGAGCAGGGCCTCCACCTCGGCGCGAAAGCCGAGGTCGAGCATGTCGTCCGCCTCGTCGAGCGCGACGACCGCCAGCCGCCCGAGGTCGAGCGCCCTCCGGGCGAGATGGTCGCAAAGCCGCCCCGGCGTGCCCACCACCAGCTCGCAGCCTGCCCGCAGCGCCCGCCGCTCCAGCCGCGGCGCGACGCCGCCGGTGCAGAGCCGCACCCGGATCCCGGTTCCGCGGTAGAGCCATTCGAGCTCCGCCGCCACCTGCCGCGCCAGTTCCCGGGTCGGCGCGGCGACGAGGCCTCGGGGCGCGGCGCCGCGCGCCTCCCTGCCAGCCTCCATGCTCCCCTCTGCGCCGAGAAGGTCGGAATAGAGCGCGAGCCCCAGCGCCAAGGTCTTGCCCGAGCCGGTGGGCGCCGAGACGAGAAGGTCGCGGCCCCCGCGCGCCTCGGCCAGGACGGCCGCCTGGACGGGGGTGAGATCGGAAAAGCCGCGCGCAGCGAAGGCCTGCGCCAACGCCTCGGGAAGGCGGTCACGTTGGGTATTCATCGATACTCGTTTCCTGGAGAACCCGGCCGGAGGGCGCCCGGCCCGAACGGGGCGCGGGCGGTTGCTTCCGGCCTTCTCGGCGGGCAACTTGCCAGCGCCTTTGTCCCGACCTATAGCGGCGGCGAATTTCGATCAGGTGAATGGACGGTCTGGGCGATGGCGAAGATCAACGGCAACGAGATCCGACCGGGGTACATCCTCGAGCATGACGGCGGCCTGTGGGTCGCGGTGAAGGTTGCGCATGTGAAGCCCGGCAAGGGCGGCGCCTTCGCCCAGGTGGAGCTGAAGAACGTCCGCGACGGGCGCAAGCTGAACGAGCGCTTCCGCTCGGCGGACAAGGTGGAGCGCATCCGCCTCGACCAGAAGGACCAGCAGTTCCTCTACGAATCGGACGGTCTGCTGCATTTCATGGACGCCGAGACCTTCGAGCAGGTGACGATCCCCGCCGACATCTTCGGCGAGCGCCGGCCCTTCCTCCAGGACGGCATGACCATCCAGGTCGAATATTATGAGGACGAGGCGCTGAACGCCCAGCTGCCGGACAAGGTCACCTGCACCGTGGTCGAGACCGAGCCGGCGGTGAAGGGCCAGACGGCGGCGAACAGCTTCAAGCCCGCGATCCTCGACAACGGCGTGCGGGTGATGATTCCGCCCTTCGTCGGCGAGGGCGAGGCGATCATCGTCTCCACCGAGACCATGGAATACGTCGAGCGGGCCTGACCGCCCCCGACCCTGCGCCCTTCCGGCCGGCCCTGCGTTCGGCGGGGGCGCTCCCGCCCGTCGGCGCGGGGCCAAGGGCCCCGTGCCGCCCGTTGGGCCCGGCGCCGCGCGGGGGCGCGGCGCGGTCGCGCCTTGGCAGGCCACTCCCGGACCTTCAGATCGACGCGGGCTCCGGCGCGTCCAGGGCGTATTCCGCCATCGCCTCGTAGGCGGCGCCGGCCCGGCCCAGCCAGGAGCGGGTGAGCTCGAACTCCGCCACCGGCCAGGGCCCGGCGCGGGATCCCGCCCGCGCCGCCACGAAGTCGCGCAGCCGCGCAGCCTCCTCCGGCATGGGCGGCTGGTTCAGCCGGGCGAGCGTCACGTGCGGCCGCCACCGGCTGCGCTCCAGCGCGATCCCGGCGCTGCGGGCGGCCTGGGAGACCTTCTCGCGCAGCCGCGCCAGCGCGGGGCCCGCGACGGCCTCCATCGCCACGATCTGCGCCCGCTGCTGCTCGAACAGCGCCATCCCACCGAACTCCAGCCAGACGGCGGGGCAGCGGATCGCGCCGAGCGCGTAGTGCAGGTCCTCCAGCACCGGCTCGGGCTGCTCGCCGAGGAAGGCGAGCGTCAGGTGCAGGTTCTCGGGCGCGACCAGCCGCCCGGCGGGCAGACCGGCCTGGGCGGCCACAAGCCGATGCAGCGCCTCCTCGGGCGGGCGGATCGAGACGAAGGCGCGGATCACGGGGCGGCACCTCTTTGCGCGGCGGAGGTCTCCTTCCGCCTTAGGCGCCCGCGGGCCCGGGCGCAAGCCGCGGCTACTCGACTTCGGGAACGGGCCCGCGGCGAAAGGGGCCATAGGCGGTCAGCACCTCGATCTCCCGATCGACGGCCCGGCGCTCCGCCTCCAGGTACTGGCCCACGGCCCGGCCCAGCCCCGCATCGGCGAACCAGTGCAGCGAATGGGTCTCCGCGGGCAGGTAGCCGCGGGCGAGCTTGTGTTCGCCCTGGGCGCCCGCCTCGACCCGGCCGAGGCCGGCGCCCAGGGCCCAGTCGATCGCCTGGTAGTAGCAGAGCTCGAAATGCAGGCAGTCGTGCTCCTCGATGCAGCCCCAGTAGCGGCCGTAGAGCGTGTCGCGCCCGATGAAGTTCAGCGCGCCGGCCACCCAGCGGCCCTCGCGCCGGGCCAGCGCCAGCAGGATGTCGTCGCGCAGGGTCTCCTGCGCCCGGTCGAAGAACGCCCGGGTCAGGTAGGGCCGGCCCCATTTCCGCCCGCCCGTGTCCTGGTAGAACCGCCAGAAGGCGTCCCAGTGGGCGGGCTCGATCTCCGGCCCGGTCAGGCGGACGATCTCGCCGCCGAAGGCCTGCGCCTTTGCCCGCTCCCGGCGGATGGTCTTGCGCTTGCGCGAGGAGAGATCGGCCAGGAACGCCTCGAAATCCCCATAGCCGCGGTTGCGCCAGTGGAACTGCTGGGTGGCCCGGGGGAGCAGGCCTGCCGCGGCCCCCCAGTCGCGTTCCTCGGCGGTGCAGAAGGTCACGTGGAGCGAGCTCAGCGCGTTGCGCCGCGCCAGCGTCAGCGCCCCCTCCAGAAGCGCCGCCCGCCCCGCCGCCTCGGCCCCGGGTCGGGTCAGGAAGCGCCGGCCGGCGGCGGGGGTGAAGGGCACGGCCGATTGCAGCTTGGGGTAATAGGCCCCCCCGGCGCGCTCATAGGCGTCGGCCCAATTGTGGTCGAAGATATACTCGCCCTGGCTGTGGCTCTTGCCGTAGAGCGGCATGACCCCGATCGTCGCCCCCCCCTGCCGGGCGACGAGATGCAGGGGCTGCCAGCCGCTCCGCCCGCCGACGGAGCCGGACTCTTCCAGCGCCAGGAGGAAGCGATGGGTGGTGAAGGGATCGACCGGCCGGCCGGAGCCAGGCGCGGCGCAGGCGTCCCACTCGGCCGCGGGGATCTGGTCCAGGCCCCCCAGCACACTGACCTCGATGCGCTCGCCGCCGTCCATGGGATCCTCGGGACTTGTTCACAGGCGGCGGCCGGGGGAAACCGCTCGGGCCGCCGCTCGGGTCCCGGCCGACCGCCGCGGCCAGTATCGGGGATCTCGGCGGCGAGGTCGAGGCGCGCACCGCGAGGCGAAGCGCCGCAAACCCCGCCCGCGGCGTCACGCTTCCGGGATCGCGGCCAGATACCGCTCGAAGGTGATGTTGTCGGCGATCCGCCGGGCCTGCATTTCCTCGGCCGGGCTGCGGATGGTCCAGGTGAGCACCGCAAGCCCCTCGCCCTTCAGCCGCGCCACCGCCGGGTTGTCGAGGTCGTCCTTGTCGTGGGAGACGAAGCAGGCGCCGGTCCGCTCCGCGTCCTGCAGGTTGGCGAGCTCCGCCCGGCGATAGTCGGGCAGCGCCCAGTCCGCCCCGTCGAAGGCGCAGGAGGTGAGGCCCCGCGCCACCCCGGGCGCGGCCTCGGCCAGCGCCGCCACCGAATGGGGGTTGAAGGACATCACCGCCACCGGTCCCTCATAGGCGGCGACCAGCGCCGCCACCCGCGCCTCCAGCAGCCCGACCTCGGGGCCGAGCACCCCGGTCTGGTCCTTCACCTCGATGAGCAGGGGAGCCCGCCCCCCCACCAGCGCCAGGATCTCGACCAGCGTCGGGATCCCCTCCGCCATCCCGGCGAGCCGCATCCGCCCCAGCACCGCCGCCGGATGGTCCGAGACCAGCCCCGACCCGTCGGTCAGCCGCGGCAGGGCCTCGTCGTGAAAGACCATGGCCTCGCCGTCGGCCGAGAGCTGAATGTCGATCTCCACCCCGTAGCCCGCGGCGACCGCGGCGGCCACGGCGGCGCGGCTGTTCTCCAGCCGGCCGGCGGCCTTGTCGTGCAGCCCGCGATGCGCGATAGGCAGGCGCAGGAAACCGGGGGGCAGGGCGGGTCCCACAGGATCAGGCCAGCTCGAAGATCGCCTCGATCTCCACCGCCACCCCGAAGGGCAGCGAGGCGGCGCTGACCGCGGAGCGGGCGTGCCGCCCCTTGTCGCCGAAGACCTCCACGAAGAAATCAGAGGCGCCGTTGATCACCTTGGGCTGGTCGCCGAACTCGGCCGTGGAATTGACGAAGCCGACCAGCTTCACCACCCGGGCGATGCGGTCGAGATCGCCGCCCGCCGCCTTCTTCGCCTGGGCGATCAGGGACAGCGCGCAGGCCTTGGCGGCGGCCGCCCCCGCCGCCACGTCGAGATCGGCGCCGAGCTTTCCGGCGATCAGGCCTTCGGGCCCCGCGCTCACCTGCCCCGAGACGTAGACGGTCTTGCCCGAGACAACGAAGGGCACGTAGTTCGCCGCCGGGGCGGGCGCGTCGGGCAGGGTCACGCCCAGTTCGGCCAGGCGGGCTTCGATCGCGGACATCGGCGGGCTCCATATCTGCTCGGGTCGCAGCCCTTATATGCAGAGCCCTCCGCGGGAAACAATGCGGCGCGCAGCGCCAGACCGGTGGCGCCGCGCGCGACCGCAGGCTAAGCAGGCGGGCGGAGGAAATCCCGTGACCCGCCTGACGCCGCTCATCCTCGTCCTTCTGGCCGCCTGCGCCCAGCGTCCCGCCCCGCCGCCGGCGCTGGACGCGGATCCGCTGGAGGAACAGAACCGCTCGTCCCACCAGCTCAACGTCGCGCTCGACGCCGCCGCCTACGGCCCCGCCGCCCGGGCCTACGGCGCCGCCTTGCCCGAGCCCGCGCGCAACGGCGTGACCAATTTCGTCAACCACAGCCGCCTGCCCGCCCAGACCATCCAGTACGGCCTCCAGGGCAAGCCGGTGAAGGTGCTGGAGAACACCTTCCGCTTCGCCATCAACACCGTCTTCGGCTTCGGCGGCCTGCTCGACCCGGCGGCGGAGATGGGCCTGCCCTACCGCGAGACCGGCATGGACGAGACCATGCACGTCTGGGGCGTGCCCCCGGGCGCCTACTGGGAGCTGCCGGTCGGCGGCCCGGGCACTCAGCGCGACTGGGCGGGCTGGGGGCTCGACGTCGCCACCGATCCGGTCTTCTACGTGACGGGGGGGGCCTCGACCGTCGTCGGCGGCCTGCGCACCGTCGACCTGCTGCACGACCGCTACAAGCTCGATCCGGCCGCCCAGGCCCTGCTGCACGAAAGCGCCGACAGCTACAACGCCCAGCGGATCAGCTATCTGCAGAACATGCGCGCCCGGCTCCAGGGCGGCGCCACGATCGACGAGCTGGAGGACCCCTATGCCGATCAATGAGATCTCGCGCCGCGCGCTGCTGGCCGGCGCCGCCGCGCTCGCCCTCCTGCCGCGCGCGGCCCTCGCCCAGGCGACGAACCGGGCGAGCGCGCTGGTGGAGAAGCTCGCCGCCGATTTCATCGCGGCGCTGCGCAGCGCCTCCTCCCCCGCCCGGCTCACTCAGGACTTCGCCGCCCTGCTCGGCCGCTACGGCGACATGCCGGTGGTGGCGGCCAGCGTGCTCGGCCCCCCCTGGCGCGCGGCGACCCCCGCCCAGAAGCAGGCCTTCGTCCCGGCCTTCCAGACCTATCTCGCCCGCAAGTACGGCAGCCAGTTCAAGGACTACCAGAACGCGACCGTCGCCGTGACCAAGACCCAGGACGGCGGCGACAAGGGCGTGCTGGTCTCCACCCAGGTCGCGCGCCCCGGCCGCCAGCCGATCGCCGTCGACTGGCAGGTGAGCGAGCGCAGCGGCCAGCCCAAGGTCGTGAACCTCATCATCGAGGGCGTCTCGATGCTGACCAACGAGCGCACCGAGGTCCGGGCGATGCTCGAAGCCCAGGGCGGCAGCCTCGACAAGCTGATCGCCCAAATGAAATCGGGGGCCTGACGGCTCGCCATGGCGCGCCTCCCGCGCTGGACGAAGGCCTTTGGGCCGGCGATGTCGCGCCCCAGGCTGCGCGACGCGCTCCTCGCCGCGGCGGGGGCGACGATCGGCGTCGCGCTCCTCGCGCTCCTCCTGCCGCCGGGGGGCGACGTGGCGCTGGGGCTCTACCTGATCGCCCCCTTCGGCGCCACGGCGGTGCTGCTCTTCGCCGCGCCCAACAGCCCGCTCGCCCAGCCCTGGTCGGCGGTGGCGGGCAACGGCGTCGCGGCGCTCGCCGCGGTCGCCGTCGTGCGGGCAGCCCCCCCGCCCGAGCTTGCGCCGGCGCTGGCCGCGGGCCTCGCCATCCTCGCGATGATGCTCATCCGCGCGCTGCACCCGCCCGGCGGCGCCGTCGCGATGACCGCCGCCCTCAACCCCGGCGCGATCCACGAGATCGGCTTCCGCTTCGCGCTCGAGCCCGTCATGCTGGGGACGACGGCGCTGGTCGTCCTGGCGCTGGCCTATGCGCGGGTCAGCGGCCGCCATTATCCGCTGCGCCAGACGCCCGCCACGGACCGCACGCCCCCCGAGCGGCTGGGCCTCGACGAGGCCGACCTGGCGGCGATCCTGCGCGACTACCGCCAGTCCGCCAACCTCGGGACCGAGGACCTCGCCCGGCTGATCGCCGCCGCCGAGATGCAGGCGGCGGGCAAGCGGCTGGGGACGCTCACATGCGGCGAGATCATGTCCCGCGACCTGGTGACGGTGCGCCCCTCCACCCCCCTGGCCAAGGTGGCGGAGATCTTCCGCGAACGCGGCTTCACCTCGTTGCCGGTGGTGGACGAGGCGGGGCGGCTGCTCGGGGTCGTCTTCCAGATCCACCTGATCCGCGGGGCGATCCGGGCGAAGCGCGGGCTGACCCAAGGACTCGCCGACCTCTTCGCCGGGCGCCGCTGGGCCCAGACCGCCGAGGAGGTGATGGAGGTCGCCCTGCCCCGGGCGACCCTCGCCACCCCCGCGGCGCTGATCCTGCCCTGGCTCGCGGAGGGCGCGACCGAAGCGGTCCCGGTGATGGAGCGGGGCCGCCTCGTCGGCATCGTCACCCGCAGCGACCTTCTCTCCGCGCTCGTCGCCCGCGCCGCGCGCGAGGGGTAGGCGGGGCCGCCGCGCGGGGCTAGGCTGCGGCCGGTCAGCAATCGGGGGCGCCCATGTCCGACGAGCCAACATCCAGCGAGATCGTCTTCTATTATAACCCGCAATCCCGGGCCCGCATCGTCCACTGGATGCTGGAGGAGGTGGGCGCGCCCTACCGCCGGCTGACGCTCGACTACGGCCCGCCGATGCGGACGCCCGAGTATCTGGCGATCAATCCGATGGGCAAGGTGCCGGCGATCGTCCATCGCGGCCGGGCGGTGACGGAATGCGCGGCGATCTGCGCCTATCTCGCCGACGCCTTCCCCGCGGCGGGCCTCGCGCCGCCCCTCGCCGACCGGGCGGACTACTACCGCTGGCTGTTCTTCGCGGCGGGCCCGCTGGAGGCCGCGGTGACCAACGCCGCCCTGGGGGTGGAGGCGCCGGAGGCAAAGCGCGGCTTCGTCGGGTATGGCGGCGACCTGGAGCGGACGCTCGACGCGCTGGAGACGGCGCTGAGCGGGGCTTATGTCGCGGGACCCGCGTTCAGCGCAGCGGACGTCTATGTGGGCTCGCATCTCGGCTTCGGGATGGCCTTCGGCGGCATCCCGAAGCGGCCGGCCTTCGTCGCCTATCACGACCGGCTGAAGGCGCGTCCGGCCCTCGCCCGCGTCGCCGCCACGGCCGAGGCCGAGATCGCCGCACGGGCGGGAGCGGAGGCATGAGCGCCGCCGTCCGCCTGACCGAGGCCGAGCGCGCGGCCGCCCTGCCCGCCCTCGGCGCGACCGGCTGGGGCGCCGCCCCCGACCGCGACGCGATCCGCAAGGTCTGGAAGTTCGCGAATTTCAGCGAGGCCTGGGGCTTCATGTCCCGGGTCGCCCTCGCCGCGGAAAAGCTCGACCACCACCCGGAATGGCGCAACGTCTACAACGTCGTGGACGTGACGCTGACCACCCATTCCTGCGACGGGCTCTCCGAGCTCGACCTGAAGCTCGCCCGGCGAATGGACAAGCTCGCGGGCGCGGGGGCGGAGGTCCAGCGCGACCTCGCCCAGCCGGTCGAATGCCTCTGCAAGGCGGGCCCGGCCGGGGACTGACGCACCCGCCCAGCCTGGATCCGGGGCGCCCGCGAATGCAGCCCCGAAGCCCCGTCGCGCGGTCCGTGCGGCGGGAAATCAATCGAGCGAGGCCTGCGATGTCCGACGAAATCGTCTTCTACACCCACCCGCGCTCGCGCGGGCTGATCGCCGCCTGGATGCTGGAGGAGCTGGGCGCGCCCTATCGCACCGAGATCATCGAGTTCGACACGACGATGAAGGGGCCGGACTATCTGCGGGTGAACCCGATGGGCAAGGTCCCCGCCATCCGCCATCGCGGGCAGGTGGTGACCGAGGCCGCGGCGATCTGCCTCTATCTCGCCGACGCCTTTCCCGAGGCGGGCCTGCTGCCTGCGCCCGAGCACCGGGCCCCCTATTTCCGCTGGACCGTCTTCGCCGCCGGCCCCTTCGAGCAGGCCACGACCAACGCCGCCCTGGGCGTCACCGTCGCGCCGGAGCAGCGCCGGATGATGGGCTACGGAGCCGGGGTCGAGCAGGTGCTGGACGCGCTCGAGACCGCGCTCGGCGGCGACTACATCGCCGGGCCGGCCTTCTCGGCGGCGGACGTCTACGTGGGCGCGCAACTGGGCTGGCAGCTCCAGTTCGGCCTCGTGCCCGCGCGGCCTGCCTTCGCCGCCTATGTCGAGCGCCTGTCCCGACGCCCGGCCTTCCAGCGGACGTTGGGACAGGTCAGGGGATAAGGCCAGGCTACGGCTCTTCCCCCAGACCGCGAAGCAACCGGGTGGCTTCCTTCTCGATCACCACCCTCTCTGGCTCCTCCTCCGCTCGCGCGCGGGGCAGCCCTCCGTGCGGCGCCTCCAGCTGCGAAACCTTCCGCCCGCGGGGCGAAAGGCCGGGGCGCTGCCGCACGCGGGCGGGGACTCGCCTCACCCCTCCGCCAGCGCTTCTGCGTCGCGCCCCACCGCCGCGGCGACGCTGGCGTGGCCGTCCGCCTCCAGGAGCCGCTCCAGCCCCGCGAGGATCTCGCCCACCAGCCGCAGCCCGCCATAGACCAGCGCGCTGTAGAGCTGCACCGCCGAGGCGCCCGCCCGGATCTTGGCGTAGGCCTGCCGGGCCGACCCGACCCCGCCCGCGCCGATCAGCGGGATCCGCCCGCCGGTCAAGAGCGCCGTCCGCGCCAGCGTCCGGGTCGCGAGCGGGAACAGCGGCTGGCCCGACAGCCCCCCCGCCTCGCCCCCTTGGGGGCTGCGCAGGCCCGGACGCGACAGGGTGGTGTTGGTGGCGATGATCCCCGCCACCCCCCGCTCCAGCGCCACGGCCACGAGTTCGGCGAGATCGCCCCGCTCCAGATCCGGCGCGATCTTGAGAAAGATCGGCAGGGGCCGCGCCAGCCCTGCATTGGCCGCCATCACCCCGGCCAGCAGCGCGTCCAGCGCCTCCGCCCCCTGCAGGTCGCGCAGCCGCTCGGTGTTGGGGGAAGAGACGTTGACGGTGGCGAAATCCACATGCGCCCCGGCCCGCGTCAGGGTCGCGGCGAAATCCGCCGCCCGGTCGGCGCTGTCCTTGTTCGCGCCGAGGTTCAGCCCCACCACCCCCGCCGGTCTCGGCTGGGCGAGCCGCGCGGCGATCGCCTCCATCCCGTCGTTGTTGAAGCCGAAGCGGTTGATGACCGCCCGATCCTCCGCCAGCCGGAACAGCCGCGGCCGCGGATTGCCCGGCTGGGGCCGCGGGGTGGCCGCCCCCACCTCGACGAAGCCGAAGCCCGACCGGAGCAGAGGCCCCACCGCGACCGCATTCTTGTCGAAGCCCGCAGCGAGGCCCAGCGGATTGGGCAGGTCGAGCCCCGCCAACTGCACCCGCAGCCGCGGCGAGGAAATCGCGCCCCCCCGGGGCCCCAGCCCCAGCCGCAGCGCCGCCAGCGCCAGGCCATGGGCGCGCTCCGGGTCCATCCGGTGCAGGAGGGCGAGGCCGATCCGCTCCATCACAGGCCCTCCGCCGCGCCGTCGAAGGGCCGGATCCAGGCGACGTCCGCCCGGGTCAGCGCCCGGCGCAGATGCGGGAACAGCGCCCCCCCGCGGGACGGCTCCCAGACCAGGGCCGGACCCATCGCCGCTTCGTCGCAGGCGACCAGCCACAGCCCGACCTCGCCGGCGAAATGCTTCGCCGCGGTGCCGGGGAGCTGGACCTCGGTCGAGAAATGCACATAGCCGTCGGCCCGGTCGACGGCGGAGCCCGGGGTCTCGCCGGCGGCGACCAGCTCGGCCAGCTCGGGGGCGCGGAACAGCTTGTAGATCATTCAGCCCTGCGGAGTGACGGCGCGCCGGGCCCGGGCCCGTTCGAGCCCGAGCTTGCGTTCGCGGTGGATGATGACGAGGCCCGCCGCCACGATCAGCCCGACGCCGACCAGCATGGTCCCGGTCGGGGCCTCGTGGAACAGCAGGTAGCCGAGCGCGAGCGCGAGCAGGATGGAGGCGTACTCGAAAGGCGCGACGACGCTCACGTCGGCATGGCGATAGCTCTCGGTCAGCAGGATCTGCCCTACCCCGCCCAGCACCCCCACCCCCACCAGGATGGCGAAGCCGCGGGCCGAGGGCATCGCCCAGCCGAAGGGCAGCGTCGCGAGCGAGAGCACCGTCGCCGTGACCGAGAAGTAGAAGACGATGGTGGCGGTGGCCTCGGCGGTGACGAGCTTGCGCACGAAGACCTGGGCGAGCGCCGCGAAGACCGCCCCGAGAAGCGCCGCCATCGCGCCCACGGTCTCGAGCTTGGAGGCCTCGGCCACGCCCGAGATCTGGAACCGCGGCGACAGGACGATCATCACGCCCACGAGCCCCGCCGCCACCGCGCTCAGCCGGAAGAGGCGCACCTCCTCTCCGAGGAACATGGCGCCGAAGATCACGGTGAGCAGCGGCGCGGCGTAGCCGAGCGCCGTCGCCTCGGGCAGGGGCAAAAGGCCGAGCGCGACGAAGCCGAGGCCCATGGCGGTCGTCCCCACCAGCCCGCGCCAGAGATGGCCCATCGGGTTGGCGGTGCGCAGGCCCCGCGCCAGCCGTCCCTGCCAGACCAGCCAGACGAGGATGACCGGAATGGCGAAGAACGACCGGAAGAACACCGACTGCCCCGGCGGCACCTCATGGGCGGTCGCCTTGATCCCCACGGCCATCAGCACGAAGACCGAGACCGACAGGACCTTGAGCCCGATGCCGCGCAGGGGATTCACAGGACCATCGCCCCGGGCCGGACCACGAGACAGGGCGCAGCCAGCAGGCCGAGGTCCGAACCCCATCCCGCGGCGAGGAGCGCGGCGCCGGCCAGGCTGAAGGGCCGCTCGGCCGTGACGGCCGAGACCGTCCCGGCCTGGCCCCGCATCCGGCCATAGGCCTGGGCCGTGGCGGCCGCGTCCTCATGGTGGGTCGTCGGCCGGACGGCGCCGAACGCGTCAGGGGCCGTCCGCTTGGCGGCGCCCGCGACGAAGGCTTCGAAGATCAGGATGCGGCCGGGGCGCGCCGGCAGACTTGGGTCCAGGGTCGCCTCCGCCTCCGGCGACGCCTCCCGCAGCCTTTCGAGCACATGGACCAGAAGCGCGAGGCCGATGACGGCGACGGCGGCGCCCGCCCCCGCGCTCCAGGGACGGGAGCCGTCGCCCCGGCGCGCCTTGGTGAAATCCCGCCAGTCGTCGACCCGCGGCAGGAAGAGCGGCGCCTCGAAGCCCAAGCATAACCCGCGCGACCGGACCAGATCCGGCAGCAAAGCCAGCAGGCCGTCAAAGGTCTCGGGCCGCGCGACCCCGCGCGCGACGACCGCCCAGCCGAGGTTGCGCAGGGCCCCGACGTCGATCACGCAGACCGCCGGGCCCGCCGGGTCGGCCGCCTCCTCCATGCTAACCGAGCCGTCCCTCGGCCCGAGCCCAGTCGAGCGTCGCGTCGAGCGCCGCCTCCACCGGGGCGAACATCTCGTCGAGCTCGTCCTCGGTGATGATCATCGGCGGGCAGAAGGCCAGGCTGTCGCCGATCGCCCGGCTGATCACGCCCCGCGCGGTCAGTTCCGCCGCCGCCCGTGCGCCCACCTTGCCGGGCTCCCGGAAGCCCGCCGGCGACTTCTCCGGCGCAAGCTCCAGCGCGCCGATCAGCCCGACCCGCCGGCCCTCGCCCACCAGCGGGTGCCGGGCCAGCCGGTCGATATGGGCGGCGAAGCGCGGCGCCAGCGCCCGGACCCGGCCGGGGGCGTCCATCCGCTCGTAAAGCTCGATCGCCTTCACCCCTACGGCGCAGCCCACCGGATGCCCGCCATAGGTGAAGCCATGGCCGAAGGTCCCGAGCTTGCCGGAATGGGCCTCGATCGTCTCGGCCATCTCCCGGTTGATCGCCACGGCGGAGAGGGGGAAATAGGCGCCCGTCATCTGCTTGGCCATGGAGAAGGACGTGGCGGGATAGCCGAAGGTCTGCGCCCCGAACCACTGCCCCGTCCGCCCGAAGCCGCAGATCACCTCGTCCGAGATCATCAGCACGTCGTGCCGGGCGCAGACCTCGGCGATGGCGGGGAAATAACCCTCGGGCGGCACGATCACCCCGCCCGCGCCCATCACCGGCTCGGCGATGAAGGCCGCCACCGTTTCGGGCCCCTCCGCCTCGATCAGCGCGTCGAGCCCGGCCGCAAGGCGCGCGACAAAGTCGGCCTCCGTCTCGCCCGGCTCCGCGCCCTTCCAGAAATGCGGCGTGTGGGTGTGGCGGACGCCCGCGACCGGCAGGTCGAAGTCGGTGTGGTTCCCCGGCAGGCCGGTCATCGAGGCGGCGACGATCGTCACCCCGTGATAGGCCTTCTGCCGCGAGATGATCTTCTTCTTCTCCCGCCGGCCGAGGGCGTTGTTGTAGTACCAGGCCATCTTCACCTGGGTGTCGTTGGCCTCCGACCCGCTTGACTGGTAGAAGACCCGCGCCATGCCGGGGGCGAGCGCCTTGATCTTCTCGGCGAGCTCGACCGCCGGCTCGTGGCTCTTGCCGGTGAAGAGGTGATAGTAAGGCAGCCGCTCGAGCTGGCGCTTCGCCGCCTCGATCAGCTCGGGATGGCCGAAGCCGAGGCCCGCGCACCACAGGCCGCTCAGCGCCTCGATGTAGCCGCGCCCGGACTGGTCGTAGACCCGGATCCCCTCGCCCCGCTCGAAGATGTGCACGCCCGTCTCGCGGATCTGCACCGCGTTGGAATAGGGGTGCAGCAACGCCTCCGTGTCGCGGATCTGGGAATTGGAGAGGCTCGGGGACATGGCGCGGCTCGCAGGGCTACGGGAGGGCGATGGGGCCAGCATTAGACCCCGGGCCATCGGGGGTCAACGCGGGCCCCCTTGCGGCCCGCGCCCCGATCGGGGAGGCTCGCCGCCGAGGGAGGGCCGGGCCATGCTCGTCGACGGAAAATGGACCGAGGACTGGCAGCCGGTGCAGGCCACCGACGCCAAGGGCGGCTTCGTGCGCCAGGTCTCGGGGTTCCGCAACTGGGTGACGCCCGACGGCGCCCCCGGCCCCACCGGCGCGGGCGGCTTCGCGGCCGAGGCGGGGCGCTACCACCTCTACGTCGCGCTGATCTGCCCCTGGGCCTCCCGGGCCCTGATCGCGCGCAAGCTCAAGGGGCTGGAGGAGGTCGTCTCCCTCGGGGTGGTCGAGCCCGCGCTCTCGCCCCAGGGCTGGCGCTTCGGCGACTATCCCGGCGCGGGCCCCGACGCGGTGAACGGCGCGACCTACCTGCACGAGCTCTACGCCCGGGCCGATCCCCACTACACCGGCCGGGCCACGGTGCCGGTGCTCTGGGACAAGCGGCTGGGGACGATCGTCAACAACGAATCCGCCGACATCCTGCGGATCTTCGACAAGGGCTTCGGCGATCTGGCGCGGGGCGACGTCGACCTCTGCCCCGAGGATCTGCTGCCCCGGATCGACGCGCTGAACGCCCGGATCTATCCGCGGCTGAACAACGGCGTCTACCGGGCGGGGTTTGCGACCACCCAGGCCGCCTATGACGAGGCCTTCGCCGAGGTCTTCGCCGAACTCGACGCGCTCGAGGCCGGGCTCGCGGCGGGCGGCCCCTTCCTGCTCGGCGACCGCTTCACCGAGGCCGACATCCGACTCTTCGTGACCCTGGTGCGCTTCGACGCCGCCTATCACGGCCTCTTCAAGTGCAACCTGCGGCGGCTGGCGGACTATCCCGCCCTCAGCGGCTACCTCGCCCGCGTCCTCGACATCCCCGGCCTGCGGTCGACGGTGAACGTCGACCACATCAAGCAGGGCTACTACTCGATCCGCTCCCTCAATCCCAACGGCATCGTCCCCCGCGGACCCGACCTCACGCCCCTCGGTCTCGCCTGACCCCGGCGCCCCCCGGCGCGCCGCGGCCTTGCCAAACGCCGCGGCCGGGCCCACATAGTCGCGCCATGTCTCTCCCGCCCGGCTTCCTCGACGATCTCCGCACCCGGGTGTCGCTCGCCCGGATCGTGGGCCGGCGGGTCTCCTGGGATCCGCGCAAGTCCAACGCCGGCAAGGGCGACTGGTGGGCCCCCTGCCCCTTCCACCAGGAAAAGTCCGCGTCCTTCCACGTGGACGACCGCAAGGGCTACTACTACTGCTTCGGCTGCCAGGCCAAGGGCGACGCGGTGAGCTTCCTGCGCGACTCGGAGGGCCTCGGCTTCATGGAGGCGGTCGAGCGGCTGGCGCGCGAGGCGGGCGTCCCCATGCCCGCCCAGGACCCCGGGGCCGCCGCAAGGGCCGAGGCGCGCGCGGGCCTCGCCGAGGCGGTGGAGGCCGCCCTGCGCTTCTACCGGATGCAGCTCGCCAGCGCCGCCGCCGCCGAGGCGCGGGCCTATCTCGGCCGCCGCGCCCTCTCCCCCGAGACCCAGGCGCGCTTCGAGCTCGGCTACGCCGGGCGGGATCGCAACGCGCTCTTCCGCCACCTCACGGACAAGGGCTTCCCGGCCAAAATCATTCTCGAAGCCGGTCTCGCCCGCGCGCCCGAGGACGGCGGCGCGCCCTACGATTTCTTCCGCGAGCGCATCCTCTTCCCGATCCGCGACGGCCGGGGCCGGGCGATCGGCTTCGGCGGCCGGGCCATGGCGGCGGACGCCAAGGCGAAATACCTCAACACCCCCGAGACTCCGCTCTTCGACAAGGGCCGCTCGCTCTTCAACCTCGGCCCCGCCCGGGCGGCCGCGGCGCGCGCCGGCGGGCTCGTGGCGGTCGAGGGCTACATGGACGCCATCGCCCTTTCCCAGGCGGGCATCGGCCATGTGGTCGCCCCCCTCGGCACCGCGGTCACCGCCGACCAGCTCGCGCTCATGTGGCGCATCGCCGACGAACCGGTGATCGCGCTCGACGGCGACCGGGCGGGCCAGACGGCGGCCCTGCGCCTCGCGGATCTCGCCCTGCCGCTGCTCGCCTCCGGCAAGGGGCTGCGCTTCGCCCTGATGCCGCCGGGCCGCGACCCGGACGACGTGGCGCGCGAGGGCGGCGCGCGGGCGGTCCAGGCCCTGCTCGACGCCTCGCGCCCGATGATCGACCTGATCTGGGCGCGCGAGACTGAAGGGGCCATCCTCGACAGCCCGGAACGCCGGGCGGCCCTCGACGGCCGGCTCAAGGCCCTCATCGGGCGCATCGCCGACCCCTCGATCCGCGCCCATTGGCAGGCGGAGATCCGCGCCCGCCGGATGGACCTCTTCGCCCCCGCGACCCGCGCCCGCCGCGGCGGCGCCCCCCGGACAGGCTTTGCCCGTGGCGGCCCCCGCCCGCCCGCGGCCGCCCCCGGCGGGCTCGCCTCCACCCTCGCCTCGCTCCTCGCCCGCGAGGACGCCGAGGCCGAGGCGCGGGCCCGCGAATCCGCCATCCTGGTGGGCTGCCTCGGCTATCCCGAGATCGCCCTCGCCCAGGAATCGGCGCTGGAGCGCACGCCCTTCGTCTGCGCCGACCTCGCCCGCATCCGCGACGTGCTGCTCGCCTGCCTTGGCGACGGGCCCGAGGGGCTCTCCGGCCGCGTCGCCGGACGCCTCGGCCACGACCCGCTCCAGGAGCTGATGAAGGTCGGCTTCGTCCGGGCGAGCATCTATCTCTGGCCCGGCCGCAACCCCGACCGCGCCGCCCAGAGCGTCGCGGAAAATCTCGACCGCCATGCGGCGCTCATCGCCCGCTCCCAGGAGAACGCCGATTCCACCGGCGCCGTCACCGACGAGAACGCGGTCTGGCGGCTGCGGCAGGCGGGCGAAGCCACGGAAATCGCCGCGAAACGGGCGCTCGCCGAATCAGAGGCCGCCACAGGCGACGAATCATCGCTTTCGGAGGGGTTGCAAAACCTGATCGACCAACAGATCTGGAAGAAAACCGACCGACGCTGAGCCCATCTTGCGAATCAGTGATTCGTATCAGACCCTTGTCCAAATGCGAATCGCCGATTCGCCCCGGTGAACTCGAACTGCCGACCGTGGGAAGGCCCCCGGTCCTTGGAGTGACGATCATGGCCCCCAAAGATTCCGATCCCAAGAAGCCCGAGGACAACCAGGAGGCCGCCGGCTCCATGCTGGACATGAGCCAGGCCGCCGTCAAGAAGATGATCGCGACGGCCAAGTCGCGCGGCTACATCACCCTCGACGAGCTGAACGAGGTCATGCCCTCGGAACAGGTCACCTCGGAGCAGATCGAGGACGTGATGTCGATGCTCTCCGAGATGGGCATCAACGTCATCGAATCCGACGAGGCGGACGAGGAGGAGCGCGCCGAGGCCCCCCAGGGCGACGCGGAGCCGAGCGGTTCGCGCGACATCGCCATCTCGGGCGGCTCCGGCGAGGCGCTCGACCGCACCGACGATCCGGTGCGCATGTACCTGCGCGAGATGGGTTCCGTCGAACTCCTCAGCCGCGAGGGCGAGATCGCCATCGCCAAGCGGATCGAGGCCGGGCGCAACACCATGATCGCCGGGCTCTGCGAAAGCCCGCTCACCTTCCAGGCCATCACCATCTGGCGCGACGAACTCCTTGACGAGCTCGTCATGCTGCGCGACGTGATCGACCTCGAGACCACCTTCGGCCAGTCGATGGAGGCCGACGACGTGGAGGGCGTGCTCGACGCCCTGCCCCGCGACATGCCCGCCGCCGAGCCCGCGCCCGCCGCCCCGGGCGCCCGGCCCGCCCCCGCGCCCGCCGCCGCAGCCGACGACGAGGACGCCGACCTCGACATCACCGCCGTCGAGCCGCCCCTGCGCGAGGAGGAGCCCGACGAGGAGGACGAGGCGGGGGCCCTGTCGCTGGCCGCGATGGAGGCGGCGCTGAAGCCGCAGGTGCTCGAGACTCTCGACCGCATCGCCACCGACTACGCCCGCCTCGCCGAGATGCAGGACAACCGCATGTCGGCGACCCTGAACCAGGACGAGAGCTTCTCGACCCAGCAGGAGCGGGAATACCAGCGCCTGCGCTCCGAGATCGTCGAGCTGGTGAACTCGCTGCACCTGCACGCCAACCGCATCGAGCAGCTGGTCGAGCAGATCTACAAGATCAACAAGCAGATCATGGCCCTCGACGGCGCCATGGTGAAGCTCGCCGATCAGGCCCGCGTCAACCGCCAGGAATTCCTCAACGAATACCGCGGCGCCGAGCTCGAGCCCGGCTGGCTCGACCGCGTCGGCCGGCTGAAGTCCCGCGGCTGGGACCAGCTCACCACCCGCTACCGCGACAAGGCCGAGGAAGTCCGCGCCGAGATGGCGGAGGTCGGCCAGTACGTCGGCGTCGACATCTCCGAGTTCCGCCGCATCGTGAACCAGGTGCAGAAGGGCGAGAAGGAATCCCGCCAGGCCAAGAAGGAGATGGTCGAGGCGAACCTGCGCCTCGTGATCTCCATCGCCAAGAAGTACACCAACCGCGGGCTGCAGTTCCTGGACCTGATCCAGGAGGGCAACATCGGCCTGATGAAGGCGGTGGACAAGTTCGAATACCGCCGCGGCTACAAGTTCTCGACCTACGCCACCTGGTGGATCCGGCAGGCCATCACCCGCTCGATCGCCGACCAGGCCCGCACGATCCGCATCCCGGTCCACATGATCGAGACGATCAACAAGCTGGTGCGCACGTCGCGCCAGATGCTCCACGAGATCGGCCGCGAGCCGACGCCTGAGGAGCTGGCGGAGAAACTCCAGATGCCGCTGGAGAAGGTCCGCAAGGTGATGAAGATCGCCAAGGAGCCGATCAGCCTCGAGACGCCCATCGGCGACGAGGAGGACAGCCAGCTCGGCGATTTCATCGAGGACAAGAACGCGATCCTGCCGCTGGACAGCGCCATCCAGGGCAACCTGAAGGAGACGACGACCCGGGTGCTGGCCTCCCTCACCCCTCGCGAGGAACGGGTGCTGCGGATGCGCTTCGGCATCGGCATGAACACCGACCACACGCTGGAGGAAGTGGGCCAGCAGTTCAGCGTGACCCGCGAGCGCATCCGCCAGATCGAGGCCAAGGCGCTTCGCAAGCTCAAGCACCCGAGCCGCAGCCGCCGGCTCCGCAGCTTCCTCGACCAATAACCGCCCGAGGCTCCCCCGCGCGTCGGGCGGAGTCTCCGGTTTTCGCCGGCCCGGCTCCGGTCGACCTCCGAGCCTCCAACCTCCCGGCTCCGCAGCTTGCGCGGCCGGCAGTCGTCCAGGGCTCCCACGGGCTTTGGGCGGAGTCCCCGCCTCACGCCAGTCCCGGATCCGGCCGACCCCGAGCCCGCAACCGCCGGCTCCGCAGCTCCCTTGGCCAGCGACCGCCCGAGACCTCGCCGCGCTTGGGATGGAGAGCCTCACCGACCCCGGATCCCGCCGACGCCGAGCCGCACCGCAGCCTCCGCGACCAGCAGCCGCCCAAAGCTCTCCTACGATTCGGGCAGAGCCTCCGCTCACGCGCAGGACCCGAATCCGGCCGACCGCGCCACGGGGATCGGCCGCGCCTCCCCGCCTCGCATTGCCCTCCGGGCCCGGGCCGGGCTAACTGCGTCCAGCCCTGACGTCCCCGGGAGGCCCCATGCTGCACGCCATCCTCGCCCTCGCCTTCGCCGCCCAGCCGGCGGCGGCGCAAATCCAGTGGGGCGATGAATTCGACCAAGTCACCTGCGGCCAGTGGGAGCCGCTCGACATGGACGGCCGCATCGACAAGCTGCGGGCCATCGAGCCCTTCGGCGACGACCTGGAGCACGCCGACCGCTCCGCCGCGGAGCAGTGGGAGGGCGAGGTCGCCTCGGTCTGCCGCGGCCATCCCGACAAGCTCCTGCGCGACGCCGCCGCCGAGGCCCTCGGCCCCACCTGACCCCGCGCGCCGGCAGGGGCTCGCAGAGGCCTCAGCGAAAGCCTCTCCCCGAAGCCGCGGCGCTTCGGGAGGGGCTGAATTTCACGCGTGAGAATCAGGCTAATATACTGATATTATTTGATATATTCTCCGGCATCAACCAGGCGTCAAGCAGTGTGAACGGGCCGAACGCGCGCGCCCGAGGATTTCGCGAGGCCTCTCAGAGCCGCAGGTAGCTGCGGCAGGTCTGGGCCTTGGCGGCGACTTCCGCCGGGCTTGGGTCTTCCTGCGCCACGGTGCGGACGGCCTGGTCGGCGCGGCGGCCCGCCTGGGCGTAGTTCACGTTCCCCGCCCGGCGCATCACCGCGCTGGCGGCCAGCCGGGCTCCCCGCTCGAACTCCGACCGGTCGATCAGCCCCGCCTCGCGCTGAATGTAGAGGTCGATGTAAATATAGGCGTAGCAATAAAGCCGCTTGTCCGCGGCGGACACTGCGTCGAGATCCACGGCCCCCGCGACGCTCGGGGCGGCGACGGCGATCGACAGGGCAAGGGCGAGAGCGCGCATGAAAGGAATCCTCCAATGGCCGGCAACATGTGGCCGCCAGCTTAGGATCCGCGCCTCGCCAAGCGCAACGCAGGGGATGCGGTATGCTTTACGGGCCTCGGGGCCGCCCGCCTCCGCGCGTCGCGGGCGGCCGCCGGGGGCTTTCAGCCCTGGATCGTCCGGACCTCCAGCTCCCCTTCCAGCCGGTCCTTCATCGCCGCCACCGCGGCGATGGTCGCGGCGGCGGTGGTGAAATAGGGGATCTTGTCGGAGAGCGACACCGACCGGATGCCCCGGCTGTCCGCCACCGACTGGGCGCCCTCGGTGGTGTTGACCACCAGGGCGATGTCGCCGTTCTTCAGCCGGTCCACCACGTCCGGCCGGCCCTCGTAGACCTTGTTGACCACCTGCGCCGGCACGCCCGCCTCCTTGAGGAAGGCCGCGGTGCCCCGGGTCGCCACGATCTCGAAGCCGAGGCCGACCAGGTCGCGCGCCGCCTCCGCCATGGCCGGCGTCTTGTCGGCGTTGCGGATCGAGACGAAGACCCGGCCCTGGGTCGGCAGGTCCATCCCCGCCCCGAGCTGCGCCTTGAGGAAGGCGCGCGGGAAGCTGCGGTCCCAGCCCATGACCTCGCCGGTCGAGCGCATCTCCGGCCCGAGCAGCGGATCGACCCCGGGGAAGCGGTTGAAGGGCATCACCGCCTCCTTCACCGAGAACCAGGGCGTGATCGGATCGGCGAGCGACAGAGGGTCCGCCAGCGGCAGCGCGTCGTCGGGCCCGACCCCCGCCGGATAGGGCGGACGGTAGGGGAAGTTCCCCAAAGGCTCGCCCGCCATCAGCCGGGCGGCGATGGAGGCGATGGCGCTGTCGGTGGCCTTGGCGACGAAGGGCACGGTGCGGCTCGCCCGGGGGTTCACCTCCAGCACGTAGATCTCGCCGTCCTGGATGGCGAACTGCACGTTCATGAGTCCGACCACGCCCAGCGCCTTGGCCATGGCCCCGGTCTGGGCGATCAGCTCGCTCACCGTGTCCGAGTCGAGGCCGTAGGGCGGCAGCGAGCAGGCGCTGTCCCCGGAATGGACGCCCGCCTCCTCGATATGCTCCATGATGCCGGCCACGTGGACGAAGGTTCCGTCGCAGAGCGCGTCCACGTCCACCTCGACCGCGTTGGTCAGGTAGGTGTCGAGCAGCACCGGGTTCGCGCCCGAGACCTGCACCGCCGTCGCGATGTAGCGGGCGAGCTGGGCGTCGTCGCGCACGATCTCCATCGCCCGGCCGCCGAGCACGTAGGAGGGCCGGATCACCAGCGGATAGCCGATCTCGGAGGCCACCGCCTGGGCCTCCTCGCCGGAGCGGGCGATGCCGTTCCTCGGCTGCTTCAGCCCGAGGTCGTGCAGGAGCTTCTGGAACCGCTCCCGGTCCTCGGCGAGGTCGATGGCGTCGGGGGTGGTGCCGAGGATCGGGATCCCCGCCGCCTCCAGCGCATTGGCGAGCTTCAGCGGCGTCTGCCCGCCGAGCTGGACGATCACCCCGTGCAGCGTGCCGTTTTCCTGCTCCACCCGCAGGATCTCCAGCACGTGCTCCAGCGTCAGCGGCTCGAAGTAGAGCCGGTCCGAGGTGTCGTAGTCGGTCGAGACCGTCTCGGGGTTGCAGTTGACCATGATGGTCTCAAAGCCCGCCGCGGTCAGCGCGAAGCAGGCGTGGCAGCAGCAGTAGTCGAACTCGATCCCCTGCCCGATCCGGTTCGGCCCGCCGCCCAGGATCACCACCTTGCGGTTGCCGGTCGGCCGGCTCTCGCATTCGACGTAGCCGCCCGCCTCCACCTCGTAGGTGGAGTACATGTAGGGGGTCTGCGCCTCGAACTCGGCGCCGCAGGTGTCGATCCGCTTGAAGACCGCCCGCACCCCGAGCCGGCCGCGCTCGGCCCGGACCTCGCCCTCCGGCCGGCCGGTCAGCTTCGCGAGCCGCGCGTCGGAGAAGCCCATCATCTTCAGCCGGCGCAGCGCATGGGGCTCGGTCGGCAGGCCGGCGGCGCGCACCGCCTCCTCCGCCTCGACGATCTCGCGGATCCGGGCGAGGAACCAGGGGTCGAACATCGTCACCCCGTGGATGTCGTCGTCCGAGAGCCCGTGGCGCATCGCCTGCGCGGCGAGCCGCAGCCGGTCCGGCGTGCGCTCGGACAGCGCCCGCAGGATCGCCTGGGGATCCGGCGCGCCGGGGATGTCGATCTCGTCGAAGCCGGTCAGCCCGGTCTCGAGGCTGCAGAGCGCCTTCTGCACGCTCTCGTGGAAGCTGCGGCCGATCGCCATGGCCTCGCCCACCGACTTCATCGCGGTGGTGAGCAGGGGCTCCGCCCCGGGGAACTTCTCGAAGGCGAAGCGCGGGATCTTCGTCACCACATAGTCGATGGTCGGCTCGAAGGAGGCGGGCGTCACCTCGGTGATGTCGTTGTCGAGCTCGTCGAGCGTGTAGCCCACCGCGAGCTTGGCCGCGATCTTGGCGATCGGGAAGCCCGTCGCCTTGGAGGCCAGCGCCGAGGAGCGGCTGACCCGCGGGTTCATCTCGATCACCACCAGCCGCCCGGTCTCGGGGTTGACGGCGAACTGCACGTTCGACCCGCCGGTCTCCACCCCGATCTCGCGCAGCACCGCGATCGAGGCGTTGCGCATCATCTGGTATTCCTTGTCCGTCAGCGTCAGCGCCGGCGCGACGGTGATGGAATCGCCCGTGTGGACGCCCATCGGGTCGATGTTCTCGATGGAGCAGACGATGATGCAGTTGTCCGCCTTGTCGCGGACCACCTCCATCTCGAACTCCTTCCAGCCGAGCAGGCTCTCGTCGATGAGGATCTGGCTGACGGGCGAGGCGTCGAGGCCGGTCTTGCAGATCCGCTCGTAGTCCTCGCGGTTGTAGGCGACGCCGCCCCCGGTGCCGCCGAGGGTGAAGGCAGGCCGGATGATCGCCGGCAGGCCCACGTAGTCGATCGCCGCCATCGCCTCGGCCATGGTGGTGACGATGGTGGCCTTGGGATTCTCCAGGCCGATCCGGTCCATCGCCTCGCGGAAGAGCTTGCGGTCCTCCGCCATCTCGATGGCTTCGCGCTTGGCGCCGATCAGCTCGACCCCGAACTTCTCCAGCACCCCCATGTCGGCGAGCGCCAAGGCGGTGTTGAGCGCGGTCTGCCCGCCCATGGTGGGCAGGAGCGCGTCGGGCCGCTCCTTCTCGATGATCTTCGCCACGATCTCGGGGGTGATCGGCTCGATGTAGGTGGCGTCCGCAAGCTGCGGGTCGGTCATGATCGTGGCGGGGTTGGAGTTCACCAGGATCACCCGGTAGCCCTCCTCGCGCAGCGCCTTGCAGGCCTGGGCGCCCGAATAGTCGAACTCGCAGGCCTGGCCGATGACGATCGGTCCCGCCCCGATGATCAGGATCGAGTGGATATCGGTTCTCTTCGGCATGAACGGGCCTTCGCGCGGTCTGGCTCGCCGCAGGGGGGTCCGCGGCGCGGGGTGGGATTCGTCCGGGTCGGCAAATCGTGGCGGTTATACGGGCGGGGGGCCGGGGCGCAAGGGCGGATGGCGGCGCAGGCCGGCCGCGCCCCGCTACCGGCGCGCGCCCCACTCCCGCCGCAGCAGGGCGAACTGCAGCGTGGTCTCGTAGATCGGCGTCCCCGCCGCGTCCGTGCGGAAGCTGACGAAGTCGAGAAACGCCCCTTCCTGCCGCATCCCGAGCCGGGCGCAGAGCCGCCGCGACGCGGCGTTCTCCTCCTCCACGTAGGCGTAGAGCCGGCGCGCGCCCCGGGCCTCGAAGAGATGGGCGAACAGGGCCCGGGCCGCCTCCAGCGCGTAGCCGGCGCCGCCGAAGGCCGGGTTGAAGTTCCAGCCCACCGCGACCGTGTCCCCCTCCGCGAAGGCGAAGAGATCCCCGATCAGCCGCCCGCTGTCCCGCAGCCCGTTCTCCCGCAGACAGACGGCGATCTCCGCATCGCCGGTCCCCCGCCGCTCCGCCTCGCGCTCGGCCGCCGCCAGGTCTTCGAGCCTCTGGTCGAGGAAGCAGCCCGCCGCCGGCTCCCGCGTATAGGCGAGGAGGTCGGCGGCGTCCGCCTTGCGGAAATTTCTCAGGACCAGCCGTTCCGTCTCGATCGCCTCCATGCCCGCGCCCCGTATCCGCCTGCCCCTTCCGCATCCGCCCGAACCCGCTGTCTGCCCGCTTCGGCCCCGCACCGCCAGTCCGAGGCCCGGCCTCGCCGCCAGAGCTTCGGGAAACGGGAGGGCGCGACGCCTCCGCCTGCGCGCGGAGACGCTCAGACGGTCGCGCAGGGCCGCGCCGTCGCCCGCCGTCCGCGCCCGCCGCCGCGCCTCGCCGCGCCTCGCCGCGATCAGGCGGGAGGGAGGCGCCCGCCGGGCGGCGTTCGCCGTTGCGGATCGGTCATGATCGCGGCGGCTCCCGAGGGGCGGAGCCGCGTCCCGAACCGGCGGCTTCCGCCCCGGAACAGGCCGCGCGCGCCATTTGATGCGGGCGCAAGGCCCGAAAGCCGCCTCGCGCTCGTTGCGAAGCGCATCGGCGCGCAGGAAGGTCCGGCGATTCGAGCTTCTCTGCACATCCGAGGTTTCCATGCCGCGATTTCGCATCGCAACCGCCCTCGCCCTCTGCCTGGCGGCGCCTGCGCTCGCCCAGGCGCAGATCTCCCAAGCCCAGATCTCCCAGGCGACCCTCGACTCGCTCTCGACCCCCGACCGGGTCGAGACGCGCGCGGGACTGCTCACCTTCCGCGACGGCGCGCCCAGCGCCGAGACCGTGGCGAAGGTCTACGATCACATCGACTTCGCCCATGCCTACGACGCCTTCGTCAACACCTTCCAGCTCGCCAACATGGAGGCGATCCACGAGGGCTTCCTCGCGGCGGGGGTGAAGGACAACGAGATCCTGCTCTTCTCCAAGCTGATGGATTCGCAGTCCCTGTTCCTGACCGCGAACGCCGACACGGTCTATTTCGTCGGAATGCTCGACCTCTCCCAGGGGCCGATGGTGCTCGAAACCCCGCCGGGGGCGCTCGGCACCCTCGACGACTACTTCTGGCGCTGGATCGTCGACTTCGGCGCGCCGGGCCCGGACCGCGGCGAAGGGGGCAGGTACCTGGTCCTGCCGCCCGACTACGACGGCCCCCTGCCCGAGGGCGGCTTCTACGTGGTGCGGTCGCGGACCAACCGCGCCGTCATCCTCGGCCGCGCGTTCATGGTCGACGACGACCCGGCGCCGACGGTCGCCACGATCAAGGCGAAGACGAAAATCTACCCCTACGAGCCGGGCGGCCTCGGCGCCAGCGTCGCCGAGTTCCTGACCGGCAAGACGCGGCTCGCCCCCCTGACCGAGCCCCCGGCGACGGTCTTCCACGAAGGCAGCGGGCTCGTCATCAACACCATCCCCCCCGGCGACGCCCGCGCCTTCGCGCTGATGGACAAGGCCGTCCAGGCCGAGCCCGCGACCGCGCTCGACCCCGAGCTGATGGGCCCGCTCGCGGCCATCGGCATCGTCAAGGGCAAGCCCTTCGCCCCGGACGAGCGGATGCGTCGCATCCTGGACGAGGCGGCGGCGCTCGGGAACGCCGCGGGCCGGACGCTCCTGCTCAGCCCGCGCGATCCCTCCTGGTACTACTATCCCGACTCCGCCTGGATGAACTTCCTCTTCGTCAGCGGCTCGGAGTTCGAGACGCCGATCCCGGAAGTCACGCCCGAGGGGGTGAAGCCCTTCCCGCCCACCGGCTACCGGACGCTCGACGCCCGCACCGCCTTCTTCTACGGCATCACCGGCATCACCCCGGCGATGAGCATGCGGGTGCCGGGCATCGGGTCGCAGTACCTCTTCGCGGTGCGCGACGCCGACAAGGCCTTCTTCGACGGGGCGAAGACCTACAAGGTCGTCCTGCCCAAGGACATCCCCGAGGCGAACTTCTGGTCCTTCACCCTCTACGACAACCAGACCCGCTCGATGCTCGCCACGCCCCAGCTCTATCCCCGCGCCGGCAGCCAGGACTTCCCCTCGCCCAAGGCCGAGGCGGCCGCCGACGGCACGACGACGATCTGGTTCTCGCCGGAACAGCCCGAGGGCGTCGGCCGCGGCAACTGGATCCAGACCGACCCGAAGAAGGGCTGGTTCACCATCCTGCGACTCTACAGCCCGCTCGAGCCCTTCTTCACCAAGGCCTGGCGCCCGAGCGAGATCGAACGCGTCCGCTGACCCGCCCCTCCCGTCCGCCGCCCTCTCCCGCGCGGCGGACGGGCCCGCGACCTGCCCCCGCCCCTCCCGCCGCAGGGTCGCCCGCCGCCCGGCCCCGGAGGTCTCTCCGCGCGGACGCGCCTCTGCCCCCTTTCCACCTTCACCGCCCTCCGGGCGCCGCCCGGCCCCGAGGTCGCCGTGCCCTGGTCAGGCTCGGTCGCCCCCGTTCGCCAGAACCCCGCGCGGCGGAGGGGCCTCCGGCCTGCCCCCACCTCCGGCCGCAGGATCGCCCCCGCCCGGCCTGAGAGGTCTCCGCGCGGGCGCGCCTCCGCCCACCCTTCCCCCTTCGTCGCCCTCCGTCCGGCCCCGAGGACGCCCCGCCCGGGTCAAGGCTGGGTCCGCCCGCGACCGACGCCCCCCGGCGTCCGGGGACCTGGATGCAGGCGGGCCGACGCCCGCCGAAGCGGGACGGCAGGCAAGCCCCCGGGCCCCACTCTCGCCCTCGGGCCGGCTCCGACCGGAGCGTCGCGTCGAAGACCTCGCCTCAAGGTCCCCGGAACGCCTGCGCCTCGCCCCCGCGCCGTTCATCAAGATTGCCATCGGGTTGACAAAAATCATATTTTCCCTTCAGATCAGCGGCTTGATCCTCATAACACGCGTGTTGTCCGGCCGCCCGCCCCGCCCCGACCCTTGCGCCCCTGCGACGGATCGGGTTAAGCGGTGCCGCTTATCCGGGCGGCGGCCTTTCGTGGGCCGCCGCCATCGTTCTCTCGGGGGCCGCCATGCACGCCTATCGCAGCCATACCTGCGCCGCGCTCACCCTGGCCGAGGCCGGCCAGACCGTCCGCCTGTCGGGATGGGTGCACCGGGTCCGCGACCATGGCGGCGTGCTCTTCATCGACCTGCGCGACCACTACGGCATGACCCAGGTCCTAGCCGACAGCGACAGCCCCGCCTTCTCCACGCTGGAGAAGGTCCGCGCCGAGTGGGTCGTCCGCATCGACGGCCGGGTCAAGGCCCGCGCCCCGGAACTCGTCAACCCGAAGATCCCCACCGGCGAGATCGAGGTCTACGTCACCGAGGTCGAGGTCCTCTCCGCCGCCGAGGACCTGCCCCTGCCGGTCTTCGGCGAGATCGACTACCCCGAGGAGACCCGGCTGAAGTACCGCTTCCTCGACCTGCGCCGGGAAAGCCTGCACGACAAGATCATGCTGCGCAGCCGGGTCATCGCCCACCTGCGCGACGCCATGCGCGGCCAAGGCTTCACCGAGTTCCAGACGCCGATCCTGACCGCCTCCTCGCCTGAGGGCGCGCGCGACTTCCTCGTGCCCTCGCGGCTCCATCCGGGCAAGTTCTACGCGCTCCCCCAGGCCCCGCAACAGTTCAAGCAGCTGATCATGGTGGCGGGCTTCGACCGCTACTTCCAGATCGCCCCTTGTTTCCGCGACGAGGACCCCCGCGCCGACCGCTCCCCGGGCGAGTTCTACCAGCTCGACGTCGAGATGAGCTTCGTCACCCAGCAGGACGTCTTCCAGGCGATCGAACCGGTGATGCGCGGCGTCTTCGAGGAATTCGGCGGCGGCCGTCCGGTCACCCCGGAATTCCCCCGCATCGCCTATCGCGACTCCATGCTCTGGTACGGCTCCGACAAGCCCGACCTGCGCAACCCGATCAAGATGCAGGTGGTGAGCGAGCATTTCCGCGGCTCCGGCTTCAAGGTCTTCGCCTCGATCCTGGAGCAGCCGGGCACGGAAGTCCGCGCCATCCCCGCGCCCGGGGGCGGCAGCCGCAAGTTCTGCGACCGGATGAACGCTTATGCCCAGGGCGAGGGGCTGCCGGGCATGGGCTACATCTTCTGGCGGAAGGGCGACGACGGCGCCATGGAGGCCGCCGGCCCCGTCGCCAAGGCCCTTGGGCCGGAGCGGACCGAGGCGCTGCGCGCGCAGATCGGGCTCGGCGAGGGCGACGCCGTGTTCTTCCTCGGCGGCCGTCCGTCGAAGTTCGAGGCGGTGGCGGGCAAGGCCCGCAACGTCATCGGCAAGGAACTCGGCCTGACCGTCGAGGACCGGTTCGACTTCGCTTGGATCGTCGATTTCCCCATGTACGAGCGCGACGAGGACACGGGGCGGCTCGACTTCAGCCACAACCCCTTCTCCATGCCGCAGGGGGGCCTCGAGGCGCTGGAGACCCGGGATCCGCTCGACATCCTCGGCTACCAGTACGACATCGTCTGCAACGGGGTGGAGCTCTCTTCCGGCGCGGTGCGCAACCACAAGCCGGAAATCATGTACAAGGCCTTCGAGATCGTCGGTCACGACAGGGCCTTCGTGGACGAGCATTTCGGGGGCATGCTCTCCGCCTTCCGCTACGGCGCGCCGCCCCACGCCGGAATCGCGCCGGGGGTGGACCGGATCGTCATGCTTCTGGCGGGGGCCGAGAACATCCGCGAGGTCATCATGTTCCCGATGAACCAGCGCGCCGAGGACCTGATGATGGGCGCTCCCGCCGCCCCCACCAACGAACAGCTCCGCGAGCTCGGCCTGCGGCTCGCCCCCAAGGCGTGACCGCGGTCCTCGACCAGCTGCGCGAGGCCGGGTTCCGGGTGCTGACCCGGAACCACGCCGACGCCATCCTCACCCAGGACTTCGCCGCGGAGACGGCGGAGCTGGTCGAGGCGCTGCTGGGCTTTCGCCTGCCGGTGACCGAGATCATCGGATCGGGCGGCGGCGAGGCCCCCTCCACCCAGCGCCTGCGCCGCCGGCTGGCCGAGGCCGGCTGGCCCAAGCACGTCTTCGAGGTGCGTCTGACCGTCGACGGCGCGACCCGCGAGGCGGTGAGCCACGAGATCGACCACGTCCGCCGGACCCCGCGCGGGGTGCTGGCGCTGGAGATCGAGTGGAACAACAAGGACCCGTTCTTCGACCGGGACCTCGAGAATTTCCAGCGGCTGCACGCGCTCTCGGCGATCAGCCTCGGGATCATCGTCACCCGGGGCGACGACCTGCATTCGGGCATGACTGGTTTGGTGGAGGCCTTCCTCGCCGCCCGGGGCGTGGCGCGGCCGGACGATCTTGAAACCTACGGGATGAAGCGCCGGACCGACCGCCAGTCCGCGGCGGTGGACCGGGCGACCGCGTCCGGCGTCCCCTTCCCGCGCGCTTTCGCCCACACCTTCGTGCGGGACAAGTTCGGCGAGGCCACCACTCACTGGCGCAAGCTTGCGGCCCGGGTAGCGCGCGGGGTGGGAAACCCCTGCCCCCTGCTGCTCATCGGCCTGCCCCTGACGGTGGTGCAGACCGACGATGCGCCCCCGCCGCCTCCGGACATCGCCCGCCTGGTCTGACCCCCGCACAGTGCTTTCTGGCTTCCGCACGTTGCTTTGCATGAGGACTTTGACTTACACGGGACGATGCGCAAGGTCGCGTCGCCAAGGGCCCGAACCCTGAACATGGAGTTAACGCCTCAGAAAAACTCCTGATATTTCAGGGAATTGTCCGATTTTCACGCGTGAAAATCACGTCCTACAGCAGCACCTTCGCGACCTTGTCCTCGTAGTCCTCCTTCGGATCGGCCCCCAGAAGCAGGCGCAGGCCGGCCATCAGGCTCGACGCGTTCTCCCAGATTTCCGCTTCCTGGGGATCGAACCGCAGCAAGACGAGCTTGGGATCCGTCTTGCCGCCCTCGTACCAGGCGGCGACGAACCGGTTCCACAGCCGGTCGATCATCTCGGGGTCGTTGCCCACCCGCAGGTCGCCATGGACGCAGGCGAAGAGGTCATGCCCCTTGTCGGCGAAGGTCAGGATCGCCCGTTCCGTCCCCTGAAGCTGGCGCACGAGCATCGTGTCGGTCGAGCTGAAGAACCAGATCGGCCCCTCGCCGTCGCCGTCCATCTGGGCGGTCATCGGGCGGGTGTGGCCCTGGTCCATGTTGGCGAGCCCGAGCATGACCGTCATGTCGGATTTCAGCGCCTTCCAGAACTTCTCGGTCAGCTCTTCGGGGGTGGGCATTGCGGTTCTCCTTGCTGTCCCCCTCAACGGCCGCCCTGCCTCCGGGTTCCCGCCGCCCTGCCTCCGGGTTCCCCCGGTGGCGCCGGGCCTGTGGAGCGCCTATATGGCGAGGCGCGCCGCAGGAGGGCCGCAGGAGGGCCTATGACCGAACTGACACCCCGCGAGATCGTTTCCGAACTCGACCGCTTCATCATCGGCCAGAAGGACGCCAAGCGCGCCGTGGCCGTCGCCCTGCGCAACCGCTGGCGGCGCAAGCAGCTCGCCCCCGAACTGCGGGAAGAGGTCTATCCGAAGAATATCCTGATGATCGGCCCGACCGGCGTCGGCAAGACCGAGATCAGCCGCCGACTGGCCAAGCTCGCCCGCGCGCCCTTCCTCAAGGTCGAGGCCACCAAGTTCACCGAGGTGGGCTATGTCGGCCGCGACGTCGAGCAGATCGTCCGCGACCTGGTCGACGCCGCCATCGTGATGACCCGAGAGACCCA
The DNA here is from genome assembly GCA_965243535.1 of Amaricoccus sp. Classification (GTDB taxonomy): domain Bacteria; phylum Pseudomonadota; class Alphaproteobacteria; order Rhodobacterales; family Rhodobacteraceae; genus Amaricoccus. The sequence continues at coordinate 54,214 of CBDEVG010000032.1, forward strand.
GCGGGACAAGGTCAAGGCCCGCGCCCACGCCGCCGCCGAGGAGCGGGTGCTCGACGCCCTCGCGGGCGAAGGCGCGCGCGAGCAGACCCGCGAGACCTTCCGCAAGCGCCTGCGCGAAGGCGGCATGGACGACAAGGAGATCGAGCTCGAGGTCGCCGACACCTCCTCCCCCTTCCCGATGATGGACATCCCCGGCCAGCCCGGGATGGGGGCGATGAACCTCGGCGACATCTTCGGCAAGGCCTTCGGCGGCCGCAAGGTGCGCCGGCGGATGACCGTCGCCGCCTCCTACGAGCTGCTGCTGACGGAAGAAGCGGACAAGCTGCTCGACACCGAGGCGGTCACCCGCGAGGCGATCGAGGCGGTGGAGCAGAACGGCATCGTCTTCATCGACGAGATCGACAAGGTCTGCGCCCGGGCCGAGACTCGCGGCGCGGACGTCAGCCGCGAAGGCGTCCAACGCGACCTGCTGCCGCTGATCGAAGGAACGACGGTCTCGACCAAGCACGGGCCGGTCAAGACCGACCATGTGCTCTTCATCGCTTCGGGCGCCTTCCACATCGCGAAACCCTCGGACCTTCTGCCCGAGCTTCAGGGCCGGCTACCGATCCGGGTGGAGCTGCGGGCGCTGACCGAGGAGGATTTCGTCCGCATCCTGACCGAGACCGACAACGCCCTGACGCTGCAATACAAGGAGCTGATGGCGACGGAAAAGGTGGAGGTCGCCTTCACCCCGGAGGGCATCTCGGCCCTGGCGCGAATCGCGGCGGAGGTGAACCGCAGCGTCGAGAACATCGGCGCGCGGCGGCTCTACACCGTGCTGGAACGGGTGTTCGAGGAACTGAGCTTCTCGGCGCCGGACCGCAGCGGCGAGCGGGTGGAGGTGGATGCGGCTTTCGTGGAGAAGCACCTGGGCGAACTCAGCCGGTCGACGGATCTGAGCCGTTACGTGCTCTGACGGGTCAGGCGTATACGCGTTCGGCGGCCGCGACGCGGCGGCGCAAGCGGTCGGGAAAGGCGGCCGCGGCGGCGGCAAGGGACAGCAGGGTGATTGAGCCGACTAGGCAATAGACGGCGAGCGACACGAGCAGACCGCCGCCGGCATAGAGACAGGCGCCCGCCGCTCCGGCGGCGGCGCAGACGGAAAGCCCCAAATGAATGACGAGCTGGCGATTCAAGTCCGGTCCTCCTTGGCTCCGGCTTCATAGTGCCGGCTAGATAGCTAATAGACCGTAAATTCGTTCCTTCCGCAACGAATTTTCTATCTGGGGTTGTCAAAGACGGGTTTTGCACAATCGTTAACCTTTAACGATCTTTGCGCTTCCGTTTCGGTTTCGGGCGCTTGCGCGCATGTTCGACTTCGCGCGTTTGTACGGCCATTTGCACAGCGAGACGGCGCCTGCGCAGGACGGGGGCGCCGAGCGGCGCATCCTTCAGGGCGAATCACCAAAGCCTCAAAGGGTTGTGCGCGTACTCCGGCCTCAGCCCCCGCCGCGGTCGAAGGCCGGATCGACCGGCACCTGCAGGGCCGTCGCCAGGTGATTCGTCCGGCCGGCCAAGGCGATCACCGCCAGGAGTTCGGCGTGCTGAACGTCGGTCATCCCCTTCGCGCGGGCGCTCGCCGTATGCGAATGCACGCAATATGAGCAGGAATTCGCAACCGAGACGGCGATATAGACCAGCTCCTTGGTCAGCGGGTCGAGGGCGCCCGGTCCCATCACCGCCTTGGCCTCCTCCCAGACCCGGGCGAGCTGACCCGGATCAAGGGCGAGCGCCCGCCAGAAGTTGTTCACATAGTCGGTGTTGCGGGTGGCGCGGATGTCGTCGAAGACCGCGGCCGCCTCCGGCCCGGCCTCCTCGTCGCCGATCAGCGGGACGGTCGCCATCAGACCAGCGCCAGGACGCGGGCCGGGCCGCCGGTGCCCCCCTTGTGCTTGGGCGCGCCCACCACGATCGTCGCCCCCGCAGCCGGCAGCCGGTCGAGCCCCGCCACCGCCTCCAGCCCCCAGCGTCCGGCGGGCAGCCAGGCGTAATGGGTGGCGAAGTCCGGCGAGGCGCCGAAGTCGAGCGACAGGGTGTCCACCGCGATGCCGGCCGCCTGGGTCTCCTCCAGCAGCATCCGCGTCGCCTCGATGTGGAAGCCGGGGAAATGCATCTTGCCCTCCGCATCGGCGTTGCGAAACTTCGGGCTTTTCACATGGGCGGACCAACCGGAATTCATCGCCACGCAGGCGCCGGCGGGGATCGGCCCATGGGCGGCGATCCAGGCCTTGAGGTCGTCGGGCGTCACCTGGGCGTCGGCGTCCCGCACCGCACGTTCGCGGATGTCGACGATGCAGAGCGGGCCGACCAGATCCGCCACCGGGATCTCCGCCACCGACCGGCCGTCGGCGGAGAAATGCAGCGGCGCGTCCATATGGGTGCCGGTGTGCTCGTTCACCCGCAGCTCATAGAGATTGAAGCCGTCCTTGGCGAAGTCGAACTTCTTGTCCATGAAGAACTGCTGCTGGCCGAAGAAGGTCGGGAAATCCTCGGTCAGCTCGTGGGTCATGTCCTCGACCTTGCTCAGCACCCGCGCCTGGGTCTCCGCCGCCGCCGGGCCGGCCGCCGCGCCGAGCGCCGAGGCCGCGCCAGCCGCCGCCAGACCGCGAAACAGGCTGCGCCGGCTCAGCATTCGCTTCTTGACCGATTCCATCACGCAGGCGTCGCACATCGGCGGATCCTCCCGGAGTTTTCCGAGGCCGAGCCTAGAGCCGCGACGCCCGCCGCGTCCACCGTCTCAACCGAAGGAAAAGCCATCGGGGTAGAGGTGGATCCCGTCGTAATCCGCCTTGCCGAGCCGTACCCCCGCCTGCTTCAGCGCCACATGGGCCATGGCGTGGTGGAAGTAGACGTTCGGCAGGCCGAAGTCCCGCAGGAAAGCCTCGCCCGGCAGGTCCAGGGTGGCGAACCCCGCCTGGCCGCGGACGATCCGCGTCTCCGCCCCCGCGAAAGCTTCGGGCGACAGCCCGGCCAGCAGCGCCCGGGTCTCGGCGATGCGCCCCTGCAGCCCGTCGAGGTCGAAGGCCCCCCGCACCTCCGGCGGCCGCGCCCCCGCCAGGGGAAAGGCGATGCGCAGGGTGAACTGGGCGGCGGTGGCGACCTGCTGGGCCGCCGCCATCATGCCCGCCGCCGGCCGCTGGGCCAGCGCGGCCGCCATCGCGGCCCCCAGCTGGCGCTCGGCCTCGGCCAGCTCCCCGGCCAGTCGCCTGAGCATCCCGTCGAAGACCGGAACCGAGGCGCGCCACAGCCCTGGCCGGTCCAGGTGATCTCTGACCATCACGGCCTCCCCTGCGGCGGGGTCCCTATGCCCTCGACCGAGGCCGCTTGGCAAGCGCGTCTGGGCTCGATAGAGATGCGCCACTCATTAGAACATTTGAAGAACATATTTCTGCGTGCCATATTCGCTTGTGGCAGGAGCAGGAGCGGCGCTAGATGTGGGGGATGACGACAGACGCGGCTCAGGACCTCACCCAGACGCTCGCCGGCCGCAGTTTCGGCACGGTGATGGCCGATCCCCCGTGGCGGTTCGTCAACCGCACCGGCAAGGTCGCGCCGGAACATCGGCGGCTCTCCCGTTACGGCACCATGTCGGTGGAGGAGATCTGCGCCCTGCCGGTCGCCGACCACATGGCCGACCGGTCGCATTGCTACCTTTGGGTGCCGAACGCCCTGCTGCCCGAGGGCCTTCAGGTGCTGGCCGCCTGGGGATTCGAGTACAAGTCGAACATCGTCTGGCACAAGGTCCGCAAGGACGGCGGCTCCGACGGGCGCGGGGTCGGGTTCTATTTCCGCAACGTCACCGAGCTGGTGCTGTTCGGCACCCGCGGCCGCAACGCCCGGACGCTGGCGGCCGGCCGGCGGCAGGTGAACCTGTTCGGCACTCGCAAGCGCGAACACTCCCGCAAGCCGGACGAGCAATACGCCATCATCGAGGCCTGTTCCTGGGGTCCCTACTTGGAACTGTTCGGCCGGGGCCTCCGGGAAAACTGGACGGTCTGGGGCAACCAGGCGGACGAGAGCTACAAGCCGGACTGGGCGACCTACGCCTACAATTCCGGCTCCGTCGCCGCCGAGTGAAGGGGCGGCTCCGACGCAGCCCTCAGCCGCCCGGGGCGATGCGCTCCACCGTCAGGTTTCCGTTGGTATAGACGCAGATGTCCGCCGCGATCGCCATGGCCTTGCGAGCGATGGCCTCGGCGTCCAGCGGCTGGTCATGGAGCGCCCGCGCCGCCGCCAGGGCATAGTTGCCGCCCGAGCCGATGGCGGCGATGTCGTGCTCCGGCTCCAGAACGTCGCCGGCCCCGGTGATGACGAACAGGTCGGCGCCGTCGGTGACGATCAGCATCGCCTCAAGATTGCGCAGGTACTTGTCCATCCGCCAGTCCTTGGCAAGTTCGACGCAGGCGCGCGCCAGCTGGCCCGGCGCCGATTCCAGCTTCTTCTCCAGCCGCTCCAGCAGGGTGAAGGCGTCGGCGGTGGAGCCGGCGAAGCCGCAGACCACCGTCCGCCCCCCCGGGGTCAGCCGCCGCACCTTGCGGGCCGTGCCCTTGATGACCGTCTGGCCCAAGCTCACCTGGCCGTCGCCCGCCACCACAACCTCGCCGCCCTTGCGCACCGCAAGGATGGTCGTCCCGTGCCAGCCGGGAAATCGCTCGGAGTCCATGGATCCCCCTCTCGTTCGCCCGCGATATATGGGCTTCGGGCCGCTTGCGCTAGGGCTCAGCCTGCCTGCTTTGGGCTCGCCAAGAAGATCGCCACTGCTGCCCCGCCTGACCCGGAGAGCACCCAGGGCGCGGGCCAGCCGCTCACCTTCCTGTAGTCGGTGGCGTTCCGGTGAGGCAACCCCAAGGCTTGTAATGGCGCTGAACCGCGCCCGGCGCTTATGCATTCGATGCCGGCGCGGCGGGCACGCCGAGGGTGGGTAGGGGCGTTCTCCCTGGTCGGGCCGCCCCGCATCTGCTCTGAATCGCAGCCGGCTCGCGGTTGCGCTGTCTGGCCGCCCGGCCTCAAGCGCGGCGGCAGGAAAGGTCGCGCTGGCGCCGCTGTCGGGGCGCGGAGCATGCGATTCCAGCGCTTTGGGGCGGGAGGCGGTCGCGGGTGGGCAGGAGTCTGTGGAACGGCAAATTGAATCCGCCGGGGTTGGTTGTCGAGCGCCAGTCGGTTGTTGACGGGCGGGTGGAGGTTTTCGGCCGTGTTTCGGGGGCGGTCGGACGCTGCCCGGATTGTGGGACGCCGTCGTCATCCTGCCGCAGTCACTATGAGCGCACGCTGTCGGACCTGCCGATCAGTGGCGCCATCGTAAAGCTGCGCCTGAACGTCCGCCGGTTCCGGTGCAATTTGCGCTCCTGTCGGTGCAAAACGTTCAGCGAGGCACTCGCTCCAAGTATCGGGCGACGTTACGGCCGGCGCGTCGCTCGCTGCGAGGATCTGGCGCACGCCATTGGCCTCGCGCTCGGCGGGCGGCCCGGCTCGCGGATGTTGGCAAGACTTTCAGCGGCATGGTCGAAGGACACCTTGTTGCGAAGCGTTCGCCGCGAGGCCGTTGCCGCCGGCCCTGGTCCGGCGGCAACGGTGATCGGCATTGACGACTTCGCCGGGCGGCGCGGGCATAGCTACGGCAGTATCGTGGTAGATCTGGAGCGGCGCACGGTCATCGACATCCTGCCGGATCGGCGGATGGAGACGGTGATGGCTTGGCTGAGGGACAACAAGCAGGTTTGCATCATCTGCCGAGATCGCGGCCCCGGATATGGCGCGGCGGCGTCGGAGGCAGCGCCCCAAGGCCCGGCAGGTGGCCGACCGTTGGCATCTCTTCGAGAACGCGTCCGCCGCCCTTCTGTCCGCGGTTCGTTCCGAAATACCCCGGCTTCGCAAAGCGCTCTCGCCCGAAAAGCCTGTGGGTCCAGAGACTTTGAGTAAGGCCCGAGCGGCTCCGGTGGGAAGGCTCCGTGACACGCGAGGCGGTCAACAGTCAGATCCTGGCGTTGGCCGCGCAGGGGACTCCGCTCAAGGCGATGGCGCGCACGACCGGTGTCTCCCGCCAGACGATCCGCAGGATTGTCCGCGGTCAGCGCCATGACATATTCCGAACCCGGCAGAGTTCGCTCGACCCATGGCTGGTTCAGCTCGAAGCGGAATGGACCGGCGGTTGCCATGTCGGAGCGGAGCTGTGGCGGAAGCTACGCGGTTCGGGTTTCGCCGGTTCGCTGCGAGTCGTAGGGGAGTGGACTACCCGTCGTCGCAACGACGAGCTCGGACAACTCGCTGGACCGTCGCTAAGCGCCCGAACTATCGCCCGTGGACTCACAGTCGAACGCGACAGCGCGTCCGCCAGGATCGCGCTGGTCAATGCCACGATCGAGACTGCGGCGCCGGACCTTGTCGCGGCCCGCGACGTGTTGAACCGTTTCCACGCGATGATGCGCTCCAAAGACGCAGCCCGTCTCGAGCCATGGATCGCGTCCGCCCAGGAAGGCAAACTCGCAAGCTTCGCCGCCGGTATCGAAGCGGACAAGCACGCTGTGGCCGCGGCAATCACCGAACCTTGATCCAGTGGTCAGGAAGTGACGTGACCCCTTGTTTCTCCTCCACGGACAGCTGGAATCCGGACCACAGGAGAGGAACCGGAGATGAAGCGAAGCAGGTTCACGGAAGAGCAGATCATCGGGGTTCTGCGGGAGGGCGAGGCCGGCGCGACGGTCGCCGAGTTCTGCCGCAAGTATGGCATGTCGGCCGCGACGTTCTATGCCTGGAAGGCGAAGTTCGGCGGGATGGATGTGTCCGAGGCGAAGCGGCTCAGGGCGCTCGAGGAGGAGAACGCGAAGCTGAAGCGGCTCTATGCGGACGCGATGCTCGACAACGCCGGGTTGAAGGAACTCGTGGCAAAAAAATGGTGACGCCCGCCGCGAAGCGGGAGGCGGTCGCGCATCTGAGGGAGAGCCTCGAGGTGAGCGAGCGGCGGGCGTGCAGCATCATCGCCGCGGACAGGAGTTCGGCGCGCTATCGAGCCCGACGCCCTGACGACGCCGCCCTGCGGGCACGGCTGCGGGAGCTGGCGGATCAGCGGCGGCGGTTCGGCTACCGCCGCCTGCATGTCCTGCTGCGCGGCGAGGGCTGGACCGTGAACCGCAAGAAAACCCAGCGGCTCTACGGCGAAGAAGGCCTGACGGTGCGACGGCGCAGGTCGCGGCGTCGGATCGCGGTCGCACGCACGCCAATCCCGAAGCCGGATGGACCCAACAGCCGCTGGTCGACCGACTTCGTGCACGACCAGCTCGCGAACGGCCGGCGTTTCCGGGTGCTGACGATCATCGACGACGTCACCAAGGAGTGCCTGGCCGCGGTCCCCGACACCTCCCTCTCGGGCAGGAGGGTGGTGCGCGAGATGACCGCGCTGATCGCCCGGCGCGGCCGGTCCGGCGCGATCGTCAGCGACAACGGCACCGAGTTCACCTCCTCGGCGATCCTGGCCTTCACCCAGGCGGCGGGGCTCGACTGGCGCTACACCGCGCCGGGCAAGCCCACCCAGAACGCCTTCGCCGAGAGCTTCCTGGGGCGGATGCGTGACGAATGCCTCAACGAGCATCTGTTCTTCTCGATTAACCACGTCCGCGCCATCGTCGCCGGCTGGGTCGATGACTTCAATACAGCGCGGCCCCACTCGGCGATCGGCTACATGACGCCAGCCGCCTACGCCGCGACCCTGAAACCGCAACGGGCGCCGGCGCTGCGCCACCTCAAAAGCTCCGCACCGCCGCCCGTTGCTACCGTTGCGCCAAGGCGCAATTCTCAACCCACGATTCCAGTCGCAGGTGGATGAGCGACGGGGGTCACGTCAGTCGAAGGCAAGATCAACCGGCTGAAGCTCATCAAGCGCCAGATGTTCGGTCGAGCAAATCTCGACCTGCTCAAGGCCCGCCTCATGGCTGCGGCGTGATCGATGACCTGCACGGAAAGTGCGCCAGACCCTAATTTCAGGGGCGCTTGCGGCTTCGGCCATCGCGCCGGCCGATCTGGGCGGTTTCAAAGAAAAACCCCGCTGATCGGAAATCGGCGGGGCTGAAGATTAGGTCCGGACCCGATCAGGCGAGCTGGCGCTCGACCGTCTCGGTCTCGAAGATTTCGATGACGTCGCCTTCGCGAATGTCCTCATAGTTCTCGAAGGCCATGCCGCAATCTTGGCCGGCCAGCACTTCCTTGACCTCGTCCTTGAAGCGCTTGAGCGTCTTCAGCTTGCCCTCGTGGATGACCACGTTGTCGCGCAGCAGGCGCACGCCCGCCGAACGCCGCGCCACGCCGTCGGTGACCACGCAGCCCGCCACCTTGCCGACCCCGGTGATCTTGAAGACCTCCTTGATCTTGGCGTAGCCGATGAACTTTTCCTTCACCTCCGGCGAGAGCAGACCCGAGGCCGCCTTCTTCACGTCATCCACCAGATCGTAGATGATCGAGTAGTAGCGGATCTCGACGCCCTTCTGATTCGCCGCCTCGCGCGCCGGCGCGTTGGCGCGGACATTGAAGCCGATGATCGGCGCCGAAGAGGCGTCGGCCAGCGTCACGTCCGATTCTGTGATCGCGCCTACGCCCGAATGGAGCACGCGGACCCGCACCTCGGCGTTGCCCACCTTCTCCATGGCCTGGACGATCGCCTCGGCGGAGCCCTGCACGTCGGATTTCACGACGATGGGCAGCTCCTTGACGTCCTTGTCCGCCTTGGCCTTCGCCAAGAGTTGGTCGAGGGTCGTCGCCGAGCCGGCCGCCGCGCGCTTGTCCTTGGCGAGGCGCGAGCGATAATCGGCGATCTCGCGGGCCTTGGCCTCGTCGTCGACCACGTTCAGCACGTCGCCGGCCTCTGGGGTGCCGTTGAGGCCCAGGACCTCGACCGGCACCGAGGGCCCGGCTTCGTCCACCCGCTCGCCCTTGTCGTTGATGAGCGCGCGCACCTTGCCCCACTGCTCGCCGACGACGAAGATGTCGCCGCGCTTCAGCGTGCCCTTCTGGACCAGCACGGTCGCCACGGGCCCGCGGCCCACGTCGAGCTTGGCCTCGATCACCGCGCCCTCGGCCGCCCGGTCCGGGTTGGCCTGGAGATCGAGGAGCTCGGCCTGCAGCGCGATGTTCTCAAGCAAGGTGTCGAGCCCCTTGCCGGTCACGGCGGAGACCTCGACGTCGAGCGTCTCGCCGCCCATCTCCTCGACCACGACCTCGTGCTGGAGCAGTTGGGTGCGCACCTTGCGCGGATCGGCGGCCGGGCGGTCGATCTTGTTGATCGCCACGATCATAGGCACGCCCGCGGCGCGGGCGTGGTTGATGGCCTCGATGGTCTGCGGCATGACGCTGTCGTCCGCCGCCACCACCAGAACCACGATGTCCGTCACCTGGGCGCCACGGGCGCGCATGGAGGTGAAGGCCGCGTGGCCGGGCGTATCGAGGAAGGTGATGAGCTGGCCGCCCTCGGTGCGCACCTGATAGGCGCCGATATGCTGGGTGATGCCGCCCGCCTCGCCCGAGACGACGTTGGTCTTGCGGATCGCATCGAGCAGCGAGGTCTTGCCGTGGTCGACATGGCCCATGATCGTCACGATCGGGGCGCGCGGCTGCTGGTTGCCCGCATCTTCGCCGGAGGCCTGGACGATCACGTCCTCCACGTCCGAATCCGACCGGCGCACCACCTTGTGGCCGAAGTCCTCGACGATCAGCGCGGCGGTGTCCGCGTCGATGGTCTGGTTCTGGGTCGCCATGATGCCGTTCTGCATCAGCGTCTTGACCACCGCGGCCACGCGCTCGGCCATGCGGTTGGCGAGTTCCTGGACGGTGATCGCGTCCGGGACCTGCACCTCGCGCACGACCTTTTCCCGCTCGCCGTGGTTGACCATGCGGCGCTTGTCGCGCTCTTGGCGCCGACGCATCGCGGCGAGGGAGCGCTGGCGGCCGTCCTCATCGGTGGCGTTAGCGATGGTGAGCTTGCCCGAGCGGCGGCGGTCGTCGTCGCCCTTGGCGCGGGTGGTCTTCTTTTCCTCGACCACCGGCTTGGCGGGCAGCTTCTTGGCGGGACCGACGCCACGGCCGGCCTCGGCCCGGGCGGCCTGGGCCTGGGCGGCGGCGGGATCGACCTGCTGCTGGGGCGCGGAAGACGGTCGGGCAGGCTGAGCCGCGGCGGCGGCCTTGGCCCGCGCCTCGGCGGCGAGGCGCTCTTCCTCGGCGGCGGCGGCACGCTGCTCGCGGATCTCGCGCTCGCGCTCCTCGCGCTCGGCAGCCTCCTTTTCGGCGCGCAGCCGGGCGAGTTCGACCTCACGGGCGGCGGCGGCCTCCTTCTCCTTGCGGAGCCGATCGGCCTCCTGGGCCTTGGCGGCCTCGACCGCCTTCAGGCGCCGGTCGAACTCCGCCTGGGACAGGTTCTGCGCCACGGCTCCGCGCGGGTGCGCCGCGGTCGCCTGGGCGGCGCCCGGCTTGGGGACGACCACGCGTTTGCGCTTCGTCTCGACCGTCACTGATTTCGTCCGGCCGTGGCTGAAGCTTTGCTTCACGTGGGTCGTCTCCGTGCCGTGTCCGCCGCCGGCCCCGCGCAACCCCATGGGTTTGCCCTTGCCGCGATCGCTGTCCTTGGTGTCCGTCATTCCGTCGTCTGCCTTTCCGGGCGAGAGCCTTCCCTCGCCCCGTCCCCGTCCACGGGCGCATCCGCGGACGGCGCGCCGAACCCCTTGCCTGTCTGATCCCCGCCCCGGAGCCCTGTGAGCCGGCGGGCCTCGTCCCTTATGCGTTCCGCGAGGCCGCCCGTCAGCACGGCGGCATGTATCACACTATCCCGGGCGAATGCCAAACCCATTTCGTGCGCCGAAAGGCACGATACAAGGGTCTCCTCCCCCTCCGGCGGGCGCAAAGCCGCGCGTCCCCGCACGGATCCGTCCGCCGCCTGCACGAGCAGCGCCGCATCGCCGGAGACGAGCGCCGCCTTGGTCTTCTCCAGCCCCGCCACCGCGGCGCCGGCCTTGCGCGCAAGCGCGATCAGTTCGACCAGCCGCGCGGCCAAACCCGACTCGATCCGGTCGGCCAGATCGGCGGGCGCGCGGACCGGAGCGCGGGCTGCACGGGCGAAATGCCCCTTCTGGGTCGCCTTGTCCAGCGCCGCGCGGGTCGCGGAGACATAAAATCCACGACCAGGCAGCTTTCCGGCCAGATCGGGCACGACTTCGCCCTCCGGGCCCACCACGAAGCGGACCAAGCCGGCCTTGGGCCCGCTGTCCCGCGTCACGATGCAGCGCCGTTCCGGCTCATCGCGATCCTTCACCCTGCCTCCGCGCGTCAATTCCGCTCCTTACTCCGGCTTTTCCTCGCCCTCGGGCGCTTCCTCGGCCTCCGGCTCCTCCGCCGGCTCCAATTCCGACGGATCGACCCAGCCGAGCTGGACCCGGGCGTTCATGATGAGCGTCTGGGCCTCCTCCAGGCTCATGTCGAACTTCTCGAGCAGGCCGGTGTCCTTGACCCGCTTGCCCTCGACGGTCGTGTAGCCGCCCGCCAGCTCCCAGTCGGCGCAGGTGGCGAAGTCATCGAGCGTCTTGACCCCGTCCTCGGCCAGGGCCTGGATCATCTGGGGGCTGAGGCCCTCGAAGTCGAACAGGCTCTGGTCGACGCCGAGCTCCTTGGCCCGCTCGATCGCCTTGGCGTTGATCTCGTCAAGGCTTTCGCGCGCCCGCGCCTGAAGCTCCTCGGCGGTGGTTTCGTCGAAGCCGTCGATGGAGGTCAGGTCGTCGAGGTCGACATAGGCGATTTCCTCCAGCGTGGCGAATCCTTCCGCCACCAGGAGCTGCGCGACCATCTCGTCGACGTTCATCGTCTCCATGAAGAGCTGGGTGCGCTCGGCGAATTCCGCCTGACGCCGCTCGCTCTCCTGAGCCTCGGTCAGGATGTCGATGTCGAAGCCGGTGAGCTGGCTCGCCAGACGCACGTTCTGGCCACGCCGGCCGATGGCGAGGCTGAGCTGCTCGTCCGGGACCACGACCTCGATGCGCTCGCTGTCCTCGTCGAAGACGACCTTGGAGACCTCGGCCGGCTGCAGCGCGTTCACGAGGAAGGTGGCCGGGTCCTGATTCCAGGGGATGATGTCGATTTTCTCGCCCTGCAGCTCGGCCACCACCGCCTGCACGCGGCTGCCCCGCATGCCGACGCAGGCGCCGACCGGGTCGATCGAGTTGTCATAGGAGATCACGCCCATCTTGGCGCGCGAACCGGGATCGCGGGCGACCGCCTTGATCTCGATGACACCGTCGTAGATCTCCGGCACTTCCATCTTGAAGAGCTCCGCCAGGAATTCCGGCGCCGTCCGCGACAGGAAAATCTGCGGCCCGCGAGTCTCGTGGCGCACGTCGCGCACCAGTGCGCGCACCCGGTCGCCGTTGCGGAAGGCCTCGCGCTGGATCAGCTGGTCGCGGCGCAGGATCGCTTCGCCCCGGCCGACGTCGACGATGACGTTGCCGTATTCGGTCCGCTTGACGATACCGTTGATGATCGTGCCGGCGCGGTCCTTGAATTCCTCGTACTGACGCAGCCGCTCCGCCTCGCGGACCTTCTGCATGATGACCTGCTTGGCCGACTGGGCGGCGATGCGGCCGAAATCCATGGGGGGCAGCGGGTCGGTCAGATAGTCGCCGAGCTGGGCGTCCGGCTTGATGGCGCGCGCATCCTCGAGCGTCAGCTCGGTGAAGAAGTTTTCCACCTCCTCGACCACGTGACGATAGCGGGTCATCGTCAGGTCGCCGGTCTTGGGATCGATCTTCGCGCGGATGTCGTATTCCGCGCCGTAGCGCGACCGAGCCGCCTTGCCGAGCGAATCCTCCATCGCCTCGATCACGAGCGAGGGGTCGATCATCTTCTCGCGGGCGACCGCATCGGCGATCTGCAGGAGCTCCAGCCTGTTGGCGGACGTCACGCTCATTTCGCTTCCTCTTTTTCCTCGCCGTCCTCGTCCCCGGCGGCTTCTTCTTCCGTCTCGATCTCGTCGAAGACGGTCTCGTCGAAATCCTGCTCCGCGAAGCCCTGCGCCTTGCGGCCCGCAAGGCTCTCCGCGATCAACTCGTCCGTCAGCACCAGCTTGGCGTCCGCCAGCAGATCGAAGTCCAGGCCGATCACCCCCTCGGGGATTTCGATCAGCACCTCGCCGTCCTGCACGCCCGCCAGCACGCCCTTGAAACGCTTGCGGCCGTCGATGGCCTCGGCCGTCTCGATCTTGACCTCGTAGCCCTCGTAACGCTCGAAGTCCTTGATCCGGGTCAGCGGCCGGTCGATGCCGGGGCTCGACACCTCCAGGACGTATTCCCCGGCGATGGGGTCCTCCACGTCCAGCACCGCGGACACCGCGCGGCTGATCCGGGCGCAGTCGTCCACCTCAATCCAGCCCTCGGGGCGCTCCGCCATGATCTGGAGCGTGTTGCGCTTGCCACCCATCAGGCGCAGGCGCACCAGCTCGTATCCCAACCCCTCGATGGTGGGCTGCACGACGGTGGCGAGGCGACGGTCTATAGCTGCTTTGGCGATCAGGTCGGCCAAAAGGTGACTCCGGAACAAGAAAACGGGCCCGCGGCCCGTTGAACTTTCCGGTGGAAGGAGACCCAGAGGATCAACCTGCCGCTATTGGAGGGCGATATAGGCCCCCCGCCGCGGCGATGCAAGGACAATCAGCCGCGATAGGGGCGGACCAGTTCCGGAAAGCGCAGCCGACGGAACAGCACCACGCCGCCGTCGGAATGGCGCGGATCATAGACCAGACCCTTGGCCTGCAGGGTGGAAAAGACCGCGCCTACCCCTGAAAGACCGGTGATGTGGTCGTGCAGCTCCAGGAAGACCCGGTCCACTCCGCTCAGGTCGGCGTCCGCGAACAGAAAAGCCTCCGCCCCCTCGACGTCGCAGACGATGAGGCTGATCGCCTCCTCCCGCAGGATCGCGCTGAAGTTGCGGGTCGGCACCTCCACCGTGCCGGTATAGGGATTGGGGCCGGCCATGAGCGACCCCATCCAGAAGTCGCGCCGCAGATAGAAAGTAGCGACGCCCGGCTCCTCTGCGTCGGTCAGCACGGCGTTCAGCCGGCGCACTTTCTCCGTCCCGTTCGCTACGTGCAGGCGGGTCATGTAGTCCATCAGATGCGGATTGGCCTCCACGGCGATCACGCTCGCCACCCCCTCCTGCCGCGCGAGAATCGTGGAAATGAAGCCGATTCCGGCGCCGATCTCCAGAACCCTGTCGCCACGCTCGACGATTTCCGGGATTTGACGCGCCTCCCGCGTCTCGAAGGCGCCGCCGAGGATCGCCGCCCGGATCGCAGGGGTGATCACAAGCGGATCGTCCGGCACCCGGACACCGTTCAGATACATGTCCGCTGACGCGAACGACCTCTGCGGGAGCATAGCTGCGGAAGAATCGACCATAGGTTGAGATAGGCGGAATCTCGCCTGTCTGTCCAGTCGCTCGCATGACGAACAGCCTCTCCTAGCGCCGCAGTGGCGCCAAAGCCGCAGTCAAAGCGGTCGGAAAACTCAGATCAGCGCGGGCTGCGTTTCGCCAGAATCCGCTGCAGGGTCCGCCGGTGCATGTTCAGACGCCGGGCGGTTTCCGAGACGTTGCGATCGCACAACTCATAGACACGCTGGATATGCTCCCACCGCACCCGATCGGCGGTCATCGGGTTTTCCGAAGGCTCCGGGCGCGAATCCTCGGCCGCTAGCAGAGCGCTGGCGATGTCGTTCGCATCTGCGGGCTTGGTCAGATAATCCCAGGCGCCGACCTTGACCGCGGCGACTGCAGTGGCGATCGCCCCATAGCCGGTGAGCACGACGATGCGGCAGTCAGGGCGCAACTCCCGCAGCTTCTCGACCACGTCGAGGCCGCTGCCATCGCTCAGGCGCAGATCGACGACGCCGAAAGCGGGGGGATTGGCCACGACGGCGGAGAGCCCCGCAGCGACGCTGTCGGCGATGGTCACCTGAAAGCCCCGTCGCTCCATCGCGGCGGACAAGCGGCGCAAGAACAGCTCGTCGTCATCGACGATCAGCAGGCCGCGCTCGTCTTGCCCTGCACTCATATCCAACGTCATTGCTCAAAAACCCTATCCCCAGAGTTGAGCTTAAGCGGAAAAACTTCACCGTCAATCACTTCCTATAAAATCGTTTTACGTTGCCTTGAGAGAATCGGGCTTTCCCATGTGGCAAGCCACCGATTCCGCCACGGCCTCAGGGGTCGCGTCGCTCCGATAGAAGGTCACGAACGGACGCCCGGGCTCCGCCAGATAGGTGAAGGTCGAATGATCCATCAGATAAAAATTCGGATCCTCGCCGGCTTTGCGGAAGTAGACTCGATATTCCTTCGCAACTGCAGCAATATCCTCCGCGGCGCCGCTCAGCCCGATGGCGTCGGGATGGATGGACCGGGCAAAGGCGTCGGCCGTCTCCGGAGTGTCGCGATCCGGGTCGATCGTGATGAACATCAGCTGCGTCGCTATGCCCTGCTCTTTCAGCAGGTCCACAGCAATAGCATTGCGCGCCATGTCGGTCGGACAGATATCCGGGCAGAAGGAGTAGCCGAAATAGATCAGCGTCGGGCCTTTCACCACATCCGAATCGGTCACCCGCGTCCCGGCTCCATCGGTCAGCACGAAGGGTCCGCCGATCGCCGTCCCGCCCGCGATCGCCACGCCGTCGCCGCAGTCGATTTCCGCCTGCTCCAGACTTCCCCGCAGTGCAACAAGGCCCAGGACGGCCAGCAGCAGCAACAGGAGGGCGAAGGCGGCGATGGCGACGACGCGGGTCATGACGGGTTTCCTCAGGATCGGGCCCCTTTGTCGCATGGGGGGCTTCATGCCTCAAGCCAATCCCGGACGCATCGCCTCAAGGGGGATCGGGGGCCATGAACCGCTTCCCGGACGAAACCTCGCTCTTTACCGCGGACCAACGGAGCGGCTGGCTGCGGCTTCGCACGTTTATCGCATTACGATGGTTGATCCTCGGGGGGCAGGCGACGCTGACGGTTTTGTGCCTTGCTCTCGGGATCGACCTGCCGCTTGCGCCCCTGGCGCTGATCTTCGGTGCGACGGCGCTCGTGAACCTGGCCGCCCGGGCCGCGGCCGCGCCTTCCCGCCGACTCAGTCAGTCCGAGGCGGTGGGGATGCTGGTCATCGACCTCGTGCAGCTTGCGGCCTGGCTCTATTTCACCGGCGGCCTCGACAATCCCTTCGCCCTGGTGATGCTCGGCCCGGTCACGGTCGGCGCGGCGGCGCTGTCCCTTCGGGCGACCGCGATTCTCTGTGCGGTCGCCATCGCGCTCTTCACCGTTCTCGCCGCCCGGTCGCTGCCGCTGAACCGGCCAGGGGGGGTGATGTTCGCCGCCGACCCCTGGACCACCTACGCCGCCTGGGTCGCGTTCTCCGCCGGGGTGATCTTCGTCGCAGGCACGGCGCGGCGGATTTCGGGCGAGATCTTTCGCATGTCCCAGACTTTGTCCGCCACCCAGATCGCCCTCGACCACGAAAGGCGGCTTTCCGAGATCGGCGGGATCCTCGCCGCGGCCGCCCATGAACTCGGCACGCCGCTGGCCACCATCAAGCTCGCCTCGGCCGAGCTCGCCGAGGATCTGCGCGATCACGCCGAACTTCGCGCGGACGCCGAGCTCATCCGCTCCCAGGCCGATCGCTGCCGGGACATCCTGCGCGGCCTGCGGCCTTCCGGCCTGCGCGAAACGCCAATCCTGACCGCCACCGTCTCGGCAGTGGTGGAGGAGGCGGCCCTGCCCCATGCCGATCGCGGGGTGCGGATCATCTACCGGCTCCGCGGCCTGTCTCCCCTCCCAGGCGAGCGCCAGCCGGAACTGCCGCGCCAGCCCGAAATCATCCAAGGCCTGCGCAACCTCGTGCAGAACGCCGTCGACTTCGCCCGGGTCTCGGTCTGGATCGACATCGACTGGACCGTGCGCGCCACCGTGGTGTCGATCGGCGACGACGGCCGAGGCTATCCCGCCGACATGATCGACCGGATTGGCGAGCCCTTCGTCCGCGCCCGCGACGCAATGGCCGAGCGGCCGGGCTATGAGGGCATGGGCCTCGGCCTCTTCATCGCCAAGACCCTGCTCGAGCGCAGCGGAGCCGAGATTCGCTTTCGCAACGGCTCCGAGGATCCGGTGACGACCCGTCCCAGCCTCCCCCTCGACGACGCCCAACCGACGGGCGCGATCGCCGAAGTGGTGTGGCGGCGCCCCTGGCCAGGCGAGGAGAACCCCGGCCGCGGCCGACGGCGGGCAGGGTTAAGCGACTCTTAAAACTTCCCCGCGAGCCTCCGCCGGTCAGGACAAGGACGCGGCGGACATGGACCCGATCGATCTCATCCTCTCCGATCTCGGCGCGGCCTTGGCGCGCGCGCCCGACCACCTCTGGGCCGCGGTGGCGAGCGCGGGGGCGACGCTGCTGCTCGCCCTCGGCCTCGCGCCCCGTCGCGGCGGGCTTGCGCGGACCGCAAGCGCGCCGGCGGCCGAGGACGAGGCGGAGGCTTGCGACTTCCTCATCCACGGCGCGACGATCCAGCCCCTCACGGGTGCCGCCCGTACGCTGGTGGAAAGCTTCGGCCCCGGAGGCGGACGGCTCGCGCGGCTGCGCGCCCATCTGGCCGCCGACTGCCCCGGGATCGAGGCGGATCTCGAAGCCCTGGCGCTCTACGGCGTCAGCTTTCGCCGCCATTGCCAGCCCGAGGGCGCCGCGCCCTTCGATGTCCATGGCGCCCCCCGCGGGGGAGCGGCGCTGATTTCCATCCGCGCCGCCTCGGATGAGGCCAGGGCGCTCCGCGAAGCCGAAGCCGCCCTGCGCCGCGCCCAGGACGAGGCGCGCTTCCTTCAGGCCGCCTTCGATCGCGCCCCCGTGCTCGCCTGGTCCCTGGGACGCGACGGCCAGGTCGCCTGGGCAAACGCGCCCTACCGCGACCGGTTCGCAGCGCGGACCGCGGGCCTGCCCGACCATCGGGTGCCGGACGCCTTCGCCCGGGCGAGCGAAGAGGTGCCCCTGACCGCCCGCGGCGGCGGCCAGCGGCGGCGCGTCGCCCTGCCCGCCGCCACCGACGGCGAAAGCCACTGGTACGAGCTCAACGAGGCGCCGGGGCCGAACGGCGAGACCCTGGGCTTTGCGCTCGAAGCCGACGACCTCGTGGCGGCCGAGGCCTCGCTGCGCCGCTTCATCGAGACGCTGACCGAGACCTTCGCCCATCTGCCAATCGGCCTCGCGGTCTTCGACAAGAACCGACGTCTCGGCCTCTTCAACCCGGCGCTCACCGACCTGGTCAAGATCGACGCAGTCTGGCTCGCCGGCCGGCCCTCCTTGCGCGACTTCCTCGAACGCCTGCGCGAAACCCGACAGATGCCGGAGCAGAAGGACTTCGCCTCCTGGCGGCGCAAGCTCACCGAGATCGAAGAGGGCGCGCGCGAAGGCGCATACGAGGAAAACTGGGTGCTTCCCTCGGGCAAGATCCTGCGCGTGACCGGCCGCCCCCATCCCCAGGGTGCGGTCGCCTTCCTCTTCGAGGACATCTCCACCGCGATTCACCTAGAGCGCCGTTACCGCTCCGAGTTGGAGCTGAGCCAGGCGACGCTCGACCGGATGGCCGAGGCGGTGGCGGTCTTCGACACTTCCGGCATGCTGGTCTTCGTCAACTCCGCCTTCGAATCGCTGTGGGAGATGGAGCCGATGCAGGGGCTGCACGGGCCTGGCGTCGGCGAGCTGACCGAATTCTGGGCGGAACGCTGCCGCGCCACCCCCGCCTGGGCCAGACTCCGGGAATTCGCCACCGGGGCCGAGACCCGCGCCGCCTGGAGCGAACCGCTCGAGACCTGCGACGGTCGGGTGCTGCAACTGCTGGTGGCGCCCCTGCCCGACGCCTCCGCCCTTGTGGTCTTCCGCTGCCTCTTCGAGGAACGGACGGCGCTGGCCGAGGCGCAGTCCAGCCTCGAGGCCCGGGCCGACGCCGAACGGCGCGACCTCCTGGCCGACGAGATGGCCCGGGCGGAGGTGGAGACCGCGGCGGAAACCGCCCTTGCCCGCATCACCGCCGCAGTTTCAGCCGCCCCCGACGTCGCCGCCTTCCAGTCCCTGGCCGCAGCCGCCGAAGCGCTTCGCGAGGCGCTCGCCCGGCTGCGCGCGCTCCGCGCCCTGCCCCGGGACGAGGCCGCGCCGGGCGCCTGGCTCGCGGCCCTGCTGGAAAGCCGTGGCCTGCGGCTCGTCCTCTCGGGAGAGCCGGAGCTGGTCGAGGGCTCCGCCCGGCGGCCGGTCTGGGCGCTGGCCCTCGCCGCCGCCGAGGTCGCCGCGCCGGGCGCCGCCGTCGCCGTGTCGATCGCCGCCCATCCCGAGGGCGTCTCGCTCGCCGCCGAGACCGAGGCCGCGCCCGCTGCCCGGCTCGACAGCCCGAGCCTCGGCCTCGCACGCCGGCTGATCGCCGCCGCGGGCGGCGCGCTGGAGGCCGAGACCTTGCAGGGCCGCAGGCTCTTCCGCGCCGATCTCCCGACCGAGGCGCCGGCGGAAGTGGCGCGCTCCGCCTGATGCGCGCGCCCTGGCCCTGCGCCGGGGCCGCCTTGCCCCTTCCCGCCGCTCCTCGACTGGGATAGGAGGGCGGCATGTTCAACAGCGTCGGCCATATCTTCCGCGTGACTACCTGGGGCGAAAGCCACGGCCCCGCCTTGGGCTGCGTCGTCGACGGCTGTCCCCCGGGCGTCCCGCTCTCCGAGACGGACATTCAGCCCTGGCTCGATGCGCGCAAGCCCGGGACCAGCCGCTTCACCACCCAGCGGCGCGAGGACGACGCGGTCGAGATCCTCTCCGGCGTCTACGAGGGCCGCACCACCGGCACGCCGATCAGCCTGATGATCCGCAACACTGACCAGCGGTCCAAGGACTATTCCGAGATCGCGGCGAAATTCCGCCCGGGCCACGCCGACATCGCCTATCACCTGAAGTACGGCCTGCGCGATCCGCGCGGCGGCGGCCGGTCAAGCGCGCGCGAAACCGCCGCGCGGGTGGCGGCCGGCGGCGTCGCCCGCCAGGTCCTCGCCGCCCTCGCGCCCGGGCTCACCATCCGCGGCGCCATGATCGCCATGGGCGACCGCGCCATCGACCGCGCCGCCTGGGACTGGGACGAGATCGGCCGCAATCCTTTCTGGTGCCCAGACGCGGGCGCGGCCGCCGACTGGGCGCAATGGCTCGACGAACTGCGCAAGTCCGGCAATTCCATCGGCGCTGTGATCGAGCTTGTGGCCGAGGGCGTGCCCCCAGGCCTCGGCGCGCCGATCTATGCCAAGCTCGACAGCGACCTCGCCATGGCGCTGATGACGATCAACGCGGTCAAGGGCGTGGAGATCGGCGCGGGTTTCGCCGCCGCCGCCCTGACTGGGGTGGAGAACGCCGACGAGATCGCCATGGGCAACGATGGCCCGCGGTTTTCGTCGAATCATGCGGGCGGCATCCTGGGCGGCATCTCCACTGGCCAGCCGGTAGTGGCGCGCTTCGCGGTCAAGCCAACCTCTTCGATCCTCACGCCCCGCCGGACGATCACCGTGACCGGCGAGGAGGCCGAGATCGTCACCAAGGGTCGCCACGATCCCTGCGTCGGCATTCGCGCCGTGCCCGTGGGCGAAGCGATGATGGCTTGCGTCCTGCTCGACCACCTGCTTCTCGACCGGGCCCAGACCGGCGGACGACGGGGGCCGATCGGCTCCCAGTCGACCTGAGTCGCACAGCGATTCGCTCGGCGCGCCGGCAGGGCGTCGGAGGCGTCGTAGGGAGCCATCGGCGGAAAGGTTCATTTGTAACGATAAACCGGCCCGTAAAGGCGCGTTACTACCCTGTTTCAAGCCAGCGACGGTCCTCTTAACCCATTTCTGCAAATCCGGGCCGCACCCGGACGCAAGGGTTGCGGCAAAATTCCTCCCCCTCTAAATTCGTCGTAGGGAGGAACCGGGCGGAATAGCCCGAATTAGCAGATCGACAGCCCAGCAAGTCCAGGTCAGGCGATTGACGTCGGGCAAGGGCGAAGCCTCCCCGGATCGACTCGCGTCGCGCCGGGGGACCGAGACCGGAAAAGGTTATCAAGCCGTAACGCTTGTGTAACCAAACGACGGTTAAAGGTCTCGCGGGAGCAAGGGCAAGGCGCAAAGCCGGTCGACCGAGGGAGACCCCGTAAGCGATGATGCACCAACCGACCATGAACCCGCCGCCCGAAACCGGGTTGCGGCCGCTCCTTTTCCTCGACTTCGAGGCCTCGTCGCTCAGCCGCGACTCCTGGCCGATCGAGATCGGCTATTCCTGGATCGCCGACGGCCAGGTCTGGACCCGGGCTTCGCTGATCGCCCCGCGCCCCGACTGGCCGCTCAGCGCTTGGAGCGAGGTTTCCGCCCGGGTGCATGGCATTCCCCAGGCCGATCTCTGGGGCGCGCCTTCCGCCGACGAGATCGCGGCCGAGACCGACTGGTTCGCGGGGTTCGAGGTCATCTCGGAAAATCCTGCCTGGGAACAGCTCTGGCTCGATCGCCTGCGCGCCGGCCGCGGGCCGCAGATTGCGGTGTCCTCGCTGCGCCGCGCCCTGCGGGAACGCCTCGACGAACAGGCCGCCACCGCGGTGGTGCAGTCGCTCTTCCGCTCCACCGCCCCCCATCGGGCGGGCCCGGATGCGGAACGGCTGGCCCGCGCCTGGTTCGACGCCACCGACGCGCTCGGGCTCGCCGCCTGATCCGCTACCGGGCGAAGCCCGCGACCAGCTCCACATGGCCGGACCATCGGAACTGGTCCACCGGTCGCACCTCGCCCAATTTGTAGCCGCCCGCGACCAGAATCTCCGCGTCGCGGGCGAAGGTCGCCGGGTTACAGGTCACCATGGCGATCCGCGGAACCCGGCTCGCCGCCAGCTCCCGGACCTGGACCTCCGCCCCTGCCCGCGGCGGGTCGATCGTCACCGCGTCGAACCGGTCGAGCTCCTCAGGCTGCAGCGGCCGGCGGAACAGGTCGCGCGCCTCCACCCGGATCCGCTTCAACCCTTCCGCCTTGCGCCAGCCGGCGTCGAGCGCTGCCAGCATCGCCGCCTCACCCTCCACCGCCAGCACCTCCGCCCGCTCCGCCAAGGGCAGGGCGAAGGTTCCGCAGCCGGCGAAGAGATCCGCCACCCTGGCCGCACCGCCCACCAGCCCGCGCACAGCGGCGACCAGCGCCGCCTCGCCCTCGGCGGTGGCCTGGAGAAAGGCCCCCGGCGGCGGCGCGACCCGGGCGCGGCCCATGCTTTGCCAAGGCGGGCGGCGCAGGGCCACAGGCTCCCCCTCCCAGGAGAGCCGCGCCAGATCCGCCGCCTCCGCCACGCCGGCCAGGCCCGCGCGCAGGCCCAGGTCCAGCGGTTTGCCCCCTGTCACGCCCACGTCCAGTCCGCCCTCCGAGACGGTCGCCGTCAAGCGCACCTCATGGACGCGCGAAGCGCCGAGCGCGACGATCCGCTTCAGCGCCGGCAGGGCCGCGAGGATCTCCGGCCGGACCAGGAGGCAATCGGCCAGATCCACCACCACATCCGATCGCCGGCCGTGGAACCCCACCATCGGCCCGCGCTTGCCCCGCCGCCCGGCGAGGACCGCTCGCCGCCGGGACCGCGGCGGCGAGACCTGGGGGGCCGCCACCTCCGCCGCCAGTCCCCGCGCCGCCAGCGCCCGGATCACCACCGCGCGCTTCCACTCGGCCAGGAATGCGTCCGAGGCGTGTTGCAGCGCGCAACCGCCGCAGGTCCCGAAATGCCGGCAGGGCGGCGGCGCTCGGTCGGGCGAGGCCTCCAGCACCTTCGCCGGCGCCAGCACGCCCTCCGTCACCGGCCCCCGAACCCGCTCGCCCGGCAGGGTGAAGGGCGCGCGCAAACCCTCCGCCAGTCCGTCGCCTTGCAGGCCCAGCCGCTCGATCGTGACTTCCACCAACTCAGCCATGCGAAACCGACCGTTTCCGCTTCAGGCGATAGTGACGCCCATCGGCCCGGACTATATTCCCAGCGTCAACGAACGAGGAGCAGGCCAGATGGCCAGACCGGTCTCGCCCGAAACCCGCATCGGGCATGTGCATCTGAAGGTCGCCGACCTGCAGCGGGCGATCGACTTCTATTCCGGCGTGCTGGGCTTCGAGATCACCCAGCGCTACGGCGACCAGGCGGCGTTTCTGTCTGCCGGGGGGTACCACCACCACATCGGCCTCAACACCTGGGAGAGCCGGGGGGGCCGGCCGGCGCCGGCGGGGCATACGGGCCTCTACCACACCGCGATCCTCTATCCGGACCGGGCGCAGCTCGCCGACGCCCTGCGCCGGGTGGTGGAGGCGGGCGTGTCGATCACCGGCGCTTCCGACCATGGGGTGTCCGAGGCGATCTACCTTGACGACCCCGACGGTAATGGGGTGGAGCTTTACCGCGACCGTCCCGCGGCGGACTGGCCCCGCGACGCCGCCGGCGCGCTCAAGATGGTGACGCGCCCTCTGGACCTGCGCCAGCTCCTGTCCGAGGCGCCCGCCCATCAGGAGACCCCCAGCCGCACATAGGCGCGCCGCCAGGGATCGGGCCCCTCCAGCCGCCAGCGATGGCCGGAACCGGCGGTGTCTTCGGCCAGCAGCAGATCCCCGGGCCCGAGCCGAAAGGTCTCGCCATCCCGGGTGACGAACTCAAGGACGCCGGACAGCGTGATCACAAGCTGCCGGTGGGGCGCCACGTGCCAGTCGAGGGCCGACCCCGGCGGGCTCTCGGCGATCCTCACGTCCTGGGCGGACTGCGCCGCCTCCAGGGGCAGGGTCGTCCGCTCGACGTGGGACCGGCCGTCCGGGCCGGTCCAGAGCCGGATGCAGGGGATCACGCCGCCCGCCATCGCCGCCGCATCTCCTCGAGCCTGCCGGACGTCTCCAGCTGCTCCTGGGCCTCGGCCAGCGCGCCGGCCAGATCGCCCGCGGCGGCGGCGATGGCGATCCGCTCCTCAGTGATGCCGGTCTGCACCACCTTCAGCCCCGGCCGCTCGGCGACCAGCCAGTCGAGCACGGGTCGCAGCTTCATCACCGCCGCGATCCGCCCGGCGGCGAGATCGTCGAGCATGGCCTCGATCGCGTCATAAGGGTAGAGCGCCACCCGCCCCAGCTTGCCCGCCGCCTTGAGCCCCTCGGCCAGCGGCTCCGAGGTGTTGCCCTGCTGCACCCCCAAGGCAAGCCCGGCGAGGTCGTCGATCGAGCGCAGGTCCGGGGTGCGCGCCGGATCGCAGGCCAGCGCCTGTCCCGACTCCAGATAGGGCGCGCCGAAGATCGCCACCGTCTCGCGCGCCGGCGTCACCGTCGCGCCCGAGGCCACCACGTCGTAGTCCCGTCCCAGCCCGGCGAAGATGCCGTTGAAATCCGCGCCGGTCCAGCGCGCCAGCCGCCAGCCGAGGCCGAGCTCCGCCGCCAGCGCCTGGGTCAGGTCGATGTCGAGCCCGGACGGGGGGTCCCCCGCCAGTTCGAAAGGCGGGTCCGGAAAAGCGGCGCCCACGGTCAGGACGCCGGGCGCGCGCGTCGGCAGGCTCACAGCCAGGCGGCCCCGCGCACGCCCGAGCTGTCGCCATGGCGGTTCTTCACCAGACGGGTGTTGAACCGCGGGCCGAAGACATGGGCGGCGATCTTTTCCGGCACGGTTTCATAGAACCGCTGGACGTTAGAGAGGCCGCCCCCCAGCACGATTACGTCGGGGTCGAGGATGTTCACCACCATGGCGAGCGCACGGCCCAGACGATCCTCGAAGCGGATCAGCGTCTCCTCCGCCGCCGCCTCGCCCGCCGCGGCCCGGGCGACGACCTCCTCGGCCTTGGGGGCCTCGGCCTCAGGCAGGCCCACGCGTCGGGCGTAGTCGGCGGCCATGCTGCGCCCGGAGAGCCAGGATTCCACATGGCCCGGCCGGCCGCAACCCGGGCAGGGCGGCCCGGGGCGTTCGTCGTCCAGCGGCGCGGGCAGGGGCACATGGCCCCATTCCCCCGCGATGGCGTTTACCCCCCCCACGAGCTGGCCGCGCACCACGATGCCGCCGCCGACGCCCGAGCCGAGGATGACGCCGAAGACCACCTCAGCCCCCTCGCCCGCCCCGTCCACCGCCTCGGACAGGGCGAAGCAGTTGGCGTCGTTCGCCACCTTGACCGGGCGGCGCAGGCGGGCGTGGAGGTCGGACTGCAGGTCCCGGCCCCAGAGCCAGGTGGAGTTGCCCCCCTGCACCACCCCGGTGTCCCGGTCGACCGCGCCGGGTACGCCGATGCCCACGCGCGAGATGCGCCCGCCGGCCCGGCCCTCCAGGTCGAACATCAGCCCCTCGATGGCCGCAAGACAGCCGTCGTAGTCGTCGCGCGGGGTGGGGACGCGGGCGCGGGCGCGCTCGGCGCCGCCGTCATCCAGCACCACGCCTTCGATCTTGGTGCCGCCGAAATCGAGACCGAGACGCATGAACCCTCCCCGCGCGTTTCGCCCGTTCTATCCACCCCGGCCCGGCGCGCGCAACGGGGCTTTGCCGGAAAGGGACGGAGTGATAGCCAAGGGCCCATGTTCGTCGCCGCCTTCAACCGGCTGTGGAAGATCGGGCGGATCGGGATGAAGCCCCCGCCGCCCGAGCCGGATCGCCATGGGGTGGCGATCGTCCTCATCGTCCGGGACGAGGCCGCCCACATCCGCGAATGGGCGGAGTTCCACGCCCGGACCGGGGCGCGCGGCTTCTTCGTCTATGACAACGGCTGCCGCGACGCGACCGTCCCGATCCTGCACGAGACCCTGGGCGACCGGCTGACGGTCGTGCCCTGGCGTCAGCTCTTCAGCGACGCGCGGCTGGATCGGGAAATCCACAACCAGGCGCTGGCCTACGCCCATGCGGCCTCGAACTTCGGCGGCGCCTTCCGCTGGATGACCTTCATCGACGCGGACGAGTTCCTGGTGCCGAAGCGAGCCGCCGATCTCGACGGGGCGCTCGCGCATCTCGCCGACCGGCGCAACGTCTCGCTTCCCTGGCACATGTTCGGCCGATCGGGCCACGACGCCCCCCCGGCGGGGGGGGTCCTGCGTAACTACCTGATGCGCGCCCGCGACCCGATGAGCGAGGCCCGCGGCGTGCGGGCCTTCAAGTGCATCGTCGATCCCTGCGCGCTGACCGAGGTGGGGGTGCATGCCTTCCGCACCGATCCCATGGACCTGACCGCCAACGACCGGGGGGAGGAAGTCCCGCTGAAGCGGCGCACCGGGCGCGGCTTCTATTCGGCCGACCACCTCCAGCTCAACCACTACTACACGCGCTCCAACGCCGAGCTGGAGGCCAAGGTCGGCCGTGGGCCCAACGTCGCCTCCAAGGCGCCGGAATACCGCCGCAAGGTGCTGCGCACCGTCGAGAACATCGAGGCGGACCAGGTCGAGGACCGGACGGCTCTGGAATATCTCGCCCGGCTCGACCAGATGGAGGCGTCATGAGGTCGGAACTCGTCATCGCCACCTACAACAGCCCGCGCGCGTTGTCGCTCTGCCTCGCCTCAATCGCGCGGCAGGACCGGCGACCCGACTCCATCGCCATCGCCGACGACGGCTCGGGGCCCGAGACCCGGGCGCTGGTCGAGGCCTTCGCCGCCGCCTCCCCCGTGCCGGTGCGCCACGTCTGGCACGAGGACGACGGCTTCCGGAAGGCCGCGATCCTCAACCGGGCCATCGCCACCTCCGAGGCCGAGGTCCTGGTCTTCATCGACGGCGACGTGATGATCCATCCTGGTTTCGTGGGCCGCCACCTGGAGCTCGCCCGTCCCGACGCCTGGGCCTCCGGCAGCCTGATCCGGCTCGACGCGCCCGCCACCGCCGCGGTGACCGAGGCCGACGTGACCTCGGGCCGGGTCTTCGACCGGCGTTGGCTGGGGGAGATGCGCGCCTTCGACCGGGTCGGGACCTGGCTCAAGGCGATGCCCTTCCCCCGCCCGGTCATGGCGGCGCTCGACGTGCTGAGCCCGGTGCAACGCGCCTGGTGCGGGGCGAACGCCTCCGCCGCCCGGGCGGCGATCCTCAAGGTCAACGGCTTCGACGAGACCATGCGCTGGGGCGGCGGCGACAAGGACCTTGGCGTGCGCCTGACCAACGCCGGGATTCGCGGCCGCCACCTGCGCTTCACCGCGCCGCTGGTGCATCTCGACCATCCCCGCGGCTATGCCGATCCCGCCCACAAGGCCGAGAACAAGGCCCGGATCCGGGCGACCCGCCGCTCCGGCCGCTCCTGGACGCCCGACGGCATCGTCAAGGGCGACGCCTCGTGACCGCCGCCCTCGCCGAGCTCGCGCCCCTGGTCCTGCCCGAGGGCCTCGGCCCCCGCCGCCTGTCCCCGATTCCCCTGGCCGACCGGCCCGTCAACCACGACGAGCGGTTCGACGCCCTGACGCTGGTCCACGACGCGGTGCACCTGGCCGAGGCGGGCCGGGTCCGCCTCTACGGTCCGCCCCCGCTCCAGCTTCTGCCCGCCTTCCGCGAGGGCGAATGGCGGCTCGACGGCGTCCCCGTGCGCCTGCGCCGGCTTCGCCAGCGCCGGCGGATGATGACGGCCGAGTTCGACGCGCCCATCCCCCCGGCCCGCCTCACCCTGACTTGGCGCGGCTGGACAGGGGAAATCCCCGTCCATTCCGACGCCGATTGCGCCGCCTTCGCCGGCCGCAACGTCCTCTTCACCCTGTCCAGGGACAACGACCTCTTTTGGATCGCCGACTGGGCCCGCTACCATGTGGGCGAGCATGGCGCGGATGCGGCGCTGTTCCTCGACAACGGCTCGACCACCTATCCGCCCGAGGCGCTGCGCGACACCCTCGCCGCCGTCCCCGGCCTCGCCGAGGTGCGGGTCGCCGTCATCGACCGCCCCTATGGCCCGATGCCCCTGCGCGGGTCGAAGTCGCGGGGGATGTTCCTGCAGACCCCGCTCCTGAACCTCGCCCGGTTCCGCTGGCTGTGGCGGGCCCGCGCCGTGCTCCAGATCGACGTGGACGAGCTGGTGACCTCCCGCTCCGGCGCCCGCATCTTCGACGCCGCCGCCGCCTCCCGCGCCGGCTGGATCAAGTTCCGCGGCCTCTGGCGTAACCCCATGGGCGACCCGGACGCCCTGCCCCGCCACGCCGATCACTGGGGCGTGCTCGACGACGCCAAGCCCTGCCCGCCAAAATACTGCATCGTGCCTTCCGGCCGGATGCGCCGCCACACCTGGAACGTCCACAACCTCGACCTCGTGCCCTTCTCGGACCGGTTCGAGAGCGCGGATTTCGGCTATCTCCATTGCCGCGGCATCACCACCCGCTGGAAACGCGAGCATTCCCGCGGCCGGGTCGAGGCTACCGCGACCGACGAATTCGCCCGGACCACCCTGGCCCGGGCGCTCGGCTGACCGGCCCCGGACCAGGGACCGGAAGACCCATGTCGCTGGACCTCGTTGCGATCCGTCCCGAGGACGAGACGGAACAGCCCCTCATCCTCGCGCCGCGGCCAGGATGACGTCCTCCACCTTCCGATGCAGCACCCGCGTGTCGAACTTTTCGACCGCCCGCCGCCGGGCCGCCTCCGCCAGGCGCAGGCGCAGGGCGTCGTCCCCCAGGACCGCTGCCAGCGCCGCCGTATAGCCCGCCAGATCCCCCTCCGCGACCAGCAGGCCGTCCGCGCCGCTTTCCACCGCATCGGGGATGCCCGCGTGACAGGTCGAGATCACCACCGCGCCCGAGGCCATCGCCTCCTGGATGGCGATCGGCAGACCCTCCTCGTTGCCCTCCGCGTCCACCACCGAATGCTGGAGGAACACCGCCGCCCTAGCCATCTTCTCCCGCACCACCCCATGGGGCTGGAGGCCGAGGAAATGCACACGGTCGGCCACCCCCAGCCGCGCCGCCTCGGCCCGGGCGGGCTCCAGCAGCGGCCCGTCGCCGATCATCTCCAGCCGGTGGCCGGGCCTGGCGGCGGCGGCGAAGGCGGCGATGGTGGTCAGGGGCGATTTCTTCGGGATCATCCGCCCCACCGCCAGCAGCAGCCCCGGATCCTTCTCGGCCGGGGCGAAGAGATCGGTGTCCACCCCGCTCGGGATCACATGGCTGTTGGGATGGCGGATCCCCTTGGCCGCGAGGTTGTCGAGGAGCGACTGCGACACTGCGAAATACCCGGCCAGCCGCGGCAGCGCCGCCTTGTAGGACAGCACCCGGAGCGGCGAGGCCAGCCGCTTGG
Source organism: Amaricoccus sp. (assembly GCA_965243535.1). GTDB lineage: Bacteria > Pseudomonadota > Alphaproteobacteria > Rhodobacterales > Rhodobacteraceae > Amaricoccus. The sequence goes on from CBDEVG010000032.1 coordinate 83,489, forward strand.
AGGCGTCGAAGCCGCGGAAATAGACGAAGACCGGGATGCCGAGCGCCGCCCCTATCGGGGCGAAGCTCGACCCCAGATGCCCGAATTCGGCGAGGATGGCGAAGCAGCGGTTCGCCTGTAGGAAATCCTCCACCCGCCGCCGCACCTGGCCGAACGGCACGCCGGAAGCGCGCCAGCGCAGGGTGTTCCAGGCCTTGCCGAGTTCAAGCTCCGCCCGTGGCCCGATTCCCGGCGGGCGGCGGGTGACGTGGAGCATGGGCTTGTCGGTCTCGAACCCCGGTTGGACGGAATAGCAGACGATGGCCGTCTCGCCCCCGAACAGCTCGTTGATGTGCCGGCGCTGGGAGATTTCGGTCGACTTGCCCACCACGCTGGTGACGATAGCGAGCCGTCCCTCGGGCCTTGTCATCAAAAGCTCTCCTCGATCAGCGCATAGTCGGCGGCGTAGAAATTCCGGATCAGCGCCTCGGTGGCGGGAGAACAGGCGACCGGCAGGGGATCGGAGCGGCGCTCGTGGAAATCCCCCGGCGCGGGCGGCGTCCCGGTCTCGGCGTCGATCCAGGCGAAGACCGCCGCCATTCCGTCTTCCAGCCGGAACAATCGGTGGGCGGGATCGACGAAATCCGCCTGGGGCCGGATGTGGTTGTCCTTGAGGTAGGGGTCGCGCCGGTACGCGGCGAAGACCCGCGGGACCCAGGAGTCGAAGTCGAGGAACTCCACCCGGCGCCCGATCCGCACCCCGTAGGTCGGCCGCCCGGCCGCCCGGTTACGGGCCAGGCGCAGGGCGCCGAGGGGGCGGAACTTCGGCCGCAGCGGCTCGGCCCGCATGCGGAACTCGCTGACAAGCCTGGCTTTCGGATCGCGCAGGATGGCGAAGCCCCGGTCGTAGAAGGCGGGCGGCACCATCTCGGCGTAGAGCTCGCGGTGGATGTGCTGGGGGGTGCAGCGGGACCAGTCGGCGCGGATCCCGTGCAGGGCGACTGCGCCCTTGGCGCGCAGATAGGCCTCGACGCTGGTGCCGCCGGTCTTGGGGATATGGACGAAGAACAGGATCCGCCCGCCGATCCGCGCCAGAGGCATGGTCAGGCCGAAAAGCCGAAGCGGGCGGCGATCTCGCGCGCCGCGGCGATGGTCTCGGGGCGCAGGGTGTCGAGATAGCCGCCGACCTTGCCCTTGCGGGCCTTGCGCGCGCCCTCCTCGCGCCGCTTGTCGAGGCCGCCGTGGCGGGGGCGGCTGAGCTCGCGGGCCTTCATGGCGGCGAAGCTCTTGGCCTCGACGGCCATTTCCACGCGGTCCGCGGGTCGGCCAAGCCATTGGACAATATCGGTGAATCCCGGGACCGGATCGGCGCGCAGGCCCTCGTAGGTCACGATCCGGCAGTCGGGGCGGGCCTCGACGTGGTCGAGCCAGCCGCGGTTGAAGCGGCAGATCTTCTCCACCCCATAGGTCGGATGCAGGACGAAGGCGTCGATGTCGGCGGGCGGCAGGGCCCGGCGCAGCCAGAGGCGCGGCCAGCGCTGGAGATGCTTCATCGTGCCGGGGGCAAAGTCCTTCTTCGTCACCTGGAAGAAGAAGGAAACCGCCGTGTCGATGGGATTTCGGTGCAGGAACAGGACCTTGCGGTCGGCGTAGTCCGCCGGCACGCCCGTGAAGGGCCGCCCCAGCTCCCAGCCCTGGGAGCCGTTGCCGGCGTGGGTGAAGGTGAGGGGCGCGCGGGCCTTGTTCAGCACGGACCGCACCCAGGTCCGCCCGGCCTTGGGGAAGGAGATGCCGATGGGGCCGGCAGGCAGGGTCGTCATGGCTCGAGTCCGGGCGCAGCTGGTCCGACCTTGCGTCGCCCGCCGGGGACGAAAGGTCAACGCGATTTGTGACGAGCCTGGCAATCGGGGCGGAAAGGCCCGGTCCTCTGCGGGGGAGGTCATCCCTTTGGAACGTCGGGAAAAACAGGGGTTGGAAGGCGGCTGGAAACAGGCTGGAAAGCGGCTTGCCATTTCTTGCCGAAAGGTCGCCGGCGGCGTTCCCATGGGAACGCCGCCGGCTTGCCTCAGAGGATGAAATCGGCGGCCGTATAGGCGCCGGGAAGAGTCGCGCCGTCGCGGATCAGGATCGCGAACTCGAAGTCGGCGTCGGCGTCGGTGTTGCCCCGGACGAGCGTGTCCGCGCCTTGCGCGATCAGGGAGATGCCCCCCGCCGCGACAGAGTTGAACCGGAACGCCTGATCGCCTGCGGCGGCGCCGGCGTCGATGCCGGACAGATCGATCAGATCCCCCGCCGCGCCGCCCGGTCCGTCGAAGCCGAGGATGACGTCCGGGGCCGCGGCTGAGGAATCCGTCGCAAGGTTGAAGTCGAATATGTCCGACCCCGCGCCCCCGGTCAGCCGATCGGCGCCCGCGCCCCCGTCGAGCCTGTCGGCGCCGGCGCCGCCATCGAGCGTGTCGGCGCCCGCAAGGCCCATGAGCCTGTTCGCCGCGCCATTGCCGACGAGGGCGTTCGCGGCGCTGTTGCCCGTTCCGTTCACGGCTGCGGCGCCGGTCAGGGTCAGGTTCTCGAGATTGGTCGCCAGCGTCCAGCCGGTCGCCGTCTGGACCCGATCGGAGCCGCCCCCGGCGGCCTCGACGATCACGTCGGCGGCGTCCGCGACATAGATGTCGTTGCCGAGTCCGCCGACGAGCGTATCCGCCCCGGCGCCGCCGGTGAGGGTGTCGGCGCCGCCGAGCCCCTCAAGCCGGTTCGCGCCGCCGTCGCCCGTCAGGCGATCGCCGAACGCCGATCCGCGCAGGTTCTCGAACAGCGCCAGCGTATCGACCCCCGCGCCGCCGGTGTTCTGGGCGCCGGCGATCGCGAGGCTGACGGCGACGCCGCGCCCCGCGCCCGCATAGCTCGCGGTGTCGGCGCCTCCCTGGCCGTTGAGGCGGTCATCGCCGCCGCCGCCCTCGATGACGTTGGCGGTCCCGTTGCCCGTCAGGGTGTCGTCATAATCCGACCCCACCAGGTTCTCGATCGAGATCAGCGTGTCGACGCCGGAATAGCCGGTGTCCTGCGCGCCGGAGATTCGCAGATCGACGACGGCTTCGAGGTTGGAGAGCGAATAGCTGGCGGTATCGCTGCCGCCGCCGCCATCGATGCGGTCATCCCCGAGGGCGCCTTGAATGACATTGTCGAGCGCGTTGCCGGTCAGCCGGTCATCGCCCGATCCCCCGATCAGGTTCTCGATGGCGACCAGAAGGTCGCGCCCGCTGTAGTCGGTGTTTTGTCGGACGGTCAGGGCGAGATTGACGAAGACATCGTCGTTTGCGGCAAGATAGCTTGCGGTGTCGATCCCGGCGCCGCCGTCAAGGGTGTCGTCGCCCCGCGACCCGGCGAGGACATCGTCGCCGTCGCCGCCCCGGAGCGTAGCCGCGTACTCCGCATTGAGTTCGTCGTTCCCCGAACCGCCGTCCGCCGAATCGCCGAGGCCGACGATGATGACGTCGTCGCCGCCGTCTCCGAACACCCGGTCGACGGCGGCGTCATCGGTGCGGTTCTGACCCCTGTTGTCGTAGATAATGTCGTCGCCCGCGCCGCCGCGCAGCACGTCCGCCCCGTATCCGCCCTTGATCTCGTCGGCGCCGGCGCCCGCCGTGATGGTTCCGTCGCCGTCGCCGCCGATGTAGTCGAGGGCGGCGGTCGTCGTCGCCGCGAAGGTCAGGGTCTCGGCCTGCGCCGAGCCCTCGATCGTGATCGTCGCGATAGCGGCGTCAAGAACCAGCGACGCGGAACCGCCCGCCGTGAGGGTGAAGCCGACATGGTCGGCGCCGTCCATCGCCCCGATCACGGCGAAGGCGCCGAGCTGGGCCGCCGTCAGACTGGAGTTGGTTGAACCATTGCCCCACCCTTCGAGTCGCTCGAACCCGCTGAGCGACGACAGCGAGATGTCTGCGTTGTATTCGATCTGGAGCGTGTCCCGTCCGGTCCCGCCGACGAGGGAGGCGGGATTGTCGCGCGTAACCCGCACGACGTCGTCGCCGGCGCCTCCGTCCGCGAAGTCTCCCGAGGAGACCCACAAGACGTCGTCACCGTCTTCGCCGAAGAGTCGGTCGACCGCCTCGTCGTCCGAACGGTACTGGATGTTGTCATGAAGAACATCGTTGCCGGCGCCGCCGCGAATCGTGTCGGCGCCCCTTCCCCCTTCGAGAAAGTCGTGGCCGCCAAGTCCGTTGATCACATCGGCGGCGTCGCCGCCCCTAATTTCATTGTTTCCGCCGTTTCCGGTAAAGATCGCCATTTATGTCTTCCTCCAAAACACGCATCGCGCAAAACACCGTACAAGTGTCTCAGAGGACAAGGCAAATGATATGCATGGCGAAATCCGAGTGATTTCATCGTCCTGAAATAAGGACGACTGCTCGGCATGAGCAGTCTAGCTCTGTTGGACGCAATTCTCAGTTGCGGGCGTCGCTTTCATGAAAAGAGCCGCCCATGCTGGCGGGCGGCTCCGAGGCTCTGACGGCGTGTCGGCCGATTCAGCCCGCGTTCTCCGCGGCGAGTTCCTGGCCGGTGGCCTGGTCGACGACCTTCATGGAAAGGCGGACCTTGCCGCGGTCGTCGAAGCCCATCAGCTTCACCTTCACCTCCTGGCCCTCGGTCAGGATGTCCTTCGGGTGGCTCACCCGCTCGTTGGAGAGCTGGCTGACGTGCACCAGGCCGTCGCGCTTGCCGAAGAAGTTCACGAAGGCGCCGAAGTCCATGATCTTCACCACCTTGCCGGTGTAGATCCGGCCGACCTCGGGCTCGTCGACGATGGCGGAGATGAGCTCGCGGGCCTTCTCGATCGCCGCGCCGTTGGCGGAGGCGATCTTGATGGTGCCGTCGTCGTTGATGTCGACCTTGGCGCCCGACTCCTCGACGATCGACCGGATCACCTTGCCGCCCGAGCCGATCACTTCGCGGATCTTGTCGACCGCGATCTGCATGGTCTCGATGCGCGGGGCGTGGGCCGAGAACTCGGACCGGCCGGCGGACAGCGCCTTGGACATCTCGCCGAGGATGTGGAGGCGGCCGTCCTTGGCCTGGGCCAGGGCCTGCTCCATGATCGCCGGCGTGATGCCCGCCACCTTGATGTCCATCTGCAGCGAGGTGATGCCCTTCTCGGTGCCCGCCACCTTGAAGTCCATGTCCCCGAGGTGGTCCTCGTCGCCGAGGATGTCGGTGATGACGGCGTATTTCTCGCCCTCGAGGATCAGGCCCATGGCGACGCCCGCCACCGGCGCCTTGAGCGGCACGGCCGCGTCCATCATCGAGAGGGACGAGCCGCAGACGGTCGCCATCGAGGAGGAGCCGTTCGACTCGGTGATCTCCGACACGACGCGGATCGTGTAGGGGAAGTCGGTGGCCGCCGGCAGAACCGCCTGGAGCGCGCGCCAGGCGAGCTTGCCATGGCCGATCTCGCGCCGGCCCGGGGCCATCTGGCGGGAGGTCTCGCCCACCGAATAGCCCGGGAAGTTGTAGTGCAGCAGGAAGTTCGAGCGGGACGTGCCGTGCAGCGCGTCGATCATCTGCTCGTCATCGCCGGTCCCGAGGGTCGAGACGACCAGCGCCTGGGTCTCGCCGCGGGTGAAGAGCGAGGAGCCGTGGGTGCGGGGGAGAACGCCGACCTGGGCCTCGATCGGGCGGACCGTGACGAGGTCGCGGCCGTCGATGCGGCGGCCCTGGTCGAGGATGTCCCAGCGGACGACCTCGGACTCGAGCTTCTTGATGCAGGTGGGGAGCTGGCCGTCGGCGGCCTCCTCCTCGGAGAGGCCGGCGAGGATGGTCGCCTTGGCGGAGGCGACGGCGGCCTGGCGGGCGAGCTTGTCGGTGACGCGGAAGGCGTCGCGCATCGCGCCCTCGCCGAGCTCGCGCACGCGGGCGTAGAGGCCGGCGTATTCGGGCGCCTCGAAGGCGAAGGGCTCCTTGGCGGCCTCTTCGGCGAGGTCGATGATCAGGTCGATCACCGGCTGCATCTGCTCGTGGCCGAACTTGACCGCGCCGAGCATCTCGGCCTCGGAGAGCTCATAGGCCTCGGACTCGACCATCATGACCGCGTCCTTGGTGCCGGCGACCACGAGGTCGAGGCGCTGCTCGGGGTTCTCGCGCAGCTTCTCCATGTCGTCGACGGCCGGGTTCAGCACGTATTCGCCGTCGACGAAGCCGACGCGGGCGGCGCCGATCGGGCCCATGAAGGGCACGCCGGAGAGGGTGAGCGCGGCGGAGGCGGCGATCATCGCGACGATGTCCGGGTCGTTCTCCATGTCATAGGAGAGGACGGTGCAGATGACCTGGGTCTCGTTGCGGAAGCCCTCGACGAAGAGCGGCCGCACGGGGCGGTCGATCAGGCGGGAGGTCAGGGTCTCCTTCTCGGTCGGCCGGGCCTCGCGCTTGAAGAAGCCGCCGGGGATCTTGCCCGCGGCGTAGTACTTTTCCTGGTAGTGGACGGTCAGGGGAAAGAAGTCGATGCCCGCCTTGGGCTTCTTGTCGTAGACGACCGCGGCCAGGACGGTGGTCTCGCCATAGGTGGCGACGACGCAGCCATCGGCCTGGCGGGCGATACGGCCCGTTTCGAGCGTGAGCGTGTCATGGCCCCACTCGATCGACTTCTTCACGATGTTGAACATGTGCTTTCCTTGCAAGACGGCGCCGCCCCCTGGCGTGCGCCGCGGGACCCCCTTCTTCGAGCATCGACGAGCCTGCCTCGGGGTCGGGAGGGGGCTCGGGCGTATGGCGGAGCGGCTTTCGGGCCTGGGCCCGGCGCGCCGTTCCGGGCGCAAAGCGAACGCGCCCCCGAAGGGGCGCGCGGGCGGTCAGCGGCGGATGCCGAGGCGGGCGATCAGCGCCTGGTAGCGCGGCTCGTCCTTCTTCTTGACGTAGTCGAGCAGCTTGCGGCGCTGGGACACCATCGCCAGCAGGCCGCGGCGGGAATGGTTGTCCTTGACGTGGCTCTTGAAGTGCTCGGTCAGGGTGTTGATGCGGCTGGTCAGGATCGCGACCTGCACCTCGGGCGAACCGGTGTCGCCGGCCTTGGTGGCGTAGTCCTGGATCAGCTTGGCCTTCACGTCGGGCGTGATCGACATCGCAGGGTCCCTTCTCATACGGGGTTTCGGAGGGTCCTCGGCGCGGCGGCCACAGCCGGGATGTCGTCCAGCAGGGTCGGAAGCGCAAAGGGCCGCGCGGACCCAAAGCCCGCGCGGCCGGGCCGCTATACCGAGTTCGGGCGCGCAAGAAAAGGGCCAATGGGGCGAAACCACGGGCGCGCGGGGCCGGATCGGCGGAGGATCGCGGGGCGGAGCGGGCGCGCCACGGGCCGGAAGCGCGGCGAGGCGGCTGGCCTGTCGGCCCGGTCCCGAGCCATAGAAAGGGGAGACCCGAGACCCGCAAAGGCGAGACCGGCAAGGGCGAAGATCCGCAAGGATGAAGACTGGCGAGTGTGCCAATGGGGCATATGAGTGCGCACCGAGGTGATTCGCCGCCGAGGCGGCATGACGTAACTATCTGACATTCAATACTAAATACGCCTGACCCCTGTAGGACGCTGTCATAACCTTGCGCACTGGGACGATATCCGTGCGCAGCCCGTTCGCGTAGGGACCAAAGAAAAGGCCCGCACAAGGCGGGCCAACCTACTCAACGCTTGGAAACGGCTATCGGGTCCGTTCGAGGATCTCGGTGAGCTTTCCCGGGTCGAAGCTCTCACGATAGTTCGGCATCGTGAAGGGGGAGTACCCCATCGGCGTCGAGTAGATCTCGGCGAAGGCATGGGAGAAGTGATCGACTGAACAGACTGAACCGCGCCGGGTTTGCCGGAGGCTCCCACTCCTGAGTAGGATGGAGCATCATGAGCAAGACGACGAACAAGTTTTCCCCTGAGGTTCGCGAGCGGGCGGTTCGGCTGGTCCTCGAGAGCGAAGGCCAGCACGGGTCTCGCTGGCAGGCGATCCTGTCAATTTCGGCGAAGATCGGCTGTTCGGGACAGACGCTGAACGAATGGGTGAAGAGGGCCGAGGTCGACAGCGGCAGGCGTGCGGGCATTCCGGCCGAGATGGCCGAGAGGATGAAGGCGCTCGAGCGGGAGAACCGCGAGCTGCGCCAGGCCAACGAGATCCTGCGCAAGGCAAGCGCGTATTTTGCGATGGCGGAGCTCGACCGCCGGTCGAAGTGATGGTGTCGTTCATCGACGCGCATCGGGATGCACACGGGGTCGAGCCGATCTGCAGGGTCCTGCCGATTGCCCCTTCCACCTATCATGATCGTCTTGTGAAGCGGGCCGATCCAGCTCGGCTGTCGGATCGTGCCCGACGGGATGAGGCGCTGCGGCCCGAGGTCCTGCGCGTGTTCGAGGAGAACTGGCGGGTCTATGGCGTGCGCAAGGTCTGGAGGCAGCTCGGCCGCGAGGGTTTCGACATTGCCCGTTGCACCGTCGCGCGGCTGATGAAGAGCATGGGTATTCAAGGCATTATTCGGGGCAAGCCGCACAGGACGACGATCCCTGACAAGAAGTCGCCGTGCCCACAGGACCAGGTGAGCCGCCAGTTTCGCGTGCCGGCGCCGAACATGCTGTGGGTGAGCGACTTCACCTATGTCGCCACCTGGAAGGGCTTCGCCTACGTCGCCTTCGTCATCGACGCCTACGCCCGCAAGATCGTCGGCTGGCGCGTCAGCACCTCGGCCCATGCGGGGTTCGTGCTCGATGCCCTGGAACAGGCGGTCCACGATCGGCGCCCGGCCAAGGGCGCGGGGTTGGTCCATCATAGCGACCGCGGATCGCAATACCTGAGCATTCGCTACAGCGAGCGGCTGGCGGAAGCCGGCATCGAGCCCTCCGTCGGCAGTGTCGGGGACAGCTACGACAATGCCCTGGCAGAGACCATCAATGGCCTCTTCAAGGCCGAAGTCATTCATCGGCGTGGCCAATGGCGCAGCTTCGAGGCGGTGGAATACGCGACCCTCGAATGGGTCGACTGGTTCAACAACCGCCGCCTGCTGGAGCCGATTGGAAACGTCCCGCCCGCAGAGGCTGAGAGGAACTTCTACGCAGCTCTGGAAACCAAAGCCATGGCCGCGTAGCTAACGAAAGTCAGCCTCCGGCAAACCCGGCGCGGTTCAGAGAGCTTCCAGCGCAGGACGCGCAATGAAGTCCCTGAGAAACCGTGGCCCGCCGCGTCCACTTGTCTGCCGAACCTGGCCAAGTTGCGTAGGAAGGGGGCCTTAGGGAAAACTGGATGAGCCGCGCACCGACGGCGAGCGGCCCGAGGTCGATGCCGAAGAACCCGAGGCGGTCGATCAGCACACCGATCTCGGACTTTGCCGGCGCGTCGTCGCCCGAGTAGAGCACCACCCGCTTGCCGCCTTCCGCGCCAGGATCGCCCGCGTCGGCGTAGTCCATGCACCGTTGGGATTTACGCCGGGTCTTCGCCACAAGCCGCGTCCTCTGTAGGATCGGCTCCGACGATCGTTATGGAGGGCATCGCGAGGCATGAGCTGTTGACCAGCGTGGAATAAGGACCCCGCTTTGGAGTGCGCCCCTGGGGCTGGACAGGATCAGGCGACTTTTTTGACCCCGCAGGGGCGTCGCCACCGGCTGCCGCCGTACCTGATGAAGAGTGCGCGACCCACTCGGGGTGTTCGGTGACCTTGCCCTGAAGCCATGCAGGATCTGTGCGTTCACCGGTCGGTCCTGCCATTTGCCTCAAGCATGTAGGTGGCCCCGGCATGAACGAGGCTGCCAACCCATCGAAGTGCTGACAGCTCGCCCGCTGACCCCGAGCTGAACAGTGTTGTGGGTCTGAAGCGCTCGACCCGGAGCGTCATGGACAGATAAGCCAGCGGATCGCCGAGCGCGTCGGTCGTATCCTCCGGAATTTACCGTCCAACAGCAGCCACGGCGCCACGCCTGCAATGTCGTGATAAGGATCCTGCGTCATACGGGCGTCGTCATTCGTCTGGTCAGACGCAAGCCCGCTCCTTTGGACCGCACCCCATTTGCGCCATTCTGCCATCCTGCCCGTCGCCAATCCACCTCCCGGTCCCCGGGAGACTGTATTCTCCTACCTCTCGCGCCTTGCCGCGACATGGCGGACCGACCCTGCCACGCTCGCGCGCCACATGGGCAGCCAGTTCAGGCGGTTCCTCGAGCTGGACCCAGCCGCCATGGCGGCCCTGGCCGAGTGGGCGGGGCTCGATCAGCGTCAGGTACAGGAACTGCTGTCGTGGACCGGGGTTCGGGCCGGGAACGTTCGCATGGAGTTCTGGGGCGAACTCTTCGTTTCCCGCGCCCTGCGCAATCCCGTGTTGCGGGTGTGTCCGGTTTGCCTCCGCGAAGATGTGGCGGGGCATGAGGGACCGCCGACCGCCGTCATGGCGATGCGCGGAGACTGGCAGCTGCGGGACGCCTGCGTGTGCATCCGCCACCGCCATCCGCTGGTCGAGCTCTGGAGGGCCGACAAGCCGGCCGATCGGCATGACATGGCGGCACGCCTCTCCGAGATCGAGAACGACATCCTGTCGGGGGCCCTCGACCGTCCAGCGGCACTCCCCTCTGCTTACGATTTCTGGCTGGATGGTCGGCTTCAGGGCGGCCGGGACGAGACGTGGTTCAAGGATCAGCCCCTGTTCGCCGTCACGACCTTCTGCCGACTTCTGGGCGTCGCGCTTCGTCCCGCTCATCTCCGTGATGTGGATCGCGCCGACGGCGCCGATCACGCGACCGGCTTCCAAGTTGCGCGCCACGGCGATACCGCCATCCGCGCGGCCCTCGCGGCGTCGGCCAAGGGGCATCTCGATGCGCCAGGCAAGGTCTTCGGCCCGTTGTATCTCTGCTTGGCCCGGGACTATCTGCGGGAACCCGGATTCGCCCTGTTCGGCCGCATCCTGCGCGACTGCATCCTCGATCACTGGCCCATTGCCCCCGGGGAGACGCTGATCGGCGAAGTCGTCGCCGAGCGCCGCCTGCATTCCGTCGCCACTGCCGCCAGGCAGGCTGGCGTCGGCGTCGGGGTGATCGAGCAGTTCCTCATCGAAGCCGGCGCGCTTCCTGACGGCGATGATCGTCCGTCGAGCCACGAGGTCTTCGAGGCGCGTCCCAATGCGGAGCTGCTCGCGGAGATCCCCACGCTCGTCGGCCCCGAAGCCATGCGTGAGGCGATGGGAGCGACGAAGACCGAACTGGCGGCGCTCGAGGAGGAGGGTCTGCTGGTCCTGCGCACGCCCGTCACCAAGGTCAAGAACCCCTGGCGCATCCTGGATGGCCTCTCGTTCGTCGCCGATCTTGCCGCGCACGCCACGTCCGTCGCGGAGGACGATCATGGATGGGAGACCCTGCTTCTGGCGCGCAAGCGCACGCAGGTCAGCCTCGTGGACCTGATCGCCGCGATCCAGGACGCCCGCCTGACTGTTGGCCAGCGGGTAGGGGTCACCGGATTCCACGGCCTCGTTCTGCGCACGACCGATGTCGACGCACTGCCCCCGTCGCGTTCCCGAGCCAGGTCACCCGACGATCCGGTCACTGCGGGCATGGCGAGCGCCGCTCGGTTCGGTCGATCGGTGGGTCTTCGCGACGAAGGGAGCTTCCTTGCCCTGGTCGATGCTGGACATGTCCCGGCCGTGCGGATGGTGAATCCGGCCACCGGCCGCGCCCAGTTCTATCTAAGCCCGGACCACATCGCGGCGTTTCACCGGCGGTTCGTGACCCTCATGACCCTCGCTGCCGAAACTGGCCGCCATCGGAACACCCGGCGCGGCCAGCTTGCCGCAGGAGGGGTCGCCCACTTCGCGTGGGACGGGCGGTCTTTCGGGCCCGTCTATCTTCGAGAGGAGGTCGTCACAGCGATCCGCCAGACGCGAATCGCCGAACAGCGGGCCGCCTATCGAAAAGGCCTACTCGATGTGGCTGAAGTCGAACAGCCCTGTTTCCAATACAAAAATCCGCCTTTTTAACCATCCTGCTGCAAATTCGCTGAGGCCAAGAAAAACTTCTTGACAGGGGTGCGCACGCAGAACCGCCGTTTTGCGCACACTTATGGGTCCTCTACAGCGAGTGTGAAGACTGGCGACCCCGGCAGGACTCGAACCTGCAACCATTCGCTTAGAAGGCGAATGCTCTGTCCAGTTGAGCTACGGGGCCGGCGACCCTCAATGGGTCCAGGGCGTCCGGCGCTGGAAGGCGAAATTGTCGCCGTAGCCGTTCTGGCGCAGGATGTGGCGGCGGATCTGCGGCTCGAAGACGCGGAAGGGGATGCCGTGGCGCTCCGCGTAAGCCTCGGCCGATTCGCGGGAGTCGAAGCGCAGCTGGACCTGGCGCTCCATGTCGGCCGAGCCGGTCCAGCCCATCAGGGGATCGAGGACCTTGGCCATTCCCGGAACGAATTCGAGAACCCATTCGTGGGTCTTGCCCTGGCCCGACTGCATCGCGCTCTTGGCCGGCTGATAAATCTTGGCGAACATGGACATGCCTTCCCCGACTGCGCGGCGACTATCGTCAATGCTGCGGCGGGGTTCAAGGGGGCGTCGCCGAGCGACGGTATGCCAGCAGCGGGTCGTCGACCGAACGCGAGGGAGCGAGGGGTGGGGTGGGTGTACGCGCCCGACCGACGACCACTGTGCTGCTTGCCAGAAGACCATACCGCCTCGGAAATACACACGCAATGGTTTAGTTGATTCAAATTGCGTTCAATTTAGGCGGATTTCCGCCGATGCGGGGAGGCCTTGCGCTCCTGCGGTTTCGGCCCATCTTTGCCCCGTCCCCCGAGGTATGCGCCATGGCCCTGTTCGATCCGCTGACCCTGCCCACCGGCCCCCGGGCGCGCGAGAAGCTCGAGGGCGGCCGCCGCTTCGTGCTGCATTCGGATTTCCAGCCCGCCGGCGACCAGCCCACGGCCATCGTCGAGCTGACGGCGGGCCTCGGCGAGGGCGAGCGCAACCAGGTCCTGCTGGGGGCGACGGGCACGGGAAAGACCTTCACCGTCGCCAAGATCATCGAAGCGACCCAGCGGCCGGCGATCATCCTCGCCCCGAACAAGACCCTCGCGGCGCAGCTCTACGGCGAATTCAAGGGGTTCTTCCCGGAGAACGCCGTTGAATACTTCGTATCGTATTACGACTATTACCAGCCCGAGGCCTATGTGCCGCGGACCGACACCTTCATCGAGAAGGAATCCCAGATCAACGACCAGATCGACCGGATGCGCCACTCCGCCACCCGGGCGCTCCTGGAGCGCGACGACGTGATCATCGTCGCCTCGGTCTCGTGCATCTACGGCATCGGCTCGGCGGAGACCTACGGGGCGATGGCGCAGGACCTGCACGTGGGGAAGAGCTACGACCAGCGCCAGGTGATCGCCGACCTGGTGGCCCAGCAGTACCGCCGCAACGACACCGCCTTCGCGCGCGGGGCCTTCCGGGTGCGGGGCGATTCGCTGGAGATCTGGCCCGCCCACCTGGAGGACCGGGCCTGGCGGATGAGCTTCTTCGGGGAGGAACTCGAATCGATCGTGGAGTTCGACCCGCTGACCGGCGAGCGCGCCGACCGGATGGACAAGGTCCGCATCTACGCGAACAGCCACTACGTCACCCCCCGCCCCACCATGCAGCAGGCGATCAAGGGCATCCGGGCGGAGCTGCGCCAGCGGCTCGACCAGCTCGTCGCAGAGGGCAAGCTCCTGGAGGCGCAGCGGCTGGAGCAGCGCACACAGTTCGATCTGGAGATGCTGGAGGCGACGGGCGTCTGCAACGGCATCGAGAACTATTCGCGCTACCTGACCGGGCGCGCCCCGGGCGAGCCGCCGCCGACCCTCTTCGAGTACATCCCCGACAACGCCATCGTCTTCGCCGACGAGAGCCACGTGAGCGTGCCGCAGATCGGCGGCATGTACCGGGGCGACTACCGGCGCAAGTTCACCCTCGCCGAGCACGGGTTCCGCCTGCCCTCCTGCATGGACAACCGACCCCTCAAGTTCGAGGAATGGGACGCGATGCGACCCCAGTCGGTGTTCGTGAGCGCCACGCCGGCGGCCTGGGAGCTGGACCAGGCGGGGGGCGTCTTCACCGAGCAGGTGATCCGGCCCACGGGCCTTCTGGACCCGCCGGTGGAGATCCGGCCCGTGGCGACCCAGGTCGACGACCTGCTCGACGAGGTGCGCAAGGTCGCGGCGGCGGGGAACCGCGTGCTGGTGACGGTGCTCACCAAGCGCATGGCCGAGGACCTGACCGAATACCTGCATGAGCAGGGGATCCGGGTGCGCTACATGCATTCCGACATCGACACCATCGAGCGGATCGAGATCCTGCGCGACCTGCGGCTCGGGGCCTTCGACGTGCTGGTGGGGATCAACCTGCTGCGCGAGGGGCTCGACATTCCCGAATGCGCGCTGGTGGCGATCCTGGATGCGGACAAGGAAGGGTTCCTGCGGTCGGAGACCTCGCTGATCCAGACCATCGGGCGCGCCGCGCGCAACGCCGACGGGCGGGTCATCATGTATGCGGACGGGATCACCGGCTCGATGGAGCGGGCCATCGCCGAGACCAACCGCCGGCGGGAGAAGCAGGTGGCCTACAACGAGGCCCATGGCATCACCCCGGAGACGGTGCGCAAGAACGTCGCCGACGTGCTGGAGGGGCTGTTCGGCGCCGACACCGACACGGCCCGGATCACGGCGACGGTGGAGAAGCCGATGGTGGGGGCCAACCTCGCCGCCCATCTCGACGCCCTGCGCAAGCAGATGCTCAAGGCCGCCGAGAACCTGGAGTTCGAGGAGGCGGCCCGGCTGCGCGACGAGGTCAAGCGGCTGGAGGCGGTGGAGCTGGCGGTGGCCGACGATCCGCTGGCCCGGCAGTCCGCCGTGGAGGCGGAGGTCGAGACGGCGGTGTCGCCCCGCTCCAAGGCCGGGCGGGGCGGGACGCGGGCCTATCGCGGCAAGAGCCGCGGCAAGATGCGATAGCAGTGGGGGGGGGCTTGCCGGATTGCGGATGTTCCCGTATTGTTCCGAAAAACATCCGGGGGCCGCGTCGTGATCGAGGGAAGCTGTTGTTGCGGAGCGGTGAAGTTCGCCCTGGCGTCGCCGCCGTCGATGATGGGCACGTGCCACTGTTCGCGCTGTCGCAAGGTGGGCGCGAGCGTCCTCGTCTTCGTGCGGCGCGAGGATCTGCAGTGGCGGCAGGGCAAGGAGCATGTGGCGCTTTATGCGCCAGAGGCGCCCTACCGGTACGGCCGCTGCTTCTGTCGGATCTGCGGGACCTCGCTCGGGGAGATCCTGTCGGAGGAGGAGACCTTTCCCATCGCCGCGAACACGCTGGATACGGAGGTGGGCCTGCGGAACCAGTTTCACGTCTTCACAGCGGAAAAGCCGGGCTGGTCCGACATCTGCGACGATGCGCCCCAGGCGGAGGGGCAGTTTCCGTCCTGAGAGCCTGACCCAAAAGTCCGGGACGCCAGTCGCGGCGGAACTCCGCCGGGCGTCATCGCCGCGGCTGGCGTCGGAAGCGGGCCTTCGATGGCTTGGGAGCCGCCCGGGAAATCGCGAAACCGCCCAAAGGCGGGTTGGCCTGAGACTTCTGGGGTAGGCTCTGAGGGGCGGGAATTGGCGCAGGGGGGGGAATGGGGTCGGGGCGCGGCGGAGATCGCGGTTTTGCCTTTGTCCTGGAGATTAGGGCAGGTCCCAGGGAGTGCGGGGCGTGGCGGGTCGGCGCTGGGCCGAGAGGACGGCCGGGCCTGTCGGGCGGGCGTTGTCCGGTGTAGCCTGCGCCCGTGTCCCCTGAACTGACCGAGGTTCGCCATGTTGCCGATCGTGATTCTGCTGTTCGCCACGCCGGTTCAGGCTTCCAGCGACGAGGCCTGGGAGGCGTTTCGGGCCCAGGTCCGGGACGCCTGTCTGGCGCTGGCGGAGCCGAGGTCGGAGGCGGAGGTCAATCCGTTCGGATCGGAGCGCTATGGCGCCGCGATCATCACCACTCCTGTCGCAGGGGGCGGGAGCGGGCGGTCTGCATTGTAGACAAGCAGTCCGGCGCGGCGGAGCTGACGGCCCCCTTTCCCGCAGAATAGGCGGCGGGAGTCGCGTGGCGGAACGGGATGGGGTGGATGAAACCGTTCCGCGGCGCGTTTCGCGGACAGGTCGTGGAAGATGGAGCGGTGGAGGCGAGGCCGGCCGGGGCGTTCCGTCGCTGACGGAGATGATCCTTGTCGGCGCGATCGGCGGGCGGAATTTGGTCCGGCCCGTTTCAGGTGCGTCGGAGCCTTTCCGCAGAGGCCCGGACGAAGGGTCGAGCGCCCGCATTCGCCGCGCGCCCCCCATGATGGCCTGACGGGACGGTCTGGCGAAGGACGGGAGGCCGCGGGCCGGGCCTTTCGCCTCTCGAAGCCGTCTGCGAGGGTCAGCCTTGGCGGCATTCCTTGCGGTCGTCGTTGGGTTTGCACTTCTTCTTCGCCGCCTGCTGTTGCTGCTTCTGCTGGCGGCGCTGGGTTTCGGCGGCCTGGGCCTTTTGTTTCTGCTGGGCCTGGCGCGCCTCGGCGGCGGCGGCCTTGGCGCGCTTTTCCTGCGCCGCCTGGGCGCGGGCGGCTTCGGCCTTGCGCGCCTGGGCGCGTTCCGCCTTGGCGGCCGCGGCGCGCTGTTCGGCGCGTTGCTGTTCGATGCGCTTCTGGCGGGCCGCCGCCGCAGCCTGGTCCTCGCGCCGCTCCTGCTGGCGCGCGGCGGCCGCGCGACGCTCCTGGGCGGCGCGGCGATCCGCCTCCGCCTGGCGCTCCTGCGCGGCGGCGCGGCGCTCGGCCGCGGCCTGTTTCTCGCGCTTTTCCTGGGCGGCGGCGCGGCGCTCGGCTGCGGCCTGCGCCTCGCGGCGCTCCTGCCGGGCGGCGGCGGCGCGGCGTTCCTCGGCCGCGCGCCGCTCCAGGGCGGCCCGATCCTCGCGACGGTCCTGGCGGGCGGCCGCGGCCCGGCGCTCCGCCGCCGCGCGCGCCCGCTCCGCCCGGCGCTGTTCGACCGCCCGTTCGCGGGCGGCCTCGGCCTGGGCCTCGCGGCGCGCCTGTTCGCGCCAGGCGCGCATCCGCGCCTGCTCGCGGTCGGAGAGCCTCGCGGGATCGGCGGAGACCATCCAGGGCATCAGGTCGCGCCGTTCCTCGGCGGCGCGGCGCCGCGCGGCCTCGTCCAGGCGCCAGCGGCCGGCGTTGCGATCCCAGTAGCGGTCGCGATCCTCCTGCCAGGACCGGGGCGGCTCGCCCCACCCGGGCCGCGGGTAGAAGCGCCGGTCGCGCCAGTCGATGGGCTCGGTCCGCTTCCAGTAGTCGTCCCAGCCGTCGTTCTTGTGCTTGTTCTTGTTCTTGTTCTTGTCGTCGTGGTCGTCGTCGTTGACGAGCTGGTTCACCAGATAACCGGCGCCGAAGCCGACCGCGCCGCTGACCAGCGCCGTCGTCATGTCGAAGCCGGGGCCGGACTGGACCTGGGCGGGCTCGGTCGGAACATACGCGGCGTTCGGATAGGCGGCGTTCGGGACGTAGGTCGAGGCGTAGGGCGAGGGCACGTAAGGCGCAGGATTGCGGCTGGAGACATAGACCACGTCCGGGTCGTAGTCGGGCACATAGACCTTTTCGGGATCGGCCGGCCGGATGGCGATGGCCTCGGGGCTCTTGTCCACCACCTGGGCGGCGTTGGACTGGAGATTGCCGGCCGCCTCGGCCCGCAGGCGCATGCGCTGGACCGCGGCCAGCACGTCGGCGTCCTGGTGCAGCATCGCGCCGCCCAGGTCGGCGGTCCAGTCGAGATCGTCGGCCATGCGCGCGATCACCGTCGGAAAACCCGAGAGCAGCACCAGCACGCTCGGATCCCAGTCCTGAGCGGCGATGGCGTCGGTCAGCTGCTGGTCGGTCAGGGAGTCCCCCTCGTCGATGAGGGCGCCGGCGCGGGCGATCTGGTCGGGGAAGGCCGCCGCCGCCAGCACCTGGGCGAGCAGCGCGTCGGGATAGAGCGCGACCGGCGCCACCAGGTCGTCGAGCGTCGCCTCGTCCCGCAGGGCGCCGTCGGCGAGCCGCGCGGCGAGCGCATCGGAATCGGGCAGGCCGAGCGCGGCCTCGCGCTCCGCCACCGCGGCGCGGAGGCGCTCGCTGAGTTCGGGCGAGACGGTGGTCTGCGCCAACGACAGGCCCGGGGCGAAGAGCCCGGCTGCGAAGGCGGCGATCGTGACGGCGGAGACGATATGTCGCATGTGGCACACAGGACCTGCGGGCGGGAAAAGGATTGACACAAGAGAACGCCGCGCCAGGGCATCCTGTTCCGAAACCGCGGCGCGCGCCCGACACGTCCGCGCGATCAGCCCCGGGCAGGGCCGCGAATCGGCGCCCGCCCGCCGATCCTCGCGCGGCCGGAGGGTCGGCGCCGAGGTTTTGCGCGCGAGACGCGCAGGGCGGGGTCGAATCCGGGCCGATCAGGCCCTGCGGCGGCGCGATTCCTTGACACTCTCCCGCCGCGGCGCCTGTCATGCGCCGCTTGCGCCCGACGCTCCCCCCGTCGCCGTCGAATCGACCAGGAGTTCCGATCCATGAGGCAGAGCCTCCTTCGCGCCGCGCTGACCGCGGCCCTCGCCACCGCCGCCTTCGCCCCCATGGCCTTCGCCGGGGACTACGCCGACCAGAAGGTCGTCTACCACAACTCCGGCGGGGACGAGGGGTACTTCACCCGGTTCCTCGGCAACATCTCGAACCACATCGAGGCGGTCGGCGCGGATCACGTCGAGATCGTCGTGGTCGACCACGGCAACGGGCTCGACCTGTTCGAGGCGATGGAGACCGACCCCAAGATCGCCAAGCGGGTCGCGGGCCTGCGCGACAAGGGCGTGCGGTTCCTGATCTGCCGCAAGACCCTGGAGGCGCGGGAGATCGACTGGCGCACCCTGCCCGGGGTGCAGGAGGCCGACATCGTGCCGAGCGGCGTCGCCGAGATCGCCAAGCTGGAAGGCGAGGGCTTCGCCTACATCCACCCCTGAGGCGCGCGCGGGGCGCGACGAGGACGGGGGCGGCGGCGGGGGTCAGTTCGAGCCGAACAGACCCTTCACCACGCTGTTGAAGACCGAGCGGACGACGGTATCCACCGCCTCGACCGGGTTGGGCGCCGCCGAAGCCTGGGCGGGGCGGCGCACCTCGGCCACCGCCGCGACGCCGGGCCGGCTGGGCGCGATGGCGGGCAGCGGCCGGGCGGGCAAGCCGTCCTCGACCCGGATCATGACCTCGCGCCAGATCTCCGCCGGCAGGCCGCCGCCGGTCACCCCGGTCAGGGGGGTGTTGTTGTCGTAGCCCATCCAGACGCCGGTCACGTAGTCGTCGGTGAAGCCGATGAACCAGGCGTCGCGGGCGGCGGAGGTGGTGCCGGTCTTGCCCGCGGACTGGCGGTCCGGGAGCTTCGCCCGGGTTCCGGTGCCGCGCTCGACCACCTGGGCCATCATCCAGACCATCTGGCCGGCGGCGCTCTCGTTCATGGCCCGCGCCTGCCGGCCGGGGCCGCCGGCCATCAGCACCGAATTGTCGGACTTCAGGCGCAGGTCGGTGATCCCGTAGGGCTTGGCCCGGACGCCGCCGTTGAGGATGCCGGCATAGGCGCCCGTCATCTCGAGCAGCGTCGCCTCGGAGGCGCCGAGCGCGATCGCCGGGCCTTCGGCGATGGGGGCGGTCACCCCCAGCGCCTGGGCCATGGCGCGGACCTTGTCGCGGCCCACGTGCTCGGCCACCCGCACGGCGGAGGTGTTGATGGAATGGGCGAAGGCCTCGGCCAGGGTGATGCGGCCGCGGTAGTCCCGGGCGTAGTTCTTGGGCGACCAGGGGCCGGAGCCGGGGACGTTGAGGGTGAGCGGCTCGTCCATCACCTCGTCGAGGGGGCTGATCCCCTCCTCCAGCGCCGCGGCGTAGACGAAGGTCTTGAAGAGCGAGCCGGTCTGGCGCAGCGCCTGGGTGGCGCGGTTGAAGGAGCCGTCGGCCCCGGCGATGTCGCGCCCGCCGATCATGCCGCGCACGGCGCCGTCCCGGGACATGACCACCACCGCCGCCTGGGCGTTGGAGCCGGACTTGAGCCTGGTCTCGAAGACCGCCTTCAGCCCCGCCTCGGCGGCGCGCTGGACCCGCGGATCGAAGGTGGTCTGGACCAGCACGTCCTCGGTGGTGCGCCGGGTGAGAAAGTCGGGCCCCGAGGACATCACCCAGTCGGCGAAGGCCCCGCCGGTGCGCGCCGCCGCCGCCGCCGACAGCGCCGCCGGATGGGCGAGGGCCTGGGCGGCCTGTTCGCGCGAGAGGTAGCCCTGCTCCTCCATCAGGCCGACGATGGTCGCCGCCCGCTCCCGCGCGCGATCGAGGTCGTTGGTCGGCGCGAAGCGGGAGGGCGCGCGCAGGAGGCCGGCGAGCATCGCCGCTTCGGCGGGCGTCAGATCCGCGGCGCTCTTGCCGAAATAGCGCTGGGAGGCGGCCTCGAAGCCCGTCGCCCCCGCGCCGAGATAGGCGCGGTTGAGGTAGATCGACAGGATCTGGTTCTTGCTGAACTTCAGCTCCAGCGCCAGGGCGGCGGGGATTTCCTTGAGCTTGCGCTCGAGGGTGCGGGTGTTGTCGAACCAGACGAGCTTGGCCACCTGCTGGGTGAGGCTGGAGCCCCCCTGCACCGTCTGGCCGGCCCGCAGGTTGGTCAGCGCCGCCCGGGCGGTGCCCCGCACGTCGACGCCGAAATGCCAGTAGAAGCGCCGGTCCTCGGTGGCGATGATGGCGTTGATGAGATGGGGGCTCACGTCCTCGGCCCGGGTCACCCCGTGCTGTTCGCCGCGCCAGGCGAAGACGTCGCCGCGGGCGTCCACCAGGGTGACCGACCCGCCCTCGCGCCCGTCGAGCAGCTGCGCGTAGTCGGGCATCCGCACGGAGTAGTAGGCGACCCCGAGCCCCAGCACGAGCGCGACGAGGATCGCGAGCCGGAGACCGACCCACCAGGCCGCACGAAAGACGCCGCCGAAAATCTCGCGCAAAACCCTCTCCAGAAGGCCAAGTTTGGGCTTGGCCTTCTTCCGCTGCCTGCTCGTTCGGGCCATGCCCTGGGATTGCCTGCTCGTTGTGCTTTGGCTCCGGACGATACGCGGTTTTCCGCCCGAGTTCCAGCGCCAAGGCCCCCGCTCGCGGCCCCGCGAGCGCCGCCGTTCGCTTCGTCGCCAGATCCCCCCGGATCCCTGTGCGGAATTTCATCAGTTACTGTTCGAACGATAGTCGGGCCCCGATACGCCCAGCCGCAACGCCTCAGGGAATCAACAGCTTGCGATTCAGCCATGCGGAATGGCACGATTATTGCTTCTTTGCCTGCGACGCCGGCATGCAGACGAGGCCTTCATGAAATTGATCATCGCCGTCATCAAACCCTTCAAGCTCGAGGAGGTCCGCGAGGCGCTGACCGCCATCGGGGTGCAGGGTCTGATGGTTTCCGAGGTGAAGGGCTACGGACGCCAGTCCGGCCACACCGAAATCTATCGCGGCGCCGAGTACGTGGTGAACTTCGTCCCGAAGATCAAACTGGAGCTCGTCGTCCCGGACGCGGCGGCGGCGCAGGTCTGCGAGACCCTCGCGGCCACCGCCAAGACCGGCAAGATCGGCGACGGCAAGATCTTCGTCCTCGACGTCGAACAGGCCATGCGCGTGCGCACCGGCGAATCGGGCGAGGAAGCGCTGTGAGCGCGGACGCAGAGATGGGAAAGAAGAGGCATAGCCACATGAGGGATCTGTTCAAGCTGTCCGGGCTCGGCCTGGCGCTGGTCGCGCTGCCCGCGCTCGCCCTGGCGCAGGAGCCGCTCGGCACGGTCGAAAGCGTGCCGGCGGTCGTCGAGCCGATCATGGACAAGGGCGACGTGGCCTGGATGCTCGTCTCGAGCCTCCTCGTGCTCATGATGGCGGTCCCCGGCCTCGGCCTGTTCTACGGCGGCCTCGTGCGCGCCAAGAACATGCTCTCCGTGCTCATGCAGTGTCTCATCATCGCCTGCATCATGATGGTCGCCTGGGTCTTCTACGGCTACAGCCTGGCGCTGAACCCCGGCAGCGGGTTCGACGCCTACATCGGCGGCTTCTCGCGGCTGTTCCTCGCCGGGATCACCCCCGATTCCATGGTGGCCACCTTCACCGACGGCGTGGTCATCCCGGAATACGTGTTCATCTGCTTCCAGATGACCTTCGCGGCGATCACCCCCGCGCTGATCGTCGGCGGCTTCGCCGAGCGGATGAAGTTCTCGGCGATCCTGATCTTCACCGTCCTGTGGAGCCTGCTCGTCTACCTGCCGATCGCCCACATGGTCTGGTATTCCGAGGGCCTGCTCTTCACCATGGGCGCGCTCGACTTCGCCGGCGGCACCGTGGTCCACATCAACGCCGGCATCGCCGCGCTGGTGGGCGCGATCGTGCTCGGGCCGCGCATCGGCCACCTGAAGGAGCCGATGCCCCCGCACAGCCTCGTCATGACCTACATCGGCGGCGCGCTGCTCTGGGTCGGCTGGTTCGGCTTCAACGCCGGCTCGAACCTCGAGGCGAACGGCGGCGCGGCGCTCGCCATGATCAACACCTTCGTGGCGACCGCCGGCGCGGCGCTGGGCTGGCTGCTGATCGAATGGACGTCCAAGCACCACGCCTCGGTCCTCGGCGCCATGTCGGGCGCGATCGCGGGCCTCGTCGCGGTCACCCCGGCCGCGGGCCTGATCGGGCCGGTCGGCGCGATCGTGCTGGGCTTCGTCGCGGGCATCGTCTGCTTCTACTTCTGCACCACGATCAAGGGCGCGCTCGGCTATGACGACAGCCTGGACGTCTTCGGCATCCACGGCGTCGGCGGCATCCTCGGCTCCATCGGCACGGGCGTGCTGGTGAGCCCGTCGCTCGGCGGCGTGGGCGTCGACGGCTATTCCATGGGCCATCAGGTCTGGGTGCAGTTCGTGGGCGTCGCCATCACCGTCGTGTGGGGCGGGGTGGTTTCCTTCATCCTCTACAAGGTTGTCGACATGATCGTCGGTCTGCGCGTCTCCCCGGAAGTGGAGCGCGAGGGCCTCGACCTCGCCGAGCACGGCGAGCGGGCCTACGTGATCTGACGCCAACGCTCCCCCGGGCGCGGCCCCTTCGCGGGCCGAACCCCAACTGCCCGGCGCTCGCGCCGGGCTTTTCTTTTTCTAGAGCAATATCCAACCGGACGGAATCGTCCGGTGATTAAGATATTGCGTCAAATCAAACAGCTGGAGCGGATCACCCGGTGCAGCCGGGTGGGACTTCGCTCTAGCCTTCGAGGGATCATCCGGCCCGTGATCCCCCCGGAAAGGAGGCCCAAGTCCCATGCTGGAGCTCCGGCCGAATTGCGAATGCTGCGACCGAGACCTGCCGCCCGCGAGCGCGGCGGCGCGGATCTGTTCCTTCGAGTGCGCCTTCTGCGCCTTCTGCGCGGACTGCGCGGACGGGCCGCTGGGCGGCGTCTGCCCCAATTGCGGCGGCGCCCTCGTGGCCCGGCCGATCCGGCCCGCCCATCTGCTGGCCGGATCGCCGGACTCGACCCGGCGGACGTCGAAGCCCGGGGGCTGCGCGCCCGGCGCCCCTCAGTCGTAGGGCAGCAGGTCGAAGTCCCGGGCGTAGATGCGCCGGATCCGGGCGCGGACGGGCTCGGTCAGGAAGGCCTCCTTGGGGGGGAAAGCGCCGTGCTCGGCCGCCCAGGCGATCACCTGGTCGGAGCTCATGGAGGGCGCGTCCGCCGCCATGGCCGCGGCCGTCAGCGCGGGATCGTAGCGGTTGCTCTGGCGCTTGTGGTCGAAGACGCCGCGCGCGTCGCCCACCCGGCGCGCGATCCTGCGGAAGTCCTCCTCCAGATGTTCGAGCCGCACGAAGGCGTCCATCCGCCGGTCGCCGAAGATGTAGGACTGCCGCCGCCAGTGCGGGTCGCAGGCGGCCTCGTCGACGAATTCCAGGTAGTCGAGGAATTCGTTGAACGAAATCGCCCCGCCGCCGCGCGAGACGACGTTGCGGACCCAGGGCTCGTTGCGATCCTCGCCGCAGATCTTGTCGACATAGCCGCTGACCACCCGGTCCTCGGGGTGGCGCACCACGGCGAAGGCGTAGAAGCCGCGGGCGGCGTCCCGGGCCAGGGCGGGCGTGCAATAGGCGCGGCGGTAGAAGTTGGTGAAGCGGCGGATGGCCTCCACCTCGTGGAGCTGGGCGCCGCGGGGAAGGATGCGCCGACCCGCCCGGTAGTGCCGCCAGGCGTAGTTCGGGCCGAAGGCGCGGACGAGGGCGAAGGGACGACGCTCCAGCCCGGCGAGGTCGAGATTGGCGAAGAACCAGGTCTTGAGGGTGGTGCCGCCGCACTTGCCGTTGGTGAACAGCACGAAGCGATGCACCGGATCGACCATGGGAACCGGCTTCGCTTCGGGATCCATCTTCACGCTCCGTCCAGCCCCGCCTCGCGCGGGAGAATTTTCTTCCATGATCTATCCCTTGGATCCGCTCGCCCTCGCAAGCCGACAGGCGCGCACAGGATGGGGAAACATCGAGAGCGGTTAAAATCGCCGGCGGCGCCACGATAGCCCCGCATTGAAATTGCCCTACGACTAAGGTCTAAGTAATAATATTGCGACATATTATTGCTTTGCAGCCCCGCTTCGGCTAGAAGAAGGGAGGGTTGAGCGAGTGTGCCGCCATGCGAGATGAAATCGACCGCGACATGCAGATCGGAACCGTCTGCATCGAGGACATGGAGATCGGGATGACCCGATCTTTGTCCAAGATAGTCACCGACCGGATGATCGAGCTGTTCGCCGAGGTGTCCTCGGACCGCAACCCGGTGCATCTGGACGAGTCCTATGCGCGCGACACCATCTTCGAGGGCCGCATCGCCCACGGGATGCTGACCGCGGGGCTGATCTCGGCGGTGATCGGCGAGCAGCTGCCGGGGCATGGCGCGGTCTATCTCGGCCAGACGCTGAAGTTCATGGCGCCGGTGCGGCCGGGCGACCGGGTCACGGCCACGGTCACCGTGACGGCCATGGACATCGCCCGGCGCCGCGTCACCCTTGATTGCGCCTGCCGCGTGGGCGATAGGGTCGTGCTCAAGGGCGAGGCGCTGGTTCTGGCGCCGAGCGCCAAGTTCGACTGAAGGCGCGGGGCGCGGACCCTGCGGGGGCCATGCGACGACACAGGGGCTATCGCGGGCTCGGGCCCGAAGACCGCGGCGCGGCGGTGGCGATCGGCAATTTCGACGGCGTGCACCTCGGCCACCAGACGCTGCTGACCCTGGCGCGGGCGGAGGCCGAGCGGCTGGGCGCGCCGCTCGGGGTCGTCACCTTCTCGCCCCATCCGCGCCGGTTCTTCCAGCCCGACGTCCCGCCCTTCCGGCTCCAGACCGACGAGGGCCGGGCGCGGCGGCTGGCGGAGCTGGGGGTGGAGCAGCTCTACGAACTCCCTTTCGACCGGGAGCTGGCGGGACTGCCCGCCGAGACCTTCCTGACCGAGGTTCTCTGCGAGGCCCTGGGAGTGCGCCACCTGGTCGCGGGCTCTGATTTCCATTTCGGCAAGGGCCGGCGCGGCAACGTCGCCCTGGCGGCGCAGCTCGCGCCCGAGCACGGCATGGGGGTGAGCGTCGCGCCTCTGCTCTCCATCGAGGGCGAGGAAGTGTCCTCGACCGCCATCCGCGCCGCGCTCTCCGCCGGGCGGCCCGAAGCGGCGGCGCGGATGCTGGGGGGCTGGCACCGGATCGAGGGCGAGGTGCTGCACGGGGACGCGAGGGGGCGCGACCTGGGCTTTCCCACCGCCAACCTCGCGCTCGGCGAGTTGCACCGGCCGCGGTTCGGGGTCTATGCGGTTCTGGTCGACGTGCTCGACGGGCCCCACGCCGGGCGCCGGCTCGGGGCGGCCAACATCGGCGAGCGGCCGACCTTCGGCGTCAACGCCGCCAATCTCGAGGTGCACCTGCTGGATTTCGCCGGCGACCTCTATGGGGCGACCCTGTCGGTGGCGCTGGTCGCCTGGCTGCGGCCCGAGATCGCCTATCGCGGGGCGGAGCCGCTGATCGCCCAGATGGCGCTCGACGTGGCGGAGGCGCGGGACCGGCTGGCCGCGGCCGACGCGTGATCGAGACCGGCGCATGATCGAGACCGAGCGGCTGATCCTGCGCCGCTGGCGCGCCGCCGATCTGGCGCCCTTCGCCTCGATCAACGCCGATCCCGAGGTGATGCGGTTCTTTCCCGACCTCCTGCCCGAGGCGCAGACCGAGACGCTGGTCAGCCGGATCCAGGCGCATTTCGCCGCGCACGGCTTCGGCTTCGGCGCGGTGGAGCGGCGCTCGGACGGGGCGCTGCTCGGCATGGCGGGGCTGAAATGGGTGACGCCCGAGGCGCCCTTCGCCCCGGCGGTGGAGGCGGGCTGGCGGCTCGGCCGGCCCTATTGGGGCGCGGGCTACGCCACCGAGGCGGCGCGGGCCTGGATCGACTGGGGCTTCGCCCGGCTCGACCTGCCGGAGATCGTGGCCTGCGTCGCGCCGGAGAACCGCGCCTCCCAGGCGGTGATGACCCGGCTCGGGATGACCCGCGACCCAAGCCGGGACTTCGAGCATCCCGCGGTGCCCGAGGGTCACTGGCTGCGCCCCCACTGGCTGTTCGCGCTGAAGCGGCCGGCGCGCTGACTACCCCATCACCCGTAAAAGTCAGATTCGCCTAACTTGGCGGATGACAAACCGCCTTCTGTGGGCTATATTTTGTCACGCATCACGTGATGCTTGACGCATTACCGATGTGGAGCTATCCGCAGTGGATGCTCGATCCGAGTCGTATCAAGTCGAAAGATCTGAGGCGCCTTCTGACGAAGGGTGAAGCACAGGGAATTCGAGCGGACTGGCGCAGAAAGGTAGAAAAGATTCTCGGCGCTCTCAATGTCATGACCTCACCCGTGGAATTGAACATCCCTGGGTATGGGTTTCATGAACTGAAGGGCGACCGGAAAGGAACCTTCTCTGTGACGGTTTCCAGAAACTGGCGGATTACTTTCAAATGGGACGAGCACGGTCCCTATGACGTCGATCTGGAGGACTATCATGGATGACGATCGCGCGATGGCTTTCCGGCCGGCGCATCCCGGGGAATATCTCAGGGACGACGTTCTTCCCGCGCTCGGCATGAAGCAGGCGGAGTTCGCACGTCATCTCGGCGTCACCCCGCAATCCGTATCGGAGCTATTGCGCGAGCAGCGCGGCGTCACCACGGAGATGGCGATACGTCTCGGGAAGGCGCTGAAGAACGGAGCGCGGTTTTGGCTGGCGCTGCAGCTTCAGCACGATCTGTGGCTGGCTGAACGGAGTTTTGAGGGCAAGGTCGAGCCGATCTCCTGGAATGATGCTGGAGAAGCAGCCTGATCAGGGATTGAGCCGGACGATCTCCCAGGCCGCCCCCGGCGCCGGCCGCGTCCAGCGGAAGCGGTCGTGCAGGCGGTGCGCGCCGTCGGCCCAGAATTCGATCTCCACCGGCGCGATCCGGTAGCCGCCCCAGAACGGCGGGCGGTCGGGGTCGACGCCCCGGGTGGCGGTGACCCTGGCCACCTCCGCCATCAGGGCCATGCGGCCCGACAGCGGCCGGCTCTGGCGCGAGGCCCAGGCCCCGAGGCGCGAGGGCAGGCTGCGGGAGCGGTAGTAGGCGTCCGCCTGGGGCCCCTCCTCGCGCGTCACCGTCCCGCGGGCGCGGATCTGGCGGCGCAGGCTCTTCCAGTGGAGCACGAAGGCGGCCTTGCCGGTCGCCTCGATCTCCTCGGCCTTGCGGCTCTCGTAGTTGGTGTAGAAGACGAAGGCGTCGGCCTCGATCTCCTTCAGCAGCACCATCCGGGCGTTGGGCAGGCCGGCGGCGTCCACGGTGGCGAGCGCCATGGCGTTGGGGTCGTTCGGCTCGGAGGCCTCGGCCTCGGCGAGCCAGGCCCGGGCGATGGCGAAGGGGTCCTCGCCCGCGAAGATGCCGCTGCGGTCCGCCATGTCGCGATCTCCCTGGTCCTTCGGGGCCGGCTCGTCCCCCCGGGCGGCATCCTTAGCGCCCGGGGCCCGGCGGGGGCAAGCGGCCCTACCGCGGCGCCGGCGGCGGCCGCCGCGCGGCGAGGCGCGCCGCCCTCGCCAGCCGCGCCTCGCGGATCAGGGCGTAGAGCCCCGCCGACAGGATCACCCCCGCCCCGACCAGGGTCCAGCCGTCCGGCCGCTCGCCAAAGAGGGTATAGCCGATGACGCCGATGAACAGCAGCTGGAAATAGGAAAAGGGCTGGATCACCCCCGCTTCGGCCACGCTGTAGGCCTTGATCAGCACGAAATGCCCGGCGATGGCGGTCAGGCACAGGACGCCCATCAGCGCCATGTCGAGCGGGTCGGTGATCGGCGTCCAGGCGAAGGGCGCGGCCAGCGTCATGCCACCCGCCGCCGCCACCCCCGTCCAGAAGAAGCTGGTCTCGGCCCCGTCGGTGCTCGCGAGCATCCGCGTCAGCAGGCCGTAGACGGCGAAGGCCAGCGCCGAGAGCAGCGCCCCGAGCGCCCAGGGCGAGAACACCTGGAAGCCCGGGCGCAGGATGATGAGCACGCCGATCAGCCCCACCCCGATCGCCGCGGCCCGTCGCCAGCCGACGTATTCGCCGAGCACGGGGCCGGCGAGCGCCGCCACCAGCAGCGGATAGACCGCGAAGACCGCATGGGTGCCGATCAGCCCGAGGTGGACGAAGATGAAGACCATCGCCACCACCTCGGCCGCCAGCAGCAGGCCGCGCAGGATCTGCAGGCCCGGGCGGCTGGAGCGGGCGACCTTGCGCACCCCGCCCCCGCGGGTCGCCGCCAGCGCCACCACGAAGGCGGCGAAGAACCAGAAGCGGATCGCGACCACGGTGATGACGCTGTAATGCGACCCGAGATGGCGCGAGATCGCGTCCTGGCAGGCGAAGATCGCGGTGCTGAGGATCATCAGCGCGATCCCCAGGCGCGGGTTGTCGGCGGGCGCGGCGGCGCTCATGTCCGCACCCCCTTGGTCATGTGGCGCTTGCGGCCGAAGCCGGGGACGCGCTCGACCGCGAAGCCCGCCTCGGCCAGGCGGGCGCGAACGAGGCCCGCTGCGGAATAGGTGGCGCAGGAGCCGTCCGGGGCGGTGCGGGCCGCGACGGCGGCGAGCAGACCCGGCTCCCACATCTCCGGGTTGCGGTCGGGGGCGAAGCCGTCCAGCGCCCAGGCGTCGGCCTCGCCCGTCCAGGCGGGCAGGGTCGCGCGGGCGTCCCCCTCCACCACCGTGAGCGCGAGGCCGGGCAGGTCGATCCTGCGCGCGCCCCGCTCCCAGGCGGCGACCAGCGGGCGGGCGAGGTCCTCGAGCTCGGGGAAGGCTGCGAGCGCGCGCGCCATGTCGGCGGGCGCCATCGGTTCGGCCTCGAAGCTGGTGAAGGCGAGCGATCCCGGCAGGCCGCAGGCGGTCCAGGCCCGGGCGGCGGCGAGCGCGGTCAGCCCGGCGCCGAAACCGAGCTCCGCCATCCGGAAGCCGGGGCGGAACCGCTCGGGCAGGCCGTTGCCGGCGAGAAAGACGTGGCGGGTCTCTGCGAGCCCGTCCTGGGGCGAGAAATAGATGTCGCCGTAGCGTCGCGACCAAGGGGTCGCCCCGTCGCGCCAATCGACGCCGGCGGGCTGGGTTTCGGGGGGGAGCATGGGGTATCCTCGCGGGGTGCGGCGACATAAGGGCATCGGGTGGACGAGGGCAAGGCGACGATCGCGGGGGCGGGGGTTTTCGGCCTCGCCTGCGCCTGGGAATGTCTGCGGCGTGGCCTTTCGGTGACGGTTCTCGATCCGTCGGGCCCCGGCGCGGGGGCGAGCGGCGGGGTGGTGGGCGCGCTGTCCCCCCATCCGCCCGCGCCCTGGTCGGCGAAGAAGGCGGCCCAGGCCGCGGCCCTGGCCGCCGCCCCGGACTGGTGGGCCGAGGTGGCGGCGGCGGGCGGGGTCGACCCCGGCTACGCCCGCATCGGCCGGGCGATCCCCCTGCGCGACGCCCCCGCCCGCGCCCGGGCCGAGGCCCATGGGATGGCTGCGGCGGCGCACTGGCCGGGCGGGGCGGGCTGGGACATCCTCGACCCCGACGCCCTCCCCGGCTGGATCGCCCCCGCGGCCGCGCCCTTCGGCATCGCGCGCGAGGGGCTGTCGGCCCGGCTCTTCCCCCGGGCGGCGGTGGCGGCGCTGGCGGCGGCGGTGCGCGCCCGGGGCGGGCAGATCGCCGCCGGCCGGGTCGATCGGGACGCCCCCGGCCCTCTGGTCCTCGCGACCGGCGCGGCCCCCCTGCCCGGCCTGCCGGCGGGCGGGGTGAAGGGCCAGGCGGCGATCCTCGCCTGCGCGGCGCCGCCGGGGGCGCCGATGCTCTATGACGAAGGGCTCTATGTCGTCCCCCAACCGGGGGGGATGGTGGCGGTCGGCTCGACCTCGGAGGCCGCCTGGAGCCATCCCGGGCCCGACGCGCGGCTCGACGAGGTGATCGCCCGGGCGCGGGTCCTGTGCCCGGCGCTGGCGGAGGCGCCGGTGGCGGAGCGCTGGGCGGGGGTGCGGCCCCGGGCGGCGCTGCCCGATCCGATGGTCGGGCCGATCCCCGGCTGGCCCGGGGCGATCGTGGCCGCCGGGGGCTTTCGCACCGGCTTCGCCCAGGCGCCGGCGGTGGGCCGGGCCGTGGCGGCGCTGCTGGCGGGCGAGGCCTCCCCGGCGCCCGAGGGCTGGGGCGTCCCCGCGCATCTCGCCGCGATGGCGCGAAAGGCGGCGCGGCGGGGGGCGGGTTCGGAGGCTGTCTGAAACCGCGGTCGGGCCGTCCCGCCGGGCCTCTTCCGGCCCTGGAGCATCGGGATCGAAGGCCGATCTCCCCGACATGGCCCTTCGACCTTCCTGGCCGAGGTCCTGAAACTTCCTCGGGGACCTTCCCACGCGCATTTTCAGACAGTCTCCAGGGCCCTCCCGCGCCGTCGCTTTCTCCCAGGACGCGGCGGCCCCGCCCGGCGCCCCGCATGTCGCCGGATACGGCGCCATCTGGAGGGGCGGACCGGGAACGCTCACCATATGCGGTTGACACCGGCCCCTCCTCCCCCGACCATCGCCGCTCGCCATCCGGGAAGCCCGCCCTTGCATTTCACCCGCCTGCGCCTCAGCGGCTTCAAGAGCTTCGTCGACCCCACCGAGCTCGTCATCTCGCAGGGGCTGACCGGGGTGGTGGGCCCGAACGGCTGCGGCAAGTCGAACCTGCTGGAGGCCATCCGCTGGGTGATGGGCGAGAGCCGCCCCACCGCCATGCGCGGTGGCGAGATGGAGGACGTGATCTTCGCCGGATCGGGCACGCGGCCCGCCCGGCATTTCGCCGAGGTCACGCTCACCCTCGACAACCGGGAACGCACCGCCCCCGCCGCCTTCAACGACCAGGACAGCCTGGAGATCATCCGTCGGATCACTCGGGACGCGGGCTCGGCCTACCGGGCCAACGGCAAGGAGGCGCGGGCGCGCGACATCGCCATGCTCTTCGCAGACGCCTCGACCGGGGCCCAGTCCCCGGCGCTGGTGCGGCAGGGGCAGATCTCGGAGCTCATCAACGCCAAGCCCAAGGCGCGGCGCCGCGTGCTGGAGGAGGCGGCGGGCATCTCCGGCCTCTACCAGCGCCGCCACGAGGCCGAGCTGAAGCTGCGGGCGACCGAGGCCAACCTCGG
>CBDEVG010000033.1:0-82072 GCA_965243535.1 Amaricoccus sp.
CACCCCGGCCAGCATCAGGATGTTGCCGATGGCGGGCATCGGGTCGGGCGTGGCCCCCGCCCCGAAGATCTGGGCGAGGGCGGTGGACTGGGCGGCGATCGAGCCCGCGAGCTGCAGCGCCAGCACCATGAGCCGCAGCGCCAGCCCCAGCATGAGCCCCGCGCCCGCCTCGATCCCCATCAGGAGGAAGAAGGGTCGCCCGGGGTCCACGGCCGGCGCCGCCAGGGGCGCGACGACCAGGGTGAGGGCGATCGCCGCCCCGAGCTTGACCCGCGCGGGGAGGAAATGCTCGCCGAAGCCCGGCAGCAGCGCCATGACCGCGCCGACCCGGGTGAAGACCAGGATCCAGGCGGTCATGCCCGCCTGGGTGAGGTCGAGGAGCCGGGCGAGCCCCTCGATCATGCCATCCCCAGCACGGCGGGCTTGGCGCGCGCGCCGATCTCCTCGAAGCTCAGCACCGGGTTGCGGATGCCCTTGGCCGACAGCACCGTGTGCAGGAACCGCCGCCGCCGGGTCGAGGTGACGACCGCCGGATAGCGCCCCTTGGCCCCGGCGGCGGCGATCCGCTCGGCCACGGAATTCGCCAGGCGATTGAACTCCGCGGGCGGCAGGGCGACGTCGACCACCCCCGATCCGTCGGGCATCTGGTGCTTCTGGAACAGCTCCTCCCACGACGGCGCGAGCTGGATCAGAGGCAGCGCCCCGTCCGCCTCCTGCACGCCGGCGACCAGCTGGAAGCCGAGGCGGTGGCGGACGTGCTCGGTCAGCGCCTCGGGCGGAACCGAGGGCGCGTAGGCCTCGGCGATCGCCTCGAAGATGAGGGGGAGGTTGCGGATCGAGACCCGTTCCTCCAGCAGCAGGCGCAGGACGGATTGCAGGGTGTCGACGGGGAACTTGTCGGGGACGAATTCCTCGTAGATGCGCTTGTTCGCCTCGGCCCGGCGCGGGTCCGAGGGGGTCATGAACTCCTCGATCAGCTTGCGCAGGGCGCGGCGGTTGAAGAGCCGGCCGAAGCTTTGCTTGACGATCTCGAGCAGGTGGGTCGCCACCACCTCGACCGGGGCGATGACCGCGAGGCCCATCAGCGCCGCCTCCTCCTGGCGCGCGGCGGGCACCCAGCGGGCGGGGGCGCCGTAGACCGGCTCGGCCACGTCGCGGCCGTCCGGGGCCTGGGTCAGCTCGTCAGGGAGGAGGACCAGCACCTGGTCCGCCTCGATCCGGCTGCGCGCGGCCTCCACCCCCATGATGCGGATGGCGTAGGTCCCGGACGGCAGGCCCGCGTTGTCGGTCAGGCGGATCTCGGGCAGGATCAAGCCGAATTCCGCGGCGATGTGGTTCCTCATGTTGGCGATGCGGGCGTCGAGGCCGGTGGCCGCGTCCATCACCACGGGCACGAGGTCGGGCGAGAACTCCATGTGGATCTCGTCGACGTCGAGCACGTCGCCGAGCGATTTCTGCCGCAGCGCCGCGGGCGCGGGATCGGGCGCCTTGGCCTCGGCGGCCCGTTCGGCCTCGCTCTTGCGCGCCACCCAGGCCGCCCCCCCGAGGCAGGTCGCCCCGATCATGAAGGGGATGAAGGGCAGGCCGGGGATGAAGGCGAAGAGCGCCATCAGCACGGCCACGGTGGCGAGCGCGGTCGGATGCTCGCCGAACTGGCGCACCAGCGCCCGGTCGGTGGCGCCGAGCTGGCCCCCCTTGGAGAGCAGCATGGCGGTGGCGATCGAGATGATCACCGCCGGCATCTGCGTCACCAACCCGTCGCCGACCGCAAGGATCGAATAGGTGCGGAACGCCTCGCCCACCGGCAGGCCATGGACCAGCACGCCGATGGCGAGGCCCACCACCCAGGTTGATCAGCGTGATCAGCAGGCCCGCGACGGCGTCGCCCTTGACGAACTTCGACGCGCCGTCGAGCGAGCCGAAGAAGGTCGTCTCCTCCTGCTCGATGCGCCGCCGCTCCCGCGCCTCGTCGTGGCCGATGGCGCCCGCCGCCATGTCCGCGTCGATGGCGAGCTGCTTGCCCGGCATGGCGTCGAGGGCGAAGCGCGCGCCCACCTCGGCCATGCGGCCCGCGCCCTTGGTGATGACGATGAAGTTGACGATCAGGAGCACGCAGAACACCACCAGCCCCATGGCGACGGAGCCCCCCATGATGAACATGGCGAAGCCCTCGATCACGTGGCCGGCGGCGGCGGTGCCCTCGTGCCCCTGGCCGATGATGAGCTTGGTGGAGCTGACGTTGAGCGACAGCCGCAGCATCAGCGAGGCGAGCAGGATCGTCGGGAAGGACGAGAAGTCCAGCGGCCGGTTGATGAACAGCGTGACGGTGAAGATCAGGATGGCGATGGCGAAGGACGCGGCGAGGCCGAGGTCGAGCACGAAGGCCGGCATCGGCAGGATCATCATGACGATGACCGCCATCAGCGCCATGGCGAGCAGGACGGTCGGCTGGTAGAGCGCGGCGATGTCGAGCCTGACCTTCGGCATCTAGAACAGCCCTCCGCCCGCCTCGGTCAGCAGCGGCCCGGCGCCGCCCCCCAGCATCGGCTGCGCGCCCCCCGCCAGCAGGCCGGGGCCGGCGGGCAGGCCCGCGACCCCGGCGAGGCTGCCCATGACCGGGGGGGGCGGGTCGCCCTCGCGGATGCGGCGCG
This sequence comes from Amaricoccus sp., assembly GCA_965243535.1. Taxonomy (GTDB): domain Bacteria; phylum Pseudomonadota; class Alphaproteobacteria; order Rhodobacterales; family Rhodobacteraceae; genus Amaricoccus. Next base: position 2,652 of record CBDEVG010000033.1, read on the forward strand.
CCGTGGTCTGGCGGTCCCGCGCGGCGGCGGGTCGCGCGGCTGCTGCGCGGGTCGTTGGGCAGGTCCGCCATCAGCGCCTCGTCCGCGGCGAGCGCCCCCGGCTCCAACCCGGCGAAGATCTGGTCGAACCGCTTGCGGTAGATCGCGGCCTTGTCCTCGGTCAGCGAGTGATAGGCGCCCGCCGCCGCCGACCAGTCGCCGCGTTCCTCGTAGAGGGTGCGCAGGAACTGGCCGGCGTAGGTCGCGGTCCATTCCGGGTCGAACATGTCGTTGAGGCTGGGGAAGGCGTGGCCGTGCCAGCGGTAGTTGATCTGGACGCAGCCCACGTCGAAGGATTTCCGCCCCTGCCGCACGCTGTCCTCCGCGAAGGCCAGCGCCTCCTCGCGCGACTTGAACCAGTAGCCCTTGCCCTCGCGGTTGATCGCCCAGGGAAAGGGGCGCATCCGGCCGCCGGACTTGCGGCCGGTCTCGGTCAGGGCGACGGCCTGGAGCACCTCGGGCGGGACGCCGGCGCGCCGGGCGCCGTTGACGATGGCCCGTTCGCAGAGCGCGGCGTCCGGATCCTCCTCCGCCCGGGCGGGAAGGGGGGCGAACGCCGAAAGCGCCGCCGCCAGCGCCGCGACGAGCGGTCCGATCATGGCGGGGCTTCTCCTCCTCCTCGGTCCTGATCTCCCGGGGTAGCGCCGGCGCGGTTAATCGGCCGTAAACCGGCGGGCCTGGCCCTCGGACGCGCGGCGGGGCGGTGGAGGCTGGGCCTGCGGAGGTTGGGCTTGGGGAGGCTGGGGCCGCGGGGGCTTGGCGCCGGGAGCGGGGGCGGGCATGGTCCCGGGCGGTTTTGCCTCCCGGAGTGTCCCATGGCCCGCCTCTCCGCCAATCTCGGCCTGCTCTGGCCCGGTCTGCCGCTTCTCGACCGGGCGGCGGCGGCCGCGCGCGCGGGCTTTCGGGCGATCGAGCTGCAATGGCCCGGGGACACGCCCGCGGCGGATCTGGCCGCGGCCTGCCGGGAGGCCGGCTTGCAGCTCCTGTCGCTGAACACGCCTTTAGGCGGGCCGGGGGACTTCGGCCTCGCCGCGCTGCCCGGGCGGGAGGCGGACTTCCGGGCGGGCTTCGCCGCCACGGCCGCCTACGCCCGGGCGGCGGGGGCGGGGATGGCGCATGTCCTCGCCGGCGTCGCGCCCGACGGGCCGGAGACGGAAGCGGCGCTGCTCGGCAACCTCGCCTGGGCCGCGGCCGAGGCGCCGGACCTGACGCTGCTCCTCGAGCCGATGAACCGCCGCGACCGGCCCGGGTATTTCTACAGCCGGCCGGCGCGGGCCCTGGCGCTGATCGACCGGCTCGGGGCCCCGAACGTCGGGCTGATGCTCGACGCCTATCACGCCGGGATGGAGGGGCTCGATCCGCTGGCCGCGGCGGCCGCGGCGGGTTCGCGCCTGCGCCACGTGCAGATCGCCCGGGTTCCCGACCGCCACGAGCCGGAGGCCGGCGTGGCGGCCGCGTTGGGCGCGGGGCTCGACGCGCTGGGATACCAGGGCTGGATCGGGGCGGAATACAGCCCCGCCGGCGCCACCGAGGCGGGCCTGGGCTGGGCGGCGGCGTTCCTCGACCGCAATGAAGGACGGGTCTGATGTCAGGGCTTCGCCGAAACAAAGGCGCCGCCGGCGGGGGGTGACCGCCGGCGGCGCGCCGCGCCGCGGGTGCTTGGGACAGGGGCGGCGGGCGTCAGGCGGCGATGAATTCGCGGACGAATTTCGTCGCCGGTCGGGCGCGGATGTCCTGGGGCGTGCCGATCTGTTCGATCCGCCCCATGGACATGACCACCACCAGGTCGGAGAGCTCCATCGCCTCGTCCTGGTCATGGGTGACGAAGACGGTGGTCAGCCCCGTCTGGTCGTGGATGTCGCGCAGGCCGGTGCGCAGCTCCTTCCTCACCCGGGCGTCGAGCGCGCCGAAGGGCTCGTCGAGGAGCAGCATCCTGGGCTCGATGGCGAGCGCCCGGGCGAGGGCCACGCGCTGGCGCTGGCCCCCCGAGAGCTGCGCCGGATAGCGCCGGGCGATGTCGGGGAGCTGGATCATGGCGAGGAGCTTGTTCACCCGCCGGTCGATCTCGGCGTTGGTCGGCCGGCTCGCCCGCGGCCGGGCGCGCAGGCCGTAGGCGATGTTCTCGAAGATCGTCATGTGCCGGAAGAGCGCGTAGTGCTGGAAGACGAAGCCCGCCCGGCGCTGCTGCACGCTCATCCCCGTGGCGTCCTGCCCGTCAAAGAGCACGCGGCCCGAGGTGGGGAACTCGAGTCCCCCGAGGATGCGCAGCAAGGTGGTCTTGCCCGAGCCCGAGGGCCCGAGCAGCGCCACCAGCGCGCCGGAGGGAATGGTCAGGCTGACCGGATGCAGGGCGGTCGTTGCGCCGAATTCCTTGGCCAGCTCGTCGATCTCGATCAGCATGGAACCGTTTCCTCAGTGACGGCGGCTGGCGGCGAGCTGGTCGGCGTAGCGCCATTCCAGGGCCGACTTCAGCAGCAGGGTGAACAGGGCGAGCAGGGCCAGCAGCGCCGCCATGGCGAAGGCCGCGGTGGAGAGGTATTCGTTGTAGAGCGCCTCGATGGCCAGCGGCATGGTGTTGGTCTCGCCCCGGATCTTGCCCGAGACCACCGAGACCGCGCCGAACTCGCCCATGGCCCGGGCGTTCGCCAGCAGCACGCCGTAGAGCAGCGCCCATTTCACGTTCGGCAGGGTCACGGTGAAGAAGGTGCGCCAGCCGGTGGCGCCGAGCGTCAGGGCGGCCTCCTCCTCGGCGCGGCCCTGCTCCTGCATCACCGGGATGAGCTCGCGGGCGACGAAGGGGAAGGTGACGAACATGGTGGCGAGCACGATCGCCGGCACGGCGAAGACGATGGGCATGCCGTGGGCGACGAACCAGCCGCCGACCAGGGTGTTCGCCCCGAAGAGCAGCACGAGGCAGAGGCCCGCCACCACCGGCGAGACCGAGAAGGGCAGGTCGATGAGGGTGATGACGAAGGCCTTGCCGGGGAAGTCGAACTTGGCGATCGCCCAGGCGGCGGAGAGCCCGAAAACGGCGTTGAGCGGGACCGAGATCGCCGCGGTCAGCAGGGTGAGCCTGATCGCCGCGAAGGCGTCGGGGTCGGAGAGGGCGGAAAAGACGGCGGCGGCGCCGTCCTTCAGGGCCTCGAGAAAGACGATGACCAGCGGCGCGCCCACCAGCGCCCCCAGCACGGCGAGCACGCCGACGGTCAGCAGGACCCGCACCCAGACCGGATCGGCGATCGCCGACCGCGCGGCGGAGCCGGCCCGGGCGGGACCAGCCGAGGGGGTGAAGTCGAGGGGCACGCTGACCATGGGAAACTCTCTGACTGGGACCGGAGGGACGCGGCGCGTCAGCGCTGCGTCGCGGCGAGCGGCCGGAAGGAGACGCGGTGGCGCAGATAGGCCGCCTGGCGCTTGAGGGGCGGGGCGGCCAGCGCGAGGATCGCGACGGTGCTGAAGATGAAGTAGGCGCCGAGCGCGAGGAGCGCGCCGCCCCCCGCGAGCAGGACCGCCGCCGCCCCCAACAGGGCCGCGACGGCGCCGATCAGCACGACGCCGAAGGCCGCGCCGGAGTGCTGGCGATCACCCATGGTGGCCGCCATAGGCGAAGTGCGGGGCGGGGGCGCCCACGGCGAGACGCTCGGGCGCGGCGCGCAGCGCGGTGCGGGCGGCGGCGCGGGAGGCGTCGTCGGCGGAATAGACCTCGATCGTCTTGAGCCCCTCGCCATAGGCGAGCACCGCCTTGCGCAGCTCGGCGATGCGGCGCTCCATCACCCCGAGCGCGGCCTCGAGCGCCGCCTCGGGGGCGCCGCCCTCGACGGCGCGGAAGGCGGCCCGGGCCTCGGCGCGCAGGGCGGAGGATCCGGTCTCGGGGCCGGTCTGCCCGGCCGGGGCGGCGGCGCGTTCGGCCGGGGCGGCGGCCCGGCCCCGCCCGGTCAGCCGAGCGAAGAGCGCGGTCCAGGTCTCCGCGAGGGAGGACGCCGCCACGGGATCGATGGCGTGGCGCTCCGGCGAGACAGGGGACTTGCGGTCGACATTGCGGTCGTCAAGCATCTCCGAACCTCCTGCGGCTCCAGACTTGGATCAGGTTGATGGCGAGAAGCATCAGGAACGAGATCGCGAGCATCGCCAGCGCGATGGCCACGGCTCCGTTGTGGTCGAACTCCTCCAGCTTGATGACGATCAGCAGGGGAGCGATCTCGGTGACCTTGGGGAGGTTCCCCGCGATGAAGATCACCGAGCCGTATTCGCCGACGCCCCGGGCGAGGGCGAGGGCGAAACCCGTGAGCAGCGCCGGGGTGAGCATCGGCAGGATCACCCGGACGAAGGTGCGGCCCCGATAGGCGCCGAGGGTGGCGGAGACTTCCTCCACCTCGCGCTCGATCTCCTCGATCACCGGCTGAACCGTGCGCACCACGAAGGGAATGCCGATGAAGACCAGGGCCACCCAGATGCCGATCGGGCTGTAGGCGACCTTGATCCCCAGGGGCTCCAGCAGGGCGCCGAAGAAGCCGTTCGGGGCGTAGAGCGCGGTGAGCGCGATGCCCGCCACGGCGGTGGGCAGGGCGAAGGGCAGGTCGACCATGGCGTCGACGATCCGCCGCCCCGGAAAGCGGTAGCGGGCGAGCACCCAGGCCAGCGCCAAGCCGAAGACGAGGTTGAACACCGCCGCGAGGAAGGCCGTGGCGAAGGAAAGGCGCAGGGCCGCCCAGACCCGGGGCGTGTCGATGGCCGTCCAGATCGCCGGCAGCCCCATGTCCGCGCCGTAGAGGATGAGCGCGCCGATCGGCAGCAGGACGACGAGCGACAACATCGCCGTCATAACGCCGAAGGACAGGCCGAAGCCCGGCATGGGCGAAGGGTTGCGGAAGGCGATCTGACGCATGGTGGTCACTGCCCGACGTAGATCTGGTCGAAAACGCCCTTGTCGCCGAAGTGTTCCGGCTGGACCTTGGCCCATCCGCCGAAGTCGGCGATGGAGACGAGGTCGAGCTTGGGGAAGCGGGCGACGTCCGCGGGGTCGGCCTTGCTGGTGTCCCAGGCGCGGAAGTAGTGCTTGAGCGCGATCGCCTGGCCTTCGGGGCTGTAGAGGTAGTCGAGATAGGCCTTGGCGGCGTCGGCCTGGGCCGCGTCGTGCAGGTTGCCGTCGACGAGCGCCACCGTCGGCTCCGCGAGGATGGAGACCGAGGGCAGGACGATGTCGAACTTGTCCTCGCCGAGCTCGTCGAGCGCGAGGAAGGCCTCGTTCTCCCAGGCGAGCAGCACGTCGCCGATGCCGCGCTGGGCGAAGGTGGTGGTCGAGCCGCGGGCGCCGGTGTCGAGCACGGGCACGTTGGCGAAGATCTGGCCCATGAACTCGCGGATCTTGGCCTCGTCGCCGCCGAACTTCTTGTCGGCGTAGGCCCAGGCGGCGAGGTAGTTCCAGCGCGCGCCCCCCGAGGTCTTGGGGTTCGGGGTGATGACGGCGACGTCGTCCTTCACCAGGTCGTCCCAGTCCTTGATCCCCTTGGGATTGCCCTCGCGCACGAGGAAGACGACCGTGGAGGTGTAGGGCGCGGAATTGTGCGGCAGGCGGCCCTGCCAGTCCGCCGGGATCTTGCCCGACTTGGCCGCGATGGAGTCGACATCGCTGCCGAGCGCCAGCGTCACCACCTGGGCGTCGAGCCCGTCGATCACCGAGCGCGCCTGGGCGCCCGAGCCGCCGTGGGAGGTCTTGATGTCGAGCGCCTCGTGGCCCTGGGCGGTCCAGTAGGCGTTGAAGGCGGCGTTGAACTCCCGGTAGAGCTCGCGGGTGGGGTCGTAGGAGACGTTGAGCAGCGTCTGGGCCTCGACCGGGCCGCCGGCGGCGAGCATGGCCGCCAAGGCCGCGCCGGCCGCCGGGGCGAAGATCCGCCGCCAGCCGCCCCGCGCCGCCGCGGGCGCGCGGCCTTCCCCGCCGTCATGCCCGATCCCGTCATGCCTTGCCCCGTCATGCGCGACGCGGGCGAGATGGACGGCGCCGAAGAGGTCGAAATGCGCGATGATCTCAGCGGCGGGCGCGGGCCCGGCGTCCGGGCTTTGGGCGCGCGCTCCCTCGGGAAGATAGCTGTCCATGGTCACCCCCTTCATTCCATTCCCTGTAAAGACGACAGACGCTATCGTGATTTGCAACGGGAAAATCACGGGTGAGGCTATCGAGATTGCAGGAATAGACGGCCGCAGCCAGGGGCGGGGCAGGCAAGGGCTTGCGACGGAAAGGCTTTCCCGCAGGCGCGGGGCGGAGAAAATTTATCTCCCGGACAGCGAGTCGCAGCCCGCCGGCGCCCAGGAAACAGGCGGCGCGACAGGCGGCGGGGGCGGAGGCGCCCCCTCGACGAATCGCGGGCTCAGCCCCGCAGGTCGGCCGCGGTCTTGAGGTTGCCGCGGATCAGCTCGCGCCCCGAGTAGATGTCGCCGCAGATCTGGAGGCCGAAGCGTTCCTCGTCCCGCCGGCGCACCTCCTCCACCACCTCGGCGGCGGTGTCCTGGGCCTCGCCCAGGGCCTCCAGCGTCATGCCCCCGAGGACCAGCGCCGATTCGAAGGTCTCGCGCGCCTGATGCTCGACCCCCGCCCGCACCAGCTCCAGCGCATGGGTGCGGTCGAAGGCGCGGGCGATGACCGGGGTCAGGGGGAACTCGGCCCGGACCAGCGTCGCGATCTGCGTCGCCGCCTCCCGGTCGTCGACGGCCACCACGATCGCCCGGGCCGTCGCCGCCCCGGCCGCGTGCAGGATGTCGAGGCGCGATCCGTCGCCGTAATGCACCTTGAAGCCGAATTCGGCGGCGACGCGGATCATCTCGGTGTCGGTCTCGATCATGGCGATGGAATAGCCCCGGGCGAGGACCGGCTGGCTGACGATCTGGCCCACCCGGCCGAAGCCGATGACGAGCACGTCGGCGGACAGGTTCTCGGCCCGCTCCACCCCGTCCATCGACGCCGCCGGCGGCTTGACCAGCCGGTCGTGGATCAGGACGACGAGCGGGGTCAGGGTCATGGAGAGGATGACGATGGCGGTCATCACCGCATTCGCCTCGGCGTCGATCAGGCCCACGGCGGCGGCGGCGGAATAGAGCACGAAGGCGAATTCGCCGCCCTGGGCCATCAGCGCCGTGCGCTCCAGCGCCTCGCGCCGGTCGGCCCCGAAGGCCCGGGCGATGGCGAAGATCGCCAGGGCCTTCAGCGCCATGAAGGCGACGACGCTGACCGCGATCATCCCGAGGTTGGCGCGGATCACCGCGAGGTCGAGCGACATGCCGACCGCAAGGAAGAAGAGGCCGAGCAGGATGCCGCGGAACGGCTCCACGTCCGCTTCGAGCTGATGGCGGAACGAACTCTCCGACAGGAGCACGCCGGCGAGGAACGCCCCCATCGCGGCCGAAAGCCCCCCGAGCTGCATGGCGAGGGCGGAGCCCAGCACCACCAGCAGCGCGGCGGCGGTCATCACCTCGCGCGCGCCGGTGGAGGCGAGCAGGCCGAAGAGCGGGTTGAGCAGGTAGCGCCCCGCCGCCACCAGGCCCGCGATGGCGCCGAGGCCGATGGCGATGTCCCGGGCGCGCTCGCCCCAGGTGACGGTCTCGCCCCCCGGCGCGAGAAAGGCGACCAGGGCGAGGATCGGCACGATCGCCAGATCCTCGAGCAGCAGGATCGAGACGATGCGCTGGCCCGCGGGTTTCGAGAGCTGGCCGCGCTCCTCCAGCATCTGCATGACGATGGCGGTCGAGGTGAGCACGAAGCCCGTCCCCGCCACGAAGGCCGGCGCCGGGGCGTAGCCGAGCCCGAGCCCGACGAGGGAGAGGAGCGCCATGCAGGCCAGGAGCTGCGCGAGGCCGAGGCCGAAGATCGCCCGGCGCATGGACCAGAGCCGCGACGGCTCCATCTCCAGCCCGATGATGAAGAGGAACATCACCACCCCGAGCTCGGCCACGTGCAGGATGGCGGCGGGGTCGGAGAAAAGCTGGAGCCCGAAGGGCCCGATGACGAGCCCCGCCGCCAGATAGCCAAGGACCGACCCGAGGCCGAGGCGGCGGAACAGCGGCACCGCGACCACCGCCGCGCCGAGCAGCGTCACGATCGAGACCAGATCGGGTCCGTGGGAAGGCTCGGCCATTTGGGGGCTCCTCGGCGGCGACGGCCGAGCCTAGACCGGACGGGCCCCCGAGGAGAAGCGGCGTTCGCAGGCGCAAGGGGAATGTCGCGCCCCACGCCGCGGCGGCCTGGCGGGGGCGAGGGGCGTCATCGGCTTGCTTGGGCGTGCCGAAAGGGAGCCTGCGGCATGTGGGGCTCCCTGTCGGGACCTTCATGCCGGGCGCGGGTCATCGTCTTGCCGGAGAGCGCGCCTCAGAGGGCCTCCGCGGTCGCTCTCGACCTGTTCAGACTCATAAAAACCAGGTTAACGCCTTGAAATATATATAATTATATCATATACTTGATCCCATTTTCACGCGTGAAATTCCAACTTCCGCGCAGGCTGCGCCTTGCGAGCAGACTTTCGCAGAGGTCTCTCGGAAGGCCCTGGCCATGGTTCACGCGCTCCGACCTTCACGAGCGGTCGGCGGTCATCGACGCCCGGGGAACTCCCGGGCGCCCGGCCGCAAGGAAGCGTCCGTGGCGGTCAGCCGTTCGGGCCCTCGCGGTGGGCGGCGCCTTCAGGGATTTCCTCGGCGTCGTCGCGCTGGACCGCCGCGCCCATCTCCAGCGCGTCGATGGCCCCCTGGACGGCGGCCTCGGCCTCCTCCGACGCCCCGGAAGAGGCGAGCTCCGCCTTCCAGTCCTGCAAGAGGGCGAGGCGTTCGGTGTAGTCGATGTCGGTGCGATCGACGAGGTCGAGCGGATCGTCGTAGCCACGGAAGCCGGTGAGGGTCGCGTCAGGCATCTCTGGATCTCCATCGCAGGGCGGAACCCCAACGCAGCCGGGCCGCGCATGTTCCGCTCCCGCTTCGCCTGCCTTCGGGGCGCGCGCGCTCTGCTTGCGTTCGGGGCGCGCGCGCCGCAGGGTCGGGCGGGGCGCGCAAGGGGAGGACTTCGATGCGGACGGTGCTGGTGGCGAACCGCAAGGGCGGCTGCGGCAAGACCCTGACGGCGGTCACCCTCGCCGCGGCCCTGGCCGGGCGGGGCGGGACCGTGGCGCTCGCCGACGCCGATCCGCAGAAATCCGCCCTGCGCTGGCTGAAGCGCCGGCCGGCGACCGCCGCGCCGATCCTCGCGCTCGACTGGACCAAGGCGGACGACGTGGGCGAGGCGCCGAAGCGGCTCGACTGGCTGGTGATCGACGCGCCCGGCGCGCTCAAGGGCAGCCGGGCCGAGGCGCTGATCGGCGAGGCGGAGGCGGTGCTGACCCCGGTCCTGCCCTCGGCCTTCGACGCCGAGTCCACCCGGCGCTTCCTGAAGGAGATCGAGGACCTGAAACGGGTGCGCAAGGGCAAGGCGGTGGTGCGCCTGCTCGCCAACCGGACCCGGGCGAGCGGCAAGGCGGTCGAGCGGCTGCGCGGCTTCTTCGCGGCGATCGGGCAGGAGCCGATCGCCTGGATCACCGAGCGCGCCGCCTATGGCGACCTGGCCGAGGAGGGCCTGAGCGTCTTCGACAAGCCGCAGCGCGCGATGGCGGCGGCGCGGGAGCAATGGACGCCGGTGCTGGCGGCGCTGGAGGAGGGCTGAGATGGATCTGGGCATCAGGGGCAAACGGGCGATCGTCTGCGCCGCGTCCAGGGGGCTCGGGCGCGGCTGCGCCGAGGCCCTGGCGGCGGCGGGGGTCGACCTGGTGATCAACGCGCGGGGCGCGGAGGCGCTGGAGGCGACGGCGGCGGCGATCCGCGCCGAGCATGGCGTGGCGGTGACGGCGGCGGCGGCGGACGTGACCACCGAGGCGGGACGGGCGGCGGTGCTCGCGGCCTGCCCCGACCCGGACATCCTCGTCAACAACGCCGGCGGCCCGCCCCCGGGGGTCTGGACCGACTGGAGCCGCGAGGACTTCATCAAGGCGCTGGACGCCAACCTGCTGAGCGCCGTCGCGCTGATGCAGGCGGTGGTGCCCGGCATGATGGAGCGGGGCTGGGGGCGGGTGGTCAACGTCACCTCCCAGGCGGTGAAGGCGCCCATCCCGGCGCTGGGCCTGTCGAACACGGCGCGGACCGGGCTGACCGGCTTCGTCGCGGGGATGAGCCGGCAGGTGGCGCCGCGGGGGGTGACGGTGAACAACCTCCTGCCCGGGATCCACGCCACCGCCCGGGCGGAGGCGCTCGACAAGGGCGTGGCGGCGGCGGAGGGGATCAGCCTCGCCGAGGCGCAGGCCCGGCGCGAGGCGACGATCCCCGCCCGGCGCTACGGCACGGCGGAGGAGTTCGGCGCGGCCTGCGCCTTTCTCTGCTCGGCCCATGCAGGGTTCATCGTGGGGCAGAACTGGCTGCTGGACGGGGGCGCGACCAACGCCACCCTGTGAGCGTCCCGGCCGCGGGCGGCCCTCGGGGGGCGTCGAGCCCCCGCTCAGGCCGGTCGGCCTCCGCCTCCGGGCCCCGAGGCCCCGGGGGCGGAACATTCGGTCCGGGCGGCGGGGCCTGCGCCTCGGCGCGGAACCGGTTCGGAAGGAGCGTAACGCGCGTGTTATGCGGATTATCTTGTTTTAATAAAACATTTTTTTGAAAACCGTTCAGGCGATTTCAACCAAGGTTGACGCATCCTGACCGGGCTTCGCAGGGGTCTTGGCGCCCCTTCGGCCGGAAAGGTCCGGACCACGCCTTTTGGACCGCACCTTTCGGATCGCGTCGGGGCCGGGCCGCGCGCCGGGGTCGCCGGCGCTCCCTGACATCCTCTTGAGCGCTTGCGCCCGCGGGGGGGGGCGGCGGCTTGCCTCGGGACGGGGAGATTGCTATCCCGGAACTATCCTGATGGTTTTGCTTGGGCAAGGGAGCGGCATGGACCGGAGGAACGGCGCGTCTGCCGAGATCCGGCTGTCGATGACGGGGGTCGGCAAGGCCTATGACGGGGTCCCGGCGCTCGAGGGGGTGTCGCTCGACCTCGCGGCGGGGGAGGTCGCCTGTCTGCTCGGGCCCTCCGGCTGCGGCAAGTCCACCCTCCTGCGCATCGCCGCCGGGGTGGAGCGGCTCGACCGGGGCGAGGTGCGGGCGGAGGGCCGGCTGGTGGCGGGCGGCGGCGCGCACGTGCCTCCGGAACGGCGACGGGTCGGGCTGGTCTTCCAGGACTTCGCGCTGTTTCCCCATCTCAGCGTGGCGGAGAACGTCGCCTTCGGCCTCGGCGGGCCTGCCGCCGCCCGGGCGGAGCGGGCGCGGGAGCTGCTCGACCGGGTGGGGCTCGGCGCCCATGGCGCGCGCTATCCCCACCAGCTTTCGGGCGGCGAGCAGCAGCGGGTGGCGCTCGCCCGGGCGCTCGCGCCCCGGCCCCGCATCCTGCTGATGGACGAGCCTTTCTCCGGCCTCGACAACCGGCTGCGCGACGCGGTGCGCGACGACACCCTCGAGATCCTCAAGGAGGAGGGGGCGGCGGTCCTGCTCGTCACCCACGAGCCGGACGAGGCCATGCGCATGGCCGACGCCATCGCGCTGATGCGCCGGGGGCGCATCGTCCAGCAGGGCGCGCCCTACCGCATCTATCACGAGCCCTGCGACCGGGAGGCGGCGGCCTTTTTCTCGGACGTCAACGTGGTGGCGGGCCGGGTGCGGGGCGGCGCGGCCGAGACGCCCTTCGGCCGCTTTCCCGCCCCCGACCTCGCCGAGGGCGCGGCGGCCGAGATCGTGGTGCGGCCCCAGCACCTGAAGCTCGACCTCGACCGGGACGGCCGCGGGCCTCTGCCCACCGACCTCTACGGCGCGCCGGCGCTCGGCCGGGTGGCGCGGGCGCGGTTCATGGGCGACCAGTCGGTGGTCGACCTCACCCTCGACGACGGCGCGGGGCTGAAGGCGACGCTGCCCGGGGTCTTCCTGCCCCGGCCCGGCACGCCGCTCTGGCTGTCGATCCGCCGGGACCGCTGCTTCGTCTTTCCCGCCTGAGTTTCCCGCCTGAGTTTCCCGCCTGAGGGGGTGGCTTGAGGTTGGGGCCCGAGGGGCTGGCCGAAGGGTTTCGCCCCGAAGTCCGCCCCGAAGTCCGCCCCGAGATCAGGGCCCGGATTTCCCGCCTGATCGCGGAAACGCGATCCGCCGCCGGGCGGAGACGCGGCGGAATCGGTTTGAACGCGGCGGCGCAAGGGCCTATGTAACCCTTGCAAGGGCCGCGCGGGCCTTCGTCACGCGGCCGCGGTCGCAGGGAGATCGACATGTTCAACAACATCGGGCCCGCAGGCCTGCTCCTGATCGCCGTCGTCGTCCTCGTGCTCTTTGGCCGCGGCAAGGTCGCGGGCCTGATGGGCGAGGTCGGCAAGGGCATCACCAGCTTCAAGAAGGGGTTGAACGAGGGCAAGGCCGAGATCGAGAACGCCGCCGCCGACGGCGCCCGGGACATCACCCCCGCCGCGGAAAAGGACAAAGTCTGATCCGCCATGTTTGACGTCGGCTGGGGCGAGCTCTTCCTGATCGGCATCGTGGCGCTGATCGTGGTGGGGCCGAAGGATCTGCCGGGCCTGTTCCGCACGCTCGGCCAGTTCACCGGCCGGGCGCGGATGATGGCGCGCGACTTCCAGCGGACCCTGGAGCAGGCCGCCGACGAGGCCGGCGTGAGCGAGGTGCAGAAGACCCTGCGCGGGGTCGACCAGAGCCTCGGCTCCGCCTCCGACGCCGCGCGCCGCTTCGCCGACCGCAAGATCGCGGGCGTGGACGAGCCGGCGCCGAAGCCGGTGGTGAAGGCCCCGGCCACGGTCTCGACCGCGCCTGAAGTCTCCGCCGCGGCCGCGCCCGCCGCCACGGTTGCGACGGCGCCCGCCCCCGACCCCGTCGTCCCCGCCGACCCCGATCCGGAGCGCAAGGCCGCCCCATGAGCGAAGACGAGATCGACGCCAGCTCCGCCCCGCTCATCGAGCACCTGGCGGAGCTTCGGACGCGGCTGATCCGGTCGCTGATCGCCTTTTGCGTGGCGATGATCGCGGCCTTCGCCGTGGCCCAGCCGATCTTCAACTTCCTCGCCGCGCCGCTCGCCAAGCTGATGGTCGAGCACGGCCAGAAGCCCGAGCTGATCTACACCGGCCTCCAGCAGGGCTTCTTCACCCAGATCCGCATCTCGGTCTTCGGCGGCTTCGTGCTGTCCTTTCCGATCATCGCCTATCAGCTGTGGCGGTTCGTGGCGCCGGGGCTCTACCGCAAGGAGAAGCAGGCCTTCCTGCCCTTCCTGATCGCCTCGCCGGTGCTGTTCCTGCTGGGCTGCGCCTTCGCCTTCTATGTGCTCGTGCCGATGGTCTACGACTTCTTCCTCGGCTTCCAGCAGTTCGGGGCCTCGGCCCCGACCCCGGACAGCCCGGCGGTGGACATCCAGTTCCTGGGCACGATCAACGAATACCTCGCCCTGACGATGAAGTTCATGATCGCCTTCGGCCTGTGCTTCCAGATCCCGGTGGCGCTGACGCTGATGGGCCTCGCCGGGCTGGTGACGGCGAAGGGGCTCGCCTCCTTCCGCAAGTACGCCGTCGTGGGGATGCTGTTCCTCGCCGCCGTGGTCACCCCGGGGCCGGACGTGATGTCGCAGCTCGTGCTCTTCGCCGCGATCTATCCGCTCTATGAGATCTCGATCCTGCTGGTCCGCCGGGCGGAGAAGAAGCACGAGGCCGAGATGAAGGCGCAGGGCCTGTGGGTCGAGGATCCCGAGGCCGATCCGTCGTGACCGCCGCGGCCCTAGAGCGAATCGCCGCCGCGCTGGAGCGGCTGAGCCCGCCGCCGGGTCCCGCCCCGGATTTCGACGCGGCGGAGGCCTTCGTCTGGCAGACGGGCCCCGACCGGCTGGAGCCGGTGGCCCAGGTGGCGCGGGTGCCGATCGGCCTGCTGGTGGGGGTGGACCGGGCGCGGGACACGCTGCTCGCCAACACCGTGCAGTTCGCCCGCGGCTTTCCGGCGAACAACGTCCTGCTCTGGGGCGCGCGGGGCATGGGCAAGTCGAGCCTGGTCAAGGCCGCCCATGCGGAGGCGAACCGCCTTGCGCCGGGGCTGAAGCTCATCGAGCTGCACCGGGAGGATCTGCCCTCCATTGGCCGCCTGCTGGCGCTGTTGCGCGGCGCGCCCTGCCGGTTCCTGCTGTTCTGCGACGACCTGTCCTTCGAGAAGGACGACGCCCATTACAAGTCGCTGAAGGCGGTGCTCGACGGCGGCATCGAGGGCCGGCCGGAGAACGTGGCGCTCTACGCCACCTCGAACCGGCGGCACCTGATGCCCCGGGACATGATCGAGAACGAGCGCCAGACCGGGGTGAACCCCTCCGAGGCGGTGGAGGAGAAGGTCTCGCTCTCCGACCGGTTCGGCCTGTGGCTGGGGTTCCACGCCTGTTCCCAGGACCAGTTCCTCGCCATGATCCGCGGGTATTGCGACGCCTACGGCATCGCGATCTCCGACGCGGATCTGCGGGCCGAGGCGGTGGAATGGGCCCAGACCCGCGGCGGCCGCTCGGGGCGGGTCGCCTGGCAATACGTCACCGACCTCGCCGGCCGGCGCGGGGTGCGGCTGTCGTGACCGGCGCGCTCCGGGGCGAGGTGGCGCTCGTCACCGGTGCCGACCGGGAGATCGGCGCGACCATGGCGATCGCCCTGGCGGAGGCCGGCGCGGCGGTGGTCCTCGCCCATCACGATGCCGCCGAGGCGGCCGAGGCGACGGCCGAGCGCATCCGGCGCGCCGGCGGCCGGGCGGCGACCGAGGCTGCGGACCTGTCCCGTCCGGCGGAGAACCGGGCCCTCGTGGCGCGGGCTGCGGCGCGTTTCGGCCGGCTCGACGTCTTCGTCGCCAATGCGGGGATCACCGCCTGGGCGCCCTTTCTCGAGACAGACGAGGCCGCCTGGGACGCGGTGACCGGCCTGAACCTGAAGGGGGCGTTCTTCGGCGCCCAGGCGGCGGCGGCGCAGATGATCGCCCAAGCCGCGGGCGCGGGCGGCGCGGGACGCGGACGGATCGTCTTTTCCTCCTCGGTCGCGGGCGTCGCGGCGCTGCGCAACTGCGCGCCCTATGCGGTGACCAAGGCGGGACTGCGCCACCTGGCGCGGGTGCTGGCGCTGGAGCTCGGGCCCCATGGAATCACGGTCAACGCGCTCGGCATCGGCGCGACGCTCAACGCCCGCAACCTCGGCGACGACCCGGACTACGAGGCGCGCTGGTCGGCGGCCATCCCGGCCGGGCGCTGCGGCCGTCCCGAGGACGTGGCGGCGGCGCTGATGTTCCTGGTCTCGCCCGGGGCCGCCATGGTCAGCGGCCATACGCTCATGCTCGACGGCGGCTGGACGGGCGTGGGGGCCGTCCCGCGGTAGGAAGCCCTCAGGCGCCCTGGGCCGGGACCGCGCAGCCGCCCACCAGCCGCTCGTACTGGCCGGCGATCCACTGGGGGGCGTCGGCGGGCAGGGCGGCGGCGAGCTGGGATTCGACCCCCGCAAAGAGCGCGCGGGTGTAGGAGGCGTCGATCTGGGGGATTCCCCCGGTCCCGCCCAGCACCCGGTCATAGACCACGAAGGCGATGGCGATCAGCAGCACGCCCCGGGCGACGCCGAAGATCAGCCCCGCCCCCTGGTCGAGCGGCCCGATCGCCGAGTTCTGCACCGCCCCGGAGAGGAGCGGCGTGAACAGCGACACGATCACCAGCGCCACGGCGAAGACGGCGACGAAGCCCGCCAGCACCCCGAGCTCGCAGCTCGACCCGATCAGGTCGCGCAGGATCGGGATCTCGCGCATCAAGGGCTCGACCGTGGGGGCGAAGGCGAAGGCGGCGACGGCGGCGATCACCCAGCCGGCGATGGACATCAGCTCCCGCACGAAGCCCCGCGCCCAGGCGAGCACCGCCGAGACGACGATCAGCGCCAGGCAGACGCCGTCCACGATGTTGAAGCCTTCCATGCCGGGCCTGTCCCTAACCGTCTACCGTGCCGAACCCCTTCTCTATGAAGGCGGCCAGATCCGCAACCGGCGTGATGGGCAGGGGCGGCTCGCCGATCAGCCGCGACCCGGCCGGGGCGAAAGCCTGGCCGAAGCCGAGCTTGGCCGCCTCGCGCAGGCGGGATTCCGTCTGGCCGATGGGCCGGAGCGCGCCCGAGAGCGAGATCTCCCCGAAGAGCACCGCATCCATGGGCAGGGCGATGTCCTGGCGCGCCGAGAGGAGCGCGCCGGCCACCGCGAGGTCCGCCGCGGGCTCGGTCAGCCGCAGGCCGCCCGCGACGTTGAGGTAGACGTCGAGCCCGGCGAAGCCGATCCCCGCCCGCGCCTCCAGCACCGCGAGGATCATGGCGAGCCGGCCGGAGTCCCAGCCTAAGGTGGAGCGCCGCGGGGTGGCGAGAGGCGAAGGGGCGACGAGGGCCTGGATCTCGACCAGCACCGGCCGCGAGCCCTCGATCCCGGCGAAGACCGCCGAGCCGGGGGCCGCCCGATGGCGCTCCGACAGGAAGAGGGCCGAGGGATTGGGCACCTCGGCGAGGCCAGAGCCCGTCATCTCAAAGACGCCGATCTCGTCCGCGGGGCCGAAGCGGTTCTTGACCGCGCGCAGGATGCGGAACTGGTGGCTGCGCTCGCCCTCGAAGTAGAGCACGGTGTCGACCATGTGCTCCACCACCCGCGGGCCGGCGATCTGGCCCTCCTTGGTGACGTGGCCGACGAGGATCACCGCCACGCCCCGACGTTTGGCGAAGGCGGTGAGTTCATGCGCCGTGGCGCGGACCTGGGAGACGGAGCCCGGCGCGCTCTCCACATGGTCGAGCCACATGGTCTGGATCGAATCGATGATGGCGAGGTCCGGCCGCTCCTGGTCCAGCATAGCGAGGATATCGCGCAACCCGGTCTCGGCGGCGAGCTTGACCGGCGCGGTCCCGAGCCCGAGCCGCCCGGCGCGGAGCCGGATCTGGGCCGCAGCCTCCTCGCCCGAGACGTAGACCACCCGCGCCCCGGCCTGCCCGGCGGCGGCCGCGGCCTGGAGGAGCAGGGTGGACTTGCCGATGCCGGGATCGCCCCCGAGCAGGATCGCCGAGGCCGGCACCAGTCCGCCCCCGAGCACCCGGTCGAGCTCGCCGATGCCGCTGGGGCGGCGGGGCGGGATCGGCTCCTCGGCAGCGAGGTCGGACAAGACGGCCGCCCGCCCCTTCGCCGTCCGCTTCGGCCCGGGGCCGGAGGCGAGGCCGGGGTCCTCCTCGATCGAGTTCCAGGCGCCGCAGGCCTCGCAGCGCCCCGCCCATTTGGGAAAGGTCGCCCCGCAGGCGGTGCAGACATAGGTCGTGGCGCGACGGCTCATCGGGTCGGGCGGAGAATCGGGCAGGGGCGGGGGATCGGGCAGGGTCGAGAGGGCAAGCGCGCGGCTCCGAGCGTCAGGGGGGAGGAGCGCCGCCGCGGCCGGCGATCGCCCCCCATCCTCGCCGCCCCGCCGGCGGGCGTCAACCGCAGGGCGCGTCTTGCGCGCGGGCGCGGGTCCGGCCGGCGAAGGCCGGAATCGCAGCGGGGATGCGGGGCGTCTTGCGCGCGGGCGCGGGTCCGGCTATCCGGTGCGAGAATATGTTATGATATAACATATCAAAAAGCCGCGCCTCCGGGGGCGGACGACGGGACAGAAACGGAGAACGACGATGAAGGCGAGGAACACTCTCGGCGCAGGCCTAGTCGCGGGCCTGATTGCAGGCCTGGTCACGGCCGGGGCGCTGCTGGCGCCGGCGGCGCCGGCGAAGGCGCATGCGACGCAGTCCGAAATCCAGAAAGGGCATTTCGAGGACTCCCAGATCGCCGACCGTCCCCTGTCGGACTGGGCGGGCGACTGGCGCTCGGTCTATCCGCTCCTGGCGGCGGGAACGCTCGACCCGGTGATGGCCGACAAGGCCGCCCATGGGGACAAGAGCGCCGAGGAGTACCGCGCCTATTACGAGGTCGGCTACAAGACCGACGTCGCGCGCATCGTCATCGCGGGGGACGAGGTGACCTTCCACGAGGACGGCCAGGCCGTGGCGGGCCGCTACGCCAGCGACGGCCACGAGGTGCTGACCTACAAGGCGGGCAACCGCGGCGTGCGCTACGTCTTCCGCAAGGTCGGCGGCGACGCCGGGGCGCCGGCGTTCATCCAGTTCAGCGACCACAAGATCGCGCCCGAGAAGGCCGACCACTATCACCTCTACTGGGGGAACGACCGCGCCGCCCTGCTGGCCGAGGTGACGAACTGGCCGACCTACTATCCCTTCGCCCTCAGCGACGCGGAGATCGTCGCGGAGATGCTCGCCCATTGAGCCCATGGCCCGCGCCGGCCTCGCCGCCGGCGCGGATCGGGCGCGGATCAGCGGATCGCGGCGATCGGCCCCGTGGCGCGGCCGTGGATGAACTGGTCGACGTAAGGGTCGCCGCACGCGTCGATCTCGGCGACCGGGCCTTCCCAGCGCACCTTGCCGCCGTGCAGCATGGCGACCCGGTCGGCCACGGTGCGCACCGTGGTCATGTCGTGGGTGATCGTCACCGCCGTCGCGCCCATCTCGGTCACGAGTTCCCGGATCAGGTCGTTGATGACCCCCGCCATGATCGGGTCGAGCCCCGTGGTCGGCTCGTCGAAGAAGATGAGGTCGGGGTCGGTGGCGATGGCGCGGGCGAGCCCCACGCGTTTCTGCATCCCGCCCGAGAGCTCGGCCGGGTAGAGGTCGGCGACCTCGGGACCGAGGCCCACCCGGGCGAGCTTGGCCACCGCGAGCGCATGGGCCGCGCGCGGGCTCATCGGCCGGCGCGCCTCCAGCAGGCGGAAGGCGACGTTGCGCCAGACCGGCAGGCTGTCGAAGAGCGCGCCGCCCTGGAACAGCATCCCGAAATGCCGCAGCATCGCCCGCCGGTCCACCCGCGCCGCCGGCACGCCGTCGATGCGGATCTCGCCCGCGTCCGGCCGCTCGATCCCGAGGATGCATTTCAGCGTCACCGACTTGCCGGTGCCCGAGCCGCCGATGATGACGAGGCTCTCCCCGCGCCGCACCGCGAGGTCCACGCCGTCGAGCACGCGCTTCGCCCCGAAGGACTTCACGAGGCCTTGCAGCTCGATCCGCGGCGTCATCAGAAGAACGCCTCGGTCAGCAGGTAGTTCGCGGCGAGGATCAGCACCGAGGCCGAGACCACCGCGTCGGTGGTCGCCCGGCCCACGCCCTGGGCGCCGCGGCCGGAGTTGTAGCCGTGATAGCAGCCCATCAGCCCGAGGATGAAGCCGAAGGCCCCCGCCTTGACCAGCCCCGAGACGACGTCCCCCGCGGTGATGAAGTCCACGGTGTTGCGGATGTAGTTGGCCGGGTTGAAGCCGAGCCGGCTCACCCCCACGAGCTGGCCGCCCATGATCCCGATCACGTCCCCGACCGCCACCAGCAACGGCAGCGCCAGGGTGGCGGCCAGAACCCGGGGCAGCACCAGGTACTTCATGGCGTTGGTGGAGAGGGTGGTGAGGGCGTCGATCTGCTCGGTCACCCGCATGGTGGCGAGCTCGGCCGCCATGGAGGAGGCGACGCGGCCCGCGACCATGAGGCCGCCCAGCACCGGGCCCAGCTCCCGCAGGATGCCGATGGCGACGATGGAGGGGACCACCGTCTCGGCGTTGAAGCGCGCGCCGCCCGCGTGGATCTGGAGCGCGAGGGCCCCGCCGGTGAAGAGCATGGTCAGTCCCACGACCGGCAGGGAGAACCAGCCGACCCGGATCAGCTGGCGTCCCAGCTCCCGCGGGTAGAAGGGCGGGCGGGCGAGGTGGCTCAGCGTCTCGGCGGCGAAGAGCGTCACCCGGCCGATGGCCGCGAGCAGGCCGAGCGCGGACCGGCCGACCGAGGCGAGGAAACCGTTGAGCAGGCGGAGCAGGGTCATGCGGGAGTCCGGGGCGCGGTCAGGCCGCCCCCAGATAGACCCGTTCGTAGCGGGGGCCAAGGCTCGTGAGGATCTCGTAGCCGATGGTGCCCGCGCGGGCGGCGAGGTCGTCCACCCCCTGGCGGGCGCCGAGGATCTCGAGCATCGGCGGCACCTCGGCGAGGTCGGTCACGTCCACGGTGACCAGATCCATCGAGACCCGGCCGACCAGCGGGCAGGCCTGGTCGCCGGCGAAGACCTGCACCCCCTGCGCCCGGCCGATGGCGCGGATCAGCCCGTCGGCGTAGCCCGCGCTCAGGGTGGCGATGCGCGAGGGCCGGGCGGCGGTCCAGGCGGCGCCGTAGCCGACGCTTTCCCCCGCGGCCACCTCGCGCACCTGGATCACCGGCAGGTCGAGGCGCACCACCGGCCTCGCGCCGCCGAAGGGGGCGCCGCCGTAGAGGCCGATCCCCGGGCGCACGAGGTCGAAGTGGAAGTCAGGGCCGAGCACCACGCCCCCGGTGGCCGCGAGGCTGCGCGGGACGCCGGGCAGGCGGGCGGCGAGGGCGAGGAAGGCCTCGCGCTGGCGGAAGTTCATCTGGTGCTGCGGCTCGTCGGCGCAGGCGAGGTGGCTCATGACCAGGCGGGGCTTCAGCCGGGCGAGGTCGGGGGCGAGCGCCTCGAGCTCGGCCGGCTCCAGCCCCAGCCGGTTCATGCCGCTGTCCACCTGCACCGCGCAGGCGATGTCGCCGGCCGCAAGCGCGCGCGCCACCTGGGCGGGGCTGTCGAGGCAGGGGATGAGCGCGTGTTCGCGAAACAGCGGCTCGTCCCCGGTCATCAGCCCGCCGAGGATGAAGATGCGGGGGCCGAGGCCGAGGGCGGCGCGCAGGGCCGCGCCCTCCTCGGCGAGCGCCACGAAGAAGCTGCGGGCGCCGGCGGCCTGGAGCGCCCGGGCCACCGGGCCTGCGCCGAGGCCGTAGGCGTCGGCCTTGACCACCGCTGCGGTCTCGACGGGGGGGGCGGAGAGGGCGTCGAGGCCGCGCCAGTTCGCGGCGACGGCGGCGAGGTCGATGGCGAGGCGGGCGCGAATGTTCGATGCTCCGGTGCGGTTCCAGCGACAGGGGGCCCCGAAAGCCCGCCGCCGTCAAGCCTGCCGCCGCCAGGCCCGCCGCGCCGCGCGCGGCCGGGACGGCCGTCGCGCCTCCGGCCCCCGCCTCCGGTTTCCGACCTTCCCCGATCCTCGCCCGCGACCTTGGACCCCCAGCCCTGGAGCTTGGGCGCGCCGCTGGCCTGCACGCCCGGAGAAGCCTCTGCCAAGGCCGCTCTCCCAAGCCGCCGCGCTTTGGGAGGGGCTGGATTTCATGCGTGAAAGTTAGGTCAAGATATTGAAATAAATCAATATAATTTTTTGGCCCTAACCTGATTTTCATGAGTGTGAACAGATCGAGGACGGCCGCGCCGGAGGTTTCGCAGGGGGCTCTCCGAGACCCGATTTCGCCGTCCGGCCCGACCCCGTCCCCCGGCGTCCGGGCCCGCGGTCCCGGCCCTTGGCCGCCACGTCCCGACTCCGCCGCCTGGCGTCCACGCCGCAGCTCACGCCCCGACGCCATCCCGGATTCCGAGCCCCCCGTCCCGGCCCTTTGTCTCCCGGCCCCGACCCGCCCGGCTTCCACGCAGCAGTTCCGGACTCTCCGGCCCACGGGCTCCGGAGCATCGAGGCCGGGTGGCGGGTCAAGGGCGGCGGGACGTGGTCGGAGGGTCATGGGGCGGCGGGTCACAGGCCGCCACGGCCCGACGCCGCCGCCCGGCGTCCACGCCGCAGCTCCGGCCCCCACGCCTCGGCCCACGGAGGACCCCGGGCGGAGGACCCCGGGCGGCGGACCCCGGGCGGCGGACCCCGGGCGGCAGACCCCGGGCGGCAGACCCCGGGCGGCGGACCCCGGGCGGCGGGAGGCCGCGCTCCCGCATGGCCTCCCGCCGCCCTTTGCGCCGGGGGGTCCGGCGGCTTGCGCGGAGGGGCGGCCGGACCTAGGCTCGCCCGCATGACCGGCCTGATCCTTCTGGAGATCTCCTGCCCCGACCGCGCCACGGCGGAGCGGATCGGCGCGGCGCTGCTGGCGCGGCGGCTGGCGGCCTGCGTGCACCTGGGCGCGCCCTTTCGCAGCCTCTATCGCTGGAAGGGCGTGGTCGAGGACGCCGAGGAGGCGCCGCTCGCCGCCGTCACCCGGGCCGAGCTTTTCGAGGCGGCGGCCGCGGCGGCGCGGGAACTGCACCCTTACGAGACGCCGGGCATCCTCGCGCTGCCGCTCGCGCAGGCGACCGAGGACTACGCCGCCTGGGTGCGGGAGGAGACCGCGCCCCGCGGCTGAGGACCCGCGCCCCTGGACGGCGCGGACGGGGCGTGGGCGGCTGCGCGGAGGCTGGGGCGCGCGCCCGGCCGCTCCTTGCGCCGTGGACGGGCTTGGCCGCGGCCGCGGCAGGCGCTAAGCCGGGGGCCATGAGCGAGACGCCCGTCGATCCCGACCGCCGCGCCCGGCGCAACGCCCGGGTCCTGTCCCTGGCCCAGGCCGTGCTGGGGGCGCAACTGTCGGCCTATTTCATCCTCGGCGGGCTCTCGGGGCAGGTGCTGTCGCCGCTGCCCTGCCTCGCCACCCTGCCGGTCTCGGCGATGATCTTCGGCTCGATGGCCACCGCGCCCGTCCTCGCGGGCTTCATGCAGCGCAAGGGCCGCCGGCCGGGCTTCGTCCTCGGGGCGCTCGCCGGCGCGTCCGGGGCGGGGCTCTGCGCGCTGGGGCTGCTCCTCGGCTCCTTCGGCCTGTTCCTGGCGGGCTCGGCGCTCGCGGGCGTCTTCATGTGCAGCTACGGCTTCTACCGCTTCGCCGCCGCCGACGGCGCCTCGGACGCCTTCCGGCCGCGGGCGATCTCCTGGGTCATGGCCGCGGGCCTCGCCGCCGCGGTGATCGGGCCGCAGATCGTCAAGCTCTTCGAGCAGTCGCTGGCGCCGATCCCCTTCGCCGGCGCCTATCTGGCCGCCATGGGGCTGAACCTGCTCGGCGCCCCGCTGTTCCTGCTGCTCGACAGCCCCGCTCCCCCGGCGCCTCGGGCGGGCGTCCCCGCCGGGCGGTCCCGGCTCGACCTGATCCGCGACCCGCGGATCGCGGTGGCGGTGACCGTCGCCGCCATCTCCTACGCGGTGATGAACCTCGTCATGACGGCGACGCCGCTCGCCATGGTCGGCTGCGGTTTTCCCGCCGCCGCCGCGGCCGACGTGGTGGGCGCCCATGTGCTGGCCATGTTCGCGCCGGCCTTCTTCACCGGCGCGCTCGTCGCCCGGTTCGGGGCGGAGCGGATCATGGCGCTCGGGCTCGTCCTGCTCGGCGGGGCGGGGGCGGCGGCGCTCGGCGGGGTGGCGCTGTCGGATTTCTACCTGGCGCTGGTCCTGCTCGGCCTCGGCTGGAACTTCGGCTTCATCGGCGCGACCGCGCTCCTGACCGCGAGCTACCGGCCGGAGGAGCGGGGGCGGGCCCAGGGGATGAACGACTTCATCGTCTTCGGCACGGTGGGGCTCGCCTCGCTCGCCTCGGGGGGCCTGCTCAACTGCCTCGGGGGGGATGCGGCCGCGGGCTGGCGGGCGGTCAACCTCGCGATGATCCCGCTGCTGGCGCTGGCCTTCGGGGCGCTGCTATGGCTGGTCCTCGGCCGCGCCCGTTCCGTGGAGCGATAGGGGCGGATCGGGCAGGAAGCCCAGCACCGGATGGACCGTCCGGTCCACGGCGGCGGCGGTCGTCACGATCAGGGCGGCGATCCAGCCCTTCCGGATCGCCCCCCAGTACCAGGTCTTTTCCTTGGGCGCCTCGCCCCGCTCGAACTTCTCCCAGCCGTCGAAGGGCATGGCGCGGATGTAGCGGGCGATCTTGGCGATGCGCTCGCCGTTCGCCCGCCAGCGGAAATAGCCGAAGGCAAGCAGCGCCGGGGGCATCCACCACAGGAAGGCGACAAAGGGCTGGACGATGGGCGCGAAGCTGACCACCGTGCCGAGCGCCCCGTAGATCGCCGCCGAGCCCAGCACCATCTGTGATTCGAGCGAGACCTGTTCCTTGGAGCGCTCCAGGATCTCGGTGCGCAGGGCGTTGAACTCCGCCAGGCGGAAGTCCTCCTCGGAGCTCATCGCCGGCCCCCGCGCGAGTCGAGGCGGATGAACAGGGGGGCAATGCGTGCGTGATATATGAATATTTTCAAAGTTTTACCCTGGATTTCGCGCGTGAGACGGTCCTCTGCGGCGCCCGTGAGGGCGTCGTTCTAGAGCGGAATCCGATCAGTCTGCATCGTACCCTGCGGTGGCGAAGTAGTTGGCGCACTCGGCGGGGCTGAATGTGTCGACAATGCGTCCGACGGCGCTCCAGAGGCCTGCGACGGTGCGCTCTGCGGCTTTGCGAAGCAGGGCCTTGAGCTTGGCGAAGGCGTTTTCGATCGGATTGAAGTCGGGGCTGTAGGGCGGGAGGAAGAGGAGCTCTGCGCCAGCGGCCTCGATGAGCGAGCGCACCTTCGGCCCCTTGTGGCTGGAGAGATTGTCCATGACGACAATGTCGCCGGGCCGGAGTTCGGGCACGAGCACCCGGGCGACATAGGCCTCGAATGCGTCGCGGTTGATCGGCCCGGAGAGGACGAAAGGCGCGATCATGCCGCGCAGCGTGAGGGCGGCGACAACGGTGGTGGTCTTCCAGTGACCGTGCGGGACGCCGACACGCAGGCGCTCACCGCGCGGCGCACGGCCATGGGTGCGGGCCATGTTGGTCTTGGCCCAGGTCTCATCGATGAAGACGAGCCGGGAAGGCTCGAGGTCGGGTTGGCTCTCGAACCAGGCCTCGCGCCGCTTCAGGACGTCCGGGCGGTCCTGCTCGCTGGCGTGCGCCGTCTTTTTTTGCGCGTGATCCGGCGCCGGGCGAAGAACCGCTGCAGCGTGCCGTAGCCGAAGGCGTGACCCCGGGCCGCCAGCGCCGCACGCAGTTCCTCCACCGTGAGGTCCGGCGTTTCCGCCAGGAGCCCGAGCACCAGATCGGCCTGGGCCTCGATCCGACCCGAGCGGCGGTCCCCGCCGAGCGGGCCAGGAGCCACGTCGCCCTTCTCACGCTCCCGCCGCCGCCACCGGCTCACGCTCGCGGCACTCACTCCAAACCGAACTGCCGCCTCCCGATGCGTCGCTCCCAACGCGACAGCCGCGAGAACCCGGGTCCGAAGGTCGACGGAGAGCGCTTTCGACATGCCTGCCGTCCTCCCTCCGGCAGACACCTTGAATCAGAACGCTGCAGACAGGGGAATCCCCGAGATTCAATCAGCTCGGCTTCCGCTCTAGAGCGGAATCCGTCCCGGCAGAGCCGGGCCGTCCGCTCTACATTATTGTTTTGTCGCGATATCCTGACCACCAGACGATCCCGTCTGGTTGGATATCGCTCTAAGGACGGCCAGGATAGCAGATCACCAGCGTCCCGTGAGCGCCATGGCGAGCATCGCGCCCCGGGCGCGCAGCTCCGAACTTTCGAGCGCGCCCGCCGCCGTCGCCCCGGGCCGGCGCGCCGCCCGGCGCAGGACCGCCTCCGATCCTGCGGCGGGCAGGAGCGCGGGGAGCGCCGCGGCGGGGACGAGGGCCCGGCCGGCCCGCGCCTCGGCGCGCCAGCCGAGCGCCGCCTCCGCCAGCCGTTCGGCCGGGCAGGGCAGGGGGCGCCGGCCCAGCGCCTCCAGCCGGGGGACCGCCCGCAGGAAGGCCGCCGCTCCGGCCGAGCGCCCCAGCGCCCGCACGGGCGCCTCCGCCGCCGGGCCGGCGCCGCAGACCCGGGCGGCGAGCCACATCAGCCCCCCGGCGGTGGCGTCGAGATAGGCGGCGAGCCCCGCGAGGTCGGCGAAGGGCTCCCGCCCGCAGTCCCACTCCCGCGCCTCGACCAGCGCGTCGAGAGGCGGCCGGGGCAGGTCGGCGGCGCGGATCGCCTCCGCCAGCGGCTCGACCACCTCGTGCCGGCGGGGCGGCCGGCCGTCGTAGATTTCCGCCAGCGCGTCGGCCCACCAGCGCAGGCGGATGGCGGCGATCATCGGCTCGGCGGTGACGTAGCCCGCCCGCGCGGCCTCCAGGTTCAGCGCATAGAGCGCGAGCAGGCGGCGCCGGAGCGGCTCCGGCGCCGCCATGGCCGCCCGCCAGCGCCAGGGATCGCCGCGCTCGACCAGATCGCCGAGGCTCATGGCCGCGCCCGCCTCAGGCCGCCGGCGGGGCGCCGTCCGCGAGCAGCTTCCAGAGGATGGCGTCCTGCAGCGCCTGAAAGCTCGCGTCGACGATGTTCGCCGAGACGCCCACGGTGGACCAGCGCCGGCCCTGGCCGTCCACGCTCTCGATCAGGACGCGGGTGACGGCCTCGGTGCCGCCCGAGGTGATCCGCACCTTGAAATCGGCGAGCCGCATGTCGTCGATATAGGCCTGGTAGGGCCCGAGGTCCTTGGCGAGCGCACGGGAGAGGGCGTTGACCGGGCCCTGGTCCGCATGGGTGACCGGGTCCTGGCTTTCGGAGACGCTCATCACCCGCTCGGCGCCGAAGCGGGCGACCACCACCGCCTCGGAGACGGTGATGACCTCGTCGAGGGCGTTGCGACGGCGCTCGACGGTGACGCGGTAGCGCTCGACGTCGAAGAACCGGGGCATCCGGCCGAGCATCTCGCGGGCGAGGATCTCGAAGGAGGCGGCCGCCCCGTCATAGGCGAAGCCCCGGTCCTCCCGCGCCTTCACCTCGCCGAGGATGGCCCCGAGCCGCGCGTCGCCCGCCGGGACCGCGATCCCCGCCGCCGCCAGCCGCTCGCGCAGGTTGGAAAGGCCCGCCTGGTTCGACATGGGGATGATGCGGTCGTTGCCCACCGCCTCGGGCGGCACGTGCTCGTAGGTGGCGGGGTCCTTGAGGATGGCGCTGGCGTGCAGGCCCGCCTTGTGGGCGAAGGCCGAGGCCCCGACGTAGGCCGCATGGGCGTCGGGCGCCCGGTTCAGCACCTCGTCGAGCATCCGGCTCGCCTGGCGCAGGCCGGGCAGGCGCTCCCGCGGCACGCCGATGCGGAAACGGCTGGCGTAGGGCTCCTTGAGCAGGAGCGTCGGGATGAGGCTGGTGAGGTTGGCGTTGCCGCAGCGCTCGCCGAGGCCGTTCAGCGTGCCCTGGATCTGGCGCGCCCCGGCGTCGACGGCGGCCAGCGTCGCGGCCACCGCCATCTCGGTGTCGTTGTGGGTGTGGATGCCGAGCCGGTCGCCCGGCACGCCCGCGGCCACCACCTCCGCCGTGATCCGGCCCACGTCGGCGGGCAGGGTGCCGCCGTTGGTGTCGCAGAGCACCGCCCAGCGGGCCCCGGCCTCCAGCGCGGTCCTGAGGCAGGCGAGCGCGTAGTCCGGGTTGGCGCGGTAGCCGTCGAAGAAATGCTCGGCGTCGAACAGCACCTCGCGGCCCTTGCCGACCGCATGGGCGACGCTGTCGCGGATGGCGGCGAGGTTCTCCTCGAGGCTCACCCCCAGCGCGGTCGCCACGTGGAACTCGTGGGTCTTGCCGACGAGGCAGACCGCGCCCGTGCCCGCGTCGAGCACCGCCGCCAGCACGTCGTCGTTGGAGGCCGAGCGCCCCGCCCGCCGGGTCATGCCGAAGGCGGCCATCCGGGCCCGGGCCAGCGCCGGCGCGGCGGCGAAGAAGGCGCTGTCGGTGGGGTTCGCCCCCGGCCAGCCGCCCTCGACGTAATCCACCCCGAGCGCGTCGAGCGCCTGCGCGATGCGGATCTTGTCCTCGACCGAGAAGTCGACGCCCCGGGTCTGCTGGCCGTCGCGGAGCGTCGTGTCGTAGAGCCACAGCCGCTCGCGGAGGTCCGCGGCCGCGGCCTCCCCGGCGCGGATCTCCGCCGCGAGGGTCTCGGTCATCCCAGTTCCTCCAGCTTGCTGGGGTCGAACGCAGGCCCGAGCTCCCAGCTCGTGCCCTCGCGGCTGTCGTTGACCACGACGCCCGCAGAGACGAGCCGGTCGCGCAGCGCGTCCGCCCTGGCGAATTCCTTGAGCTTCTTGGCCGCGACGCGGCTGTCGACGATCTCCTGGATGCGGGCCTCGACGTTTGCCCCGAGCCGCGAGCGCGGCTCGATCCAGCTCGCCCCCTCCGTCGCCAGCGCCGCCTCGTCGAGGAGGCCGAGCAGCGCCAGGTCGTGGGCGACCTGGAGCCAGCGCGCCTCCGGCTCGGCCGCCCGCGCCCCGGCGGGGTCGAGCAGCGAGATGGCGAGCGGAGTGTTGAGGTCGTCGGCCAGCGCCCGCAGGATCTCGGGGCTCGCCTTGGCCCCGTCGATGTCGGCGGGGTCGACGTGGAAGCGGATCTCGGCGTGCCAGCGCCGCAGCCGCTCCTCCGCCTCCCGTTCCTTGCGTTCGGTCCAGTCCATGGGTTGCCTGTAATGGGTCGAGAGGAGGACGAAGCGGATCACCCGGCCGGGGACGCCCCGGTCGATCAGGTCCCGCACGGTGAAGAAGTTGCCAAGCGACTTGGACATCTTCTCGCCCTCGACGTTGAGGAAGCCGTTGTGCATCCAGATCCGGGCGAACTCGCCCTCGGGATGCGCGCAGCGCGACTGGGCGGCCTCGTTCTCATGGTGGGGAAAGGCGAGGTCGATGCCGCCCCCATGGATGTCGAAGCTCGCCCCCAGCAATTGATAGGCCATGGCCGAACACTCGATGTGCCAGCCCGGCCGGCCGCGGCCCCAGGGGCTCGCCCAGCCGGGCAGCTCGGGGGCCGAGGGTTTCCACAGCACGAAATCCATCGGGTCGCGCTTGTAGGGCGCGACCTCGACCCGGGCGCCCGCGCGCATGTCCTCGAGCGCCCGGCGGGCCAGCGTGCCGTAGAGCCTGTCGCTCGCCACGGCGAAGAGCACGTGGCCCTCGGCCTCGTAGGCGTGGCCGCGGGCGATCAGGGTCTCGATCATGGCGACCATGGCGCCCACATAGGCCGTCGCCCGAGGCTCGACCGTGGGGCGCAGCGCGCCGAGGGCGTCCATGTCCGCGTGATACCAGGCGGTGGTCTCCTCGGTGATCTCGCCGATGCTGCGCCCCGACTGGGCGGCGCGGGCGTTGATCTTGTCGTCCACGTCGGTGATGTTGCGCACGTAGGTCACGGCCTCGGCCCCGTAGGCCTGGCGCAGCAGCCGGTAGAGGGTGTCGAAGACAACCACGGGGCGGGCGTTGCCGATATGGGCGCGGTCGTAGACCGTGGGCCCGCAGACGTACATCCCCACGCGTCCGGGCGTCACCGGGTCGAGCCGGAGCTTGGTCCGGGTCCGGGTGTCGTAGAGATGGATGTCCATGGCCGGCCTCATGCGGTCTCGCCGCGGCGGGCTATCACGTCAGGGAACGAACGGAAAGCGGCCGCGGACGGGTGTCAGCGGCGAATGCAGATCGCGAGGGCGATGCGATGCGTCATGGCCCCCTCATGCGCCATCCCCGGGCGCGAGGCAAGGGGATTGCGCGGGAGGGGCGGGGGCAGGTCCCCGGCCGGCGCGAGATTGGGCCGGCGCGGGATCGAGCCTGGGGTGACCCCCGTAACACGTGTGTTATGGGGGTCATCTCATTGTCATGAAATGATTTTCCATAATCCGTTCAGGCGATCGCAACCAAGGTTGACGATTTCCTGCGGCGTGTCGCGGGGGGCCTCAGGCGTCCGGCAGGCCGAGGGCCCGGGCCGCCCGGGCGGTCATGTCCTGGGGCGGGCCGCCGGCGTCGACGCGGCGCCAGCCGGCCTCCAGCCCGCCGCGCAGGCTCTGGCGCAGGGCGAGATCGGGGGTGGCGTCGGAGGCGTCGCCGGTCCGCCCCGCGATCCGTCGCGCCGCCTCGGCCGCGGGCAGGTCGAGCCACAGGCCGGCGAAGTCCGCCCCGGCCCCCGTCGCGGCGGCCGCGGCGCAGGCGCGCCAGGAGGGATCGAGGAAGGTGGCGTCGAGAACCACGGCGCAGCCCTGGCGCAGGGTCCGCCGGGCGTCCCAGGCGAGCCGCGCCAGCACCTTGCGGCTGATCGCCTCGGAATAGGCCTCGGGCCCCAGCCGCGCCTCGGGCGCGACCCCGAGCAGGCGCTTGCGGATCACGTCGGAGCGCAGGACGATCGCGCCGCAGCCGGAGCCGAGCCGCGGCGCGAGGCTTCGGGCCAGGGTCGACTTGCCGGTCCCCGACCGCCCGCCGACCGCGACCAGCCGCGGCGGCGGGCCCGGCCGCAGCCACCGGGCCGCGAGGTCGAGCCGGGCCATGGCCTCCGCCCGGTCGCCGCGGGCGGCCGCGGTCATGGCCCGCACCGCGCCCCGCATGGAGAGGAACAGCGGCAGCAGCGCCAGCCCGCCATGGTCCCGGGTCGCGCCGAGATAGCGGCTGAGGAGCGCGTTCGCCAGATCCGCCCGCCCCCGGGCCAGCAGGTCCGAGAGCGTCAGGGCGAGGTCATAGAGCACGTCGATCGAGGCGATCGCCTCGTTGAACTCGATGGCGTCGAAGGGCGTGGGGCGCCCGTCGAGCAGGACGACGTTGCCGAGGTGCAGGTCCCCGTGGCAGCGGCGCACCCGCCCGAGCCGCCTGCGCCGCTCGATCAGCGTCGCTTCGGCGGCGCGGGCGGCCTCGGCGGCCCTGCGCCAGGCCCGGACCGGATCGGGGGCGACGCCCGCCGCCTCCAGCGCGCCGGCGATCTGGTCGATGCGCGCCGCCACCTCGGCCGGGTCGCCGAAGCCGGGCGTCTCGGGGGCGGCCCGGTGCAGCGCCGCCGCCGCGTCCGCCAGACGCTCGATCGTCGGGCGGTCGAGCGCGCCCCGGTCGCAGAGCCGGTCGAGCTCCTGCGCGCGGTCGAAGCGGCGCATCTCCACCAGCCATTCGACGGGCGCGCCCGGGCCGCCGAGGCGGAGCCCGTCCGGGCCCCGGACCACGGGCGTCACTCCGAGGTAGAGGTCCTTCGCGGCGGCGTTCACCTCCAGCTCGCGCCGGCAGCTCGCCTCGCGCCGGTCGAGGGTGGAGAAGTCGAGGTAGTTGGTCCGGATCGCCCGCTTCATCTTCCAGGCGCGGTCTCCGGCCAGGAAGAGGCGGGAGATGTGGGTGTCCACCCGCTCCACCGCTGCGCCGCCATGGGTCCGCGGGTCGGAGAGGAAGGCGACCGCCTCGGCCTGGTCGTCCGGCCGATCGGAGGGCTGGTCGTCTGGCGGGGCGTCTGGCAAGGGCGGCGGCTTTCGACGGCGGGTTTTCGCGGCGGCGTTGGTCGCGGGCCCCTCCTTCGTCCGCGGTTTGGCCGGCGCGGTCAAGCCGCCGCCGGCCAAACCTCGGACGCTCACCTCGGACGCTCACCCCCGATGCTCAGTGCGGCCGTCCGGGCCCGCCGCCCCAGTCCTGCCGTCCCAAGCCCGCCGGCTCAGTCCTGCCGCTCCACCTTGAGCAGGCGACCGGCGAGGATGGCGATGGCGGCCGCGCCGAAGGAGAGGAGCGCCCCCATCCGGGCGGCGTACTGCACCGGCCCGTATTCGAAGGCGACCCCCGCCACGAAGAGCGAGACGGTGAAGCCGATCGCCGCCACGCAGCCGAGCACGAAGAGATCGGCCAGCCGCATCCCCCGCGGCAGCCCGAGCCCCATGGGCTTGGCCGCGATCCAGCCGAAGAGGAAGATGCCGAGCGGCTTGCCGATCACCAGCCCGGCGAGCACCAGCCAGGTCGCGGGCCCCATGGCCGAGAACTCCACCCCCGCGTTGGCGAGGCCGAAGAGAAAGAGCACCACCTGCACCACCGGCTTCAGCGCGTGCTCGATCCGGTTGAGCAGGTCGGTGCGGTCGTCCTCGGTCTCGGCGAAGAGGCCGAAGTCCATCTCGGCATGGGGGATGGTCGGCACGATCGGCAGCAGGCCGAGCGCCGGGTGGATGCCCGCCTCCTGGAAGGCGTACCAGCTGATCGCCCCGGCGATGACGTAAGGGATCGCCCCGAGCCGTTCGGCGACCTTCGAGGCGGGCCGGGCGGGGTCCCCGCGGTCGAGCATCCGCGGCAGCCTGTTCGCCAGCAGCCAGACCCCGACCGCCGCCCCGAGCGAGACCAGGAGCCAGGCGGGGGCGAGAGGGCCGGTGGGGTAGAAGATCGCGAGGATCACGAGCCCGGCCGCGTCGTCGACGATGGCGAGCATCAGGAGGAAGGTCACCGCCGGGTGGCGGGCGCCGAAGACCACCCGCCCCACCAGGTAGGAAAAGGCGATGTCGGTCGCGGTGGGGATCGCCCAGCCGTGGGCGAGCTCGGCGAACTGCCCGATCAGCAGCGCGCCGAGCAGGTAGACCGTGACCGGCCCCGCCATCCCTCCGGCGGTGGCGATCAGCGGGGCGAAGGCCTTGGGCCCGCGCAGGGCCCCGCGCTTGAGCGCCGTGGCCTCCCAGACCTCCTTGCCGGCGACGGCGAAGAACAGCGCCATGGCCAGGTCGTTGATGAGGTAGTGGAGCGTCAGGACCCGGGTTCCGTCGGGCTGAAGCGCCCCGACGGCGCCGCCCGTCCAGAGCGTGGTCTCGATGAAATGGTGATAGCCCGCGGGATCGAGATTGCCCCAGACCAGCGCCAGCCCGGCGCCGATCAGAAGGAGGAGCGAATACTCCTCCATCCTTTTCCAGATGCGATACATGCGCGCCCCGTCTCGTTGCGCGGACCAGTCTTAGGGCGGCGGCGGCGGCGCGCCACCCCCTAAAGGCCGGCGGCGGGCGCGCGGTGGCGTCCGCCGCCGCTTTTGCGCCCGATCAGTCGCGGATTCGGGCGCCGATGCGGATGCGGATCTCCTCCGGCTCCTCGGCGAGGGCGGCGCCGAGGCTCTTCAGCCGCCGGCGCAGGCCGTGGATCTGGTCGACGAGCGACAGGACCATGGCGGCCGCGTCCTCGTCGAGCTCGAAGTCGCCCGAGAGCTCGGCCAGGAGCTCGACCCGGGCCACGTCCGCCTCGCGGAAGGCCAGGCGGCCGTCGCGCTCCTCGGGGACGAGGCAGTGGTTCGCCACCCAGGCCCGCAGGCGGGTCACGGTCATGCCCTCGACCCGGGCCACGACTTCGGTCTCGGTCAGCCAGATCGCCATCAGAACGCCCCCTTGCGCGGGTCATAGGCGTGGGTCTTGCGCCATGTCTCGAAGAACGCCGCAAGCTCCGGATCGATCGCGGGGGGCGCGACGATCTTGAGCCGCACCCGCTGGTCGCCGCGCTTGTCGCCGCGCTTCACCCCCCGGCCGCGCAGGCGCAGCACCTGGCCGGTGGTCGCGCCCTTGGGGACGGTCAGGGCCACCTTGCCGTCGATGGTGGGGGTCTCGACCTTGCCGCCCAGCACCGCCTCGTCGAAGGTGATGGGCAGCTCGATCTCGATGTCGTCGCCCTCGCGGCGGAAATAGGGATGGGGGGCGACGGTGATCGTCACCAGGGCGTCGCCCGCGGGCCCCTCGCCGAAGCCCGGGGACCCCTTGCCCTTGAGCCGCAGGGTCTGGCCGTCGCGCACGCCCGAGGGGATGGTCACCTCCAGCGGCCCCGCCCCCGGCAGGGTGATGCGCTGGGTCGCGCCGTAGATCGAATCGAGGAAGCTGATCTCGAGGGTGAAGTGCTGGTCCTGGCCGCGCATGGAGAACTGCGACCCGGGCCCTCCCGGACCCCCGCCCATTCCCCCGCCCATGCCGCCCCCGCCCCCGCGGGCGCCTGCGCGCCGGCCGAAGAGGTCCGAGAAGACATCCGACATGTCGATGTCCTCGAAGCCCCGGCTGGAGTGGTAGGTCGCCTCCGGCCCTTCGGCGTATTCGCGGTAGAAGCGGCGCTCGGGGCGTTCCTGGCCCTGGGCGTCGATCTCGCCCCGGTCGAAGCGGGCGCGCTGCTCGGGGTCCTTGAGCAGGTCGTAGGCGGCCGCGGCCGCCTTGAACCGCGCCTCGGCCTTGGGGTCGCCGGGGTTGAGGTCCGGGTGGCTCTCGCGGGCGATGCGCTTGTAGGCCTTCTTGATCTCGGCGTCGGCGGCGGTCTTGGCCACCCCCAGCGCGGCATAGGGATCGTCGCTCATCGCCTCCTCGTCGGCTGTCCGGCGGGGACCTTGGCGCGGGGCCCGAGACCTGTCAACGCGCGGGGTCGCGCCCGGGCCCCTGTGCGCGGTCGAGCCAGGCGGCTGCGGCGCGGCCGGCGCGGCGTCCCGTCGCGAGGCAGGCGGTCAGCAGGTAGCCCCCGGTGGGCGCGTCCCAGGCGAGCATCTCGCCGGCCGCGAAGACCCCGGGGCGCGCCGCGAGCATCAGGTCCGCGTCCACCGACCCGAGGGCGAGGCCGCCGGCGGTCGAGATCGCCTCGTCGATCGGCCGGGGGCCGCGCAGGGGCAGCGTCAGCGCCTTGACGGCGCGGGCGGCGCCGCCCGGGTCCGAAAGCGCGGGGCCCGCGCATTCCCGCAGCAGGGCGATCTTCACCGGGCTGAGGCCGAGGGTCTTGCGCAGGTGGTTGGCGAGGCTCGCCTTGCCCCGGGGCCGGGAGAGCCGGGCGGCGACGGCGGCCGCGTCGAGGCCGGGCGCGAGGTCGAGGGTCAGGGGCGCCCCCGCCCGCAGCTCGGGGCCGAGCGCGTAGACGCCGCCCCCCTCCACCCCCCGGGCGGAGACGACGAATTCCGCCGCGAGGCTGCGGCCCCCGGCGGTCAGGCGCACGGGCTTGACCGGCGCGCCGAAGTGCCGGGCCATGGCCGGGGACCAGTCCATCTCGAAGCCGACGTTGGAGGGGGCGAAGGGCTCCACCGCCGCGCCCGCCGCCGCCAGGAGGGGGACCCAGGCCCCGTCCGAACCCAGCCGCGCCCAGGAGCCGCCGCCGAGGGCGAGCACCGTCGCGCCGGGGGTGAGCCGGATCTCGCCCCCGGGCGTGGCGAAGACGGCCGCCGCGCCGTCCCAGCCGGTCCAGCGCCAGCGGGTGCGCACCTCCACCCCCGCGGCGGAGAGCCGGGCGGCCCAGGCGCGCAGCAGGGGCGAGGCCTTCATGGCCACGGGAAAGACCCGGCCCGAGCTGCCGGTGAAGACTTCCTGGCCGAGGCCGCGGGCCCAGGCCATGACCTCGGTGGGGCCGAATTCGGCGAGGAGGGGCGCGAGGCGGCCGGCGCCCTCGGAATAGGCGGCGGCGAAGGCGGCGGGCGGCTCATCCTTGGTGAGGTTGAGGCCGGACTTGCCCGCCATCAGCAGCTTGCGCCCCAGGGAGGGCTTGGCCTCGGCCAGGATCACCCGCCGCCCGGCCGCGGCGAGGACCTCGGCCGCCATCAGCCCGGCCGGGCCGCCGCCGATCACCAGCGCCTCGGGAGTGGGGTCGGACGAGGGAGCCGTCGCCGTCAGGCCTTGGGCCCTCATGTCTGGCGCCGCCGGGGCTGGGCGCGGTGGGGCTGGGCGCGGCGGGACTGGGCGCGGCGGGGTTGGGTCTGGCGGGGTTGGGTCTGGCGGGGGCGGGACGCGGGGCCGGCCGGCGCCCCCGGACCGGCGGCTCGACCCGCGGCCGGGGCGAGGCCCTCCGCCGCCCTCGGCCTGGCGGAGCCCCCGCCGCTCGCCATCGCCTCCCGCCCGGCGTGCGGCGCCGGGCGGGCGGGGTCGGACATGGTCATGGGTGGTTCCTGAAGGACAGGGCTGCGGCGGGGCGTCACGCCTCCCGGAGGGGATTGTCGCGCGTGCGGGGCCCGGCGCTCGGCCGCCCGCGGCCCGGCGGGATCTCCGAGGATCGCCAGCGCCTGCGACGCGGCGGACGGGGTCAGGGGGGCGGGCGCGGTCAGAACTGGAGTCGGGAGGGCTGTGGCGCACCAGGGCGGGGGGCCCGCCGGAGCAACTTGACGGGCGATCGGGTCAGGGCGCTCGGCCGCGGTCGGCCCGGCGGGATCTCCGAGGATCGCCAGCGTCTGCGACGGGGCGGACGGGGCCAAGCGGGAGGAGGCGGGCGCGGTCCGGGCCAGGGTCGGGACGGCAGGGGCGCGGCGGGGCCTGGGGCCCGCCGGAGCGGCTTGACCGGCGGGCGGGGCGGGGCGAGGGTCGGGGCCATGGAGCCGCCGACCTGTCCCTTGTGCGGGCGGCCGATCCCGCCGGGGGCGCGGTCGAGCCTGCATCATCTGGTCCCCCGGCTGAAGGGCGGGGCCAAGAGGCCGGTCGTCCGGCTGCACCAGATTTGCCACAGCACGATCCATGCCGCCCTGACCGAGGCGGAGCTGGCGCGGGACTTCGCCGACGTCGAGGCGCTGAAGGCGCATCCCCGGATCGCCCGCTTCATCGCCTGGGTGCAGGATCGTCCGCCGGAGTTCCATGCCCGCACCGCCGGGCCGCGGCGGGCGCGCCGGCGCTGAGGCCGAGGGCGCACGGGCGGGCCGCATCGGGACATCCAGGGCCGCGCGCGCCGGCCTCGGCCCGCGCCGCGCCAGGGGCCGCGGCCCCCGGGCGGCGCCAAGGCGCGGGGTCCCGGGGGGCGGCGGAGCCGCGGTCGGGCAGACCCCTGCGAAACCTTCGGGCGCGGCCGCCCTCGACCCGTTCACACTCATGAAGGCCAGGTTGACGCCGCAGAAAATATTGAATTGATTCAATATCATGACCGCATTTTCACGCGTGAAAATCCGGTCCTGCCCGGGCTGCGGCCTGGAGAGAGGCAAGGCCGCTCAGAGGCCGACCCGCGCCCGGATCGCCGGGTCGCGCAGGGAGACCTCCTGCCCGGCGAATTCCGCGGCGTCCTCGGTCATCAGCCAGGCGAGGGCCCGGCCCGGCGCCTCAGCCGGGGCGTGCTGGGCGAAGTCCATCTGGCTGACCGGGTTGATGCCGCTGGCCTTGATCCGCCGCTGCATGTCGGTGGCGACCGTGCCCGGGGAGAGGCTGTGCAGTCGCACGCCCCTGCCCTTGTTCTCCAGGTGGGCGCAGCGCATCAGCATCAGCACCGCCGCCTTGGAGGCGCAATAGGCGCTCCAGCCTTCGAGCGGGTTCTGGGCGGCGCCCGAGCCCACGGTGACGATCACCCCGCCGCCCCGGGCGCGCATCCCGGGCAGGACGGCGCGCAGGCAGTGGTGGACGCCCTTGAGGTTCACGTCGATCAACGCCCCCCAGGCGGCCGGATCCGTCGTCGCCAGGGCGCCGATCGGCTCGATCACCCCCGCGTTGGCGATCATGCCGTCCACCCGGCCGAAGGCGGCCTCGGCCCGGGCGACCGCGGCGGCGACCGCGGCGTAGTTCGCCACGTCGCAGGCCATGGCCTCGGCGGTCGCGCCGCCGGCCCGGAGGCGCGCGGCCAGCGCCGAGACCTCCGCGCCGCTGCGGGCGAGCAGCAGGAGCGCGGCGCCCTCGGCCGCCAGCGCCTCGGCCGCGGCGGCGCCGATGCCCCGGCTCGCCCCCGTCACGATGACGGATTTTCCGGTCAGACGTCCCATCGGCTCCGGCTCCTCAGGCTCATGGTCCGGACGCGATCAAGCCGCCTCGCGCCGCGAAAGGCAAGCGCGGCGAGGTTGTTTCAACCGGGCATTCGTCCTAGTTACGGGCGCAACCCGAGCAGGAGCCGCCCCCATGTCCCCATCCGCCGCGCCGACGCCCCCCGCCGCCCGGGCCGGGAGGGCCTGAGATGGCGCGCGACCTGGAAGGACTGGCCGCGCGGCTGCTCGACGCGGCGCGCAAGGCCGGGGCCGAGGCGGCCGACGCCCTCGCCGTGGCGGGCGACAGCCTGTCGATCGAGGTGCGCGGCGGCGCGCTGGAGGAGGCGCAGCGGGCCGAGGGCGTGGACCTCGGCCTGCGGGTGCTGATCGGGCGGCGGCAGGCCTGCGTGTCCTCCTCCGACACCCGCGACGAGACGCTCCGGGCCATGGCGGAGCGGGCGGTGGCCATGGCCCGGGAGGCCCCCGAGGATCCCTATTGCGGCCTCGCCGCGCCGGACCAGCTGGCGGCGGGCTGGGACGCGGCGGCCCTCGACCTCGCGGACCCGGCGCCGGCCCCGACGCCGGCCGAGCTGGAGGCGGAGGCGCGCCGGGCCGAGGCCGCGGCGCTGGCCGTTCCTGGCGTCACCAAGATGGATGCGGCCGGGGCGGGCTGGAGCGCGAGCGCCTTCCACCTGGCGTCGACCAACGGGTTTTCCGGGGGTTACGCCCGCACCGGGCGCTCCATCCAGGCGGTGGCGATCAGCGGCGACGGCCTCGCGATGGAGCGGGACTACGCCTACGACAGCCGGATCCACGGCGCCGACCTCGACAGCCCCGAGGAGATCGGCCGGCTGGCGGGGACGCGCGCGGCGGAGCGGTTCGGCGCGGGGCGCCCGCCCACGGGGGCCTATCCGGTGCTCTTCGACGAGCGGGTGGCCTCGAGCCTGATCGGCCATCTGTCGGGGGCGATCAACGGGACGGCCATCGCCCGCGGCGCGAGCTGGCTGAAGGACGCCCTGGGCGAGCAGATCCTGCCCCGGGGCATGGACCTGGTCGAGGATCCGCTGCGGCCCCGGATCGGCGGGTCGCGCCCCTTCGACGCCGAGGGCCTGCCGGTCGCGCGCCGGTCGGTGGCGGCGGACGGCGTGCTGACCGGCTGGACGCTCGACCTCGCCACCGGGCGGCAGCTCGGCCTGCCCTCCACCGGCAACGCCAGCCGGGGCACGAGCGCGCCCCCGAGCCCCTCGGCCGGGAACCTGGCGCTGACCCAAGGGACGGCGACGCGCGACGAGCTGATCGCCGCGATGGGCACGGGACTGCTGGTCACGGGGCTGATCGGCGCCACCATCAACCCGACGACCGGGGACTATTCCCGGGGCGCGAGCGGGTTCTGGGTGGAGAAGGGCGAGATCGTCCGGCCGGTGAACGAATGCACCATCGCCGGCAACCTGCGGGCGATGCTGCGGACGCTGGTCGCGGCGAACGACGCGCGGCCGCACCTGAGCCGGGTGGTTCCCAGTTTGCTGGTCGAAGGGCTGGTCATTGCCGGATCCTGACCTCGCGCTCCTGGAGCAGGCGGCCGAGGCGGCCGGGGTCATCGCGCTGCGCCATTTCGGCAGGTCGCCGGAGGTCTGGGACAAGCCCGGGGGCCTCGGGCCCGTCTCCGTCGCCGATCTGGAGGTGGACCGGATGCTGCGCGCCGAGCTGACCGCGGCGCGGCCCGGCTACGGCTGGCTGTCGGAGGAGAGCGAGGACGGGCCGGACCGGCTGGCGGCGGAGCGGGTCTTCGTCGTCGATCCGATCGACGGGACCCGGGCCTATGTGGGCGGGCAGAAGGCCTGGGGGCATTCGCTGGCGGTGGTGGAGCGGGGCCGGGTGACGGCGGGGGTGGTGGTCCTGCCGGCGCTGGAGCGGCGCTATTCCGCGGCCAAGGGGACGGGCGCCTGGCGCGACGGGACGGCGATCGCGGCGAGCGGGCGGGCGGATCTGGACGACGCCACGGTGCTCGCCAACGCCGCGCATCTGGATCCGAGCCACTGGCGGGGGCGCGCGCCCCGGCTGGAGCGGCACATGCGGCCTTCGCTCGCCTACCGGCTGTGCCTGGCGGCGGAGGGGCGGTTCGACGCGATGCTGAGCTTTCGCCCCTGCTGGGAATGGGACGTGGCGGCCGGGGCGCTGATCGCGACGGAGGCCGGGGCGAAGGCCACCGCCCGGGACGGGACGGCGCTCCGGTTCAACAATCCCCATCCGCAGGTGCCGGGGCTGATCGTGGCGGGGCCGGCGCTGCACGGGGCGCTGCTGGAGCGCTTGAGCCCGGAGTGAAGGCCGGAGGGAGCGCCGGAGGGAGCGCCGGAGGGAGCGCCGGAGGGAGCGCCGGAGGGAGCGCCGGAGGGAGCGCCGGGCTCGGGGACCCTGGACGGGGTCCCGCTCGCCCGGCGCTGTCGGACAGGCCCGCCGTTGCGGGCCCGTCCTGAGGAGCGGGCCTGTGGGCCCGCGAGTCCGTTCATCCCCGCCTGTTGACGGGGCCCCCGCCTGCTCTCCAGGTTTCAAGGCCGTATGAAGGCCTTGGGGCGCGCGCCCGGTCAGCCGCGGGGCTGGGCGGTGGTGCGCAGGTAGGGCAGGACGCGGGTGAAGCCGCCGAAGCGGGCCTGGGCGTCCGCGTCGGAGACGGCCGCGGTGACGATCACGTCCTCGCCCTGCTTCCAGTTGGCGGGGGTCGCGACCTGGTGGCGGGCGGTGAGCTGGATCGAGTCGAGCGCCCGCAGGATTTCGTCGAAGTTGCGCCCGGTGGTCATCGGATAGGTGAGCAGGAGCTTGATCCGCTTGTCCGGGCCGATGACGAAGACCGTGCGCACGGTGGCGTTGTCGGCGGGGGTGCGGCCCTCGGCGCCGCCCTCGATCGAGGCGGGCAGCATGTCGTAGAGCTTCGCCACCGACAGATCCGGGTCGCCGATCATCGGATAGCCGACCGCGTGGCCGGTGGCCTGGGCGATGTCGGCCTTCCACTTGTGGTGGCTCTCGACCGGATCGACCGAGATGCCGAGGACCTTGGCGCCGCGCCTGGCGAATTCGCCCGCGATGCCCGCCATGGCGCCGAGCTCGGTGGTGCAGACGGGCGTGAAGTCCTTCGGGTGGCTGAACAGGATCGCGTAGCCGTCGCCGATCCAGTCGTGGAAGCGGATCGGGCCTTCGGTGGTCTCGGCCGCGAAATCCGGCGCGATGTCGTTGATGCGCAGGCTCATCGTCAAACTCCCGTTCAAGAGGGTTGGGGATATAGCCCGGTCCGCGTGGATTGTCGACCGGACGGGTCGTGTTTTCGTGGATCGGAGGATTTTCCGACGTAGCCTTGTGGAATCATGCGGAGCGTCCGGCGGCCATTGACGCGCCGCAACGCGGCGTTAGGGTCGGTCAGGACGGCAATCCCCTTCGCGGAGCGACAAGACCCCATGGCGCAGCGACTGCATTTCGTCTTCGGCGGCGAGCTGATCGACCCCCAGCACACCGAATTCCGCGACTGCGAGGCGATCGACATGGTCGGCGTCTATCCCGACTACGCCTCCGCCTACAAGGCGTGGAAGGGCAAGGCCCAGGCCACGGTGGACAACGCCCACATGCGGTATTTCATCGCCCATATCCACCGCCTGCGCGACGAGGCGGACAAGGCGAGCCCGACCGAGGAGCTCGGCTGAGCGCACGCGCGGCGGCCCGCAAGGGCCCCGCGGCGGGTGGGTCCGGGGGGCGCGCGGCCGCGCCCTGGCCAGGAGAGCGGACTTCCCTCGGCGGCGCTTGGGCCGGCGAGGGTCTAAGAGCCTTCGAGGTGCGCGGCTTCGCCAGGCGGCGCCTTTAACCCCGGGACCTTATCCCATGCCTTCCGACCCGCCGGCCTCGGCGCTGCTCGCGCTCTACCTCGCGCTGTCCCGGCGGGCGGGCGGCGTGGCGCGGCGGCTGCTCGCCCGCCGGGCGGCGCAGGGCAAGGAGGACGCCGCGCGGCTGGGGGAGCGGATGGGCGTTCCCGGCCTCCCCCGGCCCGAGGGGCGGCTCGTCTGGTTCCATGCGGCCTCGGTCGGCGAGGCGGTGTCGCTTCTGGAGCTTCTGCGCCGGATCGGATCGGAGCGGCCGGACCTCACTTGCCTCGTCACCACCGGCACGGTCACCTCGGCGCGGATGATGGCGGTGCGGCTGCCGGAGAACTGCCTGCACCAGTATGCGCCCCTCGACGTGGCGCCTTGGGCGGAGCGGTTCCTCGACCACTGGCGGCCCGACCTCGCGGTCTGGACTGAAAGCGACCTCTGGCCCGCCATGCTGGTCGCCGTCCATCGCCGCGGCGCGCCGATGGCGCTGATCAACGCCCGGATCTCGACCCGCAGCTTTCGCCGATGGCGCTGGGCCGGCGGCATGGCGCGGGCGCTGCTGACGCGCTTCGACCGCATCCTCGCCCAGGACGACCTGGCGGCGGAGCATTTCCTGCGGCTCGGCGCCGCGCCCGCCCGACTGGAGGTGGCCGGCTCGCTCAAGGAAGGAGCGGCGCCGCTCGGCCATGACGAGGCGGAGCGGGTGCGGTTGAGCAAGACGCTGGCCGGGCGGCCGGTCTGGCTCGCGGCCTCCACCCATCCCGGGGAGGAGGAGGCGGCGCTGGCCGCCCATGCGGCGGCGCGCCGGACGCTGCCCATGCTGGCGCTGATCCTCGCCCCCCGGCATCCGGAGCGGGGCGACGCCCTGGCCGAGATGCTGCGCGCCCGCGGGCTCTGCACGGCGCAGCGGTCGAAGGGCGAGCCCCTGACCGCCGACACGGACGTCTACCTGGCCGACACGCTGGGAGAGATGGGGCTCTGGTACCGGATCGCGCCGGTCAGCTTCGTCGGCGGATCGCTGGTCGAGGTGGGGGGGCACAATCCCTTCGAGCCGGCGCTGCTCGGCTCGGCGATCCTGCACGGGCCGCATGTGCGCAACTTTGCCGACGGCTACGCCCGGCTGGGGGCGGCGCGGGCGGTGGTGGAGGTGCGCGACGCGGCGAGCCTGGGGGCGGCGCTGGTCACGACGCTCGCCCCCGACCGGGCGGCGGCCATGGCGGCGGCGGCCTGGGACGCGATGAGCGACGGCGCCGAGGTGACGGATCGGGTGCTCGAGGCGCTCGGCGCGCTGCTCGACCGGCCGCGGGCCTGATGCGCGCCCCGGCCTTCTGGGGAAACCCGCCCGAGGCGCCCGGCTGGCAGGCGCGGCTGCTGGCGCCCCTGGCCTGGGCCTGGACGGCGGCGACCCGGGCGCGGCTGGCGAAGGGCCCGGGCGCGCGGGTGGGCGCGCCGGTGATCTGCGTCGGCAACCTGACCGCCGGAGGCGCGGGCAAGACCCCGACGGCGGCGGCCCTGGTCCAGCGGTTGGCGGCGCGGGGCGTGGCGGCGCATGTGGTGTCCCGCGGCCATGGGGGGAGCCTCGTCGGGCCGCTGCGGGTCGAGGAGGGGCGGCACACGGCCGCCGAGGTGGGGGACGAGCCGCTGCTGCTCGCAGCCTTCGCCCCGGTCTGGATCGGCCGCGACCGGGCGGCGGCGGCGCGGGCGGCGGTGGCCGCGGGCGCCCGGGCGATCGTGATGGACGACGGGTTCCAGAACCCCGGCCTCGCCAAGGACCTGTCGCTGGTGGTGGTCGACGCGGGCTTCGGCTTCGGCAACGGCCGGGTGATGCCGGCGGGGCCGCTGCGCGAGCCGGTGGCGGAAGGGCTGGCGCGGGCGGATCTGGTGCTGGCGATCGGCGGGCCGGAGGAACAGGCGGCGCTGGCCCGGCGCTGGCCGGGGATGTCGCAGCTGATGGGACGGCTCGCGCCGCTGCAGACGGGGATGGACTGGGCGGGGCTGCGGGCGCTGGCCTTCGCCGGGATCGGCCGGCCGGAGAAGTTTCTCGCCACCCTGCGGGAGCTGGGGGTGGAGGTGGCGGGCCTGCGCGACTTCGCCGACCACGCGGCCTATCCGCCGGCGATCCTCGCCCGGCTGGAGGCGGAGGCGCGGGCGCTGGGGGCGCAGCTCGTCACCACCGAGAAGGACGCGGCCCGCTTGCCCCCGGCGTTCCGCCGGGAGGTGCTGGCGGTGCCGGTGCGGCTGGAGCTGACGGACTGGGGCCCACTCGACGCGGCGCTGGAGCGGCTCGGGTTGTGAGAGGCGGAGGGGCGCGAGGAGTCTGCCGCTATCGGGCGGCGGCCTGCGTCTGCTTGCGGCCG
This sequence comes from Amaricoccus sp., assembly GCA_965243535.1. Classification (GTDB taxonomy): domain Bacteria; phylum Pseudomonadota; class Alphaproteobacteria; order Rhodobacterales; family Rhodobacteraceae; genus Amaricoccus. Next base: position 46,173 of record CBDEVG010000033.1, read on the forward strand.
AGCCTGTGTGAGAACTCCCTGGTAGGCCCGGGCTGGAAAGCGGGTGATGGCGTCGGTGTGACGCGTGTTCGGTTGGTTGTCCGATTGGAGAAGCAGTCGCGGGCTTCAGCTCGGGATCGCGCCCAGCAAGCGACGGACGCCGACCAAGGAGATCATCCGCTTGATGTTATAGGCGAGGACGTGGAGCGCCATTTCCGTTCGGACATTCTTGAGCCGCCGCATCTGGAAGTGGGTCGCGCCCATCCAGGCCTTGATCGTGCCGAACGGGTGCTCGACCGTGCAGCGCCTCAGTGTCATCGGGTCGGGCTCGCGTCCCAGGCGTTGCCGCATCTCGTCGATCAGGTGCTCGTGCTCCCATCGCGTGATCCGGCGTTCCTTGCCGGAGGTGCAGCGGTGTTGGAGAGGGCAGTACTGGCAATCGTTGATCCAATATCGCCTGACCTGTAGCCCGTCTTCTTCCCGCGTGTACCGGTAGGTCAACGCGTTCCCGGCGGGGCAGCGATAGACATCCCGCTCAGGTTCGTAGTGGAAGTCGGCTTTCACGAACATGCCCTTGCTCCGGTTGCCGGAGGTTTCGGGGCGCGGCACGGTCGCGATGATGCCGGCCCGGTGGCAGGCGAGAATCTCGGTGCCGCTGAAATAGCCCTTGTCGGCGATGACGTGCAGATCGTCGCGGCCGAGCGCGGTCTTGGCTGACGTCGCCACCGGGCCGAGCTGGTGGCGATCGAAGCCTTGGTTCGTGACATCGTGGGTGACGATCAGGTGGGTGTCGGTGTCGACCGCGACCTGGGCGTTGTAGCCGACCAGCCCGCTGCGCCGGGCGCTGGTCGCCATCGCGCGGGCATCCGGATCGGTCAGCGAGATCTGGCCGTCCGGTGCGTCCGCCAAGGCCTCCTCCAGGGCCTTCAGGCGCTGGATCTCCTGCCGGATGCGCCCTTGTCGGCGCGCGAGATGGGCCAGCTTCTCGGTCCGGATCTCGCCCGCCTCCTGCCTGTCGATGCGGACCATCTCGTCGATGTAGCGCGCGACGTCGGCCTCGAGATGGGCGAGGCGGCTGGCGATCTTGCCCTTCGTGAAGTTCCGGTCGCGGTTGTTCACCGCCTTGAACTTGCTGCCGTCGATGGCGACGCAATCGCCCCGCAGCACGCCGATCCGGCGGCAGAGCTCGACGAACTGCGCGCAGGTCCGCCGGATGGCGGGCCCATTGTCGCGCCGGAAATCGGCGATCGTCTTGTGATCCGGCACCAGGCGGCCGGTCAGCCACATCAACTCGACGTTGCGCCCGGCCTCGCGCTCCAGCCGGCGGCTGGAGGGAACCTGGTTCAGGTAGCCGTAGACGAAGAGCTTGAGAAGGACCGCCGGGTGGTAACCAGGACGCCCCGTCCGCGCGGGCGTCGCGCGCTCGAATCCCAGCCCCGACACGTCCAGCTGCTCGACGAACAGGTCGACGACCCGGACCAGATGATCCTCGTCGACCCAGTCCTCCAACCGTTCAGGAAATAGCGTGGACTGCCCCCGGTCGATGCCCTCGATGAACCCTGACATGCCTGCCCCTGCTTTTTCGCAGAGCATACATCAAGCAGGCGTTTTCACACAGGCTCGGCCCATTCCGGTCATTCGTCGGAGCACGGGCCAGCCAGCGCCACATCTCATATCCGCCGTTCGCTGTTTCGCCGCTGCCGCCTGCGGCATTTACAAAGGTACCGCGACCTGTCGAGTGATAAAGCGCCCGGCATGCGGTTCGCCACCAGCCTCTCCCAGTTGGCGCGCGCGATCGACAACCTGCTCAAGATGCAGCGAAAGCGGGAGCGGGCTCTTGATCCAACGGCATCACCGCTCCGGTAACCTGGTGGGTCGGCATGTCAGCGGCTTCGATTCCTCGCCGTGATGCGAACCGGCTCCTATGGCCCGGATAAAGCGCCGCCGGGCCGGGCCGGCGGAGATCGCACTCCGGCGCCTCAAGGCCCCTGATCGTCTCGAAGCATGGTTTCGAAAGCTTCAAGTATGGCCGGACCGTCCATCATTCCGAACGCCGCGAACTTCTTGGCGGCTGAGAGGCCGTCTTCCATCACGATTCGTGCGTTCTCGTGACGCGCGGTCTCACAAAGCAGCGCGGAGTGAAACCAAGCGATCGTGGCATCCCGGCGACGCCCTTCGGGAGAGAAATTCGCGGTGGGGGCGTTGATGTGCATGGCTTGTGTGAAGGTTCGTTCCGCCTGGACAGGGCTCCCGGTCCGCCCGGCCAAGATCCCGAGGATGACGGCGGCCTCGACCGCGACGGGCACCCACTCGCGCGGACGCAAGGCAGCGATATCCCCAGCGTGGCTAACGCGGCGCCCGCCGTCTCTTGCGCTGAGGCGGCATCGCCAAGCGCCAGCAGGTATCGCGTCAGATCCAACATGGTCGCCTCTGGCCAACCCGAGCGCGCGTGCCCCTAGCGAGCCTCCCCGCTCCGGAACTCATCGCGCAGGCTCGCAAGTCCTGCAGCGATCTCCGGATCAGCGCCGATGGCCACCTCGACAGCGAAGGCGCGTCGCCAGGGGGCGTCGCCGAGGAGCGCGTCGGTGAGCGATCTCCTCCGCATCGCCAGCAGCCACAGGTGGCTCGCGGCTCCCGATAGCGCTGAATGAGCAGCGGCGGTCAGGCCGATCGCCTCCTGCCGCAAACCGACGACAGAAGCGGGCTCCTCAAGGCAAAGGATGCAGCCTGCAAGCCTGTCGGTCGCTCCGGCAAGGTCCAGCGCAGCCTGCGAGGTCGGCTGCGCCTCGGCCAGGGCGCGGCAGGTCGCGGTGTCCTCCTGGCGCAGGAAGCGCGCCGCGGCGGGGCCTTCGAGCGCCTGCACCACGCCGCCGAGATTCGCGAGCGCGAGGGCCAGCCCGCGCCGGGCGCCGGGGGTCGGCTGCGCCTCGATACGCCGACGAAGCGTTTCGACGACGGCCTGGAACACCCCTGCGTGGTCGCGGCCGACGCCGGCCCAAGCCATGTCCGCATCGACAATCGCTCGAGCGATGTAGAGAGGCGCCTTGACCCCATCAGCGGTCAGCTGCGGCATCGCGCGCCGCGCCAACGCTCCCGCCGCCCGTGCGTCGAACTTGGCATTGGCGCGCTCGATCAGCTCGGCAAAAACGGCCAGCCTTGCGACTTGCTGAGCGGCCTCATCGTCCCACAGGTACTGCGGCGCCTCGATCACCAGCAGCAGCTCCCGCTCATTGGCGTCGGCGAGCGCCGCCGCCGCCTCGCGCAGCCCCCAGGCCAGCGCCGCCTCCGCCTCGGCCTCGTCGAAATGGTTGGCCAGGTCCTCGTAGGCGGCATCGCGGTAGGGGCCGAGACGAAACTCGCCTTCGGCCCCGATGAGGACGAAGCTGTGAGAATTATCGCCCTCCGCCAGTCCGCGCGCGGCGTCGACGACCCGCAGGCCCTCGGCCACGCGCCGCACCAGCCGCGGCGAGAATGCGATCCCCTGCAGGCTGACGATGGCGAGTGCGCGTCGGACATAGTCCGGCGTCGCTCGCAGCCGGTCGGCGGCGAAGGTCGAGAAGCAGCCCGCCAGCGCCTCGGCAAGCCCCTGGAGCGTCAGCGCGCCGGACGGGTCGCGGTCAACGAAGAGCCGGGGGTGGCGATCGAGGAACATCAGCATTTCGTCGAGCAGGCTGGGATTGCCATCTGCCTTTGCCGCAAGCGCGGCGCGTTGCTCCTCCGGAAGGTCTGCGAAGGACAGCGTGATCGCCGCCTCCAGCCCCTCGGCGCGGCCCAGTTCGTGGACTAAATCTCCCTCGCCGGCGATGGTGGCCGGCGCTTCGCCTGCCGCCGCGCTGCCCCGCCATTCGGCGCGCCAGCTGGTGAGCACGAGCAGCAGGAGCCAGCCCTCCCGCCGCGCGCGCTCGACGAGCGCGGGAAAGAACGCCGCCATGCCAGGGTCGGCGGCAAGCCAGTGCACGTCGACGAGGACTACCAACGGGATCGGGGCGAACCCTTCGGGTGACGTCTTCGCGATCCGGTAGAGATCGCTCAGGATTATCTCGGTCAGCAGGTCTCCGCGCCGAAGGCCCGTGGCCGCGGGGGAAGATGTCCGAAGCTTCCAGGCTTTCGATCTCCCGAAGGATCCCGCGTTGCGAGCGGACGTCCTCGTAGACCCGTTTGCCCACGCCGAGCAGGCCGAAGGTAGCCGTGTCGCCGAGCTGGTCGACGGCGACCTCGGCGACGCTCTAGGTGATGTCGACAATTCCAGCTTTGCCGCTGAGCAGACTGCGCCGACGCAGCGCTTCGAGTTCGACCTCCCGATCGTAGGCTCCAAGATGCGCCCGCAGAACATCCACCCCGTGCCGCAGCGCGTCGTCGAGCCCCTGGTTGCGGCCGTCCGGCTCTGCGATCCGCAGGCCCCACCACAGGAATGGCATCCGCTTGCCGTCTCCGCCACATTCGTGGAGCGTGGGGTTGACTTGAAGGTTGTTCTCCCGCCGTAGCAGCTTGTCCGGCCAGTAGCCCGAGCCGCCGATGCCGTCATGGTGCGTAGAGAGCCAGCTAAAGAATTCTTGAGCCAGGCGGGTCTTGCCGAAGCCGCTCTCGGCTGCCAGCGCGACAACGCGTGGCTGTCCGCCGCGAGCTACTTCGAGCGCCGCTTCGAGGATCTCCATTTCAGCCTCGCGGCCGATGAATGCGCTGCGCCAATCCATTCGTTCCGCCCCACGCATGATCCTTCAATCCCGTGACGGTAGCCGTGGAGAACCACAGCGGGAAGCGCAATCGAGCAGGGTAAATGGCAGTGATCCGTCAGACGAGGCGCCGCCGCCGACTATCGCTATGAAGCGATGACTCCTAACAGGTCCAAGGCCGAGCGCCGTTGCTTGAGCAGGAACCGATTTAGGTATCCGCCCAGTACTTCGACACGGGCCCACGGAAAATTTGGATGGCCACCCCCTTTATTGGGAATGCAGCGCGTTGACGTTCTGGATGTTGGCTTGCTCCACTGAGAAGTGGTCCTCCCCGAGGTATGGCTTACGAGCCGGAAGGAGGATGCAAGGATGGCGCGGAAGAGCGACAGGCCCGGGGAGATCGTCGCGAAGCTGCGGCGGGGTGGACGTCTACATCTGCGTGTTGCAGGCCACGAAAGTCACCCGCGCCCGCATACTACGAGTGTCGGCTATCGATGCGGCTGCCGGCCCTGACCGACCGGCTTCGAACGGCTGCTCACCGCCCTTTACGTAGGTCAGATGTCTTGCGCGGCAGCAATCCCCTTGGCGACGATGGGTCCGGTGGGGCGTCCGGTGGGAGAGCCGCCGATCTGCTCCAAGGTGATCTCATAAAGCTGGCCCTGTTCCGGCATGGGCAGCTCAGATCCCTGCAGCAGTTGACTGATCGCCCCTTCAAGCAGGCCGAGCGACACCGGACCGGTCTCGGGCGAGGGCAGCGCCCAGACCTGCATCTGCCGGCCCTCGGGCACGACCACTTCGCCGACGAAGCGCACCCGGGCCAGGGCTTCCCGAAATCCTCCACGACCGCGAGCGGCGCCCCGGCCTCGTTGACAAGCACCGTCAACACCGCAGGATCGGGCTGCAGCACCTCCTGCCCAGACCAGCGCCGATGACCAGGGCGAGGCTCGCGGCAACCATCGTCACGAGGTTCCGGCGAACCCAGGACCGGGGCGGACGAGGAAGGTGGGCCGGCGACGTCACTGCTTCGGCCTTGTCGAGCCCGGTCCGCTATGCGGCTCCAGAGAGCCTCAGACATCCAGAGGGATGGCGCGGCGAGATCCAGTTGGAAGCGGCGCCGGCTGCGCTCGAGCGCATCGCGCAGCAACGGCTCGGCGGCAGCCTGGCGCTCCAGCTCCGCGCCCTCGTCCATCAGACCGAGGACGTATTCGTCCACAGGAGATCGAGTTCCTCGTTTATGACAGGCAGTCCCGCAAGGCCAGCAGGCTGCGGCGGATCCAGGATTTGGCGGTGCCTAGCGGCACCTCCTGGATCGCCGCCAACTCGCCCTGGCTGAAGCCCGCGACATAGGCGAGCAGGATCGAGCGGCGCGCGGTCGGCTCGAGCGCATCGAGGCAGGATCTGAGCGCGCTCCGCTCGCCGAGCGCGTCCCACGCCTCGGCGGGCGCCGTCTCCCGGCGCGCCTCCTGCAAGGCGGCCAGGACTTGCGGGTCGAGCGTGGTCAGGCGGCCGCCGTCGCGCAGGACGTTCAGGCAGCGGTTGTGCAGGATGGCGAAGATCCAGCCGGCGGCGGAGTTTTCTTCCGCCCGGAACTGGCTCGCCTTGCGCCAGATCTGCACCATGGCGTCCTGAACCGCCTCTTCCGCGAGGTCGCGCCGTCGCAGCATCCGCTGCGCCACGCCCAGGAGTCGCCCGCCCTCGAGGTCGAGGATGCGCCTGAGCGCCGGCTTCTCCCCCCGGGCGCAGCGCAGAAGCGCGTCGGTCAGCTCCTTCATCCCGCCGTCGCCGTCGCGCATCGCCGACCTCGCCCTCGTCTCACCCTGGCTGCGCGTCCGGCGCCGGTCCAGTTCCCCGTGCGCCGCAGACCCGGCGATATTTTTGCCGGGCGCTGCATCCGTTCGCGTCGCCGTGGTGTCCCTGCGCTGGAGCGGCACGAATATCGCTCCTTTCCCGGCCGCATATCGGCCGGGAAGGCCCGGCGGCGTTCTGCGCCGGGCTTCGGACTGTGCGGGAGGGTGGGCCTGCGCCGGGAGCCGCCCGTGGCCGAGCAGTCCGGCCGCGGGCGCGCTATCCGGGACCGCGCCGGTGTTTTCCCGAACGCCCTCGAAAAATAAATCTTCGCTCGCGCATCCAACTGCAACTCCCGGGGGTCTCGGGATCAGTCGCTCCAGGCCGGCGCAGGCCGCGCAGGTCCGGGACCGGCTCCGAAGCGACACAGAGGAGAGCGAATATGCAGAACCCAGGAAACACGGGCGGAAAGACGGGCGGCTCCGGCAAGGGCGCGGATTGCGGGGACAAGGACGGCGCGCTGGCGATCGGCAGGGGCGCGGTCGCGTCCGGCAGCGACGCCCTGGCCGTGGGCACGGACGCCCGCGCCTTCGGAACCTCCACCACGGCTGTCGGCGGCGAGAGCGTCGCCAAAGGCGTCGCGGCAACCGCCTTCGGCTGGCAGGCGACCGCGGTCGGCGAGCGGGCGCATGCCTTCGGCCATCTCGCCAAGGCGGAGGGTAAGTTCACCCTGGCGATCGGCGAGGCGGCTTCCGCCAAGGGCGACAACGCCACCGCCATCGGCAACGCCAGCGCCGCCAAGGGCGTCGATGCGCTCGCCTTGGGCGACACGGCGCGGGCGATGGGGACCTCCACCACGGCGGTCGGCGGGGAAAGCGTGGCGCAAGGCACGGCGGCCACCGCCTTCGGCTGGCAGTCGGCGGCAATCGGCGAGCGGGCGCATGCCTTCGGCCATCTGGCGAGCGCCGAGGGCGACTTCAGCCTCGCCATCGGCGAGGCCGCCCAGGCGACCGGCCCCAACGCCACGGCGATCGGCAACGCCTCCGGGGCGGAGGGCGTAGACGCGCTCGCCATCGGCGACATGGCGCAGGCCATGGGAACCTCGACCACAGCGGTCGGCGGAGAAAGCGTGGCGCAGGGCACGGCGGCCACCGCCTTCGGCTGGCAAGCCGAGGCCACGGGGGAGCGCGCGCATGCCTTCGGCCATCTCGCCGAGGCGGGCGGCGACTATTCGCTGGCCGTCGGCGAGGCGGCCTCGGCGAACTACGCCAACTCGACCGCCATCGGCGCCCATGCCGAGGCCACGGCCGAGAACGAGTTCGTCCTCGGCAACGGCGACAACTTCTACACGCTGGCGGGCTTGGCCGACGAGGTGGAGCAGGGCGACCACGAGCTGCTGATGGTCGACGACCAGGGGCGGCTCTCGTCCTTCGGCGCGGAGGATTTCCTCGCCGCGCTGAGGGACCATGCGGCGGAGGCCGACCTCGACATGGCCGACCTCTTGCCCGAGCCCGCGGCGGCGATGGCGGATGCGAGCCCGACGCTCCTGCCCGAGGCGCTGGTCGCGGCGTTCGACACGGTCGAGGATGACCTGTCCTTCGCCTGACCCGGAACCGGCGGGGGGCGCGCCCGCGCCCTCCGCTCTCCAACAGCCGGAGCAGAGCATGAACGACACCATCCCCGCCGGCCCAGCGACACGGCCGATCTGGCCGCCGACCCGCGGCGCGTTCGGCGCGATCCTGCCGCATCTCGGCCTCGCCTTCCTGTTCACCGCGATGGTGAACGTGCTGTTCCTCGCCTCGCCGCTCTACATGATGCAGCTCTACGGCCGGGTGCTGAACTCGCGCAGCCTCGAGACGCTGATATCGCTCTCAATCGCGCTGCTGATCGCGCTTATCGCCATGGCGATCGCCGACGCCGCGCGCGGGCGGCTGTTGACCCGGGCCGGGGCACGGATCGCCGACCGGCTGGCCGGCCCGGGCGCGGCCGCGGCGCTGACCGCCGGCAAGGGCGAGGCGGGCGCAGCGATCGAGGATCTCGACGTGATGCGCAAGTTCCTCGGCGGCGGCGCCGCCGCCACGCTGATGGACGCGCCCTTCACGCTGCTGTTCCTCTTCGTGCTGTTCCTGCTGCATCCGATGCTCGGCCTCGTCGCCAGCCTCGGGGCGCTCGCCATCCTCGCGGTCCTGGGGCTTGCACGGCTGTTCGAGGCCCGGCGCGAGACGCGGGCCGCCCTAAGCGAGCGCCGTGTCGGCCAGATGGCCGCGGGGCTGCGCAGCGATCGCGGCGCGCTGCGGGCGCTCGGCCTCGATCACGGGCTGGCCGCGCGCCTGGCGGCCGAGCAGGCCGCCCTCAATGAGGGGCGCCAGGCCTCCGGCGAAACCGCCGCCGTGACGGGGGCCGCGACGCGCTTCCTGCGTCTCGCCGCCCATAGCGGCGCGCTGGCGACCGGGGCGGTGCTGGCCATCGACGGCGCGCTCGCGCCTTCGGCCATGCTGGCCGCGGCGATCCTCGCGGGCCGCGCGCTCGGGCCGATCGAGGCCCTGCCGGGCGCTTTACGCCACGCCCGCCTCGTCCGCGGCGCGATGGGGCGGACCGAAGCGCGGCTGGAAACGGCGCCCGTCGCCGCAGCGCGCCCGGTCGCGCGCGGCGGGGCCTCCATCGACGCGCGACGGCTGGTCGCCATGCCGGCGGGCGCGACCCGCGCGGCGTTGCGCTCGATCAGCTTCACGATCGCGCCGGGGGAGATCGTCTCCGTCGCCGGGCCGGCGGGCTCCGGCAAGTCCACCCTGCTGCGCTGCCTCGCCGGGGCCGAGCGGCCCCGCGGCGGCGAGCTGCGCGTCGACGGGATCGACCTGACGGCCGCCGGCTCCGGACCGCTCGCCGGCCGGATCGGCTGGCTGCCGCAGGAGCCCGAGCTCCATCCCGGGACGGTTGCCGAAAACATCGCCCGCTTCGTCGACGCTGCGCCGGCGGAGATCCATCGCGCGGCGGAACGCGCCGGCGCGCTGTCGGCGATCGAGCGGCTGCCGATGGGCTTCGACACCGAGATCGACCCGGCCGCCGGCGTCCTGTCGCCCGGCCTGCGCCAGTCCATCGCCTTCGCCCGCGCGCTGATCGGCACGCCGGGGCTCGTGCTGCTGGACCAGCCGACCGCGCATATGGACGCCGCCGGCGAGGTCGCGGCGCTGAACGCCATCCGCGGCCTCGGCGCCGAAGGCGTGACGGTGCTCGTCGCCTCGCACAAGCCGGTCATGGCCACGATCGCGGACCGGCTCATGCTGATCGAGGACGGGATGATCGGCGTCTTCGAGGACCGCGAGACCGTCCTGACCGCCCTGCGGCGCCAGTCGCTGCGCCCGGTCGGCGGCGCCCCGCCGCGAGCCACCGAACAGGGAGCAGGCGCATGACGCTGGAGCAAGACCCTTGCCGCGACTTGGCCGCCGAGGAACCGCCGCCGCTGACCATCATCCGCCTCGGCTACGAGATCGCCGGCGTGCCGCAGTTTCTCGAGATCCGTGCTTCCCACGAGATCGACGCCAGGGCGCTCTGCCGCTGGCTGGAGGCGCAGGCCCGCGCGCCCGGCCCCGAACGGCGGATGGTGGAGATCGTGACGATGGCGCCGTGAAGGCCCCCGGAAGGGCGTCGCAGGCAGCACAGGGAGAACCGGGATGAAACCCTCGCAGGCAAGACATGGCGTGGCGCGGCCGGCGCTGGCCGCCGGCCTTTCCCTCGGCCTCTGCGGCGCCGCCATGGCCGGCTGGACCGCCCAGGCCCCGATGGCGAGCGCGGTGGTCGCCGAAGGCCGGATCGCGGTCGAGGGCGACAGCAAGGCCGTCCAGCATCTGGAGGGCGGCATCGTCGCCGAACTGCTCGCCGCCGAGGGCGAGGCCGTCGCCGCCGGCCAGCCGCTGATCCGCCTCGACACGAGCGACGCCGAGGCCGCCCGCGCCGCGCTCGCCGCCGAGCGCGACCTGCTCGCCGCCCAGAGCCTGCGGCTTCGCGCCGAGCTGGCTGATAGGACCGCACCGGATTTCTCGACGCTGGCCTCGGAGGACGCCGAGGGCCTCGCGGCCGCCGTGGCGGGCCAGGCGGCGCTGTTCGAAGCCCGCGCGCGCGAACGCGCCGCCACGCGCGAGATGCTCGCCGGAACGCTGGAGCGGCTCGGCGCGAACCGCGCCGCGATCACGGCCGAGCGCAATGGCGCAGAGGAGCAGCTCGCCCTGCGCCGCGAGGACACTGATGCGACCCGCGCCCTGACCGAACGCGGCGTCGCCAGCCGCGCGGCGCTGCGCGAGAGCGAAAGCGCGCTTTCGGCCGCCCGTGGCGCGCTGGCCGCCCTGACCGCGCAACTCGCGGAAGCCCGTGCGGCCGAAGCCGAGGCGCAGCTCGGCGCCGCAGAGACGGAGACGCGACGCGTCGCCGACCTGTCCGAACAGCTGGCGACCGCCACCGGCCGGCTGGCCGAGATCGCCCCGGCGCTCGCGGCCGCAGAGCAGCGCATCGACCGCGCCGAGCTGCGGGCCCCGGTCGCGGGCGTCGTCGTGGGCCTCGCCATCGCGACGATCGGCGGGGTGATCGCCCCGGGCGAGGCGGTCATGCGCATCGTTCCGCGCAATGCGATCCTCGCCGCCCACGTCCGCGTGCGCCCTGCGGACCGCGAGCGCCTAGGCGCGGGCATGCCCGCGCAGGTCCGCCTGCCGGGTCTCGAGAGCCGTCCCGATGCGAGCCTCGACGGCGAGGTGCTGCGCATTTCCGCCGACCGGATCGAGGGCCAGCGGCAGGCGGAGGAGGCGCAGGATGGTCATTACCTCGTCGCGGTGCGGATCGCGGCGGTCCCGTCGGAGACGGCGCTCGCGCCCGGCATGCCGGTGACGGTGGTCGTCCCGACGCGCACGCGAACGGTCGTCGACTATCTCCTGTCGCCGCTGCGCGACGCCATCGCCCGTTCGCTGCGTGAGGTTTGACCATGCCGTCGTCGCCGCCCCGCCTCGACCGCCCCCTTCCCCCGCGCTCGCCCGCCCCGCCGCCCCGGGACGTCGCCCGGGCGCTCTTTGACGAGCATCTCGACCTCGCCGCGCTTCGCCGCGCCCTGGGCCAGCCGACGCCGGCGGCGGAGCGTCAGGAATCCGGGGGCGCGGAGCCGGACCTGCGTCCGCCGGCAGGCGCGTCTCTTGCTGCGCAGCCTCGCGAGACCTCCGGCCCGTCTGCGCCGGTCCAGCCGCAGGCGACGCCCCGCGGTGACTGGAAGCTGCTCGGCGCCGCCACCGTTCTCGGGGCGGCGACCGGCCTGGCCATCGTCGCTGGCCTCTCCTGGCTCCACCTTGCGCCGTTTGGGCCGCAGCGCCCGCCATCGGTGGAACTGGTCGCGCAGGACAGCGTGGCGGCCGCGACGCCCGCGACCACCGAGGCGGCGCCCCCTCCGTCCAAGCCTGCCGAACCTTCCGCGGCGGCGCCGAGCCCCTCGGAGGCTCCACCGGTGATCGATGGCCCGCCGCCTCCGATCCTGCGCGCCCCCCGGCTTCCGCCCGCGCCGATCTGGCGCGAACCCGTCTGGGCGGCCGTCACGGACATGCCGGGCCTGACGCAGCTTGCGGCGCTCCGGACGCCCGCGGAGCCGCCGCCTGCGTTGCCTTCGGTCTCGAAGGCCCTCGTGACCGCCCTCTCCGCAGAGCCCGAGCCCCGATCCCGCCCGGCGTCGATGGCGGAGACCCCGGTCGCCCTCGCCGCAGGTCCGTCGCGCGCCGTAATCCACTTTCACACGGCGCCCAGTGCGGCCGAGCGAAGCCGCATAGAGGCCGCCTTCCGGTCGGTAGGCTTCGTCATCGGCTGGCGCACGGTCGATTTCCCGATAGGCCGGGACAACGTCCGTTTCTTCCATCGTTCGGACGGAGCCTTGGCCCTGAAGGCGAAGGCAGCCATGGCGAGGGCCGGTCGTCCGGGCTTGGCGCAGGACTTCACGCATTACACCCCGCCGACGGCCATCGGCACCCTGGAAGTCTGGTTGGCCGGTTGATCTTCTCCTGCTTCAAGGCGAGCGGATCGAGCGCATCTGGAGCCTGGACGAGCTTAAGGCGCCGGGCAAGCAACCGGACGAAAGGGCGGCTCTCCGAGGCCATCGATTTTTGACGGAGCGCCGGCCGGCCTGACCTGCCGTTCGGCCAAACGTGGCTTTGCCGCAAAGCAGCCGCATGATGGGCCCGCCTCCAAAGCGGCGGGCTCGATGCCGCTCAGGGCGTAACGATGTTGAACCAGAACGGGAAGGTGTCGAGGCAGAAGACCAGCTCCTCCAGCTTGCCGGAATCTCCATCGACCTTCAGGTCGCCGTTGCTCAGGGCCTGCTCCAAGGTCTCCTCGCCAAGCATGATTCCGTCGAGTGTCGACCAGCTCAGCGGAACCGTCGCGTCGGCATTCTCCGCCTTCACGCCGGCAGTGTTGTTGAGCACGCCGTTCTCGAGCTGAAGCAGGTAGAGACCGCCCTGGTCACCGAAATCCATATTGAGGGTCATCGCCGCATCCGCGGCCTTCTCGGCGTTCAGCCTGACCCCGAGATAGTCGAAGAAGAGGCCGAGGCTCATCGCACGGATAGTGTCAGGGCTGGCGGTGTTGGGCGTCGGCAGCTCCGCGACGCCCGTTGCGCAGTTCCTGGGCGCCGGTCAGGGGGAGGTTGCGCCACGGACCGCTCTCGGCCTGATAGCCGAGCTGTTCGAGCGCATCCGCCTCCAGATTCCTGGCCGCCTGGTTGTCAGGGTCGGCGAAGACCACGTGATGGACCATCTGCGCCACCCAGCGGTATTCGCCGGCGTCAGAGGAGGCGCGCGCCTTTTCCAGCACGGCGTCCGCCCCGCCCATGAGCTCGACGTACTTCACGCTCTCCTCCGCAGGAGGCAGCTCGTGCAGCGTCGCAGGGTTGCCGTCGAATCAGCGGAGGTGGAGCACAGAGGTCGCCGCGACGGCGTGATAGATGGAGCCGTAATAGCCTCGGTTCGACCAGTAATGGGCAAGGCTGTCCGGCAGGGTGAAGGTCTCGGCGATCGCGCGCAGGGTCATGCCCTGGTTCACCATGCGCAGGGTCTCGTCGTTGAGGTAACGATAGAGATCGCGCTGCTTGCGCAGGAACTCGTTCATCTCGGCGTTGCCCCGGGTGGGCCAGTGATGCTGGCGAAGACGACCTCAACCCGGTCGGCCCCCCATGGCCAGCGCCTCGTCGAGATACTTTGACCAGGGCAACGGCTCGCGGATCTTGGCGCCATGTAGGGAATAGGTGTTGTGCAGCGTGTGGGTCGCGTCTTCCGTGGCCTGCATCACGTTTCTTTCCTCGATGACCCACAGCATCTCGGAGGGCGCCTCGGAGCCGGGCGCCATCAGGCGAGCCCGTCGATCGCCTCCTTATGCCCGGTCTCGGTAATGATGTCGGCGGGCGGGATCAGCGTCACCGTTCTGGCTGAGGTCGTGGAACCGAGGCCGGCGCCGGCCTGGCCCTTGGGGTCGGGCGCGACCGCGCCGGAGGAGCGCAGGGAGCCCCTTTGCCGCGACCGCCCGATTTCGAGCCGGGGAGATTGACGGCCCCTCGGCGGCGCCCGCAGGATCGGGGCGAGCCGGCCCCGGGGGAGTGCGCGGGCCTTGAATAAGGGGCCGGGGGGGCTGCGCGGCGCCGGTTTTTAAGAGAGCTGCATTGGAGAGCGGAAAATGGGTCGATTGTTTTGCCTTGGCGCTTCATTCCTGCTGGCCCTGGCCCCTGCGGCCTGCATCCGCGCCTATCCCAAGACGGTGGGCGCATTGGAGATCTCGGCGCGGCGTTCTGACGGACCCACCTTCGCGACCCGCGGCCCGATCACCTTCGGCGGCTTCCTGGGATGTGAGGGTCCTGAACAGGTCTTCATCGACTTGAGCCTGCGTTCCGAGGGTCGAGACGCGGGGATTCGTCTGTCGGGGGGACATCGGACGGAGCCCTGGAACCGGATGGAGCTCTGGGCGGACCCGCTGCTGCTGGGGAACGACGACCAGGAGCATATCGAAAGCTCCAATCCCGTCTTTTCAATCGTGGCGACGCCGCTCTCGTATTGGCGCTTTCGCTATTCTGCGACCATGTCGGGGAAGGTCGATCCCGGGTCGCGCCCGGATGGCGCGCAGGACGTCATCGAGAGCTTCTCAGCGCGGGCGGAGTTCATCACCACGCCGGCCTTGGGGCGGGGCGCGACCGTGACGAGTTATTCCCTCTGTGACGAGCCGCCGGGTCGGAGCGGATGGGCGCTTTCCAACCAGCCGTCCCGGGATCGGCGCTGACGCGGGCGTCGCGCCGGCGACCGCGCCCAAGGCGCCGCGACGGAGGCGGGGCGTCCGGCGCGGGGCCGGCCTAGCCGCCCGGCCTCAGGATCGTCTGGCGGGCCGCCATCGCCGACATGAGGAAGTCGATCACCGCCCGTTCGCGGGGCGCGTCGCGCAGGTCGCGGCGGCAGGTCATCCAGTAGGAGCGGGTCAGCACCACCTCGCGGGGGAGGACCGGCGCGAGGTCGGGGTAGCGGCGGCCGAGGAAATGCGGCAGCACCGTCACCCCGAGCCCCCGGCGGGCCGCGGCGAGCTGGGAGAAGATCGACGAGGCGAGGAACTTCGGCTCTAGCCCCGGATAGACCTCGCCGAGATAGTCGAGGCCGGGGGCGAAGAGCATCTCGTCGATGTAGCCGATGAAATCCTGCGCCACGAGATCCTCGCGGCAATGGGCGGGCTCCGCCCGGTCGAGGTAGCTCTGCGCGGCGTAGAGGCCCAAGGTGTAGTCGGTGAGCTTTTCCGACCAGTAGGGGCCGCCCTTGGGCGGGTCGAGCAGGATGGCGAGGTCGGTCACCTTGCGCGAGAGCGAGATGACCTGCTGGATCGCCACCAGCTCCAGCGTCAGCGCGGGGAAGCGCCCGGCGAATTCCGTCAGGATTTCCGCGCAGAAGAAGCTCGACAGCCCCTCGGGCATGTTGAGCCGGATGGGGCCGCGCAGGGCGCCCGCGCCGGCGGCGAACTCCTGCAGGCGGCCGGTCTCCTGCTCGATGCGTTCGGCCATGGCGACCAGCCGCTCCCCCGAGGGGGTGAGGCCGTAGCCGCGGGGCGTGCGCTCGAACAGCCGGGTCGTCAGCGCCTCCTCCAGCCGCTCGATCCGGCGGCCGACGGTGACGTGGCTGGTGCGCAGCCGCCGCGCCGCGCGGCTGAGCTGGCCGGTGCGCGCCACGGCGAGGAAATACTGGAGGTCATCCCAGACGAGGGGGGTCGACATGCCGCAAGGTCATACAGTTTTCGTACAGAGTATGTACCAAACTTAGGGATTCCCCGGACTTGTGTCAAAGAATGCATGGCAGCTATGATCCCCGCGCGGATACGATCCGGGAATCAGAACAAGGTTCGGTCACATCCTGAACAATGGCCCGGCGCCCTGCGCCTGGGGACCGACGATCGCATGAGCATTCGGGGAGAGAATAATGCGCGCATTACTGCTGTCGGCTTCGTGCCTCGCCACCACGCTCGCCGCCCTGCCGGCCTTGGCCCAGGTCTCGGACGACAAGGTCAAGATCGGCATCCTCAACGACCAATCCGGCGTCTACGCCGACTTCGGCGGCAAGTTCTCGGTCGAGGCGGCCCGGATGGCGGCCGAGGATTTCGGCGGCAAGGTGCTGGACGCGCCGATCGAGATCATCACCGCCGACCACCAGAACAAGCCCGACATCGCCTCCAACATCGCCCGCCAGTGGTATGACACCGAGCAGGTGGACGCGATCATGGAGCTGACCACCTCCTCGGTCGGCCTCGCGGTCCAGGCGCTGTCCAAGGACGCCAAGAAGATCACCATCAACACCGGCGCCGCCACCACCGAGCTGACCGGCAAGCAGTGCTCGCCCTACGGCTTCCATTGGGCCTATGACACCCACATGCTCGCAACCGGCACCGGCGGCGCGCTGGTGGAGGCGGGCGGCGACAGCTGGTACTTCCTGACCGCCGACTACGCCTTCGGCTATTCGCTGGAGGAGAACACCGCGAACTTCGTCAAGGAGAAGGGCGGGCAGGTGCTGGGCTCAGTGCGCCATCCGCTCGCCACCACCGACTTCTCGTCCTTCCTGCTCCAGGCCCAGGCCTCGGGCGCCAAGGTGATCGGTCTCGCCAACGCCGGGCTCGACACCCAGAACGCCATCAAGCAGGCGAACGAATTCGGCATCACCCAGGGCGGCCAGAAGCTCGCGGCGCTGCTCTTCACCATCGCCGAGGTCAACGGCCTCGGGCAGGAGACCGCCCAGGGGCTGAACCTGACCGAGAGCTTCTACTGGAACATGGACGACCAGACCCGCGACTTCGGCAAGCGCTTCTTCGAGCGCACCGGCGCCATGCCCAACATGAACCATGCCGGCACCTATTCGGCCGTCACCCAGTACCTCAAGGCGGTCCAGGCGGCGGGCTCGGACGAGACCGAGGCGGTCGCGGCCAGGCTCCACGAGATGCCGGTGGACGACGTCTTCGCCCGCGGCGGCAAGGTCCAGGAGAACGGCCGCATGGTGAAGGACGTCTACCTGATGGAGGTGAAGAAGCCCGGCGAATCCGACATTCCCTGGGACTACTACACCATCGTCGCGACCATCCCGGGCGAGCAGGCCTACCTGTCGGCCGAGGCCTCCGGCTGCCCGCTGGTCAAGCAGTAAGATGGCGGCGCCTGCGGCGACGCAGGCCGAACCGCGGGTGGTGCTGACCGCCCGCGGCCTCGGCAAGGACTTCGCGGGCTTCACCGCGGTCAACGATGTCGATCTCGACGTGCATCACGCGCGCATCCACGCCCTGATCGGGCCGAACGGCGCGGGCAAGACCACCGTCTTCAACCTGCTGACCAAGTTCCTTCAGCCGACCCGGGGGCGGATCACCCTGCTCGGGACCGACATCACCCGCGAGAAGCCCGACAAGGTGGCGCGGATGGGGATGGTGCGGTCGTTCCAGATCTCCGCCGTCTTTCCGCATCTGACGGTGCTGGAGAACGTGCGGGTCGCGCTGCAGCGGCCGAACGACCTCGCCACGCAGTTCTGGCTGCCGCTGTCGTCGCTCGACCGGCTGAACGCCCGGGCCGAGGTGCTGATCGAGGAGCTCGGCCTTACGCGCTACCGCAACGCCCGGGCGGCGGACCTGTCCTATGGCCGCAAGCGGGTGCTCGAAATCGCCACCACGCTGGCGCTGGAGCCCGAGGTTCTGCTCCTCGACGAGCCGATGGCGGGCATGGGGCAGGAGGACGTGGCGATGGTGGCGAACATCATCCGCGAGGTGGCCCGCCACCGCGCCGTGCTGATGGTCGAGCACAACCTCTCGGTGGTCGCCGACATCTGCCACCAGGTCACCGTGCTGCAGCGGGGCGAGATCCTCGCCAGCGGCGACTATGCGAGCGTGAGCCAGGACCCGCGGGTCCGGACCGCCTACATGGGGACGGAGCACTGATGGCCGACCTTCTGACAGTCCGCGGCCTCCAGGCCTGGTACGGCGAGAGCCACGTCCTGCACGGGGTCGACCTCTCGGTCGCCGAGGGCGAGATGATCTGCATCCTCGGCCGCAACGGCATGGGCAAGACCACCACCCTGCGCACGATCATGGGGATCCTGCGCAAGCGCACCGGGCAGATTTCCTTCGCCGGCAAGGATCTGATGTCCATGCCGCTCCACAAGGTCGCCCATGCGGGCCTCGGCTTCGTGCCGGAAGAGCGCGGCATCTTCGCGACCCTCTCGGTGCAGGAGAACCTGATGCTGCCGCCCACCGTGGCGCAGGGGGGCATGAGCCTCGACGAAATCTACGACCTCTTCCCCAACCTGCTGGAGCGGCGGAACTCGCCCGGCACCAAGCTCTCGGGCGGCGAACAGCAGATGCTCGCCATGGCGCGGATCCTGCGCACCGGGGTGCGCTGCATCCTGCTCGACGAGCCGACGGAGGGTCTCGCCCCCGTCATCATCCAGCGCATCGGCGAGGTGCTGGTCAAGCTCAAGGCGCGCGGCATGACCGTGGTGCTGGTCGAGCAGAACTTCCGCTTCGCCTCCAAGGTCGCCGACCGGTTCTACCTCATGGACCATGGGGTGATGACGGCGGAATTCCCGGTGGGGGATCTCGCGAACCGGATGGACCTGCTGAACCGGGAGCTCGGGGTATGACCATGGTCTTCGGCATCCCGTTGCAGGCCTTCTTCGGCCAGCTGCTGATCGGGCTGATCAACGGGTCGTTCTATGCGCTGCTGAGCCTCGGGCTCGCGGTGATCTTCGGCCTGCTCAGGGTCATCAACTTCGCCCACGGGGCGCAGTACATGCTCGGCGCCTTCGTCGCCCTGCTGTTGCTGAGCCTGGCCGGGGTCAACTACTGGTTGGCGCTGATCCTGTCGCCGGTCCTCGTCGGCCTCGGCGCGGCGGTCGTGGAGCGCACGATGCTGTCGCGGCTCTACAAGCTCGACCATCTCTACGGCCTGCTCTTCACCTTCGGCCTCGCGCTCGTCATCGAGGGGACGTTCCGCTACTATTTCGGCGCCTCCGGCAAGCCCTATCCCTCGCCCCCCGCCCTGACAGGGGCGATGAACCTCGGCTTCATGTTCCTGCCGGTCTATCGCGGCTGGGTGATCGTCGCCTCGCTGATCGTGTGCATCGCCACCTGGCTCCTGATCGAGAAGACCAAGCTCGGCGCCTATCTGCGCGCCGCGACGGAAAACCCGGTGCTGGTCCAGAGCTTCGGCGTGAACGTGCCCTTACTGCTGACCTTCACCTATGCGCTCGGGGCGGGGCTCGCGGCCTTCGCCGGGGTGCTCGCCGCGCCGGTCTACCAGGTCTCGCCGCTGATGGGGTCGAACATCATCATCGTGGTCTTCGCCGTGGTGGTGGTGGGCGGCATGGGCTCGATCCTCGGGGCCATCGTCACCGGCTACCTGCTCGGCATCGCCGAGGGGCTGACCAAGGTCTTCTACCCCGAGGCCTCGAACATCGTGATCTTCGTCATCATGGCGATCGTCTTGATCCTGCGGCCCGCGGGACTTTTCGGAAGGGACGTCTGACATGGCCGGCCAAGCCTCCGCCGCCCCCGCCGCGCCCGCGGTCGAGCCCCATCCCCAGGCGGCGACACTCCGGCTCGCGCTCTTCGGCGCGCTGATCGCCCTGCTCGCGGTCGCGCCGTTCCTCGCCTATCCGATCTTCGTGATGAAGCTCCTCTGCTTCGCGCTCTTCGCCGGGGCGTTCAACCTGCTGCTCGGCTACACCGGCCTCCTCTCCTTCGGCCATGCGGCGTTCTTCGGGGGGGCCGCCTATTTCACCGCCCATGCGGTGAAGGAGTGGGGGATGACGCCCGAGGTGGGCCTCCTGATCGGGGTCGCCGGCGCCGCGGCGCTGGGGCTGGTGATCGGGGCGATCGCCCTGCGCCGGACCGGCATCTACTTCACCATGATCACCCTGGCGCTGGCGCAGATGTTCTTCTTCTTCTGCCTCCAGGCCGGGTTCACCCATGGCGAGGACGGCATCCAGTCGGTGCCGCGGGGCCATCTCTTCGGGGTGATCGACCTCAGCCACACCCTGACGATGTACTATTTCGTCGCGGCGGTCTTCCTGATCGGCATGGGGATCATCTACCGCTTCGTGAACTCGCCCTTCGGCATGATCCTGAAGTCGATCCGCGAAAACGAGGCGCGGGCGATCTCGCTCGGCTACTCCACCAACGCCTACAAGCTCGGGGCCTTCGTCATGTCGGCGGCGCTCTCGGGGCTGGCGGGCGGGCTGAAGGCGCTGGTCTTCCAGTTCGCCACCCTGACGGACGTCGGCTGGCAGATGTCGGGCGAGGTGGTGCTGATGACGCTGCTCGGCGGAATCGGCACCCTGGTCGGGCCGATCTTCGGCGCGGGCCTGGTGGTGACCCTGCAGAACTATCTCGCGACCTCGGACTTTCCGGTGACGATCATCACCGGGCTGGTCTTCATGGTCTGCGTGCTGCTGTTCCGCCGGGGGGTGGTGGGCGAGTTCTACAACTCCCGCATCGGCCGCCGGCTCGGCTTCGACCAAGGCTGACGCGCGGCCCCGGGCGCCTTACGGGCGTCCCTGCTTCGGGCCCCGGGGCCCCTCCCTCGCCCCGCGAATTCATGTTCCGCCCGCGCCTCCGCCGGGGCGCGCGGCCGGAGGAGTCTTGGAGAAGACCATGGAGGACTACGACTACATCGTCATCGGCGCGGGCTCCGCGGGCTGCGTGCTGGCGAACCGCCTCTCCGCCGATCCGCGCAACCGCGTGCTCCTGCTGGAGGCGGGGGGACGCGACAACTACCACTGGATCCATATCCCCGTCGGCTATCTCTATTGCATCGGCAATCCGCGCACCGACTGGCGCTTCTCGACCGAGCCGGAGGCGGGGCTGAACGGCCGCAGCCTGCTCTATCCGCGGGGCAAGGTGCTCGGCGGCTGCTCCTCGATCAACGGCATGATCTACATGCGCGGCCAAGCGGCGGATTACGACCACTGGCGGCAGCTCGGCTGCACGGGCTGGGGCTGGGACGACGTGCTGCCGGTGTTCAAGGCGCAGGAGGACTACTACAAGGGCGCCTCCGACTTCCACGGCGTGGGCGGGGAATGGCGGGTGGAGACGGCGCGGGTGCGCTGGAAGGTGCTCGACGCCTTCCTCGACGCGGCCGAGGAGGCGGGCATCCCCCGGACCGAGGACTTCAACCGGGGCACGAACGAGGGCGGCGGCTATTTCGACGTGAACCAGCGGTCGGGCTGGCGCTGGAACACCGCCAAGGCCTTCCTGAGGCCCGTCGCCTCCCGCCCCAACCTGCGGGTGGAGACCGGCGCCCAGGCCCGGCGGCTGATCGTCGAGGGGGGCGAGGTCCGGGGCGTGTCCTATATCCAGGGCGGCGCGACCCGCGAGGCCCGCGCCCGGGCCGAGACGGTGCTGGCGGCGGGCGCCATCGGCTCGCCCCATCTGCTGGAATTGTCGGGGATCGGCGACCCGGAGGCGTTGCAGGCGGCCGGGATCACGCTGGTCGCCGAGGCGCGCGGGGTGGGCGCGAACCTCCAGGACCACCTGCAGCTGCGGCTGGTCTACAAGGTGACGGGGGTGCCCACCCTGAACGAGAAGGCCTCGCACCTCTTCGGCAAGGCGGCGATCGGACTGGAATACGCCCTGCGCCGCTCGGGCCCCATGGCGATGGCGCCGAGCCAGGTGGGCGTCTTCACCCGGTCGGGGCCCGAGAAGGCGACGCCGGACCTGGAGTACCACGTCCAGCCGGTGAGCCTCGACAAGTTCGGGGACAAGGTGCACCCCTTCCCCGCCATGACCGCCTCGGTCTGCAACCTGCGGCCCGAGAGCCGGGGCACGGTCCATGCGGCGAGCCCCGACTTCCGAGCGGCCCCCGCGATCCGGCCGAACTATCTCTCGACCGAGGGGGACCTCGCGGTGGCGGCGGCGTCGATCCGCCTGACCCGCCGGATCGCCGCCCAGCCCGCCTTCGCCCGGTATCGCCCCGAGGAATACCGCCCGGGCGCGGCGCTCCAGTCCGAGGCGGAGCTGCGCCAGGCGGCGGGCGACATCGGCACCACGATCTTCCACCCGGTTGGCACCTGCCGGATGGGGGCGGATCCGGGCGCGGTGGTGGACCCGGAGCTGCGGGTGCGGGCGGTCGGGCGGCTGCGGGTCGCGGACGCCTCGATCATGCCGACCATCACCAGCGGCAACACCAATTCGCCGACGGTGATGATCGCGGAAAAGGCCGCCCGGATGATCCTCGACGCCGCCCGCTGAGCGGCCTGCTCGCCGGGCGGGCCCATCGTTATGCTGTTCGGGAGCATAACGACTCGGAGGACATCATGAAGATCAGCGCGCGCAACCAGCTGAAGGGCCGGATCGTCGAGGGGGCGCCACCACCTCTCATGTCCGCATCGACCTGGGCGGCGGGACGATCGTCACCGCCTCGATCACCAATGCGGCGGTGGACGACCTGAAGATCGCGGCGGGCCAGGAGGCCTATGCGGTGATCAAGGCCTCCGACGTCATGGTGGCGGCGGACTGACCCCGGAAACGCAAGGCGCCCGCTCCGGTCGGGAGCGGGCGCCAGGTTCAGGTCGGGCGAAGGCCTGCGATCAGGCGAGGACGGGGACCTCGCGCCGGGTCAGCCGGTAGCCGACCGCCAGCAGGGCGAACCAGACCGGGGCGACGTAGAGCGCCACGCGGGTGCCTTCGTCCATGCCGAGGAAGACCGTCACCATCCCGAGGAAGGCCAGCACGGCCCAGTTGGTGAAGGGCGCGCCGGGCATCCGGAAGGAGACCGCCTCCGCCTCGCCCCGGGCCACGGCCCGGCGATAGCCGATGTGGGAGAGCATGATCATGCCCCAGGTCCAGATGGTGCCGACCAGCGCGACCGAGGTCACGTAGACGAAGACCTGCTCGGGGATGAAGTAGTTCAGCACCACGCCGAAGAGCATGACGAAGACCGAGGCGGTGATGCCGGCGGCCGGCACGTGGTTGCGGTTGACCTTGCCGAAGGCCTTCGGCGCCTGGCCGAAGTGGGAAAGGGTGTAGAGCATCCGGCCGGTGGAGAAGATGCCGGAGTTGCAGGACGAGGCCGCGGCGGTGATGACGACGAAGTTGATGATCAGCGCGGCGGCGGGCAGGCCCATGCGCTCGAAGACCATGACGAAGGGGCTTTCGCCGGCCGAGAACTCGGTCCAGGGGGCGAGCATCATGATGACGAGCAGCGCGCCGATGTAGAAGACGAGGATCCGCCAGACGACCGCGTTGGTGGCCTTGGGCAGGGATTTCGCCGGATCCTCGACCTCGCCGGCGGTGACGCCGAGGAGCTCCACGCCCTGGAAGGCGAACATCACCATCTGAAGCGCCAGCACCACGCCGAAGACGCCCGTGGGGAACATGCCGCCGTGCTCCCAGAGGTTGGAGACCCGCGCGGTCTCGCCGCCCCAGCCGAAGACCAGCGCCAGCGGTCCGGCGATCAGCAGGCCGACGATGGCGAGGATCTTGATGAGCGCGAACCAGAACTCCAGCTCGCCGAACAGCTTCACCGCGATGAGGTTGACGCCGTAGAGCACGCCGAGCGTGACGAGCGCCGGGATCCACTGCGGGATCTCGGGCAGCCAGTAGTGGGTGTAGATGCCGACGGCGGTGATCTCGGCCATGCCGGTCACCACCCACATGAACCAGTAGGACCAGCCGGTGGCGAAGCCGGCGAAGGGCGAGACGTATTCCTCGGCGTAGGTCGCGAAGGAGCCGGCGACGGGCCGGTGCAGCATCAGCTCGCCGAGCGCGCGCATGATGAAGAAGATCACGACGCCCGCGGCGGCGTAGGCGAAGATCAGGCCGGGGCCCGCCTGGCTGATCGCCCGGCCCGAGCCGAGGAACAGCCCGACGCCGATCGCGCCGCCGAGCGCGATCAGCTGGACGTGGCGGTCCTTGAGCCCGCGGTGGAAATCCTGCGCCTCCTGGCGCTGTTCGGCGTCGATCGCCGCTCCATCATGCGTGCGCATGGTGGTTCTCCCTGTTGGTTCTTGGGTTGGTTTGGGGGCCGTCGTCTCCGACGGACCGAGAGCTCACGCCCGGGCGGACCTGGGCGGATCGCATCGCTTGCGCCGGACCGCGCCCGGAGGCGGGGCGGGCGGCGCGATTCCCGGAACGCGAGGCCGCGCCCGGGCGTGAGGGGGGAGCCGCGTCCGGGCGCGCCCCCTCGGAAAGGGTCACGCGGGGATGCGCGCCACCAGCTCGATCTCGACGCTGGCGCCCCGGGGCAGGGCCGCCACCTGGACGGTGGAGCGGGCGGGCTTGTGGCCGCCGAAGCGCTTCTCGTAGACCGCGTTCAGCCGGGCGAAGTCGCCGAGGTCGGTGACGAAGACCGTCGCCTTGGCGACGTCGGCGAAGCCCGCGCCCGCCTCGGCCAGCACGGCGGCGAGGTTGTCGAAGACCTGTTCGGTCTGGGCCTCGATGCCCTCGGGCATGGCGCCGTCCAGCGCCAGCGGGATCTGGCCCGAGGTGAAGAGCAGGTCGCCCAGCCGCACGGCATGCACGTAGGGTCCGATGGCGGCGGGGGCGCCGGCGGCGTTGATCGCGGTCAGGGTCATGCGTTGGCTTCCTTCAGGACGGGGGCGGCGCGGACGGCGCCGAGGTAGCGCTCGATCGACAGCGGCTTGGCGTCGATCGCGGGGGCGCGGCCGGAGACGAGGTCGGCCAGGACCCGGCCCGAGCCGCAGGACATGGTCCAGCCCAGGGTGCCGTGGCCGGTGTTGAGCCAGAGGTTCCGGAACTTCGCCCGGCCGATCACCGGGGGGCCGTCCGGGGTCATCGGCCGCAGGCCCGCCCAGAACGCGCCGTCCGAGGCGCGGCCGCCGGCGGGGTAGAGGTCGGAGACGACATGCTCGAGCGTCGCGCGCCGCCGCGGGTCGAGGCGCGTGTCGAAGCCCGCGAGCTCGGCCATGCCGCCCACCCGGATCCGGTCGCCGAGGCGGGTGATGGCGACCTTGTGCATCTCGTCCATCACGGTCGATTCCGGGGCCCCGGCGGGGTCGGCGATCGGCACGGTCAGGGAGTAGCCCTTGACCGGATAGACCGGCAGGTCGATGCCGTGGGGCTTGAGCAGGAGCGGCGAATAGCTCCCGAGCGCCACCACCACCGCATCCGCCGCCATCTGGCCGGCGCCGGTCGCGACGCCGGTCACCCGGTCGCCCTCGGTCGCGAGGCCGCGGATCTCGACGCCGTAGCGGAAGTCGACGCCGCGCGCGGCGGCCAGCGCCCGCAGGGCCTCGGTGAACTTGAAGCAGTCGCCGGTCTCGTCGCCGGGCAGGCGCAGGCCGCCCACGAACTTTTCCCGCACCCGGGCAAGGGCCGGCTCGGCGGCGATGCAGCCTTCGACGTCGAGCAGCTCGTTCGGCACGCCGAGGTCGTTCAGCACGGCCACGTCCTTGGCCGCGCCCGCCATCAGCTTTTCCGTGCGGAACACCTGGAGCGTGCCCTGCATCCGCTCGTCATAGGCGATGCCGGTTTCGGCCCGCAGGTCGCGCAGCAGGTCGCGGCTGAGCTCCGCGATCGGCACCATGCGGCTCTTGTTCACCTCGTAGGCGGCGGCGTTGCAGTTCTTCAGCATCCCGAAGGCGAAGCGCCAGAAGGCCGGGTCGAAGCTCGGGCGGATGATCAGCGGGCTGTGCTTCATGAACAGCCACTTGATCGCCTTGACCGGGATGCCGGGGGCGGCCCAGGGCGAGGCGTAGCCGGGCGAGACCTCGCCGGCGTTGGCGAAGCTCGTCTCCAGGGCGGGGCCGGGCTGGCGGTCGAGCACCGTCACCTCGTGGCCTTCGGCGGCCAGGTACCAGGCGCTGGCGACGCCGATGACGCCGCTGCCGAGAACGATGATCTTCATGCGCTGAGCCTTTCGGTGGGGGCGGCGGGGGCGTCCTTGTAGACGCGGGCGTAGCGGCCCCCGAGCGAGGTGAGGATTTCGTAGCCGATGGTCGCGCCCTGGGCGGCGAGCGCGTCGACCGGGTTCCGCGGGCCGATCAGCTCGAGGAAGCCGCCCTCGACCGCCTCTGGGGCGTCGGTGACGTCGAAGGTGACGCTGTCCATGGAGACGGTGCCAACCTGGGGCGCGGCGCGGTCGCCGGCCCAGGCCACCGCGCGGCCGCTCAGCCGGCGCAGGTAGCCGTCCGCATAACCGGCCGAGACGGTGGCGATGCGCCGGCGGTCCGAAGCCGTCCAGGCGGCGCCGTAGCCCACCACGTCGCCGGGCTCGGTCTCGCGGATCTGAAGGATGCGGGCGGAGAGGCGCACGGTCGGCCGCATGGGATTGGCCGCGCCCGCGACCGGGGCGAGGCCGTAGAGCGCCGCGCCCGGGCGGGCGAGGTCGAAGTGGAAGTCCGGACCGAGGAAGACGCCCGAGGAATTGGCGAGGCTCGCCGGGGCGGCGGGCAGGCGGCGGCGGCCGGCGTCGAAGCGGGCGAGCTGGGCGCGGTTCATCGGGTTCGCCTGGTCCTCGGCGCAGGCGAGGTGGCTCATGACCAGGCGCAGCGACAGGCCGTCGAGCCGGGCGGGATCGGCGGCGAGCCGGTCGAGCTCCGCGCGGGAGAGGCCGAGGCGGGACATGCCGCTGTCGATCTGGACCGCAGCGGGCAGGGCGCGGTCGCGGCGGCGGCCCTGGGCGGCGTAGGCCTCGACCTGGGCGAGGCTGTTGAGCACCGGGATCAGGCCGCGCTCGGCGCAGTCGCGCTCGGCCCCCTGGGGCAGGCCGTTGAGCACGAAGATCTCGGCGGTGGCGGGCAGCAGCGGCTGCAGCGCGATCGCCTCGTCGAGATGGGCGACGAAGAACTGCCGGGCGCCTTCCTCGGCCAGGGCCGGGGCGACCGCGCGGGCGCCGAGGCCGTAGGCGTCCGCCTTGACCACCGCGCCGCAGGCCGCCGCGCCGAGCCGGGCCCGCATCGCCCGCCAGTTGGCGCGGATCGCGCCGAGGTCGATCTCCAGCAGCGCTCCGGCGTGCTCCGGTCCCGTCTCGATCCGCGGCATCATGGCAAGCTCCCTGGTCGCTTTGTTTCTTGCTGGGGTATAAGCAAATATCGTGCCATCTTGCGGCGCGACGTTACCCCATTGATAGAAATGAATTTTATATGGAGACTGGGCGATCCGGGGTGTACGTGAAACTTTACAGCCCAAGAGCCCTGCGCCGAAAAGCCTTTGTTGACCGGGCACTTGACGGGAGTGTACGCTTTTCGTGACAGTGTAGCGGATTCGTTACGGAGGTATCGGATGCGGCTGGAGATCGCCTTTGTCGATCGGGTGGGGATCGCCTCCGAGATCCTTTCGGTGCTCGCCCGCCGCCGGCTGGACGTCCAGGCGGTGGAGGTGGAGCCTCCGCACATCTACATCGACGCGCCGGGGCTCGACGCCGCCGGTCTCGACGGGCTCTGCGCCGCGCTCTCCGGGGTTCAGGGGGTGGCCGGCGTCGCGCCGGTGGACCTCCTGCCCGGGGCGCGGCGGCGGATGCATCTCGACGCGCTGCTCGACGCGCTGGCCGATCCGGTGCTGGCGGTGGACGGCGCCGGCCGGGTGCTGGTGGCCAATGCGGCCGCCGCCGCCGCGCTGGGGGGCGACCCGCTGGGGACCACGCTCGCCGCGCTCCTGGACGACCCCGGGCAATCCGCCCACCTGCTGGCCCAGGCGTTCCGCGACCCGCCGCGGGAGGTGGCGGTCCGGGGGCGGCCCTTTCTGCTGGAGACCCGGCCCCTGACCGAAGGAGGTGCGCTCGCGGGCGGCGTGCTGCTTCTCCATGCGCCCCAGCGCCTGGGCGAGCGGCTGGACGCCTTGCAGCACGCGGAGGTCGGGGGCTTCGACGCGATCTTGGGCGATTCCGCCCCCATGCGCACGCTCAAGGCCCGGGCGGCGCGGGCGGCGCCGGTCGATGCGCCGCTGCTGCTGCTGGGCGAGACCGGCACGGGCAAGGAGCTGCTCGCCCACGCCTGCCACCGGGCGAGCCCCCGGGCCGGCAAGCCGTTCCTGGCGCTGAACTGCGCCGCCCTGCCCGAGAGCCTCGCGGAGAGCGAGCTCTTCGGCTATGCGGGCGGGGCCTTCTCGGGGGCGCGGCGCGACGGCAAGCCGGGGCTGCTGGAGCTCGCCGACCGGGGCACGGTCTTCCTGGACGAGATCGGCGAGATGTCGCTCTACCTCCAGGCCAAGCTGCTGCGGTTCCTCAACGACGGCAGCTTTCGCCGGGTGGGGAGCGAGCGGGAGTCCCGGGTGAACGTGCGCATCATCAGCGCCACCCACCGCGACCTGCCGGCCATGATCGCCAAGGGGGCCTTCCGCGAGGACCTCTACTATCGCCTGAACGTGCTGAACCTCGAGATGCCGCCCCTGCGGGAGCGGGGGGAGGACATCCGCATGCTCGCCCGGCATTTCGTGGCGCGGGCGGCGGCCCAGGCGCGGCGGCCGGCCCGCGGGCTGACCCCCGAGGCGGAGGCGGCGCTCCTGGCCTCGCCCTGGCCGGGGAACGTGCGCCAGCTCGAGAACGCGATCTTTCGCGCGGTGACGCTCTGCGACGACGGGCTGATCCGGCCCGCCGACCTGGAGCTGGCGGCGGGCGCGGCGGCCTCTCCGCCCCGGGCCGCGGCAGGGGAGGGGACGGCGGGCTTCGAGGAGGGGCTGAGCCTGACGGACGCGGTCTCGGCCTTCGAGCGCGATCTCTTGCGCCGGCTCTATCCGAGCTATCCGTCGAGCCGCAAGCTCGCCGCCCGGCTCGGCGCCTCGCACACCATGATCGCCAACAAGCTCCGCCGCTTCGGCCTGCCGGAGGCGGCCGACCGCCGCTGAACGAGGGTCCGGCGATTTGGACGGGGCCGACCCGACGGGTCCTGTCGCGCCCCGGGACGTCGCGCCTGTCCGCCACGATCCCGGCTGGGATAGACAGGATTTCCGGCCGGGATCCCGAAAATCCCGCGCCGGCGCTCCGCCGCCGCAGGTCCAAGCAGTCTCCGGGAGATTTCTGCGAGAGCCGCTCCCCCCGCTGCGTCGCTTGGAAAGGGGCTGTGATATCACGCGTGATAACGGAGTCAGTATATTGTAATTATTGAATATATTCTGAGGCCTTAACCCCATTTTCAGGAGTGTGAACGGGTCGGGAGCGGCCGCGTCCGGAATTTCGCAGAGGTCTTTCCGAGCCCCGGCGGCGGCCCGCGCCGCCGGGGCCCCCGGGATCAGCGGTCCTCGCGCGTGGCCTCGAAGAGGAACCAGGCGCGGCGCTCGGCCTCGTCGATCCAGTTCTCGATGAGGCTGGCGGAGGCGACGTCGTTGTGCTCGTCGCAGACGTCATGGGCGGCGCGCAGGTAGCCGGTGAGGCTGCGGTTGTCCTCGGCGAGCTCCGCCAGCATGTCCCGGGGCGTCACGTACGCCGCGTCGTTGTCGGCGATGCGCTGCAGCTTGGCGACATGGCCGATGGAGCGCAGGGTCGTGCCGCCCACCTTGCGCACCCGTTCCGCCAGGTCGTCGGTGACGGCGAAGATCTGGTCGGCCTGTTCGTCGAGCAGCAGGTGATAGTCGCGGAAATGCCGCCCGGACATGTGCCAGTGAAAGTTCTTGGTCTTGAGATACAGGGCGAACATGTCGGCGAGCACGCCGTTCAGCGCCGCCGCGATATCCTTGGTCGCATTGGCGCCGAGATCGGTCGGCGTGCGCAGCGGCGCTTTCTCCAGGGTCTTGGCGTCAGCCATGTCGGAGCTCCTCTGACTGCGGGGCGAAGCATGTCCCCGCCCCCTCGGAGCATATAGGAGCCGCGGCGCGAAAACGTTCCGTCAGCCGCCGCGGATCACAGTCCCGCGCCCCCGCCTTCCCGCGCCCGGCCTTCCCGCGGCCCGCCTTCTCGCAACCCGCCTCAGCGCTCAGGAACCAGCACCTCGCGCTTGCCGACGTGGTTGGCCTGGCTGACCACGCCCTCCTGCTCCATCTGCTCCACGAGCTTCGCCGCCTTGTTGTAGCCCACCGACAGCTTGCGCTGGATGTAGGAGGTCGAGCACTTGCGGTCCTTGGCGACGATCGCCACCGCCTGGTCGTAGAGGGCGTCGTCGGACTGGGTGTTGCCGCCGAGGCCGAGCACCGCGTCGATGTCGCCCTCCTCGTCGTCGGGGCCGTCGAGCACGCCCGCCTCGTACTCCGGCGCGCCGAAGCTCTTGAGATGGGAGACGACCTCCTCCACCTCCTCGTCCGAGACGAAGGGGCCGTGGACGCGGGTGATCCGCCCGCCGCCGGCCATGTAGAGCATGTCGCCCTGGCCGAGGAGCTGCTCGGCGCCCATCTCGCCCAGGATCGTCCGGCTGTCGATCTTGGACGTCACCTGGAAGCTGATCCGGGTGGGGAAGTTCGCCTTGATCGTGCCGGTGATGACGTCGACCGAGGGGCGCTGGGTGGCCATGATGAGGTGGATGCCGGAGGCGCGGGCCATCTGGGCGAGGCGCTGGATGCAGGCCTCGATCTCCTTGCCGGCGACCATCATCAGGTCGGCCATCTCGTCGACGATGACGACGATGTAGGCCATGGCCTGGGGCTGGATGCTCTCGGTCTCGAAGACGGGCTCGCCGGTGTCCTCGTCGAAGCCGGTCTGGACGGTGCGGGTGAAGGCCTCGCCGCGCGCGAGGGCGTCGCGGACGCGCGCGTTGTAGCCGTCGATGTTGCGCACGCCCATCTTGGACATCTTACGGTAGCGGTCCTCCATCTCCGCCACCACCCACTTCAGCGCCACGACCGCCTTCTTGGGGTCGGTGACGACGGGGGAAAGCAGGTGGGGGATGCCGTCGTAGACGGAAAGCTCCAGCATCTTCGGGTCGATCATGATCAGCCGGCATTCCGCCGGGGTGAGCTTGTAGACCAGGCTCAGGATCATGGTGTTGATCGCCACCGACTTGCCCGAGCCGGTGGTGCCCGCGATCAGCAGGTGGGGCATCCGGGCGAGGTTCGCCACCACCGGCTCGCCGCCAATGTCCTTGCCGAGGGCGAGCGGCAGGGCGTGGGAGCTGTCGCCGAAGCCCTTGGCGGCGAGGATCTCGCGCAAAAGCACCTTCTCGCGCCGCTCGTTGGGCAGCTCGATGCCGATGACGCTGCGCCCCGGGATGGTCGAGACGCGGCAGGCGAGCGCGGACATGGAGCGCGCGATGTCGTCGGACAGGCCGATGACCCGGCTGGCCTTCAGCCCCGCGGCCGGCTCCAGCTCGTACATGGTGACCACCGGGCCGGGGCGGATCGAGACGATCTCGCCGCGCACGCCGTAGTCGTCGAGGACGCTTTCCAGCATCCGGGCGTTTTCCTCCAGCGCCTCGGAGGAGAGGTGATGGCGGACGATGGTGTTGGGATCGGCGAGCAGCGACAGGGGCGGGCGCTCGTAGTCCCCGGCCTCGTCTCCGGCGAGGCGGAGCGGGGGCTGCTCCTCGGCCCTGGCGCGGGCGCTCTTGACGATGGGCTTCGCCGCGGGCTGCTGGACCCGGGACTCCGGCGCGGCGGCGAAGGCCGGGGCAGGGGAGGGGGCGGCGGCCGGGGCGAGCCGGGCGGGGGGCGCGAAGTCGTCCTCCTCCGCGTCGATCTCCACGGGCGAGAAGGCCGCAGGGGCGAAGGCGTCGAAGGGCTCCGCCTCCTCCAGCACGAACTCGGGCTCGGGCCGGCGGGCGAGCGCGGGCTCGGACGCGCGCAGCGGCGGCATGACCCGGGAGGCGCGGGCCGGGGCGGGCTTCGGCGCGGGCTCGGCCGCGCCGAGGCCCCCGCGCAGCAGGCTGGGGCTGAAACGGGGGATGAGCCCGCCCACGGGCTTGGGCAGCGGATCGGCGGCCGCCGCGGGCGCAGACGCGGGGGCCGGCGGTTCGGCCTCGGCCCGTTCGGCGGCGGCGGCGCGGCGGGCCTCCATGGCCTCCTGCGCCTTGGCCTTGGCAAGGCTCGCCCCGGCCGCCGCGCCGCCGAGCGCCTTGCCCGCGCCGCCGAGCGCCCCGGCGTAGACCACCACCGAACCCTGGCCGAGGAAGCGGAAGAACGACTTCAGCTCCGGCCAGGTCACCCCCAGCGCATAGCCGGCGGTGACCGCGAAGAGCGCCCCGAGCGTCAGGCTCGCCAGCGGCAGGGAGAGGGTCACCGGCATCGGCAGCATCTCGATCAGCGTCGAGAGCGCCGCGTCCCCGAGCAGCCCCCCGAGCCCGTAGGCGTGCGGCCAGGAGGCGAGGGGCACATGGGTGGCGGCGAAGGCGGCGGCGACCAGCATGGCGACCGGGGCGGCGAGCGTGCGGCTCAGCACCCGGTTCTCGCCGGCGTGCAGCACCAGCCGCAGCCCCCAGGCGAGGAGCGTGACCGGCGCCCCGTAGGCCGCCCAGCCGAAGGCCCGGTGCAGCGGATCGGCGATCGAGGCGCCGATCAGCCCCAGCGCGTTGCGCGGCGCCGCGTCGGTGGCGCTGAAGAGGCTCGGGTCGTCGGGGGAATAGGTCCAGAGCAGGGCCCAGCCGAGGGCGCCGACCGCGATCAGGATCAGACCGATGAGCTCGGTCCCGCGGCGGCGCAGGGCCTCCTCGGTGTCGCTCTCCACCAGCGGGCTGCGGCGGCGGGTCTTGGCGCGTGGGGCCATGTCGGTCAAACCCTCTCGGAAGATTTCGGGGCGCCGAGCACGGCGCGGATGGCGGCGAGGCCGCGGGCGACGTCCTCGACCGAGGCGACCAGGGCGACGCGGATGAAGGCGGCGCCGGGATTCCCCTCCGGCCGGTCCTCGGCGAGATAGCCGCCGGGCACCACCCGCACCCCCGCCTCGCGCCAGAGGCGCAGCGCCGCGGCCTCGCCGTCGCCCACGTCGAGCCAGAGGAAGAACCCGGCCTCGGGCGCGCGCCAGCCGGGCAGGTCGCCCAGGGTCCGGGCCGCCAGCGCCAGCTTTTCCGCATAGAGCGCGCGGTTCGCCTCCACATGCGCCTCGTCGGCCCAGAGCGCCGCCGAGGCCGCCTGGATCGGCGAGGGGATGGGCGCGCCGCCGTAGCCGCGCAGGCGCAGGAGCTGGGCGATGGCCCGCGGCCCCCCGGCGGCGAAGCCGGAGCGCAGGCCGGGCGCCGAGGAGCGCTTGGAGAGGGAATGGAAGACCAGCACCCGCTCGGGATCCGCCGCGCGCGCCGCCTCCAGCGCGCCGGGGGGCGGGGCGCCGTAGTAGATCTCGCCGTAGCATTCGTCGGCGAGGATCATGAAGTCGTGGCGCTCGGCCAGCGCCACCAGCGCGCGCAGCCAGTCGAGGCTCGCCACCGCGCCCTGGGGGTTGGAGGGGGAGCCGACATAGGCGAGCGCCGCGCGGTCCAGAACCTCCGCCGGCAGGCTGGCGAAATCGGGCAGGAAGCCGGTCTCGGCCGTGGCGTTCACCACCACCGGCTCGGCCCCCAGCGCCCGGGCGGCGGCGCCGTAGGCCTGGTAATAGGGGTTCGGCATCAGGATCGCCGGCCGGCCGTTCTTGCGCTCGGGACAGAGCGCGATCGCGGCGTTGAACAGCCCCTCCCGGGTGCCGTTCAGCGGGTGGATCTGCCGGTCGGGATCCATCTCGACCCCGTAGCGGCGGGCGATCCAGCCGGCGATGGCCGCGCGCAGCTCGGGCGCGCCGTCGTTGGGCGGATAGCGGCCGAAACCCGCCGCCTGGGCGGCGATGATCTCGGGCACGAAACCGGGCAGGGGGTGGCGCGGCTCGCCGATCGACATGGCGATCTCGGGGCCGCCGGGGGGCACGCCCGCGAGGAGCCGCCGCAGACGCGGAAAGGCGTATTCCGGCTGGCTGTCGAACCGCTCGGGCAACTGCATCACTGGCCTCGTGCCGGGGTCTCTGCAAGCCTCGCCCCGTGTCGGCCGGAATCATAATGCCCGAGGGGCCTCTGGTCCAGCCGAATCCCTGCCGCGCTGCGGCGGAGGCAGGGTCCGGACCTCTGAAACCCGCGGATTTACAGCCCGTTAACCGAGCCGAGCGGCCCCTGGGGCCCTTCGGCCGGCTCAGGCCAGCGCCGCCTCCATCGCCGCGCCCAGCCGCAGCAGCCGGCCCTCGGACCCCGGCGGCGTCAGGGCGCTCAGCCCGCAGCTCGGCGTGGCGGTCGGCAGGGTCAGGCCGCAGAGCCCCATCAGGTTGGCGATGCGGGTGTTGCGCAGGGCGAGCAGGTTCTCGCGCGCGAAGGCCTCCGGGTCGCCGATCATCTCCTCGACCATCGGCGGCAGGTTGGGCGTGGTGGGCACGAGCGCCGCGTCCCAGCCCGCGGTCGCCGCCCGGAACTCGGCCCGCAGGCGGTCAAGCGCCTCCCAGGCGCGCAGGAACTCCGCCGCCTCCACCCCCCGGCCCGCGCGGAAGCGGTCGCGCACGGGGGGGAACATCCGCTCGGGCGCCGCTTCGATCTCCGCGCCCCAGACCGCATAGGCCTCCGCGCCGAACAGCGCCGCGGAGAGCTCGAAGGCCCGCGCGAGCCCCGGGATCTCGCGGGTCTCGATCCGGGCGCCCGCCGCCTCCAGCTGATCCACCGCCTCGGCGAAGGCGGTGGCGGGCTCGGCCCGGGTCTCCCCCAGGGCGGAGGTGTCGAGCACCAGAAGCTCCGTCCCCTCCAGCCGCGCCCCCTCCAGGTCGACCGCCGGGTCGCCCGCGAGGATCGCGTGCAGCAGCGCCGCGTCCTCCACCGAGCGGCAGAGCGGCCCCGCGGTGTCGAACCGCGGGCAGAGCGGCACGACGCCCTGCATCGGCAGGCTGCCGTGGCCGGTCTTGAGCCCCACCAGGTCGTTCCAGGCCGAGGGCACCCGCACCGACCCGCCGGTGTCCGACCCGATCGCCGCCGCCGCGAGGCCGAAGGCGACCGAGGCCGCTGCGCCGGAAGAAGACCCGCCGGGCGCGAGCTCCGGGTCGTTGATGTTGGGCGGCGTCGCGGTGACCGGGTTGATGCCGAGGCCGGAGAAGGCGAGCTCGGTCATGTGGGTCTTGCCGAGCGCGACCAGGCCCGCCCGCGCGCCGCGGGCGACCAGCGCCGCGTCGCGGTCGGGCGTGCGGCCCTCGAGCAGGCGCGAGCCCGCCTCGGTCGCCACGCCGGCGGTGTCGAAGAGATCCTTCCAGCTGACCGGAACCCCGTCGAGCGGCCCGCGGCGCACCCCGGCCCGGGCCCGCTCGGCGGCGGCCTCGGCCTCGGCCCGGGCGCGCCCGGGCATGGTCCGGGCATAGATGCGCGCCGCCTCGGGATGGGCCGCGACGGCGCCGAGATAGACCTCCGTCAAATCTCGCGGGTCGATTACGCCCGCCCCGATCCCGCGGCCCAGCTCGGCCGCCGTCATCCACAACCAGCTCTCGGACAAGCGGGCCTCCCCCCGGTGCGTTTTGGGCGACCCTATCCGCGCCGCGATCAGTGGACAATCATGGCCGCGCAGGGATAGTTGCCGGCATGGGGATCGACCGGGACGCGCTGATCGTAGGAGGCGGGCTGAACGGCCCGGCGCTGGCGCTGGCGCTGGCCTCCGCCGGGATATCCTCGGTCGTCCTCGACGCCGCCCCCGCCGAGACCCGGGCGGAGCCGGACTTCGACGGCCGCGCCTACGCCCTGTCGCTCGCCTCGCGGCGGATGCTGGAGGCGCTCGGCGTCTGGCCCGCGGTGGCGGACCGGGCCCAGGCGATCGAGCGGATCGTCGTCAGCGACGGGCGCGCGGGGGAGGGGCCGGGACCCTTCGCCCTGCATTTCGACCGCAACGAGATCGACGAGGCGGCCATGGGCGCCATCGTCGAGGACCGCTGGCTGCGCGCCGCGCTGACCGGGGCGCTCGCCGCGGCCCCGCTGGTCGAGGTCATCAACGACGCCCGGGTGGCGGCCCAGCGGGTCGAGCCCGGCGCCGCCGAGCTGACCCTGGCGGATGGAAGGCGGCTGCGCGGCCGGCTGATCCTCGGCTGCGACGGCCGGGACAGCGGCACGGCCCGGCGGGCGGGGATCGGGCGGATCGGCTGGGACTACGGCCAGACCTCGC
>CBDEVG010000034.1:0-90966 GCA_965243535.1 Amaricoccus sp.
CCTTCGGCTACATCGTCTCGATCGGGCCGAGCGGCTTCTGGTCGGTCTGGTGGGAGGGCCTGTTCGGCGCGCCCTTCTGGAACGTCTACTCCATGCCGATCCTCGTGCTGGTCGTGGCCCTCACCCATGTGCCGCATGTCTACATCTACGTCGCCACCGCCCTGCGGACCGTGCCCTCCGACCTGGAGGAGGCGGCCCGCGTCGCCGGCGCCTCGCCGATGCAGGTGGCGACCAAGGTGACGCTGCCCCTGGTCTGGCCCTCGATCGCGGTCAGCGCCGTGCTGGTCGCCTTCCTCGGATTCGAACTCTTCGGCCTGCCCTATGTCCTCGGCGACCAGGACGGGCGGCTGGTGCTTGCGACCTATCTCTACAAGTTCAACACCCTCCTCGGCCGGCCGGCCTACCAGCTGATGGCGGTCGTGGTGATCTTCATCATGCTCGTCACCCTGCCGCTGGTGATGCTCCAGCGCCGGATGCTGCGCTCGGCGCAGCGCTACGCCACCATCGGCGGCAAGGCCGCGCGGCCGCACCGGGTGCCGCTCGGGCCGTGGAAATGGGTGGCGCTCGCGGGGATCCTGCTCTGGCTCTACGCCGTCGTGCTGCTGCCGCTCTCGGGCGTCGCGCTCCGCTCCTTCGTCACGACCTGGGGGCCGCTCGTCTCCTTCCGCGAGGTGCTGACCCTCGACAACTACCACAAGCTCGCCGACCTGCCGCTGATCCGGCGCTCGATCGTCAACACCCTGCTCATCGCCTTCGTCGGCGGCTTCGCCTCGCTCTGCATCTATGTGCTGATCGGACTGGCGAGCCACCGGACGCAGCGGCGCTCGGTGCGGGTCTTCGACTTCCTGGTGCTCCTGCCCCGAGCCATGCCGGGGATCGTGGCGGGCCTCGTCGTGTTCTGGCTCTTCCTGTTCCTGCCGCCGCTCCGGCCCTTCGTCTCCTCGCTCGGGGCGATGTGGGTGGCCTATACCCTGGTCTGGCTGCCCTTCGGCCTGCGCCTCGTCTCGAACTCGCTCGGCCAGGTCGGCCGGGAGCTGGAGGAAGCGGCTTACGTCACCGGCGCGGGCCAGCGTCGCGTCGCCCTCGACGTGATCCTGCCGCTGGCGCGGCACGGGCTGCTCGCCGCCTGGCTCCTCGCCTTCCTGCTCTACGCCCGGGAGTATTCGACCGGCATCTTCCTGATGGGACAGGGCAACGAGGTGATGGGCACCATGCTCGTCAGCCTCTGGAACGGCGGCAACATCGACGTCGCCTCCTCGCTCGCCGTCGTCAACACCCTGGTCATCGCCGGCGGCATCGCGCTCGCCCTGCGTTTCGGAGTCCGCCTCGATGCCTGAGCTGATCGTCGAAGACATCCATCTGAAATACGGCGCCGTCGAGGTGCTGAAGGGCGCCTCCTTCAGCGTCGAGAAGGGCCAGATCGCCGCCCTGCTCGGGCCCTCGGGCTCGGGCAAGACCACGCTCCTGCGCAGCGTCGCCGGGCTGGAGCGCGCCTTCCAGGGCCGGATCGAGGTCTCGGGAACCCGGGTCTTCGACGGCGCGGCGGGGCTCGACCTGCCGGCGGAGAAGCGCGGCCTCGGCTTCGTCTTCCAGTCCTATGCGCTCTGGCCGAACCGCACGGTCTACGACAACGTGGCCTACGGGCTGCGCCTGCGCCGCACGCCCGAGGCGGAGACCCGCAAGAAGGTCGTCCGCGCCCTCGAGGCGCTCGGCCTCGGCCACCTGCAGGAGCGCTTCCCCGCCCAGCTCTCGGGCGGCCAGCAGCAGCGGGTGGCGATCGCCCGGTCGCTCGCCTACGATCCGGCCGTCCTGCTCCTCGACGAGCCGCTCTCGAACCTCGACGCGAAGCTCCGCGACGAGGCCCGGGCCTTCCTCAAGGAGCTCATCAAGCGCGAGGAGCGGGCGGCGGTCATCGTCACCCACGACCAGATCGAGGCGCTCGCCATCGCCGACAGCATCGTGCTGCTGAACGGCGGTGTGATCGCGCAGGAAGGCTCGCCCGAGGATCTCTACAACCGCCCGAAGACCCTCTTCACCGCCGACTTCATCGGCAACAACGTCAAGCTGGAGGGAAAGTTGGTCGAGACCTGGGACGGCTTCGCCACCCTCGACTGCGGCGGCCTGCGGGTCACCGGCCGGCTCGGCGGCTCCCAGGCGCCGGGCCGGACGGCCACCGCGGTCTGTCGCCTCGACCGGCTCGGGATCGGCGCGCCGGGCGAGCCCGACTGCGTCGAGATGCGCCGCGTCACCTCGATGTTCCTCGGCGAGCGTTGGGAGAACGTCTTCCGCGTCGGCGATCACAGCCTGCGGGTGCTGACCGAGGGACCGGTGGCGGACGAGGCTTCCCTGATCCGCATCCCCCGCCAGAGCGTCTGGGTGTTCTGAGATGGAGACCCCTGTCGATTTCTCGAAGACCTACGACGTGCTGGTGGCGGGCGGCGGCAACGCCGCGCTCTGCGCCGCCATCGCCGCGCGGCGCAACGGCGCCTCGGTCGCCGTCCTGGAAAAGGCCCCGCGCTTTTACCGCGGGGGCAACACCCGGCACACGCGCAACATGCGCTGCGCCCATGACGCGGCCACCGAGACCCTCTCGGGCCCCTACTACGAAGAGGAGTTCTACGACGATCTCCTGCGCGTGACCGAGGGGCAGACCAACCCGGATCTGGCGCGGATGATGATCCGCCGCTCCAAGGACATGCTCGGCTGGATCGTCGAGCAAGGGGTGCGCTTCCAGCCCTCGCTCGGCGGCACGCTCAGCCTCGGGCGGACCAACTCCTTCTTCCTCGGCGGCGGGCGGGCGATGCTGAACGCGCTCTACCGCACCGCCGAGGCGCTGGGGGTCCACGTCGCCTACGAGAGCGAGGTGACCGGCCTCGAGATGGACGGCGGCCGCTTCGTCGCCGCCGAGGTGACCCGGCCGGACGGCGCGCGCCGGCTGGCCGCCCGGGCGTTGGTCGCGGCCTCGGGCGGGTTCGAGGCCAACATCGACTGGTTGAAGGAGGGCTGGGGCGAGGTGGCGGAGAACTTCCTGATCCGCGGCACGCCCTACAACCGCGGCTCGCTCCTGCGCACGCTGATCGGCAAGGGGATGAAGCAGATCGGCGACCCGACCCAGTGCCATGCGGTGGCGATCGACGCCCGGGCGCCGAAATTCGACGGCGGGATCATCACCCGCCTCGACTGCGTGGTGTTCGGGATCGTCGTCAACCGAGACGCGCAGCGCTTCTATGACGAGGGCGAGGACATCTGGCCCAAGCGCTACGCGATCTGGGGACGTCTCGTCGCCGCCCAGCCTGGGCAAATCGCCTACATCCTCTTCGACGCGAAGTCGCTGAAGCTGTTCATGCCCTCACTCTTCCCGCCGGTCGCAGCCGGCTCGATCCCGGAGCTTGCGGAAAAGCTCGGCCTCGACCCGGCCGCGCTCGCCGCCACGGTCGAGGGCTTCAACGCCGCCGTCCAGCCCGGCGCCTTCGACGACACGATCCTCGACGGCTGCAGCACCGAGGGGCTCGACCCGCCCAAGACCAACTGGGCGCGACGCATCGAAGAGGCGCCCTTCTACGCCTATCCGGTGCGCCCCGGCATCACCTTCACCTATCTCGGCGTCGCGGTCGACGAGGAGGCGCGCGTCCAGCTCGCCGCCGGCGGCCGCGCCGAGAACGTCTACGCCGCCGGCGAGATCATGGCCGGCAACGTGCTCGGCCGCGGCTACGCCGCCGGCATCGGCATGACCATCGGCAGCGTCTTCGGACGGCTCGCCGGAGAAGGAGCCAGCACCCATGCAAGCCGCTGACATCGCCGCGCCCCGGACTCTCGCGCCGGATCTCGTCCCCGACCTCGCCCCCTCCGCGCCCACGGCCATGCGCGCCCGGCTCGCGGAGGCGGACCGGCTGATGACCGTCTGCAACTCCTGCCGCTACTGCGAGGGGCTCTGCGCGGTCTTTCCTGCGATGGAGATGCGCCGCGCCTTCACCGCGGGCGACCTCAACTACCTCGCCAACCTCTGCCACAACTGCGGGGCCTGCAACTCCGACTGCCAGTTCGCGCCGCCGCACGAATTCTCGGTCAACGTGCCCCAGACCCTGGCCGAGCTGCGCAACGACACCTACGCCCATTACGCCTGGCCCCGGGCGCTCGCGCCGCTCTTCGCGCGGAACGGGCTCATGGCCGCGCTCGCCGCCGCGCTGTCGGTGGCGGGCTTCTTCATCGGCTTCGCGCTCTGGCACGATCCGGCGACGCTCTTCGGCACGCATGTGGGTCCGGGCGCCTTCTATGCGATCATGCCGCACAATGCGATGGCGCTGCTCTTCGGCGCGGCCTTCGGCTGGGCGATCCTCGCCATCGTCATGGGCTGCGTCGCCTTCTGGCGCGACATCGGCGAGCCGACCGAGACCCTGCGCGACCCGAAGGCCCTCGCGGAGGGTCTGCACGACGCGGCGACGCTGAAGTATCTCGACGGCGGCGGCCCGGGCTGCATGAACGCCAGCGACCGGCCGGACGACAATCGGCGCCTCTACCACCACCTGACCGCCTACGGCTTCCTGCTCTGCTTCGCGGCGACCTCCGTCGCGACGCTCTACCACTACCTTCTCGGCCGCGAGGCGCCCTTCCCAATCTGGGACCTGCCGGTGGTGCTCGGCACGCTCGGCGGCATCGGCCTGGTGATCGGCCCGATCGGGCTCCTCTCGGCGAAATGGCGGCGGGACCCGGAGCTGATGGACGAGAGCCGCAAGGGCATGGACGTGGCCTTCATCCTGATGCTGCTGCTGACTGCGGCCTCGGGGCTCCTGCTCCTCGTCCTGCGCGCGACGCCGCTGATGGGGGTGACGCTCGCGCTCCATCTCGGCTTCGTCTTCGGCTTCTTCCTGACGATGCCCTACGGCAAGTTCGTCCACGGCATCTACCGCGGCCTCGCGCTCGTCCGCTACGCCGCCGAGCGGCGCCGCTTCGGGGCCTGAGGCAGGCTTATGCAACATCGGAGGGTTTTGGCGCGGCGATGCGAAACGGGCGCAGGCGAACCTGGAATGCGCCCTGTCGCTTGGACAAAATCAGGCGGTGTTTTGACCGGCTGGCGATCTGAGAACGGCGCCGGCATGACCGGCGATGGAACCGCCCAGATTATCCGGATTGGGGCGGCGTGAAATCCCACCGGTGGCAAGTCTCTGAGTCACGGTGGTGATCCGGAGGCGGAAGGATGTCCGGGCTGCGGCCTGCCGTCGATCCATCGCCATGGCCATTATGAGCGCACCGTTTCCGATCTCCGTGGCAAGGACGTCTCGTGCGTCTGCACATTCGTCTTGGGCGCTTTCGCTGCCGCACTTCATCGTGTCCGCGTCGGACATTTGCCCAACGCCTGCAGGACGTCGCGCGCCCCTATGGACGCCGTTCCGAACGACTGCGGCATGTCCCAACGCCACCTTGGCCTGGCGCTCGGCGGGGAGACCGCCGTCCGTCTGGCGCAGCGTCCGTCCTTGTCGGCGAGCGCCGACACCTTCTTGCGGCTCGTACGGCCCGGCCCGTCCGCCCGCTCAACCCTGACGGATCCCGTGTGATCGGCCTCGACGAATGGGCGCGGCGCCGGGGACGGCGCTACGGCACGATGATCGTCGATCTTGAGCGAAACGACGCGATCGACCTTTTGCCCCACCAGAGCGCCGCTACTCTTGCGGCCTGGCTGCGCCGGCGTCCGGGGATCGAGATCATCGTCCGCGACCGCGCAGAGGTCTTTGCCGAAGGCGTTCGCTCCCGGGCGCCGAGGGCGCAGCATATCATCGACCGATGGCATCTCCTGTGCAAGCTCGGCGATACGTTGCAGGGGCTCGTCGCACGGCGCCACCGTCTGTTGCGCGACATCGCCCGAAAGATGATCGATGAAGACCGCGCGGTCGCCTGCGCCGAAGCGGCCGCGCGTCGCGCCCCGACAGCCCAGGAGAAGCAGCGCGAGGGCCATGCGCCGCGTCCTCGGCGCTATGCAGAGATGACGCGGCTTCTGTCGGCAGGGGCGAGCATGGCCGCCGTTTCCCGGACGCTGGGACTGGACCGCAAAACGACCAGACGGTGGGTTTGGCAAGGCGGACCGTCGCTCTGGACGAAGCCGAAGCGCCCCACGGTCCCCGATCCTTACCAGGCTGGTCTCGCGCAGCGGTGGCGGGAGGGCTGTCGCAACGTGGCTCAGCTGGCGCGTGAATTTGAACGACAGGGCGTCGACGTCGCCCCTCGCGTCGTTCGCGCTTGGGCCACGCCTCCCGGCAAATTCTGCCGCGAACCGGCGCTCCGGACTTTTGGGTCAGGCTCTGAGGAAGTTCGACGTGTCCGAGAGGATGGCGCGCCGGGTGTCGGGGCGGCGCCGTTCGACCCGAAGGAAGGCGCCGAAGGGGCGCGCCGACGAGGCGGCGCTCACCGCCGACATCGTCGCGCTGGCGACAGAGTGCGGCCGCGATGGCTACCGGCGGATCACGGCGATGCTGCAGGCGGCGGGCTGGGCGGTGAACGCCAAGCGCGTCGAGCGGATATGGCGGCGGGAGGGGCTCAAAGTACCGCAGAAGTAGCCGAAGAAAGGTCGGCTCTGGCTGAACGACAGGAGCTGTATCCGTCTGCAGCCGGAGCATCCGAACCATGTCTGGTCCTGCGATTTCGTCGAGGACCGCACCCACGACGGCAGGCAGTTCCGCAGGCTCAACATTATCGA
The DNA here is from genome assembly GCA_965243535.1 of Amaricoccus sp. Taxonomy (GTDB): domain Bacteria; phylum Pseudomonadota; class Alphaproteobacteria; order Rhodobacterales; family Rhodobacteraceae; genus Amaricoccus. Next base: position 6,689 of record CBDEVG010000034.1, read on the forward strand.
CGCGTTCCCCCGGGAGCGCCTGGCGATCCGGGTCGACCGGAAGCTGACCCCGACGGAGGCCATCGACGTCTTGTCCGACCTCTTCATGCCTCACGCGGCGTGCCATGCCATGTCCGCTCCGACAACGGCCCCGAGTTCATCGCCAGGGCTGGGCGAGAGTGGAGCGCCGCGGGGGGGCCAGAACCGCGTTCATCGAGCCGGGCAGCCCTTGGGAGAATGGCTGCTGCGAGAGTTTCAACTCGAAGCTCCGCGACAGGCACTCGACCTTAGGCGGCAAATGCGCCACGGACTACATACGTCCCTGTAATATTAGGATTATTGAGCATTTTTTCGCTCCCATTGAAGTCAGCGGCGGAGCAGAACAATATAGGAATTTCTGCGGCGTTCTGCTTCTCCCCTCTCCGGCGCAGGATCAGCGGCCAGCATCATCGCCTCGGCGCGCGGCATCTCGGAGCCTACGCCGTCCAGGCCGCCTGGCTCGAGGATCATCGCGATCAGAGCAACGGCGCGCTCGCCGACCGTTTGATCGGGAACGCGCTCGCCGCCCCGGTCAGTCGGACGTGGAAAGGGTATTGGCAACGACGCGCGAGCCATGATCGCGTCCCCTGGCCCCCAGACGCACATGCCCTTGCGCTTCTCGACCATCCGCACGAACCGCCGCCGCTTGGCGTGGCGCAGCGCCTGGACCAACCTTGAAGACGACCGAGTTGCGCAGAGCCGTATTCCGTGGGAGCCAAGCCGCGTTCGATCATGACCCGCTCCGCCAGCTCGCGCGTCGTCATCTCGCCCCGAGGCCCCAAGATGCAGCGCGCAGAACTCGGCAATCTCGCCCTTCTTGAAGAAGCCGTGGCTGACGAGATACCGCGCCTGCTGCTTCTACGGCTCGCTGAACAGCCGGATCGTCGCGTTCACGTGCGCGAGGTCGTGCTTGGCCTGCGCAATCTGCGCCTCGCACGCCGCGATCCTCCCAAGGATCTCGGCGCGCTTCTCCCTCAGCGTCCGGACCACCAATGGATCGGGCATGACCCATCAAAACCTGATGCGCCAAAGACAAACAGACCTCTTCTTGGCGCATTTGCCGCCTAAGGTCGAGTGCCTGAACGGCAAGCTGTTCTAGAGTCTCGCCGAGGCAAAGATCGTCATCGAGAGCTGGCGCCAGCCCTACAACATCCTGCGCCCGCATTCGAGCCTTCGGCTACAAGCCGCCCGCGCCGACCGCCACGCTCTGGCCGGAGATGCCGACCACCTCAACCATGGCCGCAAAGCCGGCCATGCACCAGATTTGAACCGGACAACCAATTGGAGGCAGGCCCTGCTGCGGGATCAGCCCGCGTGAGGCTATATCGGCCAACACCATGAAGATGGCTCCGGCAACCGCACAGGCGGGCAAGAGCCGGTGATGCCGGCGCCGTTCTCAGGTTTCCGTCGCGCTCGCCGACCCGGCCGCAAGATCGGGTGAAAGTATTTTTCCAGTTGACGTAGATGGTAAATTTATTTTACCATACATGGCGTACCGGTCTTGAACTGGAACCAAAAAGACGCCGGGGAGGATCGGGGCGCCGGGATGCGCGCCCTACGATGGAGATCCCCCAGCCGCGAGATCGGTTCGCCCGGGGCTCCGGGCCGGCCAGCCTGAACCGAGAACGATGCGCAGGACGGCTTTGCCGCGCCTGTCGAGGCCTTGCGCCCGAAGGGAGCTCCGATGACCCATGACCCGTCCGACGGCCTGTCGCTCTTGCAGCTCCTGGCGGAGCATGCCTGCTGCATCGAGGCCCTTGTAAAGGCCGGGTCGCCCATGCGTCGCTTCGCCGAAATGGTCGAAGAGACGCCCGGCCGCTGATCCGGAACTCTGACTGCCACTCCCGAAGGCGGCATACCGCTTCGGACCAGACCAAGAGGGAAGAGCGCATGACGGACCGCGAGACGCTTCTGGCCGACCTCGGGCGCATCGTCGGGCCGGGCCATGTGCTGACCGCCGCCCGGGAAACCCGGCGCTTCACCAAGGGGTTCCGCTATGGCGGCGGCGCGGTCGCCGCGGTGGTCCGCCCGGGAAGCCTGGTCGAGCAGTGGCGGGTGCTCAACGCGGTCGTGGCCTCGGGCCGGGCGGTGATCTTCCAGGCGGCCAACACCGGCCTGACCGGCGGCTCGACCCCCTGGGGCGATGACTACGACCGCGAAATCGTGCTCGTCAGCGTGATGCGCATCAAAGGCGTCCATCTGCTGCCCAACCACCAGGCGGTCTGCCTGCCCGGCGCCACCCTCGACGCCCTGGAGAAGCGCCTGCGGCCCCTGGGGCGGGAGCCCCATTCGGTGATCGGCTCCTCCTGCATCGGCGCCTCGGTCCTAGGCGGGGTCTGCAACAATTCCGGCGGCGCGCTGATCCAGCGCGGCCCCGCTTATACCGAGATGACCCTCTTCGCCGAAGTGCGCGCGGACGGGAGCGTGGCCCTGGTCAATCACCTGGGCCTGGCGCTCGGCAACGATCCGGAAGAAATCCTCGCCCGGGTCGAGCGCGGCGACCTGCCCGAGCCCGAGCCCACCGAGGCCTGGGCCTCCGACCGGGAATACGGCGTCCATGTGCGCGACGTGGAGGCCGAGACCCCCGCCCGCTTCAACGCCGACCCCCGCCGCCTGCGGGAATCCGCGGGCTGCGCGGGCAAGCTCGCGGTCTTCGCGGTGCGGCTCGACACGTTCCCGGCGGAAAAGGAGACGGCGGTCTTCTACATCGGGACCAACGACCCGGACGAGTTGACGGAGATCCGCCGGCACATCCTCGGCGCCTTCGGGCACCTGCCGATCGCCGGCGAGTACATCCACCGCGACGCCTATGACGTGGCGGCGAAATACGGCAAGGACACCTTCCTCTTCATCCGACACGCGGGCACCGACCGGATGCCCGCCCTCTTCGCCGCCAAGGCGAAGGTCGACGCCCTGACCGACCGGATCGGCCTCGGGACGGCGGTTTCCGACCGGATCGCCCAGGGGCTCGCGGCGCTCGCCCCCCAGCACCTGCCGGCGCGGATGAACGCCTTCCGCGACCGCTTCGAGCATCACCTGCTGCTCCGGATGGGGGGCGGGGGCATCGCCGAGGCGCGGGCCTACCTGGGCGGGCTCTTTCCGTCCGCGGCGGGGGATTTCTTCGAATGCGACCCGGAGGAAGGCAAGGCCGCCTTTCTCCACCGCTTCGCCGTGGCCGGGGCTGCGGTGCGCTACCGCGCCGTCCATCCGGACGAGGTGGAGGACATCGTCGCCCTCGACATCGCGCTGCGCCGCAACGACCGGAACTGGGTGGAACGCCTGCCCCCCGAGATCGAGGCCCGGATCGAGAAAAAGCTCTACTACGGGCATTTCTTCTGCCACGTCTTCCATCAGGACTACGTGGTGAAGAAGGGCCATGACTGCCTGGCGCTGGAGCACGCCATGTGGAAGCTGCTCGACGCGCGGGGCGCGGAATACCCCGCCGAACACAACGTGGGCCATCTCTATGAGGCGAAGCCCGCGCTGGCCGATTTCTACCGCTCCATCGATCCCACGAACAGCCTCAATCCCGGCGTCGGACAGACGTCGAAATGCGCCCACTGGGGCTGAACATATCTCGCATCTTCTTGAGATAATTCAATAAAACCAAACAGACGCAAATTTGTCGTCTGGCACTGGAGGAAACCATGCCTGGAACGATCATATTCTTGTTGGCGCTGCTGCCCATAGCGACGGTTTTCCTGCTTCTCGTGGTGCTTGAGCGCTCGGCGAAGTTCTCCATGCTGGTCGCCTATGTGGTGACGGTGCTGACCGCGCTCTTCATCTGGGGCACCGACTACGCCAAGGTTCTGGGCGCGACGGTTAACGGCGTCGTCACAGCCATCAGTCTGCTCTACATCGTGTTCGGCGCGATCCTCGTGCTCTACACGCTCGAGGAGAGCGGCGCCTTCCGCTCCATCCGCGGCGGCTTCACCCGAATCTCGCCCGACCGCCGCGTCCAGTGCATCATCATCGCCTGGCTGTTCGGCTCGCTGATCGAAGGCGCCTCCGGCTTCGGCACGCCCGCGGCGATCGCCGCGCCGCTGCTCGTCGCGATCGGCTTCCCGGCGATGGCCGCGGTCATGGTGACCCTGATCATCCAGTCGACGCCGGTCTCCTTCGGCGCCGTGGGCACCCCGATCCTCGTGGGCGTGCGCACGGGCCTCGCCGATCAGGCGATCGTCAATCAGACCATCGCGCCGATGCCCTTCTTCGACTACCTGCTGCATATCGCGACCAACGTCGCCCTGATCCACGCGGTCACCGGCTTCCTCATTCCGCTGATCATGATCGGGATGCTCACCCGCTTCTTCGGCCCGGGCCGGTCCTTCGCCGAAGGCTTCCGCATCTGGAAGTTCGCCCTCTTCGCCGGTCTCGCCTTCACCGTGCCCTACTATCTGATCGCCTCGATCCTGGGGCCGGAATTCCCCTCGCTCGTCGGCGGCATCATCGGTCTGCTGATCGTCGTTCCGGCGGCGCAGCGCGGCTTCCTGGTTCCCAAGGAGGTCTTCGACTTCCCGCCCCGCAAGCAGTGGGAAGACCATTGGGTCGGCAAGCTCGACGACCTTGAGGATCATCGCGGCGACGCCCCGCTGATGCCGCTGGTCAAGGCCTGGGCGCCCTATGTCGTGATCGTCCTTCTGCTTGTCCTCTCCCGCGCCGTCGCGCCGGTGAAGGCCTTCCTGACCTCTCCGGAGATGACGATCGCCTTTCGCGACCTCTTCGGCTCGGGCATCAACGCCACGGTCCAGCCGCTCTACCTGCCGGGGACGATCCTGATCCTCGTCTCGCTCTTCACCTTCTTCTTCCACAAGATGTCCGCGAAGGAATACGCGACCGCCCTGAAGTCGTCGGGCTCGACCATGATCGCCGCCGCGCCGGCGCTCTTGCTGGCGGTGCCGATGGTGCAGGTGTTCATCAACTCGGCCTCCGAGCGCCTCGCCTCGATGCCGATCGTCCTCGCCGAAGGCGTCTCCGCGCTGACCGGCCAGGCCTGGCCGCTGTTCGCGCCGATCGTCGGGGCCATGGGCGCCTTCATCGCCGGGTCGAACACGGTCTCCAACATGATGTTCTCGCTTTTCCAGTTCTCGACCGCGGAACAGATCGGCCTCGGCGCCGGCGGAGCCGCCTTCGTGGTCGCGGCGCAGGCGATCGGCGGCGCGGCGGGCAACATGATCTGCGTGCACAACGTCGTCGCGGCCTCGGCCACCGTCGGGCTCGTGGACCGCGAGGGCGAGATCATCCGCAAGACGCTGATCCCGACCGGATACTATGTCGTGCAGGGCGGCCTGATCGCCAGCGCGCTGATCGCCGGCGGCTTCAACGCCTGGTGGATCGCGGCGATCGTCTGGGCGGCCGGCGTGCTCACGGTCATGGCCTTCAACCGGGGGCGGCCGGCCGCTTCCGCGGCGACGGCCTGGTGATCCAGCCATGACGCAGGCCGCCAATCCCCGAGTCGCTCTCTTCGTCACCTGCCTCGTCGACTCGATGCGGCCGCAGATCGGCTTCGCCGCGCTGCGCCTGCTCGAGGAGGCGGGCTGCACGGTCGAGGTCCCGCCGCAGCAGACCTGCTGCGGCCAGCCGGCCTACAACAGCGGGGACGACGCCGACGCGGCGTCCCTGGCCCGGCAGGTCATCGAGACCTTCGAGCCCTACGACTATGTGGTGATCCCCTCGGGCTCCTGCGGCGGCACGATCCGCCACGGCTATCCCGAGATGCTGGCGGACGATCCCGCCTGGGCCGAGCGGGCGCGCGCCCTGGCCGGGCGCACCCACGAGATCCTGAGCTTTCTCGTCGACGTGCTCGGCTTCGTCCCCGAGGGCCGCAGCCTTCCGGCCAGCGCCACCTACCACGACAGCTGCTCGGGCCTGCGCGAGCTCGGCGTCCATGACCAGCCCCGCAAGCTGCTCGCCGCGGTCGAGGGGCTGGAGATGCGCCCCCTGGTCGGGAACGACGTCTGCTGCGGCTTCGGCGGCACCTTCTGCGTGAAGTACCCCGAGATCTCCAACGCCGTCGTCTCGGAGAAGGCGGAGGAGATCGAGCGCACCGGGGCCGACCTGCTGCTCGCCGGGGATCTCGGCTGCCTGATGAACATGGCGGGCAAGCTGCACCGGCGCGGGTCCAGGGTGCGCTGCTTCCACACCATCGAGATCCTCGCCGGCGGCGGCGAGGGTCCGGCCATCGGAGAAGAGGCATGAGCGCGGCCGACCAGAAGAGCTTTTCCGACCGGGCCGGGGCGGCGGTCGCCGACCGGGGCCTGAAGGTCGCGATCGACCGCACCACCGGCAACGCCGAGCGCAAGCGCGCCGTCGCCGTCGCGGCCTTTCCGGAGTTCGAGGCCGCCCGCGCCCGGGGCAAGGCGATCAAGGACCACGTGATCGCCAACCTCGACCACTATCTCGAGACCTTCGAGCGCAACGCCGTCGCCGCCGGGGCCAAGGTCCACTGGGCCGCCACCGACGCCGAGGCGCGCGCCATCGTCACCCGCATCTGCCTCGACGCGGACGCCAAGATCGTCACCCGCGCCAAGTCGATGCTGGGCGAGGAGATCGGCCTGCCCCACGCCTTGGCCGACGCCGGGATCGAGCGGGTCGAGACCGACCTCGCCGAGCACATCATCCAACTCGCCGGCGAGCGGCCCTCGCACATCGTCTGGCCCGCCATGCACCGGACCCGGGAACAGGTGGCCGTGCTCTTCAACGCCGGCCACCAGCCGCCCCCCGCGGCCGAGGATCCGGCCTCGATGGTGCAGAGCGCGCGCCGCGTGCTGCGCGACAAGTTCCTGCGCGCCGACGTGGGCATCTCGGGGGCGAACTTCCTGGTCGCCGACACCGGCGCCACCGTCACCGTGACGAACGAGGGCAACGCCGAGCTCACCACCACGCCCCCGCGCATCCACATCGTCACCGCCGGCATCGAGAAGCTGGTGCCGAGCACGGCCCATGCCTTCGCCCTGCTGCGGCTGCTGGTGCGCTCCGCCACGGGGGGCGAACTCACCCAGTACACCACCTTTCACTGCGGCCCGAAGCGGCCCGGCGACGCGGACGGGCCCGAGGAGATGCACATCGTCCTCGTGGACAACGGCCGCAGCCGGATGCTCGGGGACGAGTTCCGCGAGATGCTGCGCTGCATCCGCTGCGGCGCCTGCATGAACCACTGCGTGGTCTATCGCCAGATCGGCGGCCATGCCTATGGGGGCACCTATCCCGGCCCCATGGGCGCGGTGCTGACCCCGGTGCTCGAGGGGCTGTCCAAGGCGCGCGACCTGCCCTTCGCCTGCACCATGAACGGCCGCTGCGCCGAGGTCTGCCCGGTGGAGATCCCGCTGCCGACCCTGCTCAGGGCCTGGCGCGGCCGCAGCTGGCGCGAGGGGCTGGAGAAGGCCCCCTATCGCTACGGCCTCGGCCTCTGGGCCATGGTCGCCCGGCGGCCGCGGCTCTATCGCCTGGCGAGCGGGATCGGCGTCCGGGCGCTGCGCCTCTTCGGCGGCGGCGGCTGGATCGCCCGGCTGCCCCTCGCCGGGGGCTGGACCGCGCATCGCGATCTGCCGAAACCCGCGGGCCGGACCTTCATGGAACAGTACCGGGCCGGCCAGCAAACCCAAGGGGAGGGCCGCAAATGAGCGCCCGCGACCGCATCCTGGGCGCCGTGCGCGCCGGCCTCGACGGGCACGACGGCGGGCGCGGCCCCGATCCCGCCGCGATCGCGGCGGAGGCGGCGGCGCTTCTGGCCGAGCCCGACCTGATCCGTCCTGCGCTCGCGGCCCCGACCCTGCCCGAGGCCTTCACGATCAAGGCCGAGGCCGTGGGCTGCACCCTCGACCGCATCCCCCGCCTCGGCGACCTGCCCGCGGCTCTGCGGCGCTACCTCGACGGCCACGGCCTCGCGCCCAGCCTCGCGCTCCAGCCGGCGGCGGATCTGGCGGCCCTCGACTGGGCGGGGCTCTCCGTCCATCGCGGGCTGGCGCCGGACGAGCCCGTGGCCCTCGGCCTCGCGCTCTGGGGCGTGGCGGAAAGCGGATCGATGGTGATCCATTCCGGCCCGGAGACGCCGATCCTGACGGCCTTCCTGCCGCTGCATCACGTGCTGGTCCTGCGCCGCAGCCGGATCCTCGCCCATCTCGAGGACTACGCCGCCCTCCAGGACCAGGCCGGCCCGACGCCGCGCAACGTGGTGCTGATCACCGGCCCCAGCGGCACCACGGACATCGAGGGCAGCTACGTCCGCGGCGCCCATGGCCCGGGCTACCTGCACGTGATCCTGGTGGAGGACGCCGCCTGAGGCCGCGCCTCCAGGGCCGGTCCTGAGGCGGGACCGATCCCCGGCGCGCTCTCACCGCGCGGCTCCGCCCTGCGGCGGCGTCGCGTGACGACGGCTGGGCCGCTCACCCCTGCGCCCGCGCCCCGCGCAGGCAGAGCAGCGCCCCGATCAGGCAGCCCGCCGCGCCCAGCAGCAGGCGCAGGTTGGCGCGCGCGGGGATCGCCTCTCCAGGGAGGACGAAGGCGAGGGTCGAGGCGGTCAGGGAGAAGACGCAGCCCGCGAGGCTCCATGCCCGCCTGCCTTGGACGGCTTCGCGATTTCCCGGCGGCTTCGAGGCCATCGAAAGCCCCCTTCCGGGGCCAAGCGCGACGATGACTCCCGGCGAAGCTCTGCCGCGAACCAGCGCCCCGGGCCGAGGAGGGGCGCCTTGACACGCGTGTTAAGCTGGATATCTATCCTATTGTCTTGTGAATGCTTTCTGGGAATCTTCCAGGAAATCGCAATCCAAGGGTGAGGATTTCCGAGAGACCTCCCCGAACCCCTCGGCGCGGTTGCTCTCGTCCCGTTCATGTTCATGCCCGTTCATGTTCATGAAGATCAGGTTAAGGCCGCAGAATATATTGAATTATTTCAATATCATGACCCGATTTTCACGCGTGAAAATCGGGTCCCTCCCAAGGCGACGCCGCCCGAAAGAGCGGCTTTTGCAGAGGTCTCTCTGACGCCACTTTCCCAGAGGCCTTCCCCGAAGGCCCATGCGTCCCGGAGCCTCCTCGGGAGGCGGCCGCTCGCCTTGCCTTTCCGCGCTGGCCGCCCCGGCTCCAGACGGCCCGCGGTCGGTCGCGCGCCGCGCTTGCGCGGCGCCCGGCCCAACGGGAGGCGCAGGGTCCGAAAGGCCCTGCGCCGACAGGCGGGAGCGCCCCGGCCCTGATCCGGAGGGGTGGGGCTTCGCGAGGCGCGTCCGGCTTCTGGACCTCCCGCGGCGTCAGTCTTTGCGCCCCGGGCCGCCCCGCCCGGCGGTTCCGGCGCGGGTCGGGGCCCGGTCAGGCCGCCCGGCGGCGCAGGTCGGGCAGGAGCGCGGTCAGCAGGCCGAGGGCCGGAAGGGGCGAGCAGAGCAGGAAGACGAAGGCGATGCCCTTGGCGTCCGCCAGCATCCCCAGGAGCGCCGCCGCGATGCCGCCGATCCCGAAGATCAGCCCGAAGAACAGCCCCGAGACCATCCCCACCCGGCCCGGCATCAGCTCCTGCCCATAGACCACGATCGCCGGGAAGGCCGAGGACATCAGCAGGCCGATCGCCACGCTCAGGATCACCGTCGCCTCCAGCCCCACATGGGGCAGGAGCAGGGTGAAGGGCAGCACCCCGAGGATCGAGACCCAGATCACCAGCTTGCGCCCCAGCCGGTCGCCGATCGGCCCGCCGGCGATGGTCCCCGCCGCCACCGCCGCGAAGAACACGAACTGCAGAAGCTGGGCGTTCCGGGTCGAGACCCCGAAATGGTCGATCAGGTAGAAGGTGTAGTAGCTCGTGAAGCTCGACATGTAGACGTATTTGGAGAAGAGGAGCGCGACCAGCACCGCCATGGCGCGAACGACCTGCCGGCGGTCGAGGGTCGGGTGCCGCTCCGGCGGGCGGCCGGCCCGGCGCGTCGCATGGCCGTTCCGGCGGTACCAGTTTCCGAGCCCGGTCAGGATGACGATGCCCGCAAGCGCGGCGAGGGCGAACCAGGCGAGCCCCTCCTGCCCCCGGGGCAGGATGATGAAGGCCGCCGCCAGGGGCCCCAGCGCCGTGCCGAAGTTGCCCCCCACTTGGAACAGCGACTGGGCGAGGCCGTGCGACCCGCCCGAGGCCAGCCGGGCGATGCGCGAGGATTCCGGGTGGAAGATCGACGACCCCACCCCGAGCAGCGTCGCTCCCACCAGCAGCATCCCGTAGTTGGGCGCGAAAGCCAGGGTCAGCAGGCCGCACATGGAGGATCCCATCCCCACCGGCAGGGAATAGGGCATGGGCCGGCTGTCGGTGAAATGGCCGATGAAGGGCTGCAGGATCGAGCCGGTCAGCTGATAGACCAGGGTCAGCATCCCCACCTGCACAAAGCTGAGCGAGAAGTTCCCCTGGAGGATCGGATAGACCGCCGGCAGCAGGGCCTGCACCATGTCGTTCAGCAGGTGGCAGAAACTGGCGGCCCAGAGCACCGGAAACACGATCCGGGCCTTCTGCGGGCCGGCGAGCGTTTGTTGCATGGACACGGGGAGCAGCGCCTCCGGGCTAGGCTTGTCGCAAGGGTTGGCCCGTTCTAGAGGAGGGGCGATCCGGCCCGCCACCGGGCCTGGGCCTATTTCCTACGAGACTGGGCCAGGACATGGGCGAGCGGGGAGCATTGGGCGAGCGGAATAAAAGGGGCGGCCGGGAGGCCGGGCCGGGAGGCAACGGCCTGACGATCGACGGCATGGACGACGTGCCCCGCCCCATCGTGGCGCTCGGCCGGGAGTACCCGGACGGCTTTCGCATCGCGCCACACCGCCATCGCCGGGCGCAGCTGATCTCCAGCGCATCGGGGGTGGTGGTGCTGGCCAGCGCGGCAGGGGTCTGGGTGATCCCGCCGCAGCAGGGGGTGTGGATCCCGCCCGAGACGGTGCACTGGGTGCGGGCGGTGGGGCGGGTGTGGATGCAGAGCCTCTATCTGGAGCCCGGGGCGTTTCCCGGCGCGCCGACCCGCTGCCAGGTGGTCGGCCTGTCGCCGCTGATGCGCAGCCTGATCGCCGAGGCGCTGGAGCTGCCGGCGGAATACGACCTCGAGGGCCGGTCCGGGGCGCTGATGGCGCTGATCGGCCACGAGATGGGCCGCCTGCCGGAGCTGCCCTTGTCGTTGCAGTATCCGGCCGACCCGGATCTGGCCGCCCGATGCCGGGCCTTCGCCGAGCGGCCGGCGGTCCACAAGACCATCGACAGCTGGGCGGCGGCCCTGGGAATGAGCCGGCGCAGCTTCACCCGGTTCTTTCGCCGCGAGACCGGATCGAGCTTCATGGTCTGGCGGCGACAGGCCTGCCTGCTCCACGCCCTGCCGCGGCTGGCGGCGGGAGCGGCGGTGACGACGGTGGCGATGGACCTCGGCTACGAAAATCCGGCCGCCTTCACCCTCATGTTCAAGCGGACCTTCGGCAGCCCGCCGCTCGCCTACCTGGGCCTTCGGGCCGGGGGGGCAGAAGGCGGGTCGCCGGAGGCCGGCGTCGCCGGACCCGCCGCCGACCGCGGGGGGGCTCCCGGATGAGCGGCGGGCCCGGACGCGCCCCGGCCCGGACTTGGCGTCAAGTCGGAGGCCGGGGCGTGGCGTGGCCTCAGGCGGCGAGGGCGCGTCCGTTGGCGTCGCCTTCGGCCAGGGCCGAAAGCGCCTCGTCGGTGGCGGCTTCCTCCTGAAGCGTCTGGTCGAGGAGCTTGGCCGCGTCCTTGAGGCCGAGCGTCTCGGCCCAGCGGCGCAGCGTGCCGTAGCGGGCCATCTCGTAGTGCTCGACCGCCTGGGCGGCGGCGAGCAGGCCGGCGTCGAGGCCGGGCTTGCCTTTCATCTCCTCGATGATCTCCTGGCCCTCCTCGAGGATGCCGTCGATCGCCGGGCAAGTCTTGCCCTGGGGGCGCTTGCCGAGGATCTCGAAGACCTCCTGCAGGCGCTCCATATGGGTCTCGGTCTCGTCCCTATGCTTCAGGAAAGCCTCCCGGACCGCCTCCGCCTCCGCCGCGCGGGCCATTTTCGGCAGGGCGCGCAGGATCTTGCGCTCGGCGTAGTAGATGTCCTTCAGGGCGTCGTAGAACAGGTCGTTCAGGGTTCCGGCGCTCACGCGTGCCTCCTGTGGCTTGGAAGACTCCCCAACAGGTTCGCGGCCCTGGTGTTCCGCAGGACGTTCGCTCGGGGTGGGCGGAAAGGCGTTCGCCGCCCCCTTGACCTTCCAGCGACTGGAAACCTTATCTGGGAGAGGAACCTGAGACTCGATGGAGAAGGATCCGCCATGACCCCGGACAAGGAGCTGACCCTCGCGGTCGAGGGCATGACCTGCGCCTCCTGCGTGCGGCGAGTGGAGAAGGCGCTGGCGGCGGTTCCCGGCGTCGCCGACGCCTCCGTCAACCTCGCCGCCGAGACCGCCCGCATCGCCTACGCCGACCCTGCGGCGCTTGACGCGGCGGTCGCGGCGCTGGCGAAGGCGGGCTATCCCGCCCGGACCGTCCAGGAGACCTTCGCGGTGGAAGGCATGACCTGCGCCTCCTGCGTGCGCCGGGTGGAAAAGGCGCTGGCGGCGGTTCCGGGCGTGACCGGGGCGCGCGTGAGCCTCGCGGCCGAGACCGCCACGGTGGACTGGCTGGAGGGGGCGACAAACGCCGCCGAGATCGCCGCCGCCGCCGCCCGGGCGGGCTATCCGGCGCGGCCCCGGACCGAGGCCCGGCCGGAGGGGACGGCGGCGCGCAAGGCCGAGGAGGCCGCGGGCCTGCGCCGGCTGGCGCTGGCGGCGGGGCTCCTTACCCTGCCCGTCTTCGTTCTGGAAATGGGGTCGCACCTGATCCCGGCGGTCCACATGTGGGTGATGGACACGCTCGGGATGCAGCAGAGCCGGCTGATCCAGTTCGCCCTGACTACGCTGGTGCTGGCGGGCCCGGGGCGGCGGTTCTTCCTCAAGGGCCTGCCGGGGCTTTTCCGCGGCGCGCCGGACATGAACGCCCTGGTGGCGCTGGGGGCGGGGGCGGCCTGGAGCTATTCCACCGTCGCGACCTTCGCGCCGGGCTGGCTGCCGGCCGAGGCGAATGCGGTCTATTTCGAGGCGGCGGCGGTGATCGTCACGCTGATCCTCGTCGGCCGCTGGCTGGAGGCGCGGGCCAAGGGCCGGGCCGGGGCGGCGATCGCCCGACTGGTGGGCCTGCAGCCGCGCTCCGCCCGGGTGGAGCGGGACGGCGGGACGGAAGAGCTGCCCATCGAGGCAATCCGCGCCGGCGACGTGATCCAGGTCCGTCCCGGCGAGCGGATCGCCGTGGACGGCGTGGTGTTGTCGGGATCGAGCTGGGTGGACGAGAGCATGATCACCGGCGAGCCGGTCCCGGTCGCCAAAGCCGAAGGCGCGACGGTGGTGGGCGGCACGGTGAACGGCGCGGGCGCCTTCCGCTTCCGGGCCGAGAAGGTCGGGGCGGACACCATGCTCGCCCAGATCATCCGGCTGGTGGAGCAGGCCCAGGGCGCAAAGCTCCCCATCCAGGGGCTGGTCGACCGGATCACCGCCTGGTTCGTGCCGGCGGTGCTCGCGGTCGCGGCGGCGACGGTGGGGCTCTGGCTCGTCTTCGGGCCGGGCTGGGGGGAGGCGCTGGTGGCGGGGGTCGCGGTGCTCATCATCGCCTGCCCCTGCGCCATGGGCCTCGCCACGCCCACCTCGATCATGGTGGGCTCGGGCCGGGCGGCGGAGATGGGCGTGCTGTTCCGCAAGGGCGACGCGCTGCAGTCGCTTGGCCAGACGCGGACGGTCGCCTTCGACAAGACCGGCACGCTGACCGCCGGCCGGCCGGAGCTGACGGACGTCGTTCCGGCCCAGGGCGTGGAGGCGGACGCGGCGCTGCGGCTTGCGGCGGCGCTCGAGGCCCTGTCCGAGCATCCCATCGCCGCGGCGATCCTGCGCGCGGCGGAGGGGCGGGGGATCGCGGTTCCGGCCGTGGAAGGGTTCGAGTCCCTGACCGGCTACGGCCTGCGCGGGCGGGTCGAGGGCCGCGAGGTCCTGCTGGGCGCCGACCGGCTCTTCGCCCGGGAGGGCGTGGAGCTGGGGGCGCTGGCGGCGGCGGGGGCCGATCTCGGCCGGCGGGGGCGCAGCCCGCTCTACCTGGCGGTGGACGGCGCGCCCTGGGCGGCGCTCGCCGTGGCCGATCCGGTCAAGCCCGAGACGCGGGCGGCGGTGGCGGCGCTGCACGGGCTCGGGCTGAAGGTCGCGATGATCACCGGCGACAACCGCGCCGCGGCCGAGGCCATCGCGCGGGAGATCGGCATCGACCATGTGGCCGCCGAGGTCCTGCCCGCGGGCAAGGTCGCGGCGATCGAGGGGCTGCGGGCGGCGGAAGGCGCGGTCGCCTTCGTCGGCGACGGGATCAACGACGCCCCGGCGCTGGCGGCGGCGGACGTGGGCCTCGCCATCGGCACCGGGACCGACGTGGCGATCGAGAGCGCGGACGTGGTGCTGATGTCGGGCAGCGTGGCGGGCGTCGCGAACGCCTTCCGCCTCAGCCGGGCGACCATGGCCAACATCCGAGAGAACCTCGTCTGGGCCTTCGGCTACAACGTCGCCCTGATCCCGGTGGCGGCGGGGGCGCTCTATCCGGTCTGGGGGATGCAGCTCTCGCCGGCGCTGGCCGCGGGGGCGATGGCGCTCTCCTCGGTCTTCGTGCTGACGAACGCGCTGCGGCTGCGCTGGGTGCGGCCGGCCCTGGCGGAGGCGGCGGCCCCGGCCCGCCCCGCGCCGGCCGCCCTGCCCCAGCCGGCGGAATGAGGAGGACACGATGAGCAGGCCCATGATCCAATCCGGGACCCGGCCCAGGACCCTGACCGTCAAGGCGCCCATGGCCCGGATCGCGGCCGAGGCGGCGCGCCCGGCGCAGGACGCCGCCCCTGCCCCGACGATGAACATCGGCGAGATCGCTCAGGCGCTGGGGATGCCCGCCAAGACCATCCGCTATTACGAGGACATCGGCCTGGTGCGGCCGCGGCGCTCGGCCAACGGCTACCGGGTCTATGGGGCGCGCGACCTGCATCAGCTCGGCTTTCTCGGGCGGGCGCGCTCGCTCGGGTTCTCCATCGAGGATTGCCGGGCGCTCCTGGCGCTCTACGCCGACCAGGCGCGGTCGAGCGGCGAGGTCAAGGCGGTGGCCGAGCGGCACCTGCGCGAGATCGAGGAGAAGATCGCCGCGCTCCGGGCCATGCAGGCGACGCTCGGTCATCTGGTCGAGGCCTGCGCCGGGGACCACCGCCCCGACTGTCCCATCCTCGCCGACTTGGCCGCGGAGCCGGGCGGGGCGGCGCCCGTTAGGGTGGGAGCTTGTTGCGAAGCCTGACGGCGCAAGGGCCGTCGCCGGTCTTCGGGGAGGGCGCGCCGAAAGCCCCTCCCCCCGGCCGCATCGCTCGAAAGGACTGATTTTCACGCGTGAAAATCAGCTCATTTAATTGAAATTATATGTAATTTAAAATAACAATAAATCCATATCTTTCCTCGTCGTTGGCACCTCGCCCGCCGGAACGACGCTCCACTAGAGCGGAATCCGATCAGTCTGCATCGTACCCTGCGGTGGCGAAGTAGTTGGCGCACTCGGCGGGGCTGAATGTGTCGACAATGCGTCCGACGGCGCTCCAGAGGCCTGCGACGGTGCGCTCTGCGGCTTTGCGAAGCAGGGCCTTGAGCTTGGCGAAGGCGTTTTCGATCGGATTGAAGTCGGGGCTGTAGGGCGGGAGGAAGAGGAGCTCTGCGCCAGCGGCCTCGATGAGCGAGCGCACCTTCGGCCCCTTGTGGCTGGAGAGATTGTCCATGACGACAATGTCGCCGGGCCGGAGTTCGGGCACGAGCACCCGGGCGACATAGGCCTCGAATGCGTCGCGGTTGATCGGCCCGGAGAGGACGAAAGGCGCGATCATGCCGCGCAGCGTGAGGGCGGCGACAACGGTGGTGGTCTTCCAGTGACCGTGCGGGACGCCGACACGCAGGCGCTCACCGCGCGGCGCACGGCCATGGGTGCGGGCCATGTTGGTCTTGGCCCAGGTCTCATCGATGAAGACGAGCCGGGAAGGCTCGAGGTCGGGTTGGCTCTCGAACCAGGCCTCGCGCCGCTTCAGGACGTCCGGGCGGTCCTGCTCGCTGGCGTGCGCCGTCTTTTTTTGCGCGTGATCCGGCGCCGGGCGAAGAACCGCTGCAGCGTGCCGTAGCCGAAGGCGTGACCCCGGGCCGCCAGCGCCGCACGCAGTTCCTCCACCGTGAGGTCCGGCGTTTCCGCCAGGAGCCCGAGCACCAGATCGGCCTGGGCCTCGATCCGACCCGAGCGGCGGTCCCCGCCGAGCGGGCCAGGAGCCACGTCGCCCTTCTCACGCTCCCGCCGCCGCCACCGGCTCACGCTCGCGGCACTCACTCCAAACCGAACTGCCGCCTCCCGATGCGTCGCTCCCAACGCGACAGCCGCGAGAACCCGGGTCCGAAGGTCGACGGAGAGCGCTTTCGACATGCCTGCCGTCCTCCCTCCGGCAGACACCTTGAATCAGAACGCTGCAGACAGGGGAATCCCCGAGATTCAATCAGCTCGGCTTCCGCTCTAGGCGCGACTGTCATGTGGCGTGGCTCCTCACGTCTCGCCGATCTCTTGAAAGGCTTCGCCACTCGAAAAGGCCAAGAACATAGGGGTATCCCCGCTACGTCGCCGGAGAGCGCAACGGCCCGCCCGAGGACTGTGGCGGCATGCCCGGCTTCTACGACGTCCTCGACGCTCGTGCCGATCCCGACCACCAGGGGCACCAGACTGCCTTCACCTGGCTCGGAGACTACAATCCCGACACCATCGACGAGCTGCCCATCAAGTATGCGCTCGGCAGGATCGCGGCACGGCGCAATGCCGCCAGAGCACCGCTCGCCAAGACGGAGAAACCTGAACCGCGGTCTCCGGCGAAGGCTTACAACGCCTTTGAGTTGCATGCCGATGTCTCCCGATCGCGCTTGTTGGAAGGTCCGACCTTTTTCCTGGTCAGGGAAGGCCTATTTATTGTAGTGGCAAAAAATGGAGATCGTCTATGATCCGGTCAAACGCGCCGCGACCTTGGAAACCCGTGGCCTGGACATTGCCAAGGCTGGCGAGGTGTTCGACGAGCCGACCCTGACGGTGGAGGACGACGAGACTATGGCGAGCCCCGCTTCCTTACAATTGGCTTCTTGGCCGGCCGCATGGTGGTTCTGGCTTGGACGGAGCGGGAGGCGCGGCGTCGGGTCATCAGCATGAGGAAAGCCAATGACCGTGAACAGGTCCGATACGACCCCCGATTTCGATGAGGACGCTCCGGATCTCTCTGGTCCGGAGTGGGTGGAGAAATTCGAGCGGGCGCAGGTGCAGCGCGGCCGACCGAAGGCGGCCCGGGTCAAGGTCTCGACCACCCTGCGGCTCGATCCCGAGGTGGTGGAAGCGTTCCGGGCGGAGGGGCCGGGCTGGCAGGGACGGATGAACGCCGCGCTCCGCAAGGCCGCCGGGCTCTCCTGACACAAGCCGAGCCGCCAGGACCCGACCGGCACGCTCGAGATCGATCCGGCGGCCTTCGTCGCGCACCTCCGCACCTGCGAAGCCCACTCACCGCGTGCATCGCCATCGTCGCAGCCGCCGCCACAACTTTGGCGGAGGACGAGCGACGCCCCCACAGAACCGGCTTCGGAGACCGATCGCTTCCGATATCGTCAGCGCGTCCTTGAGATTGACGCCGAGGTAGCGGATTCGCGCACCCGGCAGCGGGCAAGCAGGATGCCGCTATAGCCATGCCGTGGCCGCCCGGGCAGCCGGTGCGGCTCGACATGGACCGCGGTGGCGAGCGGCTCCAGCGCCGCCCGCAGGTCGCCCTCGTCGATGTTCGCGCTCGGAAAGGTCCGGTCGCCCACGCGATACCCCGCGCAGCGGCGCAGCGCCGCGACGAGGAGCAATCCGTCCGGCGCCGCCAGCGCGGTGATCCGGCGCATGTAGAGGGCCCAGGTCGCGACGTCGTCGGTCGCGGAATCCGGGCAATAGGCGGTGACGACCACGTCCCAGCCCCCGGCCCCGCCGACCACCGGCACGGCCAGGGCGAGATCGCAGGGCAGCAGCCGCCCGATCCGCGCCCGGATCTCGGCTTCGCGCCGCGCGGCCGCGGCGTCGTCCGCCGCCCGGCCCTCGCAGGCGAGGACATGGCGTACGAAGGGGCGCCAGTCGTGCGCGTCGGGCGTCCCCGCGCGCCAACGACGGATCTCATTAAGGTTGCCGGGCAGGAGGTCGCAGAGGTCGACGACCCGCGCCCCCGCAAAGGGCAAGGCGTGGTGCAGGGTCGGTCCCGCCCCGAAGATCAGCACCGAGGCGTCGGGCCCGACCTCGCGCGCCGCGTCCGCCAGGAAGCCGAGGGTAAGCCGCTCGTCGGCCTCGACCTCGCGATAATAGTCGGCGAGGTAGCGGCGCGGGCTCCAGTCGGTTTCAAAGGCGGCGAAGGCGGGCGCCGCTGGCATCCTGGCAAGCAGGCGGCGGGTGCCGCGTGCCAGGCCGCACTCGTAGGCCGCGGCCCCGAGATTGGCCCCGCCGAGAAAGACCAGGGCGTCGGATGCGGTCACTCCCTCGATCGCCAGCATCGCCCCGGCCGCTCCGAACCAGTAGGGCGCTTCCTTGGCGAGTTCGGCACCGACGTAGCCCGCCCCCGTGGCGATGCGGCAGGTCCGGGCGCCGGAGGCGAAGCGCAGGGCGACATCGTGGGCGAGCTTCGACGGCAGACAGCTGCTCGTCCCCGTCCGCTCGATCAGCGCCCAGTTCGCCGCGACGCTCGGCCCGAGCGCGGCGGCCCAGGCGAGATAGGTCGCGGCAAGGAAACCCGCCGCCGCCCCGGGGCCCATTCCGTGCAGCAGACCGGACGCGACGAGCGCGGCCCCGGCGGCGGCGGAGAGAAGGTCGAGCAGGTAGGTCGAAGCGAGCGTGGCGACGCCTGTGGCGACCCACGGCCGAAAGCGGCTGGACATGGGAAAACTCGAGCCCTGTAATCCTTGGGCGCCCGAAGGATCGGCCGGATCGATTTAGATACGTACTGTATGTACGTATGACGTTTGCGCCGAGTCGGTCAAGGAGAAGGAAACGGCAATGGGAGTGAGGGAGTGAGCGGCGAGCCGGAAGCGAAGCCGCGCCGGCGTTCGACGCTGTCCAAGGACGCCGCGCGGCGGCGCTACGTCGAGATCGGCGCCGCCGCGGCCCTTGAGCAGATCCACGACGACGCCGGCCGGCTCGAGGCCGGGGAGATCGCGATCGGCCCCTTCGCCCGGCTCGACGCCGGAGCCGTCGCGGGCCGCGACGGCAAGACCCGGGGCGCGATCACCAACCTCTTCGGCAGCCAGACCGCCTACCAGGCCGCAACGATGAGCCTCGCCCTCGACGCAGGCGACATCGCCGAGCTTGCCGACTGGCCGCGCCCCGCCGACTTCCCCCACGCCGACGCCTGGGTCTCCGCCCTCTTCGCCGGCCAGTCTGCACGTGGCCCCCGTCACGGCGCCGAGCCGGCGACGACTTATGCCGCGCTCTGGGTGCTCTGGCTGAGCGCGGTCCCCTACGGCGTCTGGAGCGAGCGCGTCGCTGGCCCCTCGATCGTGGAGTTCGAGCGCCGCGTCAGCCAGCTCGCCGCGATCTTCTCAGAGGCGCTTGCGCATTTCCAGCTGATCTTGCGCCCGGGCGCCACGATCGAGGATCTCGCCAGCGCCGCCGCCAGCCTGATCGAGGGCGTCTGGCTGAACCAGTGTCTGACGCCCTGGGAAACGCCCGCAGGCCCCTCGCAGACCCTGATCCGCGCCGGCCGCCTGCTCTGGAATGGCGCCACGACTGCGTAGGCCGCTCCATCGCAGCGGCGTGCATGAAAACTCCTTGCGGAGAAAGGGGGCTGGAAGCGGCGGTTGGCTAAGGATGCGCTATAGGCGGACTCGCCCATCAGCGCCGCTGGAAATCCCTGAGCCGCACCTTTGGGCCCTCCCCCGGTCGTACGCGTGATCCAGGATCGTAGCGTCCTCCGGCGAGCCCCGCTCGTGCTACATGACTTCTTTATACTGAAGTCAGGCTCAGTCTCTCGATCGCTTATGGGGGCGATGGCACTTCCTCGTCAAAGCGGACTGGACGTTGCGCGCTTGGGAGGGCTTCTCGCAGAGCACGAGAGACTTCATCGCGGCGCCGCGCGCCGCTCCCTCGGCGCCCATCTCAGCACCTTTTTCAGCAGCCTTTCTCGAGCT
The DNA here is from genome assembly GCA_965243535.1 of Amaricoccus sp. Taxonomy (GTDB): domain Bacteria; phylum Pseudomonadota; class Alphaproteobacteria; order Rhodobacterales; family Rhodobacteraceae; genus Amaricoccus. The sequence goes on from CBDEVG010000034.1 coordinate 26,942, forward strand.
TCACCTTCTCGAGCTGGCCGATCGGCTACGCGAGGAGCGAGGCGTCGTTCACGTCGCGCAACCTTGAGGCGCTGCTCTCGCCGGTGAGGACCTGGCCGAGGGCGGCGGAGCCGTAGCTGGTCACCGCCGCGGCGGCCTGCATGCCCTGGACGGAATTCCCGGCGGGGCCGAGGAGCTGGCTGCCGACGAAATGCGTCCCGACGCCGAGCACGCCCTCCACCAGTGCGGCCTGATTGGCGCGGGCGCGCTGCTGGCGGTCGATCTCCTCGGAGCGGGCATAGAGGTTGCCCAGCCGCGTCGTGGCCTCCGGGCAGGACAACGTCCTGTCGGCCGCGCTCGGCGACTGGGTCGCCTGCATCATGATCTTCATGCCCGTGCTCGCTGCCATCATGTCGGCGGCCGTGCCGCTACCGAGGCAGCCAGCGAGGGCGAACAAGACGCCGGAAAATCCAAGGCCACGTGCGCTCACAGTCTTCATCTTGCTTTCTTCCAGTCAATATTAAATAATATAAATTAAACAATATAATGCATTTACATGATGATAATTTTCATCCCGGATCTGTTCCTGGCGCGACATTTCAAGACTGCGTCGTCCGCCTTGTCCTGTCGGCCGCCGGACCCGCGCGGCGAACCGATACGCCTTGCGGCAAGTCCCGGATCGTCGCGGCCGGCGAGCTTTTCGGCGCGCATCGCAAGGAGGCTTGCCCGCGTCTGCAGGCGCGCGCGGCCCGGTGCTGCGCCTTTGCGTGCGGGCGATCGAGGCGTGCGGAAAGGCGCATCGGCTGCGCCCAGGGCCGCCGCCTCGGCCCCCGGGGCGATGCGATGACCAAAGGCCCGGCCGAAGGTTTCCGCGCGGCGGGATCGGAAGCCGCGGATCTCCTCGTCCAAGTCGGGGTCGGCGATCATGGCCGTTCCGCGAGGATCTGCGCGAACCGTTCCTTCGCTCGCGGCGGCAGGTCGGCCGGCAGATCGTGCGCCGCCCCCGCGCCCACCTCGATCAGCATCACCATGCCCATGGCGAAATGCGGCGAGCACTTGATCCCGTAACTGCCGGGCACGGTCAGCGTGACCTCGAACGTCTCGTTGATCCCGCTGCGGAAGGGCGCGGCGCCCTCCGGGATCATGCCCTCGATGGTGGCGGCGTTGTGGCTCGGCTGGGCCGGCGTGAAGCGCACCGTGTCGCCGGGGGCGACGCGCAGGAATTGCGGCTCGTAGATCATCGGCCCCGCGTCGCTGCGGTTGAACATCCGCACCTCATGGGTCTCGGCGGCGGCGGGCGCGGCGAGGGCGAGCGCCAGCAGCGCCAGGGCTTTGGAAAGCATCGGTCAGTCCTCGAGGCAATGGAAACGAAGGAGCGTCGCGTCGTCCGCGGGATCGCGCAGCACGGCCGCGCCGACCCGGAACTCCGCGCGCAGGCGGTCGGGGGTCAGCACCTCGGCGGGCGGGCCGCAGGCGACCAGCCGCCCCCCCGCCATCAGGCCGATCCGGTCGCAGCCCATGGCCTGGTTGAGGTCGTGCAGCGCCATGACCACCGTGACCGGCAATCGCGTCGCCAGCCGCAGCAGCGCCAGCTGGTGGCGGATGTCGAGATGGTTGGTCGGCTCGTCGAGCAGCAGCACCCGCGGCCGCTGCGCCAGCGCCCGGGCGATGTGGACGCGTTGCCGCTCGCCGCCCGAGAGCGTCGACCAGTCCCGGCCCGCCATATGCCCCATGCCGACCGCCGCCAGCGCCGTCTCGACGATCGCCGCGTCCGCGGGCGAGAAGGGCGACAGCGCGTCGAGCCAGGGGATGCGGCCGAGCTCGACCACGTCGCGGGCGGTCAGCGCCTCGGCGGTCTCGGCCTGCTGCTCGACCAGGGCGAGGCGCCGCGCGATCTCGCGCCGGGTCAGCCGGGCGAGCGGCGTCCCGTCGAGCCGCACCTCGCCCCGGGCCCGCGGCAGAAGGCCCGCAAGCAGACGCAGCAGGGTGGACTTGCCCGAGCCGTTCGGCCCCACCAGGCCGAAGGTCTCGCCGGGCGCGATCTCCAGCGCGACGTCCGCGACGATGGCGCGGCCGCGGGCGGACCAGCCGAGGCCGGAGGCGGCGATCCTCATGGCCGGATCCTCATGGCCGGATCCTCATGCCGAAACCCTCATGCGCGCCTCCGGTTGCGGATCAGGATCAGCGCGAAGCCCGGCGCGCCGACCAGCGCGGTGACGACGCCGATCGGCACGACCTGGCCCGGGATCAGCAGCCGCGAGGCGATGTCGGCGGCGATGAGGAACACCGCCCCCGCCAGCGCCGAGGCCGGGACCAGAAGCCCGTGCCGCGCCCCGACCAGGAAGCGCATCGCATGCGGGATCACCAGACCGACGAAGCCGATCGAGCCGACGAGGCTGACCATGACCGCCGTCGCCAGCGTGGTCATGCCGATCAGCGCCGCCTGGACCCGGCGCACCGGCACGCCGAGCGCCGCGGCCGACTGGGCGCCGAAGGCGAAGGCGTCGAGCGCGCGCGCGTGCCACAGGCAGAGCAGCAGGCCGAGGACGGCGGCGGGCGCGGCGAGGCTCACGTCCGGCCAGCGCACCCCGGAAAGGTTGCCGAGCAGCCAGAACATGAGGCCCCGCGCCTGCTCGGCATTGGCCGACTTGGCGATGAAGAACGAGGTCAGCGCGTTGAAGAGCTGCGAGCCCGCGATCCCCGCCAGCACCAGCTGCGCCGACCCCCCGCCCGCCGCCCGCGCCAACGCCGCCACCAGCGCGAAGGCGAGCGTCGCGACCAGGTCGGGAACAGCGGCGTGGTGGAGCGCATCGCGCTGATCGAGCGCTTCATCGCTCTCTTCAGGCAGGCGCACATCCTTCGGGCAGGCGCACATTGGACTTCTGCTTGGCGACCGGGAGGTCATCGGAACCGACTGGCGCACCTCTCTGATCGCGCGGACGCTCCCTTCCTCATCCGCCTGAACGCTGGGCGGAGGGCCTCCATCTCCGCAGGCCGTTCCGGGACGCTCCAGCGTCTGATCGTCTCCTGGCGGAGGCCGCAGGGCCGTCGTCATCCTCGACGCCAGGGCCCCAGCACGAGAACCCAGCCCCGAGATCGCCCTGCGCCGTCCGTCCCCGGGGGCGCGATCCGGTGATCCTCGCCCCCAACGCCCCGACCTGCGCGCCTCTGAGAGACCTCTGCGAAAGCCTCTCTCCGAAGTCGCGGCGCCTTGGGAGGAGCTGATTTTCACGCGTGAAAATCAGTCCATGCCATTGAAGAAGTTGAATATATTTTACAGCCTTAACTTGGATTTCATAAACATGAACGGGCCGAGAGCGACAACGCCCGAGGGTTTCGCAAGGTCTCTCCGACCGCCAACTGCAGATGCTGGGCGATCGAATGCGTCTTCGTCGACGCCGAGACCCGCGGCCTCAATCTCGAGGACGCGCCTGAGCCCGCGCAAGCTCGACCTTCTCCTCCTCGCCTGGGCCGGCGCGACCGCCACGCCTCTTCCCGGCTGCAGCCGCCTACCGAGAAACCGCATGGCTATCCGGCGAAATCGGTCTTCCGCATCGGCCTGCAACAGAGCCGACGCTGGATCAGCGCCCCCTCCACATTCCCGCTCGACCTCTGGGACGCCATCAAACCAGCCCACCTCCACGGGAGAGTCGTGTAGCTTGAACCCACGCATGGATCTCTCCAGGCTCAGGTCCGTCAGGCCTTCAGAAACCGCGGAAACTCGCAAAGGCGGGCAGGTCTTCCCTTTCGGTCCGGACGCTGTTTTCCGGCGCCTCGCCGTCGGGCCAGCCGAGGGCTATGCCGCAGACGACCATCTCCTCGGCGGGCAGGTCCAGGATCCGGTGCACCTCCGGCCCATAGTTCGCCAGGGCGCCGATGCCGGTCGCCCCGAGCCCGCGATCCTCCGCCGCCAGCAACAGGGCCATGAAGCTCATCCCGAGATCCATGAAGCAGCCCTTGCCCATGCCCCGGTCGATGGTGACGACCACCCCGACCGGCGCGCCGAAGAAGGCGTAGTTGCGCCGGAACTGCCGCCGGCGCCCCGCGATGTCGCGCCGTTCGATCCCCAGCGCCCGATAGAGCGCATAGCCCGCCGCCTGCTGTCGCGCCTTGAGCGCCGAGGGCATCGGATCGGGGAAATAGGAATATTCCTCGACCGCCGGCGCCCCTCCGGCGATCGCGGCGTCCAGATCGGCGATCAGGCTGCGCAGCGGCGCGCCCGTCAGCACATGAAACCGCCCGGGCTGGAGATTCGCCCCGCTCGGCGCCATCCGGGCCAGGCGGCAGATGTCCTCGATCAGCGCGCGGGCGACGGGCAAGTCGCGATAGGCCCGGATCGAGCGCCTGCGCCGCATCAGAGAAGCGAAATCCTCGTCCATCCCGCGCCCTGCCGATCCCGGGGAGAGGCCTTGGCTAACCGCCGGATGCGACGCGGGTCAAGTCTCTCCCTCCCCGTGTCGCGCCGCCCGTTGCGGGACGTGGATGCCCAAAAGCCGGATGGGTTTCTCCGCGCCCCCGGATCGGATTATAGGAGCCGGGGCGCCGGGCCCCGGCGCGGCGAAGACGCCCGAAGCGGATGGAATGCGGATGGCTGGAACGGCCGCCCTCACGATCGAACTCGATGATCTCGGCTATGAGGCGGGGGGCCGGGCGATCCTCGCCGGGGTCACGCTCGCCTGCTCGGCCCGTCGCATCGGCGTCGTGGGGCGCAACGGCTCGGGCAAGAGCACGCTGGCGCGGCTGCTGGCGGGGCTGCTGGCCCCGACCACCGGCCGGATCCGGGTGGGGGACGTCGATGTCTTTCGCGACCGCCGCGCGGCCCTGGACCGGGTCGGCATCCTGTTCCAGAACCCCGAACACCAGATCATCTTTCCCCGGGTCGCCGAGGAGATCGCCTTCGGCCTGCGGCAGCAGGGGTTCGGCAAGGCCGAGGCGGCCGAGCGGTGCGAGGCGGTCCTGCGCTCCTTCGACAAGGCGCATTGGAAGGACGCGCCGATCTCGGCCCTGTCGCAGGGGCAAAAGCACCTCCTGTGCATGATGGCGGTTCTGGCGATGCGCCCGCGCCTGCTGATCCTCGACGAACCCTATGCCGGGCTCGACATCCCGACGCGCCGCCAGCTCGGCCGCTACCTGCGGCGGGCGGACACGCAGACCCTCCATATCTCGCATGATCCGGGCGACCTCGAGGATTGCGACAGGCTCTTCTGGCTCGACCGCGGCCGGATCGTCGCCGAGGGGTCGCCCGCCGGGGTGCTGCCCGATTTCATCGCCGAGATGGTCCGGCTGGGGGATCTCGATGATATCGCTGACTTCCCCGGTTGAGACCCGCGCGCACCGCTGGCCGGCGGGCCTGAAGCTCGGCGCGCTCTGCCTCGCTTCGACCGGGCTGTTCCTGGCCGGAAGTCCCGCGATCCTCGCCGGGGCGCTGCTCCTGACGCTGGCGCTCTATGCGGCCCCGGGACCGCTCTTCCTGCGCGCGGGGCTTCGGGGCTTGCGGGTGGCGCTTCCCTTCGTCGTGATCCTGCTGGTCTGGCACGCGGCGATCGGCGACCTGCGCGGCGGCGTCCTCATCACGCTGCGCATGGTCACGCTGATCGCGCTCGCCAATCTGGTGACGATGACCACGTCCCTGGAGGATCTGGTCGACCTCGTCCACGCCCTGACCGCGCCGCTGCGCCGGCTGGGCGTGCCCACGTATCCCTTGGAAACCGCCATCCCGCTCGTCATCCGCTTCACCCCGGTTCTCGTCGGCAAGGCCGAGACGCTGGCCCTGGCCTGGCGCGCCCGATCCCGCCGCAGGCCCGGCTGGCGATTGATCCTGCCGCTGACGCTCGCGGCTCTGGACGACGCCGATCATGTCGGCGAATCTCTCCGGGCCCGGGGCGGACCGATCGGCCGCTCGGAAACGCAACGAAAGTAGTCATATGGAACGCAGTATCGCCCAGATCGCCCTTTTCGCCGCGATGATCGCGGCGCTGGGGCTGGCGCCGCAGATCACCCTCGGCTTCGGCGTGCCGATCACGGCGCAATCCCTCGGCGTCATGCTGGCCGGCGCGGTGCTGGGCGCGCGGCGGGGCGCGGCGGCGGTCGGGCTCTTCATCCTGCTCGTCGCGCTCGGCCTGCCGCTTCTGGCGGGCGGGCGCGGCGGCCTCGGGGTCTTCGTCTCGCCGACGGCCGGCTTCGCGCTCGGCTTTCCGGTCGCGGCCTTCGCCACCGGCCTTTTCGTCGAACGCGTCCGGCTGGCCTCGGCGGGGCTGAGGGCGGGCCTGGGCGCGATCTTCGGCGGTATCCTGGTGCTCTACCTGTTCGGCACGGTGGGGCTGGCGCTCGTGACCGGAAAAAGCCTTTTCCAGGCCCTCGCGCTGGTCGCCGTGTTCATCCCGGGCGATCTGGTGAAAGCGGCGATGACCGGGATCTTGGTCGAGGCGCTGTCGAAGGTGCGGCCCGAGACGCTGGCCTGGCATCGCGGACCGGCCGGCGCGGGCGGCCGGCGCCTGTGAGCGAGGCGCCGCAGCAGGGCTTCAGGCCCGCCCTGCCCGGCGCCGTGATCGACAGCGGCGGGCGCGGCCAGAACGCGCCCGCCTTGCGCCGGCTCCTCGACTGCCTGGCGCGGGGCCTGCCCATTCATGCGAGCGGAAACGGCGTCCGCGCGGCCCATTCCGCGCCCGCGCCGTTCCTTTACTGCCAGAGCTCGGGCTCGGGCGGCCGGGCCAAGACGATCCGCCGCACGCAGCGGTCCTGGATCGCGAGCTTCGAGGTGAGCCGCGCGGTCTTCGGGCTCTCGGGGCGCGAACGGTACGGGGTGCTCGGGGATCTCGGCCATTCCCTCGCCCTCTACGCGACGCTGGAGGCGCTGGACCTCGGCGCCGGCCTCGCCCTCCTCGCCGGAGACGGTCCCCGCAGCCAGCGGCGGCGGCTGGCCGCGACGCGCGTCTCCGTGCTCTACGCCACCCCGACGCAGCTGCGCCGGCTGCTGCTCGCGGGGGAAGAGGGCGCGCTTCCCGCGGTCGCCCATGTCTTCTGCGGCGGAGGCAAGCTCGACGACGCCTGCCGCGCGGGCATGGCGGCGCTCTGTCCCAACGCGACGATCCGGGAATTCTACGGCGCCTCGGAGACGAGCTTCATCACCATCGCCGACGCCGCCACGCCCGAGGGTTCGGTGGGCCGGGCCTATCCGGAGGTCCGGGTGCGGCTCGACCCCTGCGGGCGGGTCTTCGCGGCGAGCCCCTATCTCTTCGACGGCTATGCCGAACCCGACCTGCCCGAGCCGCCACGCGTGGACGGCCATTTGGGGACCGGCGACATCGGCGTGCTGGACGCGCAGGGCCATCTGTTCCTGCGCGGGCGGGAAAGCCGGATGGTCACCGTCGCCGACCGCACGCTGTTCCTGGAGGACATCGAGGCGGCGATGACCGCGGCGGGCGCGGGTTACTGCGCGGCCGTAGTGGTGCCCGACGCATTGCGTGGCCACATGGTCGTCGCCATCGTGGAAGGCGAAGAAGACGCGGCGCTCGCTGCCCGGTTGGGCCGCGCCTGCCGCGTCGCCCTGGGCGAGCACGCCGCGCCGCGCCGTGTCGTCTTCCTGCCGCGCCTGCCTGCGCTGGCCTCCGGCAAGCCGGATCTCGCGGCGCTCGCGCGGCTGGTCGGCCCCGCGCCGTGATCGCCCCCGTCCTCGTCGCCGCCCGCCGCCTCGCCGTCGTTCCGCGCGGCGGAGCCTTCCGGCGGCTCTCGATCCACGAATTGGCCGCGCCGATCATCACCGCGCTCCTTGATGATGCCGGCCTGCCTGCGGAGTCCGTGGAGGAGGTGATCCTCGCCAATGCGCTCGGGGGCGGCGGCAATCCGGCGCGTCTCGCGGCGCTGGCGGCGGGACTGCCGGAGCGGGTGGCGGGACTGTCGATCGACCGCCAGTGTTGCGGCGGCATGGATGCGGTTCTGCTCGCGGACGCGCTGATCCGCGCCGGCGGTCCCGAAGTCGTCGTCGCCGGCGGAGCCGAAAGCTATTCCCGCCGCCCGGAGCGGTTGCGCACCGACCCCGACGGGGGGCCGCCCGCACCCTACGACCAGCCGCCGTTCACGCCCTGGCCGGATCGCGACCCCGGCATGGCCGAAGCCGCCGAGGCCCTCGCCGTTCGGCTCGGCGTCGCCCGCGCCGAGCAGGACGCCTGGGCGATCGAAAGCCATGCGCGCGCACGGGCCGCGCTGCCCCGGCTGGCGCGCGAGATCGTCCCGCTCGCCGGCGTCCGGGCCGATCCTTTCGCCCGTGTCCTGACGGCGCGGACCTGCGCGCGCGCGCAAGCGCTCGCGGGAAGCGTGACCGCGGCGACCACCGCCGTCGCGGCCGATGGGGCGAGCTTCTGCCTGCTGGTCTCAGGGCGGATCGCGCGGCGCCTCGCGACGCCGAGGCTGCGCGTGCTGGCGGGCGCAACGCGCGGCGCCGATCCCGAATTGCCAGGCCTCGCCCCGGTTTCCGCCCTGCGCGCCGTGATCGAGGCCGTTTCGCTGCGGCCGGACGCCTTTGCCACAATCGAAGTCATGGAGGCCTTCGCCGTCCAGGCCATCGCCTGCGCCCGACTGACCGGATTGCCGCCGGAGCGCATCAACCGAGGCGGCGGCGCGCTCGCCCGCGGCCATCCGATCGGCGCCTCAGGCGCGGTCAACCTGACGCGGCTGTTTCATGAACTCGACGCGCCCCGGCAGATCGGACTCGCGACAATCGCCGCCGCAGGCGGCCTTGGCACAGCAATCGCGTTCGAGCGACTCGCCTAGAGCGAAGTCCCACCCGGCTGCACCGGGTGGGCTGCTCCAGCTGTTTGATTTGACGCAATCTCTTAATCACCGGACGATTCCGTCCGGTTGGATATCGCTCTAGGCAGCGGATTCATAAGCCAGCGATCCAGATTCGAGTTGCGACGAGCTTGAGGGCTGCGAGGAAGTTTTCCGGCTGTCTGTCATAGCGGGTGGCGAGGCCCCGGAACTGTTTGATCCGGTTGAAGAAGCGCTCGACCAGATTGCGTTGCCGGTACACCCAGGTCGAAAAGGCGAAACTTCTCTTGCGAATGACGCGCGGCGGAATGTTGGCCCAGGTGCCGCGCTCGGCCGCGATTGCGCGGATGGCGTCGGTATCGTAGGCGCGATCCGCGATCAGCGTCGCGCCCGGCGCGAGGTCTTCGAGCAACTCCGCCGCGACGGGCGCGTCACCCGCCTGACCCGGGGTGAGGACAAGGCGGATCGGACGCCCCTCGGCGTCGACGAGCGCGTGGATCTTCGTCGTCAGCCCGCCCCGGGACCGTCCCATGCGGCCATCGTCTCCAAGCCCCCTTTTTTCGCCGCGCCATGCTGATGGACGCGGATGCAGGAGCTGTCGATCATCACGATGTCGCCGTCGCAGGCGGCCGACACCGCCGCGAGCCGGCGATCCCACACCCCGGCGGCCCGCCAGCGCACGAAGCGGTTGTAGAGTGTCGTCCGCGGGCCGTAGCGCTCCGGAACGTCGCGCCACGGAGCCCCGGTCCGGAACCGCCAGAGGATGCCGTTGATCACCCGCCGGTCATCGACCCGCCGCACACCGCGAGGCTTGTTCAGCAACAGCGGCTCGATGATCGCCCATTCCTCGGCGCTCAACTCGTGCCGCCGCATCCAGCCCTCCTTCTTTGGGCAGGTTGAATCAGAAATCACCGCAGAGGGGAATCTTGGGAATTCTCCTGAAGCGCAGGTTCTGACTCAAGCTGTCTGCCGGAGGGGAGGCCGGCAGGCATGTCGAAAGCGCTCTCTGTCGACCTTCGGACCCGGGTTCTCTTGCGGCGGTGGCCGCGGGGGCGACGCATCTGGAGGCTGCGGCTCGTTTCGGGGTAAGTGCGGCGCGCGTAAGCCGGTGGCGGCGGCTGGAGCGGGAGAAAGGCGACGTCCGTCCCGGACCGCTGGGTGGGGATCGCTGCTCGGGCCGGATCGAGGCGCAGACCGATCTGGCGCTCGGGCTGCTGGCCGAGACCCCGGATATCGCCGTGGAGGAGATGCGGACGGCTCTGGCGGCCCGCGGCCACGCCTTCGGCTACGGGACGCTGCAGCGGTTCTTCGCCCGCCGCCGGATCACGCGCAAAAAAGACCGCGCACGCCAGCGAGCAGGACCGCCCCGATATCCTGAAGCGGCGCGAGGCCTGGCTCAACGGCCAACCCGACCTCGACCCCGAACGGCTGGTCTTCATCGACGAGACCTGGGCCAAGACCAACATGGCCCCGCACCCCCGGTCGCGCCCTCCCGGCGAGCGCCTGCGTGTCGGCGTCCCGCACGGTCGCTGGAAGACCACCACGGTCGTCGCCGCTCTCACCCTGCGCGGCATGACTGCGCCCTTCGTGCTCTCCGGACCTGTCAACCAGGACGTCTTCGAGGCCTATGTCGCGCAGGCGCTCATGCCCGCGCTCCGGCCCGGCGACCTCGTCGTCATGGACAACCTCTCGAGCCACAAGGGGTCGAAGGTCCGCGCCCTGATCGAGGCCGCGGGCGCCGAGCTCCTCTTCCTTCCGCCCTATAGCCCCGACTTCAATCCGATCGAGAACGCCTTCGCCAAGCTCAAGGCCCTGCTGCGCAAAGCCGCCGAGCGCACCGTCGAAGGCCTGTGGCGCGCCATCGGACACATCCCCGACACCTTCAGTCCTGCCGAGTGCGCCAACTACTGCGCCGCCGCAGGCTACGATCCCTGTTGGATATCGCGTGTCTGGGAGGGAAGCGCGTTCTGATGGAGTGTGAGGCCGCCGGGAAAGGTGTTGCAACCCGTTCCCGGCGGCGCGGGCGGGATCGCGAGTCCGCAAGAGGTCTGACGACGCTCCGAGCCAGAGTTTGATCGCCCCCGTCTTTTCCTTTGGCCTGGATAGAGGCCGGGGGGAGAGCCCCGGACGACAGGCAGAGGCCCGGAAAAGATGACGGATTGTACGATCGGCATGGATATCTCGAAAGCAGCTCTCGACGTTCATCGCCTCGAGAATTGATCCAATTTTCACGCGTGAAAATCCGCGCCCGTCCCGGAGCGCGGCGTCCGGATCGGGACAGGCGGCGGACGGCCTTTCCGCATGGGCAAGGATCAGGACGACGCGCGGGAGCGGGCTGCCCCCCGCCCTGCCCCGGCCGTCAGATCCGGTCGGCGTCGTAGCCGGCGTCCGCGAGGATCGCGACAGCGAGCTCGGCCGGGGCCGCGACGCGGACGGTCTTGGTCGGCAGGTCAATCTCCACCGCTGTCCCCGGCAGCTTTTTGGCGAAGGCCTCGGTGATGGCCCTCACGCAATGGCCGCAGGTCATGTCGGGCACGGAAAAGACGATCGCCTCGGCGGGCGCGGCGGCTTGGGCTTCGGTCTTGGAGGGAGAGCAGCTGCACATGGCCAGGTCCTTTCGGGGTCGGCTTCGAATCACGGCGGAGGTCGCCTTGCGCGCCTTGTGGGACTTCCAGCCGCGGGAAGGTCAAGCGCGATCCGCGAGGGGATCGAATTGTCTCTGACCCGGGAGGCTAGGTTCGCGCAGGCGAGGTTTCTGGAACACGAGGTCCCGAGCCATGAAGCTGCGCCTGCCGCAGGCAGAAATGCCGGCGACGACGCGAAAGGATCCGACGTTTTCTGACCAGCGACGCGGGCATGTCCCACTCGGTCGGCGACGCAGGAGGGCTGGCCGCAGTCGGGCTGACGGTCGGAACAAGGCTTCTCGAACGATGGCCAAAGGAAGCCAAGCAGGCTCGGCAGAGAAATTCTCCCGCAGAAGTCGTCGCACCGGTTCTCTCCCCCTGCCCTCCGGATCTCCCGTTCGGCTCGCGCCTTGGCTTGTCGGCCTTCCGGAACGCCCCTGGCGGACCTCCTGCCGGGATCGTGGAAATCCCGCGCCGGCCTCCGCCGCGGGACGCCCGGCGGCTTCTCAGACGGGCGCGTTCTTGCCCCGCAGACGACGGCCGTCGGCGATCAGGTCGGCGGGGCGGATGGCGATCCCCTCCTTGGCCAGCGCGCGCATGATGACATGCCGCACCGAACAGCTTTCCCGCAGGGCGAGCTCTTTGAGGGCGCGCATGGCGTAGTCGGGCAGCTCGAGGTTCATCGACTTCATCCGCTCGCGCGGGGTCGGCTTCTGCCGCTCCGCCGCAGGGGGCGCGCGCCGGGGCTCCGGCCTGGGCGCAGGGGCCGGAGCAGCCGCCGGCGCCGAGACCGGCGCAGACGGGGCCGCCATGGCCTCCGCCGCGATGTCTTCCGGGGCCGGCGAGGTCGCTGCGGCGCGGGCGGCGGCGGCCTCTTCCGGATTCTGGAGCCGGGCGATCCCCTTGCGGGTGGCGAGAGCCTCAAGCAGGTCGTCCTCCGCCGCCGCCCGGGCGGGACGCAGGATGGGCTGGAAGCCGCGATCGTTGGCCATCCCCCTACCCCGCCGCTTGGAGCGCCGGCGCCGGCGCGAGGATCGCCTCGATCTCGGCGGCGAGCCGGGCGAGCTCCAGCCCCGCGCCCCGATCCCGCTCCTTGTGATGGGCGGGCACGCCGTTGAGGAACATCTCCTTGTAGGAGATGCGGTCGACGAGCTGGACCTCGAACCGGGCGATCCCCTCGCGGGCGAGCTCCTCCTCGATGAACTGGTCGAGCCGGGTGCGCAGGGACCGGGTCTTGGTGAAGAGCAGCCGGTAGGGCACCGGCCGGCCGAGGGTGTCCTCGATGTCGGCGATGTCGCCGACGATGGTCATGGCTTGGCGCACGTCGGGTTCGGAATGCTGGGCGGGGACGATCACCAGGTCGGCCTTGCCGATCGCCTTCATCAGGGTGATCTCGCGCATGCCCGCGAGATCGATGAAGATGTGGTCGTAGCCCCCCTGCCCCGCCGCGCGGAACCGCTCGGTGAAGTCCTCGGGCGGCACGGCGGCCACGTCGAGGTTCTCGATCCGGCCCCGCTCGGCCCAGACCGCCAGCGTCTGGTTCTGGTCAAGGTCCATCACATGGACCCTTTCGCCGCGTCCGGCGAGAAACGCCCCCAACGCGGCGCAGGTAGTGGACTTGCCCACCCCGCCCTTGGAGGACGCAAAGACGATGATCATGACTTGCCTCTTGCTCGATCAGCCTCGGGCCCGGCTTCGGGCCGGATTATTAGGGCAATTGCATATTTGCCTTCTTGCCCAGATGGATGAGTGAAGGCTTGCACGCATCGGGATTCGGGTCAAACAAAGAGTCGACTAGGGCAAGAGGGCAAATGCACATTTGAATTTTTGCGCAAGCGCAAATTCGGGCAAATAAGTTTTTGCATTTTTGAAATCTTGCATATTCGTCCATTTGCACATTCAGGCAAACGCCCGTCATCCCATCAGCATTTTAGCCCTCTTGGGCAATCGGCCAAGAGGGCTAAAGGGCTAAAGGGCTAAAGGGCTAAAGGGCTAAAGGGCTAAAGGGCTAAAGGGCTTTTGTCTATTTGCCCTTTTATAATTTTGCACATTTGCATATTGGCCCGATTGCCCCTCCAGCCGCATCCTTTCTGCAACCGCCCCCCCCCTTTCACCCTGGGATTGCGAGGAGGGCTGCGTAGGCGATGACGGTGCAGAGGAGGGCGCGCAGGGCGAGGGTGACGGTGCGGTACTTCGAGCGGCAGATGGCGGCGAGGGTGCGGGTGTTCTCGAGGTACTCGTCGAAGAGGAAGGCCTCGTCCTCGGCCGCCCGGGCCGCGATCAGCCGCTCGCCCGCGGCGGGCCAGGCCCCCCAGAAGAACAGGCTGCGGCCCGGCCGCGACCGGGGCGCCACCACCAGCACCGCCGAGACCAGCGCCGTGACGATCGAGGCCGACAGCGCCGCCCCGATGGCGAAGCGCACAGGCGAGGCCTGCGCGAGGTTCGCCCAGTCGAAGGCGCGCCGGGTCTCCGAGGACCACACCAGCATGGCGAGCAGGAAGGTGAAGACATAGGCCGCCTTCTGGTCGGCCGTCTTGATCTGGTCGGCGAAGATCCGGTTGGCCTCGGTCAGGTGCTGCAGAAAGGGATCGGCCATCCGTCGCGCTCCTCGCGGCCGCAGGACAGACGGCCGACCGCAGCCCTAGCGCCCCGGAAAGACGCCCACAACCATCGCATCCCGCAAGACCCCAAGGGCGGCGCTGCGCAGGACGCGAGGGAGAGGGCCGCCTCGGCTTGACGCGCGACCTGCTTCCGGGAATGCAGAGGAAAACAGCGCAAAGATGTGATCCATGACCCGTCGCCTGATCCTCGCCGCCTCGGGACTGGCCCTAGAGGCCCTGCTGGGGGGCGGCCTGCATGCCGAGCCCGCGCCGCGCCCGGCCCCCGCCGCCGGGTCGGTCGTCGCCACCCGGGCGGGCGAGGAGATCGAGTTCGTCGAGACCGCCGCCTGGCGTGGGCTCGAGGTGCTGCAGGACGTGAAGGCCGGCGACGTGGTGCGCACCAACGCCCTCGGCCAGGTGGCGATCCTGTTCGCCGACCACACCCAGCTCCGCCTCGGGCGCAATTCCACGCTGATCGTGCGGGGGCTGGGGGAGGGGAGCCCGACCCGGCTGAAGCTGACCGAAGGCCGACTCTTCGGCCGCACGCCGCGGGGGGGTTCGGATGTGCTGGTGGAGACCCCGGCCGCCACCGCGGCGATTCGCGGCACCGACTGGACCCTGGCGGTGGCGGGCGAGGCGAGCGCGCTCGAGGTGCTGGAGGGGGTGGTGGAGTTCCGCAACCCCCAAGGCTCGGTCAGCGTCGCGGCGGGGGAGGCGGCGACGGCGACCCTCGGCCAGGCGCCGAGCAAGGTGGTGGTGGTCGCCGCGGACGCGCGCGAGCAGATGCTGATCAACCTGTCGCTCCGCGGCGCCTTCGCGGCCTTTTCGCCCCTAGCGCTGCAGGGGCGCGCGCTGCGGGCCCAGGCGACGCGGGTCGAGGCGATCCCGCCAGAGGCGCGTGACGCCGAGGACCGGACGATCGCCGCCGAGCTGGCGCTGGAGCGGCAGGGCAGGGAGGCCGCCCTCGCCGCCGCCGCCGCCGCCCGGGCGGTTCCGCTCACCCCCGGCCAGGCCGCCCGCGTCACTCTGGTGGAGGCGATCGTCGCCGGCTCCGAGGGCCACTACGCCGAGGCCGCCCGGCTGTTCGAGCGGGCGGCCCCGGGCCTCTCGGGCGAACAGGCGAGCGCCGCGCGCTATCAGGCCTATTTCGCCCGCTCCCTCGCCGAGCCCACCCGCGCTTTGCCGCCTCCGCCCGCGAACAGAGGGGACCGGGCGTCGGTGGCGGGAGAGGCGATCACCGCCGCCTTCCTGGAGAGCCCGGCCGCGGCCTACAGGATCATGGCCGCCGCCGCGCCCCGCTTCGCGAACGACGCGGCTTTCCAGGCGAGCCTCGCCGAGGCGGCGCTGCTGGTCGGGGACTACGACGCGGCCCTGGCGGCGGCGGAGCGAGCCGTGGCGCTCGATCCCGACGACCCGGACGCGCTTTCTGCCCGAGCTTCCGCCCGGACCTCCGCCTCCAGGGATCTCGAGGGCGCGCTCGCCGACCTGCAGCGGGCGCTCGACGCGGCCCCGGCGGATTCCGACCTCTGGGCCAGCCTCGGCCTGCTCCAGGACGAGCGCGGGGCCGAGCGCGAGGCGGAGGCGGCCTATCTGCGCGCCATCGCCCTCGACCCGCAGGATCCGGTCGCGCGGTCGAACTACGCCACGCTGCTCCTCGACATGAACCGCGTCGCCGAGGCCCGCGCCCAGGCGGAGGCGGCCCTCGCCGCCGACCCGGCCTTCGAGCTTGGCCATTTCGCCCTCGGCCGCGGCCAGCTCCAGTCCGGCGAGGGCGGGGCGGCGATCGAGAGCCTGCTGCGCGCCACCACCGCCAATCCCGCCTATTCCAACGGGCTCGCCCTGCTCGGCGCCGCCTATGCCGAACAGGGGGACTTCGCCCTCGCCGACCAGGCGCTGGGGAACGCCGCCCGGCTCGACCCGAACGATCCCGTCGTCTCGCAGTACCGCGCCTCGCTCGCCACCTTCCTGTTCCAGGCCGACGACGCCATCCGCTTCGCCCAGGACTCCGTGCGCCAGACCCGGGCGCGGGGGGGCGATTACGCCTCGGTCGCGGCCACCCGGGACTTCGGCTCGACGCTCGGGACGGCCTATCGCACCCTGTCGCTCGACGCCTGGGGCGACTACTGGAGCGACGCGGTCTTCAGCCCCTTCGACGCGGGCGGCTATTTCGACCGGTCGATCGCCGGCGTCTCCTCGCCGCTGCTGACCGGGCGGACCCGCCAGCTGCCCGGGCCCGACGCGACGCTGAACCCCCAGAGCTTTTCCGAGCTGACCCAGGGCCTTCTGCTCGACCCGCTCGCCCTGGTGGGCCCGAGCCTGCGCCCCGCCTTCGTCCGCGCGCCCTTCGCCGAATTCGACCTCGGGGCGGGGCCGACCGTCTCGGAGGGGGACGGGGGCTGGAACGCCTCGGGGACCTTCCAGCGGCTGGGAACCGGCCCCGTCCCCTATTCGCTGCTGGTCTCGGGCTCCTTCGAGACCCTCGATCCTTCCTATGCCGGCCAGGACGAGACGAGCTTTTCCGGCCTCGTCGGCTTCGGCCTGCAGCCCGGGCCCTTCGACCGGATCGTCGGCTTCGCCAACACCGCGCGCGAGACGGGTGGCCTCGCCTTCGAGGGGGCGCCGTTCACACGCGGCAACGACGCCGAGGCGCGTGCGACGCTGGGCTTCCTCGGCTGGAGCCACACCTTCGGCCATCGCAACGTCCTGAGCGCCGCGGTCTCGGCGACCCGGACGCAGCAGGACAATTCGATCGCCGCCCTCACGGCGGTCGGCCCCTTCGTCTTTCCCGCGACCCTCAAGGCCTCGGGCGAAGAGACGGTGGTCAAGCTCGGCCTCGCCCAGATGCTGGGCCTCGGCCCCGTCACCCTGCGCTTCGGCGCGGAAGCCGGCGAGAGCCGCAGCTCGGGCCGGCTCGACCGGATCACCGACATCCGGCCCTTCCCCGGCGGGCCGCTGCGCGAGACGCTCGTCGACGCGGACGAGACCAGCCGGCTCGGCCGGATCTGGCTTGACGCGACCGCCGATCTGTCAGACCGGCTCCAGGTCGAGGGGGCGCTGTTCGGAACCTATCTCGAAGGCGCGCCCGACGAGACCGTGCTTGCTCCCCGGCTCGGCTTCGCCTGGACCCCGGTCGAGGGCCACTGGCTGCGCCTGGGCTGGCTGCGGGAGCGGCCGGGGCTCGAGTCGAACACCCTCGCGCCCATCGGCCTGCTCGGGCTCGACGCCATCGACCTGCCCCCCGCCACCGGCCAGGTCGACGCCGCCATCGCCCGCTGGGACGCGGAATGGACCCCACGCTTCTTCACCGCGGCCGAGTACCAGCACCTGGAGATCAAGGACCTGTCCATCGCCTTCGCCGGCGGCCTCGACCCGCTGAGCGCCCCCACTGCGCGGATGGATCAGGTCGAGCTGAGCGCGAACCTCTGGATCGCCGGGGGGTTCGGCGTCTTCGGAGCGGCGGCGCGCAACTGGTCGGAGGCGGATCTGCCCGGCGGCGACGGCGCAATCCCCTTCGTGCCCGACGTCTCCGCCCGCTTCGGGATCACCCACGTGAACCCGCGCCGCTTCAGCGTCACCCTGGCCGAGACCTATCTCGGGACGCGGAATTCCCAGATCCGCGGCGAGACGCTGGCCTCGGCCTGGACCACAGACCTCACCGGCTCCTGGGTCTCGAAAAGCCGGCGCTTCGAGCTCTCGGCCGGGATCTATAACCTCTTCGACGAGGATTACGAGATCGCCCCGGGGGTGGCCGGGGTGGGCCGGACCCTGACCGCGACCCTGCAGGCGCGGTTTTGAGCGCAGGGGCGGCGGGGCCGGGAACCGAGGATCGGGCTTGGCTGCGCCGCCGGCTCGCCTGGAACGCCCTCATCGCCCTGGCCGCCGCCGGCTTCTCCCTGGGCCTGGCGCTCTGGCCCCCCTTCCAGACGGTGGAGGCCCGGGTCTTCGACCTCTTCTCCACCATCGCCCCGCCGCCGATCGCTCCGCCGCCGGGCGAAAGCGGGATCGTCATCGTGGCGATCGACGAGCCCTCCTTCGCCGAGGCCGGCCAGCGCTGGCCTTGGCCGCGCAGCCTCCATGGCGAACTGGTCGAGGCCCTGCGCGTGGCGGGGGCTCGGGCAATCGGCCTCGACATGGTCTTCGCCGAGCCTTCCGATCCGGCCGAGGACGCGGCCCTCGCCCGCGCCATGGGCCCGGACGTGGTGCTGGCCGCGGACGAGAGCGTGATCGAGACCCCCCAGGGCCGGCAGATCCTGCGGGCCGAGCCCCTGGCGGCGCTGACGGCGGCGGGCGCGCGCTCCGGCCTCGCCTCGGTGGCCCTCGACCGGGACGGAACGCTGCGCCGGCTGCCGCCCTGGCCCGGAACCTTCGCCGCCCGGCTGCGGGAGGCCGCAGGGGAGGGGCGCCGGGCGCCGGAGGCTCAGGCGGCGGGGCAGGCGGAGTCCCGGGGAAACGCGGGCCCGGAGGCGGGACAGGCGACCGCCGCGGGGCATAGCGCAGGAACGCAGGCGACCCCCGGGCAGGAACGCCCGGGGCAGGCGACCGCGGAATTGGGGGCAGCGGAGCAGGCGACCGGAGGACAGCCGACCCCGGGGCAGGGGGCGGAGGCGCCGCCGCCCCGGGGCTACATCCAGACCTTCGGCCCGGCGCGAAGCTATCCCACCGTCTCCTACTACCAGGCGCTCGACCCCGGGGCCTTCCTGCCCGAGGGGTATTTCCGCGACCGGATCGTCCTCGTCGGCCTCAGCCTGCAGACCGCGGTGCAGGCGGACGCGGCCGGCGCCGACGCCTTCGCCACCTCCCAGACCCTGCGCAGCGGCCAGCTCGTGCCCGGGGTGGAGATGCAGGCGACCATCCTCGACAACCTGCGCCGGGGTCTCTTCATCCGGCCCGTCGGGGTTTTCGTCCAGGGGGCGGCCATCGCCCTCGCCGCCCTCGCCGCCGCGCTGATCGCCTGGCGGCCGGTGGACCATCGCGCCTATCTGGCCGGGGGGGCGCTCCTGCTGCTGATCGGAGGGGCGAGCTTCCTGCTGCTGCGCGAGGGAGGGGCGTTCCTGCCCCCGCTCGCCCCGGCGCTCGCCGCGCTCTTCACGCTCGCCCCCATCGGCGTGCGCGACCAGGCGCGCGAGCGGCGGATGCGGCGCGAGATCACCCGGGCCTTCACCCATTACCTCGCCCCCGAGATGGTGCGCAGGCTGGCCCGCGATCCCTCCAGCCTGCGGCTTGGGGGGGAGCGGCGGGTGCTCAGCATCCTCTTCTGCGACCTGCGCAACTTCACCCCCCTGGCCGAGGGGATGAAGGACGAGCCCGAGCGCCTCACCCATCTGGTGAACCGCATCCTGACGCCCCTGTCGGCGGCGGCGCTCGACCAGGGCGGCACCATCGACAAGTACATCGGCGACTGCGTCATGGCCTTCTGGAACGCGCCCCTCGACGATCCCGACCATGCCGCCCACGCGGTGGCGGCGGGGCTCGCCATGCTGGCGGCGATCGACCGGCTCAACGCCGAGTTCGCCGCCGAGGGAAGCGAGGCCCGGCTGGCCGTGGGGGTGGGGATCAACACCGGGGCCTGCGTGGTGGGCAACATGGGCTCGGACAAACGCTTCGACTACACCGCGCTCGGGGACGCGGTGAACTACGCCTCGCGGCTCGAAGGGGCGTCCAAGGCCTGCGGCGCGGCGCTGCTCTTCAGCGCCGCCACGGCGGCGGCGTTGGTGGAGACGGGCGGACAGGGGGGGCCCGGAGGGCAGGAGACGGGCGGGCAGGAGGAAGGCCCGGCTTCGGGGCGGCGGTTCGATCCGATCTTGGTCGGCCGGATCGCGGTCAAGGGCCGCAGCGCCCCCGAGCCGGTCTACACTGTCCTGCCCGGGCCGCCGCTTCCGCCCGAAGTCCTCGCCCGGCACGCGGCGCTGATGGCGGACCTGGCCGAAGGCCGCCGCGGCCCCGGCGACCCGGAGATCGCCGCCCTCGCCGGGGAGGCCCCGGCCCTCGCCCCGATCCTCGCCGCTGCGACGGACCGGGGCGCGGTCATCCTTGGCGGCGGATGAGGATGGGATCAGGTTTAGGGCGCTTGTCTCGCCGCAGGCGTCACCCTATCTTACTTTCGTCTTACCTCCGCGGAGCCTGCGCCATGACCGAGCCCGTCCCGCCCCGGCCCGAGCCCCTGACCACGACGGTCTCGACCAAGGGGCAGGTGATCCTGCCCAAGGCGATCCGCGACCGGCGGGGCTGGGACGCGGGCGCCCGGCTCCTGGTCGAGGAGACGGCCGAGGGGGTGCTCCTGAAGCGGGCGCCCGCCTTCGCCACGACCCGGCCCGAGGAGGTCTTCGCGATGCTGCCGCTCCGGGGCGGGCCGCGGTCGGTCGAGGAAATGGAGACCGCCGTCCTGGCGGAGGCCCGCCGCCGTGCGCGCGATTGATACCAATGTTGTCGTCCGCTACCTGACCGGCGACCATCCCGAGCAGGCCGCCCGCGCCCGGGCCCTGATCGAGGGCGAACCGGTCTTCGTGCCGGTGACCGTGGCGCTCGAGACCGAATGGGTGCTGCGCGCCGCCTATGGCTACGGGGCGGCCGAGGTGGCCGGGGCGCTGCGCGCCTTCGGCGGCCTGCCCGGGGTGACGATCGAGGACGCCGCCACCGTCGCCGCGGCGCTCGACCTCGCCCTCGGCGGCATGGATTTCGCGGATGCGCTGCACCTGAGCCGGTCCGGCGCCTGCGACGGCTTCGCGACCTTCGACCGGCGGATGATCCGCGCCGCGGCCCGGGCCGGACTTGCCGCCGTGGGCGAGCCCTGAGCAAGAGAGCTCGGCCTTCGGTCCAGTCTGGAGAAGACCCGGGGCGTTTCAGCCTGTCCTGCGCCTTGGGTGGCTCAGAGAGACCTCTGCGAAACCTTCGGTGCGGTTGCACTGACCCGTTCATGTTCATGAAGGCCCAGTTAAGGCCTCATAATATATTTAATTATTTCAACATGATGATCCGATTTTCACGCGTGAAATCCGGCCCCTTCCCAAGGCGACGCCGCCTCGACGAGCGGCTTTT
Organism: Amaricoccus sp.; assembly: GCA_965243535.1. Lineage (GTDB taxonomy): Bacteria > Pseudomonadota > Alphaproteobacteria > Rhodobacterales > Rhodobacteraceae > Amaricoccus. The sequence goes on from CBDEVG010000034.1 coordinate 47,946, forward strand.
GCAAAGGTCTCTCTGAGCGAAGAGACCCAAGCATCCTTCCAGACGGGATGCGGCCAAAGCGGCAAGCGGGCAAATGTGCAAAACGCCAGGGATCGCACGCAAGGTTCTCTCCGCGTCAGCCGACCTCCGCGCCCGCCCCGGCGTTCTCGGCCAGCCGGCGGCGGCCGGTCGCCTCCACCTCCGCGCGCAGGGTCGGGTGCAGATCGAGGAAGCGGGCGAAATCCGCCGCCGAGAGCCGAAGCAGCGCCGAATAGGCGAGGACCGTCACGTCCGCCTGGCGGTCGAGGTCGAAGAGCAGCGCCATCTCGCCGAAGATCTCGCCCCGCCCCAGCCGCAGAACCGCCGCGCCGGTGGCGACCTCCACCGCCCCCGAGGAGAGGAAGAAGGCCTCGCGCCCCCGTTCGCCCCGGCGGATCAGCACGTCCCCCGGCGCGGCGAAGAACGGCCGCATCAGGGGAACGAGCCGGCGGCGCTCGGCTGGCGGCAGGGCGGCGAAGAGCGGACAGGCGTCGATCAGCGCCGGCACGGCGAGACCGATGTCGAGGACGGGCGCCGGGGCGAGGCGGGCGGCGCGACGGGCGAGCCCGCCGGCGAGGTCGCGCTCCACCTCGGCACCGATCACGCCGCTGCGCCGCAGCCGGGCGACGTCCTCGGCCTCCTGGGCAAGGGCGGCCCGGGCGGCGGTGCGCCGGCCGAGCTCCGCCGCATAGGCGGGATACTGGAGCCGCAGCGCCGCAATCTCGCGCCCGATCCCTGCGGCCCGGGCGGCGAGCAGGCCGCGGACTTCCGCCGCGACGCCTGACCCGAAGACCCGAGCCAGATCCTCTTCGACGAAGGGCGCGAGGTCGTCGAGCGCCAGCGCCGCAGCCACCAGGGTCTCGAAGCGCAGGGCGAGCCGCCGGGCGAGCGGCCGCCCGATCCCGAGCCGCCGCTGCAGCGCCACCGCCGCCCGGTCGAGCGGACCGAAGGCCGCCTCCAGCCGGTCGGCCCGGGCATAGCCCGCGGCCCCCTCCAGCCGGCAGAGGTCGAGCCGCCGGCGCGAGACGGCGAGCAGCCGGCGGGCGATCCGCGGATCGAGAAGGCCCGCGTCGAAGCGCTCCAGCGTCGCCTGCCGCTCCCGCGCGGTGAGCGCCGCCAGGGCGACCGCGAGGCGGTCCGCGGGGCCGAGGGCCTCCGTCCCCCGTTCCGCCGCCTCAGCGGGCTCCGGAGCCGCCTCCAGGGCCGCCTCCGTCCCCGTCCCGGCCTCGAGCCGCAGGGCGAGCTCCCGGCCCCTCGCCGCGGCGCGGGCGCGGGCGGCGGCGAGGGCGAGATCGCGCAGCGCCTGATCCACCCCCGAGAGCCGGTCGAGCCCCAGCCGCTGGATCAGCAGCCGCAGGGTCGCCCCCTGAAGGAACAGGGTGACGAGGGTGAAGGCCGTGGCGAGGGCGGCGACGAAGCCGCGGATCTCGGGCGAGAGGGCGGTTTCCTCGGTGACGGCGAGGGCGAGCACCAGGGTCATGGAGCCGCGCAGGCCTCCCCACCAGGCGACGATGCGATAGGCCCGCGGCGCCTCCGCCATGGCCCTTGCGCGGGAGAGCAGCGGAAAGAGCCCGAAGAGGATCGCCCCCCGCGCCAGGAGCGCCGCGGCGAAGAGCACGAGGAGCAGGCCGAAGTCCGCAAGGCTCCAGGCCGCCATCAGCCGGGGAACGAGCAGGGCGGTCAGCAGGAAGACGAGCGCGGTCGCGACGTCGGCGATCAGCTCCCAGACGTCCTCGGCGTAGCGCCAGGCGGCGGGGGCCGCCCTCCCAGGGGCGAGCGCGCCGAGCGTCAACCCGGCCGCCACCACCCCCAGCACGCCCGAGACATGCAGCGCCTCCTCCGCCAACCAGAAGACCAGAAAGGGCAGGGCGAGGCTCAGCGAAGCGAAGGCGATGCGGTCCTCGAGCAGGCGCCGGGGCAGGCGCAAGAGAAGCCGCGCGCCCAGCCAGCCGAGGATCGCTCCCCCGAGGGGCAGCAACAGCAGATCGGCCGCGAGGCTCGCCGCGCCGACCTCCTCGGGGCGCAGGAGCAGCCCGGCGAAGGCGAGGAAGGCCGCCACCGCAGCCGCGTCGTTGAACAGGCTCTCCCCCTCAACCAGCCGGGTGAGCCGCTCGGGCGCGCCTGTGCTGCGGAAGATCGAGATCACCGCCGCCGGATCGGTGGTCGCCACCACCGAAGCGAGCAGCAGGCAGGCGGCGAGGGGAACCCCCGCGAAGGGCCAGAGCGCAAGGCCGATGCCCAGGATCGCCGCCGCCACGGCGACGAGCGCGAGCAGCAGGATCGGCAGCACGTCCTCGCGCATCCGGTGCAGATCGACCGAGAGCGCCCCCTGGAACAGCAGGATCGGCAAGAAGGCGTGGAGAAAGAGATCCGAGCCCAGCGGCAGATGGGCGAGGATCCCCGCTGCGCCCGGGCCGGCCTGGGCGCCAAAGACGCCGAGCCCGATGCCGATCAGGGCGTAGACCACGGTGATCGGCAGGCGCGTCCGCTCGGCGAGGGGTCGGGCGAGGGCGGCGACCGCGACGAGGGCGGCGACGAGCAGGACGGCGGTGGAGACGGTCATGGGCGGCGGAACTCGGGGCGCGGGGGAGGGAAGGGGCGGCGGGGGATCAGGGCCGTCCCCGCTTTTCGTGCCACGACTGGCAGAAGCGCAGGAAATGCCGCTCGGGGTTCTTGGGGGCGATGTCGTTCTCGCCCAGCCAGTCGCGCCACTCCGCCTCCAGCCGGCGCACGTCCCAGCCGGGGGCGAGGGTGCGGGCGTCGGCATAGACCTCCGGGTCGAGCCGCCCCACCCAGGGCTCCCAGGCCTCGAGCAGGGAGCCCTTCATCGTGCCGCGATTGACGAAGCGCACCATGTCCTCGACCGCGTCGAACTCCACCTCGTAGTCGGGCAGGTGGTCGCTGGCGGCGAGGGTGCGGATCATCTGGCGAAAGAGCTTTTCCGAACTCTGGGAGCCGGATTTCTTGAGCAGCAGCTCCAGCGAGATCTTCCAGCTCGGCTGCTGGCCGCAATGCTTGCGGGCGAGCTCGTAGACCCGGCGCTCCAAGGGCTTGCGCAGCCGGAAGTAGTCCCGGTGCAGGGTCAGCACCTCGTTCGAACGGATGGCGTTGAACACCCAGTCCGAGAGCTTGACCTCGCAATGCAGCAGCCGGCCGTCGAGCCCGTGTTTGCGCCGGATGCTGGAGGCGTCGATCAGGCCGAAGCCCTCGACCTGCTCCTCGTCGCCGGTGACGATGTTGGTGCGGATCCGCGTTCCCTCCAGCCGGTCGAGCGCCTCGACGAGGGCTTTGTAGTCCTTGCCGGCGGTGCCCCGGTTGGCGAACATCAGCAGGTCGCGGGTGTTGATGCGCACCCGCTGCGAGACCTTCTCGCCAGCCTTCAGCTTCGCCATCACCTGGCTGATGCAGTAGATCAGGATGTCCTTGTCATAGATGGTGGCAAGCCCCTTGACGCTCGGGGTCACCTCCAGCCATTGGCCGTTGTGTTCATAACGGCGCACGGCCGTCTCGGGCTTCTTCGACAACGAATAGAACGGATGTTCCATCTGAGGCAGCACATCCTTGAGGACGGCGTCGGCCACGTCGCAGATGAAGAGCTCATGCTGCGGATGACGCTCGGGCAGCAGAGGCAGGGCGATGGGATTCGGGGTTTCAGAGTCCATGCCCCACATTCGGGGTTTCAGATACCACCGTCAAGGATTCGGGGTTTTAAATACCGGGACGCGGGATTCGGGGTTTCAGATACCAAGATTCGGGGTTTCAGATACCAAGATTCGGGGTTTCAGATACCAAAGCGTCTGAAAATTCCGGATTCTAGTTTTTAAAACAATAGGTTGCCGGATAACTGCAAGCCCTTAACACAGATCTTAACCCTATTTAACACCAGCGACCCAAACTCCAGGGTTACGAAAGAGAGCTGAGGTTCAGCCCAGCCATGTGATGGCAAAGAGCCAAATGCTATGTTTCACTTGGGAAGGCGCATGGGTCAGCCCAGCTTTCAGTCTGCAGCGGCAAGCGGAACTTTGGTCATCGCCTGGTTCGCCATGAACATCGCTCCATCGCGAAAATCGTCGAGCGGGCGCTGAAAGCCTCTGAAATCCGCAATGTAGGCCAAGGGAAATCGCGCGCCTCCTAAGCCCGCCTCGGGGCCGAAGCCGGAACGGACTTTCGACCTAGAGCGGCATCCGATCAGTCTGCATCGTAGCCTGCGGCGGCGCAGTAGTTGGCGCACTCGGCAGGACTGAAGGTGTCGGGGATGTGTCCGATGGCGCGCCACAGGCCTTCGACGGTGCGCTCGGCGGCTTTGCGCAGCAGGGCCTTGAGCTTGGCGAAGGCGTTCTCGATCGGATTGAAGTCGGGGCTATAGGGCGGAAGAAAGAGGAGCTCGGCGCCCGCGGCCTCGATCAGGGCGCGGACCTTCGACCCCTTGTGGCTCGAGAGGTTGTCCATGACGACGAGGTCGCCGGGCCGGAGCGCGGGCATGACCTACCGGTACACGCGGGAAGAAGACGGGCTACAGGTCAGGCGATATTGGATCAACGATTGCCAGTACTGCCCTCTCCAACACCGCTGCACCTCCGGCAAGGAACGCCGGATCACGCGATGGGAGCACGAGCACCTGATCGACGAGATGCGGCAACGCCTGGGACGCGAGCCCGACCCGATGACACTGAGGCGCTGCACGGTCGAGCACCCGTTCGGCACGATCAAGGCCTGGATGGGCGCGACCCACTTCCAGATGCGGCGGCTCAAGAATGTCCGAACGGAAATGGCGCTCCACGTCCTCGCCTATAACATCAAGCGGATGATCTCCTTGGTCGGCGTCCGTCGCTTGCTGGGCGCGATCCCGAGCTGAAGCCCGCGACTGCTTCTCCAATCGGACAACCAACCGAACACGCGTCACACCGACGCCATCACCCGCTTTCCAGCCCGGGCCTGCCAGGGAGTTCTCACACAGGCTCGGCCGTGACCTGTCGTCTTTGAGGGCGCATTATGCTAGCCGGTGAGTTGCCGGCTGATATGGACTTGGTATGCAGCTCCCCGTTCGTGCGATCTGGGTCTTTCACGCGGCCGCGCAGCTGGGCAGCATCTCGAACGCGGCCAAGCAGCTCGGGGTGACTCCTTCCGCGGTGACCCAGCAGATCCAGTCCCTGGAATTGCAGCTGGGCGTGTCTCTGCTCAGCAAGATGGGCCGCCGCATCCTGTTGACCGAGGCGGGCGAGCGCTATTTCGCGATGATCACCGACGAGGTGCAGCGGATTTCGGAAGCGACCGGCACGATCCGCGGCTTTCGATCCGTGACGACGCTCGTCGTGCGGGCGACGCCGACGCTGTCCAACAAATGGCTGCTGCCCCGCCTGGGCGCTTTCCTGGATGCGGCGCCCGACCTCGAGGTGCGGATCGACGGGACGAACGAGCCGACGGATTTCAACCGGGAGCTGGTCGACATCGAGATCCGGCATGGCGACGGGCGCTGGCCGGGGCTGTTCGTGGAGGGGCTGGCGGAGGAGGGGTTCGTCCCGGCCTGCGCGCCGGGGCTGGCCGCCGCCGGAAGCCTTGCCGCCCAGGACCTGCCCGGACACAGGCTCATCCACTCGGTCAAGTCGCAGGCCCAATGGTCGCGCTGGTTCGCGCTGGCGGGAGTCATGCCGCAGGAGAGGTGGCGGCGGGTCCTGTTCGATCGCAGCCACATGGCGATCGACGCGGCCGCGCGCGGGATCGGGATCGCCCTGGAGAGCCGCATGATGATGGAACAGGAGCTGGCCTCGGGCGCGCTGGTCTGTCCCGTCGCGGAGCCGCCGTCGCTGCGGCTGGTCACGCAGTGGATCGTCTGCCCGCGGGATCACCTGAGGCAGAAGAAGGTCCGGCGCTTCCTCGACTGGCTGCGCGCCGAGCGGGACGTGGTGGAGCGGTCGCAGGCCGTGTGAGGGGATGGATTTTCACGCGTGAAATCCTATTCAAATATTTGAAATTATTACATAATATAAATTTTGTTAACCGTATTTTCACCCCTCCGAAGCGCAGCCGGCCCCGGAAGGCCGGCCGCCTCGAGTCCCTTTTTCGCCCGCGTCAGTAGAGGCCGAGCAGACGGAGCGGGCCGAGGGTCAGCACCGGGAAGAGCACCAGCGCCAGGATCGCGACGGTCAGCACCGCCATGGGGGCGAGCGAGCCGCGGATCACGTCCTCGATCCGCATCTGCGCGACCTGGGCGGCGGCGAAGAGGCAGACGCCGATCGGGGGCGTGACGAGGCCAAGGGTCAGGGTCATCACCGTCACGATCAGGAAGTGGATGGGATCGATGCCGAGCGCCTGGATCGGCGGCATCAGCACCGGGATCAGGATGAACATCGCCGGGATCGCCTCCATGAAGATGCCCACGACGATGAGGAAGGCGAAGATCACCAGAAGGCCGGTCGTCGGTCCGAGGTGCAGGCCCTGGAGCAGCGTCGCGACCTTTTCCGGCAACCCTTCGTAGGCGAAGATCCAGCCGGCGATCTGCGAGGTCGCCGCGATGAAGAGGATCGTGCCGGAGATGCGGGCCGTCGCGATCAGGATCTGCGGGATCTCCGACACCGGGATGGTGCGGTAGACGAGGACGCCGAGGATCAGCACGTAGACCACGGCGACGGAGGCCGCCTCGGTCGGGGTGAAGAGGCCGCTGGCGATGCCGAGGATCAGGATGAGGGGGGTCAGCATCGGCAGGATCGCCCGCAGGCCCGTCACCACCACCATGCGCAGGTTGAACGGCGAGGGCGGGTTGTAGCCGTAGCGCACCGAGTAGACGTGGTTGAAGGCCATGAAGGCGAAGGCGATGAAGAGCCCGGGCACCAAGCCCGCGACCAGCAGCGTGCCGATCGAGACGTTGGCGATGGAGCCCGCGATCACCACCAGGATCGACGGCGGGATGATCGAGGACAGCGTCGAGGTGCAGAGCGTCATGCCGACGGCGTAGCCCTTGGGAAAGCCGTGGCGCTCCATCGCCTTGATCTCGATCGCGCCCACCGAGGCGATGTCGGCGACCGAGGAGCCGGAGACGCCCGAGAAGATCACCGAGGAGATGACGTTGACGTGGCCGAGGCCCCCGGGCAGCCAGCCGACCATCGATTCCGCGAAGTCGAAGATGCGCTCGGCCACCCGGCCCTGCTCCATCACCGCGCCGACCAGGATGAAGAGCGGCACGGCGACCAGCAGGAAGGAGTTCATCGAGGAGAACATCGTCTGGGTCAGCAGGTCGAGCGGCATCGGCGTGTAGAGCGCGAGCGTCGCGAGCCCGGCGAGGCCAAGCGAGATGGCGATCGGCACGCCGATGACGCTGAGGCCGAAGAACAGCGCGAAGAGGAAGACGCTCATGGCTCAGTGCCCCGCGCTGATGTTGATGTCGGCATGGGCGAGTTCGCCCTGCGGCAGGCCCGGGTCGGGGAGCGCGATCAGTTCATGCCGGTTGCGGACCGAGTCTATGATGGCGAGGATCGCGATGGCCGCCGAGACCGGCATGACCAGGCCGATGACCCACATCGGCAGCGGAAGGGTGGCGGCGACCTCGTGCATCCTGATCTGCTGGCGCACGAGCCCGATGCCGGTCCAGCCCATGATGACGAAGAAGAGCGTTGAGAAGCCGACGTAGATCGGCACGGCGACGCGCCGGGTCAGGCGCCGGGCCATCGCCAGGAAGACGACGACGCGCGCGCTCTCCACGGTGCGAAAGCCGGCCGCGAGGCCGAGAAACACCATCCAGATGAAGAGGAAGCGGACGGCTTCCTCGGTCCAGGGCAGGGGGTGGCCGACGAGGCGGCCGGTCACCTGCATCAGGACGACGATCAGGATGCCGCCGCAGGCCGCCCCTGCGGCGTAGTCGGCGACGATCTGCACGAAACGGCCGAGCGAGAAGCCGCGGTTCGACATCGGGATGCCTTCCAGGAGAGAGGGAGGAAAGGGCGAAAGGCGGGGCGCCCCTGCGGGCGCGCGCGCCGCGCCGCGTCAGCTGCCGTTGGCGAAGGCCGTGGTGCGGTCGAAGAAGTCCTTGTCCTTCACGATGTCCGAGAACTGGCCGTAGAGGCCCTGCGACACGGCGACGAAGGCGGCGCGCTGCTCGTCGGTCAGCTCGTTGACCGAGATGCCGTATTTCTCGAGGGTGGCGATGGACTTCGCGATGTCGGCCGCGTCGTTCTGCGCCTTCCAGGCTCCGGTCTCGACGGCGGCCTCGGCGAGGGCGGCCTTCTGCCCGTCGGAGAGCGCTTCGTACCGCGCCGGGTTCATGCCCAGCACCCAGGCGTCGGCGATGTGGTTGCTCAGCGTCAGGTACTTCTGAACCTCGTAGAGCTTGGCGCTGACCGGCACGTTCACCGGGTTCTCCTGGCCGTCGACCACGCCGAGCTGGAGGGCGTTGTAGACCTCCGCGAAGGCCATCGGCGTCGGGGCCGCGCCCATGGCGCCGAAGAACTCGACCCAGAGGGGGTTGTTCGGCACGCGCAGCTTCAGGCCCTTCAGGTCGTCGGGCTTGGTGATCGGCAGCTTGGAGTTGGTGATCTGGCGCAGCGGCCGGGACCAGAGGTCGAGCCCGAGGATGCCGATGTCCGACAGGTCGGCCTGCAGCTCCTTGCCCATGTCGCTGTCGAGGTAGGCGTCGAGCTGATCGACGTCCTTGAACAGGTAGGGGATGGCGATGGCCGAGAACTTCGGATTGAAGGTGGCATAGAGGGAGGTCGAGTTGAGCAGCATGTCGAGCGAGCCGCCGGCGAGCTGCTTGACGCCCGCCGAGGGGTCGCCGCCGTAGAGGGTGCCGTTGGGGAACACCCGCACCTCGAGCTCGCCGCCGGTCTTCTCGGAGACGAGTTCGGCGAAGTGCTTCGCCGCGAGGGTGATCTCGGAGGTGTCGGCGTCGGGGGTCGAGAGCGTCAGCGTCTCGGCCTCGGCGGCGCCCGCGAGGGCGAGGCTGACGGCGGCCGCAGCCATCAGGTTGCGCAGGGTGATAGAAGTCATGGATGATCCTCCCTTTTTGTCATTTCCCCGAAGCGGGGCGTGTCAGGCGCAGGGCTCTTTCGGGGTCGGCGGGCTGTTCCTGCGTCTCAGTTCCACGATCGCGGCCGAATGGTCGAGATCGCCGCCGCCCCGGGCGACGAGATCCCGGAAGAGGCGGTCGACCTGTTCGGCCACGGGCAGCGCGAGGCCCAGGTCTTCGGCCAGGGCGAGCGCGGTTCCGGTGTCCTTTATCTGGTGCTTGGCGGGACCGCCGGGAGCGAAATCCCCCTCGACCATCCGCAGCCCGTGCTGTCGCAGCACGGTGGAGTCCGCAAAGCCGCCGAGCAGGGCCTCGCGCACCCGGGCCGGATCCGCGCCGCCCCGCTCGGCCAGCAGCAGGGCCTCCGCCACGGCGCAGATGGTCGAGGCGACGATGAGCTGATTGGCGAGCTTCGCCAGTTGGCCCGTGCCCGCCGGCCCGACATGGGTCGGGCGGCCGAGCGGCGCGAAGACCGGAGCCAGCGCCGCGACGGTTCCCGCGTCGCCGCCCGCCATGATCGCGAGGGCGCCGGCCTGCGCCCCGCGCTCCCCGCCGGAGACGGGCGCATCGGCGTAGGCAAGGCCGCGCTCCGCGCAGGCGGCGGCCTGGCCGCGGGCGGTCGCGACCGGGATCGAGCTCATGACCACGAGCGTCGCGCCCGGCGTCATCGCCGCCAGGGCCCCGTCGGATCCGAGGAGGACCGCGTCGCAGACTTCCCCCGAGCTCAGCATGCAGATCACGACATCGGCCTGCGCGACGGCGGCGCGGGCCGAAGGCGCGACCGTGACGCCGGCGAGGCCCGCGGCCTTGTCCGGGCTGCGGTTCCAGGCGGCGACGGGAAAGCCGGCGGCGGCCAGGCGGCCGGCCATCGGCCGACCCATGATGCCGGTCCCCAGGAAGCCGATCCGGGTCAAGGTCGTTGCCGTTGGGCGAAGCGCACGGGCTTCTCCTCGACGATCAGGGAAGGAAGGGCGTCGCGGAAGCGGGCGAGATGCGGGGTCTCCAGATGCGCCTCGAAGGCGAGGCGATCGTCGTAGACTTCGTAGAAGACCACGAGATCGCGGCCGTCCTCGGGCCGCATCACGTCGAACTGCCGGCAGCCGGGCTCGTCCGCCACCGAGCGGCGGGCGTCGTCGGCCGCCGCGGCGAGGAAGGCTTCCATGCAGCCGGGTTTGACCTGGAACTCGGGGATGACGACGAAGGCCATGCCGCCCTCACGCCGCCGCGCTGCCGGCCGCCGGGCCGAAGCGCTCTTCCTGTTCGCGGCGCAGCGCCACGACGTCGAGATCGTCGACCATCTCCACATCGTCGTAGCTGACGATCTGATCCTTCCTGATGGCGCGCTTCAGCCGCACGTTATGGGCGAGGCCCATGGGAAGGGCGCGCAGCGCGAGGCTGCGGCTCGCCGGGATGGCGTTGGCCCAGACCGCGAAGCCGCCCTCGCCGTCGAGCATCTCGCCAGGGGCCATGTCCTTCTTGGCGGTGGCCACCGCGTCGCCGCGGAATTCCTTCGAACTGCCGGTCGCCTCGCCCCGCAGCACGGCGGAGAGCACGCTGATCGAGGTCTCGAGCCCGATGATGTGGAAGGGGCGCCACATCGAGGCGTACCAGCCCGACGGATCGGTCAGCAGGCCGTACTGCTTGAAGCAGGCCTTCGCGTAGTCGTTGTGCGCCTTGAAGGTGACGAAGACGCCGTAGCGGATGTTGTTGAACACCTCGCGGCCGTCCGGCTCCTGGCTGGCGGCGATGTCGACGAGGCCGGATTTCGCCATCCGGCCGCCGTCGGAAGCGGGGCGGAATACGCGGGCGAGGTCCTGCAGGCCGGCCGGCGGGAAGGCGAGGCCGTCGTAGGGGCAGTCGAGGCCCGTGCCGTTCGCCACCGCCGCCATCTCGATCGCCGCCTTGGTGCCGTCGGTGAAGGAGTTGTACATCTTGGGATTGAAGTCGCCCTTGGCGACCTCCTCCTCGGTCCAGCCGAAGAAGCCCCAGACGGTGTCGGGCGTGGAGTAGCGATAGCGCGGCTCGAAGTTCATGCCCTTGCCGGCGGCCGTCACCTCGAAGCCGGTGGCGCGGGCCCAGTCGACCAGCTCGCAGATCAGCGCCGGCTGGTCGCCGTAGGCCATGGAGTAGACGAGGCCCTTGGCGCGCGCCTTCTCGGCGAGGATCGGGCCGACCATCACGTCCGCCTCGACGTTGACCATGACGAGATGCTTGCCGGCGTCGATCGCCATCAGCGCATGGCGCGTTCCCGCCAGCGGGTGGCCGGTCGCCTCGATCACGCACTCGATCTCGTCGCAGGCGAGCATGGCCTCGACGCTGTCGGTCACGAAGGTCGTGCCGTCGCGCAGCGCTTCGCCGGCGCTCTTCGCCCCGTAGCGCTCCGCGGGCCATCCGACCCGGGCGAGGGACTCGCGGGCCTTGCCCACGTTCAGGTCCGCCACCGCGACCATGTGGTAGCCCGGGATCCGCTGCGCCTGCGCGAGGACCATGGAGCCGAACTTGCCCGCGCCGATCAGGCCGACCCGGACCGGCCGGCCTCCGGCGGCGCGCGCTGCGAGGAGAGGAGAAAGGTTCATCGAATGCTCCGATCCGAGGGCGACAGGAATTCGTCGTCGGGCCAGGACCCGACGCGGCGAGAGTGAAGCGATTGAGACATCCGCCAGCTCCGGGGCGCTCTGCGCCACAGGAATGGTCGGCTGTTCCTCCTCATGCGGTCCTTGTTGATCCCGAAGGGGCCTTGGCCGCTTGAAGTCACATTATCATTTCGGGAATGCAGAACAATTTAGAATTCGGAGATAATCGTTTAGAACGACTAACAAGTCTCTCGTCCGGGAAGGGAGGCGGCAAACCTGCGCCGCCGGTTCTCCGCGCTTTGCGGCGAGGTCGAGCCGCCGCCGCGGGGGGCCGAGGCAAGTCTTGTCGGGCTTCTGACCGGGCGGCTTCCGATGGTTCTGATCGTCATCGATGCTTCGGACCTCAGGCCCGCCCAACCCCCCGGGAGGTGCTGGACCGGTTCGGCGCAGGCGCCCCCGAATCTCTTCCTCAGCGCGACAAGCGAGACGGGGATTGCGCCGGAGCAGCCTGCCGCCCCCCGGTCTTTCATCCAGGGCCGACTGACCTCTCGGGTCCGGATCAACCCCGGCAGATCGAGGGCATGACCCCGATCCAGCTTGCCCCTGAGGGCGTCGCCGAAATCCGGCGTTTTCTGGCGCATGGCGCAGGTCCTGCGCCTGTTCGAGGCGGCGCCCGTAGAGGAGGTTCGCGGCCGGCGTCGGCTCCCTGCCCTGAGGCGACCGCTCGAAGAGCCGGATGGGGAAATCCTGCTCGATCTGCTTGATCCGCATCGAGAAGGCGCGCTGGACGACGTGCTCCCGCCCGGCGGCGCGGCTGATGTTGCGCTCTTCGGAGACGGGGAGGAAGCAGCGGACTTTCGGTCGTCCACGGCGCTCTCCCAGGCCGGTCAGGCGGACGCTCCGGGCGCAAGGATGCGCGCGCGGGCGTGTCCCGCCCCTGGCGGCGCGGAGCCGCCGGGCGAGACGGGCGGCCTGGGAAAGGCCCGTCCCGGCGCCGTCTTCGACGCCGCGGCGGCTCCGGATCGGCCTGGCCGATGCGCAGCTCGATCCCGGAGCGGCCGAGCGCCCCGGCTACAAACCGCGCGCGTCCGAAACCGAAGGGCGCCGGACGGGCGGCGGCGGGATGTCCGTGACGCAGCAGGATGACGCACCGGTCTTGCGCCGTCATCCGGCCGACTTTTGCGAACGGCGTCCTCGTCGGTCCGGTCTTGCTCGCTTGGGGCGCGACGCGACCGTCCCCCGTGAGCCGGCGAGGGAAAGGGGCCCCCAGCTTCCTTGCCCGCAGGGAGCGCCGGTCAGGTCTCCTGTCCCAAGGCGCCGACCCCGAGCGACCCCTCCGGCGGCGCGGCGTCGTTGCCGGACGGGGCGACCTGCCCGCCCTTTCCGATCAGCTCGATGATGCCCTGATGCGGGACGAAGAACAGCCCGCCGGTGACCGCGGTGGAGACGTCGAGGAGCCGGTCGTGGTTTCCGGGCGGATCCCCGACGAACATGTTCCGGAGCATGGTCTCGATCCGCCCCGGCTCGCAGGCGTAGCCGATGAAATAGGTGCCGGACCCGCCCTTTGTCGGGCTGCCGAAGGGCATGTTGTCGCGCAGGATCTGCAGCTGCTCGCCCGCGTCGTCGGTGATGTTGGTCAGGACGTTATGGGCGTAGCTGGCCTTTTCCGCATCGGGAAATTCGATGTCGGACAGTTTGCGCCGCCCGATGACGCGCTCCTGGGCCTCGACGGTCATCGCCTCCCAGGCGTGGAGGTCATGCATGTACTTCTGGACGATGACGTAGCTCGACCCGCGGAAGGGCGCGTCCTCCGCGCCGATCAGGACCGCGCGGGCCCGGTCGGCGCCGTTCGGGTTTTCCGTCCCGTCGACGAAGCCGAGCAGGTCGCGATTGTCGAAGAACTTGAAGCCCTGGGTTTCGTCCTCCAGCGTGGCGACAAGCTCCAGGCGCAGCAGGATCTGGCGCGCCAGCTCGAAGCAGAAGTCCGGGCGCGCGGCGCGGATATGCAGCAGGATGTCGCCGGGCGTGGCGGGGGCATGGCGCGCGCCCTGGATCTCGACGAAGGGATGCAGGCCTTTGGGACGGGCGCCCATGCCGAGACGCTCCCACAGCGCCGCCCCGACGCCCAGGATGCAGGAAAGCTCGGCCTGGGCGTTGCGGAACCCCACCGCCCGCAAGAGCGACGGCAGATCGGCGCAGAGATCGCGAAAGGTCTGGAGCGCCTCCTCTCCGTCATGCAGCGTCAGGGTCAGGAAGAGGGCGTTGGCGGTCAGCGAGGCCTCGACAGGCTGGCTGGCGATCGGGGGCATGGCGGGGTTCCTCTGCTGACGGAATCTCTGGGAGGCACAGCCTAGAGAAACCTCGCGCGGGCGCGATGCGGATTCTGTCCAAGCCGCCCGCGCGACAAGGGCGATCCGGGGACGCCGCGGCGCAGGCCCGGTCCGACAGGGACCGCGCACCTGGACTGTGGGAGAGCTGAACCGGCCACTGCTCCGGACGATCCGGGGCAGGGTCGCGCGGCATTCCGCCCTCATCGGCCAGATGGGCGCATCGGGGACAGGGCGAGGCCGCACCGCGGCCCTGCAGAGCGGGAGGCCACGGAACGGGAGCGCCGGCCAGAATGCGCTTTCCACCGGCGCGGATCGGCCGGATATTGCGACTGTCCGCGCCGGTCGAACGCGGGCGCGATCAATCGGGGGTGGTGTTGCTGAAGGTCTTCGGGCGCAGGATCGCCAAATCCGCCACCCATGCCGCGTCGGCCAGGCTCATCGCCGCCGCCGACGCGTTGCAGGCGCTCGCCGCGGCCGTGGAGGCGCCCGAGGATCGCAAGCGATCGACGCCCAAGCCCGCCGCCCGCAAGGCGAAGCCCGCCGAGAAGCGCCGGGCGGGTCTCGCGGACACCGTCGCCTGGATCGCCGCCGGCGGGATGCCCGCCCTGCCGGCCGCCGTGCGGCGCAAGCCCGCCGTTCCGCGCGGCGCCTCCTTCGCGCAGGCGCGCTTTTCCGGCGATCAGGGCGCGCGCAGCTACAAGCTCTACGTTCCCGCCGTCCTGCGGACCGCGGCCGACGCCTCGCTTCGCCTGCCCGCGCCGCTCGTCGTGATGCTGCATGGCTGCGGGCAGACGCCCGAGGACTTCGCCGCAGGCACAGGCATGAACGCTTTGGCGGAGGAGTTCGGCCTGATCGTCGCCTATCCCCTGCAGCCCTCCGAGGCGAACGGCAACCGGTGCTGGAACTGGTTCAACCCGGGCGACCAGCGCCGCGGCGCCGGCGAGCCGGCGCTGATCGCCGGCATCGTCCGCAAGATCCTGCGCGAGCATCCCGTCGATCCCGCGCGCGTCTACGTCGCGGGGCTGTCGGCGGGCGGATCGGCGGCGAACATCCTGGGCTCGGCTTATCCCGACCTCTTCGCGGCCGTGGGGGTGCATTCGGGACTGCCGGTCGGGGCCGCGAAGAACGCCGCTTCGGCCATTGCGGCGATGCAGCACGGCGCGCCGGGCGAGCGGCCGGCGACCTTCGTGCCGACGATCATCTTCCATGGGGACGCCGATGTGGTGGTGCATCCGCGGAACGGCCGCTTCGTCGCGCTGCGTGCGCTCGCGGCCTCGGAGCCCCTGACGAAGGCCGAGCGACAAGGACGTGCGCCCGGCGGCCGGAGCTTCAGCGCTACCGTGTACCGCGACAGGCGCGGCAAGCCCCAGTGCGCGCATTGGGTCGTGGAAGGAAGCGGCCATGGCTGGTCGGGCGGGCATCCGTCCGGCAGCTATACCGATCCGGCCGGGCCGGAAGCCTCCCGGGAGATGCTGCGGTTTTTCCTGAGGCACCGCCTTTCCGCCAGGAAGCGCCGGGCGGGGAGCCTGTAGCGCGCCGTCCCGAGAGGGCGAGCCAAGGCTCCCCGCCGTATCCAGGGCGCCAGACGGCGCCCGGATCCCGGTCGAGCCGCGCGCGACGGCGCGGCGGATGTCGGGTCATCCGGCATGGGCGGCCTCAGCGTGCGCGTGAGCCTGCCGACGGCCTGACAGTCAGGGCTTCAATGCGGCCCGGAAACCGGACCTCGGTCGCGTCCTGAACGCCCGATCGATTTCTTCAAATGCCGCATTGGACCGGTTGCGCAGCAAGGACGCCAAGACTCACCCAAGCAAACAATCTCCCCCAGGGGACAACCAGACCGGGCGTCTGTTCCTTGCCAATCCATTTTGATCTGCCTTCGACAAACGAACGACGGCGTTCGCCCGGAAGGACGAACCCGCCAACCTGGCGAGGTTGGCCTGCGCCCCCAGTCTCGCCGCATCTCGGGCGCGTCGCTCACAGGCGGGCGTTCCGACCCTCCAGCCGGGAAAGGCGCGAGCCTGGTCTTGCGTCAGTGGAAAACGTCAGCCCGGACCACCAAGGGGCATCACCGGCGCCATGGCCATGACTTGATGGCCTTGACTTGGCGGAATGCGCAGAGAATGAGGCCGTTCTGGGGAAACCGCATTCGGCGGCGACACGGGCGATCAAACTTTCCCCGAAGGCCGGTTCATCATCTGCGCGATTCACGCTCTGGCTTCCGCCTGCCGGAGCGCGAGCTGCGCCGGCCGAGGCGATCGCCGGGATCGGGCCGCCCGCGCGCTTCGGGGCCATCGGGCGCCCCATCGGTGCCCGAGCCCCCTTCGTCCACAGCCAGGAGGTCACGTCCCGGCCTGCGGCCCCGCGCGTCCGCGACAGAGGGGCAAGGTCGCAGGCCGTCGTCGCCTGCCGCCTGATGACCGCCTGTTTGCCCAGGTCGAGCAGCTCGTCGTCCGCCAGCCTTGGGTTCCGGACGATCCTCCCGGCTGTCGCGCCCCGGTTTCGGATCAAAGCGGCTCGACCACAGCCTCGCCTTTGGAGATCGACGCCGAGGTCCGGCGCCTGGGCTCCGAGGGCCTGACCTGCCGCATCCGCCTGCCGCTCCCCCGTCCGGGAGAGGGATCCTTGAGGCTGCCCGGAGGGGTCAGGGCTTTCGGTAGGCTCCAGGATTCTCCGCGCCCGGCTTCTCCTCGGGGGCGCGTTCGAGCTGCCGGGCGAAGCGGCCGCCCGCGTCCTCGTAGGCTTCGGCGGGCTCGGTCGCCAGGGGGGACTCGTCGGGCACGATGCCCGGCGCCGCGTCGGTGAAGCCGGGCTGCACCCGTCGCGGCGCATGGGATCCGGCGACGGCGATCACCTGCCCGCCCGCCGCCTCCAGCGCCGCGCGGGCGGCCTCGCGCCGGTCGTCCGCCACATCGTCCGACACGTCCTCCGCCATGGCGTCGGGCAGGATGAGGGTGACCACGTGATCCGCCCCGGTCACGCCCACCCGGGCCTCGAAGCCGGTCTCCCGGAGCTGGAGGCTGGCCCGCTCGGCCGCCTCTAGGCTCGCGAAACGGGCGCTGAGCGGGGTCTGGGTCTGCATCGTCATGGGGTCCTCCCGGGTTCTGGTCTGGCCTTGGGCTCCTCTCGGGAACCGCTGGGACGGCCCCCTGTTCCGCGGGCCTCCCAAGCAGGGGGGAACAAGCGATCGGCCCCGGGGTTCGATCCAGGCCTGCCGGCCCCCTTTCGTCCCGCGATGCGGGGCTGGCCTTCCCTGCGACGAGGATCCGCCCATGGCCCCCCACGACACCAACACCCGGCGGGAGGCCCGCCGGCACGCCTTTCCCCTGATCGCTATGGCGGTTCTCCTCGCCGTCGTCCTGATCGGGTTCCTGTGGTGGGTGTCGAAATCCGCCGGCCTGATCGGCGAGGCCGAGCCCCAGCCCGCCGGCGGCATCCAGGGGGAGAACACCGAGACGGTCGACCAGTAGCGCCCCCCGACCCCGGCGGGACGGGCCTTGGAGCGACATCCGACCCGAGTGGATCGTCGGGCGGTCAAGACATCGCGACAAGGCAAGGATCCGGTGCGGACGGTCCCGCTCCGCAGGGACGGAGTCCGCTCTAGCCGCAGGGCGGCAGGACCGTCGCCGGCAGGAAGGTGAGAAGGCTCGCCCCGAGCGCCGCGGCCGCGGCGAGCAAGGTGCCTGGTCCCAGCGCCGCGCGGTATCTCCGGGCGCGCTGCGCCGCCAGGGCGCCGGCGGCGAGCGCGGCCAAGAACAGCCCGAGCAGCAGGGCCCGCAGCGCCCCCGACGCCCAGCCGAAGGCGCAGCCCACCGACAGCCCCCCGTAGAGTGCCCCGAAGGCCAGCGCCCAGACCCCGAAGGCGGCGAGGGCGAGGACCAGCGCCGGCCGGGTCACGGGGCGGCCCCCGGCGCCAGGGCCGCGAGCCGGGGCAGGGCGGCGGCGGCCCCGAGGGCGAGCGCGCCCGCCCCCGCCGCATAGGCCTGGAACGGCCGGGCGAGGCGCAGGTCGAGGCTCCGCCGGGCCGAGACATGGCCGCTCCGCCAGCGCCACGCCCCGTAGCCCGCCAGGATCGCCCCGATCGCCCCGTGGAGCGCCGCATAGCCGAGGATCGCGACCAGCGTCGCCGGCAGGGCATGGGCCTGGGGATCGGGGATTCGAGCGGCCAGCCGCAGGAAGGCGATCGTCGCCAGCGCCGCGCCGAGACCCTCGGCGACGAGCCAGGGGACGGGGCTCGCCCCCCGCTCCAGCCGCCGCAGGGCCCGCCCCGCCGCCAGCGCCGCGAAGACGAGCCCGGCGAGGGCCGCCGTCGCGCTCGCCGGCTCGGGTCCGGGAACCGGGGGCCCCGGCCAGCCCGGCGCCACCAGCCACAGGAACAGCGCCCCGAAGAGCAGCGCGGCGTAGAGCGTTCCGTCCGCCAGCAGCGCCAGCGCCATCGCCCACCAGGAGGGCGGCCGCGCCGCCTCCCAATGGGGAAGCGCGCGGGCGCCGAGGCCGATGGGCAGGGGGCCCAGATCCTCGGTCGCGCCGGTGGTCCGGGTCCAGGCGAGGAACAGGCCGACCACGACCAGAAGCGGGACCGGGGCGAGCCCATAGAGCTTGAAAAGCAGGCACAGCACGAAGGCGAGCGTCGCGAGCCCCGTCCAGAGCGGCAGGAAGGTCGGCCGGGGCAGGACCACCACCTCGGTCGGCGCGCCGGTTCCGGGATCGACCCCCAGCGTCTCGCACCAGCCGTTGCGCGTGAAGCCGAGATAGCCCTCGCCCGCGGCGAGCCGCGGCCCCAGCGCGCGCGGCTCCACCCGGTCGGCGCGGATCTCGACCCGGGGGAGGGAGGCGAAGGCGTAGGCGGGCGGCGGGGTCGGCGTCGCCCATTCGAGGCTTCGCGCCGCCCAGGGGTCGCGGCGGAACCGCCGGCCGAAGCGGACCTGCACCGCGAGGTCGACCGCCAGCAGCGCGAAGCCCGCGGTCATCACGAAGCCCCCCACCGAGGAGAGCAGGTTGAGCCAGGTCCAGCCGGCGTTCCCGGGATAGACGAAGACCCGCCGCGGCATCCCCAGCAGGCCCGTCAGGTGCATCAGGAAGAAGGTGAGGTTGAAGCCCACGAACACCAGCCAGAAGGCCGGGACCGACAACCGCAGGTCCGAGACCCGGCCCGTCACGTGGGGCAGCCAGTAATAGGCCGCGGCGATCACCGGAAAGACGAAGCCCCCCACCAGCACGTAATGCAGGTGGGCGACGACGAAATGGCTGTCATGGGCCTGGGCGTTGAAGGGCACCATGGCGAGCATGACCCCGGTCAGCCCGCCGAGCACGAAGATCGCAAAAAATCCGCCCAGCCACAGCATCGGCACGTCCCAGCGCGGTCGGCCGCGCGCGATGGTGCCGATCCAGGCGAAGATCTGCACCGCGGTCGGAACCGCCACCAGCCCGCTCGCCGCGGAGAAGAAGGCGAGCGCCAGGTGGGGGATGCCCACGGTGAACATGTGATGCACCCAGAGGCCGAAGGAGAGGAACCCGGTGGCGATCACCGCGACGATGATCGCGGGCTGGGCGGCGAGCTCGGCCCGGGCGAAGGCGGGCAGGAGCGTCGAGATCATCCCCGCCGCCGGCAGGAAGATGATGTAGACCTCCGGATGGCCGAAGAGCCAGAAGAGGTGCTGCCAGAGCAAGGGGTCGCCCCCGCGGGTCGGGTCGAAGAACGGCAGGCCCGCGGCGCGCTCGAGCTCGAGCAGGATCGAGCCGAGGATCAGCGGCGGAAAGCCCAGGAGCATCATCCCCGCGGTGACGAGCAGGTACCAGGCGAGGATCGGCATCCGCTCCAGCCGCATCCCCGAGGCGCGCAGCTTCAGGATCGAGACCACGATCTCGATCGCCGCCGAAAGGGCCGAGATCTCCACGAAGGTGACGCCGAGAAGCCAGACGTCGCCGTTGATCCCGGGACTGTGGGTCCCGGAGGAGAGCGGCGCGTACATGAACCAGCCCGCGTTCGGGGCGACGCCCGCGAGGAGCGCGCCGACCAGGATCGCGCCGCCGAAGACGTAGCACCAGAAGCCGTAGGCGGTCATCCGCGGAAAGGCCATGTCGCGCGCGCCCAGGAGCTTGGGCAGCAGGTAGATGGCGAAGCCCTCGAACATCGGGATGGCGAAGAGGAACATCATCACCGTGCCGTGCATGGTGAAGACCTGGTTGTAGACCTCCGCCCCCAGGAAGGCGCTGTCCGGCGTGGCGAGCTGGATGCGGATCAGCATGGCGAGCAGGCCGCCGATGGCGAAGAACACGGCCGCCGCCGCGATGAAGCGCAGGCCCATCGTCGTGTGGTTCACCGCCGCGAGCCGCCCCCAGCCTGGCGGCGTCGCCCAGAGCGCCTGGAGCGCCTTGTGCAGCCTCAGGCCCCGGCCCCTCTCGCGCCTCATCGCGCCGCCTCCCGCAGCCGGGCGGCGTAGGCCTCGGGCGGATGGGCCAGCACGGCGAAGGGCATGGCGGCATGGCCGAGGCCGCAGAACTCGGCGCAGACCCCTTCGTAGCGGCCGGGCTCGGGGGCATGGATGCGGACCAGGGTCACATGGCCGGGGATGGCGTCGATCTTGCCGGCGAGGCGGGGGACCCAGAAGCTGTGGATCACGTCCGCGCTCGTCACCGCCACGTCGACGTCGCGCCCGGCGGGGATGTGCAACGTCCCCGCGCTCGCCAGCCCCTCGGCGGGATAGGCGAAGCGCCAGTCCCATTGCCGCGCCTCCGCCTCCACCCGCAAGGCCGCGCCGCCGGGCCGCAGCCGTTCCCCCAGGGCGAGCGCCGCCGCGACCAGGGCGATGAGGACGACCAACGGAAAGACCAGCCCGCCCCAGAGCGTCAGCCGATCGGGGGGAGCCGCGGCCAGGCGCGGCCAGCCCGCCCAGGCCGCCGCGAGAAGCGCCCCCATCCCGAGCGCGATCGCCGTCGCGCCCGCCAGCATGATCCACCACAGGGCGGCGATCGCCTCGGCCGGCGGCCCGGCAGGGTCGAGCGTCGAGAGCGGCCCGCCGCAGCCCGCCAGCGCCAGCGCCGGGAACCCGAAAGCCGCCCGCGCCGTTCGGCTTCCATGCGGCAGGCGAAGGGCCCCGAGGAGGTGGAGAATCCGGCGCTCGCCGAGGTGGTCGAGGCCTCGACCGGCTCGGCCGTGGCGCTCGCCGGCCATCCGATCCACGCCATGCTGGTGCATTTCCCCATCGCGCTGGTCATCGCCACCCTCGGGATCGACGTGCTTTACTGGTGGAGCGCCGATCCCTTCTGGCTCCGGGTGGGTCTCTGGTCCTCGGGCGGGGCCTTCGGGGTGGGCCTGCTCGCCGGGGCGGTGGGGACGGCCGAACTCCTGCTCGTGCCCGGCATCCGGATGCGGGTGGCGAGCTGGACCCATGCGATCACGGCGATGATGCTCCTCGCGATCGCCGGGACGAACTGGGGCCTGCGCCTCGGCGACCTCGAGGCCGTCCTGCCGCTTGGCCTGCTCCTGTCGGCGCTGGCCTCGGTCTTCACCGGGCTCGCGGGCTGGCATGGGGGCAAGCTGGTCCTGGATCATGGGGTGGGCCTGATCATCAGCGGAAAGGATTGAAGGGCGCCGCCAGATCCTGGAGCGCGCCGGGCCGGGAGAGCGCCCCGGGCAGAAGGTCGGGCAGGACCGGCTTGGCGAGGACGACCCCCAGCACCGCGAGGGCGAGCGCGCCGGTCAGCGCCGTCGTCGCCCCGGCCCGGACGCGGCCATAGATCTCGCCTGGGTCGAAGAGGCGCAAGAGGACCAGCCCCGCCAACAGGTGCAGCCCGGCGAGGCCGCCGACCAGCGCGAGCTTCAGCGCGAACCAGGGCGCGAAGGTTCCGGCGAGGAAGATGAGGCCGAGGCCGCTGCCGACCGCGACGAAGGCCGCGGGCGAGACCACCGCCGCATAGAGGAAGCGCGCGGCCCGCTGGAGCCGGTGCAGGTCCGGCCCCTCCGCCGTCGTCCCCCGCCGCCGGCAGAGACCGGGCAGGGCGACCAGCCCGCCGATCCAGACAGCCACCGCAGCGACGTGCAGGACCTTGGCCCAGACCAGGATGTCGCTCACGGCGCCGCGCCCCGCGGCGCGAGCCCTCGCCAGGCGATCAGCGCCGCGGCGACCAGCCAGGGCAGGGCCCCCGGGACCCACATGACGAGCCCGCCGAGCTGCTGGTCGGCGAGCGGGTCGAGCCCATAGGGCCCGGTCGTCGTCAGGTGGACCCCGTAGATCGGCCGGGCGGCGAAGGTGAGCAGCGCCCCGAGCATCCCCATCTGCAGGGCCCCGAAGAGCAGCGCCAGCCCCGCCTCGCCCGCCGGCGCCGCCAGCGCCGCCCGCCAGAACAGGACCGCCGTCCCGAGCAGGCTCGCCTGCATCCCCCAGTAGGGCGCGGTCCCCACCACCCCGAAGGCATAGGCCGCCGGCAGGTGCCAGGCCCAGAGGACCGCGGTCGACAGCATCAGGCCCGGCCAAAGCCCCCGCGCGCGCCGCGCCGGAAAGGCGAGGGCGAGAAGGGGCGCGATCCCCGCCACCAATGCCCCATGATGAAAGGCTCGCGCCGAGAACAGCGCCGCCGACAGGGCGCAGAGCGGCGAGAGGTAGAGCAGTCCCAGGCCCCCCACCGCCCAGAGCGCCGCCGGCCGGCCCCGGCCGAGCCAGACCAAGGCTCCGATCAGCGCCAGCGCGATCCCGTCCAGCCGCCAGGCGAGGAGGATCTCGGCCGGCGGAATCGGCGGCCCGCAGTAAAGCTCCGACGTCATCGCTCGCCCCGCCGCGCCGGCCGCGTCCGGGGGCGGACACGGCCGGCGGGCTCCGCGCGCTCACGCCGACTCCCCACGCCTACGCTGGGAAACGAGGCGGGAAACCGGGCGCCCCCCCGCGCCCATACCCCCGGCGCGCACGGGCGTCCGCGCTGACCTGTCCAGAGCCGACTCAAATCCCGACTCAAGGCCCGACCGCAGACCCGAACAGGCGGGGCGCGCTTCATGTCCGCGCCCCCCGGATCGGGCCCGCGCACGGCGGCGGCGCCGCGCCGACCCTCGCGGCGGGACAGCACCAGGGCTCCGGGTCCGGGATGCTCATGAAACTTCCTCCGTTCTCGGAGGTTGAACCACCGGATCAGCGAAGCGGTTCCCCCAGGGCGGAAAAGCCCGGGCGCGGTCTCCCCCGTCCCCCGGCCCCGGCAGGGGCTCGAAAGCCCCGGCGCAGGGACCGGGCGCGGAAGCGCAAACCGACGAACGCAAGGGAAGTTCCCGGCGGCCGGAACCGGCCCGGCGGCGGGGCGTTGCCCCCTGAGCAGCCGTTCGTTCATGGAGTCGGGGCGTCCACCCCCATGCAGCCACGAAATCCCGTCCATGCCCTGCATGACCCGATCGTGGAAGCGATCCCCGCCCTGCGCGCCTTCGCCCGCTCGCTCGCCCGGGATCCCGCCGAGGCCGACGACCTGGTGCAGGAGACCCTGACCAAGGCCATCGCCCGGATCGACCAGTTCCAGCCGGGCACGCGGCTGCGCTCCTGGCTCTTCACCATCCTGCGCAACACCTTCTACACCCGCTACGGCAAGATGAGCCGCGAACGGCCGGGGGACGCCGACTGCGTGTCCTCCCTGCCCTGGACCCCGGCGACCCAGGATTGGTCGGTGGAGTTGCGCACCGTGCTGACGGCGGTGCGCCGCCTCCCCCAGGCGCAGCGCGAGGCCTTGGTGCTCGTCGCCATGCTGGGGGTCGAATACGAAGAGGCGGCGCGGATCTGCGGCTGTCCGATCGGGACGATCAAGAGTCGCCTGAATCGGGCGCGAGCCCAATTGACGGCCCTCCTGGCGGAGGGGGACGGCGCGTCGCCTGCGCGAGCGCGGCCTTCAGCGCCGCCGCGGCGTCGGCCAGTGGCCGGGGGATAGGCTCCGCGGCGATCTCCGCCATGGCCTGGCCGAGCGCGTCCGCCGCCGGATCCGGCGGATCGGATGGAAGGTTGCGGGGGTTTCGGGCGTCCTGGGTCATGAGCGCAGGCTAACCTATGTTACAGCGCAGGCACATGGCCCTCGCGCGGCCGGCGTCAAGTTTGCGCCCCGGCCGTGTCCCCCGCGTCCTCCGCAGGGCCCCGGGCGCGGGGCGTGGCCAAGGCGGGCGCGGGCCATGGCGCGCGCCCCTCAGCTGCGGGTCAGGGCGCGGATCTCTCCGCGCCGGGCCAGGACATGGACTGCGACCTCGGCGTTCGCCCGGTCGAGCCGCACGTCGAGCGAGGATCCGCGCAAGGCCAGCCGGCGCAGCGTCAGGTCCTCGATGAAGTCGGGCAGAAGCGGCCGGTCGAAGACCACGTGCTCCCCCGCCGGATCGAACCCGAGCCCGAGGCAGGCCTGAAGCAGCGAGGGGATCGTC
The DNA here is from genome assembly GCA_965243535.1 of Amaricoccus sp. Classification (GTDB taxonomy): domain Bacteria; phylum Pseudomonadota; class Alphaproteobacteria; order Rhodobacterales; family Rhodobacteraceae; genus Amaricoccus. The sequence continues at coordinate 72,240 of CBDEVG010000034.1, forward strand.
GCCGCCGCCCAGGCCTGGGGGGCGCAGGCCACCGGATAGAAGGTGGGCCCATGGCTGCGCAGCCGGGGAAAGCCGCAGAACAGCTCGGGCAGCCGTTTCAGGTCGATATGGGTCGAGGCCTCGAACATGCCGCGGAAGATCCGCGCCGCCTCGCGCCGGTGGCCGTAGCGGGCGAGGCCGAGGGCGATCAGCGCGTTGTCGTGGGGCCAGACCGAGCCGTTGTGATAGCTCATCGGGTTGTAGCGCGCCTCGGTGCTCGCGATGGTGCGGATCCCCCAGCCGGTGAAGGAGGAGGGCTGCATTAGCCCCGCGACCAGCCGCGGAACCCGCGCCTTCTGGGCGATCCCGGTCAAAAGCGCGTGGCCCGCGTTCGAGCTGCGCACCCGGCAGGGCCGCTTGTCCCCGTCGAGGGCGAGCACATAGGTGCCGAGTTCCTCGTCCCAGAAGGCCTGGTCGAAGCGGCGGCGCAGCTCGGCGGCGCGCCGGGTCATCGCCCCCACCTCCTCCTCGCGCCGCTTCAGCCGCCGGGCGATGGCGGCCCCGGCCCGCCAGGCGCCATAGGCGTAGGCCTGGACCTCGACCAGCGCGATCGGCCCGCGGGCGAGGGTCCCGTCTGCGTGGAAGACCGCGTCCTGGCTGTCCTTCCAGCCCTGGTTGATCAGCCCCTCGGCGCTGCGCCGGCCGTATTCCACGAAGCCGTCGCCGTCCCGGTCGCCGTCGACCTCAAGCCAGCGCAGGGCCGCCTCGATCTGGGGCCAGATCTCGAGCACGGTGGCCACGTCGCCGGTGCGCTCCAGGTAGGCCCCCGCCAGGATCACGAAGAGCGGGGTGGAATCCACGCTGCCGTAATAGCAGCCGAAGGGCACCTCGCGCAGCTCGGCCATCTCGCCGAAGCGCATCTCGTGGAGGATCTTGCCGGGCTCTGCGTCGCGGGCCGCGTCGCTCTCCGTCGCCTGGTGCGCCGCGAGGTGGCGCAGCACGCCCCGGGCGATGGCCGGGTCGAGCCAGAGCGTCTGATAGGCCGCGATCAGCGCGTCCCGGCCGAAATAGGTGCTGAACCACGGGATCCCCGCGTAAGGATAGGGGCCGAGCGGGGTCTCGGTGGTCAGCATGTAGAGATCGGACACGGCCCGGCGCACCGTCTCGTTGAAGACCTCGTTGGAGGAGGCGATCGCCGTCGCCCGGGAGGCGGAGGCGCGCAGGGCGTGGCGCGCGGCGCGATAGCCGGAAAAGAAGCTCCGCCGGGGCGAGCGGGGGCCGTAGTCGACGCCGCAGCGGATCTCCAGGAACAGCGTCATCCGCTCGGTGGGGGCGAGGCGGAGGTCGAACCGGGCGAAGCTCTGGCCGATCTCCGTCGGGGCCGGCTCGAACTGGAGCCGGGTCTCGCGCCGCCGCCCGTCGAGCCCGGTGTAGGAAAGCGTCGCCGCGTCCGCCTCGATCTGCGGCGGATGGCGCGCGCCGCGGGCGGGCCGCACCGCGCCGCGGACCTCGAAGATGTCGGCGAAATCCGCCTCGAAGTCGATGCGCAGGGCGAAGGCCCGGGGCCTGAGGTCGAAGTTGCGCAGGGCCAGCCGCTCGAAGACCCGGCCGTTCCACAGGAACCGCGTCCGGCGGATGTGCAGCAGGTCCTGCGCCACCGCGCCCTCCGCCCCCTGCAGCTCCGGGTTGGTCAGGTCGCACAGCAGCACGGCGTTGTCGTCGCGCAGGGTCGAGCTCAAGAGGATCGGCCGCAGCCCGTCGATGGTGACGAGCAGGTGCGACAGGTGCCGGGTGTCGCGGTGATAGATCCCTTCCGGATTGCCCGGCGCCCCGATCGCGTCGCCGTTCTGGTCGAAGACGGCGAAGGTGTCCCCGTGCTTGAGCGTGCGCGGCCGCCGCTCCTGGAGCGAGGCGGTGACCGCCACGAGGATCTGCGCCGCGGGGATGGTGGGGGCCGGGCCGCTCGGCGGGTCCTGGGGCATGTCCATGGGGCGCCTCACGCGCTGAGCGACAGGCTGCGCAGGGGCGGGGCCCCCGACAGGGCGCCGTAGACGGCGAGGTAGTCCGCCGCCACGCGCTCGATGCGGAAGCGCCGCTCGAACCCCGCCCGCACCCCCGCCCGGTCGAGCCCCGCCGCCGCCTCGACGGCCGCCGCGGCCTCCTCGACGCTCTCGACGAGAAAGCCCGTCACGCCGGGGTCCACCACCTCGGGCGCGGCGCCGCAGGGCCAGGCGATCACCGGCGTGCCGCAGGCCATGGCCTCGATCATCACCATGCCGAAGGGCTCGGGCCAGTCGATGGGAAAGAGCAGCGCCGCCGCCTCGCCGAGAAAGGCGCTCTTCTCCGCCTCGCCGATCTCGCCCAGGAACTCCACCCGCGACTCGGCGCGGACCATCGGCTCGATCTCGTCGCGCCAGTAGGCGAAATCGGCGTTGTCGATCTTGGCGGCGATGCGCAGCCGCCGGCCCGCCCGCGCGGCGATGGCGATGGCCCGGTCCGGGCGCTTCTCCGGCGAAATCCGCCCCAGGAACGCCAGAGGCCCGTCCGCCGCCGCCTGCGGACTGAAGGGATGCAGGTCCGCCGGCAGGCCGTGCAGCACCGTCGCCGTCCAGCGGGCCCAGGGCAGGGGCGCGCGCTGCGCGTTCGAGATCGAGACCAGCGGCTGGTCGCCGAACACCCGGTAGAAGGGCGCGAGGTCGGGCAGGTCCAGCCGCCCGTGCGGCGTGGTGACCGCCGGCGTCCCCAGCCGGTCGAGCAGGGGAAAATGCACCAGGTCGGTATGGAAATGCAGGATGTCGAATTCCCCCGCCCGCCGCTTCACCGCCTCCATCATCATCAGGTGATGGGGCAGGGGATCGCGCACGTCGGGGTCGAGGCGCAGCGCCTCCGGGGTGATCGCCACCAGCCGCGCCCGGGTGCGGGAATCGCCGCTGGCGAAGAGCGTGACCTCGTGGCCCTGCCGCGCCAGCTCCTCCGTCAGGTAGGACACGATCCGCTCCGTGCCGCCATAGAGCCGGGGCGGCACGCTTTCCGCGAGGGGGGCGATCTGGGCGATGCGCATCCGCTCAGCCCTCCCGCACGAGCGGCGGCGGCGGCGGCGGCGGCGCGCCCCGGGTCCCGCCCGGAGCCGCGCGAGAGGCGGCGCAGGGACCGGCTTGGCAAAGTCGGGCATGGCAGAGTCGGGCGAAGCAGGGTCCGGCAAGGCGGGGTCCGGGAAAAGCGGGCCGGGACATGGATGATCCTCCTGCGGACGCGCCGCAGGGGCGCGCCCTCCCGAACCGGCGAACGCGGGAAATGTTCGGCCCGACCGCCTGGCCGGAACACCCGACCGCCTTGGCGGAACATAAGGCCGCCCGGGCGGAACATCCCGCCCGCTGGCCGGTTCCGACAGGCCCGCCGACCGGGGCGGAGATAGGATCAGGAGATCGCCCGATGGGACTTTTCTCGAAGGACATCAAGTCGATGGACGACCTTTTCGTCCACACCCTGCGCGACATCTATTACGCGGAGAAACAAATCCTCCAGGCCCTGCCGAAGATGATCGACAAGGCGGGCGACGAGCGCCTGCGCGAGGGCTTCCAGAAGCATCTTCGCCAGACCGAGACCCATGTGACGCGCCTCGAGGAGGTCTTCCGCATGCACGGCGTCGAAGCCAAGGCGGTGCGCTGCCAGGCGATCGACGGCATCCTCGCCGAGGCCGACGAGATCTCCGCCGAGGCCGAGCGCGACGTTCTCGACGCGGCGCTCGTCGCCGCCGCCCAGGCGGTGGAGCATTACGAGATCACCCGCTACGGAACCCTGGTCGCTTGGGCGCAGGAGCTCGGCCGGCCCGATTGCGCCTCGCTTCTCCTGGAGACCCTGGAGGAGGAGAAGGCCACCGACGCCGAGCTGACCCAGCTCGCCGAGGAACGCGTGAACCGCATGGCCGCCTGACGGGATGGCCCCCTGACGGGGCCAGTCGATCCGGGGACATGCGCCGTCCATGTCCCCGGGCCGGATGCTTCATGAATTTGGAATATGCAGGTTCACCGGCAAACCATCAAACTCGTCTCACCTGTTTTCCCAGCCGCCCCTCAGATCAGACCCGCCGTCCAGAGCCCCACCCCGAGCAGGGCCGAGCCCCCGAGCGTCGCCCCCAGGCCGAGCTTCAGGCGGAACACCGCGACCAGCGCCAGGGCCGACAGCGCCGCCGCCAGCCCGTCGAGGGAGCCGGGAACCGGCAGGTCGAGGGAGAGCGGCCCGGCCTCGAACGGGATCACCTCGCGGAAAAGCACGTGGAGCGCGAACCAGAGCGCGAGGTTCAGGATCACCCCCACCACCGCGGCCGAGACCGCCGTCAGCGCCGCCCCGAGGCTCCGGTTCCCCCGCAGCCGCTCGATGAACGGCGCCCCGAGGAAGATCCAGGCGAAGCACGGCGCGAAGGTCACCCAGGTGGCGAGCAGCCCCCCCAGCGTCCCCGCCAGCAGCGGCATGGCCCAGCCCGCCTCGCGATAGGCGGCGAGGAACCCCACGAACTGGAGGACCATGATCAGCGGCCCCGGCGTGGTCTCCGCCATGCCGAGCCCGTCGAGCATCTCGCCGGGGGAGAGCCAGCCATAGGCCTGCACCGCCTGCTGGGAGACATAGGCGAGGACGGCGTAGGCCCCCCCGAAGGTGACCACCGCCATCCGCGAGAAGAAGATGACGATGTCGGCGAAGACGTCCCCCGGCCCCGCGGCGAGGACGAGCAGGCCGACCGGGACCAGCCACAGCCCCAGCGCGACCGCCCCCGCCCGGAAGGCGTCGCGCCGGGCGCCCGGCGACAGGTCGGCGATCTCGGCGCCGAGCAGGGTCTCGGCGTCGGCCACATGCGGGCCCGCCGCCGGACCATGGCCCGAGCGGGACCCGAAGGCCGCGACGCCGGCCCGGGCGGCGACGAGGCCGATCAGCCCGGCCGCCAGGACGATGAGCGGGAAGGGGACGCCGAAGACGAAGATGGCGACGAAGGCCGCCGCCGCCGTCGCGCGCAGGGGGCCGTTGCGCAGGGTCCGGGCGCCGATCCGCGCCAGCGCCTGGGCGACGATGGCGAGCACCGCCGCCTTCAGCCCGAAGAAGGCCGCGGCGACGATCCCCGTCGTCCCGAAGAGCACGTAGAGCCAGCTCAGCGCCAGGATGGAGACGAGGCCGGGCAGGATGAACAGAAGCCCCGCGACCAGCCCGCCGCGGGCGCCATGCAGCAGCCAGCCCACATAGGTGGCGAGCTGCTGCGCCTCCGGCCCCGGCAGCAGCATGCAGAAGTTGAGCGCGTGGAGGAACCGGTCGTCCCCGAGCCAGCGTTTTTCCTCGACCAGGATGCGGTGCATGGTGGCGATCTGTCCCGCCGGCCCGCCGAAGGACAGGAGCGCGATCCGGGCCCACACCCGGGCGGCTTCGCCGAGGCTCGGATAGGCGATCCGGGCCGCCGTCATCGCCCGGCCCCGGTCGACCGTTGGGCCGCCCGCCGGGCCGCCTTTCGGGCCGCGGGCCAGACGCGGGCCGCGTCGCGGGCCTGACGGGGGAAGGCGCTGTGGAGCCTTCTGCGCGCCCCGGGACGCGCGCGGGGGGCGCAGATCCGCGTCGCGGCCGCCGGGGGGGCGTCCTGGGCCGCGCGGCGGCCTGCGGCGGGGTCAGCCCCGGCGCGGAGATTGAGGAATTGAGGGACGCCGACCGGGGCGGCGGGGCGGGCGCAGGGGAGGACATCGGGCGCAGGCATGCGCGGGAAAGCTCCGTCCGGGATAGGGGCTGGATCGCGCGCTTCGGCCGTCGCGGCCGGGGGAGGCGCAAGGATCCCCGTCGCCCGCAGGCTCGGCGAAAATCCCCGGCCTGTCAACGCGCCGCCCCAGGCGATCCCGCCGAAACCCGGGGGGCGCATCGCCTCTTCCTCGGCCAGGCGCGCATTCCCTCTCGCTCCGCCCACAGCGCGCCTCGCCCCCGCCTCCGCCCGCGGGGTCGGCGCCGGATCCGGCCGCCGATCCTGCGCGCGGTTCTTCGCGGGCCCTCTCTCCCGGCATTTGGGCAATTGCAGGTTTGCATCCGACCGGCCGCCCGCGCCGACCGGCCGCCCGCGCCGGCCGGTCGCAGAGGCCCCTCCAGGCCCCGCGGCGCGGTCGTTCTCGACCCGTTCATGGTCCTGAAGATCGAGTTAACACTGCAAAATTTATCTAATAATGTATATTATGTTGTGAATGAGTTTTTCACGGGTCGTCGGCCCGTGCTGATTGGAGGTCCCACGGCCTCGGGAAAGTCGGCGCTGGCGCTGCGCCTGGCGGAGCCGGAGGTTCAGCGCGCTTTCGCCTTTTCTCGGCCCGTGACCTGCGCCGACCGGCTGATCCCGACCAGCGCGCATTGCCGCCTCCCTGTCAGCAGGATGCCGCGGCTCGATCATGTCCCGCCTCCGCGCCATGCTCATCGGCCGGAGGCTTGCGCCAAAAAATCCCGTTCCACCAGCAGCTGGCCGATCCTGGCGTGCAGCTTCTCGATCTCGCCTTCCTTTTCGGCGGCCTGCGCCTCGGCCTTCCCCGAGAACACCCCGGCCATCCCCTTGATCGCCTGCCGCTTCAAGGTGGTGATCACCGTCTGGCGCACGCCATGCCTGATCGCCAGCCCGGCGATCGTCGCCTCCCCACGGATGGCTTCCAGGGCCGCCTTCGCCTCGAACTCGGCGCTGTGCCTCTTCCGTTTTCCAGATTCTTCCGTCTGCCAGACACGCTGTCCGTCCTTGCTCTGTCGCTGGCAAGCTTAGCGCGGTATCCGGATTTCAGAGACTACCCCTGGTCTGATGGACGCCGGCTGACAAGATCAGAACGTGAATTTGGTGCCGAAGGTGCCGACGGTGATGTTCTTCAGGTCCGGTTCCTCCGGCTGGTCGAGTTCGTACCAGCGGAGCTGGGCGTAGAGGTCGATGCCGAAGCGGTCGATCTTCTGTACCGCGGCGAGGCCGAAGGAGGTTCCGTCGACCCCGTCCGACGAGATGTTCTTGCCCTTGGTGTAGTCGAAGCCGAAGCCGGTCTCGCCAAGCGGGGTCAGGCTCGTGTCCCAGCCGACCTTGGCGTAGAAGTTCGACGGGTCGTCGCCCGCGTCGAGCTTGTAGCCGCCAGTCGAGAGGGTGAGGCTGATGCCGACGGGATCGTACTTGACCGATCCGGAGGCGGCGTAGGCGTAGTCGACCGCGTCGTCCTCGGTGTTGTAGACCGACGCCGCGGCCAGCAACGTGAAGTCGCCCACCGTCCAGCCCGACCAGTCGCCATAGTCGCCGCCGAGGGTGACGGCGGCCGCCCACTGGTCGTCCTGGCCGTAGGAGACCGAGCCCTGCACAGGGCCGAACATCGGGCTGTCGTAGCGGAGGCGCGCGAGACGGTCACCGTCGAAGTCATAGAAGGCGTCGCCGACGGTCACGTCGCTGTAGTCGGCGCCGTTCGTGAAGATGATGCCGCCCGCGATGTCGGCGACGCCTGCATACATGATCGGCCCGGCGACCAGCGAGAGATCGTACTCGGCGGTGTCGTCGGCCGCGGAAGAGCCCTTGCCGAGCGCAAGCCGGCCGTAGCGGTCGTCGCGAAAGGTCACTTCGGCGCGGCGGACGTTGAAATCGGCGTCGGTCTGCGATGTGAGCTGGCTCACATCGTAGGAGTTGTTCGGGCTCGCTACGCCCTCGGCCTCGCGCGCTGGTTCGCCGGCGATGTCCCCGCCTCGCTCGACGCACTGGAAGCCGGCCGCGCTCTCAACCCCAACGACACGACGATCCGGCAGGATGTCGATGACCGTGCGCCGCTCCAGATCTACCACGATACTGCCGTAGCTATGCCCGCGCCGCCCGGCGAAGTCGTCAATGCCGATCACCGTTGCCGCCGGACCAGGGCCGGCGGCAACGGCCTCGCGGCGAACGCTTCGCAACAAGGTGTCCTTCGACCATGCCGCTGAAAGTCTTGCCAACATCCGCGAGCCGGGCCGCCCGCCGAGCGCGAGGCCAATGGCGTGCGCCAGATCCTCGCAGCGAGCGACGCGCCGGCCGTAACGTCGCCCGATACTTGGAGCGAGTGCCTCGCTGAACGTTTTGCACCGACAGGAGCGCAAATTGCACCGGAACCGGCGGACGTTCAGGCGCAGCTTTACGATGGCGCCACTGATCGGCAGGTCCGACAGCGTGCGCTCATAGTGACTGCGGCAGGATGACGACGGCGTCCCACAATCCGGGCAGCGTCCGACCGCCCCCGAAACACGGCCGAAAACCTCCACCCGCCCGTCAACAACTGCGCTGTTTCCGAACCTTGGGCCGCCGGCGCTGGAAAATCCGGGCTTCGTCATGGCGGCGGGCCGGCTGCACCGCCTGGTTCAGTCAGCGCGATCGGGACTTTGGAGCCGATGGCGCTGTGGGGCCGGTCCTCCTTGTAGAACCTGCGCCAAGCCGCCATCTTTTCGCGGGCGTCCGCAAGGTTCAGGAACCAATGCGCCGACAGGCACTCCTGGCGGAGCTTGCCGTTGAACGCCTCGATGAAGGCATTGTCGGTCGGCTTGCCGGGCCACGAGAAGTCCAGCGTGACGCCGTATCGGTAGGCCCAGAGATCGAAGTCGCGGGAGATGAACTCGGCTCGCCCTGGTCGACGCGGATCGTCTTCGGGAATCCCACTTCGGAGCAGACCCGATCGAGCGTTGCGACGACGTCGCTGGCGCGGTAGCTGAACCGCGGATCGACGGCGGGACAGAAGCGCGAGAAGGCGTCCACGATCGTAAGCACGCGGAGCTTCCGCCCCGTGGCGAGCTGGTCGTGGATCGAACCATTGGCGCGCCATTGGTCCGAGCGACAATGGCGAGGGTCCATCGCCCAGGTTTCGTTTGCCCTGGCGGGATCCCGGCGATCCTCCCGGAGCTTGGCCTTCACCCGCCGCTTCGGCGTCTTGTTCCCCAGCTGCAAGCCTAACTCGCTGTAGATACGATGAACTTTCTTGTGGTTCACGTCCCAGCCCTCGCGCCTCAGCTGTACGTGGACACGACGCACGCCATAGCGCACGCGGGTCTCGCAAATCTCCTTGATGCGGGCCTCCAGAGGGGCCTGCCCGGGCCGGCGCGAGCGGGACTGACAGGTCGAGCGATTCACGAGCAACACGGCGCAGGCCCTGCGCTCGGATACGCCCCACTCGACCTGAACCGCGGCCGCCAGCTTCCGCCTCCGGGCAGGGTGAGCCAAGGGAACGCCAATGGTCCGAGAGACATTGGCGAACAAGCTTTCGGCGAACGACGTCCTGAAGCATTTCCCGATCGAGGCTCAGCTCGGCGACGCGCTTCTTCAGCCGGGCGTTCTCGTCCTCCAGCACTTTCAGCAGACGCATCTCGGGCGGCGTCATGCCGGCGTACTTCTTGCGCCAGGATGAGAACGTCGCCTGGCTGACGCCGGCCTTCCGGCAGACGCCGCCGATCGGCACGCCGTCCTCCGCCTGCCTCAGGATGAACGCCCGTCTCGCGCGTCCGCCGTGAACCTGCTCGCCTTCATCGCTCCTCCGCTCCTCTCCCGGCCTCCAAACCGTAGCCGGATTTCCAGAAAAGGGCGGCCCAGTTTCTCAGGGCGCAGAGCAGAACCGGGTCATCCCATGGTGGGCATGACAAACTCGGCCTCGGCGCGCATGCCGGTGGGCCAGCGGGTGGTGATGGTCTTGAGGCGGGTGTAGAAGCGCACGCCTTCCGGGCCATGCATATGGTGGTCGCCGAAGAGCGACGCCTTCCAGCCGCCGAAGGAATGGAAGGCCATCGGCACCGGGATCGGCACGTTGACGCCGACCATGCCGACTTCGATGTCATGCGCAAAGGCCCGCGCCGCATCGCCGTCGCGGGTGAAGACCGCGACGCCGTTGCCGTATTCGTGCCGGCCGACGAGATCGACGGCGTCCTGGTAGTTCTTCGCCCGCACCACCGAAAGCACCGGGCCGAAGATCTCTTCCTTCCACACCGTCATCTCGGGGGTGACGTCGTCGAGGAGGGTGCCGCCGACGAAGTAGCCGTTCTCGTAGCCCTGCGGCGCCTTGAAGTCGCGGCCATCGACGACGACCTTCGCGCCTTCCTTCTCGCCAGCGTCGATGTAGCCCTTCACCTTGGCGAGATGCTGCGCCGTCACCAGCGGACCCATCTCCGACGCCTTGTCGGCGGCCGGACCAATCTTCAGCGCCTCGATCTTCGGGACGAGCTTCTCGATCAGCCGGTTCGCTGTCTCCTCGCCGACCGGGACGGCGACCGAGATCGCCATGCAGCGCTCGCCGGCCGAGCCGTAGGCCGCGCCCATCAGCGCGCCGACCGCCATGTCGATGTCGGCGTCGGGCATGATGATCGCGTGGTTCTTGGCGCCGCCGAGGGCCTGGACGCGCTTTCCGTTAGCGGTTCCGCGGGCGTAGATGTAGCGCGCGATCGGGGTCGAGCCCACAAAGCTCACCGCCTTGACGTCAGGATTGTCGAGCAGCGCGTCGACCGCTTCCTTGTCGCCGTTCACCACGTTGAAGACGCCCGCCGGCACGCCTGCTCGCGTCAGCAGCTCGGCGATGAAGAGGGGCGCGGAGGGATCGCGCTCGGAGGGCTTGAGCACGAAGCAGTTGCCGCAGGCGAGCGCGACGGGGAACATCCACATCGGCACCATGCAGGGGAAGTTGAACGGGGTGATCCCGGCGACGACCCCGAGCGGCTGGCGCAGGGAGTGGCTGTCGACGCCGGTGCCGACGTTCTCGGTGATCTCGCCCTTGAGCAGATGCGGGATGCCGACAGCGAACTCGACCACCTCGAGTCCGCGGGTGACCTCTCCGAGCGCGTCGTCGTGAGTCTTGCCGTGTTCGGCCGAGATCAGCTCGGCGATCCTGTCGGCGTTCTCCTGGAGCAGGAACTTGAAGCGGTCGAGGATCCGGGCGCGGCGGAGCGGCGGGGTCTTCGCCCAGGCCGGCCAGGCCGCCTGCGCGACCGCGACCACGGCGTTTACCTCTTCCGTCGTGGCGAGGGGGACGCGCTTTTCGGAGGCGCCGGTCGCCGGGTTGAAGACGTCGGCGAAGCGGCCGGAGGTGCCGGGTACGGCCTTGCCGCCGACGTAGTTGTTGAGATCGGTCACGTGAGTCTCCTCCCCTTGAGATGCCTTGTTTGACGGCGATGGACGTCGCACCTTAAGAAACGAAAAGCAATCTCATCGAACGCGGAACTGATATGCAGGAATCGATAATCAGGTCGGATCGGCTCGACTGGGACGACGCGCGGATGTTTCTCGCCGTCGCGCGGGCGGGGCAGATGCTCGGGGCTGCCCGGACGCTCGGGCTCAACCAGGCGACGCTGTCGCGGCGGATGGCGGCGCTCGAGACAGCGGTCGGAACGAAGCTCCTGACCCGGCGGACGCACGGGTCTGAGCTGACCGATGCCGGGACGGTCCTGCTCGAGACGCTCGAGCGGGTCGAGACCGAGATGCTCGGGGTGCAGGGGCGGCTGCAGGGCGCCGGCGCCGCGGCGGCGGGGGTGGTGCGGATCGGCGCGCCCGACGGCTTCGGCGTCGGCTTTCTCGCGCCGCGCCTCGCGACCCTCGCCGAACGCCACCCGGAGCTGACGGTGCAGGTCGTGCCGACGCCGCGCGGCTTCTCGCTGTCGCGGCGCGAGGCGGATCTCGCGGTGATGGTCGGGCGGCCTGAGAAGGGCCGGCTCGTGGCGCGCAAGCTCACAGACTATTCTCTAGGGCTTTACGCCAGCCCGGGCTATCTCAAGGCGTATCCCGCGCCGCGGACGCCGACCGAGCTCGCGCGGCATCGGCTGGTCGGCTATGTCGAGGACCTGATTGCGACGCCGTCGCTCAACTATGCCAGCGAGTTCCTGCGCGACTGGCGCTCGGCGGTCGAGCTCACGAGCGCCATCGGACAGGTGGAGGCGGTGCGGGCAGGAGCAGGCATAGGCGTCCTCCACGACTATCTCGCCCGAGAGGACTGCAGCGCGGGGCGTCTGGTCAAGGTCTTGCCCGGGCTTCGGGCGACGCGCTCCTACTGGCTTGCCATCCACGAAAACCTCCGTGACGTCGCCCGCGTCCGCGCCGCGGCCGACTGGCTGGCTGAGGTCGTGCGTCAGGACGCGACCGCGTTCGGCGCTTAGCTTGGCTGCCTCGGGTTCGGCGCCTGCCGCGCGCCGCCGGGTTCCGATACCCTCGGCAGATATACAGCCCACCTCGAAGGGTACGGGAGGTCATGCTTGACCCATGCCCAGCCCGAGGAGCCGGCGCGGCGTGCATCCAGAGGATGCGGCGGCGGTCTTCCGGATCGGGAACAGCGCCTGGAAGAGATCCAGCAGGGGGCCGTGATCGATGCGCTCGCGGCGCGAAGGAAGGGCCGTCGGAACCCCAGACGCAGGTCTCGAGGCCAAATGTCTCAACTAGCGCCTCAATATAGGGCCAGATGTCCGCGAAAGGGTGCGGTAGCTCGGCGAACTTGATGTAGCCAGAGAGCTTGACCACCACCTGTCCCTCACGCCCGGGTGCGAGCATCCCCTGGAAGCCAGGCTGGGCTGGCTGAGGCCGTGGCCCGGCGCCGGATGTCCGCAGTTATCAAAGACGAGCTGCACTGGCGATCGGTCGATGAGCGGCAGTAGGTCGAGCAATTGTTCTCCTGTGACCTGAATCTGCAGGAAGAGGTCCTGCTCAGCTAGCCAGGCGATCAGAGCCTCGCTTCCGCGATAGTAGCGCTCTGGGAAAGAATGGCAGGTTGAAGGCCACCCCGATGACGCCCTGGGCCTTCAGCCCAGCAAGCCGCTCCGATGAGACGTCGGATAAAACGACGGCAGCGCCCGCCGCTCGCAGCGATCGCCGCGAGCATACAGCGGTTGTCGTGGGCGTAACCCAAGTTCGGCTAGACGAGCAGCGCCCCGCCGACACCGTGTGCCGCGAAGACATGCCCGAACTGCGTCGCAGGGGCGATCTCCTATTCGTCGGGATGGAAGAGCGTTTCTGGGTTGTACGCAAAGCGTGCCGGATCGAGGATGTGGCAGCGCCATCTGTTATCGTCCGAATTTGTGGTGGAGTTTTGCGCTGCGTTTTCGGTGTGGGCGGGGTGGCCCTTGAGGGCGTGGGCTCTGGGGGAGTTTGCGGACTTCCGCCACGGGCCGATGGAGGCCCCGGTGACCGCGACCACCTTGCCGCTGATCGAGCTTGTGCAAGAGCAGGGTGGCGGAGATTTCCTGGGCTCTGTCGCCGAGGCGGCGCTGCGGCTCCTGAGGGCGCCGGCCGCTCCGAGGGCGGGGTGGGCGCCGGCCGCTCCGAGCGCGGCGACGGGCGGCGGAGCTGGCGCAACGGCTATCGGGACGGCGAGCTGAGACGCGGCTCGGAGCGCTGAACCCGCGGGCGCCGAAGCTGCGGCAGGGCTCGTCCTTCCCGGGCTTCCTGGAGCCGCGCCGATCGTCCGGATCGCTTCCGCAACAGGTCGACCCTGCGACAGCAGCACGTCGACCCGTCTCAGCTTCGCGACGATCTCTGCCGGCGGGGGCTTCTTTCGCGGCATTCCTGGCATCCTCCAAAAGCTCGAAACCCTACCTCAGGGAAAACCACTGACCAGGGAGCTGAGCGGCATTTCCAAAAGCCAGGTGTCGAAGCTGCGCCAAGAATGAGCCATTGGTCCGCCACTGGTCCGAGGACAATGGCGCATGACGACCGTGTCCGGGAGTTCCTCGACCGGCCGCCCCCATACACACAGCTTCTGACGCTCCCCCGGCGAACGGCCCTCTCCCGGGCTCGACGCGACCTGCCTCGAGGGGCGCGAGGACGGGCGGCAGCGTCTCCGTCGCCGCCCTAGAGCGATATCCAACCAGACAGGATCGTCTGGTGGTCAGGATATCGCGACAAAACAATAATGCAGAGCGGACGGCCCGGCTCCGCCGGGACGGAGTCCGCCCTGATCGCCCTGGCGGTCGCCGCCGGCGGACGGCGCGAGATCGTCGGCCCGTCGGAGGCCTGCGCGTCGGCCTGCGCGTCGGCCCGTCGGAGGCGGAGATCTTCCGGACCGACTTTCCGCGCAGCCTGAAGAGCCGCGGGCTGCAGGGCCGTGAAGCTGGCGATCTCGGACGCGCACGCGGGCCTCGCCCCCTTCGCGGGAGCGTGGAGCGAAACGCGTGCTGCCGCGACAGCGAGATGCGCGGGTGCGTCGCCCCCTTCGCGGGGGCGTGGATTGAAACATGACGATCCGGGTCGCGAAGCTGTTGGGGCTGTCGTCGCCCCCTTCGCGGGGGCGTGGATTGAAACGGCGTCCGAACCGGCACGTTGGCGCGCGACGCCGAGGGACGAGAGCGCGGCCGACGCGCGCGCCGACATGGGCTTTCCGGCCCAGGGCCGCGCCAAGCGGCGCAGCGCAAACCCGCTCGCGCCCCTCGCCAAGGAAGTGACGTGACCCCCGTCGCTCATCCACCTGCGACTGGAATCGTGGGTTGAGAATTGCGCCTTGGCGCAACGGTAGCAACGGGCGGCGGTGCGGAGCTTTTGAGGTGGCGCAGCGCCGGCGCCCGTTGCGGTTTCAGGGTCGCGGCGTAGGCGGCTGGCGTCATGTAGCCGATCGCCGAGTGGGGCCGCGCTGTATTGAAGTCATCGACCCAGCCGGCGACGATGGCGCGGACGTGGTTAATCGAGAAGAACAGATGCTCGTTGAGGCATTCGTCACGCATCCGCCCCAGGAAGCTCTCGGCGAAGGCGTTCTGGGTGGGCTTGCCCGGCGCGGTGTAGCGCCAGTCGAGCCCCGCCGCCTGGGTGAAGGCCAGGATCGCCGAGGAGGTGAACTCGGTGCCGTTGTCGCTGACGATCGCGCCGGACCGGCCGCGCCGGGCGATCAGCGCGGTCATCTCGCGCACCACCCTCCTGCCCGAGAGGGAGGTGTCGGGGACCGCGGCCAGGCACTCCTTGGTGACGTCGTCGATGATCGTCAGCACCCGGAAACGCCGGCCGTTCGCGAGCTGGTCGTGCACGAAGTCGGTCGACCAGCGGCTGTTGGGTCCATCCGGCTTCGGGATTGGCGTGCGTGCGACCGCGATCCGACGCCGCGACCTGCGCCGTCGCACCGTCAGGCCTTCTTCGCCGTAGAGCCGCTGGGTTTTCTTGCGGTTCACGGTCCAGCCCTCGCCGCGCAGCAGGACATGCAGGCGGCGGTAGCCGAACCGCCGCCGCTGATCCGCCAGCTCCCGCAGCCGTGCCCGCAGGGCGGCGTCGTCAGGGCGTCGGGCTCGATAGCGCGCCGAACTCCTGTCCGCGGCGATGATGCTGCACGCCCGCCGCTCGCTCACCTCGAGGCTCTCCCTCAGATGCGCGACCGCCTCCCGCTTCGCGGCGGGCGTCACCATTTTTTTGCCACGAGTTCCTTCAACCCGGCGTTGTCGAGCATCGCGTCCGCATAGAGCCGCTTCAGCTTCGCGTTCTCCTCCTCGAGCGCCCTGAGCCGCTTCGCCTCGGACACATCCATCCCGCCGAACTTCGCCTTCCAGGCATAGAACGTCGCGGCCGACATGCCATACTTGCGGCAGAACTCGGCGACCGTCGCGCCGGCCTCGCCCTCCCGCAGAACCCCGATGATCTGCTCTTCCGTGAACCTGCTTCGCTTCATCTCCGGTTCCTCTCCTGTGGTCCGGATTCCAGCTGTCCGTGGAGGAGAAACAAGGGGTCACGTCAGGGGCCAGGCGCCGCGCCGACGTCCTCGGCGTCTTCCCCCACCGAGGACGGCAGCGTCCGGCTGATCCGCGCCGTCCTCCTCGAGCAGAACGACGAAGGGCGGAGCCGGCGCCGCTCCATGCGGCTCGAAGCCTTCGCCCAGATCGACGCCGCTGAAAGCGATCCGCTTCCCCGCATCACACCGCAGGCAGCCCCCCCGATGCTCTCCAATGGCTACACCGAAATCTCCACCGCCTTGACCGACGGGACCCATCGGCGTTGCCCCGAACTGGCGAGCATACTCGCGCATGAACTGGGAGGCGCTCTCGTAACCGACAGCGAATGCGACGTTGGTCGCGCTTTGATCGCCCGAATGCAGCAGCCGTCGCGCCTCCTGAAGCCGAAGCTGCCTCTGATACTGGATGAGTGAGACCAGTCAGCGCGAGAAAAGCCGGTGAAGGCTGGCGCGGCTCATGCCGCTGAGGTCGCAAAGCGCCTCGATGTGGAGGCGCGCGCCGGAATCGTCTCGGCTCCAGCCGACGGCGCGGCGAATCTGCGCCAGCGCCTCCTTCGGCCGGGCGATCCGCCGCTCTCATCTACACCTGATCGATGATCAGTCCAGACGCCGACATGGCCTTCGGCGATCGGCTCCGATCCATTCTTGGCTTCATCATGGCGGAACCGAAAGATCACATGGCGACGGCCCGCCCCAAAAGCGCGCCAGAGCCAATTCGTGGTGCCGATCCACACGCCCGCGGTTTTCAGCTGTCCACATCCACCGCGTGAATCACCACCCCAACCGCCGCTCAACAGTTTTCAAACGGCCTTTCAGGCCGCGAGCATCCGGAGCCGGGTGGCGAGGGCGCTCCGGATATGGTCCCGGGCCGCTTGCTCGGCCAGGTTCGGGTCCCGGGCGGCAATGGCCTCCAGGATGCGCCGATGCTCCTGCGCGGCGGGGCCGGGTCGGTTCTCGACGGTGAAGGTCGTGGGCCCGAGCAGGGCAAGAGAGTCCTGCAACTCCTCCAGGGGCCCGTGGAAGTAGCGGTTGCGCACCGCCCCGGCGATGGTCTCGTGGAAGAGCTTGTTGATCCGGGCGCAATCGGCGGAGCTGCACGCGGCCTCGAAATCCTCCTGGACGCCGTGCAGGAGCGCGATCTCGGCCGGCGAGGCGTTCTCCGCGGCGAAGCGCGCGGCCGTGCCCTCCAGGATCTCGCGCATCTGGTAGAGCTCGAAGACCTCGCCCCGGTCCAGCCGGCGGACCATCAGACCGCGCCCGCCCGAGACCTCGAGCAGCCGCCGTTCCTGGAGGCGGCGCAGGGCCTCGCGGACCGGCGTGCGGCTGACGGCGAAATGCTCGGCGATCTCCTCCTCGCGCAGGCGGTCGCCGGGCTGGAAGACCCCGTCGCGCAGGGCCTGGCGCAGGGCGGCGAAGATCGCCTCGCCCCGGCCGGCGCCGCCGGCGTCGAGGCGCACCCGGGAAAGCTTGTCGGAAAGGGCGGTCGGCTCGGTCTGCATGGCGGCGATCATCTCATTGCGCACGAGCAATGGCAACCAATGCAATTTTGTTGAATTTTATTGGATACAATAATATCCAATGAAGTGCGAAACCTATCGCGATTCGACCCCGCTTTCGGCCAGGGAGGGTAAGACATCAGATGAATCAGACGCTTGCTCGCAGTCTTCGCAGCGGACTCGTCGCGGTTTCGACGCTCGTCGCGCCGGCGGCCGGCTTCGCCGACCTGCCCCAAGGCTATCCGGAGGCTTATTCCAAGATCCTGACCGCGGCGGAGGCCGAAGGCTCGGTGGTGATCTACGCCAACACCGAACATGCGGCGGTCGAGCCGATCCTCGCCGATTTCCAGGCCGCCTTCCCGAAGATCCGGGTCGACTACATCGAGATCAAGGCGGCCGACCTCTACAGCCGGGTGACGAGCGAGGCCGCGGCCGGCGCGCTCAAGGCGGACGTGATCTGGTCCTCGGCGATGGATCTGCAGTTCCAGATGGTCGAGGACGGCCTCGCCGCCGAATACGCCTCGCCGGAGAAGGCCAACATTCCCGACTGGGCTTCCTACGACGACCGGATCTATGGCGTGACCTTCGAGCCGGTGGTGATGGTCTACAACAGCAAGGTCGTCTCGCCGGAAGAGATGCCGAAGAACCGCACCGATCTCGCGGAATGGCTGGTCGCGAACCGCGACCGGATGAAAGGCAAGATCGCGACCTACGACCCCGAGCGCTCCGGCCTCGGCTTCTTCGCGGTGAGCGAGGACGCCAAGAACGGCGACGCGCTCTGGCCGCTCGTCTCGGCCTTCGGCGCGGTGGACGCGAAGTTCTACACCTCGACCGGCACCATGCTCGAAAAGATCAGCGCCGGCGAGCACGCCATTGGCTACAACATCATCGGCCCCTACGCCTACCTGCGGGCCGAACGCGACCCGAACGTCAAGGTGGTGGTCCCCGAGGACTACACGGTCGTCCTCTCCCGGCTCGCCATGGTCTCCGAGGCCGCGCCGCATCCGAACGCCGCCCGGGTCTTTCTCGACTACCTCCTCTCCGCCCGCGGCCAGGATGTCGTCGGCAACGCGGCGCATCTCTTCGCCATCCGCCCCGACGTGACCGGCGCCGCCACCATCGCCGGGCTGACCGAGGCCCATGGCGACGTGCTGAAGCCGGTTGCGATCAACCCCGACCTGCTCGAGCTGGTCTCGCCCATGGAACGGCTGGCCTTCTTCAAGCGCTGGAACGAAGCCCTCGCGGCCGGGCGCTGACATGCGCAACGAAAGCTGGCGCAGCGGCGTCGTGGGTCTGACGGCGCTGTTCATCCTCGCCCCCGTGGGGCTGATCCTCTGGCAGAGCTTCCTCACCGACGCGTTCTTCAACGCGAGGGCGAAGCTCACCGCCTCGACCTACGCCTTCGTGCTGAGCGATCCGGGCTTCCGGGACGCGCTCGGCAACACCCTCATCCTGTCGGCGGGCATGGTGCTCATCGCCGTGCCGCTCGGCGCGCTCCTCGCCTTCCTGATGGTGCGCACCGACCTGCCGGGCCGGCGCTGGATCGAGCCGGCGATCTTCCTGCCGCTCTTCATGTCGCCGATGGTGCTCGCCTTCGGCTAC
>CBDEVG010000035.1:0-145205 GCA_965243535.1 Amaricoccus sp.
TCCCCCCAGGCCGCGACGACCTGCGCCCGGGCGGCCTCGGGCAGGTCCGCCGCCAGCCGCCGGTAGTCGGCCAGCGCCAGCCCGGGCAGGGGCCGCGCCAGCCGCCGCATCAGCTCCCGCGGGGTCGTGGGGATGTCCGCCACCCGGTAGCCCGCCGCGGCGAGGTCCTGGAGCAGCGCCAGCACGCTCGCCGGCACGTCGAGCCCGACCGCATAGCCCGCCCGCCCGGCCGCCGCCGGATAGTCGGGGATCAGCACCGCGATCCGCCGCGCGCCCCGCGGGGTCGCCGCCAGCCGCAGATGGGCGGCGATGCGCCGGGCCGCCTGGACGATCCGCCCCGGCTCGGGCCGGTTGCGCAGCAGGCGGAGGCCGAGCGCCGCATCCTCCGCCTCCGCCGCTTTGAACGACGCCGCCCCGGCCAGGATCCGCCCGTCGAGCTCGGGCAGCACCACATGCATGGCGAGATCCGCCGGGGTCAGCCCCCGCGGCCCCGAAGCCCAGGCCTCGACCCGGGTCGTGGCGGGCGCCACCTGAAAGGCCGGAACCCCCAGCCGGTCAAAGAGCCCGGTCTCGCCGGCGGCGAAGGCGGTGGCGGTGACGATCGCCGCGGGCGCGATCCGGCGCAGCGCCGGCTCCAGCTCGGCCAGCACGGCCGGGTCGCGCAGGCTGGGGACGAAGACCGGCGCCGCCGTCATCCCCTCCGCCTCCAGCGCCGCCGCCAGGGCGTCGATCGGGGCATGGTCCTGGGCGAGCAGCATCGAGCGATAGAACAGGATCGCCACGACCGGCCGCCGCGCGCCGTCCGCGGCGCGGCCCGGGGGCGTCCGCGCGCTTTCGTCTCGGTCCGGGCTTACCCCCGCGCCCCCGTGATCCGGGAACGTCCCTGCGTCCGTCCCGCGCCCGCCTGTCGCCGTTTCGGAGTCCTCCCAGACGACGCCCGGGCCCCGCAGCGTCCGATCCGGCTCCGTCGCGGAATCCTCAGCCAGCCCGAAGTCCGCCTTCGACAGGGCGGCCGGGATCGCCCTGGAGCCCTGCACGGCTTCGCCCGCGACCGCTTCCGAGCTCGCGGGACCGAGGCCCGCGGGGGCCTCCCCGCCTCCGGCCGCGCCGGATCGGCCGTCCGACGAGACGGCATTGAAGGCGATGCTCCCGGACAGGGCGCCCGACGCGGCGCCTCCGGACAGGCCGACCTGGGGCGCGCCGCCGCAAAGCGCCCCCTCCCCGTCGCCAGGATCGCCGCCGCAGCTCGGCCGCACGCCGGCGGCCGCAGCTTCCCCGCCTTGCGCGGCTCCCCCGGCGACCGGCTCCTCCCCGTCCTCAGGGGAAACGACCCTGGAAACAGGACCCGCCAGCGCCCCGAGCCCGGGAAAGGCCGCCTCCGGCGCCGAGAGACCGAACACCCCCCGCCCGGGGACGAAGAAGCCCGCCCGGGGCACGGGCGCGGCGCGCGGAACCGGCCCCGGCCGGCCCGCCAGCGCCGCCAGCCGCGCCAGTAGCGCCCGCATGTTCGCCGGGCCCCCCTCGCGGAAGCAGGCCAGCAGCTCCGCCCGCTCCTGCGCCCCGACGGTGGAGAGCTCGGCCAGCCGCGGATCGTCCTCCCGGCATTCCCCGGGCAGCAGCGCCAGCGCCGCCCCGGAGGCCCGCGCCGTCTCCGCCAGCCGGTCGCAGCCGTAGGCCCACCAGTCGTGCCCCCCCAGCAGGCGCACCAGCACCACCCGCGCCCCCGCCCCGACCCGGTCGATCCAGAGGTCCACCGACATCGGATGCCGCAGGTCCCGCAGCGCGGTCAGCCGCAGCTCCGGCAAAGCCGGATCCCAGGCGCCGGCCAGCGCCGCCAGGTCGCTGTCGGAAAAGGACAACGCCGCCATCTCCGCCGGGCGCTGGCCGAGATCGACGGGCTCGACCAGATCCTCCAGCGTGGCGACGGTGACGTTGGGGATATGCATCAGGCCGCCAGGATCCGCTCCAACGCCGTCCGGTCGAGGCCCTTCAGCCCGATCACCACCAGACGGGCGCCCCGCGCCTCGCCGGCGGCCCAGGGGCGGTCGTAGTGCTGGACCACCCGCGGCCCCACCGCCTGGACCTGGAGCCGCATGGGCTTGCCCGTCACCTCGGCGAAGCCCTTGACCCGCAGCACCCCGGCCGCGCCCGCCGCCTCCGCCACCCGGGCGGCGAGTTCCTCGGGCCGCGCCACCGGGCCGAACTCCACCACGAAGCTGTCGAAATCGTCGTGGTCGTGGTCGGGCTCGTCGTCATGGAGCGTCCGGCGGGCGTCGATGACGTCCTCCGCCCCCACCCCGAGGCCGAGCAGCGCATCCGGATCCACCCGGCCCCGCTCCGCCGGCACAACCTTGACCGCCGCCCCGAGCCGCCCCGCGACCCGCGCCCGCGCCGCCTCGCGTCCGGCCGCGTCGAGCAGGTCGGCCTTGGACAGGATCACCAGGTCGGCGCAGGCCACCTGGTCGCCGAAGACCTCCTCCACCGGATCGTCGTGGTCGAGCGACGGATCCGCCGCCCGCTGGGCCGCGAGAGCCTCGAGGTCGGCGGCGACCCGGCCCTCGGCCAGGGCCGGCCCGTCCACCACCGCCACCACGCTGTCCACCGTCGCCCGGCTGCGGACCGCGGGCCACTGGAAGGCCTGGACGAGGGGCTTCGGCAAGGCGAGGCCGCTGGTCTCGATCAGGATGTGGTCCACCCGCGGCTCCATCGCGAGGATGCGGTCGAGGGCGGGGACGAAATCATCCGCCACGGTGCAGCAGATGCAGCCGTTCGCCAGCTCGACGATGTTCTCGTCGGGGCAGCTCGGGATGCCGCAGCCCTTCAGAACCTCGCCGTCGACCCCGAGGTCGCCGAACTCGTTCACCAGCACCGCCAGCCGCCGGCCCCCGGCGTTCTCCAGCAGGTGGCGGATCAGGGTGGTCTTGCCGGCGCCGAGAAAGCCGGTGACGACGGTGCAGGGGATGCGGGGGGCGAGCGCGGTCATGGCAGATCCTCGAGGCTGTCGAAGGGAGGGATGCGGGCGACCAGCCCGCGCTTCAGCGCCTCGGGCCGGTCACGAAAGGGCATGAAGCCGTCGGCCGATCCGGCGAAGAGCCGGGCGCCGGCGACGAGGTCGGCGCCGCTCGCGACGCCGAGCCCGCCGAAGACGTAGGTCCAGCAGCCGGCCCGGTAGATCGCCGCCGAGAGCCCGCGCCGGCAATTGCCGAGACAGGCCACATGGCGCACGGCGACGCCCGTCCCCTCGGCCGCCCGGCGCGCATCCGCGGCCAGCAGCCCGCCGGGACGGGGTTCGGCCGCGGGCTCCTCGGCCAGCCGGCAGGAGGAGCAGACGAGGATGGTCATGTCCCCCGCCGTCCTCTCCGGCGCGAGGCCGGGGTCGCGGAGGGGCGGCGGCGCCGGAACAAAGTCAGGGCCGGAGTCCGGGCCGGAAGCTGGGCCGGGGGGCGGAGCGGAAAGGGGATCTCGGTCGCACACGGCAGGCTCTCCCTGCCCGGTGACCCCGCCGGACGGTTGGGTTGACGCGCGACGGCAGGTCTCCTGGCTCGCGGTCCCCGCCTCGCGGCCGCCTTCCCGGGGGAATCTCCCCAGTGGCGCCTGGCCGGAGGCTACCGCCTACAGTTGCGGGCACAGCCGCGGATTTGCCGGCATCCCGGCGCACCGCATTCCCCTGCCCCTTGCGGGGCGACCGTCACGGGGACTGCTCTAGGCCGCGCCCGCCCGGCTGTCAACGAACCCCCTGCGCGGGACCGCCGTCGTCCGGATCGGCGGGAAGGCCCTTCCGCGAAGCCCGCGGCCGGGTCGCCCGCGACGCGTTCATCTTTGTGAAAACCGGGTTAACCGTGCAGAATATGTCTTTTGATTTCAATAATATGACCCGATTTTCACGCGTGAAATTCCGGCCCCTCCGACGCGCGGCCTCGGGAGAGGGGCCTTCGCAGAGGCCGCCCGGACCGGCGCGAGCCGAAGGCGCCCGGGCCGCCGGCCCGCCCTTTTCCCGCGTGATTCCGTCCCCGAGGTCGCTCCGCGTCGCGGCCGGAAGGTCGGTCCCCGGTCAGGGCCCCTTGCGCCGACCCCCTCGACCCGCCGCGGACTCCGACGCCCCCAGGCCGCGCGGGTGGAGGCGGCCGGGTCGCGGCGCGCCCCAGGGGTCCGCGATGCAGGATCTGGGGTTGCCGCGCGCCGCCGTTCGGGTAGGCTGGGGGAGCCGGCGGTTCCCGCGAGGGAACAAGAGGGAATGCGGTGCGGACGGATTCCGTCCAAAGCCGCTGCTGCCCCCGCAACTGTGAGCGGCGAGCCTTGTCCGAGAAGCCACTGGGGGCCTGCGCCCCCGGGAAGGCGGACCGAAGGCCCTGACCCGCGAGCCAGGAGACCTGCCGCCGGCGCGACCGCAGCTCCAGCGACCCTCGGGCGGAGGGCGAAAGGACCAGAGATGACCAGACATTCCCCGGCGCCCCAGGCGTCCCTCGGGCGCGCGCCCGCTTCTTCCTCCAAAACCTCCCTCGCGGCGCAGCGCCTCGCCGCCGCGGCGATCGGCGCCTTCGTCATCGGCATGGTGGGCTTCTCCCAGATGTCGGTCGCCCACAACGCCGGGCACGACTATCGCCATTCCATGGCCTTTCCCTGCCACTGAGCCGGGATCCCGCCATGTCCGCGCTTCGCACCATGCTGTTCCTCTCCGCGCTCGCCGGCCTCGCCGCGGGCGTGGTGATGACCCTGCTGCAGTTTTTCGCCACCGTGCCCCTGATCCTGGAGGCCGAGCGCTACGAGACCGCCGCGCCCCTCGAGGCCGCCGGTCCTGACCACGCCCACCCCGCCGGCCCGGCGGGAGAGGCCCCGGCCCCCCATGACCACGGCGGCGCGGAGGCATGGGAGCCCGCCGACGGCTTCCAGCGCATGAGCCTCACCGCGGTCGCCAATCTCGCCACGGCGGTCGGCTTCGGCCTGCTCCTGGTCGCGGCCTCGGAATGCGCCGGCGGGATCCAGGGCTGGCGGCAGGGGATGCTCTGGGGCCTCGCCGGCTTCGCGGCCTTCACCCTCGCGCCTGGCCTCGGCCTGCCGCCCGAGCTGCCGGCCATGCCCGCGGCCGACCTCGCCCTGCGCCAGGCCTGGTGGATCGGCTGCGTCGCGGCCACCGCCGCGGGGCTCGGGCTCATCGCCTGGGGCGGGGGCCCGGCGCTCGGCTTTCTCGGAGCGGCGCTCCTCGTCGCGCCGCATCTGATCGGCGCGCCGCAGCCCGCCTCCCACGAGAGCCCCATCCCGGCGGATCTGCACCACCGCTTCGTGGTGGCGGTGACGGTGACGAACCTGATCTTCTGGATCCTGCTCGGCTCCGCCGTCGCCCTGCTCCGGCCCCGCTTCGCCGCGGAGCTGGAGCCGAGGGCGCTGGCCGCCTGATTCCCAACCCGTCAGGGGCGGGCTCCGGCCGAGCCCGCCCCGCCCGCCGCGAGGTGACTCCATGACCGAGATCGACGAGGCCGCCGCGGCGCGCCACAGGGAGAAGATGGCCCGGCGCAAGGCCGTGCAGGACGCCGAGGTCGCGTCCAAGACCCGCGAGAAAGGCCTGCTCATCGTCCATACCGGCCCGGGCAAGGGCAAGAGCACCGCGGCCTTCGGCCTCGCGCTCCGGACCCTGGGCCACGGGGGCCGGGTCGGGGTGGTGCAGTTCGTGAAGGGGGCCTGGGACACCGGCGAGCGGCGGGCCCTCGCCGCCTTCGGCGACCGGGTGGTCTGGCGGTCCATGGGCGAGGGCTTCACCTGGGACACCCAGGATCTCGCCCGCGACATCGCCGCCGCCGAACGGGGCTGGGCGGAGGCGGAGGCGATGATGGCCGATCCCACCTTCGGGATGGTGATCCTCGACGAGCTCAACATCGCCCTGCGCTACGCCTATCTCGACCTCGGCCGGGTGGTGGCGGCGCTGGAGGGCCGGCGCGAGGGGCTCCACGTGGTGGTCACCGGCCGCAACGCCAAGCCCGAGCTGACCGCCGCCGCCGACCTGGTGACGGAGATGGGCTCGGCCAAGCATCACTTCGCCGCCGGGGTGAAGGCCCAGGCGGGAGTGGAGTTCTGAGGCCGGCCGGCGACACCCCCCAAGGGCAGGCCATAACACGCGCGTTATGCGGGTCATCATGTTGTCTTTGAAGAGTTTTCCGAAAATCGTTCAGGAGATCGCAACCAAGGTTGACGATTTCCCCGGGCGTTTCGCGGGGGCTTCCGAGGGGCCTGCGCGCGCCGGGATCGGGCGCGGACGAGCTTTGGCCCGCCAGGCGAAGACCGGCTCAAAACGATGAAATTCCTGAATTTCCCGAAATACGTCTCCCCGACCTCCCGTTGCGTCGAAGCGCGGCGCCTGGGAACGGGGCGTCCTGCTGCGGATGCAGGCGCGGGGGCGGCGGGATTTCCGGTCGACCCCGCCGCCGGGGGCGCCGTCAAGGTCCAGCCCTGCGACGCCCAAGGCGGGCCGCCCTGCCGCAGGGGCCAGGCGGGGAAGACCGGATTCGGGTCCGTCCCGCCGAGGAGCGCGGCATCGGGAGACGCCACCGAGGGAGGCGTCGCACGCTGGGAGATCGGACCGCGCAGAGCCGGATCCGGGGCTGTCCCCCCGAGGATCGCCGTATCGGAAGACGCCACGGAGGGGGGCGTCGCACGTCGCAAGATCGGACCGCGCAAGGTCGAAGCCGGGAGCCCCCGACCTGAGAGAGCCCGGCCCGGGAACGGCGGCCGGGACGCGGGCGGCTGGCGGTCGGCGGCCTGCCGGCGCGCGGCGGGCGCAGGCGCGGAGGCGTCGGCTCCAGAGGGGCAAGACGGCCTCGCCGCCGGGGATGCGGCCAAGGCCAAGCCCCTGCGCCGCGCCGGCCGCCGCGGGCCGTCCTGCGGCGGACGCGCATCGGGAGAGGTCGGAGGGAGAGGCGTCGCGCCGAAGAGCGCCGCATCGGGAAGGGACGCGCCCGGAGAGGATGCACAGGGAGAGGATGCATCCGGAAAAGGCGCATCGGGAGAGGCGACAGCGGAGGGCGTCGGACTTCGAGAGCCCGGACCGGGCGGGGCTGAAGCCGGAAGCGTCCTTTCGGGGCGCAAATTTCCGAAACGCGCTTTTCCGAAACGCGCTTTTCCGGGGCGCGGGTTTCCAAAGGGCGCGTTTCCAGGGCAAGCATTTCCAGGGCGCGCGCTTCCCGGGAGCGGCGGCCGAGATACGGGCAGGCGGGGCGCAGGCGGACGGGCGGCGCGGGCGAGCGAGGGACGCGGACGGGCCGGGCGCGGCGGGGAAAGCCTGCCGGGCGGCGGGGCGCTTGCGGCGCGCGGGGGGAGCCGATGACGGCGCGGGTGCTGATGATCCAGGGCACCGGGTCGGACGTGGGCAAGTCGCTGATCGTCGCCGGGCTCGCCCGGGCCTTCGCCGACCGCGGCCTGCGGGTGCGGCCCTTCAAGCCGCAGAACATGTCCAACAACGCCGCCATCACCCCCGAGGGGGGCGAGATCGGCCGGGCCCAGGCGCTCCAGGCCCGGGCCGCCCGGGTCGCGCCCTCGGTCCACATGAACCCGGTCCTGCTCAAGCCCCAGAGCGAGACCGGATCCCAGGTCGTGGTCCAGGGCAAGGTGGAGGGGACCGCCGGCGCCCGCGGCTGGCAGGTGCGCAAGGCGGG
This sequence comes from Amaricoccus sp., assembly GCA_965243535.1. Lineage (GTDB taxonomy): Bacteria > Pseudomonadota > Alphaproteobacteria > Rhodobacterales > Rhodobacteraceae > Amaricoccus. The sequence continues at coordinate 7,644 of CBDEVG010000035.1, forward strand.
CCTGATGCCCCGGGTGCTGGAGAGCTTCGGCCGGCTGGCCGTCGAAGCGGACCTGGTGCTGGTCGAGGGCGCGGGCAGCGCGTCCGAGGTGAACCTGCGCCCCGGGGACATCGCCAACATGGGCTTCGCCCGGGCGGTCGGCGCGCCGGTGGCGCTGGTGGGCGACATCGACCGCGGCGGAGTGATCGCGAGCCTGGTGGGGACGCGGGCCGTGCTCGACCCCGCCGACGCCGCCCTGATCGTAGGCTTCATCGTCAACCGCTTCCGCGGCGACCCGCGGCTCTTCGACGAAGGCATGCGGATGATCGCCGAGCGCACCGGCTGGCGGGCGATCGGGCTCGTGCCCCATCTCGCCGCCGCCGCCCGCCTGCCGGCGGAGGACGCGCTCGCGCTGTCGCGGGCCGCCCCCGCCGCCCGGTCGGGGGGGCGGATCCGCATCGCCGCGCCGATCCTGCCCCATGTGGCGAATTTCGACGACCTCGACCCGCTGGAGGCGGAGCCGGAGGTGGAGCTGATCCGCGTCCGCCCGGGCGAGGCCCTGCCGGGAGACGCGGCGCTGGTGCTGCTGCCGGGGTCGAAATCCACCCTGGCCGATCTCGCGGCCTTCCGCGCCGCGGGGTTCGACATCGACCTCGCCGCGCATCGCCGGCGGGGGGGCGCCGTGCTCGGGATCTGCGGGGGCTACCAGATGATGGGGCGCAGCATCGCCGATCCCGCCGGCGTGGAGGGCCCGCCCGGCGCGGCGGCGGGCCTCGGCCTGCTCGACGTCGCCACCACGCTCTCGGGAGAGAAGCGGCTGGCGGAGGCCAGGGGGCGCACCTGGGACGGGGCGCCCTTCGCCGGATACGAGATGCACATGGGCCGGACCGTGGGCCCGGACTGCGCCCGGCCCTTCGCCGTGCTGGCGGACGGCCGGCCCGAGGGGGCGGTCTCGGCGGACGGGCGGGCCTGGGGGGCCTATGTGCACGGGCTCTTCGCCGACGATCGCCAGCGGTCCGCCTGGCTGGCGCGGCTGGGGTCGGCCGCGCCCTCCCGCCTCGACTACGAGGCGGGGGTGGAGGCGGCGCTGGACGCGCTCGCCGCCCATCTCGCCGCCCACCTCGACCTGGAGGGCCTGCTCGGCCTCGCTCGGCCGCCCGTGGAATAAGCCGGGCTCAGGGGTTCAGGCCTGAGGCGCGCAGACCCGGCCAGGCCGGTTCGTAGGCTCGCGATGCGGGCCTTGGGGGGCGGTCTCTACGCGCTTGGGGGGGCACCTTGGGGCGCGCCCGCCGGGGGAGGACGGCGCCCCGCTTGGGAGCGTCCTTGGGCTTGCGAGGCGCGCCGGGGGGACCTTGGGGGCGGCGCTTCGGGCTCGTTCGGGCCTTGAGCCGGGCCGTGGGCGCGCTGGCCCGGTCCGGGAGTCAGCCCATGCGCTCGGAGGCGTAGGAGCCGGGAGAGGCGGAGAAGACCACCGTCTTGTCGCCGTTCTGGAACACGCGGCGGTGGATATGGGCGTGGATGGCGCGCGCGAGGACGAGGCTTTCCACGTCGCGGCCGAGGCTCACGTAGTCCTCGGTGGACTGGGCGTGAGTGACGCGCACCGTTTCCTGCTCGATGATCGGGCCCTCGTCGAGATCGGCGGTGACGTAGTGCGAGGTCGCCCCGATCAGCTTCACCCCCCGCTGGAAGGCCTGCTTGTAGGGATTGGCCCCCTTGAAGGAAGGCAGGAAGGAGTGGTGGATGTTGATGATCCGCCCCGACATCTCCTGGCACATCTGGTCCGAGAGCACCTGCATGTAGCGGGCGAGCACGATGAGCTCGGCCCCGGTCTCGCGCACGATGGCCATCTGCCGGGCCTCGGCCTCGGCCTTGGTCTCCTTCGTCACCTTGATGTAGTGGAAGGGGATGTCGTGGTTCACCACCACCTTCTGGTAGTCGAGGTGGTTCGAGATCACCGCCACGATGTCGATGGCCAGCGCCCCGATCCGCCAGCGGTAGAGCAGGTCGTTGAGGCAGTGGCCGAAGCGCGAGACCATGATGACGACCTTCATCCGCTCGGCCTCGTCATGGATCGCCCAGGTCATGGCGAAGGGCGCAGCCACCGCCTCGAAGCCCGCGCGGAGGGCGGCGAGGGGCACGCCCTCCTCCGAGACGAAGCTGACCCGCATGAAGAACCGGTCGGTCTCCATGTCGTCGAACTGCGAGCTGTCGGTGATGTTGCAGCCGTTCTCGGCCAGAAAAGCGGCGATGGCCGCCACGATCCCGCGCCGCGAGACGCAGGCGACCGTCAGGACGTATCTCGACATCGGAAGTGGTTTCCCTCGTTCTTGCCGGCGCGGGTCCGCGCCGCAGTGATCTGTCGCCCCGCGCCTCGGGAGGCGCGGGCGCCCCCTGCCCCGGCCCGCGGGAGCCGGAGCGGCGGCCAAGGCGCAGGGCAGGCCCCGCGCCGGCCGGGGCCTTGCCAGCGGCGCGTTCGGGCCCCGGCTCAGGCGGCGAGCCGGTCCGGCTCGGGCTGGCCCAGGGCGCGGCAGGCGGCGGTCAGGGTGTTGGCGAGCAGGCAGGCGATGGTCATCGGGCCGACGCCCCCCGGCACCGGGGTGATCGCGCCCGCCACCGCGGCGGCGGAGGCGAAGTCCACGTCCCCCACCAGCCGCGCGCGCCCATCCCGCTCGATGCGGTTGATGCCCACGTCGATCACCGTCGCGCCCGGCTTCACCCAGGCGCCCGGGATCATCTCGGGGCGGCCGACCGCCGCCACCAGGATGTCCGCCCGCCGGCAGATCGCCCCGAGGTCGCGGCTGCGGCTGTGGGCGAGGGTGACGGTGGCGTTGTCCCCGAGGAGGAGCTGGGCCATGGGCTTGCCCACGATGTTCGAGCGGCCGACCACCACCGCCTCGGCCCCCGAGAGGTCGCCGAGATGGTCGCGCAGCATCAGGAGGCAGCCGAGCGGGGTGCAGGGCGCCATGGCCTTCTGCCCGGTGGCGAGCCGGCCGACGTTGGCGACGGTGAAGCCGTCCACGTCCTTGGCCGGGTCGATCGCCTCGATGACCGCCTCAGCCCGGATATGGGCGGGCAGCGGCAGCTGGACGAGGATGCCGTGCACCGCCGGATCGGCGTTCAGCCGGGCGACCAGCGCCAGCAGGTCCGCCTCCGGCGTCTCGGCGGGGAGCTTGTGCTCGAAGGAGGCCATGCCCGCCTCGCGGGTCTGGAGCCCCTTGTTGCGGACGTAGACCTGGCTCGCCGGATCCTCGCCCACCAGCACCACCGCGAGGCCCGGGGTCGCCCCCGCCTGCGCCTGGAGCCGCGCCACGCCGGCCGCGACCTCCGCCCTGATGCCGGCCGCGAAGGCCTTGCCGTCGATGATCCGCGCGCTCATGCTTTCCGCTCCTTGCCCGCCTCGTCAGATGTCGAGGGTCGTCTCGTGCTCCCAGGCGGTGAACTGGGCGCAGTAGGCGTTCCACTCCTGATGCTTGAGCTTCAGGAAGGCCGCCGAGAAGTCCGCTCCCATCGCCGCCTGCAATGCGCCGTCCTCCTCGTAGGCGCGCAGCGCGTCAAGCAGGTTCAGGGGCAGTTTGGGCGCGTTCGTGATCCTGTGGCCCTCGCGGTACATGTCGAGATCGGAATGGGGCCCGGGATCGGCGGCGCTGCGCAGGCCCGAGAGCCCCGCGGCGATGATCACCGCCTGGAGCAGGTAGGGGTTGGCCGCCCCGTCCGGCAGGCGCAGCTCGAAGCGCCCGGGCCCGGGCACGCGCACCATGTGGGTGCGGTTGTTGCCGGTCCAGGTGACGGCGTTCGGCGCCCAGGTCGCCCCCGAGACGGTGCGCGGCGCGTTGATCCGCTTGTAGGAGTTCACCGTCGGGTTGGTGATCGCCGCGAGCGCCGAGGCGTGCTTCATGATGCCGCCGAGGAAGGTCCGCCCCTGGTCCGACAGGCCGAAGGGCCTGGTCTCGTCGACGAAGGCGTTGGTCGCGCCGTCGGTCGACCAGACCGAGACATGGGCGTGGCAGCCGTTGCCGGTCAGGCCCTTGAAGGGCTTCGGCATGAAGGTCGCGCGCAGGCCGTGCTTTTCCGCGATCGACTTCACGAGGAACTTGAAGAACGAATGCTTGTCGGCGGTGGCGAGGGCGTCGTCGAAGCGCCAGTTCATCTCGAACTGGCCGTTCGCGTCCTCGTGGTCGTTCTGGTAGGGCTGCCAGCCGAGTTCGAGCATGGCGTCGCAGATCTCGGCGATGACGTCGTAGCGGCGCATGACCGCCTGCTGGTCGTAGCAGGGTTTCTCGGCGGTGTCGGCGGGATCGGAGATCGCCCGGCCGTCCGGAGTGACGAGGAAGAATTCCGGCTCCACCCCGGTCTTGATCCGGAGCCCCTCGGCCGCCGCCTCGGCCGCCAGGCGCTTGAGCGCCACCCGGGGGGCCTGGGCGATCGGCTCGCCCTCCATCACGCAGTCGGCGGCGACCCAGGCCACGTCCTTCTTCCAGGGGAGCTGCACGACCGAGGCGGGATCGGGGATCGCCATGACGTCCGGGTGGGCGGGGGTGAGGTCGAGCCAGGTGGCGAAGCCGGCGAAGCCCGCGCCGTCCTTCTGCATCTCGGCGATCGCCTGGGCGGGGACGAGCTTGGCCCGCTGTCCGCCGAAGAGATCGGTGTAGGAGATCATGAAGTACTTGACGCCGCGCTCGGAGGCGTAGTCGGCCAGGTCCAGGGTCACTTGGGGTCCTTCCAGACGGAAGATTGCGGGTCAGCGGGCGGGCGCGTTGTTTTTCCCCCGGGATGCGCCCTGCCCGCGCGGATCAGAAGCCGGCCTTGCCGGGATACCAGTCGGTGCCGGCCAGGGGCACCCGCGCCATGGCGGCGGCCTCCAGCGTCAGCGCGCAGAGGTCCTCGGGCTCGAGGTTGTGCAGGTGGTTGTGGCCGCAGGCGCGCGCGATGGTCTGGGCCTCGAGCGTCATCACCTTGAGGTAGTTGGCGAGCCTGCGCCCGGCCGCGACCGGATCGAGCCGGGCGGCGAGGGTCGGGTCCTGGGTGGTGATGCCGGCCGGGTCCTTGCCCTCGTGCCAGTCGTCGTAGGCGCCCGCGGTGGTGCCGAGCTTCTGGTACTCGGCCTCCAGGGCCGGGTCGTTGTCGCCGATGGCGACGAGGGCCGCCGTGCCGATCGCCACCGCGTCGGCCCCGAGCGCCATGGCCTTGGCCACGTCCGCCCCCGAGCGCACGCCCCCCGAGACGACGAGCTGGACCTTGCGGTGCATCCCGAGCTCCTGGAGCGCCTGCACGGCCGGGCGGATGCAGGCCAGCGTCGGCATGCCCACGTTCTCGATGAAGACGTCCTGGGTGGCGGCGGTGCCCCCCTGCATCCCGTCGAGCACCACCACGTCCGCCCCGGCCTTCACCGCGAGCGCGGTGTCGTAGTAGGGCCGAGCCCCGCCGATCTTGACGTAGATCGGCTTTTCCCAGTCGGTGATCTCGCGCAGCTCGAGGATCTTGATCTCGAGGTCGTCGGGGCCAGTCCAGTCCGGGTGCCGGCAGGCGCTGCGCTGGTCGATGCCCTTGGGCAGGGTGCGCATCTCAGCCACCCGGTCGGAGATCTTCTGGCCGAGAAGCATCCCGCCGCCGCCGGGCTTGGCCCCCTGCCCCACCACCACCTCGATGGCGTCGGCCCGGCGCAGGTCGCGCGGGTTCATGCCGTAGCGCGAGGGCAGGTACTGGTAGACGAGGGTCTGGGAATGCCCGCGCTCCTCGTCGGTCATGCCGCCGTCGCCGGTGGTGGTCGAGGTGCCCGCGAGGGTCGCGCCGCGCCCGAGCGCCTCCTTGGCCGGGCCCGAGAGCGCGCCGAAGCTCATGCCGGCGATGGTGACCGGGGTCTTGAGGGTGATCGGCTTCTTCGCGAAGCGGGCGCCGAGCGTGACGCTGGTGTCGCAGCGCTCGCGGTAGCCCTCCAGCGGATAGCGGCTGATCGAGGCCCCAAGGAAGAGCAGGTCGTCGAAATGCGGCAGGCGGCGCTTCGCCCCGCCGCCGCGGATGTCGTAGATCCCCGTGGCGGCGGCCCGGCGGATCTCGGCGAGGGTGGCGTCGTCGAAGGTCGCGGACTTGCGCGGGGGGGTGTGGACGGTGGGGTAGCTCATCGGTCCCTCGCTCAGTACGCGTCGGCGTTGTCGATGTGGAAATTGTAGAGGGTCCGGGCCGAACCGTAGCGGCGGAACTCCTCCGGCCGCGCCGCGGCGCCCGCCTTCTCCAGGAGGGCGGCGAGGAGCGTCAGGTGCTCGGGCCGCATCTCCTTCTCGACGCAGTCGGCGCCGAGGCTGCCGACGGAGCCGCGCACGAAGAGCCGCGCCTCGTAGAGGCTGTCCCCGAGCGCCTCGCCCGCGTCGCCGAGCACCACGAGGTTGCCCGACTGGGCCATGAAGGCGGACATGTGGCCGATCGAGCCGTGGACGACGATGTCGATCCCCTTCATCGAGATGCCGCAGCGCGAGGCGGCGTTGCCCTTGACGACGAGGAGGCCGCCGCGCCCGGTGGCGCCGGCGTATTGGCTGGCGTCGCCTTCGACGACCACCACCCCCGACATCATGTTCTCGGCGACGCCCGGGCCGGCCGAGCCGTGGACGGTGATCGTGCCGCCGTCGTTCATGCCGGCGCAGTAGTAGCCGGCCGAGCCCCGCACCTCGACGGCGAGGGGGCCGGAGACGCCCACAGCCAGCGCATGGGCGCCCCGCGGGTTCGCCACCTCGAAGACGGTGTCGTTGTCGCCGGGGGCGGCCGCGTGCAGGGCCGCGTTCAGGTCGCGCAGCGGGGTCGTGGCGAGATCGAAGACGGGCATGTCAGGCGGCCTTCCCGTGGTCCCAGAAATAGACGGTGGCGGGCTCCGGCTCCCAGATGCGGGCGTCTTCGATGCCGGGCAGGCCGACGAGGGCGCGGTATTCGGAGCCGAAGGCGATGTAGCGGTCGGTCTCGGCCATCACCGCGGGCTTGCAGGCGACCCGGTCGCGCACCACGCCGAAGCCGTCGCGGGCGCCGACCACGAAGGTGAAGAACCCGTCGAGGTCGTCGAGCGCCCCTTCAAGCGCCTGGCCGAGGTCCTTGCCCCCGGCCATCGCGGCGGTGAGGTAGGCGGCCGCCACCTCGCTGTCGTTCTGGGTCTCGAAGGCGATGCCCTGGCGGACCAGCTCCCGGCGCAGGTTGTTGTGGTTCGAGAGCGATCCGTTGTGCACCAGGCACTGGTCGGGCCCGGTGGAGAAGGGATGCGCCCCGAGGGTGGTCACCGCGGATTCGGTGGCCATGCGGGTATGGCCGACGCCGTGGGTTCCGCCCATGGCGCGCAGGCCGAAGCGCTCGACCACCTGGGCGGGCAGGCCCACCTCCTTGTAGATCTCGACGCTCTCGCCCGCGCCCATGATCCGCAGGCCCCGCGCGCCGACGAAGGCCCGGGCGGCCGCGAGCTCGCCCGTGGGGACCTCGATCACCGCATGGCTGCTGCGGACCGCGACCTCGGCCGGGATCCCCGCCGCCGCCAGCGCCGCGGCGAGGCCCGCGAAGGCGGTCTCGGGCGCGGCCGACTGGACGGTGAGCTTGGCCCGCCCCGCCGTCGCCGGGCCGTAGATGGCGATCCCCGCGCTGTCGGGGCCGCGGTCGGTCATGGTGACGAGCATGTCCGAGAGCAGCGCCCCGAGCTGGGGCTCCAGCGTCTTATCCTTCAGGAACAATCCGACGATGCCGCACATGGCTCCTGCGCCTCCGATCCGTTTCGAGGGGAGGCATACCGCGGCGCAGCAACCGCGTCAATCAAAAAGAATAAAATATTCCTTTAGAGAATATACAGCGGGCGCCTCAGCCCCCGCCGGCCGGTCGGGGATAGCTGATGATCGACAGATAGCGCGCCGGCAGGGCCACCAGCCGCTCTGGCCCGTGAGGAGCGTCGGCGTCGAAGAACAGGCTGTCCCCGGGACGCATGGCGAAAAGCTGGTCGGCGTGGCGATAGACCACCTCGCCCTCCAGCATGTAGAGGAACTCCAGCCCCTCGTGCTGGAAGGTCGGGAAGACGTCCGATTCCGCGGTGAGGGTGATGAGGTAGGGCTCGACCTGCACCCCGCTCCCGGAGGCGACGATATGGCCGAGCAGGTTGTACTGGTGGCCCGCTCGGGTGCCCCGCCGCTCGAGTTCCACCCCTTGCCCCGCCGGCACGAAGACTGCGCCGCGCTTTTCTTCGAAGCGGCGGAAGAAGGCGGTCAGCGGCGCGCCGAGCGCCCGGGAGAGCGACTGCAGCGTCGTGAGCGAGGGCGAGATGTTGCCATTCTCGATCTTGGACAGCATTCCGACCGAGATGCCGGTCGCGGCGGCGACGTCCGTCACTGTCAGCCCGAGCTGCTTGCGCAGCATCCGCACCTCGTGGCCGATCGCCTGTTCGAGGTTGTTCTCCTTGGGCTCGCGCACCGCATGGGGGTTCTGCCCGGCCTCGACCGCCGCGCCCTCCGTCCTGGCCATGATCCGTCGTCCTTGCTGCCCTGGGGGGTCAGGATATTCCCCGCGGTGAAACATCTCAACCGATGGGCGGGTCGTTAGCCCTGACCGCCTCCTGCCGGTTGTCCACAGGCCTTGGCTGTTAGAAGGTTAATTCCTTAGGTTAAAGGGTTAAGAGTCGGGAAACGGCGGATAATCCCTTGATCCAACGCGAGTTTTCCGGGGGAGGCGTTCCTGATGTGTCGGGTCTGCGTTCCCGATGTGTCGAGGCTTGCGTTCCCGATGTGTCGGGACATCGTTCCTGATGTGTCGACGCTCCAGATCAGGGGCGCCGGTCTGAATCACTTTTTGCCGAATGGCGGCGGGGAAGGTTCAAAATCTTGCGCCGTTGCGCCGGGAGCCGTGCGAGCGGCCGGAGCTGCAGAAAGGACCCGACATTTCGGGAACGCAAGCCCCTGCCCTGTTGGTCTGCGGAGGCGGTTCCGGCGGGTGCGGCAGGCGCCGGGACGTCGCAGGAAGGTTCCTGCGCCCCGGGCGGGCTGGGTTGCGCGACGGGCCTGCGAGGGCTTCGGTCAGGGCGCGATGACGAGCGCGGACCCTGGTTCGACGCGGCCTGCGGAGGGATCTGACGCGGCCCTGGCGAGCCTGCGCGGTTCGGCGCGGCAAGGCGTCCGCGGAGCGGTTACCGGCCGGACCCTGCGGGACCTCCCGGCGGGGAGGACGGCAGGCGAAGGAGTCGTTGCGAAGCCTCGGAAGCGGGAAGCGGCTGACGGAGGCGGCGCGGGACTGCGCAGGCGATCGGCGCACCGAGGAGGCCGGTGCGCCGATCGCCCGCCCCTTTGTCAGGGTGTGACGAGGGACGCGGGGTCGAGGTCGACGAGGGGGGCGGAGTCCTTGCGGGTCATGCGCAGGAGCGGCTCGGCCCGGCCGGGGTCGAGCTCCAGCGCCAGGTCGAAACCCGGCAGCGGGTTGGCGCTCGCGATGCGGATCAGCTCGAACTTGAAGCGGCGGTATTGGCCCTCCGCCCCCGACTTCTCGAAGAGCGTCGGCAGGGAGATGGCGAAGCCCCCCTCCCCCGCTCCGCCCGCGTGCTTGCGCGCCACCTTGTAGAGCCAGCGCTCCCGCCCGCCCGTCAGGTCGAAATAGGCCCGGTCGATGGCGAGGACGCCGCCCGTCATCAGCACGCCCTCGTGGAACCAGCTCGAGAGCTCGATGGTCATGCCCCGGCTGCGCTCGGTGCGGGCGTCGACGAGCTGCGACCAGCCGTCGAGCCAGGAGAACGTCGCCTCCCGCCGGTTCTCGGCCCGGATGTTGGTCTTGACCGTGGTCGCCGTCAGCCGGTCGAGCGCCTGGCCGAGCAGCTCGTAGGCCCGGCCCGTGGTCGGCCGGCGGATGGCCCGCAGCAGGTCGTAAGGCATGATGTGGAGCCGGCGCGGCAGGTCGTTCACCCCGCGCCGCGCCATGTCGGCGAGGGCGCTGGCGCAGTAGATCAGGATGTCCGCGTCCCAGATCGTCGCCATACCGTAGTCGGGATTGGCCGAGACATGCACCCAGACCCGGCCGTCGGGGCTGCGGTAGTCGATGGGCCGGGTCCGGCGCGACTTCGCCAGGCTGAAGAACGGGCGCTCCATCACCTCGCGCTGGTCGCGCAGGGGAAGATCGCCGAGGTAAGGGAGCAGCAGGTCGAATTGCTCCGCCGCGGGCGGCGGCGGACGGCGGGCGGGATCTTTCCCCGGGGAAACTTTCCCAGCGGCGGCGGGCGCCGCGCCATGGGTTTCCTCGGCGCGGAAGAGGGCGGGCTGGGTGGGCGGAGGCAGGAGAGGAGCGGGCTGGGGGGGACGGGTGCGGGCCATGGGATCTTTCCCCGGGGAAACTTCTGAAGGGGGGCGGGTCCCGGGGGAAAAGTTTCCCCGGGGAAAGATCCCTAGCGCCGCAGGCCGCGCCCCGCCGCCTCGAGCCGCGCCAGGACCTGGCGCAGGGCCTCGGCGAGCTCGTCCGCGTCGGCGCCCGATCCGGCGTGGAGCCGCAGGGTCACCCCCTGGCGGTTCGCCGCCTGGACCGACAGGGCCGGGCGGCCGTGGCGCGAGACATAGGCGAAGCGGTCGAGGTCGGGGAAATCGGCGGGCGGCCGGGCCGCGGCGAGGAGGGCGCGCAGCACCTCGGGCCCCGGGAGGGGCGGGCGGCCCGCCTCGCGCCGCGCCGTCTGGTCGGCGGCGATCTCGCGGGCGGCCGCGCCGATGCGCCGGGCCGCCGCCTTGTCGCCGAGGGCCTGGGCGAGGCCGTAGGCGGGCTTCAGCCCCAGATCGTCGAGGGAGGCGAAGGCGTCCAGCACGCCGTCCGGGATCGCCGCCACCCGCAGCATCTTGGAGAGCCACCCCTCCGAGACCCGCAGCCGCTCGGCCATGCGCTTCTGCCTGCCGTCGTAGTGCAGGGCGATGGCGGCGGCGTAGTTGCGCGCCCGCTCGATGTCCGAGATGTCGCGCCGGGCGCGGTTCTCGATGTCGGCGAGCCGGAAGGCCGCCTCGTCGTCGAGGACGGCCGCCTGGGCGAGGAACTGCATCTCGGGGTAGGAATGGGCCCGGAGCCAGCTCACGCACCAGTGCCGCCGGGTGCCGGCGACCACCTCGTAGTCGTGGTCGGGATCGCCCGTCACCCGCCGCACCACCGCCGGCACCTTCTGGCCGCCCTCGGCGATCAGCGAATCGAGGAGCTCGCGGCAACTCTCCTCGGTGAGGCGGGCGTAGACCCGGGCGTTGCCGGGCCAGACCCGCACCCGGACGGGATCGAGCAGGAGCTGGGTCACCTGCCGCACCTCGCCCGACTGGACCCGCGCGAGGGCGGATTCCCGGCTGAGCAGGGTGGTCTGGCGCTGGCGCTCCGGCGCGGGGGAGGGGGCGGGCGCCTCGCCCTCGGATCCGAGGAGGTCGGCCAGATAGTCGCTCTGCTTGCGCGTCGTCATCGGGCCGCCCTCGCCGCCGCCAGGACCACCTCGGCCTCACTCGCCGGCGCGACCCGGCCCCAGCCCTGGCGGACCAGCTGCTCCACCTGGCCGAGGGCCTCGTCGAGGTTGGCGCGGCAGCGCTTGTGGGTGCGGGCGGCGCCGATGGGCCGCTCCAGCTCGTAGACGGTCATCATGCGCAGGGCCGCGTGGCTGATTTCGGCGGAGTCGAAGATCGGCACCGGCAGGAGCGCCGGGCCGAAAGTCTGCTCCATGATGGCGCGCACCATGGCGTGGGAGGGGTCGTTGGCGTCGAACTTGGAGCAGATCAGCCGCACGAAGCCGTAGTCGATGGCGATCCCCGCCTGGTCGAGCTGGCGCAGCACCTGGTCCATCATCGACAGGAACTGCACGGTCGAACAGAAGTCGGGAGTGGTGGCGGCGAGCGGCACGAGAAGCGCGTTCGCCGCCTGCATCACCGCGAGCGAGATGGTGCCGAGCGCCGGCGGAGGATCGAGGATCACCACGTCGTAATCCCGCGCGAGGTCTGCAAGCCCTTGCTTCAGCTTGCGAAACCGCATGGCGAGGACGGAGTGGCCATCCGCCCCCGCCGCCGCCAGCTCGTATTCCACGTCGAAGAGTTCGAGGTTCGAGGGAATGAGGTCGACGTTCGGCCAGGGGGTGCGCTTGACCGCATATCCGAGGTCCGCCTGGGTCGGGTCGATGGAGAGGTAGGGGTAGAGCGTCTCCTCCCGGGCAATGTTGAAATGCGGGTTGAAGCCGAAGAGCGTGGTGGTGGTGGCCTGGCTGTCGCAGTCGACCACCAGCACCCGGTAGCCGCGCACGGCGAAGCAATGGGCGAGATGGGTGGTGACGGTGGACTTGCCGACGCCGCCCTTGAAGTTCTGCACCGCGACGATCGCCGCCGCGTCCTCCGGCCGGCGGCGCGGGCTTGCGCCGAGGACCTCGCGCATGTGCAGGAGCTGCTCCAGGCTGTAGCCGGGCCTGCGGCCGTTGCCGGAGGGGGCAGGGGCGGGGAGCCGGCCGTCTTCCTCCGCCATGCGGATGCGGTTGGTGGAGCAACCGAGCAGCTGCGCCGCCTCGGCGATGCCGAAGCGCAGGTTGAGCCCCTTGCGGCTGTCGGGCAAAAAGGCCTTGCGCCGGAGCTTTTCGATCATGCGCTCGCCGGCTGCAGCCAGATCGCCGATCTGGCCGATCATTGCATTCATTTTGCGCTCCGGCGTCGGATTTGAATGTGGTCAGGCAGCAACGTCCCACAAGTCCTTCAAATTCGCAAGAAGTGCTTTTCACGCCTGCGCCGCGGCGGGGCAGGGACTGCAAGGCGCCGAAGGCCGCCCGGGTCTAGGTGATTGACGTGGGCGAGGCGGGGTGGCCGCGGGCTCCGAGGCGCATGTGACATGCGCCTGAGGAAGACGCCGCGGCGGGTCGTTTCGCCCGAAAGGCGTCGCTATTCGACGCGCACCAGCTGGTAGCCCAGGCCCCGCAGGGTGCGGATGCCGACCCCGCTGCCCTCCAGCTTGCGGCGCAGGCGGGCGACGTAGGTCTCGATGGCGTTGAGGCCGATCTCCTCCTGGTCCATCGAGAAGATCCGGTCGAACAGCCGGTCCTTGGGCATGATCCGGCTGCGGTTGGCCATCAGCGCCTCCAGCAGGCTGAACTCCCGCCGGGTGAGGGCGAGCGGCTCGCCGTCGCAGGCGGCGAGCTGGCCGGCGGGGTCGAGGGTCAGCCGGCCGAAGGCGATCACCCCGCTGCGGTCCGGGCCCTTGCGCCGGCCGAGCGCGCGCACCCGCGCCTGAAGCTCGCGCAGGTCGAAGGGCTTGATCAGGTAGTCGTCCGCCCCGATGTCCAGCGCCGCCACCCGGTCCTCCACCGCCATGCGCGCGGTCAGCATCAGCACCGGGGTCGGGTTTCCCTTGCGGCGCAGGCTGCGCAGCACCTCGGTGCCCTCGCCGTCGGGCAGGTTGATGTCGAGGATGACGACCTCGTAATCGGTCACGGCGAGGGCGTCGCGCGCGTCCGAGACGCTCGCCACGCGGTCGATGGCGTCCCCGCGCCGGGCGAAGCTCGCCACGATCGCCTCGGCCATGTCGTCGGTGTCCTCCACCAGGAGCAGACGCACCCCGGACTCCTCCCCTTCGGTCGCCCGTCAGACGCGGGCGTTGGCCCAAGGCTAGCCGATCGGGGGCTCGGGGTGAAGGAGGCGATTCGGGACGGGATCGCGGGTGTCGCGTCTTTTGATAGGCGGCGGAGCCGCGTCCCCCCGCGCGTCTCCACGGTGGCCTTTGGCGGCCGCATGGTCCAGAAGCGTGCGAGACGAGGTCCAAGGCGCGAGGCGGCGGCATGCAGGCTGATCCAGGGGGCGAGGAGACGGGGCGGCTGCGGCCTGACGCCGGGGCCGGAGAGATGAAGTCGGGGTCGATGGAGTTCGGGTCGATGAAGATCGCCACCTTCAACATCAACGGCGTGAAGGCCCGCCTGACCGCCCTGCTCGAGTGGCTGGCCGAGGCGCGGCCGGACGTCGTGGCGCTCCAGGAGATCAAGTGCCTCGACGAGGCCTTCCCCCGGGAGGAGGTCGAGGCGGCGGGCTACAATGTGGAGACCCATGGCCAGAAGGGCTTCAACGGCGTCGCGCTCCTGTCGCGCCGGCCGCTGGAGGACGTGGTCCGGGGCCTGCCGGGCGACGAGGGCGACGAGCAGGCCCGCTGGATCGAGGCCACCGTCTCGGGCGAGGCGGGGGCGATCCGCGTCTGCGGCCTCTACCTGCCCAACGGCAATCCGGCGCCGGGGCCGAAGTACGACTACAAGCTCGCCTGGATGGAGCGGCTGGAGGCGCGCGTGCGCGACCTGCTGGCGGCGGAGGAGCCGGCGGTCATCCTCGGCGACTTCAACGTCATTCCCGAGCCTGCCGACGCCCGCAATCCGGCCGCCTGGACCGAGGACGCGCTGTTCCTGCCCGAGACCCGCCGGGCCTGGCGGCGGATCCTGAACCTCGGCCTGACGGACGCGGTGCGGGCGGTGACGGCGGCCCCGGGGATCTACACCTTCTGGGACTATCAGGCGGGCGCCTGGCAGAAGGACAACGGCATCCGCATCGACCATATCCTGCTCACCCCCCAGGCCGCCGACCGGCTGGCCGCCTGCGGGATCGACCGCGAGATCCGCGCCCGGGAGAAGCCCTCGGACCACGTGCCGGTCTGGGCGGACATCGCCGTGTGAGACGGCCTGTGCGAAAGCCTCTCTCCGAAGCGGAGACGCGTCGGGGGCTTGGATTTTCACGCGTGAAAATCAAGTCAGTGCATTGAAATAATTTAATATATTTTGCGGCGTTAACCCGGTCTTCATGGGTGTGAACGGGCCGGGAGCGACCACGCTTGAAAGTTTTGCGGAGGTCTTTCCGGGGGCGGTCGGGGGCTCTTCGCCGTCTGGCCTGCCGATTTCGGATCGTCCGGGTCGACCCGCGCCCGGGAGCGGCGGAGATGTCCAGGAGAGAGGCCAGGAGGGCGGCGGAAAACGGGGGCTCCGAACCGGCCGCCCGCCTGATCCGGGACGGCGGGCGCCGGTTCCGGAGCGCCGCAGGTCGCGGTAGGTTGCGGCAGGTTCAAGGGCCGTGCGCGTGCGGTCTTGGGGCGCATGGCCGTCGGCCCGGTGTTTCCCACCCGCCGCGCCTGGACCCGCAGGAGGGGCGCGTCCCGAGTCCCCGGCGCTGGCCGACTGCCCGGGAGGGAAAGGGCAGGGGACGCGCACGGGTCGGTCCGGCGCCGCGCCGAACCCGGAAGAGACGACCGGCTCCCGTCGCCCATGAGGTTCCCCCGGGTGCCGATTTCGCATAGACATGAACACAAGTTCATATATTCATGTGGGGAAGCCGCCCCCCGATTTCTGCGAAAGGTCTCCCATGAGCGCCGCCCATTCCCACGCCCACGCCCACGCCCACGCCCACGGGCCCGGCTCGGGACATGACCAGGACCACGATGAGGGTCACGGTCATGACCACGACCATGGCGCCGGGCACAGCCATGCGCCGGAGGTGACCTCCCGCAACGAGCGGGTGGTGCTGATCGGCTTCCTGCTCACCTTCGGCTTCATGTTCGCCGAGGTGATCGGCGGCCTGCTGTCGGGCTCGCTCGCGCTGATCGCCGACGCCGGGCACATGATGACCGACGCCGCCGCCCTGGCGCTGGCCTGGGCGGGCTTCCGCTTCGGCCGGCGGGCCGCGGACAAGAAGCGCACCTTCGGCTACATGCGCTTCGAGGTGCTGGCGGGCTTCGTCAACGCCGTGGCGCTGATGCTGCTCGTGGCCTGGATCGCCTACGAGGCGGCGCTGCGCCTGCTCCACCCCGCGCCGATCCTCGCCGGGCCGATGATGGCGGTGGCCGTGCTCGGCCTCCTCGTCAACGGCGGGGTCTTCTACATGCTGATGCAGGGGGACCGGCAGCATGTGAACATCAAGGGCGCCCTTCTGCACGTGATGGGCGACCTGCTCGGCTCGGTCGCGGCCATCCTCGCGGCGGGGATCATCTGGCTGACGGGCTGGACGCCGATCGACCCGATCCTGTCGGTGCTGCTTTCGGCGCTGGTTCTGCGCGCCGCCTGGTCGCTGCTGCGGAACTCCCTGCATATCCTGATGGAGGGGGCCCCCTCGGGCCTCGACCCCGACGAGATGCGCGCGCGCCTGATCGGCTCCGTGCCCGGGCTCGCGGACGTCTCCCACATCCATGTCTGGTCGATCACCTCGGGGCGCGCCACCGCGACCATGCACGTCGCCCTGGCGGAGGGGGCGGATCCCGCCGCCGTCGTGCGCGGCCTGAAGGACCGGCTCGCCCAGGACTACGACATCGGCCATTCCACCGTGGAGATCGACTGGGAGGGCGCCGCCGCCGACTGCCCCATCGGCCGGCCCCCCGCCGCGGGGTGGGAGCAGGGGCGGGGAGGCTCCGCGCACGACCATCGCCACGATCCCGGCTGCGGATCCGGGGACCCCGGGCGCGAGCCGGCGGCGCGGGGGCCGGGCGCCCATGACCCTGCCCACGACCACGCCGGGCCGGGCGATCGCGACCCTGACGGCCCCGGGCATCCGCGGCGCGCCTCGGACCCGGGCCGCGGCGCGGCGGACCCGGGCGGCGGCGAGGGCGACGGGCCCCATGGCGGATCCGACCATGACGACGCCCGAAGCCCGGCCCAGGGACCGGCCCGCGCCGGCCGCGCCCGGTGAGCCCGGCGCGCGACATAGACGTCGCCCGGGTGGCCGAGACCTTCAAGCTCCTGGGGGACCCGACGCGCCTGCGCATCCTGCTCGCCTGCCTCGACGCGCCGCGGTCGGTGGGGGAGATCGCGGCCGCCACCGGCGCCTCCCAGTCGCTGGTGAGCCATCACCTGCGGCTCCTGCGCGGGGCCCGACTGGTCCGCGGGGACCGCGACGCCCGCCAGGTCTTCTACCAGGCCGCCGACCAGCACGTGCGGCACATGATCGAGGACATCCTCGAGCACAGCGCCGAGGAGGATTGACCCCGAGGGGGGACAGGCCCCGTGTGTCCGGCGACGGGGCCGCCTGGGCCGGCGCCTTGCGGTCGGGGCGGCCTTGTCCGACTCCCGGAGGGGTCGGGGGGAGGCCGGTTCAGGAGAAGAGACGCCGGGCGAGGAGGATCGCCGCCGCGCCGGTCGGGGCGGGCGCGCGGGGGAGGGTCCGGGAGGCTCTCGCCGTCGGTCGGGGGCGTCCGATGGGGGCGGGTCTCAGGCGGTGCGCCGGGGAGTAGGCTTCTTCGTGCCGGGAGAGCTTGCTGCGGGAACGGCCGGGCGCGTGGTTCGGGGCCGCGCCCCGCGCCTTGCGGCATGTCCCGCGGCGCCGGATCGGATTTCCGAGCATCGTCCCTGCGACCTTCGCCGAGGTTGACGGATTTTTCCGGCGTTTCGCCGCGGCCGCGTCAGACCACAGCGCCGAAGAGCTGGCCTACGGCGGCGGTCACGGCCATGGCGAGGGCGCCCCAGACCGTCACCCGCAGGGCGGCCCGGCCGACCGGAGCGCCGCCGGCCATGGCGCCGAGGGCCCCGAGGAGGGCGAGGGCGACGAGGGTGAGCCCGAGCACCGCCGGGATGATCGTCCCCGCCGGGGCCAGCGCCGCGGCGAGGAGGGGCACGGCCCCGGAGAGGGTGAAGGTCGCTCCGGAGGCGAGGGCCGCCTGGAGCGGGTTGGCGGCGTTCGCCTCCGTCAGGCCGAGCTCGTCGCGCACATGGGCGGCGAGGGCGTCGTGGGCGCTGAGCTCGGCCGCCACCCGGGCGGCGGTGGCCTCGCTCAGGCCGCGGGCGCGCCAGAGGGCGGCGAGCTCAGCCTCCTCGGTCGCCGGATCGGCGGCGAGCGCCGCGGTCTCGCGGGCGATGTCGGCGGTCTCGATGTCGGACTGGGAGGAGACGGAGACGTATTCCCCCGCCGCCATGGACATGGCCCCGGCGGCGAGGCCCGCGGCCCCGGCGAGGAGCACGGCCGAGGGCGCGGCCCCGGCGGCGGCGACCCCCACGATCAGCGAGGCGACGGAGACGACGCCGTCGTTCGCCCCCATGACGGAGGCGCGCAGCCAGCCGCTGCGGTGCACGAGATGGGGATCGTCGGCATGGGCGGAAACGCGGGACATGCGGCCTCCTGTCGGGGCGGCCGGGGGCCCGGCCTGCCGGGGAGAAGATAGCGCGGGGCGGGGGCGACATCATCCCCGGGACGTCGGGATCGGTCCCCCGTGTCCCTGGGCGCGCAGTGGCGGGGGCGACGCGGAGGAGGTCGCCGGAGACGGGCGGGACTCGGGCGGGATCCGGCCGGCCCCGTGGACCGAGAGGACGTCGGGGCCGACGTTCTTCTCCTCGCGCCAGGACCGGTTCCGTCGATCCTGCGCTTGCAGTCGATCCTGCGCTTGCAGCGGAAGAGGGCGGGGAGAAGCGGCCGGCCGGGACCGGCGTCGAACCGTCGGTGCGGGAGGAGCGGACGGGCCTGGGGGGAAGGCGGCCGGCCTGAGGACCGGGAGGGCGGCGTGCGGTCGGCGGGGAAGCGAGAGGGGAGACCGGGGCGGGCGGCGGGACTCAGCGGAAAGCTCCGGCGGCTTCCCTGAGGGAGGGAAGGCCGCGGCGGCGGTTGGGGGAAGCGGCCTGGGAGTGGGCGGTGGGGGCGGGCGGGGAAGGGCTATCCCTCTGGCCTGGCGGGATTTTGCGAAAATCGTTTCGACCCCTTCGAGGGAGGCCGAGGATTTGCGGCGGCGCTGGCGGCGGCCTTTCAAGGATCCTCGCGGCGAAGGCCGTTGTGGAAACGCCTGCGCGAATCACCTCAAGGGCGACGGGAGGACGGGGCAGTATCTTTCCGGGGCTGCGTCGACGGGAGATGGCATGACCGCGGACGGCGGGTCTCCGTGGAAAATTAATCTCCATTGCGTCTATCGAGATTTTGTATTTTCTCGGTCCTCGAAACAAGCCGCCCGAGCGGCTGCGGATTCATGCGGAGGGCGCATCATGCGGATCACCAGACGAGGCCTTGGCGCGGGGGCGGCCGCCCTTGCCCTGATCTGTGCGCTTCCGGCCGGGGCCGAGACCCCGGCGCAGGTGCGGATCGGCTTCCAGAAGACCAACCTGCCCGTCGTCGCCCAGCGGGAGGGCACGATCGAGGCGGCGCTCGCCCCGCAGGGGACCGAAGTGGTCTGGGTGGAGTTCCAGGCGGGCCCGCCCCTGGTCGAGGCGCTGAACGCCGGGGCGATCGACCTCGGCTGGACCGGGGACGCGCCGCCCATCTTCGGCCAGGCGGCCGGGATCGGCGATCGCCTACGTGGCCGCCCTGCCGCCCAACGGGAAGGGCGAGGCGATCGTGGCCAAGAAGGGCAGCGGCGTCGAGACGCTCGCCGACCTGAAGGGCCGCGCGGTCGCCGTGGGCAAGGGCACCAGCGCCCACAACCTGCTCGCCGCGGCGCTGGAGACGCAGGGGCTGACGCTCGACGACGTCGAGGTGCGCTACCTGCCGCCCGCGGACGCCGCCGCCGCCTTCGCCGCGGACAAGGTCGAGGCCTGGGCGGTCTGGGACCCGTTCCTGGCCATCGCCGAGACGCGCTACGACCCGGTGGTGCTGGCGCGGGGGTCGGAGATCCTCGACGTCAACACCTTCTTCCTCGGCAACGCCGCCTTCGTGGAGGCGAATTCGGCCACGGTGAAGGGGGTGCTCGCCGGCCTCGACCAGGCCGCCGCCTGGGCCGACGCCCATCGGCCGGAGGTGGCCGAGGCGCTGCACGAGGTGACGGGCGTGCCGATCGCGGCCCAGACGCTCGCCGCCGACCGGGCGGAGTTCGGGGTCTTTCCCCTGACGGACGCCATCGTCGCCCGGCAGCAGGAGACCGCCGACCGTTTCTTCCGCCTCGGGCTGATCCCGAAGCGGATCGACATTTCCGACGCCGTCTGGAGCGGCGGCCGGTCCTGAGGGCCGGCGAGGAGGACATCATGCTCAATCGCAGAACTTTCGCCGCCGCCCTGGGCGCGACGGCCCTGGGCGCCCTCGCGGCGCCCCGTCTCGTCCGGGCGGAGGCGCGCACGCTGCGCATCGGCTGGCAGAAGAACGGCGTGCTGGCGCTCGCCAAGAGCCAGGGGGCGCTGGAGGCGCGCCTGGCCGACCAGGGGATCGAGGTCGCCTGGTCGGAGTTCAGCTCCGGCCCGCCGCTGCTGGAGGCGCTGGGGGCCGGGGCGCTCGACTTCGGGCCGACGGGCGACGTGCCGCCGCTCTTCGCCCAGGCGGCGGGAGGGAACCTGCTCTATGTGGGGACCTATGCCGGCGCGCCGGCGGGCTCGGGGATCCTCGTTCCCAAGGACTCCGACATCGAGACGCTCGCCGACCTCAAGGGCAAGAAGTTCGCCTTCAAGCGCGGGTCGAGCGCCCACAACTTCGCGGTCAAGGCGCTGCGCAAGGGGGGGCTCGCCCCGAGCGACGTGGAGGCCGTCGACCTCGCGCCGCCCGACGCGCTCGCGGCCTTCCGCTCCGGGGCGATCGACGCCTGGGCGATCTGGGACCCCTATTTCGCCGTGGCCGAGGCCGATGCGGACGCGCGGGTGCTGACCACCGCCGAGGGCATCACGCCGTCCTGGAGCTATTTCCTGGCGAACGGCGACTTCACCGCGGCGAACCCCGAACTGGTGGTCGAGCTGCTCGACGAGCTGAAGCGGGTGGGGACGGCGGCCCAGGCGGATCTGGCGGTGACCGTGCCGGCGCTTTCGGCCATCACCGGCGTGCCGGAGGACATCCAGGCGGTGGTGCTGAACCGCAGGGGCGCCGATCTCGGCCGCCTCGGACCGATCACCCCGGAGGTCATCGCCTACCAGCAGGCGCTGGCGGACGAGTTCCACGGGCTCGGCATCCTGCCGAAGCCCCTCGACATCGAAGCCATCGTCTGGCGGCCCCGCGCGAGCTGACCCGACCCCGAGGATCAAGACCATGACCAAGCCCATTGATTTTTTCTGGTTCATCCCGACGTCTGGGGACGGGGCCTATCTCGGTTCGAGCGAGCTGAACCGGGCGCCCGACAACGCCTATCTGCGCGAGATCGCGGTGGCCGTGGACCGGCTCGGCTATTCGGGGGTGCTGCTGCCCACCGGGGTCGGCTGCGAGGAGAGCTTCGTCACCGCCGCCTCCCTCGCGCCCTTCACCGAGCGGCTGAAGTTCCTGGTGGCGATCCGGCCCGGGGTGGCCTCGCCCGCCTATTACGCCCGGCTGGCCGCGACCCTCGACCGGGTGTCGAACGGCCGGCTGCTGCTCAACATCGTGGTGGGCGGCAATCCGGCGGAGCTGGCCGGCGACGGGCTCTTCCTGCCCCACGACCAGCGCTACGACCATGCGGAGGAGTTCTTCGCCGTCTTCGAGGAGTTGCTCGCCAAGGGCGAGGCGACGCTGGAGGGCGACCATATCAAGGCGATCGGGGCGCGGCTCGGCTATCCGCCGGTGCAGGACCCGCGGCCGCCGCTGTTCTTCGGCGGGTCCTCGGACGCGGGCATCGAGTTCTCGGCCGGGCGGGCGGACAAGTACCTGACCTGGGGCGAGCCTCCGGCCCAGGTCGCCGAGAAGATCGCCCGCGTGCGCGCCGCGGCGGCGCGCAAGGGCCGCGAGGTCACCTTCGGCATCCGCCTGCACTTCATCGTGCGCGAGACCGACGAGGAAGCCTGGGCGGCGGCCGACAAGCTGATCTCAAAGCTCTCCGACGAGGTGATCGCCGAGGCGGCGCAGCGCTTCAACAAGGAGAGCGACAGCGTCGGCCAGCAGCGGATGTTCGCGCTCCATCAGGGCCGGCGCGACAGGCTCGAGGTCTCGCCCAACCTCTGGGCCGGCATCGGGCTGGTGCGCGCCGGGGCGGGCACCGCGCTGGTCGGCTCGCCCGAGACGGTGGCGGAGCGGCTGCGCGAATACCAGGCGGCCGGCGTCGATACGGTGATCGGCTCGGGCTATCCGCACCTGGAGGAGAGCTACCGCGTGGCCGAGCTGCTGTTTCCCGTGCTGGGGATCGAGCGGCCGGAGCAGCGCAACAACTTCCTCAGCGAGTTCGGCGTCCGCCGCGTCTTCGCCGGCGGCAGCCACGGCGGCAACCTCAGGGCCGCGTCGTGAGCGGCGAAGTCGCCGCCGCCGGCCCGGTCCCGGGGCCGGGCCCGGCCGTCTCCGCGGCGCGGCGTCCCGAGGGCGCCGCGACCGGGGCCCGGAAGGTCGCGGCCTACAGCCCCGCCGCCGGTCCCGCCCTGAAGGGAAAGCTCCGGCCGCGCGGCGCGGGCAAGTCCAAGCCGCCGGCGGCGCGGGCCGGAACATCCGCGGAGGCCCCCGTCCGGTCGCCCGCGCTGGCCGCGCCCCGGCCGCGGCCCCGCCGCGGGGCGGGCGAGGGGGTGCGCCTCTCGCCGATCGTGCGCGCTTGCGGCCGGTCGGCCGCCGCCCGGGCGCGCCAGACGGAGGACGCGTGATGCGACTCAAGCGGATCGGACGGGGGGGCCTGGGCTGGATCCTGCCCCTCGCCGTCCTGCTCGCCTGGGAGGGGATGGCGGACGCGGGCCTGATCTCGGCCAACGTCCTGCCTGCGCCCTCGGCGGTGGCGGCGGCCTTCTGGAGCCTGCTGCGCTCCGGCGAACTCCTGGCCAACATCGGGGTGTCGAGCTGGCGCGCGCTCGCGGGCTTCGCCATCGGCGGCTCGATCGGCTTCGCCTTCGGCCTCGCCAACGGGCTCTCGGATCTCGCCCGCGACGCCACCGACACGACGTTGCAGATGATCCGCAACATCCCGCACCTGGCGCTGATCCCGCTGGTCATCCTGTGGTTCGGCATCGGCGAGGAGGCGAAGCTGTTCCTGGTGGCGCTCGGGGTGTTCTTTCCGATCTACGTCAACACGCTGCTCGGGATCCGCACCGTCGACCCGCAGCTGGTCGAGATGGGGCGGATCTACGGCATGGGCCCCTGGGCGCTGTTCCGCCGGGTGATCCTGCCCGGCGCGTTGCCCTCGATCTTCGTCGGCCTGCGCTACGGCCTCGGGATCATGTGGCTGACGCTGATCGTCGCCGAGACCATCTCGGCCTCGGCCGGGCTCGGCTACATGGCGATGCAGGCGCGCGAGTTCCTGATGATCGACGTGGTGGTGCTGTCGATCCTGATCTACGCCCTGCTCGGCAAGCTCGCCGACAGCCTCGCCCGCCTGGCCGAGGGCTGGACGCTGCAATGGCATCCCGCCTTCCAGACCGTGAAGGAGTGACGTCCATGTTCGACGCCGCAAGGAGCTTTCGCGACGCCGCTCCCCTCGGGGGGCCCGAGCCGGACGGCGAGGCGGCGGGTAGGGCGGCGGGTCGGCCTCCCGCCTTCGCCCTGCGCGGGGTGAGCCGCCGCTTCGGGGACAAGACCGTGCTCGACGGGATCGACCTCGTCGTTCCCCAGGGCCAGTTCCTGGCGATCATCGGCAAGAGCGGCTGCGGCAAGTCCACGCTGCTGCGGCTGCTCGCCGGGCTCGACCGGCCGAGCGCGGGCGAGATCGTCCACGCCCCCGGCCCCACCGACCGCAGCGACGTGCGCATCATGTTCCAGGAGCCGCGGCTGCTGCCCTGGGCCCGGGTCGAGGACAACGTGGCGGTCGGCCTGACCGGCCTCGTGCGCGGGGCCCAGGCCCGGCGGCGCGCCCGGGCGCGGCTCGCCGAGGTGGGGCTCGCGGAACGGGCCAAGGACTGGCCCGCGGTGCTGTCGGGCGGCCAGCGCCAGCGGGTGGCGCTCGCCCGCGCCCTGGTGGGCAAGCCGCGCATCCTCGCCCTCGACGAGCCGCTGGGGGCGCTCGACGCCCTGACCCGGATCGAGATGCAGGGCCTGCTCGAAGGGGTCTGGCGCGACCAGGGCTTCACCGCCGTGCTCGTCACTCATGACGTGTCGGAGGCGGTGGTGCTGGCCGACCGGGTGGTGGTGCTCGACCAGGGCCGGATCGCGCTCGACCTCGACATCCGCCTGCCTCGCCCGCGCCGCCACGGCGATCCGGCGGCGGCGCGGCTGGAGGCGCGCATCCTCGCCCGGCTGTTCGGCCAGTCCTGAGAGGAAGGCGCGGGGCCCGCGGGCCCCGCGTCCGCGACCCTCGAGCGATCCTTCCGGGTTTCGCCGGGTTCTTGCGGGACCCCGGAAGGATCGCGGGCCGTTTTTGCTGCGTCTCGCGGCGCCTTCGTCCCGGCGCTAGAGCGATATCCAACCAGACGGGATAGTCTGGTGGTTAAGATATCGCGACAAAACAATAATGTAGAGCGGACGGCCCGGCTCTGCCGGGACGGATTCCGCTCTAGGCGACAGGGTGCGATCCGGGCTAGGGCCGTGAAGTGGCATCGCGTGGATCGCGACCGGGCGGCAGGATCGGGGCGCGGATGTCTGCCGGAGCGGCGCGTCGCTGTTGCGGTCGCGACGTCGCGAAGGGAGACGCTTCCGGGCGTCTGAGGGGACTTCTGGGGGCCGCGGCGGCGCGGTTCCGGCGGGCGCGGTCCTAGATCGGCGCGAGGATCGCCTCGAAGCTGGAATGCCCGCCGCCGTGGCGTTCGTTGAAGCCGGCGAGGATCGCGGCCTGGAGCGCGGGCGTCTGCACCTCCTCGCGGCGGCGGGGGGAGGGGAGTCCCGACGCCTCGTAGTTGAAGGCGATGACGTCGATCGAGACCGGCGCCGCCAGCTTGCGCCCCAACCCGAGCAGGGCCTGGGCGAGCGCCGGATAGGGCGTGAAGTCGGGATTGGACAGCCATTCGAGCAGCTCTGGCGCCTCGGCCTCGCTCAGGGTCACGTCGACCCCCATCGCCGCCAGACCCTGCGTCACGCCCGGGGCCAGCATCGGCCCGTGGACGTCGGTGTTCAGCCGCAGCATCGCGTCGTAGAGCGGCGCCGCCTCGACGAGCGCGGCGGCGCGCTCCAGCGGCCGTCCCTGCGCGTCGAGGGCCGGGGCGATCGCGAAGAGCGCCAGCGTCCGCTCGATCCAGGGCGTCGGGTCCGCGTCGCGGTTGTCGACGCGCCGCGGCTGCAGCGAATCGCGCGAGTCGAGGACGAGCGGCGCGCCCTCCGCCCCCGGCCGCCGGATCTCGACCAGGCCGTCGTGGCCGCCGGGCGCGGAGATATAGGGCCCCGACGCCAGCGGCAGGTCGTCGAACCGCTCCATCCGCTCGCCGAGATCGACGACCCGGGCGCGGTGGTTGTCGCCGGTCTGCTGGAACCAGATCGAGAAGACCCGGTCGTCGGGCGCGTTGAAGGCGTAGGTCCCGCCATAGTCGAGCCGGGGGGGCAGATGGCCGTTGCGCTCCATCGTGAGGGCGCGGAACCGCGCGAAGTCCATCCCGCGCGCGTCCATGTCCGCCTTCTCGACCGCGTAGAAGAAGCCGAGATCGCCGAGCGGCTTGTCCTCCTCGCCGCCGTTCGCCGGGGCCCGGTAGGCGGCGATGTAGAAGCCGCCCCAGCCGAGATCGGAGAAGAGCCACGGCCCCGCCGTCGCGAAGCCGCCGTCCCGCGAGACCCGGAGATTGACGAGACCCTCGCCCTCGCCGGTCCAGCCGAGAAAGAGCAGATCGTTCCACGATCCGAGCGCCGGCGCCGAGTCGCTGGTCTCGCCGAGGGTGACTTTGCCCTCCAGCCCCTCGATGCCGAAGCCCCCCGCGGTGTTCCCGAACAACACGACGCGGGCGACGTTCAGCTTGTCGTCCTCGCCGGTCCAGGCGAGGTAGAGCCGGCCGCCGCTCGACGCCAGGGCCGGCGCCGCGTCGCTGGTCTCGCCGAAGGTCATCTTGCCGGCGAAGGTGCGGCCGTCGTCGCCCGAGAAGGCGAGGTTCAGCCGGTCGTCCGTTCCCCGCCAGGCGATGAACAGCCGGCCAAGATGCGCGGCGAGCGCGGGCGCGGCGTCGCTCGTCTCGCCGAGCGTCGCCTTGTCGACCAGAACCGACGTCGCGTCCGGCCTGAAGCCGACCTTGGCGACATTGAGGTTTCCGTCGCCCTCGCCGGTCCAGCCGTAGAACAGGATGTCGTTGTGCGCCGCAAGCGCAGGGGCATGGTCGCTCGTGTCCCCGAAGGTCGACTTGCCGCGGAAGGTCCTGCCGCCGTTGGTGGTGAAGACGAGGTTCAGGTTCTCGTTGCCCGAGCCCTTCCAGGCGAGGAACAGCCGGTTCCCCAGCCCGGCCAGCGCCGGCGCGGCGTCGCTCTCCTCCCCGAGGATATGCTTGTCCTCGACGCCCTCGACGCCGAGATTGTCGTAGAGCGTCGTGGTCAGCAC
The DNA here is from genome assembly GCA_965243535.1 of Amaricoccus sp. GTDB lineage: Bacteria > Pseudomonadota > Alphaproteobacteria > Rhodobacterales > Rhodobacteraceae > Amaricoccus. The sequence goes on from CBDEVG010000035.1 coordinate 33,771, forward strand.
CCGCGCGAGGTTCAGGTTGTCGTTTCCCGAGCCCTTGAAGGCGAGGAACAGCCCGCCGTCGCACTCGGCCAGCGCCGGAAAGGCCGAGCTCGAGGCGGTCGTCGTCAGGGTGATCTTCTCCGCCGGACGCATGTTCGCCCCGGCGGCGAGCCCATGCGCGACGCCGGTGTTGACGCCGAAGGTCCGCCAGCGCTCGGCCGCGTCGTCGTCATAGTTCGGCGCCTTGGCGTAGGGATCGACGTAGCGGTCCGGGTAGGGCTGGAAGCGCAGCAGGTCGTGGAAGCGCACGTTCGCCCGCGCCGGGATCAGCGTCGTCGCCTGCGCCCGGGCCGAGTCGCGCCAGGCCGGCTTGATCGGCTGGCCGTATTCGTCGTTCCCGTATCCGCTGTTGAGGAACATGCCGCCGGCCGAGATCAGGAAGGACGGCGAGCGGAAGTAGATTTCGAGCGCCGGCTGGGCGACGTCGGGCGAGCGCAGCACCCGCGGCCGGGTTCCCTGGTGGAAGCGGTGCAGCGCCGGGGCCACGTCCGTCAGCGCGATCGCATAGGCGGCCGGCGGCGCCCGGTAGCTCGATGTTCCGCCGATCATCCCGGTGTAGTCGAGGCTCGCCGGGAAAACCGCCGGCGCGCCGCGCTCATCGGTCAGCCCCGTGCAGGCGAGGAAATAGCCCGAGATCTGCTCGCCGGCGGAATCGTAGAGCCAGTTGCTGCGATTGTCCTGATGGTTGATCCGCGGCTGCAGCCGCCGGTAGGGCGCGACCCGCCGCCCGCGCGAGCTCGAGACCGCGTATTTCACCATCGTATAGTCGAGGACGTTCTGCGCCGCGGTCCGCACCAGCGGGTCGTCGGCGAATTCGTAGAGGTTCAGCACCGCGTGCATCGACAGCCGCGCATAGGGCCGGGCGTTCACCTCCATGAAGTCGTGTTTGGCGATCGTCTGCAGATAGCCGAGGAGCCACCCGGTCAGGCCGTTGCCGACATTGTCGAACCGCGGGTCGTCCGGGCTGAATTCGCGGTGGAGCTGGTTGATGAGATACCGGCTGCCCTCGGTCATCAGCAGGTGGTTCTCGGTCTCCGGCAGGTCGATGTTGAGGAAGCTCACCTCGACGAACTCCACCGACTGCGGATGTCCGCCGGCGATCTGCGGCGGGACGAGGTCGCTCAGGATGAACCGGACGTCCTCCTCGCTCAGCCGGCCGCGATACCGGTGGGCGATCGTCATCAGCCCCTTCAGCGCGAAGTCGTACTTGCCGAAGGTCCCGACCTCGCCCGCGCCGCGGTTGAGCCGCCGGAGCGCGGCCCGGGCGGCCGCCTGCCGCGCCTCCTGCTCCGCCCCGGTTGTGATGTCGGCGACGTGGAAATGCGCGATCAGCGCGACGGTGTTGTCTTCGTTCGCCTCGCCGCCGATCGCCTCGACCGGCCGGGTCCGGGCGAAATGCCAGGCGAGGCCGTTCGCCCGCGCCCGGTGGCTGGCGAAGGCCTGGGCCGGGCCCCCGTCGAGCGCCACGGGCGCCAGCGGGTCGGCCGGCGCCTGCGCCCGCGCGGGGGAAAGCAAGGCCGGCAGCAGCCCTGCCGCCGCCGCCGCGCCGGCGATCTTGAGCGCCTCCCGCCGCGTCACGCCGTCGTCCTTGAAGCTCGGCATGTCGGCCTCACAATCGCCTGAGCCGCAAAGGGTACACCGGAACCGCGCACCCTCCTAGACGTGTCTTCCTCTCCGGGATCCCCGCCATCGCCCGGGAGAGACCCGGGAAGGCCTCGCAGGCGGCGCCGGTCGAAGACGCGCTCGCCCAGGCGTCGCGCCTCGCAGGGCGGCCGGACCGAAGGGGGCGTCGGGTCCGGGCGGGGTCGATCCGGGCCGCGGTCCGTGGGTCGTCGGCGATGACCCGGCGCAGCGGATCCCTGGCCTTTTCCGGCGTCGAGGCCGGCCCCCCGGGCCGCGGGTTCACTCGTCCGCCACCCAGACCTCGATCGTGCCGGGCGCCGTGGGCGGCCGGAAGTGGGTGAAATCGCGGGCGGCGGCGGCGCGTCCGCCCTTCGCGAGCGCGGCGCCGGCCGTCTGCGCCAGGTCCCTGTCCTGGTCGTGGAAGAAGCGGACGTTGCTTCGGCCGATCGCGAAGTCGACCTCGCGCCACGCGACGCGGGGAAAGCCCGCGGCTTTCAGCGCCGACTCCAGCGCGCGGCGCTCCAGGGGAGGAATCGAGCCGTGGATGTGAACGACGGCGCGGGCGGCGTGACTGGCCGTCGGCAGGGTCAGCGGCGCGTGGGTTGGGGGAGAGGCGGGCCTGTCCTTCGGCTCTGGCCAGGGCGCCCCGGACACCGGCGGAAGCGGCGGTGGCGTGTCAGTGGGCGCGAACGCCGCGAGGCCCAGGCTTGCGACGGGCGGGACGGCGGGCGTCGCCGGGAGCGCGGGGGCAGCGCCGATCGGGCCCGGCGCCGGAGGAAGCGCGAGGGGCCGGAATGCGGCCTCGGGCGGAGCCTCGGTCAGGCGCGGCGGCTGCGTGGCGAGCGGCGCAGGGTCGGCCGCCGTCGCAGAGTCCTGCTTCGCCGACCCGGTCGGCGGACTCCCGGGAGCGTCGAAGGGCCAGATCGCCAGCCAGAAGAGGCTGAGCACGAGCCCGAGACCGGTCGCGGCGCCGGCGGCCGTCGCGGCGCAGAGCGCCTTCCAGGTGAGAGGCTGGCGTTCCTCCTCCATGACGGCGACGGGCGGCTCCGCCTGCCTTCGCTGCTCCGAGGAAGGGTCCGATCCGGCGAAGGGCGCTTCCTCCGGCGCGGAGGCGGGTGTTGGCGCAGGATCGGGTGCTGGCGCGGGGTCGGCGCCTTGGGGCGGGCGCGGGGTCGGCTGACCAAGCGCGCGCCGCAGCATCGCCAGATCCGGAGGCGCGTCGAAGCGCGTCCGCAGCTCCTCCGGCCGGAGCGGTCCGGGAAAGCGGGGGGGAAGCGGGCGATCGGGTCGGGGGGGCAGCGGGATCATGGATCACACCTTGCGCATCGAAGGGGCGATGGCGTCGCGCAACGGGGACGGCGGGCCGTCGGCGGCGGCGCGCGCCTCGGTCCGGGCGACCACCGTGACCGACTGGTCGGAGGCAAGCCCCCTGCGCTCCGGCGCCGCGTTCCGGCGCAGGGGGGCCAAGGGGCGACCGACCATCGGGCGTCGGAGCCGCATCCGGCGCGCGTGTCTTCAAGGCGGTCCGCCGAGATCCGCAGGAGGGGCGCCGGCCGCCGTGGCGGACGTGCGCGGGTCCGGGCCGGCCGGCCGCGCGTCGCCGGAGCGAGCGGGGGATCCCTCGCCGATCGGGAGGGCGCCGGCGGAGTCCGGGTCGCCGCAGCCCTTGCCGGCCGCATCGGGGACATGTCCGGGCGTCTGCATCTGGGACCTCCTCTCGCTCGGCTCAAAAGCCGATTCCGCGCGACGCCGGGCGCGCCGCTTGCGATCGACCGATCCCAAGACCCGCGAGAGACCAGAACGGATGCGCGGCCCCGCGAATTTTTTCCGGCCAGGCCGGGGCGAGCTCTCTTCGCGGCGTCCGCGGCCGATCCTTTCGACCGCGGACGCGATCCGGGCGCGGCCCCACCCTGTCCCGCGCCCGGCAGGACCCGACGAAGTACGCCGCCGGGCCATTCCGATCCCATCGCCCGCCAAGACACGCGAAGGGGGAAAACAGATGCGGCCCGATGAAAAATAACGTGTCCGACGGAAACCCAAAGGAACTGGATCCCCTCGCGCGGGGCTGACATGCTGGGCCAGGCGGGGACGGGACGAATGCGCGACGGCGAGGACGGGACGAACGAACTGACCGATGCGCTGCTGGGCTGCGCCCAGGGCGACCAACAGGCGCTGCGCCGGATCTTCGATCTCGAGGCGGGGCGGCTGCTGGGGGTCGCACAACGGATGCTGCGCCGCCGCGACCTGGCCGAGGAGGCGGTGCAGGACACCTTCGTGCAGATCTGGCGCAAGGCGAGCCAGTTCCGCGCCGGCGAAAGCTCCCCCGCCGGCTGGATCTTCGCCATCCTGCGCAACCGTTGCCTCAGCATCCTGCGCGATGGCGGACGCCTCGCCATCCTCGACGCCCCCACCCTGGCGGCCTTGCAGGAAGCGCGCCGCGCCACCGCGCCGGCCGAGGCCTGGGACGGGCTTGGCGAGCGCAGCGCGCTGCGCGCCTGCCTCGAAGGGCTCGAGCCGACCACGCGACAGTCGATCCTGCTGGCCTATGTGGCGGGCTTCAGCCATGGCGAGATCGCGGCGATGCAGGACGTGCCCCTCGGCACCGCCAAGTCCTGGATCCGCCGGGGCCTGATCGCGCTCCGGGACTGCCTGTCATGAGCGGCGACGATCTCGACATCCTGACGGACGAATATGTCCTCGGCCTGCTCGACGAGGCCGAGGCCTGGGAGGTCGAGCGCCAGCTCGCGGTCGAGCCCCTGCTGCGCGCGGCGCTGGAGCGCAGCCGGCGGCGCTATCTCGACCTCGACCTCGGGGCGCGGCCGCTGCCGACGCCCGAGGGGCTCTGGAGCCGGATCGCCGACCGGCTGGGCGAGGCCGGCGTCGATGCGCCGCCCCCGCGCCCGAGCCCCGCCATCCGCTCCGACGCCATCCGTCCCGACCCCGCGAACCTGCCGCATCCGCCGCGGTCCTGGCTGCGGCGTCACCTCGCCACGGGGATCGCGGCGGGCGTCGGCCTCGTCCTCGGCGCGGCCCTGGGCAGGGAGGCGCTGCAGCCGGACCCCGTGGTGCTGACGGTGCTGGTCAACGAGGCGGGCGCGCCGCTCGCCGTCGTCGAGGACTTCGGCGACGCCCAGGCCAGGGTGCGCTTCGTCGCCGAGGTGCTCGTGCCGGAAGGTCGGCAGATGCAGGTCTGGACGCTGCCTTCGGCCGAGATGGGGCCGGTCTCGCTCGGCCTGCTGGAGGGGCCGGCGGGCCAGCTGCTGCGGGGCCCCGACCTGCCCCTTCCGGCCCAGGGCCAGCTCTACGAGATCACGCTGGAGCAGATCGGCGGCTCCCCGACCGGGCGTCCCACCGGTCCCGTCGTGGCCAAGGGCCTCGCCGCCGCGCAGGACGTCTGACGCGATCTGCGCAGGCGCGATCTCGGAGGGTCGGTTCTGGGTTGAAGTCTCTGCAGGAGCCGACGTTCGAGAGAAGGGAGCTCCGGAGACGAAGGGGAGAGCAAAGGCCACCCTCCGGCGGATCTGCGCGAGCGCTGGACCTGGAGGGTTCGAGAGCAGGCCCATGACCGCCGTGTCGAAAGGGGCGGCGACGCGCTCGGCGGCGGCGAAGGTCGGGCGTGTCGCCGCTGAGCTGCGACAGCGGGGCGGCCGAAAGCGCTGGCGTGGGCGAACCGGGACGCACAAATCTGCAGCGCAAAGCCGAGCCGAGGGGGCGTCCGGGCGCTTATCCTCGGCCGAGGCTCCGAGGGCGCGCATCCTGGATCGAGAGGGTCGGGGCCCCCGCCTGCGCCGCTGGCGGGGGCCGTCCGGTCAGCGCGTGGGTCGCGGCGCCATCAGGCGGGCCACGTCGAGCATGCGGTGGGAAAAGCCGCGCTCATTGTCGTACCAGCCGAACAGCCGGGTCAGGCCGCCGGCGACCGAGGTTTCCAGGCCCGACATCACGATCGATTCCGGACGTCCGCGAAGATCGCTCGAAACGAGGGGCCGGTCGGTCCAGCCGAAGACTGGCGATCGCTCCGCCGCCTCCCGGAGCAGGGCGTTGATCGAGGCGGCCGTCGTGGGACGGTCGGTCGCGAGGGTCAGGTCGATGCAGGAGACGCTTGCGGTCGGCACCCGGATCGCCCGGGCCGCCACCCGCCCCGCGAGATGGGGCAGGACGGTTCCGATCAGCCGGCCGGCGCTGGTCGTGGTGGGCACCATCGAGAGCGCGGCCGCCCGCGAGCGCGCCGCGTCGCCGCGCGGCTTGTCCACCGTCGGCTGGCTTCCGGTATAGCAGTGCACCGTGGTCATCTGCCCCGAGACCACCCCGACCGCCTCGTCGAGCAGCCGAAGCAGGGGCGCGAGCGCATTGGTGGTGCAGGACGCGTTCGAGACGATCCGCTGGTCCCCGAGCGCGGCCTCGTTCGCGCCGAGGACGATGGTGACGTCGGCCTCGTCCGAGGGACCGGAGATCAGGACCCGGGCGGCGCCGGCCTGAAGGCCGCGCTCGACGATCGAGCGCGAACCGGTCATCCCGGTGCATTCCAGGACGACGTCGACGTCGCCGAGATCGAGTTCTCTCAGATCCGACGCCGACCGGAACGGAATCGGCCTGCCGTCGAGCGCCAGCGTGCCGGCTCCGGTCCCGACGGTTCCGGGAAAGCGCCCGAACACGCTGTCGTATTCGAACAGGTAGGCGCATATTTCCAGAGACTCGATGTCGTTGATCAGCACGAGTTCGAGGTCGTCGAAGCCGCCTTCGCAGAGGATGCGCAGGATCGAGCGCCCGATCCGGCCGAATCCGTTCAGGGCGAGCCTGGTTTTCCGTTTCGGCGCCAATTCCATTGTCCTGCGATCTCCACGACGATGAATCAGATTGCTTCTGGCGTCTTGCGCCGAGCCTGGTCAAGCGCGCGCGACATGCGCCGCCTCGCGGCCCGCCTCGTCTTGGAGCGGGGGACGGCGGCTGGCGCCGTCGGCGAGGATCGGATTCGCGTCGTCCGGACCTTGCCCTCAGTCCCGCCTTAACCGGACGCTCTCGGCCGTCCGATCGGCCCTGGGAACGTTCGGGAGAAGCGGTTCGGGGTCGCGATGAGGGGCGCCGATCCAGGCGCGCGCCGAACCCCTCGAAGGGGGCCCCTCCGGCGGCGCGGCTGGATCTCGTGAACGCCGGGCCTGACCCGACGTCTCGGATCGTGGATCCGCTCGTCCGTGCGCGCGCGACGGGCTGACGCCGGGACCCCTTCGGGCGCTCTTTTGGGGGGGGGGGGGGGGGACGCTTCCCGGGGTGTCTCGAAAGCCTGTCATGGGGGCCCCTCAACACGGGGTCAGGGTCGATGCGGGCCTCCGCCCCTGCAGCCGCCTGGAGGAGGTTGCGACGGCCGGACCGGGTCGGAAGGGGGGCGGGGGCAGCACAGGATCCCGAACGGGGTTCGCTCCCGGCAGCTTCGAGAGGGTCGCGGATCTTCGCATCGCGCCCTGACCTGCGCTCTCGGGAGACGGCCCGCGCCGGGCGACCTGCAGGTCTGCGCCCGCCTGGGCTTGGAGAGTTGCGCCCAGTACGATTGCGTGAGGAACGATCTTGCCTGCTCGCAAACCGGGTGCTCTTAGTCATGGGCGCGACGAGTTTCATCGGGGCTGCGATCAAGGTCGACCGGAGCGGATCGGGAGCGGGATTCTGCTCTGCGCCTCCCTCTGCGCCCGGACCCCGAAAAGAGGCGCCGCGCCGAGCGGGTGACGATCCAGAAAGCGCCGGTTCGCGGCGGACCAGGCAGAAGAGGGGGAGACCATGACAGGCACGACGGCGCAAAAGCGCCATTTTCTCGATCGCTGGTACATCTGGGCGGGTCTCGCGGTCCTCGCCGCGATCGGCCTCGCCCAAGTCTCGATCCTGCGGGGCGAGCATGTGAACGCCCTCTGGATCGTCGTCGCATCGGTCTCGATCTACCTGATCGCCTATCGCTACTACAGCCTGTTCATCGCCCGCCGGGTGATGCGGCTCGACGACAGCCGGCCCACGCCGGCGCATCGGTTCAACGACGGGCTCGATTACGTGCCCACCAACAAGTACGTCCTCTTCGGCCATCATTTCGCGGCCATCGCCGGGGCGGGCCCGCTGGTCGGGCCGGTGCTGGCGGCGCAGATGGGCTATCTGCCGGGGATGCTCTGGCTCCTCGCGGGCGTGGTCCTGGCGGGCGCGGTCCAGGACTTCATGGTGCTCTTCGTCTCCATGCGCCGCGACGGGCGGTCGCTCGGCGACCTGGTGCGCTCGGAGCTCGGGCCGATTCCGGGGATGATCGCCCTCGTGGGCACCTTCCTCATCATGGTCATCATCCTGGCGGTGCTGGCGCTGATCGTGGTGAAGGCCCTGGCGGACAGCCCCTGGGGCATGTTCACCGTCTCCATGACCATTCCGATCGCGGTGATCATGGGCGTCTACATGCGCTACATCCGTCCGGGCGCGGTGGCCGAGGCCTCCATCGCCGGCTTCATTGCGCTGATGCTCGCCATCGTCTTCGGGTCGAACGTGGCGGCGAGCCCCACGTGGTCGGCGATGTTCACCTTCAGCCCGACGCAGCTCTGCTGGCTCCTGATCGGCTACGGCTTCGTCGCCTCCACCCTGCCGGTCTGGCTGCTGCTGGCGCCGCGGGACTATCTGTCGACCTTCCTCAAGATCGGCGCCATCGTCGCCCTGGCGCTCGGCATCCTGCTGATGGCCCCGGACCTGAAGATGCCGGCGCTGACCCGCTTCGTCGACGGCAACGGGCCGGTCTGGTCGGGCAACCTCTTCCCCTTCCTGTTCATCACCATCGCCTGCGGGGCGGTCTCGGGCTTTCACGCCCTCATCTCGTCGGGCACCACGCCCAAGCTGATCGACAGCGAGGGGCACGCGCGGTTCATCGGCTACGGCGGGATGCTGATGGAGAGCTTCGTCGCCATGATGGCGCTGGTGGCGGCCTCGATCATCGATCCGGGCGTGTATTTCACCATGAACAGCCCCGCCGCGATCATCGGCACGACCCCGGAATCCGCCGCCGCCCAGGTCACCGAATGGGGCTTCCCGATCACGGCGGAGACGATCACCCAGACGGCCGCGGACGTGGGCGAGACCACGATCATCTCCCGCGCCGGCGGCGCGCCGACGCTGGCGGTCGGCATGGCGCAGATCTTCTCCCATGTGATCGGCGGCAAGGCGATGATGGCCTTCTGGTACCATTTCGCCATCCTGTTCGAGGCGCTGTTCATCCTGACGGCGGTGGACGCCGGCACGCGGGCCGGGCGGTTCATGTTGCAGGACCTGATGGGGGTCTTCGTGCCGGCAATGCGCAAGACCTCCTCGCTCGGCGGCAACCTCGTCGCCACGGGGCTTTGCGTCGCGGCCTGGGGCTTCTTCCTCTACCAGGGGGTCACCGACCCGCTGGGCGGCGTCAACACGCTCTGGCCGCTGTTCGGCATCGCCAACCAGATGCTGGCGGCGATCGCGCTGATGCTCTGCACCGTGGTGCTCTTCAAGATGAAGCGGGAACGCTACGCCTTCGTCACCCTGGTTCCCGCCGCGCTGCTGGTCGTCGTCACCCTGACGGCGGGGACGCTGAAGGTGTTCTCCAGCACGCCCTCCGTCGGCTTCCTCGCCCATGCGGCCAAGTACCGCGAGGCGATCGCCGCGGGCCAGGTTCTGGCGCCGGCCAAGGATCTGGCGCAGATGCGGCAGATCGTGTTCAACGACATGGTCGACGCCACGATGGCCTTCATCTTCGTCGCGCTGGTCGTCAGCATGATCTACTTCAGCGTCCGGGCCTGCCTCGACGCCTATCGCGCCCGGGGCTGGACCGCGCGCGAGACGCCGGAGGAGTTCAACCGCCCCGTCGCCATTCCCGCGGAGTGAGGCCCATGGACCAGACGGACAGCATGACCCTCGCGCAGGCCTTCGCCGCCTGCCGCAAGCGCCTGCGCGAGGGAGCCCGGCTGATGATCGGGGTCCCGGACTACGACACCTATGTGGCGCACATGCGCCAGGTCCACCCGGACCGGCCGGTCATGACCTATGCCGAGTTCTTCCGGGAACGGCAGTCGGCGCGCTACGGCGAAGGCACGACGACGCGCGGATTCCGCTGCTGCTGAAGGCTCCCCCGGGCCGGTCGGCCCGGGTCCAGACATCCTTCCGACCAGCGTGTCCGTCGTCCGGGTTTTTGGGACATCTGAGCTGAGCGAGCATCGGAGGGCTGTGGCTCATCTGGTTCAGGTTACGGCGCTCGGCCGTGATGGCTCAAGCGGCGGCTTCGGACGGTCCGTTTCTTGATCGTCTCTCTGGCCTCAAGGATGGCTGCAGCGCGGCCGAAGTCGACGTCGGCCGGGGCCGGGTTGCCGAGGCTCTCGTGGTGGCGGCGATGGTTGTAGCGCTCGACGAAGCCCCCGACGGCGGCCTCGAGCTGGCCCGGCAGGCAGGAGGTCTCGAGCAGAACCCGGTTCTTCAGGGTCTGGCGCCGGCGCTCGATCTTGCCCTGGGTCTGCGGGTGGTTCGGTGCGCCGCGGATGTGGGTGATGCCCTTGCCCTCGAGCCAGCGGGCGAGATCGCCCGCGATGTACGAGGAGCCGTTGTCGCTGAGCGGCCGAGGCCGATGGACGCCCCCGTGCGGTGTCGCAGCCCGATGCGGCCAGGGCGAGCTCCCGCGTGTCGGTGACGTCGCCGGCGCGCATGGGGGCGCAGAGCTTCCAGGCGAGGATGGAGCGGGAGAAGCCGTCGAGGAGGGTCGAGAGGTGGAACCAGCCCCAGCCGATGACCTTGAGTGTGGCTTGGCATGGAATGTTGACCCCCTGAGTTGCGGGATCGGCGTCCAAAATTGACCCCCTCTCCCGTTTGATGCGGCACTGCCTGTCCTGGTTTTCTGGACGGGTGGCGGGGGATGAAGGGCGTGGACACGATCGCGCGGGTACGCCGCGAGTTCTATGTGCGGGGTCGGTCGATCCAGGAGATCAGCCGGGAGCTGGATGTTTCCCGCAATACGGTCCGGAAGATCCTGCGATCCGGTGCCACGGACTTCGAATACGAGCGGAAGGTTCAGCCGCAACCGAAGATCGGGCCCTGGCGGGACGAGCTGGACCGGCTTTTGGCGACGAACGCAGCCCGGGCCAGCCGGGAACGTCTGACGCTCATCCACATCTTCGAGGAACTGCGCGGGCTTGGCTACTCGGGCGGCTATGACGCGGTGCGCCGGTACGCGGCGTCTTGGCGGCGGGAGCGTTCGGCCGCGACGGCGGCGACCTTTGTGCCGCTGAGCTTTGCGCCTGGCGAGGCCTATCAGTTCGACTGGAGCCACGAGGTGGCGCTGATCGCCGGGGTCACCGTGACGGTGAAGGTGGCTCAGGTCCGGCTCTGCCACAGCCGGATGATGTTCGTCCGGGCCTATCCGCGCGAGAGCCGGGAGCCTCGCCATCGGGCTCGAACCGGTGGCGCTCCGATGGCTCGATGTTCGACGCCCATGACCGGGCGTTCGCCTTCTTCAAGGGCGCCTGCACGCGGGGCATCTACGACAATATGAAGACCGCGGTGGACGCGATCCTGGTGGGCAAGGACCGGGTCTACAACCGGCGCTTCCAGCAGATGTGCGGGCACTACCCCGTCGAGCCGGTCGCCTGCGCCCCGGCGTCTGGTTGGGAGAAGGGCCAGGTCGAGAATCAGGTCGGCACGGTCAGGCAACGCTTCTTCTCGCCGCGGGTGCGGGTCAGGAGCTACGATGAACTCAACGCCTGGCTTCTGGACCGCTGCATCGTCTGGGCGAAGGCGCAGCCGCATCCGGATGTCCGGGACAAGACGATCTGGCAGATGTTCGAGGCGGAGCGGCCGAGCCTCGTGCCCTATGCCGGTCCGTTCGACGGCTTCCATGCGACGCCGGTCTCGCCGTCGAAGACCTGCCTCGTGCGGTTCGACAACAACAAATACTCGGTGATGGCCAGCGCGGTGGGGCGCCCGGTCGAAGTCCGCGCCTATGCCGATCGGATCGAGCTTCGCCAGGACGGCCGGGTGGTCGGGCAGCATCGCCGAGCCTTCGGGCGCGGCGAGACCATCTACGACCCGTGGCGCTATGTGCCTGTTCTGGCTCGCAAACCCGGCGCGCTCAGGAACGGCGCGCCTTTCCAGGACTGGGTTCTTTCTGCGGCGCTCGCGGGCGTGCGTCGGAAGCTGCGGTCCGTTCGAGACGGCGACCGGCAGATGGTCGAGGTGCTCGGCGCGGTGCTGACCGACGGCCTGTCCGCCGTGGAGGCCGCCTGCGCCGAGGCGCTGAAGGAGGGCGTCCATTCAGCCGACGTCATTCTCAACATCCTCTTCCGCCAGCGCGATCCAGGGCCGCCGGCGACGATCATGACCCCGGAGGCGTTGCGGCTGCGGCATGAGCCCGTCGCCGACTGCGCCCGTTACGACAGCCTCAGGAGGGCGAGCGGATGATGGAGCGCGAGCCGCGATCATGACCACGATGGGCGACCTCAAGCTCTTCGGCATGCGGGCCGCCTACGACGAGATCGTCGCATCGGCCGTGAAGCGCCAGCACGAGCCGCAGCGCGTCGTCAGCGACCTGCTGACCGCCGAACTCTCCGAGAAGCTGGCGCGATCGATCAAATACCAGATCGCCATCGCCAAGCTGCCGCTCGCCAAGGAGATCGAGGAATTCACCTTCGACGGCACGCCGATCAACGAGACGCTCGTGCGCGACCTCGCCGGCGGCGGCTTCCTCGCCCAGCAGCGCAACCTGGTGCTGATCGGCGGGACAGGCACCGGTAAGACGCACCTCGCCGTCGGCATCGCCCGCGCCTGCATCCGCGCGGCCGCCCGCGGCCGCTTCTTCAACGTCGTTGACCTCGTCAACAAGCTCGAGGCCGAGGCCCCCGCCGGCCGTCAGGGCCGTCTCGCCGACCATCTCTGCCGCATGGACCTGGTTGTGCTCGACGAACTCGGCTACCTGCCCTTCGCACAGGCCGGCGGCCAGCTGCTCTTCCATCTGATCAGCCGGCTCTACGAGCAGACCTCGGTCATCGTCACCACCAACCTCGCCTTCGGCGAATGGCCCGCTGTCTTCGGCGACCCGAAGATGACCACCGCGCTCCTCGATCGGCTCACCCACCATTGCGACATCGTCGAGACCGGCAACGAGAGCTGGCGCTTCAAAAACCGAGCCTGAAGCCGAGCCTCAGCGCCTCACCGGAGCGGGACCCGGCCCGTCTCCGCCATCCGCACCGCTACGCCGGGCCGGGTCCCGCTCCGCGCCCAGACGGGGTCAAAATTGGAAGCCGATTGGGGGGCAAACTTGCGCGCCGATTGACAGTCAGCGACATGCTGAGGCCGAGGCCCTCCAGGAATTCCCGGACGAGGTCATCGTGTCCTCCGAGTCAGAACGGCATTGAGCGGCGACGCGCGTCGCGCTCGCGCGCGCGTGCCAGAAATTCTTCGTGTTCGTCCGCCGCGGCCTGAACGGCTTGCCGCTCGGCGTCCGGCAGCCCGCCCCAAGTTTCCCAGCCGGTTTCCAGCAGCCATCGGGCCATCGGCTTGCAGTATTGTACGGCGGCGGCGGGGCCACGCCGGTCCCGCAACCGATCGGCAAGGTAGGCCGCGGCCCCTCTGGCGATCTCCTCGAACTCGACGCCTGACGCGAGCGCCGCCAGGAATGCCTGGCGTGCCTCCTCCTCGCCGCCCCGACGAAGCCAACGGCTGTAGAGCGAGCTGAACGCCTGAAGCGCAGCCGTCGCGCGTGGATCTCCATGGCCGGACCCCCGAGGATCCTGCCGCTGGGCTACCGGGCCATGGGAGCCGACCTCGGAGGGCGGGGGCGCGTCCACGCGCGCCTGCCGCCAAGCCGCGTCTCCAGGATCTGCCTTTTCGTCAACGATGCACGAGGTGTCCAGGTCGGGCGCCCCACCGGCGAGGTCGGGGACCGGGGGCGTCGGCGCGCGGGAGCGCACCGCCTCCCCCGCCACCGAGGTGCCTTCCGAAAGTCCTGCGTCCGTCCCCTCATAAAGGTCCTGGTTCTTTTCATAAGGTTCCTCCGGCGATTTCGCCGGGGTTTCCTGGTTTCAGAGACCACCGATAAACGTTGCTCCTCGCGCGACCACCGCCGCTCTCGACTACGAGATGGCCGCGCGCCACCAGCGCCTCGATGTCTCGGCGAAGCGCGCGTTCGGAGGCCGTGAGCGTGCGGCAGAGCAGCGCCATCGACGGCCAGGCCGCCCGTCTCTCCCGGTTCATGAATGCGAACGCGAGAAGGTTCACGAGCCGCACGGCGCCCTTCGGCAGACCGGCGTCCAGCGTCGCCTGCATGACCCACCGCTCGCGATCTCGGGCAAAGCCGTCATCACGCCTCGCCTCCCGCAGCTTCCGCATGGCGCCCTTGCGTGAAAGCAGGGCGCGGGGCACTATCGAGCTTCGCTGTAAAGAAGACTGCCGCCCCGGCCGCGCCCGCCAGCGCGCCGGGGCAATTCGTTTCTCGGGTCATCAGGCGGCCTGCTCGCCATTGGCGAGCCCCGCGATGAACGCTTCCAGATCCTCGCGCTTGACGAGAGATTTCCCGGCGATTTTCGTCAGCCGGATCTTCTTGTCATTCACGAGGCCATAGAAGAGCGTCCGTCCAATCCGGAGGATGCCGCGCGCCTCATCAATCGTGTAAAAGAGCTGTGCTTCCATTTTCGCCTCCGCAGCTTTGCGCGCCTATCCGTCTAGGCACGCAACTGTTTTGCGGCGGCCGCTCAGAGAAATCCCGCGGTCAACCCCCAAATTTTTCGGGGGGGTTCATGCGCAAATCGGCCCAAGCGCGAACGCGCTTCATCACCCTGTTCTCGTCTGGAATTTCCGGGTCGCCGGTTATGGCTTCTCGGGCGCACCGGAGGACCGCAAGGTATTGACTGCCTTCCTTCCGCCGCAGCCCGCGACCACCCTCAATCCAGACAAGCGCCAGTTTTTCGGCCAAACGGTCAAAGTGCGAGATAACTGGTTCTGACATTGGCGGCCCGCCCCGATCCTGCCCCTCTGCGGCGATGATCGCCGCCTCGGTGTCGGCCATCAGGACCGAGAGATAATGCAGCGCTTCGATCGCCTCTTGGAAGGCCACGCTTGTCGCACACATGTCCACCCCTTGGGGCATTCGATCGGATCGGACCATTGCTCCGAAAATTGCGGCTCTTCTGTCGCCAAGGGCCAACGCCTCATCGAACAGGCGCTGGGTTCCCTTGCGAAGATCGGAAATGGCACCCTGCCGATACGAGGGGCGCTGCCTTTGAGCGAGATGGAACTCGCCGAGCGCCAGCTCCATCCATCTTGCCGCCTCCCGATTATCGAGCAGCGCGCGAAGAGAACCGGCGGCCCCGTGCTCCTGCCTTTCCTCCAGCTCCTTGGGTAGCCGCCGCACCATGTCCGCGATCTTGGCCTGCCAAGCCTGAGCGCCCGGCGATAGGAAGACCTTGCATTCCATTTCCACTACTCTGCTACCGGAAATAAAGATGGAAAAGTGACCTCAATATCCTCGGCTAGATTAGCTGTCTCACCAGTGACGAATAATGCCCACTGATCCATCAAAGCCCGGCGTTTCTCGAAAAAGTCCGAACGAAGATATGCAACGACTACTGCACTGCCCAAACTGTGCGCCAGCGACGCCTCAAGAACCTCGTGCGGCGCTTCTGTCTCCTCCGCCCCCCAATCTCTGAATGCCGACCGGAAACCGTGGATCGTCACACCTTCCACCTTCATCCGCTTGAGGACCGCGGCGAGGGTCATATCGGAAAGGGGGGCCTTACGAAGTCCCGGGAAGACAAGAGCGTCACCCGCATCTTTCCGTGGGCGGAGCGGAAGCATCGTCGCAATCACCTCGACGGCGCGCCGCGAAAGAGGGATCCGATGCTCCCGGCCCGCCTTCATGCGTTCGCTCGGAACGGCCCAAACCTTGGCATCAAGATCGAACTCGCGCCACCGGGCTCCCCCGAACCTCGCCGCTCCGGCACGCGGTGAGGATCACGAGTTCGACTGCACGGGCTGCAATGCCCTCACGATCGCGAAGCGCCTCATAGAAGGCAGGAACGTGGGACCAGGGCATCGCGGCGTGGTGCCGTTTCGCGGGCTTGCCCTTGGGTAACAAGAGGGCGAGGTGCCCTCGCCAGCGCGCAGGGTTCTCCCCGGCGCGCCTGCCCTCCACGCGGGCGGCATCGAGCACCTTCTCAACGCGCATTCGCAGGCGATTGGCCGTCTCCCGCCGATCGGACCAAAGTGGCCGCAGTGCACCAAGAACGTCCTCCGTCGTAATTTCGGAAAGCGGGCGCTTGCGGAGGTCGGCGCAGTAAGCATCACCAAGCGTCGCCTTCCATTGCGCCCGGTGCTTCGCGTTTCGCCATTCGTTCTCGTGCAGGGTGATGAAAGCGTCCGCGTATTCGCCAAACGTGATCCCTGCCGCCGCTTTGGCTTTCGCCTCAGCCCTTGCGGTCCTCCTCGCGTCAAGCGGATCCGCGCCCCGTGCCAACATGCGGCGCGCCTCGGCTGCCGCCTCGCGCGCCTCCGCAAGGCTCACGCCATGCGGGCCGGCGGACCCGAGGCCCATCTCGCGTTGCCGGCCGTCCCGGCGATAGAGAAAAATCCAGCTTTTCGCGCCGGTGTTCTTTTGGACGTTGAGATAGAGGTTGCCGCCGTCCGCGTGCCGCCCCGGCTGGCTGATCGTAGCGACTCCCCTCGCACTCAGCCGGTTGATTTCTGCCATTCAGGTCCCCGTCCCTAGCGGCACAACGGGGTTGGCCGCCTTCCCTAGCGCCGACCCTAGCAGAAATCGCGGATTCTGGCAAACGAGCACGAACGACAGCGCGCGCAAACGGCCCGAAAACGCGAGTAAAATCAGGCGATTTCCGAACGTTAGCGGATTTTTGGGAACGATCGCGGAAGAGGAATTGGCGGAGAGGAAGGCGGCCATCGTCCCGTCGCCGCCCGTCGCGATCTGTCGGATCATCACAGAAATATCAGCGGCATAGCCTCGCCGCCCTGTCGCGATCCGTCGCCTTTCGACCCGTCCAATGCTATCCTTATTGGCGGGTTGCATGTGGGGCGACGAATGCCAAAGATGGCTGCGGAACTCTCCGCCATCGAAATCAGACGCCTGAAACATCCTGGCGGAACGGGCAATCGCCTGGTCGCGGTGGGTGGCGTCTCAGGGCTCCACCTCCAGCTCCTGCCCGGCGGCGGGAAGAGCTGGATCCTGCGGACGCTCGTCGCGGGGAAGCGGCGGGAGATCGGCCTGGGCGGCTTCCCCGACGTGCAACTCGCCCAAGCCCGTGAGCGGGCGCGGGAGGCCAAGGACGCAATTCGGCGGGGGATCGACCCCATCGAGGAGCGCAAGGCCGCCAAGGCCGCGCTGGCGGCCGCCCGGCGGCGGGGGCTTCTGTTCAAGGATGCGGTGGACCGCTTCTGCGAGGCGAAGCTGGAGGGGCTGCGGAACGCCAAGCACAAGGATCAGTGGCGCTCGACGCTGGAGACCTATGCCAATCCCGAGCTTGGCGACATGCTCGTTTCTGAGATCGCGGTGCAGGACGTGCAGCGGGCGCTGGCCCCGATCTGGAGCAGCAAGACCGAAACCGCAAGCCGGCTGCGCGGGCGGATCGAGGCGGTCCTCGACTGGGCCAAGGTCTCGGGCCATCGGACGGGCGACAATCCGGCCCGGTGGAGGGGCAACCTCGACGCGCTCCTGCCGAAGCCCGGCCAGGTGAAGCGGTCGAAGAACCAGCCAGCCCTCGCCCTCGGGGACGCGGCGCCGTGGTTCGCGGCGCTCCGCCAGCGGAAAGGGACGGCCGCCCGGGCGCTGGAGTTCTTGACCCTCTGCGCCGCCCGCTCGGGCGAGGTGCGGGGCGCGGTCTGGAGCGAGTTCGACTTGAAGGCCGGCCTCTGGACGATCCCGGCCGAACGCATGAAGGCCAAGCGGGAGCATCGCGTCCCCCTCAGCCCCGCCGCCGCGGCGATCGTGGAAGCCATGCCGCGGATGGAGGGCTCGCCCTTCGTCTTCGCGGCCCCGCGTGGCGGTGAACTGTCGGACATGACCCTGAGCGCCGTCATGCGGCGAATGCACGGCGACGAGATCGAAGAGGAGCGAAAGGGCTGGCTCGACCCGAGAAATGGCCGCCCGGCGGTGCCGCACGGGTTGCGGAGCACCTTCCGGGATTGGACGGCCGAGCGGACGGACTATCCCCGCGACATGGCCGAGATCGCGCTGGCGCATGATGTCGGAAGCGAGGTTGAGCGCGCTTATCGGCGTGGCGACATGATGGAGAAGCGGCGGGCGATGATGGCGGATTGGGCCGAATTTCTGGGGGTGGGGGAATGAGTGAAGAAGAACCTGACTACCGGATCCTAATGAAACCCGGCCTCACCGAGAAGGAGATTGCCGAGATTCTTCGGCGTGGTCCCTCCGAGATCTTCCTCCAGCGACTCGCGATGATGCTCGATCCGCTTCCGATCAACTGGAAGACAGAGGCGCCGGTCGGCGTAAAGCGCCCCACACACAAGAAGACGACCTATCGCCTCAAGTTGCTTGGCCCACCCAATCGAGCCAAAGGCTCCGGCAATGTGGACATGTACGCGCTCGGCGTGGCGATGATTGAGATCGAGGATCTCCACGGCCTGCGCACACGTGGACGCCTCCAAGAACGATGTTTTCGGTTCTGTGGTGAAGCGTCGCGTCGTCTTGGAGACGCGGAGCGTAGGACATCGGCCCACTGGCGCGGGAAGCCCGGCGGCCCTCAGCCCGCCCATGGCGCTCATGCGGGGGTGACTTCGGCCAGCCAGACCATGCGGCGCATGTTGTAGACGAGATTGGCGAGGCCGATCTTCACCCTGGCCCGCGCGAGGCCGATGGTGCGCACGACTAGGGCCATCGGCCCCTTCTGCCGAGCGAAGACATGCTCGACCCGGGAACGCACCTCGGACTTGGCCGCATTGGCGCGGGCGGTCCGCTGCGGCATCGCCTGGCCCTTGGGCTTGCGCCGATGGATGCGGCTGACGAAGCCCGCCTCGGCGAGATGCGCCTCGTTCTTCGCCGAGCGGTAGGCAGTGTCCGCCCAGACCCCGCTCGCGGTGTTGCTCCGGTCGAGCAGGGCCGGCAGCTCGGCGCCGTCGTGGCGGGCCGCATCGGTGGCCGTCCAGGTGCGGATCAGCCCGTGCCGGCGGTCGATCCCCACATGGTTCTTGTAGCCGTAGACCGGGATGGCGATGGCGAGCCGCGGCGCCCCGTCAGGCCCGGGTTTCGCCTTGCCCTGCTTCACCGTCCAGCGGGCGTCCCGGTCTTTCTGAGCGAGCTTCGCCGGCTTCCGCGCCCAGTCCTCGGGGATGCGTCCTTCGCGCAGGGCCTGTTTCTCGTCCTCGGTGTTGCGCTGCTTCGGCGCGGACACGACGGTCGCATCGACGATCTGCCCGCCCATGGCGATGAAGCCGGCGGCGCGAAGCTGCGCGTCGAAACGCCGGAACAGCGCCTCGACCGCCGGGACGCCGTCGAGGGTCGCCCGGGTCAGCGCCTCGCGGAAGTTCCAGATCGAGTTCGCGTCCGGCACCCGGTCGGCCAGCGTCAGCCCCAGGAAGCGCATGAAGGAGAGCCGATCCTTGACCAGGTATTCCGTCCGCTCGTCCGACAGCGAATGGCTCGCCTGGAGGATCAGGAGGCGGAACATCAGCACGTGATCATACGGCGGTCGGCCGCCTCGGGCCCGGTCGGAGCGCGGCACGGCGCGCTCGAGTTCGGGTCGGAACGCCTCGAAGTCGACCAGCGCGTTGATCCGCTCGAGGTCGTCACCCTTCGCCGAGAGATCCCGCAACCGCTCCTCGATGTCGAACAGTCCAGCCTGTCGCCCCATGATACGCCCCGCCTCGTCCCAAGGCCGAGTGAATCATCGATCCGACGAAAGCGCACCGGTTTTTGGAGGCGTCCACGTGAATATCTTGAGGAAAAAAGAAAAATCATGACACACTTCGGCGTGTCGGATCGTCATGCCGAGCGAGCCAAGGCGGCCGAAAAGGCGAACCGAGAGCTATTTGCATGGACATACCGCGAAGACGGCAAAAAGTAGCCTGCTTCTTGTCGGTACGTTTCTAGTGCGCCTCGGGAAAATATCGTCAGATTGAAGGGCATCTCGAACTTAGGAGGTGCACCATGTTCCTTACCGACAAGCAGATCGCCGCCCGTTACGGCGTGACCCGTCCGACCATCTGGGGCTGGACCCGGGACGACCCGACCTTCCCCAAGCCGATCAAGCTCTCCCCCGGCTGCACCCGCTGGAAGCTGGCCGAGATCGAAGCTTGGGAGGCTGCGAAGGCTGGAGAGGCAGCCTGATCCATGACCCGAGACGTGAAAAGCCCCGGGGCGTCCGGCACAGACGCACCCAGGGCGGAATCCAAAGCTGACGAAGCTTTCATGAAACAATACCTCAGCTCCGCCGCTGGGGCAATCGCGCCGAGGCGAGCGCGCCGCGAGCCGCAGACCCCTCAGGAACGTTGGCGCGCCCGGAACCCGCTCGCCCACTGGGCGCATGTCGCGACGCGCACGGCGATCCGCTTGGGCCTGATTCAGCGCGAGCCCTGCGCGGAGTGCGGGGCCGAGGACGCCGAGGCGCATCACCCCGACCATCGCGATCCGCTCCGGGTCGTGTGGCTGTGCAGGCGTGACCACAAGGCCCGCCATCGGAGGCGGGAGTGAACGCCTATAGCATGGACACCTCGGCGTTCCTGCGCACGTTCCCGACTGGCTTCGGCCAGTCGGACACTCGCGCTACGATCCTGAACGACGGCCGGCCGAACCCCTCGCCCTTGGCCGGGACGCCGTATACGACGATCACCTCGCGTCAGATCGTGGCCATGTTGGCCGATCCGCAGAAGGTGTCGAAGGAAAAGGCGCGCTGGTTCATCCCGTCGACCTATGCCCAGCACGACGCCCGGTCGAGCGACGCCCAGCGTGAGCGCGGCCAGTACCTGTTCCTGCCAATCGACATCGACGACAACGACCTGTCCCTTGAGGACGTGGTAGGGGCGCTCAACGCGGTCGTCCCCGGCGTCTCGCAGATCGTGTATAGCTCCCGGTCGGCGAAGGCCTCAGATCGGCGCTGGCGCGCCCTGGTGCCGCTTGCAGCCCCCTTGGCGGGCTCGGACTACCGCGACACGCAGGAGGCGCTATTCGAGGCCCTGGAGGCCGCCACGGCGGGCGTGCTTATCCCCTGCCGCGGCTTCCTGACCCCAGCGCAGCCCGTCTACCTCCCGAACGCCGGCGAGCACTATGAAAAGCATGCCGAGCGCGGCCAGCGCCTCGACCTGACCGACCATCTGATCGCGCGTCTTCGCAAGCAGCGCCGGGCGGAACGCGCCCAGATCGAGCGCGAGGCGCAGCAACGACGCGAGCAGAAGGCACGCGAGCGGGCCACCAAGGCGAGCGACGACGAAGTTCAGCCGGTCGATCACTTCAACGATCGGCACACGGTCGAGCAGCTTCTAGGCAAGTACGGATACCAACACGACGGCGGCGGCGACTGGCGATCTCCGATGCAATCGAGCGGATCGTTCGCCACGCGGAATTATGGCGATTACTGGATCAGCCTTTCGGCGACCGATGCGGCGGCCGAGATTGGCGCGCCGAGCAAGAGCGGCCATCGCTTCGGCGACGCCTTCGACCTGTTCGTACACTTCGAGCATGGCGGTAAGTTCACCGAGGCCGTCCGGGCCTATGCGCAGGAGGCCGGATTGGACGGGACGCAGCAGCAGTACGCTGGCGGGGCGGGTTTCGACTGGCGCAGCAAGACGCAGGACGATCGGAAGGAGTCGCAGTTTGAGGAGGCCCTGTCGGGCCCGCCGCGCAAGCGGTTCATCAACGCTTCGTCTCTGTCGGGGAAACCGATCCCTTCGCGCGAGTGGTTGGTCGAAAACTGGATCCCGAAAAACACCGTGACCACGCTCTATGGCGACGGCGGAACCGGCAAGTCCCTCGCGGCCGGCCAGCTCGCGGTCTCAACCGCCCTGTCGCGCCCCTGGCTTGGGCTTCCGACCATGGGCGGACGGGCGCTCTACCTCTCGGCCGAAGACGACATGGACGAGCTCCACCGGCGGCTGGCGGACATTGTGCGGGCCGAGGGTACGCACCTCGGAGCCCTGACCAACCTTGAGATCAGCTCGCTCGCGGGTGAGGACGCTTTGCTCGCCGGCGTCATGAAGGATCATTCGCTCAAGCCAACGCCGCTGTTTGCCGAGCTTGAGGCTCAGGTGGCGCAGTTCAAGCCGGTGCTTGTCGTCGCCGATACCCTGGCCGACTTCCATCCTGCGAACGAGAACGAGCGCGCCCAGGCTCGGCAATTCATTGGGATCATGCGGGGCCTCGCGATCCGGCAGCGGTGCAGCGTGCTCCTTCTGGCGCATCCTTCCCTGACTGGCCTCAACTCCGGTACGGGCACCTCAGGGTCGACTGCCTGGAACAACAGCGTCCGGTCCCGTCTCTACATGCAGCGCCTGATGCAGGAGGGATACGAGCCCGACGTCGACGCCCGGACGATCACCGTCATGAAGTCGAATTATGCGCGGATCGGTACCGAGGTGCGGGTGCGCTGGCAGGAGGGCGTTTTCGTTGCGGATCAGGTCGACGCCAGCACGTCCGGCCTCGGCCGCTTGGCAACGACCGCCAAGGCCGAGAGAGTATTCCTGAAGCTCCTCGGACAGTACACCGCCGAGGGCCGATATGTCTCCGCTCAGCCGGGGCCGACCTATGCGCCCACTCAATTCGCATCGAACCCGGCTGCTGAAGGGTGCACGAAGCGGGCCCTGAAGACCGCGATGGATGCTCTGTTCACCGCGGGAAAGATCGTCATGGCGACCCATGGGAGCGGCGCAAAGGCCCGATCTCACATCGCAGAGGCGGGCCCAAAATGAGGGTGCAACTCCCGTCCAACCCCCAGTGCAACGCAGAGTGCAACCCCCGGTGCAACCCCCCGCCAACCCCCCGCCAACGGGGGTGCGACACACACCCCCATACCCCCATGCGTTGCACCGCCCTTCGGCGGGCGTGCACGCAGCCCTCAGGGCGGCCTCAATCCCTAGGGGCAGCGCTGGCCCGTACCGACGTCCAACCTCCGTTCGCATTGAGATCTGGGCCAAACGGGGGTAGGTGTTCGAAGGGGGGGGGCGGGTCCGTTATCTGGCGTCCGCCGTTTTGCTGAACCAGCGTCTCCTTCACGCGGAGATTTTTTCCCGCTGCGTGGAAACGCACCGCTTCGCACCGCACAAGCCTTTGAAGCCAATGCAAAATCATGTGCGATCGCCCCGCACCGGTGCGCGCATCCGCACCAATTGGCGCGACTGGAAACCTCATGACCAAAAGCGCCGCAGCTACGCGTCAGGCCCTTCTGCGGCAACGCAAGAGGAAGGGCGTTGTCGTTCTCCAAGTTGAGCAACACCTGGATAGCCTGTTCGAAGCGCTCGTGACTGACGGGCTTATAGGAGAGGAAGTCGAAGATCCGAAAATCATATCCGCAGCAACCACGCTTGCCTTGGAACGCTGGAAGAAATCCGTAACGCGTGACGCCAAAAAACGAAGGTGATCGGATAATGTTCTTCCATGGACAAAACCCTTCAACACTCCCCTTTGTCGTCCCGCCTCGATAGGTCCGGGGCGACTTCGCTTCGCGGTCGCGACGTGTTCGTGCGATCCGCGGTTTCTGCAGCCCTCGAAGTCGTGGCTCTGCAAGGGCGCACCCTCTACCCTGGCGATGCCGACACGGCGGCGCTGACCCGTGCTGCGACCACCCCCGGGGCCATCCTTTCGCACGGCGGCCTCGCCCAGACTGCGCTCGCCGATTTCGTCCTGTCGCTCGCGCCGTCCTCGGCGGCGGCAAGCCTGATCGCTAGCGGCCTGCCCTTGGACGATGCGGGCTACGCCTCTATCCGCCTGCCGGGCATCGCGGCCTTCCCCGTTCTGGGGTTTGTCGCGGACGGTGCGCCCATCCCCTTCACGAGCTTCCCCTTCGGCTCCGCCACCCTCGACACCCACAAACTCGCGGGGGCGGTCGCCTATACCCGCTCCCTGGCCCGCCACTCCAATTTCGAGGACGTGCTTCGGGTGACGCTCGGCGAGGCCGTCAGCCTGTCTCTGGACGCGGGCCTGTTCAGCACCGCCGCAGGATCGATGACAAGGCCCGCCGGCCTGCTGAACGGAGTGACCCCGCAGGCGGGCGCCCTTGGCGGCGACGACGAGGCCATGCTCGCAGATCTGAACTATCTCGCCACAGCGGTCGCGCCGGTCGCGGGCGAAAGGATCACGTTCGTCGCCTCTCCCAAGCAGGCGGCCAAGATCGCCCTTCAAGGGCCGAGGCCCTTTCCCTATGAGATGCGCGCCTCGCAGGCGCTGGCCGAGGGCACGGTCGCTGCGGTCGCGACCAACCTGGTCGCCTCCCGGATCGACCCCACGCCGACGTTCTCCGCAAGCGAGGAAGCTCTCGTCCACATGGTCGACGCGCCTCTCCCGATCGTGGAAAGCGGCGTGACGGCTGATCCGGTCCGATCCATGTGGCAGACCGACAGTATCGTCATGAGGGTCATCCTCGGGGTGACATGGGCTCGGCGCGCCTCGGGCGGCGTTGCGGTTGTCACCGGAGCGACCTGGTGAGCGCATGACCCGCAGCTCCGATCCGACCTTTGAAGAAGAAATGGCTCGGCTGCTGGTGCGCATCCAAAAGGTGCGCCGCCAACACGCGGCCGAGCAGCGGCTCGCACTGTTGCGCTCCGAAGACCTTCGCCAGCAAACGGACGAAATCGAGGAAGAGATGGCGGCGATCGTGGCGCGGCACAAATCAAAACTGAGCGTCCAGAAATGACAGCACAGATCGTTACCAAAGAAGACCTCCGGCGCTACCAGGATTCTCTTGAGGAAGCCGTGGCCATGATCGTCGCCAAGGTGAATGCCGATATCTCAGCCATCAGCGACCGCATTGCGAAGCTGGAAGCCCCGGAAGCAAAGACCATGGCGAATGCCCTGTCGGCTGCCGTCGAAGCCACGGAAGAACAGTTGGTGGACGTGTCCGCCGAAATCCTCGACCGGCTCAAGGGGGTTCTTATCGAGGAGGCGCAGAGGATCGAGCGCGTTGGTCGCGAGACTGGCCTCTCCGAGGAAGAGGCCGCGGCGAAGGCGGCCGGATGGCTTCAGCGCTCCATGGCCTTCATTCTGCCCCGCGTCCCGGATCTGGCGTCAGACATCTTCGCCCACAGGTCTTCGCTCGCTGCCGTAGGGGCGGCTGAGCAAGAGCAGCCCGCCGCCGTGAGTGCTCGCCCGGCGGCGGGCGACGCTCCTGAACGGGCCAGCCCGGACCCCCAAGGCGCTGGCGAGGACGGACCCTCTGGCGCGCCGGACCCCGATGACGGGTCCCCACAGCATTCGGGGGCCTCACGATGACGGGGGGGCTGGTTGGGATTTTCCGACCTCTCCGGCTCGGACCGGCGGGGTACCTTTCTTCTCACACGGGCGTCTCCCGTTGAACAAAAAACCCGATGGCGCGTCATAAGGCTCCAAACCACCTCCGTCCGGCGACGTCCCGCTGGTGGTCGACCGTCCTGCGGGAGTTCGACCTTGAGGACCACCATGTCCGGCTCCTGACGCTGGCGGCGACGGCATGGGACCGAGCGGAGGCGGCGCGCGAGACGATCCTGGCCGAGGGCGCCGTTTTCCTGGATCGCTTCGATCAGCCGAAGGCGCGTCCTGAAGTGGCGATCGAGCGCGATGCGACGATCACCTTCGCCCGGCTGCTGCGCGAGCTGGATCTCGACGTTGACCCGCCCTCCGCCCCCGGCAGGCCGCCGGCCCTTCGCTCCAACAACAGGGGACGCTGATGGCGAAACGCCGCACGCCCAAGCGCCGCACCTCGGACGCCGCCGAGCTTGCCGCGTGGTCGGAACTCTTCGCTTCCGGGTACGACTTTTTCGGCGACCTGGAGCCGTTCGGCTTCACCCGGGACGACTCGGATCGCGAGGCGCGCGCTGCGGCGCGCGAGGCGTGGAAGCGCCTGGGCGAAGCGTTCATGGCGACGCGTGCTGCCTTGCCGGGCGTCGCGTCCCTATGGGCGCTGGACACCTTCGGCAGACCGTGGGAGGCGCGCCGTGCCCGCTAAGCGTCGCGTCGCAAAGACCCGCTCGCACCGCGTCACCCCCGCCGCTCTGGAGGCGTTCCAGGGCGGGAAGATCGTCCCGCTCATGCGCGCCTTGGGGATGAGGCTGTGGCAGGTTTCGCCGCTCGAAGCGGACGGGCCGGAGCCGCCGGCCAACGCATCCGGAGCTGATCGTGAAAGCTGGGCGCTCGCATGGGAACTGCGGCAGGAATTGGAGGCAGGCCTTGGACGCTGAGGAATTCCTCGACCCCGACATGACGGCGGCATGGCAAGCCTTGGACCGTGCCGCGTGGAAAATCGTGGCGCCGCAGCTTTTCCTCTATATCGCGGCGTGGGTGGAGCTGAATGCTTCCGGCCTTTGCCAGACCGAGGCCCGGGCGCTCTTCAGGGCCGCCATGCCGCAGCACAGGGCCTTCGTCGCGGCGATGCTTCAGGACGCGCGGGAAACCCTCCTGGTCGCCGTCGCCGACTACAACGCAACGCAGCCGCTGCACTGAGGAGAACGGCATGGCTCAGGATCTGGAACGGCTGACAGTCCAGCTCAGCGCGGACATCAAGAGTTACGAGAACGCCATGAAGAAGGCGGTCGGCGTGACCAATGCCCGCGCCCGCGAGATCGAAAAGCGCTATCAGTCCATGAACGCATCGGTGACTGGGGCGTTCGGCCGGGCGACGACGGCAGGCGTTGCGGCCCTCGGCGGCGCGCTCTCCGTGCGGGAGGTGGCCCGGTATGCGGACGCCTGGACCGCTGCAAAAAACTCGTTGGCCGTCGCGGGGGTCGTCGGGGCCGAGCAGGTCGCCATCCTCGACCAGCTTTACAACTCGGCGCAGCGCAACTCGACGCCGATCGGCGCGCTTGCCGACCTCTATGGCAAGGCGGCGATGTCGGCCAAGGAACTCGGCGCGTCGCAGTCCGACCTTGTGAAGTTTGCCGATGGGATCGCCCTGTCTCTGCGGGTGTCCGGGAAAAGCGCTCAGGAGGCTTCCGGCGCGCTTCAACAGCTCGGCCAGTTGCTCGGCTCGTCCCGCGTGCAGGCGGAGGAATTCAACTCCATTGTCGATGGCGCCCCGACGATCATGATTGCCGCCGCCAACGGAATCGAGAAGGCCGGCGGCTCCGTCTCGAAGCTCAAGCAGTTGGTGAACGCCGGAGAGATCAGCAACCGCGAATACTTCAACGGCGTTCTTGCGGGGCTGCCCGTGATCGAGCGCATGGCCGCGAACACAGAGCAGTCGATTGGCCAGGCCTTTGTGAAGATCAACAACGCGATTACGCGCTACATCGGCCAGACGGACGAAAGCCTCAGCGCCTCGCAGCGGTTGGCGTCAGGGCTCAACGCCCTGGCCGACAACTTCGACCAGACGGCGGACGTAGCGCTCAAGGTCGCGAGCGTGCTGGCCGGCGCGCTGGTGGGCCGGGCGATCGGCGGAATGATCGCTCAGATCCCTGTTGCTGCGAGCGCGGTGCTGACGCTGGCGGCGGCGCTTCGGACTGGCGCCCTTGCGGGCGCGACCCTCAGCGCGGCCCTGGGGCCGATCGGACTGATCGCCGGGGCGGCGACGGCGGCGATCTATCTCCTGAGCGACGCCACCACGGACGCAGAGGAATCCGCCCTCGCGCATGAGGCGGCGATGCGGGTCCTGGAAGCTGAAATCCTGAATGTGGATTACGCAAGCGCCGGCGCAGTCGCCTCGACGCGCAGCAAGATCGCCGCGGACCTGGACGCTGCGGGCGCTGCGCTGACCCGTGCAGCCGCCGAGCGCGAGCTGGCGGCCGCCATGGCCTCGGAGCTGATAAATCCGTCCATGAGCCTCCTGCCGGCTCCTGCGGCGAACGACGCGGCCAACACGATCGACAACGACCCGGCCGTAAAGGACCGACAGGCGCTTATCGACACGATCAACAAGCAGATCGTGGACCTGAAGGACGCCCAGGGCCGCTTTGAAGCCTATGCCCGCGGGGATCGGCCGGTTCCCGGGCCTCGCGGCGTCGCTGCGCCGCTCCCCAGTAGCGGCGGCGGCGGAAGCGGTGGCGGTGGAGCTGGCGGCAGGGGCGCGAAGCCCAAGAAGGACGAGCTTGAGAAGGAAATCGAGCAGATCCAGAAGCGCACGGCCGCGCTCCAGGCCGAGACGGCGGTTCAGGCCGGCATCAACCCGTTGGTTGAAGACTACGGGTATGCGGTCGAGAAGGCCAGGGCCTATCAGGAGCTTGAGACGGCGGCGAAAGAGGCCGGCATTCCCGTCACCGATGAACTCCGCGAAAAAATTGAAGCGTTAGCTGAAGCCTATGCCCAGGCAAGCGCCGAATCCGAGAAACTGGGAGAGAAACAGGATAAAATCCGCCAGAATTCCGAAGAATGGCGCACTGAAATGAAGAATATATCGCAGGGATTCGTATCGGAACTTATCCGCGGAACTGACGCAGCTGGACGCCTCCAAGAACGATGTTTTCGGTTCTGTGGTGAAGCGTCGCGTCGTCTTGGAGACGCGGAGCGTAGGACATCGGCCCACTGGCGCGGGAAGCCCGGCGGCCCTCAGCCCGCCCATGGCGCTCATGCGGGGGTGACTTCGGCCAGCCAGACCATGCGGCGCATGTTGTAGACGAGATTGGCGAGGCCGATCTTCACCCTGGCCCGCGCGAGGCCGATGGTGCGCACGACTAGGGCCATCGGCCCCTTCTGCCGAGCGAAGACATGCTCGACCCGGGAACGCACCTCGGACTTGGCCGCATTGGCGCGGGCGGTCCGCTGCGGCATCGCCTGGCCCTTGGGCTTGCGCCGATGGATGCGGCTGACGAAGCCCGCCTCGGCGAGATGCGCCTCGTTCTTCGCCGAGCGGTAGGCAGTGTCCGCCCAGACCCCGCTCGCGGTGTTGCTCCGGTCGAGCAGGGCCGGCAGCTCGGCGCCGTCGTGGCGGGCCGCATCGGTGGCCGTCCAGGTGCGGATCAGCCCGTGCCGGCGGTCGATCCCCACATGGTTCTTGTAGCCGTAGACCGGGATGGCGATGGCGAGCCGCGGCGCCCCGTCAGGCCCGGGTTTCGCCTTGCCCTGCTTCACCGTCCAGCGGGCGTCCCGGTCTTTCTGAGCGAGCTTCGCCGGCTTCCGCGCCCAGTCCTCGGGGATGCGTCCTTCGCGCAGGGCCTGTTTCTCGTCCTCGGTGTTGCGCTGCTTCGGCGCGGACACGACGGTCGCATCGACGATCTGCCCGCCCATGGCGATGAAGCCGGCGGCGCGAAGCTGCGCGTCGAAACGCCGGAACAGCGCCTCGACCGCCGGGACGCCGTCGAGGGTCGCCCGGGTCAGCGCCTCGCGGAAGTTCCAGATCGAGTTCGCGTCCGGCACCCGGTCGGCCAGCGTCAGCCCCAGGAAGCGCATGAAGGAGAGCCGATCCTTGACCAGGTATTCCGTCCGCTCGTCCGACAGCGAATGGCTCGCCTGGAGGATCAGGAGGCGGAACATCAGCACGTGATCATACGGCGGTCGGCCGCCTCGGGCCCGGTCGGAGCGCGGCACGGCGCGCTCGAGTTCGGGTCGGAACGCCTCGAAGTCGACCAGCGCGTTGATCCGCTCGAGGTCGTCACCCTTCGCCGAGAGATCCCGCAACCGCTCCTCGATGTCGAACAGTCCAGCCTGTCGCCCCATGATACGCCCGCCTCGTCCCAAGGCCGAGTGAATCATCGATCCGACGAAAGCGCACCGGTTTTTGGAGGCGTCCAGCTGAAGCATTCGCTGGCGCGCTCGGCAGGATCGGTGACAAGCTTCTTGATAAGGCGTTCGATAATCTCTTCTCCGCCAAAAGCCCGATTCTGGGCTCTGGCGGAGGATCGGGCGGCATCTTTAGCCTGCTAGGCAGCTTGTTCGGCGGCTTCCGCGCTGGCGGCGGACCTGTGCAGGCTGGGCGCGCCTATGTGGTCGGCGAGAAGAGGCCCGAGTTGTTTGTGCCTGGGCAGAGCGGCCACATTGTGCCGAGCATCCCGAAAGCCGTGATGTCTCCGCGTGGGGCGACTGGTCTGGATATTGGGCTGGCCGTGGATGTGGATGAATCCGGCAACCTCATGCCTTTTGTAACTCGTGTCTCTCAGCGGGAGATTTCCGCAAATAGGCCAAAAGCTATTCGTGAGTCGACGGCTGCCGTTGGGCGTCTCAACCGCAAAACAGGCCGCTTCCTGGGATGACGCAAGTTCGCCAGGAGGTTTGAACCGCGCCGGGTTTGCCGGAGGCTGACTTTCGTTAGCTACGCGGCCATGGCTTTGGTTTCCAGAGCTGCGTAGAAGTTCCTCTCAGCCTCTGCGGGCGGGACGTTTCCAATCGGCTCCAGCAGGCGGCGGTTGTTGAACCAGTCGACCCATTCGAGGGTCGCGTATTCCACCGCCTCGAAGCTGCGCCATTGGCCACGCCGATGAATGACTTCGGCCTTGAAGAGGCCATTGATGGTCTCTGCCAGGGCATTGTCGTAGCTGTCCCCGACACTGCCGACGGAGGGCTCGATGCCGGCTTCCGCCAGCCGCTCGCTGTAGCGAATGCTCAGGTATTGCGATCCGCGGTCGCTATGATGGACCAACCCCGCGCCCTTGGCCGGGCGCCGATCGTGGACCGCCTGTTCCAGGGCATCGAGCACGAACCCCGCATGGGCCGAGGTGCTGACGCGCCAGCCGACGATCTTGCGGGCGTAGGCGTCGATGACGAAGGCGACGTAGGCGAAGCCCTTCCAGGTGGCGACATAGGTGAAGTCGCTCACCCACAGCATGTTCGGCGCCGGCACGCGAAACTGGCGGCTCACCTGGTCCTGTGGGCACGGCGACTTCTTGTCAGGGATCGTCGTCCTGTGCGGCTTGCCCCGAATAATGCCTTGAATACCCATGCTCTTCATCAGCCGCGCGACGGTGCAACGGGCAATGTCGAAACCCTCGCGGCCGAGCTGCCTCCAGACCTTGCGCACGCCATAGACCCGCCAGTTCTCCTCGAACACGCGCAGGACCTCGGGCCGCAGCGCCTCATCCCGTCGGGCACGATCCGACAGCCGAGCTGGATCGGCCCGCTTCACAAGACGATCATGATAGGTGGAAGGGGCAATCGGCAGGACCCTGCAGATCGGCTCGACCCCGTGTGCATCCCGATGCGCGTCGATGAACGACACCATCACTTCGACCGGCGGTCGAGCTCCGCCATCGCAAAATACGCGCTTGCCTTGCGCAGGATCTCGTTGGCCTGGCGCAGCTCGCGGTTCTCCCGCTCGAGCGCCTTCATCCTCTCGGCCATCTCGGCCGGAATGCCCGCACGCCTGGACGCCTCCAAAAAACCGGTGCGCTTTCGTCGGATCGATGATTCACTCGGCCTTGGGACGAGGCGGGGCGTATCATGGGGCGACAGGCTGGACTGTTCGACATCGAGGAGCGGTTGCGGGATCTCTCGGCGAAGGGTGGACGACCTCGAGCGGATCAACGCGCTGGTCGACTTCGAGGCGTTCCGACCCGAACTCGAGCGCGCCGTGCCGCGCTCCGACCGGGCCCGAGGCGGCCGACCGCCGTATGATCACGTGCTGATGTTCCGCCTCCTGATCCTCCAGGCGAGCCATTCGCTGTCGGACGAGCGGACGGAATACCTGGTCAAGGATCGGCTCTCCTTCATGCGCTTCCTGGGGCTGACGCTGGCCGACCGGGTGCCGGACGCGAACTCGATCTGGAACTTCCGCGAGGCGCTGACCCGGGCGACCCTCGACGGCGTCCCGGCGGTCGAGGCGCTGTTCCGGCGTTTCGACGCGCAGCTTCGCGCCGCCGGCTTCATCGCCATGGGCGGGCAGATCGTCGATGCGACCGTCGTGTCCGCGCCGAAGCAGCGCAACACCGAGGACGAGAAACAGGCCCTGCGCGAAGGACGCATCCCCGAGGACTGGGCGCGGAAGCCGGCGAAGCTCGCTCAGAAAGACCGGGACGCCCGCTGGACGGTGAAGCAGGGCAAGGCGAAACCCGGGCCTGACGGGGCGCCGCGGCTCGCCATCGCCATCCCGGTCTACGGCTACAAGAACCATGTGGGGATCGACCGCCGGCACGGGCTGATCCGCACCTGGACGGCCACCGATGCGGCCCGCCACGACGGCGCCGAGCTGCCGGCCCTGCTCGACCGGAGCAACACCGCGAGCGGGGTCTGGGCGGACACTGCCTACCGCTCGGCGAAGAACGAGGCGCATCTCGCCGAGGCGGGCTTCGTCAGCCGCATCCATCGGCGCAAGCCCAAGGGCCAGGCGATGCCGCAGCGGACCGCCCGCGCCAATGCGGCCAAGTCCGAGGTGCGTTCCCGGGTCGAGCATGTCTTCGCTCGGCAGAAGGGGCCGATGGCCCTAGTCGTGCGCACCATCGGCCTCGCGCGGGCCAGGGTGAAGATCGGCCTCGCCAATCTCGTCTACAACATGCGCCGCATGGTCTGGCTGGCCGAAGTCACCCCCGCATGAGCGCCATGGGCGGGCTGAGGGCCGCCGGGCTTCCCGCGCCAGTGGGCCGATGTCCTACGCTCCGCGTCTCCAAGACGACGCGACGCTTCACCACAGAACCGAAAACATCGTTCTTGGAGGCGTCCGCCTGCCGCTGTCGACCTCGGCCCTCTTCACCCATTCGTTCAGCGTCTGTCCCGAACAGCCGATCTTCGCCGAAATTGACAGGATCGCCTGCCAGCGAGACCCGTGCTGGCCTTCGCTCTCGAGGACCAGCCGAACCGCCCGCTCGCGAACCTCAGGGGAAAACTTGTTCGTCGTCTTGCTCATGATGCTCCATCCTACTCAGGAGTGGGAGCCTCCGGCAAACCCGGCGCGGTTCAGTTCCAGGCCTGGTGAACAAGCACCAGATGCGGTTCGGCAATGGCTGAGACGTGGCCGTCTGCCCTGTTCTCCGTCAATCAGGTCTGGCGGAAGAATGCGGCGTCGACCGATGTGGTGCAGGGCCGCATCGGTCACGCCTATGCGGCCTGATCAGGCTTTCGGGGCCCGGCACTCAGGGATCTTGAAGAAGTTGCTGCGGGAGCCGGACAGAGCCTGAGAGGTACGCTCTGCGATCTTCCGGGCGAATTCGAGAGCGTCGGTATACCAACGTCCTTCACCTTCTCCGCCGGTGACCGTTTCCCTGGTTCCGAAGCCCTCGGCCCAAACATGGTCGTTTAGCAGCTTCTCAAACGTCTTGGTGCCCTCTCGATAGCCTCGCTGCTTGAGAAATTCTCGGCCGGAATTCTCGCCAAATGGGTCAATGTCGCTCGTGTATTCAATGTCAGAATCTCTGCCGGCCCCGTTTCGTCCAGAAAAAGACGCCTGCTCGTATCTTGGGCGGATAGACCAGTTCTTGGGCCGGCCGTTCTCGTCAAACTCCATGTACGACCCGCTCTCCCAGTAAAACCACCCGTCAGCTTTAGCGAGGTCCATCACTTCGCCGGCAGCGTTGTGGAGTCGTAGGGTCATTCCATAGGGATGGACGTTTTCATCATTCTCGACACGGAAATCAACGCGTAGGTTGGCGAGCGTCTGCCCCTCTGGCAGTTTCGACTCGTCAATAGTCATCTCGCCATAGGAAAACATCGGGTCTTTCAGGGATCTCAAATTGGCGAACTGATAGGTCCCGCCCACATAGTAGAACGTCGCCGCCTCTGTGGGCACAGCAACACAGGCGCAGAACAGCGCCACCACAATACGCATTTGGCAATCCCCCAAAATCCCGCGCTAGCGTGCAAAACGGTGGCCGGGAGAGTCAAGGATTCGTGAGCGGGTGGGCGGGATGGTTAATGCGGGGCAGTGCGGTAACTTGGGCCGGCGAGCGTGTGCCAAAGTCTTCTTGGACAGCGCCGCGGGCCCGCGCCGGTTGAGGAAATGGCGCGAAAATGCCTATATGAATTGTCGTAAGGTGGCCTAAGGCGATTCGACATGACAGAGCGGCAAGGTAAAATTTTCGGGAAATCCATCAAGACGGGTGGCTTCCCGAAGCTCCACGGCGGAGAGGACCTTCCCTCGGTGAAGGTGCGTACGAGATCCGGCTCACTCGTGCATTCGAAAACTGCAAGCGAGCGCGCGGAATTGAGGAAGGCGCGTTTGGAGCGGTTGAGGAAGGCGCGCTTGAAAGCTCTGGGGGTCGATAGAGACCAGATCGAGCAGTACCATCGGGAACAGGTAAAGATCATCAGCCGGGTGGTGTCCTGGGCTGGAAGTTTCACCCAGGCCCGCGCGTGGTTTGAGGCGCAGCCAATCCCGGCGCTGGGAGGGGCCACGGCAAGCGCTTTGGTCCGCGAAGGACGCGCAAGCGCAGTGCACCGCTACCTCGATCACCTGGAAGCTGGCGGTTACGCTTAACAGATTCGCCCGGGTGGCTGGCCTTAGCACCAGGCGTTTCGTCGGCGACGCTTATCGCGGCCATGATCCTGCTTGGGCACACCTTCCCACATCTGGGGATGGCGCCGCCATCGGAGGCGGCCGCTTCAATCCTAAAGGCGTTCCGGCTCTCTATCTCTCTCTCAAGTACGAGACGGTGTTCAAGGAGATCACCGCTGGCTTGCTGAGGCGCTTTGACCCCATCACCGTGTGCCGCTACGAGATCGATTGCGATCTCATCGTAGACCTGTCGACGGAGATCGGCTGGCGCGCAGCAAGCATTTCGATGGACGAAATGTCATGCGGCTGGATGTCGGACATGGATGCCGGCCGTGAGCCCGCATCTTGGAACGTCTACCGGCGGCTACGCGGAGCCGGTGCTGCTGGTGTGCTGGTACCGAGCTTTGCGGTTGGCGCGAAAGAAGACGACGTTAATCTGGTGCTCTGGCGCTGGAGCGAAGAGCCGCCACAGATGGTGAAGGTCTACGACCCGAAGGGTCGCCTTCCGAAGGACCAGAGTTCGTGGCGATAGCGACCTCCGCAGATATGTGGGTGGGGGTGTCTCGCCCGTTGAGGCGCGTGCGTTAGTTAAATTTTGCCGTTATGTCGGCCCCCTGGGGCGTTTCCAGCATGTCGAGCGCAGATTGCAAGGCGGAGATCAACTCGCGCGCGGCGGGAGCGCCACAGCGAAGGTGCGCGGCGGCGACAAACTGTGCCTTGGGGCCATGGGCGCCTGGGATCAAGACCCTTGCGGCAAGTTCGACATGAACCACGCCCCCAACGACCCCCAGGGTCGGGGCCATGTCAAAAAAGACGAACGGCGCGAATGGTCTATGTTCGTAGGGCGGGATGGTCGCATCATCGGAATCGCCGCTCAAAATCTGTCTCCCATGAGAAATTCCGGAACAGGTTCCGTGATGAACCCCGCCGCGGTCAACGATTCGGGACGGCGTTAACCATGGTGCGGTAGAAGCCGGCAATGAGAGGAGCCAGCCGCGCCGGCTGGCGTAGGGAGCCCCCCCGGGGGGGGCGAGGCTGGCTCCCCCGCACCCGCTCCAGCGCGCGGGGAGCAACCCCAGTTATTTCCCGTTTCGGAAAACCGATCCTCAGATCTGAGGACTGCCCCTCTAAGCGGGAATTCCCGCTTTAGCCCCCAAACGCCAGGTTCGGAGGCCGGCCCTGACTGCAAATCCGCAGTCTGGTAGGATGGGGCCGTCGCCCGTCGTTTCGGACGTGTCAGCTTGGGCCTTCGGGCAAGAAGCAGGGCGGCGCTTCAACCGACACCCTTGGCGGCGATGCTGTCCCGGCCTTTTGCTCAGGAATGAGCGAAACCCTGAGTTCTCCCCAGATTTGG
The DNA here is from genome assembly GCA_965243535.1 of Amaricoccus sp. GTDB lineage: Bacteria > Pseudomonadota > Alphaproteobacteria > Rhodobacterales > Rhodobacteraceae > Amaricoccus. The sequence goes on from CBDEVG010000035.1 coordinate 69,234, forward strand.
GAGAAGCCCAGTTATTTCCCGTTTCGGAAAAAACCGATGCTCAGATGTGTGCATCGGTTCCTCACGCCCGCGCAGGAGGGCCCTTTCACCTTGCGCGGCGTTCGTTCCCAGATGGGGAACAGGGCCGGGGAGGCGATGCTGTCCCGGCCTTATTCGGCAGACTTGACTTAAGAGTCGGGCGTCATCCGCGACTGTGAATTCATTAAAAATATAAATCTAGCTGCCTGTCTGAGCATTCAGAAGCGCCTTGGCTTCATTCATACGCTTGGCCAGATCAGCGCGAACTTGGGCATTGTTTGTGAAGTCTGTGTATTTCTCGAAACCAGATCCGGGGTTGGAGGCGACTCCAGCCTGAGCAATTACGGTAGTCGGCGCGCTCCCGGCTATCGTTAAATTTACACGAGCGTAGGGATTTGGATACATGCGGGTACCGTACCAAAATGCTGCGGGAGTTCCCACCTCCTGCCGGTCAAAGATCAACTGATTCTCCGATTGAGTTTTGATCGAATAACCAGCGCCAACAAAGGTAAGAACTAAGGCTTCTTTTGTCTTATCGCTTGTTGCTGAAAATGAGAACTGATTACTCGGAAGCGGGCCAGACGGTGGAGCGGCGCACGCTGATATTGCAAGAGCCACCGCAACAGAAGCGGTTCGAAAAATTGCGGACATGCGCCCATCCCAGAAATGGCCTATTTGTGGCCGGTTGCAGAAACCCATTGTATAAGAATGCGCCTGATAGCTTCCGGCCTGGTCGGCAGGTCCGGCTCGCTTCGGCGGAAATTGTCTACGGCGGAAAGGAGATCACGAGGCAGGCGCAAGTTCACTGCTTCGGTATCAGCCGGCGGGCGTCCTTTTTTTGGTTTTTCGGAACCATCTATTGACATCATGGTTTGATGGTGCCAGAAATAATGCGGGCTGACAAGGCGCGGCAACGCCAAGCCAGCCCTAACCGACACCCTGATCTATGGAGGATCAAGGAATGGCTGGCGATTGCCATACCATTGCGGCGGAGCCGCGCAAACTGCCCTCCCTTGTCGACCTGTCCGACGAACTCGACCGCATCGAGCGATTGTCCGGTGCCATGCATCTGGGCTGCCTCGGGGATGACGATCCCGGGCTGATCGAGCTTTCGGTGGTCCTTCAGGATTCCATCCAAGCCTTCCGCGGGCGCTTCGAGGCGTTCCGTCTGTCGACCAGGGGGGCGTGACCATGAGCAAGATCATGGAGCTTTTCGCCGAGTGGGAGCGACTGGATAGGGATCGCGACTGGTCGGAAGAACCCGAGGCGGAAGAGCGCGCCCACGCCTGCATTGATGAGATGTGGGAGATCGGCCCGAAGACCGCGGGAGAACTGGCGGCTGCTCTCTGGGCGCAAACTTACCGCTGCGAATTCGATATTGAGATGTGCCACCACAAGCAGGCCATGCGGAGCTTTATCGACCCCGAATTGAAATCTGGGATCCCCGAGACATTCGAGCAATGGAAGGCGGCCATGGCCCTTTTCGGGAAGGCCGAGACCGAAGAAGAGGCGTCCACCTTCTACGAAGAACGCTGCGCTTTGCTTGACAGGATGGTGGCAGAGCCATCCGTCACCCTGCGCGACTTCGCCATGAAGCTGGTCGCCGCGACGGGCTGGGGCTCCGACTATGAAAACGTCTGGATAAGCAAGCTGTTCGCCGAGGCTTGCGACATTGCGGGCGTTCCGGCGTCTCGCGATCTGTTGGAGGCGCTGGCATGACGCGCACCCATACCGCCGAGACGAGGGCGAAGATCAGCGCGGGAATGACCGGCAACCTGAACCTTCGGATGCCAAAGGGCCTGTTCAAGAAAATGACCTTTGATGAGCGTGAGGATTACTACGTCCTGCGCCATAAGGGGGGGTATTCCCGAAACGAGGTTCTGGCAATGATCGGCCGCGCCGATCTGATTGAAGAGGGCCAGGGCGAAATCAGCGGGCCTCAGTCATCGGCGCCCGTGCCGCGCGAGATCGAAAGCGGGCAGGCGACGACGAACGCGCAAATTCAACAGCGTCTCTATGTGCGGGTCGCCGACTCGCGGAAGGTGTTCGGAGTTCATCCCGCCACCGTCTATCGCTGGGCGAAGGCCGGGAAGCTGACTATCCACAAGGTTGGATCTGTCAGCTTGCTGCGGGTTTCCGAGGTGCACTCGTTCATCCGGGACGGCGGCAAAGCCGAAGGCCTGGGAGGCGGACAATGAGCGGCGACCCTCTCACCTCCGAGCACAAGGCGAAGATCCGGGCCGCCAAGCTGGGCAGCAAGCACACGCCCGAGCATCGCGCGAAGATCAGCGAGGGCGTTCGCCGCGCCTGTGCGGAAGGTCGTGGCCGGTGGTGGTATCTGCGCCGCATGACCGAGGCCGAGCGCGCCGACCATCTGACGCTGATGAACAAGGGCGGCTTCAAGTCGTCGGAGGCGCTGGCGATCCTCGGCCGCCTCGACCTGATCCGGGAGGGCCGGGCGTGACGATGCGAGACAATCTGACCCGCGCCCTCGCACGGCTGGCGATCCGCGCCGGCCTCAACCTCAACTGGATCTTTGATCCGGTCCACGCATGGCGGCTGGGCCAGCCCCTCACCCTGCGCGGGCTGGCCGCTGAGCGGAGGGCATGACCATGGCGAAGCACACAACCCGTCGCACCCTGCTGAAAGCCGCCCCCGCCCTGCTCGTCGCCCCGGCGGCGGTCGCGGGGGAGCCCTCGGACATCATGCGCCGGTTCAAGGAGTGCGTCGCCCTCTTCGATGCACTCTGCACTGAGGGCAGCTTTAGCGAGGAAGGAGAGTACAAACTCGCCGCCGATCTTCTTCGGAAGATGGAAGCTGAATTGATGGCGATCCCTGCGACGACGGCCGAAGAACTCGCCGCCAAGGTCCATGTTTGGACCCTCTACGGCGAGGATGGCGTCTTCGACTGTCCGCATGACGAGGCAATCATCGCGGATATTCGGCGCCTGATCGGGAGAGCCGTGGCATGAACCCGAGTGATTCAATCTGGATGGAGTTTCATGTCGAAGTCATCCAGATGTCGCCTTCAATGAAGCGTCAATTCGCTCAAGAAATTCGGGAAACGTTGGTAAGCAAATCGGACGCCTCCAAAAACCGGTGCGCTTTCGTCGGATCGATGATTCACTCGGCCTTGGGACGAGGCGGGGCGTATCATGGGGCGACAGGCTGGACTGTTCGACATCGAGGAGCGGTTGCGGGATCTCTCGGCGAAGGGTGACGACCTCGAGCGGATCAACGCGCTGGTCGACTTCGAGGCGTTCCGACCCGAACTCGAGCGCGCCGTGCCGCGCTCCGACCGGGCCCGAGGCGGCCGACCGCCGTATGATCACGTGCTGATGTTCCGCCTCCTGATCCTCCAGGCGAGCCATTCGCTGTCGGACGAGCGGACGGAATACCTGGTCAAGGATCGGCTCTCCTTCATGCGCTTCCTGGGGCTGACGCTGGCCGACCGGGTGCCGGACGCGAACTCGATCTGGAACTTCCGCGAGGCGCTGACCCGGGCGACCCTCGACGGCGTCCCGGCGGTCGAGGCGCTGTTCCGGCGTTTCGACGCGCAGCTTCGCGCCGCCGGCTTCATCGCCATGGGCGGGCAGATCGTCGATGCGACCGTCGTGTCCGCGCCGAAGCAGCGCAACACCGAGGACGAGAAACAGGCCCTGCGCGAAGGACGCATCCCCGAGGACTGGGCGCGGAAGCCGGCGAAGCTCGCTCAGAAAGACCGGGACGCCCGCTGGACGGTGAAGCAGGGCAAGGCGAAACCCGGGCCTGACGGGGCGCCGCGGCTCGCCATCGCCATCCCGGTCTACGGCTACAAGAACCATGTGGGGATCGACCGCCGGCACGGGCTGATCCGCACCTGGACGGCCACCGATGCGGCCCGCCACGACGGCGCCGAGCTGCCGGCCCTGCTCGACCGGAGCAACACCGCGAGCGGGGTCTGGGCGGACACTGCCTACCGCTCGGCGAAGAACGAGGCGCATCTCGCCGAGGCGGGCTTCGTCAGCCGCATCCATCGGCGCAAGCCCAAGGGCCAGGCGATGCCGCAGCGGACCGCCCGCGCCAATGCGGCCAAGTCCGAGGTGCGTTCCCGGGTCGAGCATGTCTTCGCTCGGCAGAAGGGGCCGATGGCCCTAGTCGTGCGCACCATCGGCCTCGCGCGGGCCAGGGTGAAGATCGGCCTCGCCAATCTCGTCTACAACATGCGCCGCATGGTCTGGCTGGCCGAAGTCACCCCCGCATGAGCGCCATGGGCGGGCTGAGGGCCGCCGGGCTTCCCGCGCCAGTGGGCCGATGTCCTACGCTCCGCGTCTCCAAGACGACGCGACGCTTCACCACAGAACCGAAAACATCGTTCTTGGAGGCGTCCAATCCCAAACGCCGACGCAAATGCTAGCCTTAGCCGACAGCATTGATCGCTGGGCCGACCTTCAGGAGTTCGGAGAGTGAACGGGAACAGAATGACCCTCGCCGAATGCCACACGGCGGCGACCCATATCAACGCCCTCGCCCTCGCGCTGGATCTGCTGCTGCACGAGGAAGGGAAGGACGCGCTCAATGCTCGGGCGGGTATCGTCTCTGTTCTCGTCATCATGACCGAAGACTTGGACGTGGCCCTGAGCCGGCTGGAAGACGCCGCAAGCCGGGACTGACCATCACGACAACGCGGGGCGGCTGGCGATGCTCGGCCGTCTCTTGCAAGCGCTTTTGCATTGGCGGGTCTTTTAGTGGGTAGGTCAAAAGAACGGCAAAAATATGAAACAAAAACAAATGCTTACTTCTGAATGTGGCGGAGAGGAAGGGATTCGAACCCTCGAGACGGTTCCCCGCCTACGCCCTTAGCAGGGGCGCGCCTTCGACCACTCGGCCACCTCTCCGCCGACCCGTATAGGGGGAAGTCCTTGGGTCCACAAGGGTTTTTTCAGATAAGAAAAAAATAAACAAAATGGAGTGCGGAATGCATGCATTTCATCCTAGATAACAAGTAATATGTTTTACGTTCATCAATATATATATTTTATTATTTATTTTTAATAAATTATATGCATTTTTATTTATTAAAAAATTTTTATATTATGTTTTTAAATTTTTATTTGATTTTAATCATAAAAATTACTAGAAAATTTTTTCTTTATTTTTGAAGAGATAGAGCAGAATCCGTCCCGGCAGAGCCGGGCCGTCCGCTCCAGATTATTGTTTTGTCGCGATATCCTGACCGCCAGACGATCCCGTCTGGTTGGATATCGCTCTAGTGCGAGCAGTGCAGCCATTCTCCTTCCCTTCCCAGTGGCCTGCCTCCAATTGGTTGTCCGGTTCAAATCTGGTGCATGGCCGGCTTTGCGGCCATGGTTGAGGTGGTCGGCATCTCCGGCCAGAGCGTGGCGGTCGGCGCGGGCGGCTTGTAGCCGAAGGCTCGAATGCGGGCGCAGGATGTTGTAGGGCTGGCGCCAGCTCTCGATGACGATCTTTGCCTCGGCGAGACTCTAGAACAGCTTGCCGTTCAGGCACTCGACCTTAGGCGGCAAATGCGCCAAGAAGAGGTCTGTTTGTCTTTGGCGCATCAGGTTTTGATGGGTCATGCCCGATCCATTGGTGGTCCGGACGCTGAGGGAGAAGCGCGCCGAGATCCTTGGGAGGATCGCGGCGTGCGAGGCGCAGATTGCGCAGGCCAAGCACGACCTCGCGCACGTGAACGCGACGATCCGGCTGTTCAGCGAGCCGTAGAAGCAGCAGGCGCGGTATCTCGTCAGCCACGGCTTCTTCAAGAAGGGCGAGATTGCCGAGTTCTGCGCGCTGCATCTTGGGGCCTCGGGGCGAGATGACGACGCGCGAGCTGGCGGAGCGGGTCATGATCGAACGCGGCTTGGCTCCCACGGAATACGGCTCTGCGCAACTCGGTCGTCTTCAAGGTTGGTCCAGGCGCTGCGCCACGCCAAGCGGCGGCGGTTCGTGCGGATGGTCGAGAAGCGCAAGGGCATGTGCGTCTGGGGGCCAGGGGACGCGATCATGGCTCGCGCGTCGTTGCCAATACCCTTTCCACGTCCGACTGACCGGGGCGGCGAGCGCGTTCCCGATCAAACGGTCGGCGAGCGCGCCGTTGCTCTGATCGCGATGATCCTCGAGCCAGGCGGCCTGGACGGCGTAGGCTCCGAGATGCCGCGCGCCGAGGCGATGATGCTGGCCGCTGATCCTGCGCCGGAGAGGGGAGAAGCAGCTCTCGGCCTGGTTGGTGTGGACGTTGTCTCGGCTGTAGGCGTCGGCATGGGCGATGCGGCGCATGTCGAAGGCCGGCTCCAGCGGGTCCCAGTGCGGGCCCTCGTCGGCTGATACGACCGCGCCCGGCGCGATCCGCGTCTGCGCGAAATCGACGCCATCAGTCTCGCGCAGGAACGCCCGCGTCAGCGTGCGGCCGCCGCGCTGGCGCAGTGCGACGACGATGCGGCGCTTGCCGCTGCGGTTGGCGAGCAAACGGCGGTCGGCGCGCTCTTCGCGCAGGTGCGCTGGCCGGACATGCGACAGCAGCACGTCGACCCGTCTCAGCTTCGCGACGATCTCTGCCGGCTGGGGCTTCTTTCGCGGCATTCCTGGCATCCTCCAAAAGCTCGAAACCCTACCTCAGGGAAAACCACTGACCAGGCAGCAGACCAGGGGGCGCATCGGCGGCGTGGTCTTTGGCCTCGCGGGTGAAGTGCGTTTGATCGAACGCGCCTTCGGGTTGGGATGCGATGTCCTCACCGAAGCCATTGCCCGCCTCCAGAACTTCAACTCCGAAGCATGATGGCGAAGCTCGGCTGAAATCGACGGTCCGTCGCGTTCAGGCCAAGCTTTGCAACAGAGCCCTTGTGGGCGCGGGTGGCGTTCGTCCGGAGCGCGAAGGCCAGTGGATCGCCTTCGCGCAAATCAGGGACCAAGGCCTTCGCTTCCGGCGGCTCGAACGGAGCGCCGGGCGCGGGAGGGCGCGCCGAGAGGTGGAGGAACGCGCCCAGCCGGTCCTTACGTCCCGGGAAATCCCGGGTCCGGCCGGGGAGGTCCGCGAAGGCCGGCCAGAACAGGCGGGGAGGGACGTCGAGCCGCGGGCCGCCCCTCTCCTGATTCAGGATCGCGTCGCGCGCCTGGGTCGAGGGTTTTCGCGACAGGCGCAGGCGCGAGAGACAGAGCGTCATGTCGCCCGCCCCTTGGACTGGATCGCCTTCTGGCGCAGCGCCAGGCGCCGGGACTGAACGCCTGGATCCCGGAAATCGGGGACTCTGTCGTTTCACCTGCGACGAATCCCGGGATTGTGTTGCTTGTCGCAGGCCACACGCTAAACTGTCCGGTACAGTATCCCAGCCGCCGCGAGGAATACCCCATGGTCACCTTCACCCTCAACGGTCAGGAGAGGACGTTCGACGGCGACCCCGACACGCCCCTGCTCTGGGTCATCCGCGACGCGGCGCGCCTCACCGGCACCAAGTACGGCTGCGGCCTGGCGCAATGCGGGGCCTGCACGGTGCACATGGACGGCTCTCCCCGCCGGTCCTGCGTCACGCCGATCTCCAGCGTCGAGGGCTCGGACGTGGTGACGATAGAGGGCTTGGCGGGGGCGGAGGCCGAGGCGGTCAAGGCGGCCTGGATCGCCATCGACGTGCCGCAGTGCGGCTACTGCCAGTCCGGGCAGATCATGTCCGCGGTCAACCTGCTGCAGCTCGTCCCCGCGCCGACCGACGCGGACATCGACAACGCCATGGCCGGGAACATCTGCCGCTGCGCCACCTACGTGCGCATCCGGCAGGCGATCCACGCCGCCGCCGCAACGCTGAAGGGCTGACCATGACCATGATGGCTCCCACCCGCCGCGGGTTTCTCACCGGGCTCGTCCTCGGCCTCGTGCTGGCGCCGCGCGCCTTCGGCCAGTCCCCGCTGGTCCATGCCGTGCCGGCCGACGCCGGTCCCGGCGCGCTGCCGTTCAACGCCTTCGTGCGGATCGCGCCCGACGGCACGGTGACCGTGCTGAGCAAGCACATCGAGTTCGGCCAGGGTCCCTACACCGGTCTCACCACCCTCGTCGCCGAGGAGCTCGACGCCGACTGGGCGCAGATGCGCGCCGTCGCCGCCCCGACCGACGACCAGATCTACAACAACCTCGCCTTCGCCGAGTTCGGGCTGATCGCGCAGGCCACCGGCGGCTCGACCGCCATCGCCAACTCGTACATGCAGATGCGCAAGGCCGGCGCCGCCGCGCGGGCGATGCTCGTCGCCGCCGCCGCCCAGGCCTGGGGCGCGCCCGCGGCCGAGATCGCCGTCTCGAACGGCCGCATCTCCCATGCCGCCTCCGGCCGCGCAGGCGGCTTCGGCGACTTCGCGGAGCTTGCCGCGACGATGCCCGTCCCCGAGGACCCCCCGCTGAAGGATCCGGCGGACTTCACGCTCATCGGCAAGGACCGCCCGCGGCTCGACACGCCCTCCAAGGTCGACGGCTCGGCGATCTTCACCCTCGACATCCTCGCCGACGACATGCTGATCGCGATGGTCGCGCACCCGGCGCATTTCGGCGCGAAGGTCGCAAGCTTCGACGCCGCCGCCGCGCGCGCCGTGCCCGGCGTGGTCGACGTGATCCCGGTGAGCCAGGGCGTCGCCGTGCTCGCCGAGACCACCTTCGCCGCCCTCAAGGGCCGCGCCGCGCTCGAGATCGAATGGGATCTCTCCGCCGCTGAAACCCAGTCGAGCGAACAGATCTACGCCGCCTACCGCGCCCTCGACGACGCGCAGGCGTTTCCCGCCGCCGGGATCGGCGACATCGAAGGCGCCCTCGCCCGCGACGGGGCGACCCTCGTCGAGAGCGAGATCACCTTCCCCTTCCTCGCCCACGCCCCGATGGAGCCGCTCGACGCGGTCCTGGCGCGCGGCGCCGACGGCGGGATCGACTGCTACAGCGGCGCGCAGTTCCCCGGCATGGACAAGGCGGTGATCGCCGAGGTCTGCGGCGTCGACCCCGCGCGCGTCCGCGTCCACGTCCAGCTCGCCGGCGGCAGCTTCGGCCGCCGCGCCCAGTTCGGCTCGCCCTACATGCGCGAGGCCGCCGAAGTCTTCGCCGCCTCCGGCATGACCCGGCCGATCAAGCACATGTGGACGCGCGAGGACGACATCCGCGGCGGCTTCTACCGCCCGATCGCGGTCCACAGGATGATCGGCGCGCTCGACGCCGACGGCGCGATCCTCGGCTGGGACCAGCGCATCGCCTCGCAGTCGATCATGGGCTCGGCCGAGCTCGACGGCACCGTGGTCGAGGGGGCCGCGGACATGCCCTACGCCATCCCGAACCTGCGCGTGATCGCGCACCAGCCGCGGCTCGCCGTGCCGGTGCTCTGGTGGCGCTCGGTCGGCCACACCCACACCGCCTTCGCCGTCGAGACCTTCGTCGACCAGTTGCTCGAAGCGGGCGGCAAGGATCCGGTCGAGGGGCGCCTCGCCCTCCTGGGCGACAACGCGCGCCACATCGGCGTGCTCAAGCGCGTCGCCGAAATGGCCGACTGGGGCGCGACCCCGCCGCAGGGCCGGCAGCGCGGCGTCGCGGTCCACAAGAGCTTCAACACCTATGTCGCGGAAATCGCAGAGGTGTCGGTCGGCGATGACGGCGCGCCGCGCGTGCACAAGGTCTGGTGCGCGGTCGATTGCGGCGTGGCGGTGAACCCCAACATCATCCGCGCGCAGATGGAGGGGGGGATCGGCTACGGCCTCGGCGCCGTGCTCTTCGATGCGATCACCCTGGGCAAGGGCGGGGAGATCGTCGAGTCGAACTTCCACGACTACCGCGCGCTCCGCATCAACGAGATGCCCGAGGTCGAGGTCGCGATCATCGCCTCGACCGAGGCGCCCACCGGCGTCGGCGAGCCCGGCGTGCCCCCGATCGGCCCGGCCGTCTCCAACGCCTGGCGACGGCTGACCGGCCGGCCCGTGCGCCGCCTGCCGCTCTCCGCCGGAGCCTTCTCGTGAGGGGCCGGACCTGGACCGCCCCACGCGCGCTGGCAGGCGCGCTGGTTCTTGGCGCCGCGGCGGGGGCCCTGGCCGCCGGCTTCGCCTTCGCCCAGGACGCGCCGCGGCCGACGCAGGGGCTTCGCGCCGTCTCCGAATTCGACGGGATCGCCGATCCCGCCGCGCGCTCGATCGCGATCTTCGAGGAGACCGGCAAGGTGCTGCAGCATCCGCGCTGCGTGAACTGCCATCCGGTCGGGAACGCGCCGCTCCAGGGCATGGACATGCACGTCCATCAGCCCCCCGTGGTGCGGGGGGAGGCGAATTTCGGCGCGCCGGGCATGAACTGCTCCACCTGCCACGGCCCGGCGAACGTCAAGGTCATCGCGCAGGCCGAGGGCCTCGAGTCGATCCCGGGCAATCCGGCCTGGCATCTCGCCCCCCCGGAGATGGCCTGGGAGGGCAAGTCGCTCGCCGAGATCTGCGTCCAGATCAAGGATCCCGAACGCAACGGCGGCAAGACCCTGGCCGAGCTCGTCGAGCATATGGCCGAAGACGATCTCGTGGGCTGGGGTTGGGATCCCGGCGCGGGCCGCGAGCCTGCGCCCGGGTCCCAGAAGGCGTTCGGCGACCTCTACAAGGCGTGGGCGGAGACGGGCGCTCATTGCCCCTCGGGATAGGGCATGAACCAGGACGACGCCCGACCGTTCCGGCGCCACTGCGCGGGACCTCGCGCGCATCGGAGGCCGGCCCCGCTTCGCGGGACCGGGTGCCCTTCCTCGACCGGGCTAGAGAAGCCGCTGGACGTCGATCGGCGGGCCCGAGCGGGCGCCGATCGACAGGGACGATGGGACCAGGCGGGGAGGGGCCAGGCGTGGATCAGCCGCGGTCGACGCCCAGCATCTCGCTCAGCCTGAGTTCCGCGATGCGGCCGGCCTGGGCTTCGGCTTCGGCGCGCGCGGCGTCGGTCAGGCCGTCGCTCCCGGAGAGCTTTTCCCCCAGGTCCGGGTGCGCCCGCAGGAGGCCCAGCCGCTCTTCGTCGCTGGCGGCGCGGAGGATCTGCGCCATGCGCGCGGCGAGCCCCTTCGGCGTATCGTGGATCGCGCCCATCTCGCCGTCCCAGACGCGTTCGGCGATCCAGGGGGCATTCCCGTAGACGCCGCCGAATGTCGCCACGAAATCCTCGCGCGCCATTTCCGACGGACGCGCGCGCGGCCGATAGGGATGCGTCCGCGCCCAGTGCCGCGCGATGTCGAGCCGGCTGGCGAACCAGACGCCCTCGTGCTTGCGGGCGTGCTCCAGGAACTTCCGGATCGCGACGGCGCGGCCCGGCCGGCCGGCCAGGCGGCAATGCAGGCCGATCGACATCATCTTGGGGGCGCCGTCCTCGCCTTCGGCATAGAGCATGTCGAAGCTGTCGCGCAGGTAGTCGAAGAACTCGACCCCCGTGCCGAAGCCCTGGCCCGAGGAGAAGCGCATGTCGTTGGCGTCCATCGTATAGGGCACCATCAGCTGCGGCTTGCCCTTGTGGACGTGCCAGTAAGGCAGGTCGTCGGCGATGGTGTCGGCGAGATACTCGAAGCCGCCCTCCTCGCATCCCAGCGCCACGGTGTTCATCGAGGTGCGGCCCTGGTAGAAGCCGCGCGGGCGTTCGCCGGTGACGCGGGCGTGCAGCTCGACGGCCCGGGCGATATGCTCGGCCTCGACCTCGGCCGGGATGTTGCGATAGTCGATCCACTTGTAGCCGTGGGTCGCGATCTCCCAGCCGGCCGATCGCATCGCGGCCACCTGCTCGGGGGCGCGCTCCAGCGCGGTGGCGACGCCGTAGATGGTAAGCGGGACGTCCTTCAGCAGCCGGTGCAGCCGCCAGAAGCCCGCCCGCGCGCCGTAGTCGTAGATCGATTCCATGTTCCAGTGCCGCTGGCCCGGCCAGGGCTGGCAGCCGATGATCTCGGAGAGGAAGGCCTCGGAGGCGGCGTCGCCGTGCTCGATGCTGTTCTCGCCGCCTTCCTCGTAGTTGATGACGATCTGAACCGCGATCCTGGCGCCGCCGGGCCACTTCGGGTCGGGGGTATGCTCGCCATAGCCGATCATGTCGCGGCTGTACCGCATGGTCTTTCCTCCCTGGGGCGTGCGTGCCGGAGGAACCGCCGCGTCAGGGACGCGGCAGCCCGCAGCCGACCGCTTTCTTGTTCTGACGGTCTTGGGGACGAGCAGCGGCGGCGCCGCTGCTCGGCGTCGCTTACAGCGGGAAGCCGATGACCCGCTTCGGGCGCGGCGGCGCATAGGTCCGCACCTTCGAGGTGCCGAGGCCCAGCCGCACCAGGGATTCCGCGATGGTCACGGCGGCGGCGACGCCATCGACGACCGGCACGCCGGTGCGCTCGCGGACCTTGGCCTCGAGCTCGGCCATGCCGCCGCAGCCCAGGCAGATCACCTCGGCATGATCGTCGCGCACGGCGGCCTCGGCCTGGGCCACGATGGTCTCGACGGCGCGCTCGGGCTGGCTCTCCAGCTCCAGCACCGCCATGCCGCTGGCCCGGACCGAGGCGCAGCGCGCATCGAGGCCGGCGAGCTTCAGCCGGTCCTCGATCAGCGGCACGGCGCGGTCGAGCGTGGTCACGACCGAGTACTTGTGCCCCAGGAACATCGCGGTCGAGGCGGCCGCCTCGGTGATGTCCACCACCGGAACCTCCAGCAGCTCCTGCAGGCCCTCGCGGCCGTGCTCGCCATATCCCGCCTGGATCACCGCGTCATAGGGCTGGTCGTAGCGCATGACCGCGTCCATGACCCCCACGGCGCAGAGGTAACTTTCAAAGTTGCCCTCGACCGATTCCGCGCCGAAGCGCGGGGTCAGGCCGACGATCTCAGTGCCCGGGCTCGCGAACTTGCGGGCCTGCGCGGCGATGCCGTCGGTCATCGAGGCGGTGGTGTTCACGTTGACGATCAGGATGCGCATCCGATCCTCCGATCAATGGGTCAGGGCGACGGCGATCGACTCGCCGTCCCGATCGGCGTAGACGCCGTCCTTGGGCGCGATCGCGTAGTAGAAGAGCCCGCCGAGCCCCGCCGCGATGAACCAGGAGAAGTGCGACAGCACCTGCAGCGCCGGAACGAAGGCGAAGAGCAGCGATATCACGGCCGAGGGGATCAGCGCCTTGATCGCGACCGGGTTCACGCCGTTGACGTAGTGGTAGGGGCCCTGGGGATCTTCGGTGTAGAGGGCGGGCACGTCCACCTTCTGGCGACGGATCAGCCAGTAGTCGGCCATGACGATCCCGAAGAGCGGGCCGAGGAAGGCGCCGAGCCCGCCCAGGAAGTAGACGATCACGATGGGCGAGTTGTAGAGGTTCCAGGGCAGGATCACGAAGCCGATGACGGCGCTGACCACGGCCGCCCGGCGGAAGTCGAGGTGACGCGGCAGCAGGTTCGCCAGGGCGAAGGACGGCGCGACGAAGTTCGCCATCAGGTTGACCGCGATGGTCAGGATCAGCAGCGACAGGCTGGCGAGGACGAGCAGGAAGGTGCTCGGGATCTTCTGCACGATGTCGGTCGGGCTCTGGATCAGGGTTCCGTCGATCGAGAGCTGGCCGCCGGTCATGATCACCACGACCGCGCCGAAGATCAGCATGTTGATCGGGATGCCCCAGAAGTTGCCCGCCACGATGGCCTGCTTGGAGGTCGCGCCCCGGGTGAAGTCGCAGAAGTTCAGCACGAAGGTGCCGTAGATCGCCACCCAGAGCGAGGCGGCGCCCAGCATCTGCGCCCACATCGCCCCGCCCGACAGGGCGTCGGGCTGCGACCACACCAGCTTGCCGCCCGAGGCGTAGAGCATCCAGCCGGCGAGCGACAGGAAGGTGAACAGGATGACCGGACCGGCGAAGGCCTCGTACTTGCGGATGCTTTCCATCCCGTAGCAGGCGATGATCACTTGGATCACCCACAGGATCGAGAAGCTGATCCAGCCCAGCACCGAAAGGCCGAGCAGGTTCTGGTCCGCCAGCGGCTGCAGGCCGGGGGCAAGCGCCAGCAGCAGCACGTCGAGCACCATCGAGGCCAGATAGGTCTGGATGCCGAACCAGACGATGGCGACGCCGCCGCGGATCAGGGCGGGGATCTGGGCGCCGCGGGTGCCGAAGCTGATCCGGCTCATCACCGGAAAGGGCACGCCGGTCTTTTCGCCCATGAAGCCCGAGAAGTTGAGCAGCACGAACAGGAACACCGCGCCGAAACCCAGCGCGCCGAGGATCTGCCAGCCGCCCAGACCGATGGCGAAGAGGCCGATGGCGAAGGAGTAGTTTCCGAGGCTGTGCACGTCATTCGCCCATAGGGCGAAGATGTTGTAGGCGGTCCAGGTGCGTCCCGCCTTCTTCGAGGGCGCGAGGTCCTGGTTGTAGAGATTGGGCGAGACCCCGGCGGGCATCGCGGCGGCGTGGGCGTCGATGCCGCCGGCCTGGACGCTCTGGCTCATGCCCGGCCCTCCTGGCGGACGGCGCGGCGCAGCCCTTTCGCATTCCCCGCAGGCGCGGCCGGGTCCAGAAAAATCGCCGTGCGGCGCGCGTCCCGGATGATGGGTGACGTCATCTTTTCCTCCCTTTGAACGACCGGCGACTTGACCGGCGGGCATCCTCGTCGCGGGATGCCATGTGAAATGTTACACGATTTTCAACAAAAATGTCTACAAAAATTTTTTCTGGCCGATCAGGCTGTTCCTGCGTAATCTGGGCGGGTCCGGCCGATGCAGAGAGATGAAATGCCCGAACTGGATACGCTGAACGCCCGCGCGCAGGCGGCGTTGATCGCGGCCCTTCAGCGCGGCGAGCTGCGCGCCGGGCAGTTCCTGTCCATGCCGCAACTGGTCGAGATTCTGGGCCTGCCGCTGGCCGCCGTGCGCGAGGCGGTGCGTCATGCCGGAGCCTCGGGCTGGCTCGACATCATTCCCAAGCGCGGCGTGCAGATCCTCGAAGCGAGGCCCGAGACGATCCGCGACAGCCTGGATCTGCGCATGGTGCTGGACCAGGAAGGCGCACGCCGCCGCATCCTGGACCAGGAGGCGCTGAAATCCCTGCCCGCCCTGCGCGAAACCCATGTGCAGATGCTGGCGGCGGCGCAGGGGGCCGCGACGCCGCAGCTGTCGCTTCGCGCCATCCAGGTCGACCTTTCGCTGCATGACTTCATGGCGGCCGGGCTCGACAACCCGCTGCTGCGCGGCGCCTACGATGCGAACCGGGTCCGGATCTCGATCATCCAGCAGGTCCGCCCCTTCGTGCAGGAACGCATCCTGAGCGCGATGCAGGAACACCTGGCCATCATCGACGCCTTGCAGGACGGCGACGTGTCGACCGCCGTCGCCGGGATCGCCTACCACAACGAGCGCACGCAGCATTGGTGGGGCGTCACCGCCTACAGCCGCTCGGCCTGATGCTGCGCTGGGGCGGTTCCAGGATTTGATGAGGTGTTTCGCCGATCGGCGCCGGCGCATTCCGGCCTGACGCCGCTCCCCGCGTCCTCGCCGTGGGCGAAGGCGCGATCAGGTCCTGGAGGTCGCCCCCCGGAAGGGGTTGACCGACTTCAGCGCCCCCTGGCTCGGCATGTCGTGGATCTTCATGTCGCCGATCTTCGGGCCGATCGCGGGAAGCGCATCGGACGGCATCCGACAGGCGCCGATGTCCGGGCAGAGGAAGCGCGCGAGATAATCCAAGGCGCCCCTCACCTTCGTGCGTTCCACGACGTAGCGGAGCAAGAGGATGACCTCCTCTAAGGTCGGGCAAGATTGGACATCGTGCTCCTTCAGCGTGACGGCCGCGATCACGTCCACGTGCCGGCAAACCTGCGACAGCGCGATCGGGGCCTGGCAGCAGGGGATGACGCCCGCCTTCTCCAGCCGCCGGACGCGGTTGAGGCGGGGCTGGCCGAAAGGCCGATCGCCTCCGACAACTCCTGGTTGGTCGACCGCCCGCGGCCGCCGGGACAGGATGCGCCGATCCAGCCGATCGCCCTGCTCGTGGCGGGCTCTTCCGACGAAGGACAGGGCGACAGGCTCGGGCGGTCGATCACGGCGGACGACAGAAGGCGGCCGCAAGGCCCTCACCTGCCTAGAGCGATATCCAACCGGACGGAATCGTCCGGTGATTAAGAGATTGCGTCAAATCAAACAGCTGGAGCAGCCCACCCGGTGCAGCCGGGTGGGACTTCGCTCTAGCCCGCAGGGATCGAAGGGCTCGGTCCTCATTTCATGGGACCGGATGCTCGCGACCGTGTTCGGAGGCAGGAGGGTCCATGGGCCTGCGTCGAACGAAAAGGGCTCCGAACTGATCGCGACGCCCTCGTTCAACCTGCGCCAGTAAAGCGACGGCGGCCGCGCGTCGCTCGACCAGCGGAACGCGTGCAGGCGCTCGCCGTCCATCAGCACCGCGCTGAACCGCAAGGGAGAGGCGACGCCGGCGGCGCTCATCTTGTCCCGGCACAGCCGCAGGGCGGCGGCCATGGCCGAGACAGGATCCTCCTTGAGGCCCTGTCCGGCCGTGATCAGGAAGAGCGCCTCGCTGTCGCCGACGCCGCGCTTGGCGGGGTAAAGGGGATCGGGGATCAGGGCGGCGATCTCCCGCCGGATCCGCTCGTAGCCGCCGATCTGGCCGTTGTGCATGAAGAGACGCCGCCCCAGCGCAAACGGGTGGCAGGTGGCGCGGGAAACCTCGCCGGAGGTCGCCGAGCGGACATGGGCCATGAACATGCCCGACCGGATCTGATGGCAGAGAGCCGCGAGATTGGCGTCGGACCAGGCGGGCCTCGTATCCCGAAAGACGCCGGGCGCGCCGCGTTCGCCGTACCAGCCGAGGCCGCAGCCGTCGCCGTTCACGACGGTCTTGGCCTCCCGCGCCGCCATGGATTGGCTGACGAAAGAAGCCTCCGGCTCGATCAGCAGGCTGTCGAGCCGGACCGGCTTGCCGGCATAGGCGAAGAGGCGGCGCATCTCAGGCGGCCTCGGGAAGCGGAACGCCGTCGAGCGCGAACCTGACAGCCGCGGCGGCGTGCAGGCGCGTCGAGTCGTAGCCGGCAGCGGCAGGCGTCGGGATCCACGAGAAGGGAGATCTCGGTGCAGCCGAGGAGGATCGAGTCCGACCCGCGCGCTTGGCCCTTTTCGCAGATCTCCAGGTATCTCCGCCGCGACGCCTCCCTCACCTCGCCCCGGCAGAGCTCGCCGAAGATGATGTCGTGGACGGCGATCCTGTCCTCGACCTCCGGAACGACCGTCTCGACGCCCTTGCGGCGCATCCGCTCGGCGTAGAAGCCCTGCTCCATCGTGTACCGCGTGGCGAGAAGAAGCGGCCGCCTGCGTCCGTCGGCCTTCAGGGCGGCGGCGGTCTCGTCGATGATGTCGATCAGCGGGACGCCGGACATTCGCCTCAAGGCGTCCGCGACCAGGTGCATGGTGTTGGTGCAGATCAGCATGCAGTCGGCCCCCGCGCCCGCGAGCTGCGCCCCCGCCGCGCCCAGAAGGGCGCCGGCCTCGTCCCAGCGGCCGGCCTTCTGCAAGGCGACGACCTCTGAAAAATCGAGGGAGCGCATCGCCAGATCGGCCGAGGCCAGGCCACCGCGCCTGTCGCCACCGCCTCGTTGATCAGGCGGTAATAGGTCGCCGTGGATTCCCAGCTCATGCCGCCGATCAGGCCGATCCGTTTCATCGGGCGCTCCTTGCGTGAATTTCGGTCGGCGCAAGATGGCGCCGCCCCGACGCGGATTGCGCGCGTTCTGGCCCTACGCCTTCGCTTGATTTGCACCGGGCGCTCGAGTTTCGTCCGAAACGCGCAATGGTTTTGCGTCCTTTCCCCGCAAGGAGCGTCCCGTGCCCGTGATCGACGATCGAGACCGCCGCATCCTTGCGCTTCTGCAGGAGGATGCGGAATTGTCGCTGGCCGATCTGGCGGAGCAGGTGTCCCTGTCGCCTTCCTCCTGTTCGCGGCGGGTCGCCCGGCTGCGCGGCGAAGGCTATGTCACCGGGACGATGGCCTTGCTCGACCGGCGCAAGATCAACCTGCCGACGACGGTTTTCCTGCTGGTCAGAACCGGTCGCCACGGCGAGGAGTGGCTCGACCGGTTTCGGGCCGCGATCAGCTCCATCCCCGAGATCATCGAGGCGCACAGGCTGACCGGCAACTTCGATTACATCCTCAAGCTGGTCCTGCCGAACGTCGAGCACTACGACGCGATCTACAAGCAGATCATCCGCCGTGTCGAGTTCCACGACATGTCCGCCATCTCGATGGAGACGGTGAAGCTCTCGCCGGTCCTGCCCACGACGCATGTGTAGACCGTCTCTGGAGCGAAGGACGCTCTGAGGGACAAGGCCTGGACCCTGCGTCCTTATCCTGCGTCCGTGCGGCGACGCCGCTCGCGATCGGCCTGCGGCCAGGCGGGACGATGGCCGTTTCCCGGTCGATGCGACGCGCCTCAGGGCGCGCCGTCGGCGGGGCCCAAGGGGCGCCCCGCCGCAGCATCGCGTCTTCCCGATCCGTCCAGCCGGAGAGGATCGGGGGAGTCCCGACGTCAGGAGCGTCGCGGCGCGACCCTCAGGCCGTCTCCGCAGAGAGGCGGGCGAAGATCGGGCCGAGGCGGGGGTGGCGCCAGGTTTTGGGCTGCCGGACCTCCATCGGACGTCCGGCCCGGGCCTCGCGGCGCACCCAGTCGCTCATGGTCTCGGCGCTGGTGTGATCCATGTAGCGCAGGCCCTCGCCGACCAGCCGCACCTTGCGGCCCTCGGGCAGGTCCTCGAGCGCCGCGAGCAGGGCAGGGACGTCCTTGCAGGTGGCCGCCCCGCGCAGGCCGAGCTGGATGGCGTCGCCCTGGTCCTGCCGCTCGATCGCGAGCCGGCGGCGCAGGTGCGGCAGGATCTCGAGGAGCGAGAGCGCAAGGCCCACGGCCACGCCGACCAACAGGTCCTCCACGATCACCATCGTGACCGTCGCGCCCCAGATCCCGACCGGCGCCGGGCCATGGCGGGCGAAAAGGGCGCGCACATGGCCAAGGCCGATCAGCCGGAAGCCGGTGACGAGCAGCACCGCCGCCAGCGCCGTCAGCGGCGCCTGTTCGAGCAGGGCCGGTGCCAGCGCCACCAGCCCGAGGATCCAGACGCCGTGCAGGATGGTCGAGGCCCGGCTGCGCGCGCCCGCCTGGACGTTGGCGGAGGACCGCACGATCACCCCGGTGATCGGCAGTCCGCCCAGCAGGCCGCAGATTCCGTTGCCAACGCCCTGGGCGACCAACTCCTTGTCGAAGCGGGTGCGGGCGCCGTCGTGCATCCGGTCCACCGCGGCGGCGGACAGCAGCGTCTCGGCGCTGGCGATGACGGCGATGACGAGGACGGCGACCAGGACGCCCGGCTGGGCGAGCACGGCGAAGCCGTCGAGCGTCGGCAGGGCGAGGCTCGCAAAGAGCGACTCCGGCAGCTCGACGCGGGGGATCGGCAGGCGCAGCGCGGCGGTCAGCGCCGTGCCCGCGACGACGCCCACCAGCGCGCCCGGCAAAAGGCTGAGCGACCGGGGCCGGACCTTTTCCCAGCCGATCATCGCGAGCAGCGAGATCAACCCGACGAGCAGGGCGATCGCCTCGGTTGTCACGCTCGGCCCGAGAAGGCGGCCGAGGCTCTCGTCCATGGCGGCGACGTTCTCGATCGCGCCGGCGGCCGGACGGCCGCCCATGAGGACGTGCACCTGGCCGAGGATGATCAGGATGCCGATGCCCGCCAGCATCCCGTGGACGACGGCCGGCGAGATCGCCCGAAACCAGGAGCCGATCCGGAGAAACCCGGCGAGGACCTGCAGGAGCCCCGCCGCGACCAGGACCGGGCCGAGCGCGGCGATCCCGTGCTGCTGGACGAAGCCGAAGACGATCACCGCGAGGCCCGCGGCCGGCCCCGTGACCTGCAGGGGCGAGCCCGCGAGGAAGCCGACGACGAGCCCCCCGACGACGCCCGAGACGAGGCCCATGGCGACGGGCACGCCCGAGGCGATGGCGATGCCGAGGCAGAGCGGAATGGCGACGAGAAAGACGACGAGCGAGGCCGCGACGTCGCGGACGAGGCTGGAGGCGAGACGGTTCATCGGCGTCACTCCGCGGCGAAGAGGACGGTGCGGTCGCGGCCGGTGACGGCGACGGGGAGCGGCCGGTCCTCCTGCGGCTCGACGAAGGTCCGGGCCTCCCCGTCATAGGCGAGCAGCCCGCCGGTGCCGATGTCGAAGAACCAGCCATGCAGGGTCAGGTCGCCCGAGGCGAGGCGGGCCGCCACGGAAGGATGGGTCCTGAGATGGTCGAGCTGGACGAGGACGTTCTCCAGCGCCAGCGCCCGGACGCGCTCCGCCTCGCTCAGCGTGTCGGGATAGGAATGGGCCACGATCGACCGGGCGGCATGGCTGTGGCGCAGCCAGGCGGCGACGTTGGGCATCGGCTCCAAGAGGTGCGGGCAGCACAGGCCCTTCATCGCGCCGCAGTCCGAATGGCCGCAGACGATGACGTCGCGGACCCCGAGGGCGACAACGGCGTACTCGATCGCCGAGGAGACGCCGCCGTTCGCGGTGGCGAAAGGCGGCACGATGTTGCCCGCGTTGCGGCAGACGAAGAGCTCGCCGGGCCCGGAGCGGGTGATCGCCTCCGGCAGCACCCGGCTGTCGGCGCAGGAGATCATCAGGGCCTGGGGCTGCTGCCCCTCGCGGGCGAGCTTGCGGTAGAGGGCGGCGTGGCCGGGGAAGACGTCGCCTCGAAAGCTCGAGATGCGCTGGAGAAGGTCGGGCATGGCAAACCTCTTGTTTCTGGCCGGATGTCCCGCAGGACAGCCGAGGGGACATGCTGCGACGCCGCGTGGATGCTGCATCGCAATGCGAGCATTCCTTGCCAAAGTCGGCCTGACGCGCGGCTGACGTCCTGCGTCAGCCGCGCGTCATCTTCGCCAGGTCATGGCCTCATGAACGGGATTTCCCTGGCGCCTGGCTCGCGCCTCATCGCTCCGGATAATGGAGGAGGATCCGGCGGCGCGGGCGCGGATGTCGGCCTCGGCCTCGTCGGGGGTCTCGTAGCGCTTTTGGATCTCGAAGGCGACCTCGTTCGCCCCGCCGTGCTTGGGTTCCGACAGCGCCCCGATGGCGCCGGCGATGGCGGAATAGACGTCCGCGCCGGTGCCGGCGATCATCCGGGCGGTGAAGGTCGAGGCGTTGAACTCGTGCTCGGCGTAGAGGATCACCCGGCCGCCAAAGGCCTTGTCGCGGATGTCGTGGTAGCGGGCGGTCCAGCGTGGATCCTCCACCGTGCGGATCTTGCGCCACAGCGCCACGGTCGCCGGCCGCTGCGCCCGCTCCGGCGCATAGGACGCCTCGTGGTGCCAGCCGCCGTCCTCGAGCGCCACGGTGAAGATGTACATGATAGAATGGTCGAGCGTCTCGCGCGAGGCGGTCGGGTCCATTTTCTGGGGGTCGTTCGCGCCCGTGCCGATGACGTAATGAGTGTGGTGCGAGGTCTCGATCAGGATGCCCCGGACCTTCGACAGGTCGCCGATCTTCGGGCCCATGCGGCGGGCGAGGTCGATCAGCGCCTGGCTCTGGTATTCCGCCGAATGCTCCTTGGTATAGGCGTCGAGAATGGCGCGCTTCGGCTCGCCCCGGCCCGGCAGGGGCACCTGGTAGCGGGCTTCCGGGCCACCGAGCAGCCAGGCGATGAAGCCGTCCTCGCCCTCCCAGGCGGGCGAGGGTGCGCCTTCGCCGCGCATCACCCGGTCGACGGCCTCCACCGCCACCTTGCCGGCGAAGGCGGGGGCGAAGGCCTTCCAGGACGAAATCTCGCCCTTGCGGCTCTGGCGGGTGGTGGTGGTGACGGGCAGCGCCTGCTGCACCGCCTGGAAGATCGTCTCGACCGGCAGGCCGAGCGCCGCGCCGATGCCGGCCGCGGCGGAGGGCCCGAGATGGGCGATATGGTCGATCTTGTGGGCGTGCAGGCAGATGCCCTTCACGAGGGCGACCTGGATCTCGTAGCCCGCGGCGATCCCGCGGATCAGCGCCGCGCCGTCGAGGCCGCAATGCTCGGCGACCGCGAACACCGGCGGGATGTTGTCGCCGGGGTGGCTGTAGTCGGCGGCGAGGAAGGTGTCGTGATAGTCGAGCTCGCGCACCGCCACGCCGTTCGCCCAAGCCGCCCATTCCGGCGAGACGCGCGCGCCGGCGTCGCAGCCGAAGACCCGGGCGCCGGGCGCGCCGGGATGGGCCAGCGCCTGGCCACGGGCGCTGACCGCCGGGCGGCGGTTCAGCGAGGCCATCGCGACCGCGGCGTTGTCGATGATGCGGTTGCCGATCATCTCGACCACGTCCGGCAGGACCGGGACCGGATCGGCCGCGACCTCGGCGATCTTCCAGGCGAGCTGGTCCTCGCGGGCGAGCGGCTCGGCCGACTTGTAGGTTCGGACGATGTGGGTCTGCATGGTCGGGTCACTTCTGACGAGGCTCTCCCCTCGGGAAGAGAAGCGGAACGGGGCCGGGCGCGACGCCCAGCCTTGCGCGCATGGGCGCTGTCGGGGCCGCTGCCGATCTGACCGGCGCCAGATCGGCACGCGCCTGCCTGTCTCCGGCAGACGCGTTTCTCGCCCCAGCGCAGGCAGGCGCGCGCCGATCCCCCAGGGGGCGGGCCTGCGGCGGGCCCCTCGCCCTGTGCGCTCACGCGCTGGGGCGATGAACAGGCGCGGCGCCACACGCCGCTCTTGCCGGTTCAGGGCCGGCTCTCCGGCGGGGTTGCGTCAGGTCCGGCCTTCGGGGCCCGACCAGGGAACGGACGTAGGGTGGGCGCTGGCGCCGCCTTGCCTCATGCGATGGCGACGGAGCGTCCGGCCTCGTCGACCGCGACCATCTCGAAGCGGCCCTGCATCGCGGGCCGGCGGGCGCCGGTCTGGAGCGCCTCGGCCGTGCCGATGACGCTGACGGTCATGGAGCTGCGGCCGACCCGCTCCACCCGCGCGACCAGGTCGAGGATCTCGCCCAGACGGACCGGCACGTCGAAATCCACCCGGTCGGAGGCCGCCATCACCACGGCGCGCCGCGCGCGCCGGGTGGCGGTCACGAAAGCGGCCTTGCTCATCAGGCGCAGGCCCTCGCCCCCGAACGGCGTCCCGTAGTGGTTCGTCTGCTCGGGGAAGACCATCTCGACGAAGCGGGTCTCGTCGGGACCCCCGGCCGTCTCAGGCATCGGCGCCGGGGGCTTCGGTTCCGCGGATCATCGGGACGACCTGGTCGCCCCAGTTCCCCGACCCGTCGTGATGGCGCGAGACCCGGACGAGCTCGACGGAGACGCCGGAGGCGACGGCGCGCTGGACGGCCTCGTTCAGGCGGTGGACCGCCTCGGCCACGCGGTTGATCGCGCGGTTGAGCGTCCAGTTGAACGACGGCGAGTTGTTGTAGGTGAGCTTCGCCTTCGGCGCCGCCTTGCGGATGTCGGCGACCATTGAGGCGATCTCGTCGACGTTCGGCGTGTCAGTCTCGATCCAGATCAGATCCGCGCCGCCCTCGTTCAGCGAGGCGATGCAGTCCTCGACCATGCGGTCGCGGCCGGTCCCCTCCCGAAAGGCGAAGAGGCCGTTGGGCATCCGCACCGGGCGGACGAAGGCGCCGTCCTTCCAGATCGCGAGCTCGCCCTCGGCCGGCGCGTCGATCGGTTCGGTCTTCAGCCACTTGATATACTGGGCGGCGAGATCGCCCGGGCGCTGGCTGACCGGCACCTTCTGGGTGAGGCCGGCGCCGAGACTGTCGGTGCGGGCGACGATGACGCCGTCCTCCACGCCCAGCTCCTCGAAGGCGAGGCGGCAGGCGCGCAGCTTTTCGATGAAGTCCTCGCGCGGGACGGTGACCTTGCCGTCCTGGTGGCCGCACTGCTTGGCGTCGGAGACTTGGTTCTCGATCTGCAGCGCGCAGGCGCCGGCCTTGATCAGCTCCTTCGCCAGCAGATAGGTGGCGTGTTCATTGCCGAAGCCCGCGTCGATGTCGGCGATGATCGGCACGACGTGGGATTCGAAGCTGTCGATCTCGGCGATGGCGGCCTTTTCCGCGACCGCGTCTCCTGCCGCGCGGGCGGCCTTCAGCTTCGCGAAGAGGTCGTTCAGCACGACCTCGTCGGCCTGGCGGAGCGAGACGTAGATCTCCTCGATCAGCTCGGCGACCGCGGTCTTCTCGTGCATCGACTGGTCGGGAAGGTGGCCCCAGCGGTTGCGCAGGCCCGCGACCATCCAGCCGGAGAGGTAGACGTAGGTGCCTTTGGCGGTTCCGCGCATCCGCTTGACCGCCTTGATCATCTGCTGGGCGTGGAAGCCGGACCAGCAGCCGAGCGACTGGGTGAACTTCGCCGTGTCGGCGTCGTAGGCCGCCATGTCGGCGCGCATGACACCCGCCATGGCGCGGGCGATGTCGAGATGCGTGTCGTAGGTGTTCTGCGCCTTCAGCTGGACGATGTCGTCGACGCTGACGCCGCCCGGGGCGACGCCGCCGGGATAGCGCGCGAGCGCCTCGGCGCGGAGGGTGGCATAGGATCTCGTCATGATCAGTCCTCTCGGTTGCGCCTCGGGGGACACCACGTCCCTGGCCCGGACTGGCCACGACGGATCGGGCCCGAAGGCGGAGAAGTAGATGTCGGGCCGTTCGGCGGGGGGCACCGCCGGGACCGGCGTGGGAAAGCTCGGAACGGTTGAGGCCCTCGGCGGCATTGGCGGCTATCCCTGCTTGCGGATCGACGAGAGGGAGGTTATCCGCAGGCGATGATGGGCTAAATTACTGAATTTGAATAATAATGCGAATGCGGAGGTGTCAGTTTGCGAAGATTGCGAAGGGTTTGGCGATGAAAAAGGCCTTCATGGGCGTGCGCCTGCGCCGGCTTCGCGAGGAGCGCGGCATGACCCAGGCGGCGCTGGCGCGGGCGCTCGAGCTGAGCCTGCCGATCCGCTCGCTGCGCCTCGGGCCCGCGGGGATCGGCAAGAGCATCCATATCGGCCGCCGGGCGGGGGAGGGCGCGCCCGACTATTTGGAGGGCTTCCTGCGGCTCGCCCGCTTAGCCTGACAGCGCGGCGCGGATGGCGTCGAGCCCGTCGGTCAGCGCCGCCGGGCCGGGCTGGAGGACGAGCGGCGACTTGATCTCGTGGATGCGGCCCTGCCGCACCGCCGGAATCGCGTCGAAGCCCGGGCGGGCGGCGATGCGCTCGGGCCGGACCTTCTTGCCGCACCAGGAGGCGAGGATGACGTCCGGCGCCGCGGCCGCGACCGCCTCGGGGCTCACGATCCGCGCCGTGGCGTCGGGCGCGCGGGCGAGGTCGGCGAAGACGTTCTCGCCGCCGGCGATCTCGATCAGCTTGGAGACCCCGCCGATGGCGGAAATCATCGGCGCGTCCCATTCCTCGCAATAGACCCGCGGCCGCGGACGGCCCGCCTGCGCCACTCGCGCCTCCGCGCGAACCTGCGCCAGCCGCCGCTCATAGCCGGCGGCCAGCGCCTCCGCCCGCTCCGCCTTGCCGACCAGCGCGCCGAGCAAGCGGATCATGGCGAGGATCCCCGCCACGTCCCGCTGGTTGAAGGTATGGACCGCCACGCCCGCCCGGATGAGCGCGGCGACGATCTCCGCCTGGAGGTCGGAGAAGGCGAGGACCAGATCCGGCCGGAGCTCCAGAATCTTCGGCAGGTCGGCCGAGGTGAAGGCCGAGACCCGCGACTTTTCCCGCCGCACCCGGGGCGGCCGCACCGCATAGCCCGAGACGCCGACGATCCGCGCCTCCTCGCCGAGGAGGTACAGCGTCTCGACCGTCTCCTCGGTCAGGCAGACGATGCGCTCGGGCGGGAAAGGCATCGCGGGGTTCAGTCCCAGTTCAACGCGCCGCCGGTCTGATATTCGGTGACGCGGGTTTCGAAGAAGTTCTTTTCCTTCCGCAGGTCGATGGTTTCCGACATCCAGGGGAACGGGTTCTCCGCCGCCCCGAAGATCGGCGCGAGGCCGAGCTGGGCGCAGCGGCGGTTGGAGATGAAGCGCATGTAATCGCTGCACAATTCCGAAGTAAGGCCGAGGGGGCCGTTCGGCATGGTGTCGCGGGCATAGGCCGCTTCGAGCTCCGCCGCATCGCCCAGCATCCGGCGGATCTCGGCCTGGAAGGCCTCGGTCCAAAGGGCCGGGTTTTCGGCCTTGATCTGGTTGATGACGTCGATGCCGAAGTTCAGGTGCAGGCTCTCGTCGCGGAGAATATACTGATATTGCTCGGCGATTCCGACCATGCGGTTGCGCCGGCCGAGGCTCAGGATCTGGGCGAAGCCGGTGTAGAACCACATCCCCTCGAAGACGACGTAGAAGGCCACGAGGTCGCGCAGGAAGGCGCGGTCGGCGGCCTCGGTCCCGGTGCGGAAGCTCGGGTCCTCCAGCGCGCGGGTGTGCTCCAGCGCCCAGGCGGCCTTGTCGGTGATCGAGGGCACCTCGCGGTACATGTTGAAGAGCTCGCCCTCGTCGAGGCCCAAGGATTCCACGATGTACTGGAAGGTGTGGGTGTGGATCGCCTCCTCGAAGGCCTGGCGCAGAAGGTATTGACGGCACTCGGGATTCGTCAGGTGGCGGTAGACGGCGAGGACGATGTTGTTGGCGACGAGGCTCTCGGAGGCGGCGAAGAAGCCGAGGTTGCGCTTGATCATCCGGCGCTCGTCCGTGGTCAGCGCGCCAGACTTCCACAGCGCGATGTCGGCCTGCATGGAGACCTCTGTCGGCATCCAGTGGTTGTTGCAGGCGGAGAGGTATTTTTCCCAGGCCCAGCGGTACTTCAGCGGCAGGAGCTGGTTCACGTCGGCGCGGGCGTTGATCATCGCCTTGTCGGAGACGTTGACGCGGCCCCCGTCGCGGTCGATGGCGCCGAGGCCGGCGCTGGAGGGCTTGGCGTTGAGGTCGAGCATGGGGGCTTCCTTCAGGCGAATGCGGGCCGATCGGCGCGCCCGGGGCGCGCGGCGATCATCCTGTTGAAAGGGCCGGAAAAACCCGGGCTGGAACGCGGCTGGAATCGGGCTGGAAACCGGCTTGCCATTTTCCGCCCGCCGGTCACTGGCAGGCCTCGCAGGTCGGGTCGTCGAGCGAACAGACGGCGCCGCCGACGGCCACCGCGTTCAGCGTGGCGTCCGACCCCGCGAGGGTGGATTTCTCCACCCGGGTCGCGGCCTTGGCCCGGAGGTAGTAGGTGGTCTTCAGCCCCGACTTCCAGGCGAGCCGGTAGAGCGCGTCGAGCTTCCGGCCCGAGGGCTCGGCCATGTAGAGGTTGAGGCTCTGGGCCTGGTCGATCCATTTCTGGCGCAGCGCGGCCGCGCGCACCAGCCAGTCGGGCGCGATCTCGAAGGCGGTGGCGTAGAGCGCCTTCAGCTCCTGCGGGACCCGGGCGACGGGGCCGAGGCTGCCGTCGTGGTATTTCAGATCCGAGATCATCACCTCGTCCCAGAGGCCGAGCGCCTTCAGGTCGGCCACCAGCGCGGCGTTCGCCACGGTGAATTCGCCGGACATGTTGGATTTCACGTAGAGGTTCTGGAAGGCGGGCTCGATCGACTGGCTGACGCCGCAGATGTTGGAGATGGTCGCGGTCGGGGCGATGGCGAGGCAGTTGGAGTTGCGCATCCCCCGCCGCGCCCGCGCGCGCAGGGAGTCCCAGTCGAGCCGGGCGGTCTTGTCGAAGGGGGCGACGCCGCGGGCCTCGGCCAGCAGGTCGAGGCTGTCGAGGGGCAGCACGCCCCGGCTCCAGAGCGAACCCTCGAAGCTCGCATAGGCGCCGCGCTCCTCCGCCAGGTCGGCCGAGGCGGAGATGGCGTGGAAGGCGATGGCCTCCATGCTGGCGTCGGCGAAGTCGAGCGCCGCCTGGGAGGCATAGGGGATGCGCATCGTCTGCAGCGCGTCCTGGAAGCCCATCAGCCCGAGGCCGACCGGGCGGTGGCGCAGGTTCGCGCGCTCCGCCTGGGGGATGGTGTAGAGGTTCACGTCGATGACGTTGTCGAGCATCCGCATGGCGGTCGCGACCGTGCGGGCGAGCTTGGCCGTATCGAGGCCGGCGGGCGTGACGTGGGCGGCGAGGTTGACCGAGCCGAGGTTGCAGACCGCCACCTCCTCCGCGCTCGTGTTGAGGGTGATCTCGGTGCAGAGGTTCGAGGAATGCACCACGCCCACATGGCCCTGGGGCGAGCGGAGGATGCAGGGGTCCTTGAAGGCGATCCAGGGGTGGCCGGTCTCGAACAGCATCGAGAGCATCCGCCGCCAGAGGTCGACGGCGCGCAGGCGGCGGTGGACGCGGATCCCGCCCGCGGCGGCGCGGGCCTCGGCCGCCTCGTAGGCGGCGCGGAAGGCGGGGCCGGCGAGGTCGTGGAGCTCCGGGACTTCGTCGGGGGAGAAGAGCGTCCAGGGGCCGTCCGCTCCATGAAGAGGTCGGGGACCCAGTTCGCGGTGTTCATGTCATGGGTGCGGCGGCGGTCGTCGCCGGTGTTCTTGCGCAGGTCGAGGAATTCCTCGACGTCGATGTGCCAGGTCTCGAGATAGGCGCAGACCGCGCCCTTGCGCTTGCCGCCTTGGTTGACGGCGATCGCCGTGTCGTTCGCCACCTTGAGGAAGGGCACGATCCCCTGGCTTGCGCCGTTGGTGCCGCGGATATGGGCCCCGAGGCCGCGCACCGGGGTCCAGTCGTTGCCGATGCCGCCGGAGTATTTCGCCAGAAGGGCGTTGTCGCGGACGCCGCCGAAGATGCCTTCGAGATCGTCCGGGATGGTGGTGAGGAAGCAGGAGGAGAGCTGCGGCCGCGGCGTGCCGGAATTGAATAGGGTGGGCGTCGAGACCATGAAGTCGAAGGAGGAGAGCAGCTCGTAGAACTCGATCGCCCGCCCGTCGCGGAAGTCTTCGCGCAGGGCGAGGCCCATGGCGACGCGCATGAAGAAGGCTTGGGGCAGCTCGAAGCGCACTCCGCCCGCGTGCAGGAATTAGCGGTCGTGCGGGGTCTGGAGGCCGAGGTACTGGAAGGCCCGGTCGCGTTCCGGGCGGAGCGCCGCGGCGAGGCGGGGGAGGTCGAAGCCGGCGAGCGCGGGATCGAGGAGGCCGGCGCGGACGCCGTGGGCGACATAGGTAGGGAAATAGGCGGCGAGGTCGGTCGCCTCCGGCCGGCCGAGGACCGCGCCCATGGCCTCCGCGCGCAGCCGGTCCGCGAGCAGGCGGGCGGCGACGAAGGCATAGGCGGGATCGGTCTCGATCAGGCTGCGGGCGCCGAGGATCAGCGCCTCGTCGAGCTCGGCCGCCGTCACGCCGTCGTAGAGGGAGGCGAGGGTGCGGGCGAGCGCGGCCTCCGCGTCGACGCCGGGGAGGCCCGCGCAGGCGGCCGCGACGCGGGCGCGCAGGGCGGCGGTGTCGAGGGGGACCCGGGCGCCGGAGGCGTCGTGCATTCAGCGCTGGGGCTTAGCGGCGGGCTGGGCGCGGTCCGCGGCGCGGGCCTCGCGCCAGAGCACATAGGCCCGGGCGGCCTTGTGGTGGCCGCCGCGCATCAGCGCCAGTTCGGCGAGGTCCTGGATGTCCTCGATGGCGATGCGCGCCACCTGGCGGCGGTCGATGGCGGCGCAGATGTCGAGGGTGAGCCGCTCGACGGTCTCGTGGACGCGGGAGGAGCCGCGGGCCGCCTCGCCCTCGACCGCGAGGAAGGCCTTGCCGAGGGCGGCGGCGATCTTGGCCGCGTCGAAGGGCGCGATCCGGCCGTCGCGCTTGATGACCCGGAGGCCGGTGGTCTGGCCTGTAGTCTGGCCGTTGGCCGGGCTTATGGTCTGGCCCATGATCCGGCCGGTGAGAACGTCGGTCGCCTGCATCAGCTTCCCCGCTGTCTGGGGGACGCGCGCAGGGCAGGCCGGCGGCCTGACCCCCGGGAGCGCCCCGCCCGGGTTTCGTCTCGCGTTGCGGCAGGTCTCCTGGCTCGCGGATCGACGCCCCCTCCCGCCTTCCAGGCCGGGCGGCCCGTGGCGTGATGGGAGGGGCACTCCGCTTACAGTTGCGGGGGCAGCGCCGGTCTTGCACCGGCTTCCCTATTCTCCGACCCGAACGAGTCGGTACCGTGACGGCTACATATGGTAGGGAATGCGGAGACGGTGTCAATTTGTGGAATCTTCACGCCGGGCGGCGATGCGTCTTGCCCCCGCCCGTCCGCTCGGCTATCCGGCAGGGGCCGGTTTCCGAAAGGAATTGAAAGGGAATCCGTGGGCGTGCGGCGACGCGCGCGAAACGGAACTGCCCCCGCAACTGTAGGCGGCGAGGGTCATGCGACGGCCACTGTGGCGCGAGCCATGGGAAGGCGCATGAACCCCGTGACCCGTCAGTCAGGAGACCTGCCGGCGAAGGAAACGCAACATGGCCCGGGCGGGGTGTCCGGGGAGGTGTCGAATGACCTTTGCCGACGAACGCCTGGCCGTTCCTGCGCGCCTGCCCGACCGGGCGGGCCTTTGGCATGATCCCTCCCGCTCCAGCTCCGGTCCGTCCCTGATCGGAGACGACGATGTTCCTGCGACCAACCGCCTGCGCCGTCGCGCTGTGCCTCGGCCTGCCTGCCTTCGCGGCGGAGGGCTTTCCCCTGACGCTGCGGAACTGCGGGGTGGAGGCGCGGTTCGACGCCGCGCCTGAGAGCGTCGTCACGATCGGACAGGCGGCGACGGAGGCGCTCTATGCGCTGGGGCTCGCGGACAAGGTGACCGGCACCTCGGTCTGGTTCACCGAGGTGCTGCCGGAGTTTGCGGAGGCGAACGCCCGCGTCGAGCGGCTGGCCGACAACGACCCGAGCTTCGAGAGCGTGGCGGCGAAGCGCCCCGGGCTGGTGGCGATCCAGTACGAATGGCACGTGGGCCCGCAGGGGATCGTGGCGACCCGCGAGCAGTTCGCCGATCTCGGGATTGCGACCTACGTGATGGCGGCCGATTGCGCCGGCAAGGACAATTCGGTGGGGTCGGACGGCACCCGCACGGCGATGTTCACCATGGACGGGGTCTACCAGGGCGTGACCGAGCTCTCGGAGATCTTCGGCGTGCCCGAGCGCGGCGCGGCGCTGACCGCGGCGCTGAAGGCGCGCGAGGCGGCGGCGATCGAAAAGGCGCAGGGGCTGGAGCTGAACGACGCCTCGGCGGTGTTCTGGTTCTCCTCGGCCGAGATGGACATCGACCCCTATGTGGCGGGGCGCAAGGGCCCGCCCGCCTACATGATGGAGGCGCTGGGGCTGCGGAACGTCGTGGAGAGCGACGAGGAATGGCCGGTGGTGAGCTGGGAGGCCATCGCCCGGGCCGATCCCTCGATCATCGTCATCGCGAAGATGGACCGCCGCCGCTTCGAGGCGGACGACTACGAGAAGAAGCTGGAATTCCTGCGCACGGATCCGGTGGCGCGCGAGATGAACGCGGTGAAGAACGACCGGATCGTGGTGCTGGATGCCCATTCGATGGATCCCTCGATCCGCAACGTCGCCGCGCTGGAGACGCTGGCCGCGGCCCTGCCGGCCTTCGACCTGCAATGAGCGGCGCGGCCGCCCTGGCGGTCCGTGGCCGGATGCCGCTCCGGCGCGCGGCCGTCGGGGCGGCCGTGCTGACGCTCGCGGTGCTTGCGGGCGTCGTGATCGGCGAGACGCCGCTGCCGATCGGCACGGTGGCGGCGGTGCTCGCCAACAACCTGTGGGACGCGGGCCATGCGGTCGATCCGATCGACGCCGGGATCATCTGGAGCTACCGCCTGCCGCGCACCCTGGTCGCGGCCTGCTGCGGGGCGGGGCTGGCGCTTGCCGGCGTGGTGCTCCAGGCGCTGGTGCGGAACGCGCTCGCCGATCCCTACCTGCTCGGCGTCTCGGCCGGCGCCTCCACGGGGGCGGTGGCGGTGACCATCCTCGGGCTCGGCGGCGGCGCGATCGGCCTGTCGGCGGGAGCCTTCGCCGGGGCGACGCTCGCCTTCGCGCTGGTGGCGGCGTTGGCGCGGGCGGCGGGCGGGGGGTCGGCGCAGCTGGTGCTGGCGGGGATCGCGGGCTCGCAGCTCTTCAACGCGCTGACCTCGTTCTTCATCGCCAAGTCGGCCAATGCCGAGCAGGCGCGGGGCCTCATGTTCTGGCTGCTCGGCAACCTTTCCGGGGTGCGCTGGCCGGACGTGAGCCTCGCCGCGCCCGCCGCCGTCCTCGGCCTGCTGCTCTGCCTGTGGCACGCGCGCGCGCTCGACGCCTTCGCCTTCGGCGCCCAGTCGGCCGCGGCGCTCGGCGTGCCGGTGCGCCGGGTCCAGGCGGCGCTGATCGGCATGACCACGCTGGCGACGGCGGTCATGGTCAGCCTCGTCGGCTCGATCGGCTTCGTCGGTCTGGTGATCCCGCATGCGATGCGCTTCCTGGTCGGGGCGCGGCACGGGCTTCTGGTCCCGGCCTCGGCGCTGGCGGGGGCGGTGTTCCTCATCGCCGCCGACATCGCCTCGCGGCTGCTGATCCCGGGCCAGGTCGTGCCGATCGGCGTCGTCACCGCGCTGGTCGGCGCGCCGGGCTTCGCGCTGATCCTGATCCGCAACCGGAGGCGCGCATGAGGGTTTCGGCATGAGGATCCGGCCATGAGGATCCGGCCATGAGGATCGCCGCCTCCGGCCTCGGCTGGTCCGCCCGCGGCCGCGCCATCGTCGCGGACGTCGCGCTGGAGATCGCGCCCGGCGAGACCTTCGGCCTGGTGGGGCCGAACGGCTCGGGCAAGTCCACCCTGCTGCGTCTGCTTGCGGGCCTTCTGCCGCGGGCCCGGGGCGAGGTGCGGCTCGACGGGACGCCGCTCGCCCGGCTGACCCGGCGCGAGATCGCGCGGCGCCTCGCCCTGGTCGAGCAGCAGGCCGAGACCGCCGAGGCGCTGACCGCCCGCGACGTGGTCGAGCTCGGCCGCATCCCCTGGCTCGACGCGCTGTCGCCCTTCTCGCCCGCGGACGCGGCGATCGTCGAGACGGCGCTGGCGGCGGTCGGCATGGGGCATATGGCGGGCCGGGACTGGTCGACGCTCTCGGGCGGCGAGCGGCAACGCGTCCACATCGCCCGGGCGCTGGCGCAGCGGCCGCGGGTGCTGCTGCTCGACGAGCCGACCAACCATCTCGACATCCGCCACCAGCTGGCGCTGCTGCGGCTGGCGACGCGATTGCCGGTCACGGTGGTCATGGCGCTGCACGACCTCAACCAGGCCATGGGCTGCGACCGGATCGGCCTGATGGCGGGGGGGCGGCTGGTCGCCTGCGGCCCGCCCGCCGAGGTGCTGACCCCCGACCGCCTGCGCGCGGAGTTCCGGGTCGGCGCGGCCGTGCTGCGCGATCCCGCGGACGACGCGACGCTCCTTCGTTTCCATTGCCTCGAGGACTGACCGATGCTTTCCAAAGCCCTGGCGCTGCTGGCGCTCGCCCTCGCCGCGCCCGCCGCCGCCGAGACCCATGAGGTGCGGATGTTCAACCGCAGCGACGCGGGGCCGATGATCTACGAGCCGCAATTCCTGCGCGTCGCCCCCGGCGACACGGTGCGCTTCACGCCGGCCCAGCCGAGCCACAACGCCGCCACCATCGAGGGCATGATCCCGGAGGGCGCCGCGCCCTTCCGCAGCGGGATCAACGAGACGTTCGAGGTCACGCTGACCGTGCCCGGCAGTTACGGGATCAAGTGCTCGCCGCATTTCGCCATGGGCATGGTGATGCTGATCGAGGTGGGCGCGGGGGCGGCGCACGATCTGC
Source organism: Amaricoccus sp. (assembly GCA_965243535.1). Lineage (GTDB taxonomy): Bacteria > Pseudomonadota > Alphaproteobacteria > Rhodobacterales > Rhodobacteraceae > Amaricoccus. Next base: position 102,948 of record CBDEVG010000035.1, read on the forward strand.
CGGCCGACCTGCCGCCGCGAGCGAAGGAACGGTTCGCGCAGATCCTCGCGGAACGGCCATGATCGCCGACCCCGACTTGGACGAGGAGATCCGCGGCTTCCGATCCCGCCGCGCGGAAACCTTCGGCCGGGCCTTTGGTCATCGCATCGCCCCGGGGGCCGAGGCGGCGGCCCTGGGCGCAGCCGATGCGCCTTTCCGCACGCCTCGATCGCCCGCACGCAAAGGCGCAGCACCGGGCCGCGCGCGCCTGCAGACGCGGGCAAGCCTCCTTGCGATGCGCGCCGAAAAGCTCGCCGGCCGCGACGATCCGGGACTTGCCGCAAGGCGTATCGGTTCGCCGCGCGGGTCCGGCGGCCGACAGGACAAGGCGGACGACGCAGTCTTGAAATGTCGCGCCAGGAACAGATCCGGGATGAAAATTATCATCATGTAATCAACATTATGTTTTTGTAATTGAACTTAAAAATGAAGACTGCAAAAATTTTTTCCTGCAATTACAAAATTCTTTAATTATATCCTGCCCTCCATGCTGAGATAGCTCTCGATATTCGGCTCTCCTGACGCGGCGTGGGTTCATCCTCTTATCCGCTGCGCAAGAGATGACTGCATTTCGAATGCCGCATCGTCGCGAGCGGCGTCAGAGCGAGCCTCCGATTCGGGGCGGCTTCCGATGGCCCGAACGTAAAGATCGCGATCGGGACGTTCACCCTGAGGGGCCGCTGCCGCCCTCAACGTTTCCGAGACGGAACCGGCGGCGATAGGCGCCGGGCGTCAACCCGACCACGCGGCGGAAGACCTTGCGGAAGGCGGCCTCGTCGCCGTAGCCGGCCTTCCAGGCGACTTGCGCGATCGGCAGGGCGGAGAGTTCCAGCAGTTCGCGGGCCCGGGCCACCCTCAGGTGCTGGCAGTATTCGGTGGGCCGCAGGCCCGTCGCCCGGAGAAACCGGCGCTCGAAGGTCCGCGTCTCAAGCCCTGCGCGATCCGCCATCGCGCCAAGCGTAGCGCCTTGGCCGCCGACGCCCTGCAGCCAGTGCTGCACCCTCAGCACAGGGCCGTCGCCATGGTTCAGCCGAGGGGCGAAACCGGAGTAGTGCCGTTGCTCGCGCCCGACAGGGTCGAAGAGCATGAAGCGCGCCGTCGCCACGGTGACCGCCGACCCGAGCAACCGCTCGACCAGTCGCAGTCCCAGGTCGGTCCAGGCCATCACCGCGCCCGAGGTGATGATGTCGCCGTCGTCGACCACCAGGCGGGCCGGATCGATCCGAGCCGCCGGGAAGCGTGCCGCGAGGTCGGCGGCATGGCACCAGTGGGTGGTGGCGACCCGACCGTCGAGGAGGCCCGCATGGCCGAGCAGATAGGCGCCGGAGCAGACCGAGCCCACCACCGCGCCGGCGGCGTGCCGGTCCCGCAACCAGCCGGCGAGGGTGTCGAGCGTTTCCGGGTCCTGGGGGAGATTGCGCAGGCTCGGCCCGGCGATCGCCACCGCCGGCCGGCTCGACAACCCGGGATGGGTGTCGAAGACCTTCTCGATCGGGCCTTCCGGCGCGGCCGGGCGCCAGTGCGTCACCCGCAACATCGAAGCCGTCGGCCCGCCGATCTCGCGCGACCGGTCGCTGGCGATGCCGAAGAGGTCGGTCAGCCCATGCAGCGCCGCGAGCTGCGCGCCTGGATAATGCAGCAGGGCGACCTCCGCCGGCGGGTCAGTCAATCGCATTGTCAGATTCGCCCCGAACTTTGTCGATTTCGCCAATCTGCACTGCGCCGGCTTTCGGGCAAACCTTGCCGTGGGACGCTCGGGTCCTTCTGGGGAAGCATGGGACATGCCGAAGGTGAAGACCAGGGACGGGACGGAAATCTTCTACAAGGACTGGGGCGACGGCCCGCCGGTCGTCTTTTCCCATGGTTGGCCGCTGACGGCCGACGCTTGGGACGGCCAGATGGCCTTCCTGGGGGCCGAGGGATACCGGGTGATCGCCCATGACCGGCGCAGCCACGGACGGTCGGACCAGACCTGGACCGGCAACGACATGGACACCTATGCCGACGACCTCGCGACGCTGATCGAGGCGCTGGATCTCAAGGACGCCGTGCTGGTCGGCCATTCCACCGGCGGCGGCGAGGTCGCCCGTTACCTCGGCCGCCACGGCACGGCGCGGGTGGCGAAGGCGGTGCTGGTGGGAGCCGTTCCGCCGCTGATGCTGAAGACCGAGGTCAACTCCGAAGGCCTGCCGATCGAGGTCTTCGACGGCATCCGCAAGGGGACCTTCGACAACCGGGCGCAGTTCTTTCGCGACCTGACGCTGCCCTTCTACGGCTACAACCGCGCCGGCGCGGAAGTATCCGAGGGCGTGCGGGAGTCCTTCTGGCTTCAGGGGATGATGGGCGGGATCAAGGGCCAGCTCGACTGCATCCGGGAGTTCTCGGAGGTGGATTATACCGAGGACCTGAAGCGCATCGACGTGCCGACCCTGATCGTGCACGGCGACGACGACCAGATCGTGCCGATCGGCGCCGCGGGGCTGCGGACTGCCGAGATCGTCCGGGGCGCGCTCCTAAAGATCTACGAGGGCGGCGACCATGGCCTGCCGACCACGCATCAGGACGCATTCAACGCCGATCTCCTCGCCTTCCTGCGCGGCGAACCCGTCGCGGGCGCGGTCGAGAAGCGGAGCCGCTTCGATGCGTGAGGAGGATTTCGAGAGCCTCGGCGGGGTCCGCATCCACATGCGCGAATGGCTGCCCCAGGGGGGCGCGCGGGCGGTCCTCGTCATCTGCCACGGGGTCAATTCGCACGGCGGCCAGCATGCCTGGACCGCCCAACGGTTCGCCGCGCGGGGCTTCGCGGTCTATGCCGTCGACCTGCGCGGCCGGGGCCGGTCCGAGGGCGAGCGGTTCTATGTCGAGGACATCGCCGAATACGTCGCCGACCTGCGCGGGTTGATCGGCATCGCCAAGGCGCGGCATCCGGGCCTGCACGTCTACCTGCTTGGCCATAGCGCCGGCGGCGTCGTCTCTTGCACCTACGCGCTCGACCACCAGGACGAGATCGACGGGCTGATCTGCGAGAGCTTCGCCTTCCAGGCGCCCGCGCCGGGCTTCGTGCTGACGGCGATCAAGGGTCTCAGCCATGTTGCGCCGCGGCTCGGGGTGCTGACGCTGAAGATGAAGGATTTCACCCGCGATCCGGAGGCGCTCGCCGCGCTGGAGGCCGATCCGCTGACCCGGGACGAGAGCCAGCCGGCGGCGACCGTGGCCGCGCTGGTTCGGGCCGATGAGCGGCTGCATGACAGTTTCGACCGGATCACCCTGCCAGTGCTGATCCTGCACGGCACGGAGGATCGCGCGACGGTCTACCACGGGAGCGAGTATTTCCACGCGCAGGCCGGCGCGGCGGACAAGACCCTGAAACTCTACGCGGGGCATTACCACGACCTGCTCAACGACATCGGCAGGGAGGAGGTCCTGGCCGACATCCTCGGCTGGATCGAGGCCCGACTGCCCGCCGACCCGCCGTCCCCGTCCGAAGGCTGAGCCCCGCCAGGTCGAGCGAAGTGAGAGCGAAGGACCGTAGGAGGTTGCCATGAGAATTTCGGAAATCGCCCTGGCGTCGCGCGCCGGCGCTGCCGCGCTCGTGCTGGCGGCGTTTGGCCCGACCGGGCCCAGCCTGGCGCAGGCCTGGTCCGCCGACTGCGGCGCAATTTGCGTCGAAACCCTGACCGTGGATGTGGGCGGCGCGCCCTTTGCCTACCGCGCGCTCGGGGAGCCAGGGGGGACGCCGCTCGTGCTCGTCAACCGCTTCCGCGGCACGATGGACGAATGGGATCCGGCCTTTCTCGACCGTGTCGCGGCGGGGCGGCACGTGATCGTCTTCGACAACGCCGGCGTCGCCCGTTCCGGCGGCGCGGCGCCCGAGCGGCTGAGCGGCTGGGCCGCCAATACGGCGGCCTTCATCGGCGCGCTGGGATACGACCAGGTGGATCTCCTCGGATTCTCCTTTGGCGGCCTCGTGGCGCAGGAGTTGACGCTGCAGCAGCCGGATCTCGTGCGCCGGTTGGTCATCGCCGGCAGCGGCGCGGGGTATGTCGAGGGCGCCACCCTCAACCCCAAGGCGATCGAAGTCGCCACCAAGCCTGTCAACGACGAGGAAGACTTCCTTTATCTGTTCTTCAAGGACACTCCGACCAGCCAGGCGGCGGGCCGCGCGCATCTCGCGCGGCTGCGCGAGCGCTCGGACGCCTTCGCCGAAAAGGTCAGCGCGCTGACCTGGAAGGCGATGCTCTCGGCGGGCGGCGACGTCGGCACGCCCGAAACCTCGCTCCTCGACCGGGTTGGGGCGATCCGCCAGCCCGTGCTCGTCGCCAACGGCGTCGAGGACGCGATGATCCCGACCTACCAGTCCTACGCCTTGGCGCAGGCGATCCCCGACGCGCGGTTGGTGATCTACCCCGATTCCGGCCATGCCTTCCTCTTCCAGTATCCCGAGGCTTTCGGCGACGAAGTGCTCCGCTTCCTGGGCGAGGGCGACGAGCCGTGACGCAAGCGACAAGCATCCAGACGGGACCCGCGGGCGCCGCCATTGATCGAGAGGTCCGGCCATCGGCACGGCAGCCCGTAAGCTGCTTCGGACAAACCGAGACATCTCTGTCGGCGCGAGGACTCACCGGTGGAGCGCGAGGGCGGGTAGAAAAGGCGCCGCCTTAGCGATTACTTCGCCAGACCGAGGTCGGTCAGGATGCCCTTCATGACCTCGCGGTCCTCGGCGGGGAAGGTCTTGAACTCGGCGGCCGGCATGTAGAGGTCGGTCCACTGCCGCTCTGCGATCGTGTCTTTCCGGGCTTGGCTCTTCCCCATGCCGTCGAGGGCGCCTTCAAGCGCGGCGAGGTTCTCGGCCGGCACGTCCGGGGCGGCGAAGAGGCCGCGCCAGTTGAAGAACGCGACGTCGATGCCCTGCTCCTTCAGGGTCGGAATGTCGATGCCGGGAAGCCGCTCGGCCGACGAAAGGGCGAGCGCCCCGAGCTTGCCGGACTCGACCTGCGGGCCGACCTCGCCGTAGCCGGGGACGCCGACCGTGACGTGGCCGCCCATGATCGAGGTCAGGGCTTCGCCGCCGCCGGATTGGGCGATATAGTTGAGCTTCGTGAGGTCGGCGCCGGCGTGAGCGAGGATGGCGTCGAGTGCGGCGCGCCCCTCCTCGGGCTCGGCGTTGCGGAGTGCGGTCTCGAGTGGAACGCGGAGCGCCCAGGGCCGGGTTTCGGAGGCGGATGCGCTTGCGCAGCGTCACGGCCCCTGTTCAGGGGCTTCGCCGGGTTGCAGGCGGATCAAGCCAAGGGGAAGTCGTCGCGACAGGAGCGCGCGCGGGCTTGCCCGCGTCGAGGCCACGCCGCGTTTTCTGGGCCTCCTCGAGCATGGTGCGTGCTCTCTCAACCCTTAGTTGAGTATGTCGGTCGGCCTCTGCAGCATCGCATTGGCCTTCTCCCCCGCCGTTCCAAGGCGCTTGTCGGGCGTCCATAGCGCCGCGCGGCGATGCGCGCCTCTTACTCCGGGCGCCGGATCGGTCCGGATATGCTCGTCGTCAAACTCGCCGAGCTCGTACTTTTCGACCGAGCTGCGGAATCAGATGTCGGCAGATGTCGAACTTCCTGTTCAAGGCCGGAAGCGGCTCGCCCCCCGCGATAGGCTTCGACGCTCATGTGTTTCAGAGCGACCCTGTGCCTGCGGCGCCGTCTTGTCATGGGACCCTCCATAGCCGAAGGCCTGGGGTGGGGAAACTCGGCGGATCAGGGAGCCGCCCGCAGGGGCGCAATCCAGCCGGGAGCGTTCACGCGGCCTCGCGCTCCACGATCCGCAGGGATCCGTCCGGGAGGGGGCGCTGCAAGCGCCTGACCTCGGACCAGGGCGCCGAGAGCCAGGCCTCCCAGTCCTCGGGCGCGGTCAGGATCACCGGCATGGCCTTCGGATGCACGGCACCGACCTCCGCATTCGGCTCCGTGGTGAGGAAGGCGAAAAGATCGGTCGTCACCGGCCCTTCGGCGAGCTTGCGGGTGGAGGTCCAGGCGGGGACCCAGACCCCGGCGAAGAAGCCGGCCTCGGGCTGGTCGGCCAGCTCGAACCAGACCTCCCGCGACACGCCGTCCGCGCCGCGCTGCGGCTCGGCGAAGCGCGAGAACGGCACGAGACACCGGTTGTCGGGCCCCAGCCAGCGCCGCCAGTGCGGCGAGCCGGCGCTGCGGACGTTGGTGACGCCCGGGTCGGTGCGCTTCGGCTTGCCGGTCTTGGTCACCAAGTACTGCGGCGGCGTCGGCAGGCCCCAGCGCGCCATGCCGAGCTCATGTCCCTCCGCGCCGCGCCGGACGATCGGCGCCGGGTAGTCCGGAAAGACGTCGGGCAGCGGAGCGAGGTTGGTCCCCTGCGTGCTCAGCGGGTCGAACAGCTGGCGCATCGCCTCGAGGCGCTTCATCATCTCGTAGTGGTTGCACAAGGTCTGACTCCTCCCCGGCCGGAGCCTAGCACGCGATCGGCCGGACGGAACCCGTCCAGGTCTGGGACATCGCGGCCTTTTGCGGCGTGTGCGCAGAGCCCGGCCGCGGTCTCACCCAGCCGAGGTGCCGACCGGACCCGACCCGCCCGGGCCTCACAGGGCGTCCCTCGCCTCGCTCCACGAAAGGCAGGCGTCCCCGCGCCTCGGCCAGGTTTCCCGGAGAAGGTCGCCGAAGACCGGGCCGCGTGGACCGGAGGCCGACGCGCCCTGCGCCGGCGCGCTTCGGCGAAGCTTCCGCGGAACCCTCCGTGCGCTCGCCTGCAAGCGGTTCACCTTCATGAAGATCAGGTTGACGCCTCAAAATATATTGAATTATATCAATAATATGACCCGATTTTCACGCGTGAAAATCGACCCCTCCCCCAAGCCTTTCGACTTGGGAGAGAGGCCTTGGCAGGGGTTTTTCAGAGGATGAGGTCGAGCGCCGCCAGCCGGGTCACGCCGTCGAGCCGGATCGAGAAATCCGCCGACCCGTCGCCGTTGACGTCGCCCTGGAGCAGGCCGCCTGCGAACCTCAGCTCCCCGGCGTGGTCGCCGAAGGACGCGCCGCCGATATAGGCGAAGGCCTGGTTGCCGGCGACCGTGCTCTTCGCGTCCATCGCGGAGAGGTCGATCTTGTCGACGCCGGCGGCGAAATCCAGCACAACGTCCCGGGTCGCGCCGTTTCCCGTGTCCGCCGGCCGGGCGAAGATGAAGCGGTCGGCGCCGTCTCCGCCGGAGAGCTGGTCCGCCCCCGCGCCCCCGGTCAGCCGGTCGGCCCCTGCCCCGCCGGACAGCACGTCGTCGCCCGCGTCGCCGGACAGCGCGTCGTCGCCGCTTCCGCCGCGCAGCGTGTCCGCCCGGTCCCCGCCGCTCACCGCATCCGCGCCGCGCCAGCCCGTGAAGCTGTCGTCGCCGCCGCCGAGGGCGATCACCGGGCCGCCGCCCGTCACCGCCGTGAGGCCGGAAAAGTCGAAGACGTCCGCATTGCCGCTCCCGGTCAGGGCGAAGCCGGCGCGATCCAGCCGCTCGACCCCGCTCGCCGCGTCGAGGATCAGCCGGTAGCGCTCGGCCGCGCCTTCCTGCCGGACCGTGTCGACGCCCGCGCCGCCGAGGAAGACGTCCCAGTCCCGGCCGTCGATCAGGAACAGGTCGTCGCCCGCGCCCCCGTCGAAGCGATCCGCGCCCCCGCCGCCGGAGAGGGTATCGTTCCCGCCCCCGCCCGTCAGCCGGTCGTCGCCGAGGCCGCCGCGCACGAAGTCGGCGCCGGCGTGCCCGATGAAGACGTCCGCGCCCGCGCCGAGGTCGAAGACCTGGCCCCGGTAGGCGACGCTGGTCAGCCCGGAGAAGTCGAAGGTGTCGCCGTAGGCCGTCCCCGAGAGCCGGTAGGCGCCGACGTCTAGCCGCTCGACGTTCGCGGCCGCGTCGAGGGTCAGCCGCTGGTAGGCGACGTCGCCCGCGAGGCGGATCGTGTCGACGCCCGCGCCCCCCTGGAACAGGTCGTCGCCCGTGCCGTACACGAGGATGAGGTCGTCGCCCGCGCCCCCGTCGTAGGTGTCATTGCCGGCGCCGCCCTCGAGCGTGTCGGCGCCGTCGCCCCCGAACAGGCGATCGCCCCCGTCGTCGCCGCGCAGCCGGTCGTCGCCGCCCCCGCCGTAGAGCCAGTCGTTGCCGCCCCCGCCGCGCAGGTCGTCGTCGCCGAACTCCTCCTCCGGGAAACCGTCCTTGGGATAGCCGTAGATCATGTCGGGGCTGGAGGCGCCCGCGATCGTGTCGTCGCCCGAAGTGCCGTAAAGCGTCGCCATCTGCATTCGTCTCGCTACGAGGAACAGGGAGCGCCGCCAGAGCGGGCTCCGCACCGCGGGCGAGGCTACGGAGGCGGGCGCGGGCCCCGCAAGGCGAGACCCGCGAACGGCGCCGTCCAGGCGACGAACGGCGCGGCTTTTCGCCGAACGGCCGCAAATCGTCGCCGGGCGCGGCTCGACAGGCGCGGGACCGGGCGCGATCATGGCGCGATGAGCGTCCCCGATCCCGCCTCCGTTCCCCCTGGCTTCGGCCGTCAGGTCGCGCTGCTCGCCCTGGGCTTCGCCACCGTCTACTTCTGCGTCGCGACCCTCGTCTGGGGCCTCGCGGGCAGCGATCCGGTCGCGACCGCCGGGCCGAAGCTGATCGGCATGGCCGAGGACGCCCTGCTCGCCGCCGCGATCACGCTCGCGCTCTGGCGGCTCCGGCGACGGAGCCTCGGGGCCAAGGCGCTGGCGGCGATCCTGATGGCGCTGGCGCTGGCGCCGGTCTCGGCGCTCATCGACCGCGGGATGGAGATCTGGTGCACCGCGCCCGACGTCGCGCCCTTCAACGCGGAGGGCTTCGTCCGCGTGGTGATCTTCACCACCTCGGAGCTTTTCGGCTGGTCCTGCCTCTATCTCGCGCTCCAGTACAACGCCCGGGCGCGGGAGACCGAACGCCGGCTCGCCGTCCTGCGCGAGGAGGCGCTGACGGCGCAGATGCGGGCGCTCCACTACCAGGTGAACCCGCACTTCCTGTTCAACACGCTGAACTCGATCGCGGGCCTCATCGAAGAGGGGGCGAGCCAGCCCGCCCGGGACATGACCCTGCGGCTCGCGGGCTTCCTGCGCCGGACGCTGGCGCTCGACCCCGCCGCGGACGTGCGCCTCGCCGAGGAGGTGGCGCTCCAGACCGACTATCTCGCGATCGAGGAGGCGCGGTTCAGCGACCGGCTGGAGGTGCGGCTCTCGCTGCCCGACGGCCTGCGGGACGCGCTGGTGCCGGCGCTGATCCTCCAGCCCCTGGTGGAGAACGCCATCAAGCACGGGGTCGCCCGGACGCCGGGCCGCGCTCTGGTCGAGATCGGCGCGAACCGGGCGGGCGCGGATCTCCGACTCTGGGTCGAAAGCCCGGCGCCGGCTTCGGACAGCCCGGGCGCGGGGCTCGGGATCGGGCTCGCCAACGTCTCGGCCCGGCTCGCCGCGCGCTGGCCCGGACATGCGGGCTGCGCGGCCGGGCGCGTGGGCGAGGGGCGGGTGCGCGCCGAGCTGCGCCTGCCGCTCGGCGCATGACCGCGCCGCTCACGGTCCTCATCGTCGACGACGAGCCGATCGCCCGCCGGCGGCTGGCGCGCCTGATCCGCCCCATGCCGGAGGCGGAGGTGGTGGGCGAGGCGGGGGATGTGGAGGCGGCGGTGGCGGCCGCCCGCCGCCTCGCGCCGGACCTTTTGCTGCTCGATATCCAGATGCCCGGGGGCGACGGCTTCGACGTGATCGAGCGACTGGGCCCGGAGGCCCCGCTGGCGGTCTTCGTGACCGCCTTCGACCACCACGCCATCCGGGCCTTCGACCTCGAGGCCGTGGACTACGTGACGAAGCCGGTGGAGGCGGCGCGCCTCGCCCGGGCGATCGCGCGGGCGCGGGCCGCGGAGGCGGCGCGCGACCACGCCGAGCGGATCGCGGAGCTGCGGGGGACCATCGAGACGTTGCGGCGCTCGCTGCGGGCCGGAGATCCGGCGGAGCGGGTCCTGTGGGTGCGGGAGGGGCCGCGGCATCGACGCCTCCCGCTCGGCGACGTCAGCCGCATCGAGGCGGAAGGCGACTATGTCCGGGTTCACGAGGGGGGCCGTTCCCATCTCGTCGCCGACAGCCTCTCGGCGATGGAGGCGCGCCTCGCCCCCCTCGGCTTCCTGCGCATCCACCGCAGGACGCTGGTGCGGCGCGAGGCCATCGTCGCCGTGGAGCGCGCAGGCTACGGCGCGCTCTCCGTCACCCTCGCGGACGGCGCCCGCCTGCCGGTCGGCCGGACCTACGCCCCGACCTTGCGCAGGCTGCCCCGGGAGGACCCGTCCTGACGGGCGCGCCAGAAGAGGCCCCAGTCGCCGCCTCTCTCCAGAGGGCCGCCGCCCCTGCGGGCGTCAAGGCCCCGGGCCGAAGAACGGGGCGGAGACCGTGCGCTCCACCTTCCGACCAGGGCGTGACGCTGATCCCTGCGTCACGCGCAGTGACTCGACCGCGCAGGCCCAAGGCCGCGCCGCGCTGTCCAGGGACGGTGGGAGGACCGACCGCGGACCGGCCGGCGAAGCTCCGGCCGCGCCCCGCCTCGCCTGTCCGGAAACGAACGCGTTTCATTCCCAGGACCTTGCGTTAGGCAGGGTCAGAACCTGATTACCCGCCAGGAGCGCAGCGATGGCCGACTCCCGCTTTCTCGACCCCGACCAGATCCGGGCGCGCTTCTCCGCGGCCCTCTCGGCGATGTATCGCGCCGAGGTGCCGGCCTATGGCGCCCTGCTCGACCTCGTGGCGCAGGTGAACGCCCGGGTGCTGGAGGAGGACCCTTCCCTGCGCGACCAGCTCGCGCGGAGCGGCACGCTCGAACGCGTCTCGGTCGAGCGGCACGGCGCGATCCGGCTCGGGACCGCGCAGGAACTTTGGGACATGCGCCGGATCTTCGCCGTCATGGGCATGGTTCCGGTCGGCTACTACGACCTCTCGCCCGCGGGCGTGCCGGTGCATTCCACCGCCTTTCGGCCGGTGGGGGCCGCGGCGCTGGCGGCGAACCCCTTCCGCGTCTTCACCTCTCTCTTGCGGCTGGAGCTGATCGAGGACGCCGACCTGCGGGACACGGCCGCCCGGGTTTTGGCCGGGCGGCGGATCTTCACTGAGGAGGCGCTTGCGCTCACAGCCCAAGCCGAGGCGGAGGGCGGCCTGCCCGAGGCCAAGGCGGATCGGTTCGTGGCCGCGGCGCTCGAGACCTTCCGCTGGCGCGCCAAGGCCAGGGTCGACGCCGAGACCTACCGGCGCCTGCATAACGCGCATCGCCTGATCGCCGACGTGGTGTCCTTCCGGGGCCCGCATATCAACCACCTGACGCCGCGCACCCTCGATATCGACGCGGCGCAGCGGCTGATGCCCGCGCATGGCATCGCGCCCAAGGCCGTGGTCGAGGGCCCGCCGCGGCGCGCCTGCCCGATCCTGCTGCGCCAGACCTCCTTCAAGGCGCTGGAGGAGGCGGTGGCCTTCCCCGACGCCGCCGGCCGGCTGGTCCCGGACCGGCACACCGCCCGTTTCGGCGAGATCGAGCAGCGCGGCGTCGCCCTCACCCCCAAGGGCCGGGCGCTCTACGACCGCCTCCTGGCCGAGGCCCGCGCCGTCGCCCAGCCGGCCGCCGACGGCTCGAACGCGGCAGAATACATGGCGGCGCTGGAGGCGGCCTTCGCCGCCTTCCCCGACGACTGGGACCGCATCCGGCGCGAGGGCCTCGGCTATTTCGCCTATGCCCCGGCGCCGGGCCGCGCCATCGACCCGGAGGCCGATCTCGACGCCCTGCTGGCCGAGGGCGCGATCCTCGCGACGCCGCTCGTCTACGAGGATTTCCTGCCGGTCTCGGCCGCCGGGATCTTCCAGTCGAACCTCGGCGACCACGCCGCCCAAGCCTTCCAGGCAAGCCCGAACCAGCAGGTTTTCGAGGCCGCGCTCGGCGCTTCGGCGCTCGACGAATTCGCCCATTACGCCGCGATCGAGGCCGCCTCGCTCAAGGCCTGCCGCGCCCCAGTCGCCTAGTGCTGCGGCCACGGGACAGGGCCGGCCCGACCTGGACCCTCGCCGAGCGCTCGCGCGCCTGCGGCAGAGGCGCGCGCTTCTGCCGCAGGCGCCGGTCGGCGGGCCCGATGTCCGCGCCGTCCTGGCGGCGGATGGCCGCGTGCCGCTGATCCCGGTCACCGGCTCCACCCGGATGGCCCCCCCGTCGGACTGACGGTCGCGGAACGCTTCGGCCGCGCCCTCTTCGCGCGCCGCGGCGACGATGCGGGTCGCGGTCAGGCCGGCGGGATCTCGGCGTTGGCCTCGATTTCCACCAGCGCCTCGTCCTCGATCAGGCCGGCGACCACCACCATGGTCATGACCGGGAAATGCCGGCCCATGACCCGCCGGTAGGCCTCGCCGACCTCGCGCTGGCGGGCGACGTATTCCCGCTTGTCGACGACGTACCAGGTGAGGCGGGTGATATGTTCGACCTCGCCCCCCGCCGCCCGGACGATGGCGACGATGTTCTCGAGGGCCTGCTCCATCTGGCCGATGAAGTTCTTGCGCTCGAAGACCTGCTCGGCGTTCCAGCCGATCTGGCCGCCGATGTAGAGGCGGCCGTCCACGAGCATGCCGTTGGCGTAGCCCTTGGGCTTGGCCCATCCTTCGGGCTGGATGCTCCGGATCATGATGCGTCTCCTTCCATGTCTTTCTCGATCCGCGCCCGGAGATCCTCGGGCCAGGGGCGCGGGCGGCCGTCGGCCTGGGCCAACCAGACGAGGGTCGTGGTGAAGCTGACCCGGGGCTCGCCGCCGCAGGTCGCCTCGACCGAGAGGGCGAGACTGGAGGCGCCGAGGCGGGTGGGGGTCAGGGCGAAGTCCAGCCGCTCGCCCAGCCGGGAGGAGCGATGGTAGCGGGCCTGCTGGGCCACGGTGGGCACGCCCATGCCCATGGCCCCGTGGATTTCCGCGAAGCCGAGGCCGAGGCGGGCGGCGAACCAGTCCTCGATCGTGGCGTTCAGCATCTCGTAGTAGCGGGGATAGAAGACGATGCCGGCCGGGTCGCAGTGCTGGAAGCGGACCGCCTGGAAGGAGGTGAAGGGCATGTCAGGCGAGCCTCCCCCGGGGCGTCCGGGGCGCGGCCTGCGGGGCGCCCGTCATCCCGCGTGATAACACGCGTGTTAGGGAGGTCAAGCTATTGGCATGGTTTGACTTTCCGAATTTCATCAACCCGATCGCAACCTTCGTGAACGGGCGGCGCCGCGGGGAGGGAAAGGACGGGGCCATGCTTCAGACGCCCAGGTAGCGGTCGGTGAGCTCGGGCGTCAGCGCGGCAGGCGCGCCGGTCCAGACGGTCTTGCCGCGCTCGATCAGGAAGCAGCGGTCCGCGACCCGGGACAGCTCCTTCAGGGTCTTGTCGATGACGAGGATGGCGAGGCCGCCCTTGAGCGCATGGATCGCCGCCCAGATCTCCTGGCGGACCACCGGCGCCAGCCCTTCGGTCGCCTCGTCGAGGACGAGGAGCCGCGGGTTGGTCATCAGGGCCCGGCCGATGGCGAGCATCTGCTGCTCGCCGCCCGAGAGGGTGCTCGCCCGCTGGCCGCGGCGCTCGGCGAGGCGGGGGAAGAGACGCTCGACCCGCGCCTGGTCCCAGCCGCCCGGACGGGCGGCGGCGGTCAGGTTCTCGGCCACCGTCAGCGGCGCGAAGCAGCGCCGGCCCTCGGGCACCAGCCCGATCCCGAGCCGCGCGACGCGGTGGATCGCCATGCCCCGGGTCGGCCGCCCCGCGAAGGTGATCGCCCCCTCGCGCGGGCGCAGCAGGGCGGAGATGGTGCGCACGGTCGTGGTCTTGCCCATGCCGTTGCGGCCCATCAGCGCCACCACCTCGCCCTCGGCGATGTCGAGATCCACCCCGAAGAGCGCTTGGGAGGCGCCGTAGAAGGCGGTCACGCCGTCGAGCTTCAGCAGCGTCGTCATGCGGCTTCGTCCCCCAGATAGGCGGTGCGGACCTCCGGGTTCGCCCGGATCTCGGCCACCGTGCCGGTGGCGATCACCTGGCCGTAGACGAGGACGGAGATGCGGTCGGCAAGCGCGAAGACCGCCTCCATGTCATGCTCGATCAGCAGGATGGGCGCGGCGTGGCGCAGCCTGTCGAGAAAGGCGGTCATCCGCCGCGAGCCGTCGGGGCTGAGCCCGGCCATGGGCTCGTCCATCAGGAAGACCCGGGGCTTCATCGCCAGCGCGATGGCGAATTCGAGCTGGCGCCGCTCGCCGTGGCTGAGGTCGGCCGCGCGCATCCCGGCGCGCTCGGCAAGGCCCGCGTCGTAGAGAAAGCCGGTCGCCGCCTCGATGAGGTCGAGGTCGCGCGACACCGGCCGGAAGAAGCGGAACACCCGCCCCGCCCGCGCCTCGACCGCCAGCATGACGTTGCGCAGCGCCGACATCTCCGGCGCGACGGAGGAGACCTGAAAGGTCCGGGCGAGGCCGATGCGGGCGCGGGCGGCGGCGTCGAGAGGGTCGATGCATCGGCCCTCGAAGGCGATGGTCCCGGCGTCTTGGCGGATCTCGCCGCTGATCTGCTTGATGAGCGTGGACTTGCCCGCCCCGTTCGGCCCGATCAGCGCATGGATCTCGCCCGGGCGCAGGTCGAGGGTGACCCCGTTCGTCGCCTTGAGCGCGCCGAAGGATTTCTCGAGGCCCCGGAGGCTCAGGATCGGCCCGGGCCCGTTGGTCTCACGTCCGCCGGTCTCGAGGGCGTCGGTCTCGAGGGCGCCGGTCTCGAGGGCGCCGGTCTCGAGGGCGCCGGTCTCGAGGGCGCCGGTCTCGAATGCGCCAGAATGGCGCCGGGCTGACTCAGGCATGGGACTTCCTCCCCGCGATGAGGCCGATGACGCCGCCCTGGGCGAAGAGCACGACGAGGAGCAGGATGATCCCCAGCGGCAATTGCCAGTAGTCGGTGACATGGCCGAGCTGGGTCTCCAGCAGCACGTAGAGCGCCGCGCCGATCACCGGGCCGCAGAGCCGCCCGACGCCCCCGAGGATGACGAAGACGATCAGCTCGCCCGAGAGGTGCCAGGACATCATCGTCGGGCTGACGAAGCGGTTGAGGTCGGCGTAGAGCGCGCCGGCGAGCCCCACCGCCATGGCCGAGAGCACGAAGGCGGTGAGCCGGACATTGAAGGGTCGCACCCCCATGGAGGTCAGCCGCAAGGGGTTCTGCCGCGCCATGTCGAGCGCGAGGCCGAAGCGCGACCGGGCGGCGGTGAGCACGAGCGCGAGGACCGCGAGCAGGAGGCCGAAGACGATGAGGAAGAAGGTCAGGGGATCCATGGTGTTGAGGGTCCCGAGCGAGTTGCGCATGTAGAGCGACAGCCCGTCCTCGCCGCCGTAGGCCGGCCAGGAGATGGCGAAATAGTAGATCATCTGCGCGAAGGCGAGGGTGATCATGATGAAGTGCACGCCCCCCGTCCGCAGGCTGAGCGCGCCGATGGGCAGGGCGACGAGGCCCGAGGCGATGACGGCCGTGAGCCAGATGACCGGCATGGAAGTGGTCCCGGCGAGCTCCACCGGCCAGGTCGTCAGCGGCTCGTAGTTCTGGGCGGCGGAGGCGAGGACGCCCGCCGCATAGCCGCCGATCCCGAAAAAGGCCGCATGGCCGAAGGAGACGAGCCCGCCGTAGCCGAGGGCGAGGTTGAGGCCGACCCCCGCCATGCCGAGGATGGCGGCCTTGGTCGCGAGGGTGGTGACGAAGGGCTGTCCGGCGGCGTGGCCCGCCAGCCCCACGGCGAGGAGGCCCGCGAGGATGGCGAGGTTGAGCAGGGTTTCGCGCGACATCAGCGGGCTCCCATCAGGCCGGCCGGCCGCCAGACGAGGATCGCGGCCATCAGGATGTAGATGAGCATCGAGGCGAGGGCGGAGCCGATCGCCATGGCCGAGGCCGGATCGAGGACGGCGCCGAACAGGATCGGCAGCAGGAAGCGGCCGAGGGTGTCGGTGAGGCCCACGAGGATCGCGCCGACCAGCGCGCCCTTGATCGAGCCGATGCCGCCGATCACCACCACCACGAAGGCCATGATGAGCACCGGCTCGCCCATGCCGACCTGGACCGACTGGATCGGCCCGATCATGGCCCCCGCGAGGCCGGCGAGCGCCGCGCCGAGAGCGAAGACCACGGTGTAGAGCCGGGCGATGTCGATGCCGAGGGCGGCGATCATCTCGCGGTCGGCCTCGCCCGCGCGGATCTGGACGCCGAGCCGGGTGCGGTTGATGAGCAGGTAGAGCCCGAGGGCCACCGCCGCCCCGACGGCGATGATCGCGAGCCGGTACGCGGGATAGCTGAAGCCGCCGATGCGGACGGAGCCCGCCAGCGCCCGGGGCGCGTCGAGGTAGAGCGGGAAGGAGCCGAAGACGAAGCGCACGCTTTCCGAGAAGATGAGGATGAGCGCGAAGGTCGCGAGCACCTGGTCGAGGTGGTCGCGGCGGTAGAGCCGGCGCAGCACCACGATCTCGACCAGCGCGCCGGCGATGGCGGCGGCGGCGAGCGCGCCCGCCAGCGCCAGCAGGAAGTTGCCCGTCGCGGCGGCGACCGCCGCGGCGGCGAAGGCCCCGATCATGTAGAGCGAGCCGTGGGCGAGGTTGATGAGGCCCATGACGCCGAAGACCAGCGTCAGGCCGGCGGCCATCAGGAAGAGCATCGCGCCGAACTGCAGGCCGTTCAGCGCCTGCTCCAGCAGGAGCGTCAGCGTCATGGGGGTCCTCTCCGAAGGGGGCGTCGGCCCCCGGCGCGTCACTTCAGCGGGCAGTCGGCCGCATAGGCGTCGACGTGATCGGCGAAGACCGTCCCGGTGATGCGGTTGGTGAAGACGCCGTCCTCGCGCGCGATCACCTCGCGGCCATAGAAGTCCTGGATCGGGTGCTGGTTATTGCCGAAGCGGAACTTGCCGCGGACGGTGGGGAAGTCGGCGGCCTTGAGGGCGGCGTGATAGGCGTCGTGGTCCGCGACCGCCGCCTTGGCGTTGGCCGAGAGGATCAGGAGCGCGGCGTCGTAGCCCTGGGCGGCGTAGACGGAAGGAAGGCGGCCGTATTCGGCGGCGAAGGCCGCGACGAAGGCCTTGTTCGCGGGGTTGTCGAGATCGGGCGACCACTGGGCGGCGTTGTGCGCCCCGACCGCCGCCGCGCCGACCGCGCCGAGGATGTCCTGGTCGAAGGAGAAGCCCGGGCCGATCAGCGGCAGGCCGGTCTCGGCGCCGGTGAACTGCTTGACGAAGGCGATGCCCATGCCGCCGGGCAGGAAGATGAAGACGCTGTCGGCGCCGCTCGCCTTGATCTGGGCGATCTCGGCGGCGAAGTCGGTCTGGCCGAGCTTGACGTAGGTCTCGCCGGCGAGTTCGCCCTTGTAGAAGCGCTTGAAGCCCGCGAGGCTGTCCTTGCCGGCCGGGTAGTTGGGCGCGAGGAGGAAGGTCTTCTTGTAGCCGAGCGTGTTGGCGTATTCGCCCGCCGCCTCGTGCTGGTTGTCGTTCTGGTAGGCGACGTTGAAGTAGTTGGCGTTGCAGCCCTTGCCGGCGAGCTGGGAGGGGCCGGCGTTGGCGGAGAGGTAGAACTTGCCCTGGTTCACCGCCGCGGGCACCACCGCCATGGCGATGTTGGAGAAGATGATGCCGGTCAGGATGTCGACCTGGTCGGACTGGATCATCCTGTCGGCGATCTGCACGGCCACGTCGGGCTTCTGCTGGTCGTCCTCGGTCACGACCGTCACCTCGGCGCCCGCGTCGCCCGCCTGCTTCAGCGCGAGCATGAAGCCGTCGCGCACGTCGATGCCGAGGCCGGCGCCGCCGCCCGAGAGAGTGGTGATCATGCCGACCTTGACCGGCGCGGCCAGGGCGGCGGGGGCCAGGGCGAGGGTCAGGGCGGCCGAGGCCGTCAGCAGCGCGGCGAGGCCGGCGGTCAGGGTGGGTTTCATCTCGTTCCTCCTCATGTCTCAGGCTCCGGCCTTGGCGGCCGCGCGCAGGGCGAAGCGCTGGACCTTGCCGGTCGCGGTCTTCGGCAGCTCCTCGAGGAAGACCACCGAGCGGGGATACTTGTAAGGGGCGATCGCCGCCTTCACGTGGTCCTGCAGGCGCTTGACGGTGGCCGCGTCCGGGGCGACCCCGCGCGCCAGCACCACATGGGCCTGGACGATCTGGCCGCGCTCCTCGTCGGCCACGCCGATCACGGCGCATTCGAGGACGTCCGCATGGGCGAGCAGGGCCGCCTCCACCTCGGGGCCGGCGATGTTGTAGCCGGCCGAGATGATCATGTCGTCGTTGCGCGCGGCGAAGTGGAAATACCCCGCCTCGTCCTGGAAGAAGGCGTCGCCGGTGATGTTCCAGCCGTCGCGGACATAGGACGTCTGCCGCGGGTCCGAGAGGTAGCGGCAGCCGGTCGGCCCCTGCACGGCGAGCCGGCCGATCTCGCCCCGGGGCAGCTCGTTCATCTCCGCGTCGACGATCCGGGCGCGGTAGCCGGTCACGGGGCGGCCGGTGGTGGCCGGGCGGCTGTCATTGATGCGGTTGGTGATGAAGATGTGCAGCATCTCGGTCGCGCCGATGCCGTCGAGCATGGGCTTGCCGGTCTTGGCCAGCCATTCCTCGTAGACCGGCGCCGGCAGGGTCTCGCCCGCGGAGACCGCGCAGCGCAGGCTGGAGAGGTCGGCGCCCTCGTCCATCGCCTTCAGCATCACCCGGTAGGCGGTCGGCGCGGTGAAGCAGATCGTCGCCCGGTGGGTCTCGATGATCTCGACCATGTTCGCGGGGGAGGCGGTCTCGAGCAGGGTCGCCGTCGCCCCGAAGCGCAGCGGAAAGATCGCGAGCCCGCCCAGGCCGAAGGTGAAGGCGAGCGGGGGCGAGCCCACGAACACGTCCTCGGGCGTCACCCCCAGCACCTCGCGGGCGTAGCCGTCGGCGATGATCATCAGGTCGCGGTGGAAATGCATGGTCGCCTTGGGCTCGCCCGTGGTGCCCGAGGTGAAGCCGAGCAGCGCCACGTCGTCCCGCCCCGTCGCCGCCGCCTGGAAGCGCACCGGCTTGCCGAGGGCGATGCGGTCGAGCTCGGCGTCGTGGTTGGCGGTGCCGTCGAAGCCGATCACGGCGCGCAGGAACCCGCTCGCCTTGGCGCAGGCGGTCATCTCGTCCATCAGCCGGGTGTCGCAGAGGGCGAATTCGATCTCGGCCTTGTCGACGATCCGCGCGAGCTCGCCCGCGCGCAGCATCGGCATGGTGTTGACCGCCACCGCCCCCGCCTTGGTGACGGCGAGCCAGCAGGCCACCATGGCGGGGTTGTTGGCCGAGCGGATCAGCACGCGGTTCCCGGGCCTGACCCCGTAATCCTCGACCAGCGCATGGGCGATGCGGCTGGTCCAGTCGGAAAGCTCCTTGTAGGTGCGCCGGCGGCCGTTGCCGATGAGGGCCACGTTGTCGCCGAAGCCCCGCTCCACCATCCGGTCGGTCAGCTCCACCGCCGCGTTCAGCCGCTCGGGATAGTCGAAGCCGGTGAGATCGAGCGCGGGCCACTGGGCGGCCGGCGGCAGATTGTCCCGGGTGAAGGTGTCGGTATGCGCGCTCGGTCCCAGCAATTCGCCCTCCATCGTCGTCGGTTTCAGAGCGCGGTCCGCACGTCCCAGAGTTCGGGGAACAGCACGACCGCGAGCATGCGGCGCAGGTAGCTGACCCCGCCGGTGCCGCCGGTGCCGGGCTTGAGCCCGATCACCCGCTCCACCGTGGTGACGTGGTTGAACCGCCAGCGGCGGAAGTAGTCCTCCAGATCCACCAGCTTTTCGGCCAGCTCGTAGATCGGCCAGTGGCGGGCCGGGTCGCGGTAGACCTGAGCCCACATGGCGACGACCTCCGGGTCGGAGTCCCGCGGGCGGGAGCGGGCCGCGGTCTCCCGCGCGGGGACCGGCAGGCCCGTGCGGGCCGCGGCGGCGAGGGCCGCGGCGTAGAGGTCCGGCCGGGCGCATTCCGCCTCCAGCGCCGCGGCCAGCTCGGGCCGGTGGACGTGGGGGACGATCATCGCGCGGTTGCGGTTGCCGAGCGTAAATTCGATCCGCCGGTACTGCCAGCTCTGGAAGCCCGAGGACTGGCCGAGGGCGTCGCGGAAGGTCGTGTAGTCCGAGGGCGTCATGGTGCGCAGCACGTCCCAGGCGCCGTTGAGCTGCTCGAAGATGCGGCTGACGCGGGCGAGCAGCTTGAAGGCCTCGTCCAGCCGGTCCGCGTCGATGGCGTCCCGGGCGGCGTCGAGCTCGTGGATGGCGAGCTTCATCCACAGCTCCGAGGTCTGGTGCTGGATGATGAACAGGAGTTCGTCATGGGCCGTGGACAGCGGATGCTGGGCGGAGAGCACCGCGTCGAGGCCGAGATAGTCGCCGTAGGACATGCGGCCGGCGAAATCGGTGACGGCGCCGGGGTCGGTCATGAGAGGCGGCTCCCGGTTCGGCCCCGAAGGCCGAACCTGTCTGGGCGCAGGAAGGGGCGCCCCCGAACCGGCTCCTGGCGGCGCGCTGCGCCGCGCCGGTTCGTCGCCTGGAGCGCGCGAGCGAGGAGGGCGAGGGGTTCGCCGCAGGCTTGAAGGCTAGGGTAATCGGGGCGCGCCTGACTGGGCTGGCGCGGAAACGCGCCTGCCGTCGTGCCAGCGGCGCGCCTTTGGCGTGACGGCAGGCAGGCGCGTCCCGATTTGTCACGCGACAAATCGGGGGCGGCGACGGCAGCGCCTTCGGGCGGGACGCCGAGCGCCTGGCGGGCGGTCGCGGTCACGCGTTCGTCTCCGGCGGCAGGAAGTCCACGTCATGCTCGGCCGAGGCCGCCAGGATGGCGGGGATGTCGGTCATGTCGTGCAGGGTCTCGAACAGCGCCCGCAGGCGGCCGGCGGGCGAGACCCAGAACAGCGCCCGGCAGGGCTGGTCGGACTTGTTGAAATAGCCGTGGGGCACGCCCCGGGGCATCCGCACCAGGTCGCCGGCCTTGGCGGTCCGCCAGACCCCGTCGAGCTTCAGCTCCAGTTGGCCCTCCTGCACCAGGATGAACTCGTCCTGGTGGGGATGGATGTGGACGGGCACGAACTGGCCCGGTTCGCTGTTGGTCTCAAAGGCGAAGGTCGAGTCGCAGTCGGCCTTGGGGAAATACCGCTGGCCGAGGATGTTCCACTCGATCCCTTCGATGCCCTCGCCGTCCCGGGTGATCCCGCCGTCCAGTGTCTTGCTCATGGCTCGCTCCTTCACGCCGCGCCGAGGATCTGGCGGGCGATCACGATCTTCTGCACATCGGAGGCGCCTTCATAGATGCGAAGCGCGCGGATCTCGCGGTAGAGCCGCTCCACCACCGCGCCCGACCGCACCCCGTCGCCGCCGTGGATCTGCACCGCCGCGTCGATCACCGCCTGCGCGCGGTCGGTGGCGAAGAGCTTGGCCATCGCCGCCTCGCGCGTCACCCGCGGCGCCCCCGCGTCCTTGGTCCAGGCGGCGCGGTAGGTGAGCAGCGCCGCCGCGTCGACGTCGAGCGCCATATCGGCGAGATGCCCCTGCACCATCTGCAGCTCGCTCATCGGCGCCCCGAAGAGACGGCGCGACGTCGCCCGCGCCACCGCCTCGTCCAGCGCGCGCCGGGCGAAGCCCAGGGCCGCGGCCGCGACGGTGGAGCGGAAGACGTCGAGCACCGACATGGCGATCTTGAAGCCCTCGCCGGACTTGCCGATCAGCGCGTCGGCCGGCAGGCGCACCCCGTCGAAGCGGATGCGGGCGAGCGGGTGGGGGGCGATGGTCTCCAGCCGCTCGACGATCTCGAAGCCGGGCGCGTCGGCCGGCACGACGAAGGCCGAGAGGCCGCGGGCGCCCGGCGCCTCGCCCGTGCGGGCGAAGACGGTGTAGAGGTCGGCGATGCCGCCGTTGGAGATCCAGGTCTTTTCCCCCTCCAGCACGAAGCCGCCGCCGTCCCGCGTCGCCGTCGTCTCAGTCGCCGCCACGTCCGAGCCCGAGCGCGGCTCGGTGAGGGCGAAGGCGGCGAGCGCCCGGCCCGCCCGGGCCTCCGGCAGCCAGCGCCGCCGCTGCGCCTCGGTCCCGAAAAGCGACAGCGCCCCGGTCCCGAGCCCTTGCATGGCGAAGGCGAAATCGGCGAGGCCGTCGTGGCGGGCCAGCGTCTCGCGGATCAGGCAGAGGCTGCGCACGTCGAGGGGGCCGGGCGCCGCCGGGTCCACGGCCGTGTGGTCGAGCCAGCCAGCCTCGCCCAGGGCCGCGACGAGCGCGCGGCAGGCGGCGTCCGTGTCGGAATGGTCCACGGCGAGCCCGGCGGCGAAGGCGTCGAGTTCGAGGGCCAGCGCCTTGTGGCGGGGTTCCAGGAACGGCCAGTCGAGGAAGCTGCGGTCGGCCATCAGTTTCCCTCGAAGACCGGCTTCTGCTTCGCGACGAAGGCGCGGTAGGCGCGGGCGAAATCCTCGGTCTGCATGCAGATCGCCTGGGCCTGGGCCTCGGCCTCGATCGCTTGGTCGAGCCCCATGGTCCATTCCTGGTTGAGCTGGGTCTTGGTCATCATGTGGCCGAAGGTGGGGCCCGCCGCGATGCGCCCGGCCAGCGCCATGGCCTCGGCGTCGAGGGCGTCGCCCGGGACGAGGCGGTTGAAGAAGCCCCAGGCCGCGCCCTCCTCGGCGCTCATGGTCCGGCCGGTGTAGAGGAGTTCGGCGGCCCGGCCTTGGCCGATGATCCGGGGCAGCATGGCGCAGGCACCCATGTCGCAGCCGGCGAGGCCGACCCGGGTGAAGAGGAAGGCGGTCTTCGCCTCGGGCGTCGCGATGCGCAGGTCCGAGGCCATGGCGAGGATCGCGCCCGCCCCGACGCAGACCCCGTCCACCGCCGCGATCACCGGCTTGCCGCAGTGGAGCATGGCCTTGACCAGGTCGCCGGTCATCCGGGTGAAGGCGAGCAGGCCCTTCATGTCCTTGTCGATCAGCGGGCCGATGATGTCGTGGACGTCGCCGCCGGAGCAGAAGTCGCCGCCGTTGGAGCCGAAGACGACCACGTCGATCCCGTCGTCATAGGGCAGGTCGCGGAACCAGTCGCGCAGGGCGGCGTAGCTTTCGAAGGTCAGGGGGTTCTTGCGGTCGGGCCGGTCGAGGCTGACCCGGGCGATGCGGCCCGTCGTCTCCAGCTTGAAATGCGCGCTCATTCTTCCCCCCGCTCGACCAGACGGCTGCGCACCGCCTGGAGCTGTTCGATCAGCTGCTCGGCCTCGGCGAGGCTCACCGCCCCGAGCAGCTCGTTCACCCAGGCCTCGTGCCGGCCCGCGAGCTCGGCGAAGCTGGCGAAGCCGGTGGGCGTGAGGCGCACCTGGAAGGCCCGCCGGTCGCCCTCCACCGGATCGCGCACCGCGAGGCCCTCGGCCTCCAGCCGGTCGACGATGCCGGTGACGTTGCCGTTCGAGACCTTGAGCGCGGTCGAGAGCTCGGACATCCGCATCCCCAGCGGCGCCCGCGCGAGCGCCGCCATCACGTCGAACCGCGGCAGGGTGGTGTCCTGCCCCCGCAGCCGCTCCCGCAGCTCGCCCTCGACCATGCGCGCCACCGACAAGAGCCGCAGCCACAGCCGCAGGCGGGCCTTCGACGCGGCGTCGGCCTGGGGAGGATCCATCATGCTCATGTCTCGCCTCCCGACACCGAAATCGCCTGGCCGGTGACCGAGGCCGCGCCCGGCCCGCAGAGCCAGAGCACGGCCGCCGCCACCTCCTCCGGCTCGATGAACCGGCCCTGGGGATTGGCGGCCAGGAGCGGCGCCTCCGCCTCCGCCCGGCTGCGGCCGGTCTTCGCCATGATCGTGTCGAGCGAGCGCTCCAGCATCGGCGTGCGGGTGTAGCCGGGGCAGACGGCGTTCACCGTCACGCCCGTCCGCGCCGTCTCCAGCGCCAGCGACCGGGCGAGGCCGATGACGCCATGCTTGGCGGCGCAATAGGCGGTCACGTAGGGATAGCCCTTGAGCCCCGCGGTGGAGGCGACGGCGACCAGCCGGCCCCAGCCCGCCGCGACCATGGGCCCGAGCCCCGCCTGCCATGTCGCGAAGACGCCGCCGAGGTTCAGCGCGATCTGGCCGGCGAAGTCCTCGGGGCTGGTCTTGAGGAACGGCCGGCTGGCGGCGGCGCCGGCGTTCGCCACCACGATGGCGGGCGGGCCCCAGGGGTCGGCCGCCGCCGCGAACATGGCGCGGACTTCCTCGGGCCGCGTCACGTCGCCGGTGACGACGCCCATCCCGTCGCCCGCGACGGCGGCCAGCGCCGCGGCGTTGCGGCCGGCGATCGTCACCCGCGCGCCTGCCCCCGCCAGCGCCCGGGCGATGGCGGCGCCGACGCCCCCGCCCCCGCCCGTCACCAGAGCGTGCCGACCTTCCAGCATGTCACACCTTGCCGAGCATGGTCTCGGTCCGCTCGGCCAGCCGCCAGAGCTGGTCGCGGCCGGGCAGGTAGGGATCGGGCCAGGCCTCCGCCCGGTCGCCGAGCGCGCCCGCGGCCCGCAGGGTCCAGTAGGGATCAGTCAGGTGCGGCCGGGCGAGGCAGACGAGATCGGCGCGCCCCGCCATCAGGATCGAGTTGACGTGGTCGGGCTCGTAGATGTTGCCGACGGCCATGGTCGCCATGCCGGTCTCGTTGCGGATCCGGTCGGAAAAGGGGGTCTGGAACATCCGGCCGTAGACGGGCCGGCCCCTGCGGGAGGTCTGACCGGCGGAGACGTCGCAGATGTCGACGCCCGCGGCCTGGAGCATCCGGGCGATCGCCACCGCCTCCTCGGGCGTCACGCCCTCGTCGCCCACCCAGTCGTTGGCGGAGATGCGCACCGCGATCGGCTTTTCCTCCGGCCAAGCGGCGCGGACGGCGCGGAAGACCTCCAGCGGATAGCGCATCCGGTTCTCCAGCGACCCGCCGTAGTCGTCCGTGCGGGTGTTGGTCAGCGGCGTGATGAAGGAGGAGAGCAGGTAGCCATGGGCCATGTGCAGCTCGATCATGTCGAAGCCGCAGCGCTCGGCCATCCGCGCGCCGGCGACGAAGGCGTCGCGCACCGCGTCCATGTCGGCGCGGTCCATCGCCTTGGGCGTCTGGTTCGCTTCCGACCAGGGCACGTCCGAAGCCGAGAGCAGCGGCCAGTTGCCGGAGGGGAGCGGCATGTCCGCGTCCTCCCAGCCGACCTGGGTGGAGCCCTTGGCCCCGGCATGGCCGAGCTGGAGGCAGATCTTCGCTCCGGTCTCGGCATGGACGAAATCGACGATGCGCGTCCAGGCGGCTTCGGCCTCGGAGGTGTAGGTCCCGGGGCAGCCCGGGGTGATCCGGCCCTCCGGCGTGACACAGGTCATCTCGGTGTAGACGAGGCCGGCGCCGCCCTTGGCGCGTTCGCCGAGGTGGACGAGGTGCCAGTCGGTGGGCGCGCCGTCCACGGCCTTGTACTGGGCCATGGGCGAGACCACGACGCGGTTCTTCAGCTCCATCCCGCGCAGGCGGTAGGGCGCGAACATCGGCCGGCGGGCGGGTTCGTTGGGGCCGACGCCGGCCTGGGTCTGGAACCAGGCCTCGGCGCCGTTCAGCCAGTCCTCGTCGCGCAGGCGCAGGTTCTCGTGGCTGATGCGCTGGGAGCGGGTGAGCAGCGAATAGGTGAACTGGACGGGATCGAGGTGGAAGTACCGCTCGATCTCCTCGAACCACTCCATTGAGTTGCGCGCCGCCGATTGCAGGCGCAGCACGTCGAGCCGCCGGGCGGACTGGTATTTCTCGAAGGCCGTCGCGAGGTCGGCCTCCTCGTGCAGGTAGGTCGCGAGGGCGATGGCGCTGTCGAGCGCCAGCCGCGTGCCCGAGCCGATGGAGAAATGCGCGGTGGCGGCGGCGTCGCCCATCAGGACGATGTTCTTGTAGGACCACTTCTCGCAAAGCACGCGGGGGAAGTTGATCCAGGCCGAGCCGCGGATGTGGTTGGCGTTGGAGATGAGGGCGTGGCCGCCGAGCTCGTCCTTGAAGATCGCCTCGCAGGTCGCGATCGACTCTTCCCGGGTCATCTCGCCGAAGCCGTAGGCGGCCCAGGTGGCTTCGGAGCATTCGACGATGAAGGTCGCGGCGTCCGCGTCGAACTGGTAGGCGTGCGCCCAGAGCCAGCCCTTCGGCGTCTCCTTGAAGATGAAGGTGAAGGCGTCGTCGAACTTCTGCCTGGTGCCGAGCCAGACGAACTTGCACTTGCGGGTGTCGACGTCAGGCTTGAAGTGATCGGCGTAGATCGTGCGGGTGCGGGAGTTCAGCCCGTCGGAGGCCACCACGATGTCGCAGTCGGCGGAGAGCTGCGCGATCTGTTCGTCGGAGATGTTGTCCTGGAACCGCAGCTCCACCCCCAGCTCCCGGGCGCGGGCCTGGAGCAGCAGCAGGAGCTTCATCCGGCCGATGCCGCAGAAGCCGTGGCCGCCCGAGACGATGCGCTCGCCGCGGAACTCCACCGCCACGTCGTCCCAGTAGGCGAAGTTCTCGCGGATCGCGGCGGCGCTGACGGGATCGTTGGCCGTCAGCCGCCCCAGCGCGTCGTCGGACAGCACCACGCCCCAGCCGAAGGTGTCGTCGGCGCGGTTGCGCTCGTAGACCGTCACCTCATGCGCCGGGTTCCGCAGCTTCATGGAGATGGCGAAGTAGAGCCCCGCCGGACCGCCGCCGATGCACGCCACCCGCATTCCGCTTCTCCCCGCCATGTCGTCTGATGGGGTCAGCATAAGCGAGTCGCCGAATTTATTTCAAGCATAAAACTTCAGGCTTGAATATTTTTGATATGGACGGTATCGCTTGAGACAACGGACGGACTCGCGCGCGTCGTCCGCCCCGCGCCCCTGCAAGGAGGAAGCCGATGGCCCATGCGACGACCCCCGAAACCGCCCGCGCCAAGCCTGCCGGCTTCGTCTGGGACGACCCCTTCCTGCTGGAGGAGCAGCTGACGGAGGAGGAGCGGATGATCCGCGATTCCGCCCGCGACTACTGCCAGGACCGGCTCCTCTCCCGGGTGGTCGAGGCGAACCGGCATGAGGTCTTCGACCGGGAGATCATGCGCGAGATGGGCGCGCTCGGCCTGCTCGGGCCGACCATCCCGGAGGAATTCGGCGGCGCGGGGGTCGGCTATGTCGCTTACGGGCTGGTGGCGCGCGAGGTGGAGCGGGTCGACAGCGGCTATCGCTCGGCCATGTCGGTGCAGTCCTCGCTCGTCATGCATCCGATCTTCGCCTACGGGACCGAGGCGCAGCGGCGGAAGTACCTGCCCCAGCTCGCCAGCGGCGCATGGGTGGGCTGCTTCGGCCTGACCGAGCCCGACCACGGTTCGGATCCGGGCTCGATGATCACCCGGGCGAAGCCGGTCGAGGGGGGCTATTCCCTCTCCGGCGCCAAGAACTGGATCACCAACTCCCCGATCGCCGACGTCTTCGTCGTCTGGGCGAAGTCCGACGCCCATGGCGGCAAGATCAAGGGCTTCGTGCTGGAGAAGGGGATGAAGGGGCTGGCGGCGCCCAAGATCGAGGGCAAGTTCAGCCTGCGCGCCTCGATCACCGGCATGATCCAGATGGACGAGGTCTTCGTCCCCGAGGAGAACCTGCTGCCCCACGTGGAGGGGCTCGCCGGGCCGTTCGGCTGTCTCAACCGGGCGCGGTTCGGCATCAGCTGGGGCGCCATGGGCGCGGCCGAGGCCTGCTGGCACGCGGCCCGCAGCTACACGATGGATCGCAGGCAGTTCGGCCGGCCGCTGGCCCAGACCCAGCTCATCCAGAAGAAGCTCGCCGACATGATGGCCGAGATCGGCCTCGGGCTTCAGGGCGCGCTGCGGCTCGGGCGGCTCTTCGACGAGGGCCGTGCGCCGGCGGAGCTCATCAGCCTGATGAAGCGCAACAACTGCGGCAAGGCGCTCGACATCGCGCGCGTCGCCCGGGATATGCACGGGGGCAACGGCGTCTCGGACGAATACGGCGTGATCCGCCATGTGATGAACCTCGAGGCGGTGAACACCTACGAGGGCACCCACGACGTCCACGCCCTGATCCTCGGCCGCGCCCAGACCGGCCTCCAGGCGTTCTTCTGACCGGGCGCGCAGGCGTCTCCCGAGCCGCCCGGGACCGCATCCCGCCGCGGCTCGCCCCTTCCCAGCGGAGTCCGCGCCCATGTCGGAACGCGCATCGCCCCGACCCGTGACCCTGAGCCTCGAGGGAGGCGTCGCGGTCGTCACGATCGACGCCCCGCCGGCGAACCTGACGTCGCAGGCGGTGCGGGCGGGGCTCATGGCCGCGCTCGACGCGGCCGAGGCGGCGGGGGCGGCGCGGGTGGTGCTGACCGGGGCGCGCGGGGTCTTCGTCGCCGGGGCCGACGCGCGCGAATTCGACGCCGCGCCCACGGAGCCGAGCCTGCCCGAGCTGGTCGCGCGGATCGGCGGCTTTCCCGTCCCGGTCGTCGCCGCCCTCGCCGGCCCGGCGCTCGGCGGGGACCTCGAGCTCGCCCTCGCCTGCCGGATGCGCATCGCCGCGCCCGGCGCGACGCTCGGCCTGCCCGAGGTGACGCTGGGGGTGGTCCCGGGCGCCGGGGGCACCCAGCTCCTGCCGCGGCTGATCGGCTTCGCCCCCGCGCTCGACCTGATCGCCGAGGGCCGCGTGATCGGGGCGGCCGAGGCCGCGCGGCTGGGGCTGGTCGACGCGCTGGCCGAGGATTCCGTGGGGCTGGCGCGGACGGTCCCTCTGCCCGACCGTGCGGCGACCGGGGCGCTGCCTGCGCCCGAGGTCGACCCGGAAACGGTCGAGACAGCGGCGGCGGCGGCGCTGGCGCGCGCGGCGCGCCGGACCCCGGGCCAGGAGGCGCCCCGCGCGGCGATCGCGCTCGTCGCGGCGGCGACCCGCCTGCCGCTGGCCGAGGGGCTGGCGCGGGAGCGGGAGACCTTCCTGCGGCTGAGGACAGGGGACCAGGCCGTGGCCCTGCGCCACGTCTTCTTCGCCGAACGCGCGGCGCGGAAGCGGGGGGGCGAGGACGGGGCCGAGATCGCCTCGGGCGTGGTGGTCGGCGGCGGCACCATGGGCGCGGGCATCGCCTATGCGCTCGCCCGGATCGGGGTGACGGTCGCCCTGGTCGAGATGGACGCGGCCGGCGCCGCCCGCGCCCGCGAGAACGTCGGCAAGCTCTATGCCGAGGCCGTCGCCCGGGGCAAGACGACGGCCTTGGCGGCGGCGGCGGAGCAGGCGGAGCGGCTGGACTTCCGCATCGGCTATGACGCGCTGCCCCCGGCGGACATCGCCATCGAGGCGGTGTTCGAAAACCTGGACGTCAAGCGGGCGGTCTTCGCCGCCCTGGACGCGGCGCTGCCCGAGACGGCGATCCTCGCCACCAACACCTCCTATCTCGACGTGAACCGGATCGCCGCGGGGATCCGCAGCCCGGGCCGCTTCCTCGGGCTGCACTTCTTCAGCCCCGCGCACCTGATGCGGCTCCTGGAGGTGGTGAAGGGTCGGGACACCGCCCCCTCGACCCTGGCCGCGGCCCTGCGCCTCGCCGCGCGGCTCGGCAAGATCCCGGTGCCCGCCGGGGTCTGCGACGGCTTCATCGGCAACCGCATCCTGACGCGTTATCGCCAGACCTGCGACGTGACGCTGATCGAGGGCGCGCTGCCCGCCGAGGTCGACGCCGCCCTGCGCGGCTTCGGCATGGCCATGGGGCCTTATGAGGTGCAGGACCTGTCCGGCCTCGACATCGCCCACGCCAACCGCAAGCGGCTGGGGTGGAAGACCCGCGCGGGCTTCCGCTATGTCCCCATCGCCGACCGGATCGTCGAGGAGACCGGCCGGCTGGGGCGCAAGACCGGGGCCGGCTGGTACGACTACGCGCCCGCGCCCGCGCCCTCGGCCGTGATTGACGCGATCGTGGCGGAGGAATCCGCCCGGGCCGGCCTGTCCCGCCGCGCCTTCGCCCAGGCCGAGATCGTCGAGCGCGCGGTGATGGCGATGATCGAGGAAGGCGTGCGCATCCTGGAGGACGGCATCGCCGAGCGCGCCTCGGATGTCGATCTGGTGATGGTCCATGGCTACGGCTTTCCGCGCTGGCGGGGCGGGCCCCTGCACTACGCCGAACGGATCGGGCTCGCGGCCGTCCGCGACCGGATCGCGGCGCTCGCCGCCGCCGATCCGCTGTCCTGGGGGGTTCCCGGCCTGCTCGCCCGGGCGGCCGACCAGGGCTGCGGGCTCGACGAGGCGCGGCGAAGCCATGGCTGACGCTCTCGCCCGGGGCGACGTCCGCCCCCCGATCGGCCGTCAGGGCGGACCCGCCGCCGGCCTCGACGGCCGGAACCTGACGGGGGCCAGGGGGCGACGGCGCGGATCGCGGCCGTCGGCGCCTGGACCCACGGCCTTTCGACATGGTCCCGGGCGCGCCCTGCGGCGACGCTGCGCGCGCGCATCGCCTCGGGGCCCTGACCATTCCCGCCTCTCGAGCGACGGACCAGGCCAGAGGAAAACCCGCCAGGGTTCGCGCCCGAAGGCCCGGCAAGGAGCGGAAGACGAAGGCAGATCACGGCCGCCGTCATGCGCGAGAAGGGCGGACGCTTCTCTCTGGAAAAGGTCGAGCTCGACGAGCCCCGCGACGACGAGGTGCTCGTGCGGATGGTCGGCTGCGGCGTCTGCCACACCGACACGCCGCCCCGCGACCAGGTCGCGCCGGCCCCCTTCCCGGCGGTCTACGGCCACGAGGGCGCGGGCGGCGTCGAGAAAGTCGACGCGCGGGCGACGAAGCTGAAGCCCGGCGACCACGTGGTGATGAGCTGCAACTCAGCGGCGGCTGCGACACCTGCCGGACGGGCATGCCGAGGTATTGCCGCGACTTCTTCAAGGCGAACTTCGGCTTCGCCCGGATGGACGGCGCCCCGACGATGCGCAAGGGACCGGAGATCATCCACGGCGCCTTCTTCAGCCAGTCCTCCTTCGCGACCTAAGTCCTCGGCACGGAGCGCAGCGTGGTGCAGATCCCCTCGGACGTGTCGCTGGAGCTGAGGGGGCCGCTCGGCGGCTGCGTGCAGACCGGCGCGGGGGCGGTGATCAACTCGCTCCACCCGCAAGCGGGGATTCGATCGTCATCTACGGCGGGGGCTCGGTCGGGCTCTCCGCGCTCCTCGCCACGGGGGTGACGGGCTGCGCGGTGCGGGTCACGGTCGACCTCAACGACGCGCGGCTGGCGCTGGAGTTCGGCGCGACCCATGTGATCAACCCGACCCGGGAGGATCCGGTCAGGGCGGTGCAGGAGATCACCGGCGGGCTCGGCGCGCAATGGTCGCTGGAGACCTCGGGGAGCCTCAAGGCGCTCCGGCAGGCGGTCGACTCGATCCGCATCATGGGCGAGTGCGGCATGATCGGCGCGCCGGCCTTCGGCTCAGAGATCCCGCTCGACGCCTGGGGCCTGCTGCTCGGGCGCAAGGTCCGAGGCATCTGCGAGGGGGGGACGCGGCGCCCGACCTCTTCATTCCGAAGCTGGTCCAGCTCTACCGGCAGGGGCGGTTTCCCTTCGACAGGCTGGTGACGTTCTACGACTTCGACCAGATCAACGAAGCGGTCGAGGACAGCGAAAAGGGGCGCGCGATCAAGGCGGTGCTGGGGTTCAGATGAGCCCGGGACGGGCTGCGCCCCCGCCTCGGCCGAGGTGGGCGCGGCCCTTGGGAGGCCGCGGGGCGTGCAGCCCGCGGGAAGGGCCCGCCCCGGGGTCGCTTCGGCGTGGGGAGGCGCCGTCGCAGAGCGGACGGCCGGGGAACGCTCGGGGCGCAGGGATTGGGCCGCAAGCCGGGGCCGGCAGGAAGGCCGGCCGTAAGCGTTCCGCCTTTCCCGGAACAGTCTTGCGGCGGCCGGGCCGGTCGATCAGGCGTCTGACCTGATTATCCTGGGTCTCGACCGGATGTCTTGCGACGCGCGCCGAAGGGGGACGCTCGGCGTCGTGGAAAGGGCCTCTCCGGGATTTCCGGCCCCGGCCTCCGACGCGGCGTCGCAGGTTTTGAGGGGCCCGCGCGGCCGACAACAGGGGCGAGACGGGGCTCGAAAGATAATTATACTTAAAAACGATTGATTCAGTCGTGAAAAATCGTTACCAGCACCCCAACGCTGGAGACGCTCATGGTCAAGCTCGACCCCATCGACCGCCAGATCCTCGCCGAACTGATGCGCGACGCCGACCAGCCGGTCAGCCAGATCGCCGAGCGGGTGGGCCTGACGCAGACCCCCTGCTGGAAGCGCATCCAGCGGCTGGAGGCCTCGGGGGTGGTGACGGGCCGGGTGGCGATCGTCGATCCGGCGCGCATCGGCCTCGGCCTCACGGTCTTCGTCGAGATCGAGGCGCCCGACCACAGCGGCGAATGGCGCGAGAGCTTCCTGCGGGCGATCGCCGAGACGCCCGAGGCGATGGACGTCTTTCGCATGGCGGGGGACGTCGACTATCTGCTGCGGGTGGTGGTGCCGGACATGGCCGCCTACGACGCGTTCTACAAGCGCCTGACCAGCCGGGTCTCCATCCGCAACGTCACCTCACGCTTCGCCATGGAGCGGATCCGTAACGCCACCGTCTATCCCCTCGCCGCGGAGTGACGCCCGGGGGCCTTGGCCACGCGAGCCCCGTCGCGGCGCGCGGGCGGGGCCGGACCAACCGGCGCGGGCGTTTTCGGGCGACGCCGTTCGCGCCGGGGCCCCGGGCCACGCGCCCCGCGGCACGCGCGGGTCAGTCCCCGGGACCGTCGCCCTCCTCCTCCCCCCGGGTCCGGCGCTTCAGCAGATAGGCGTCCATGATCCAGCCATGGGCGGCGCGGGCCTCGGCCCGGGCCGAGGCGATGCGCCCGGCCATCTCGTCCAGCGGCCCGGCCAGGGCGATCTCCTGGGGCATGCCCAGATAGGCGCCCCAGCAGATGTCCCAATCCGCCCCGTCGAGCGCCGCGAAGGCGCCGCCGCCGTCGAGCATCACAGCCACGGTCTCGGCCGCGGGCGCGCCTTCGCGCAGCCGCCGGCCGGTGGTGATCGCCACCTCTCCGCCGACGGCGTTGAGCGGGACCGCATGACGCGCAGCGAGCGCCTGCAGGCTCGTCACCCCCGGCGCCACCCGCCGGGCGAAGGCGAGCCCGGACTCGGCCATCAGGTCGAGGATCCGCAGGGTGCTGTCGTAGAGCGACGGGTCCCCCCAGACCAGCAGCGCCACCCGCGCCTCCGGCCCCGAGTGCGCCTCGATCGCCCGGCGCTGGATCGCCGCGATCTCCCGGTGCCAGGCCGCCACCCCGGCCCGGTAGCCGCCGGCCGCATCCCGGACCGGCATGTCGTATTCGACGATCCGGGCCGCGGGATTGGTCAGGTGGCGCGCGCAGATCTCGCGCCGCAGGTCGGCCAGGTCGGATTTGTCCGGCCCCTTGCGCGGGATCAGGACCAGGTCGGCCTCGTTGAGGAGCCGGATCGCCTGGAGGGTGATCTGCTCGGGATCCCCCGGGCCGACGCCGATGACGAGGATTTCGCGCATGTCCCTCACTCGCTGGCGATGGCGTGGAAAAAGGCGCCGGTGACGCGGCCGCGCCGGCCGCCTCCGGCCCCGAGCGCGGCGCCCCGGGCGTCCTCCAGTTCGGCGAGGGGGGCGTCGGGGCCGGGATCCGTCACCCGGGCGTAGTGGAATTCATGGCCGCGCAGGACCTGACCCGCCCGGCCGAGCGGCCCGTCGGCCAGCAGCCGCGCCCGGCGATAGCCGAGGTTCATCCGCCGCCGGGCGAAGCTCGTCCCATGGCCGAGCAGGCCCGCCATCTCGTGGACGACGCCCTCCGCATCCTCCAGCGTCGCGCCGAGCGCCATGAAGCCGCCGCATTCCCCATGCACCGGCCGGGTCTCGGCGAAGCGCCGCAGCCCGTCGCGGAACCGGCGCGCGGCGGCCAGCCGTCCGGCGTGCAGTTCCGGATAGCCCCCCGGCAGCCAGCAGGCGTCGCAGCCGGGATCGGGCGGCTCGTCCGCCAGGGGCGAGAAGGCGACGATCTCCGCCCCCTGCCGCCGCCAGCCCTGCAGCAGATGCGGATAGACGAAGCTGAAGGCCGCGTCGTCGGCGAGCGCGATCCGCTGGCCCGGGGGCGGCAGGACCCCCGCCGAGGACGGCGGGCCGGGGGGCGGGACGGGCGACGGAGACAGGACCGGCGGCGCGGCCAGCGCCAGCAGGGCGTCAATGTCGACCGACCGCTCCATCACATCGGCCAGCCGCTCGACGAAGGCCGCGAGGCCCGCATGCTCCCGCGCCTGAACGAGGCCCAGGTGCCGCTCCGGCAGGCCCATCTCCGGATCGCGCCGCACCGCCCCCAGCACCGGCAGGCCCAGGGCCTCCACCGCCTCGCGGCACAGCGCCTCGTGCCGCGGGCTCGCCGCCTGGTTCAGGAGGACCGCGGCGATGCGCACGCCCGGATCATGGGCGGCGAAGCCCCGGGCGATGGCGGCGGCGGTCTGGGACTGGCCGGAGACGTCGAGCACCAGCGCCACGGGGACGCCCCAGCGCCGGGCGAGGTCGGCGGCGGCGCCGCTGCGCCCCGGGGCGGCGGGAACGCCGTCGAACAGGCCCATGGCGCTTTCGATCACCAGCGCTTCGCCCCCGGCCTGCCCGGCCGCCAGGGCGTCGAGCAGCTCGGGCGGCATGGCCCAGCTGTCGAGGTTCACCCCCGGCGCCCCGGTCGCCGCTTGGTGAAAGCCCGGGTCGATGTAGTCCGGCCCCGACTTCGCCCCCCGCACCGCCACGCCCCGGCGGGCGAGCGCGCGCATCAAGCCGACGCTGACGCTGGTCTTGCCCGACCCCGACCGGGCGGCGCCGATGATGAGGGCCCGGGCGGTCATCGGACGCCGCCCCGGCCGCGCCCGCGCCCGAAACCTGTCTCCACGCGGCAAGGCGTTTCGGAGCCCTGCGGCCGAAGGCATTCCAACCGGGCGCAGGCGTAGACCGGCCTCCTCCAGCCGCGCGGGCGGTCCGAGCCGGAGAGGGCCAAGCCCGTCCCTCGCCGCGAGCCTGGCTCCAGGCGAAGGAAGGAGCCGGCGCGCGCCTCCGAAAGAGGGACGGAGCGGACGCCACCCCGGCCGCAGCGCCCCGAAGCCTCGCGCCTGCCCGATCGCCGGGCCAACCTCGACGGGGACCGGCGCGCGACAAGACCCTTGCGCTCCGAACGCGCCTCGGGCTCAGCGCAGAAGGCCCGGTCTTCCGACGAGAGGAGCCGGTCCTTCGACGCGCCTGGGGAGACGGCGTCCGCCTCGCGCGGAACGCCGGAAACGGCCCCCCTCCCCGCCGCAAGGGAAGAAGGGCCCCGCGCCGTCCGCACGACGGGAGCGGCGCGATCCGCGGACGGGGCGGCGGGACCCCGGCCGAAGACGCAAGGGCCGCCCCCCTTCAGCCGCAGCCCCTGCCGCGCGAGGTGCGCCAGAAGCGCGTCGATCTCGCCTTGGGGCGTCGAGGCCCGCCCGCGCCGCTTGCCGACGGGACAAAGCTCCGCCCCCGGCGCCCCCCCGCGCAGCTCGGCCGGATCGACCAGGGCGTCGTGGACCCCCGCCTCCGCTTGGGCGAGGGCGGCGGGCTCCAGCGTCAGGCGACCGGCCCGCCCGGGCCCCGCCCCCGCCCGCCAGACCTCGCCGGGCCGCTGCGCCGGCAGATCGGGGGCGAGGCGCGCGACCGCCTCGGCCAGCGCGCTCACAGCCCCGCCCGCCCGCGGAAGCGCCGGTCGTAGCCGGGGTCGTAGAGCGCGCTCTCCCGGAAGGTCTCCGCCCCCAGCGCCGGGCCGACCAAGACGATGGCCGTCCGCTCGACCGGATCCGCGGCCAGCGCCGCCTCGATCCCGCCAAGCGTCGAGCGGACCACCCGCTCGCTCGGCCAGCTCGCCCGGGCGACCACCGCCACCGGGCAGTCCGCGCCATAGAGCGGCGTCAGCTCGGCGACGATCCGCGGCAGGGCGTGGATGGCGAGATGGATGGCGAGCGTCGCCCCCGTCGCCCCGAAGCCCGCCAGCGTCTCGCCCGGCGGCATGGCCGAGGCCCGCCCCGAGACCCGGGTCAGGACCAGGCTCTGGGCGACCTCGGGCAGGGTCAGCTCCCGCCCCAGGGCGGCGGCGGCGGCGGCGAAGGCCGGCACCCCGGGGGTGAGCGTATAGGGCACCCCCCGCCGCTCCAGCCGGCGGATCTGTTCGGCGACCGCGCTCCAGATCGACAGGTCCCCGGACTGGAGCCGGGCGACGTCCTCTCCCGCCGCATGGGCCGCGACGCATTCCGCCTCGATCTCGTCGAGCGACAGGGGCGCGGTGTCGACGATCCGCGCGCCGGGCGGGCAATGGGCCAGCAACTCGGGCGGGATCAGCGACCCGGCATGGAGGCAGACCGGGCAGCGGGCGATCAGGTCGCGGCCGCGCAGGGTGATGAGGTCGGGGGCGCCGGGTCCGGCGCCGATGAAATGCACGGTCATGAGGTCTCCCGGATGGCGATGGCGCAGGTGACGGGCCCAAGGACGAGGCGCGCCCCGAGCAGCCGCGCGCCGGGCCCGGCGGCGGCGAGGGCGGCGGCCTCGGCGGCGGAGCCGGTCCCGGCGGCGGCGAGGCTGGCGGCGGAGCGGGTGAGGACCGGCGCAGGCCCCGCCGCGACGATCAGGAGCGGCAGGCCGAGCCGGCGGGCGGCCTCGATCAGCCCCGGCTCCCCGGCCTTCAAAGGCAGGGCGGCGAGCGCGTCGATCCGCCCGGGCCCGAAGGCGGCGCGCGCCGCCGCCAGCGCCGCCAGAACCGCCTCCGCCGTCGCCCCCCGGCGGCAGCCGAGGCCGGCGACGGTCCGCGGGCCGCCGGGCGCCTCGGCCTGCGGGTCCTGAAACTCCGGGACCGCCTCGCCGCCCGGCGCTCCTCCGCCGTCAGGGCCGGGCGCAGCGCGGATGACGGCCGGCCGGGGACGGGCCGAGGGGGCGATGGACCGCAACTTCCCCGACATCCCAGGCCTGGAGCCTGCGCGGGATCTGGGCAGGTGAGGATCGAAGCACAGTTTTCGCCGATCCGGGAGGAGCGGAGCCGCAGCCGATCGCAGGTCCATCGGCAAGACCGGCGCGGACCCGGGCGGCGAAAAGGGCGGCCGAGCCGACCCGACCGACGCCCCGGACAGGCTCTCAGGCTCTCTGCGCAACCGGAAGGCCGGGCGTCCTCGGCGACAGGCCGGAGGCCAGGCTAGCGACGCCCCTGCCCCGCCGCGGCGCCCGGCCAGATCCCCGTTCCGGCCCGCAGCAAGCGCGGCGTCCGAGAGACCTCCGCCAAAGGCTCCCTCCCAAGCCGCATCGCCAGGGAAAGCGCCGGACCTCACGCGTGAAATCGGAGCCATAAAATTGAAATCGCTACATATGACTTGAGGCGTCAACCTGACCTTCATGACCATAAGCGCGCCGAGAGCCCCGCGCCGCGGGTTTCGCAGAAGCCTCTCGGAAGCCGGCGGACATTCCGATGACAGAACGCCGCCGCCCAAGGCAGGATCGCAGGGAGTCGACGCGCCCGGCCTCACGGCTTCACCCAGACCCAGTGCGTCACGGGCATCGCCGGCCGCCAGGCGGTCATCCCCCCCACGGGGCCCGCCCGGGCCACCGACAGGGTCGCGAGATCCCCCCCGAGCCGCCCGGCCGTCGCCGCCAGCAGCCCCTGCATCTCCAGCGTCACCGCGTTCGCCACCAGCCGCCCGCCGGGGGGCAGCGCCGCCAGCGCCGCCTCCAGCACCCCGGGATCGGTCCCCCCCGCCCCCGAGGAAGATCGCGTCCGGGATCGGCAGGCCGGCGAGCGCCCCGGGCGCGGTCCCCTCGACCACGACCAGCCCCGGAACCCCCAGCGCCAGGGCGTTGCGCCGGATCCGCGCCGCCCGGTCCGCCCGCGCCTCCACCGCCACGGCGCGCAGCGAGGGGTGACGCAGCATCCATTCGATCCCGATCGACCCCGATCCGGCGCCGATGTCCCAGAGCAGCCCCCCGCGCAGCGGCGCGAGCGAGGACAGCGTCACCGCCCGGATCTCGCGCTTGGTGATCTGGCCGTCGGTCTCGAAGAGGCCGTCCTCCAGCCCGACCAGCGGCAGGGGCCGCGCCCCGGTCCCGGCGGCGACCTCCAGCGCCACGAGGTTGAGCGGCCCGCTCTGCGTCCCGGCGAAGGCCGCCGCGGGACCCGAGCGGAGGCGCTCGCCCGGGCCCCCCAGCGCCTCCAGCACATGCATCCGCGACGCGCCGAAGCCCCAGCCCTCCAGCAGCGCCGCCAGCCGCCCGGGCCCCGCCCCGTCCGAGGTCAGCGCCAAGACCCGCGCCCCGGGATGCAGCAGGGGCCGGATCAGCTCCAGCGGCCGGCCGTGCAGCGACACCGTCTCCGCCGCCTGCAGCGCCCAGCCCAGCCGGGCGGCCGCGAGGCTGAAGGCGGAGGGCGCCGGGACGACCGTCATCTCGGCGGGGGGCACATGTCGCGCCAGCGTCGCCCCGACCCCGTGCAGGAACGGATCCCCCGAGGCGAGCACGCAGGTCGGCCGGCCGCGGCGGGCGAGCACCCCCGAGGGATCGAAGGGCGAGGGCCAGGGCCGCGCCTCGCCGCGGATCAGCGCCCCGGCCAGCGCCAGATGGCGCCGGCCGCCGAAGACGACCTCGGCCTCCGCGACCAGCGCCCGGGCGGCGGCGCCGAGCCCCGCCGCGCCGTCCTCTCCGAGCCCCACCACCGCGAGCCAGGGCCGGCCAGTCGCGGCCTGCGCCCCGCCCGGCCGCGCGCCCGCGCTCTCGCCCAGCCGCGCGCCTGTCGTCTCGTCCGGGACCCGGTCCGTCACGCCCCCCTCCCGCGCAGGTCCCGCCGGACGGCGCCGCCGTCGGCCAGCCGGTTCCGGGTCAGGCCGGCGCCGCCCCCGCACCCGGGATCGCGGCGGAGGGTCGCGCCGGGGCGGCGCCCGGCTCCGTGCGTTGCGCCGGGGCGGCATCCGGTTCCGTGCCCCCGCATTGCGCCAGAGCGGCGCCCGTCTGCGGGGTCCCGCGTCGCATCCGGGCGGGGCCCGCGCCCCTGGCCCCGCGGCGCGCCGGCCCGTCCCGCCGCCGGCCTGTCGCCGCGCCCCCCCTCGCCTTCGGCCGAAGGTGCGGCCATGATCGGGGCGAGCGGGGTGGACAGGGGAGAGGCGGGATGCATGTGCTGGTGCTCGGCGGCGTGGCCGAAGCGCGGGATCTGGCGGGCCGGCTGGCCGCGGCGCCAGGGCGCGCCGTCACCCTGTCGCTGGCCGGGCGCACCAGGGCGCCCCTGCTGCCCCCGGGCTGCGCCGTGCGGATCGGCGGCTTCGGCGGCGCCGAAGGGCTCGCGCGCTGGATCGCGGCCGAAGGCGTCGCGGCGCTGGTCGACGCCACCCATCCCTTCGCCCGCCGCATCTCGGCCCATGCGGAGGCCGCCGCGGCGGCGACCGGAACCCCGCTCGTCGTGCTGGAGCGCCCGCCCTGGACCGAGGTCCCCGGTGACCGCTGGATCCGCGTCCCCGACATGGCCGCCGCCGCGGCGGCGCTTGGCGGCCTTATCGGCGACGGTCCGACCGCGCGGCCCGGCCCGGTCCTGCTCGCCATCGGCCGGCAGGAGCTGGCGGCCTTTCGCGCCGTTCCGGGGCTGCGATGCTTGGTCCGCAGCGTCGAGCCCCCCGATCCGGCCGACCTGCCCCCGGGGGCCGAGACGCTCCTCGCCCGCGGCCCCTTCGACGCGGAGGCGGAACGCACCCTGTTCACCGCCCGGGGGATCGTCGCGGTCGTGGCCAAGAACAGCGGCGGCGACGCCACCTACGGCAAGATCGCCGCGGCGCGGGCGCTCGGCCTGCCGGTGATCCTCGTCGACCGGCCCGCCCGGCCCGGCGCGGCGGCGACCGTGGCCGAGGCGCTCGACCGGCTCGACCGCCTGCGCCCGGCCGCGGCGCGGCAGGCCTGACCCGCCCGCGCTCATCGCGGCCTCCGGTTTAAGCCGGCCGGATCCGAGCCAAGCGCGGTCAAGCCGGCCCCGTCGAAACCAGGCCGGCCGAACCCGGACCGGTCGAAGCGGGGGGTATAGACCAGCGGCGGCAGGCCGGGCCGCGGCACGATCCGGGTGGCGGGCGATCCGACGATCACGCAGGTCGCCATGTCGGCGAGCCCCGGATCCGCCTCCGCCAGGGGGCGCAGGACGATCCGCTCCCCCTCCCGCCCCGCGGCGCGGCCGAAGACCACCGGGGTCTCCGCCGGCAGGACGGCGCGCAGGGCCGCGAAGGCCCGGCCGAGCTGCCAGGGCCGGGCCCGGCTGATCGGGTTGTAGAACGCCAGCACGAAGCCCGCGGCGGCGGCGGCCGTCAGCCGGGCCTCGACCGTCTCCCAGGGCTTGAGGTTGTCCGACAGCGACAGGGCGGCGAAGTCGTGCCCCAGCGGCGCCCCGCAGCGGGCGGCGACGGCGAGCATGGCCGTGACCCCGGGCAGGACGGCGAGGTCGATCCGCCGCCAGGCTTCGGGCCCCGCCTCCACCGCCTCGCAGACCGCCGCCGCCATGGCGAAGACGCCCGGGTCGCCGCCCGAGACCACCGCCACCCGCCGGCCCTCGGCGGCCAGCGTCAGGGCGGCGCGGGCGCGGTCGAGCTCCTCGCGGTTGTCGGAGGCATGGGCGGTCTGACCAGGCCCCAGAGCGAGCCGGGCGAGATAAGGGCCATAGCCGAACAGGTCCGAGGCCCCGGCGACGGCCTCCGCCGCCTCGGGCGTCACCTGTCCGGGGGCGCCGGGGCCGAGGCCGACGACGGTCAGCCGCCCGGTCACGTCCAGGCCCCCCGCGCCGGAACCGCCCCGCTGCGGCGCAAGGCTCGACGCCGCGTTCGACGGCCCTTTCGACGCCGGGCCGGGCGCCCGCCCGCCGGCTTAGATCCCACGCCGGCGCGCCGGAGGCGGGCATCGTCAGCTGAACGAGCGTCAGGTCCATCGCCCGTCCATCCCACGCCCGCGGGCCGAAGGCGGGCGCCCCCAGGACCCGCGATTCCCGCCGGCGCCCCGTCCCCGCGGTCGCGCCGGTCGCCTGGCCTTGCGGAGACCGGCGCCTTCCGCACCGGACGGATCGCGGCGATCAGGGCCGCGGCGAGACCACGCGCGGCCGGCGCGGGGCGGGAGGCCGGATGCGGGAGGGAAAGCCTCGCTCCAAGCGGAGCGCCCCCAGGACGCGGCGCGCCCTCCCGTCCCTCGGGGCGCCGCCTGGCCCTCACCGCCGTCCATCCAAACGCCGCCCTCACGGCCGGCCCTCCCAGCCCGGGACCAGCACGATCGAGAAATAGGGCGCCCGGTCGTCCGCCTTCTCGACCAGCGGCAGGGTCAGGGTCCCCGCCATCGTCCCCCGCTCCACATAGACCGCCCGGTCGAGCCGCCCGGCCGCCGCCAGGGCCCGGCGGATGGCGGGCAGGTTGCGCCCCACCTTCATGATCACCGCCCCGGCGCTGTCGGCCACCCGCCGCGTCAGCTCCGCCTCGGGCAGGACCCCGGGCAGGACGGTCAGCACCTCGTCCCCCTGGACCAGGGGCAGGCCAGCCTGGCTCCAGCAGCCCGACATGGCCGTCACCCCGGGGATCACTTCCGCCGGCCAGCGCGGGGCGAGGCGCACATGCAGATGCATGTAGGATCCGTAGAACAGCGGGTCCCCCTCGCTCAGCACCGCGACCGTCAGCCCCGCCGCCAGCCGCGCCTCCACCGCTGCGGCGGACTCGGCGAAGAACCCGGAGAGGGCGGAGGCGTAAGCCGCCTCCCGGTGGGGGATCTCCGTCGTCACCGGATAGGCGAGCGCCAGCTCCTCCACCCCGGGCCGCAGAAAGCCCTCCACGGTCGTCCGCGCATTGCCTCGCCGCCCGGCCTTGGCGAAATGGGCGACCACATCGGCCGCCGCCAAGGCCTTCGCCGCCTTGAGCGTCAGGAGCTCCGGGTCCCCGGGGCCCGTCCCCACCCCGATCAGCCGCCCCGTCCGCGACGCCGCCTCCGACCCAGGCTGCGGCCTCGTCCCCGGCGCCGTCTCGAACCCCGCTCCCATTCCGCTCCTCGCCTCGGGCATCGGCCCCTACCCGTCCGCGCCGACCGCCGCCGCGGCCCCGGGTCCCGCGCTCATATCCCCGCCCGCGCCAAGGCATTGACCGCCGCCGCCGCCATCGCGCTGCCGCCGAGCCGTCCCAGCGTCACCGCATGGGGGAGGTCGGTCGCGGCGAGCG
>CBDEVG010000036.1:0-99049 GCA_965243535.1 Amaricoccus sp.
TGTCAAAATCGAGGCTGGGGCCGAAGCCCTGGACGACGATCAGCAGGAAGGCGAGCGCCACCTGCACCCCCGCATAGGAGATGCGCTCGGGCCCCGTCGAGACCCAGGCCCCGACCAGGCACCCGGCGAAGACCAGGACCATCAGCCCGCCGATCCCGTCGATATGGGGGATGACGAAGAAGATCGCCCCGAAGCCGAGGGCCGCCCCGACGAGACAGCCCGCGATGCGCAGGGCGAGCTTGTGGACGGTCTCGCCCGTGGTGCCGAGGGCGGCGACATAGCAGGTGATCATGGCGGTATGGATGCCTTGCCAGTCGATGCCCGTATAGATGAGGAAGCAGATGACCGCCGCCGCCGTGGTCTTCACGGCGAAGCGGGAATAGGCGGGGTTCGTGAAGGCGTCCGGTGCGAGGAAGGGGATCTTCGGCGGCGGGACGACTTCTGGCTCCGGGGCCCCCGCCAGAACGCCGAGCGCGGCCCAGGCGGCGCGCTCGGCTGGATCCGCGTCGGGATCCCCCGGCCGCGGGACCGGGCCGGTCGGCGCGGAAGGAACGCCGCCGGAGAGGCGAGGATCGGGGGGAGGATCGGCCAGGGGCCGGGAGGGCGGGCCGGGATCGGGCAGGGCTGGGGCCTCGCCTGCGGCGAGCGCCGCCTCCGCCGCCCGGATCGCGGCGGCGAGGGCCGCCCGACGGGGGGCGGGCAGGTCCGGCGGCAGGGCCAAGACCGCCAGCATCAGCCCATAGCCCGCCCGCACGTCCCGCGCCAGGACCTGGGCCGCGGCGCGGGGGACGAGGCGCAGGACCCGCGCCGCCGTCGCCTGCTGGGCGAAGGGGGCGTTGCCCTCGCGCAGGAGCGCGCGCAGGGTCTCGCCGCCGCGCCCTTCGGCCTCCTCGGCGGCGGCCGTCAGCCGGGCGCGCAGCTTGTCGCGCAGAAGGACCACCGGCGAGAAACCGAGGACGAGGTTGAAGGCCGCCATCAGCGCCATGGGGGCCGCCGCCATGGCCCAGGCCTCGCGCAGGGCATAGGTGGCGGCGTCGCCGAAGGGGGCCTTGACGATCAACGTCAACAGGAAGGCGATGATCAGCGCCGCGACCCCGCCCTGTTCGCCGAGCTGGCTCGCCGCCCCGAGCCAAAGCAGCATCAGCGAGGTGATCACGATCGCCGCCATGATGTGCAGCGTCGATCCTGCGGTGAGGTTCACGATCCAGACGAGAAAGGCCATCAGCCCGAAGAGGCCGAAGAGAAAGCCGACCCCGGTGCCGATATTGATCACCGCATCGGGCTTGGTGAGATAGATGACGAGATAGCAGCTGATCGCCGCCTCGGGGATTTCGTACATCATGCAGAAAGCGACGACGATGGCGCAGAGAAGCGCCACCCGCCAGGCCATGGCGAAGCGCCGGGGAAAGGGCCGCAGGTCGGCGATCGCCTGCCGCCAGAGCGACGGCGGGCCATCGGGCGCGAGGGGGGCGGGCCCCAGGGGCGCGGGGCCCTCAGCAGTCGCGGCCATGACGCACCACCGCCACCGCCGAGGCCCCCGTCCGCATCAGCTCCGCCGGCGGATCGGCGAGCCGGATCCGCACCGGAAAGCGCTGGACGATGCGCACCCAGTTGAGGGACTTCGGGACATAGGGCGCCCCCCGCGGCAGGTTCACGAGATCCTCCGAGACAACGCCCCAGCCGATGCCCTCGACCCGGCCCGTCACCGGGCGCGACCGGTCGGCGAGCACATAGACGCGGGCGCAATCGCCGGGGGCGATGCGGGCGAGCTCGGTCTCGGGAAAGGTCGCCGAGGCGAACCAGGCCCCGGTGTCGATCAGGGTGAAGAGCGACTGGCCCGGCGCGACGATCTCGCCCGTCGAGACGGTCAGCCCCACCACCAGCCCGTCATGGGGCGCGCGCACCTCGGTGGCCGCCAGATCGTGCCGGGCGATGGCGAGCGCCGCCTGGCGGGCGGCGACCAGCGCCTCGGAGGCGTCGAGGGTCGAGACCAGCGCCGCGGCCGCCTCGGCCTGGCGCAGGGCCTGATCGAGGCTGGTCGCGGCGTCGTCGCGGGCGGTGCGGGCGTCGTCCACCTGCTGGGCGGTGACATAGGCCTGCGGCGCGAGAGGCAGCAGCCGGGCCAGGGTCGCCTCGGCGAGCGCGAGATTGGTCCGCGCCCGCTCCACCTGCCGTTCGGCGACGGCGGCGTTGGCCTGTTCCGCAGAGATGGTCCGGCGCTGCGCCGCGCGGGTCGCCTCGGCCAGCGCCAGATCGGCCTGGGCCTGTTCGACGATCAGCCGATAGGGTTCCGGGTCGAGGGCGAAGAGCAGGTCGCCCTTGGCCACGCGCTGGTTCTCGGCGACGCCGATGACGGCCACCTGACCCGGAACGGTCGCGGCGACGTTCACCACATTGGCCGAGAGAACCGCATCCTCGGACATCGGGTTGTTCTCGGAGCGGTGCAGCCAGAACCAGCCC
This sequence comes from Amaricoccus sp., assembly GCA_965243535.1. Classification (GTDB taxonomy): domain Bacteria; phylum Pseudomonadota; class Alphaproteobacteria; order Rhodobacterales; family Rhodobacteraceae; genus Amaricoccus. The sequence goes on from CBDEVG010000036.1 coordinate 2,461, forward strand.
AGGGCTGCCGTCGCGGCGAGGATCGCGACCGCGACGATGGCGCCGGGGAGGCTGGTCTTCCTGGCATAGGCGGAAGGGGCCATGGCTAGCGTCCGTAGATCGCGATCGCCGCGGCGAAGGCGATGAGCAGCGCAAGGCAGATGTAGACGAGGCTGCGCAGGGGCAGCCCTTCGTCGACGCCGAGCCGGATGAAGGCCGCGCGGCCGACCAGCGCCCCGAGGACGCCGATGCCGCCGCAGATCAGCCAGGACGGAAAATAGGCCCCGAAGAACGGCAACGAGGGACTGGCCGGGACGCCGCAGCCGGCGAGGATGAGAAGGAGGAGCGTCGGCCGCATCCTTAGAACCGCCAGGTCAGGCCGAGGGCCGGGCCGCGCAGCGTGGCGTCGAAGACATGGCCGCCCTGGTCGTAGTCGACCGAGAGAACCTTGTAGCCGAGCGAAGCCGCCGCCTTGTCGCCGAGCGCGAGGTTGAGCGCGGCGAGCGCGCCCCAGGTCTCGCGCGGGCCCACCCCTGCATCCGCCTGGACGAGCGCCGAGAGACGGTCCCCGAGCGGCAGGAAGGCGCGAAAGCCGAGGATCGGGTCGATCCAGGAGAAATCCTCGCTCCAGGAGCGGGCGAGGCCGCCCGCGCGGGCGGAGACCTCCGTCGAGACGCTCCAGAACCGCGCCCCGGCGAGCAGGTCGAGCGTGCCCCGCGGCCCGGCCGCCGCCCGCCAGCCCGCCATGAGCGCGGCGGCGAATTGCGTGCTCTCCACCCGGGCCGAGAGGCCGGGGGTGGGGCCCAGGCCGGGCAGGGCGCGGATGTCCTGGCGCTCGGCGAGGTCGACGTACATGACGTCGGCGGTGGCGACGAAGCGGTCGCGCCGGGCATAGGCCATGACGAAGCCGCCGAAGCGCAGGTCGTCGAGCAGCTCCCCGAAGGACAGGTCAAGCGGCACGGTCGGCGTCCGGCGAAAGGGTGAGACCCTGCCCGAGACCCCGGAGGCCCAGACATAGGGCGAGATCTGGAAGGTCCGATCCGAAGCGGGGACGGTCGCGTCGGGGGCCGGAGCGTCGGGGTCCGGGAAGCCGGCGGTCCAGCCGCCGGCCGGCCTCTCGGCCGCGGAGAGGGGGGCGTCGGCGCGCGCGCCGCCCGAGCCGGAGGCGGCGATGAGCGCCGCGAGGGCGAGGCTGGCGGCGGCGCGCAGGGAAGCGGCGGTGCGGGCGGCTCGGTTCGGGATGGGGCGGCCGGCGGCGTGAAGGGGGGCGAAGAAAATGGGGACCGGACGCGCGCAGGCGGCGCAGGGGCGGACGGGCGAGCGTCTCATGGCGTTGCCCCTAGGGTGTTCTTGACGATCTCGCCCCCCTTCATGATGAGGCGCATGCGCTCGGGCGCGCCGATGATGCCGATCTCCGTCAGCGGGTCGCCGTCGAGGACGAGAAGGTCGGCATGGGCCCCGGCCTCCACGACGCCGAGCGCGCCGGGATAGGGGTTGCGCGCGCCCGACAGCGCCAGCAGCCCGGCGTTGCCGGAGGTGGCGAGGCGCAGGACCTCGGCCGCCGGCATGAAGCGGCCGAACTTGGCGATCTGCCGGCCCTGGCTCGCGGTTCCCGCCGGGTTGAAGAGGATGTCGGTGCCGACCGCCATCTTCACCCCATGGGCCCGGCCGAGTCCGATCGCCCGGATTGTGCCCTCGGCGATCTGGGCCTGGGCGGCCCTGGCCTCGGGATCCGACTGGGGATTGGCGTCCTCGTCGGCGAGGAAGGGCTGGAGGCTCCACCAGGCGCCCGCCGCCGCCATGGCTTCGGCCTCCGCCGCGTCGGCGAGCTGGCCGTGCTCGATGCTGAGCACGCCGCAGGCGAGGGCGCGGCCGATGCCGCCGGATGTGTAGACATGAGCGGCCGCATAAGTGCCCCAGTCCCGGGCGGCCTGGACGGCGGCGCGGATTTCCTCTTCGGTGAACTGCTGCACGTCGATCGGGTCGTAGGCCGAGGAGACGCCGCCCCCGACCATGATCTTGACCTGGGAGGCGCCGAGCAGCAGCTGCTCGCGCGTGCGGCGCAGCACTTCGGGCACGCCATCGGCGATGGCCGAGACTCCCATGATCTCGGCGGCGGAGAGGGACGACAGCGGCCCGCGGGGGATCTCCGCCCGCAGGCGGAAATCGCCGTGCCCCCCGGTCTGGGTGATCATCGCGCCGGAGGGATAGATGCGGGGGCCGGGAAAGCGGCCCTCGTCGATCGCCCGCTTGAGCGCGAAGGCCGGGCCGCCCGCGTCGCGCACACTGGTGAAGCCGCGCATCAGGGTGCGCTCGGCCTCCTGCGCCGCGAGCAGGTGGATATAGCCGACATCGGCCGTATAGGCGACCGTCAGGGGCAGGGCGGCGAGGATCGAATGCCAATGGGCGTCGATCAGCCCGGGCATGACGGTCAAGCCGGCGCAGTCGAGGACCTCAGCCTCGGCCGGCCCCTGGCCCGGGGAGATGACGGCCGCGATCCGGCCCGCCTCCACCAGCACCTCGCCGCGGATCAGCGCCGGCTCGCGGCCGTCGAAGATCCGCGCGCCGGTCAGCAGCAAGGGCCGCGCCGGCTGGGCCCGGACTGGCGGCGCGGCGGGCAGCGCGGCGGCGGCGAAGGACGCGCCGATCCCGGCGAGGGCGGCGCGGCGGGTGAGGGGCCGGATCATGGGCCTGCGGCGCCGGGCCGGGGGCCCTGCGGGAGGGAGCCCGATGCGCGCGGCCGCCCCGCCGTCCCGCCGCCATGTTCCTCCAGCTCCATGCCGTCCCTCTCTTTCAACCCGCCTCTCCCAAGCCGTCCCCTTCAGGCCGCCGCCAGCGCCCCGGTTCCGTCCGGCGCGTCGCCCGGAATGCGCTGGAAGGGCAGCAGAAGAGGCTTTTCCGCTTTCGCCAGCGCCCTGAGGTCGAAGCGGGTGTAGTTGAAGGCGTCGTAGGCGCGCAGGAAGAACAGCCCACGATCGAGGTCGGCGAGGCTGGTCCAGCAGGTGAATTCCGTGGCCGCCCCGCCGCCGGGCGCGTCGAGCCCCTGGACCTCCAGATGGGCCGCCCCCGCCGCGGGCAGGTCGATGGTCACCCCCCGCGGCCGGTCGAAATTGTTCATCACATGGGCGAGGACGTTCACCGCCTTGTCCGGGGTCGCCGCCTTTTCCGCGTATTGCGCGTAATAGGCCGCCCGCACGAAGCGCCCGACCGAGGTGTTCGAGGCCGGCAGCCCCGAGGTCGCCACCCCCGAATCCGGCTGGGCCGCGCGGTAGTCGCCGAAGGTCGCGGTCGGCTGGTCGACGTTGCTGAGGCCGGTGTAATTGTCGAGGTTGGTCAGGTGCCAGTCGAAGGTCGGCCCGTTGGTCATCACCCGCACGGGATTGTCGTAGACCGACATGGCGCCCTTGTGGAATTCGATGACGAGGCTCGCGCCGGTCGCGTCGTTGACGAGGTAGTGGAAGGGCGAGACCGCGCCGCCGAGGATGGCGAGCGCCTCCATCCTCACCGGCTGGGTCGCCAGCGCCGCCTTGACCTCGGCCACCGTGGCGAAGAGCCCGAGCGCCCAGAGCCCGAGGTCGGAGGCGGAGAGCACGGGCGCGCCGGCCGGAACCGGCGCCTCGGGGCCGGCGGAAAAGGGATAGGACAGCAGGCTGAAGGTCAGGCCCTGGTCATTCAGCCCCTCGAGCGCCTTCAGGTCGGCGGGGCCGATCGGCGCCGCCGCGGTCGGGATCCGCGCCGGCATGGTGATGGCGAGCGCGCCGTAGCGTGTGGTGAACGCGAGCGGCGGATGATCGCCGATCTTCGATGCGACCGCAAAGCCCGCCGGCATCCAGGCCATCAGGTACGGCAGATCGACCGTCAGCTCGAGCGTCCGCCCGAAATAGGCCTTGCCGGCCGCATCACGATAGACGAGCGAAGTGCACACGTCCGAACTCCTTCTGTTCCGCTTTGGCCGCACCTGTCCCCGGGGGCCCGCTGCGCGCCGCTTGTTCCGGTCATCTTGTGGTTCCCCGCGGCCCGGAAAGGCCGCGAGGGCGTCGCGCCCGGAGGACTCCGGAGGATCGCGGGAACCGCAAGGGAATGGGTCAATTGTGGTTGAAGCTGCCGGCCTCGGCCTCGCTCATGGGGCGGCTCACCGGATGGGCGGCGAAGACCTCGAGCGCGCGTTTCAGGTCGTCGACCAGCAGCGTGGCGAGGTCCAAGCTGACCCCGTGACGCACCAGGATGCGCTGGATCACCAGGTCCTGCCGGTCGGCGGGCATGGAATAGGCCGGGACCTGCCAGCCGCGGCTGCGCAGCCGGTCGGCGAGATCGTAGAGCGTGTAGCCCTTGGTGTCGAAGCCGTCCTTCACCTTCCAGCAGAGCGCCGGGATCCCGCCGGCCGGATCGCCGCCGTAGAGGATCTCGAAGGGGCCGATCGCCGCGATCTCCTTCGCGAGATACTGCGCCGTGTCGTAGCAGGCGCCGTGGATCTTGGCGTAGCCCTCGCGCCCCAGCCGCAGGAAGTTGTAGTATTGCGCGATGACCTGCCCGCCGGGGCGGGAGAAGTTCAGCGCGAAGGTGGGCATGTTCCCGCCGAGGTAGTTGACGTCGAAGATCAGCTCCTGCGGAAGGTCCGTCGCCTCGCGCCATACCACCCAGCCGACGCCGAGCGGCGCGAGGCCGAACTTGTGGCCCGAGGCGTTGACCGACTTCACCCGCGGCAGGCGGAAGTCCCAGGGCAGGTCCGGCGCGCAGAAGGGCGCGAGGAAGCCGCCGGAGGCGCCGTCGATGTGGATCGGCACGTCGAGGCCGGTCTCGGCCTGGAGCTTGTCGAGAGCGTCGGAGATCGCCTTCACCGGCTCGTACTGGCCGGTGAAGGTGACGCCGAGCGTCGGCACCACGCCGATGGTGTTCTCGTCGACCCGCTTGACCACCTCGGCCGCGTCGAGGATCAGCCGGTCGCCCTCCATCGGGACCTCGCGGATCTCGACGTCGAAATAGCGGGCGAACTTGTGCCAGCAGATCTGCACGGGCCCGCAGATCATGTTGGGCTTGTCCGCGGGCTTGCCGGCGGCCTCGCGCGCCTTGCGCCAGCGCCATTTCAGCGCGAGCCCGCCCAGCATCGCCGCCTCGGACGATCCGACGGTGGAGCAGCCGAGCGTGGTCTCGGGCGCGGGCGAATTCCACAGGTCGGCGATCATGCGCACGCAGCGCGCCTCGACCTCGGCGGTCTGGGGGTATTCGTCCTTGTCGATCATGTTCTTGTCGATCGACAGCGACATCAGGTCGCGGATCTCGTCGTCCACCCAGGTCTGGCAGAAGGTGGCGAGGTTCTGGCGGGAATTGCCGTCGAGCATCAGCTCGTCGCGCACCGCGGCGAAGACATGGCGCGGGCTCTTCTCGGCGGCGGGAAAGCCCGACTTGGGCAGGCGGCCGAGAAGCTCGTCCGAGGAATAGACGTCGTCCAGCAACTCGGCGCGCAAACTGCGGTCGGATTGATCCGTCACTTCTGAAGCTCCTCGGCGGCGCCCCGAGGGGGGAGGCGCAGGGTTCCTGTGTTCTCCGGCGAGGTCGGGGCTTGGGGAAAGCGAAGCCCGCCGGAGCGGCAGTAGATGCGCGATCTTCAATGGAATCAAGGCGCAAAACGAAACGCCGCCCTGCGGCGAACGGCGCAGGGCGCGGCCTCTTCCGACCCGGCGCGATCCGTGCCATCACCACCCCGCCGGTGAAGCGGAGCGCCGGCCCGAAGCCGCGCCCGGATCTGCGCCTGGAGTCGCGGCCAAGCCTCCGACAGAAGCCGCGCCGGACGCCCATGAAGCCGAAACCGACCGAAGCCGCCGCCGGCCAGGGGCCTTCCAAAGGCCCCTGGCCCTTCGTCACCCATCGCCGCATCCGGATCGGAGGGCGGCGGCTGGTCTGGCGCGCCCGGGCCGCCCGCAAGGGGCTCCAGCGCGAGATCGCGGCGCTTGAGGCCGCGCCGGTCCCGTTCTGGCGGACCGCCGGCTACAACTGGGCGACGGGGCTGCTCTTCGCCATCGGCTCGGTCCTGTTCATGCTCGGAGCCGGGCTCAACCTGTTTCCCAGGCCGCCCATCCCCATGGGCGCGATCAACCTGATCTTCTTCGCGGGCTCCATCCCCTTCACGGCCGCGGGCTATCTGCAACTCTTCCAGGCGGCGAACGCGCCCGAACCGGCGCCCGCCCCGGCAACCCCCTCGGCCGTCGCGCTGATCGGCTGGCGGCCGCGGAACCCGGGCTGGATCAGCGCCTTCGCCCAGTTCCTCGGGACGATCCAGTTCAATTTCAACACATTCGACGCCATCGTTGCGCCGGATCTCTGGTATGTCGAGGACATCACGGTCTGGACCCCCGGCATGGTGGGGTCTGTGCTGTTCCTGGTCTCGGGCTATCTCGCCTTCGTCGAGACCTGCGGCGGCTGGTGGCGCTGGCGGCCGCGGGATCTCGACTGGCGGATCGCGGCCTGGAACCTCGCGGGATGCGTCTTTTTCATGACAGCCTCCACCCTCGCCTTCGTGCCCAAGGACGCCGAGGCCTGGTGGCTCCCTGCGCTCGCCAATCTGCACCTGCTGCTCGGGGCGGGGGGCTTCCTGATCGGCGCCCTCCTTTCCATGCGCGAGAGCCGCGCGGCGGGCTGAGGGGGACCTTGCCCGGCTGGCAGGCGCGCGCGTTCCCCGCGCCGGGCTCCGGAGCCTCGCGGGTCCAGGAGAATCCGCTTGTCGGACATGGCTTTCCTCGCCGCGTTCGCCTGGCGCATCTGGATGCACGGCGCCGGCCAACCGGCCGCGCGCAGACCGTCCTGGAGACAAGCCGTCAGCGCGCAAGCCTCAAGTCCGATCCGCTCCGGCGGCCGGCCCGCGGCGGATAGGGCGTCCGCCAATCTCTCGGGCTCGCTGGCAGCGCGTATCTCCTCATAATCGCCGTCTCGGCGATGAGGCTAAGCCCCGGTCTTTTCCGGAGACACGTCCATCCCGCCACGGGGCTTCATGGCGGCTTCGTCTCGATGCTTGCGGCCGTCGCCACGGAGCCTGTTCCCTCCTCCGGCCTGGAGCCGCCGCCGCGCGGGCGATGATCGTGACCCCAATCACCCTGTCTGACAATTTGGCGGCGAAGGATGGCAGACGCGCCCCGCGCGGACGACGGTCCGACAAAAATCCTCAGGCAGGAGGATTGAAGGCCGCGGCGCTTCCCCTCTCCGGACCAGGACATTCTCCGGTCGCGCGATCCCGTGCCTGATCGGCGGGCGTCGCGCTTGTTGGATGTTCTGGCGGCAGGGAGAACTCCGGCCACGAAGCCGGGGCCGGGCGGGGAGGAGGCCAGCGATGGAGATGATCGACCGGCCGCCGGACGCCGGCGGCGACTATGTCTCGACCGGAAGCCTGCCGCCGCCGGAGAACGTCCGGCGCTTCGCCCCTGTGACGCAAGGACAGGGTCTCGCAGGTCTCTCCGGCCCTCGCCCGGGTTCCGGCGGGTCTCTTCGGGATCTGCGTGGCGGAGACGCGAGGGGGCGTCCATGCGGTCGGGGACGCAGAGCATCCCTTCACCCTCATGAGCGTGTCCAAGCCCTTCGTCTATGCGCTGATCTGCGACCTCAGCGGCGCCGCCGGCGCGCGAGAGCGCCTCGGGGTGAACGCCACCGGCTATCCTTTCAAATCCGCGGCGGGCTGGAGCGCGCCCCCGGACGGACGCACCAGCTCCATGGTGAACGCCGGGGCGATCGCGACCGCCAGCCTCGCCCGGGGCGAGACGATCGAGGCGCGCTGGCGCTTTCTCCACCGGGGCCTCTCCCGCTTCGTAGGGCGGGAGTCCATGACCGAGATCCGTCGCGTCGCGGCGTGCGCCAAGGCGGCCGATTTCGACAGGGCCGCCGACGACCGTGTGTCCGCTCCGCCGATCGTCCCTTGCGCCGTCCAGGCGTCTCGCGACCGCTTCGACTGGACGGCGGATCCTGGCCGGATCGAGGGGAGCGACCGGTTTTCCCGCGTGAAAAAACAACATCCGTGAGATCCTGCTGAAAAGCCGTAGAGTTTCGGAATGATCTGCGGCGGCTTCTGCTTAAGCTCCGGGGGTGGTCGTCATTCCGTCGGGCGGAGCCGAAACCCGTATAGCTTTCCTGCCGCCTCTCCCGAAACGACCTGTCCGGCGCCCTCCGGACAGGGGGCGCGCCGGTCGGAGCGGGGCAGGCGGGCGCATGGGCCTGAACGCCGGGCCAGGACGGCGGAGGGCGGACGTTTGCGCGACGGCCCGCGACCGTCGGAATGTCGTTGGCGATCCTCTCGTGGGGCGGACATGGACATCTCTTCCACCGTCGACATCGGCGGCTACGAACTGGAATGCAGCCCGATGACGGCCGCGGACATCCCGCGCCTGCACGAGCTCTCCGTGTCGGTCAGCTGGCCGCATCGCGCCTCCGACTGGGCGTTCGCCCTGTCGCTGGGGCAGGGCTGGGTCGCCCGCGACCCCATCGGGCGCGTGCTGGGCTCGGCCATGTGGTTTCCGCTGTCCGACGCGGTGGTTTCGGTCGGCATGGTCATCACCTCCCCCCGGTTGCAGGTGAACGGCACCGGGCGCTGGCTCATGGGCCGGATCCTGGCCGACACCGCCGGCCGGGCGCGGGTGCTGAACGCCACCAAGCAGGCCTATCGGCTCTACGTCTCGCTGGGGTTCAAGGCGCTCGCCGAGGTCAGCCAGATGAACGGCGTCGTCACCGCCTGTCCCGGGTTCCCGACCCACGCCCGCCCCATGCGCCCCGAGGACCGGGGGGCGATCCATGCGCTGGACCGGGCCGCGATGGGGTTCGCGCGCCCGGCGGCGCTGGAGGCGGTCCTGGACGTGTCGGAAGGTCTGGTGATCGAGCGCGGCGGCAGGATCGAGGGTTTCTCGCTGACGCGGCGCTTCGGGCGGGGCCGGGTCGTCGGCCCCATCGTCGCGCTGGACGAGCTCGATGCGCTGGCGCTGACCGGCCCGCAGATCGCCGCCCATCCGGGCGAGTTCCTGCGGGTGGACACGCGCGAACCCGAAGGGGCCTACCGCGATTTCCTGACTGCGGCGGGCATCGGGCGCTTCGACACCGTGCAGCGCATGGCGCTCGAGCCGTTGCCCGAGCCGGAGGGGCCGGCCCGGACCTTCGGCCTGATCAACCAGGCGCTGGGTTAGAGCGATAGCCAACCAGACGGGATCGTCTGGCGGTCAAGATATCGCGACAAAACAATAATGCAGAGCGGACGGCCCGGCTCTGCCGGGACGGAGTCCGCTCTAGAAGTCCGCGACCTTGCCCCAGACCGAGCGGTCCAGCCGGGACGGGAGATAGGGGGCCGGATCGACCAGCGGCTCCTGGGCGGTGACGATGTCCGCGATCAGGCGGCCCGCGCCGGGACCGATGCCGAAGCCGTGGCCGCTGAAGCCGGCGGCGAGGACGAGGCCTGGCACCGGGCTTTCGCCGATAGCGGGCACGCCGTCGGGGGTGCTGTCGATGTAGCCCGCCCAGGCCGCCGTCATCGGCGTCTGCGCCAGCGCGGGAAAGAGCGCGCGGGCGCGTTCGAGCGTCAGCCGGATCTGGCCCATGTCCGGCCGCGGGTCGAGGATGCGCATCTGCTCCATCGGGGTCTCGCGGTCGAGCCTCCAGCGGCGCAGCCCCTCGTGTCCCGAGCGCATCCCGCCGAGCCCGCCGGGCGCCAGCGACTTCCGCCGCTTGAAGAACATCGGCAGGAACTTGGCCCAGTAGCGGATCTGCTGCGCCGTGACGTCCACCCGCGCCGCGCCGGACACCGCGACGGTATAGCCGCCGTCGCCGCGCCGCGTCAGCGACACCTGCGCGGTATGGACTGCATCGGGCAGCTCGACGCCCGGCGCGATCGCCAGGATGGAGGAGCGCACGCTCGCCTGCGGAAATCCGATCCCGAGCTGGCGCATGAAGCTCGACGCCCAGGCCCCGCCCGCCATCACCGCGACCGGCGTGCGGATCACGCCGCGCTCGGTCACGACGCCCGAGACGCGTCCGCCGCTCCGCTCGATCCCGCGCGCGGCGCACATCTGCACGACGCGCCCGCCCATGGCCTCGACGGCGCGGGCGATGGCGGGGGCGGCGCGGCTGGGATCGGCGATGCCGTCGCTGGGCGAGAACACCCCGCCCTTCCAGGACTTGCCGCTGGCCCGCGCCCGCTCCGTCGCCTCGGCCGCGCTCAGCATATGGGTGGTCACGCCCTGCGTGCGGGCGAAATCGCGCCAGCGCGCCCAGCCCGCGAGCTCGGCCTCGTCATTGGACAGATAGAGAAGGCCGCAGCGCCGGAAGCCGGTGTCGACGCCCTGCGCCGTCATCCCCTCCCAGAGATCCAGGCTCCGGGTCGAGATCGGCAGTTCGCGCGCGTCGCGGTTCTGCTGCCGGCACCAGCCCCAGTTGCGGCTGGACTGCTCGGCTCCGACGCGGCCCTTTTCCAGCAGCGTCACCGACAGGCCGCGCTGCGCCAGGTAATAGGCGGCGCAGACGCCGACGATGCCGCCCCCGATGACGACGGCGTCGGCGCTGTCGGGGAGATCGGGGCGGGTTTCGATCGTCATCAAGGGGGCGGTCATCGCGGTCTCCGGTCTTTGGCCAAGACTAGCCGGGGGGGCGCGCAAAATGCTGCCGCATGGCCGACAGACGCGAAATTATATGCCGTATTTTTTGTCATTGAGCCGCAGACAGGCCTAATCCAGCCAGCAGGAATCCCGCGAGACGTGGCAAATTCCTTGTCATCGTCTATGTGCTGCGTAACCATCCAGGCGTCTTTCCAGCGCGGACGAAAATGCTGAAACTGGACCGCATCGACATCCGGATCCTGCACGAGCTGCAAAGGAACGGTCGGATCACCAATGTCGAGCTCGCCGACCTGGTGCATCTCTCGCCCAGCCCCTGCCTGATGCGGGTCAAGAAACTGCAGCAGGCGGGGTTCATCACCGGATATACGGCCCAGATCGACGTAGCCAAGCTGGGCCCGACGCTGACCGTGTTCACCGAAGTCACGCTGAAGAACCACCGCCAGATCGACTTCGCGCGCTTTCAGGAGGCGGTCCAGAAGGTCGACGAATGCATCGAATGCCACCTCATTTCCGGCGGCTACGACTATCTCGTCAAGTTCGTGACTGCGGGGATCACGGAATACCAGGCGATCATGGAGGGCCTGATCGACCGGGAGATCGGCATCGACAAGTATTTCAGCTTCGTCGTCATGAAGTCGCCCTTCGTCAAGACGCACCTGCCGCTCAAGACCATATTCCAGGTCTGAGCCGCGGGCCCGCCCGGGCGGGCGCCGCCTCGGCGACCTGCGGCCAAGGGGCGTCAGCCCGCGGCGCGGGCCGGAACCCGGTCGAGCCAGCCGGTGTCGAGCTGCGGGACCGAGCGGAACAGGATCTGCGAATAGGGATGGCGCGCGCCCTCGGGGAGCTGGTCGGCGCGCAGCGTCTCGACGACCTGTCCCTGGCTCATCACCATTACTTCGTCGCAGATCGCCTGAACCGTCGAAAGGTCGTGGCTGATGAAGACATAGGACAGGTCGAGCTCGCGCTGGAGTTCCTTCAGGAGCTCGATCACCGCCGCCGCGACCACCGTGTCCAGCGCCGAGGTCACCTCGTCGCAGAGGATCACCTCGGGGTTCGCGGCCAGCGCGCGGGCCAGATTGACGCGCTGCTTCTGGCCGCCCGACAGCTCGCCGGGCAGGCGGTGCATCATGGCGGCGGGCAGGTGGACCATGTCCAGAAGCTGGACGATGCGGGCCTGTTTCGCTCCGCCGCGCAGCCCGTGATAGAAGGTCAGCGGACGGCCCAGGATGTCGCCGATGGGCCTGGCCGGGTTCAGCGCGGTGTCGGCCAGCTGGAAGACGATCTGCAGTCGGCGCAGATCCTCCTTGCTGCGCCGCGCGGCGACGGGGTCGAGCGCCACGTCCGTCAGCCGGATCTCGCCCTTCGCGGGCGGCAGAAGGCCCGCCATGGCGCGGGCCAGCGTCGACTTTCCCGAGCCGCTTTCCCCGATCACGCCCAGGTTGCAGCCGCGCTCCAGCCGGGCCGAGACGTCGCGCAGCACCAGCTTGTCGGGCATGCCGTCCCGGTCCACCGGGCCGTAGCCCGCAGTGATCGAGACGGCCTCCAGAACCGGGACCCGGGCGGAGGCCTCCGCCTCGGGGAGGGCGCGGGCATGGGGGGCGGGTTCGAAGGCGGCCAGAAGCTGGCGAGTGTAGGGATGGGCGGGGCGGTGGAGGATCGCTTCGGTCGGGCCTTCTTCCTGCACCTCGCCGCCCTTCAGCACGACGATGCGGTCGGCGATCTGGGCGACCACGGCGAGGTCGTGGCTGACGTAGACTCCCGCCATGCTCCCGGCCTTCATCACCGACTTGAAGGCGCGCAGCACCTCGATCTGGGTGGTCACGTCGAGCGCCGTCGTCGGCTCGTCGAAGATCACCAGTTTCGGGCCGCCGATCAGCGCCATCGCCGCCGAAAGCCGTTGCAGCTGTCCGCCCGAGACCTGGTGCGGATAGCGCTGGCCGATGTTGTCGGGGTCGGGCAGAGCGAGGGCGCGGAACAGCTCGACCGCCTTCCTGCGCGCCTCGGCGTCGGGCATCAGCTTGTGGATGCGCGCCACCTCGACCACCTGATCGATCAGGCGCAGGGCGGGGTTGAAAGCGGCGGCGGCGCTTTGCGGGATATAGGCGACTTCGGTGCCGCGCATCCGGGCGCGCGCGCTCTCGGACATGGCGACGATGTCGCGCCCCTCCAGCCGGATCTCGCCGCCATCGATGGCGCAGCCGCGGCGGGTATGGCCCATCAGCGACAGCGCGATCGTGGTCTTTCCCGAGCCGCTTTCGCCGATCAGCGCTACGATCTCGCCCGCGGCGATGTCCAGGTTCACGCCCTTGATGATCTGCAGCCGGTTGCCCGCATCCGAGGTGGCCTCGATGCGCAGGTCGCGGATTTCGACGAGGTTCGGCATCATGCGCTCCGATCGCGAATCTTGACGGGCAGGTTGTCGATCAGGAGGTTGACGCTGATCGTCAGGCTGGCGATGGCGATGCTCGGGATGAGGACGGCGGGCGCGCCGAAGGGCAGGCCGCCGATGTTTTCCCGCACGAGGCTGCCCCAGTCGGCGTAGGGCGGCTGCACGCCAAGCCCGAGGAAAGAAAGCCCGGACAGCAGGAGCACGATGAAGACGAAGCGCAGCCCGATGTCCGCCAGCACCGGGCCGGTCATGTTGGGCAGGATCTCGTTCAGGATCAGATAGGGGGTCCGCTCGCCCCGGGCGCGGGCCACGGTGACGTAGTCCATGGTGTCGATGTTGACCGCCAGCGCGCGGGCGAAGCGATAGCTGCCGGGCGTGTAGATCACCGCCAGCACCAGGATCAGCACCGGGATGGACGAGCCGACGGCCGCCACCATGACCAGGCCGAACAGCTTGGAGGGGATTGAGTTCAGCGCGTCGAGAAAGCGCGACAGCGCCATGTCGAACCAGCCGCCGATCACCGCCGCCGTCATGCCGAGAAGCGCGCCGGCCGAGCAGGCGAGGCAGACCGCCGCCAGCGAGATGCCCACCGTATAGCGCGCGCCCATCAGGATGCGCGACAGCATGTCCCGCCCCAGATAGTCCGAGCCGAACCACAGCGCCTGGCTCATCGGGCCGAAGTAGTCGAAATCGACGATTTCGCCCGGATCGTGGGGCGTCAGCGCGGGGCCGATGACGGCGATCACCGCCCAGAACAGCACGATGGCCGCGGCGAGAATGCCGGTCCAGCTGACATGATAGCCCAGACGGCGCGGGGAGGGGAGGGTCAGAGCCATTACTTGCGCAGCCTCGGGTTGGACAGGATGGCGACGACGTCGGCGATGGTGATCAGCGACAGATAGCCGATGCAGAAGATCATGGCGCAGGCCTGGATCAGCGGCAGGTCGCGGGTGGCGACGCTGTCCACCATCAGCCGGGCGATTCCGGGATAGTTGAACACCGTCTCGACGATGATGACGCCGCCGAACAGGTAGGAGAGCGACAGGGCGACCGCGTTGACGATGGGGCCGACGGCGTTCGGCAGCGCATGGCGCAGCACCATGCGGGGCCGCGAGGCGCCCTTCAGCAGCGCCATCTCCACATAGGGGCTGTCGAGGACCGAGATCATCGCCGCCCGGGTCATGCGGATCATCTGGGCGCAGATGACGCAGAGCAGGGTGATGACGGGCATGGCGAAGACCTTGAGCATCTCGCCGATGCTGTCGACGTCGTTGCCGAGCGACAGCGCCGGCAGCCATTTCAGCCAGACCGCGAAGATCAGCACCGCGAGCGTCGCGATCATGAATTCCGGAACCGAGATCACGCCGATGACGAAGGCGCTGACCAAGCGGTCATAGAGGCCGCCGCGATACATGGCGCAGGTGACGCCCAGGCTCAGCGCCAGCGGCACGGCGATGACCGCGGTCACCGCCGCCAGCCGCAGCGTGTTCGCCAGACGCCCGCCGATCAGCTGGGCGACGGGCATGTCGTTGGCGTAGGACGTGCCGAGGTCGCCATGCGCCAGACCCCAGAGCCAGTGCGCGTACTGGAACAGCGCGGGCTGGTCGAGATGCATGGCCTGCCGCAGCCCGGCCACGGCCTCGGGGGTGGCGGCCTGGCCCAGAAGGATCTCGGCCACGTCCCCCGGCAGCATCTGAGTGGCGCCGAACACGACCAGCGAGACGATCAGCAGCGTCATCGCCGCCACGCCCAGCCGACCCGCGACCAGCCCGAGGATCTGAGAATTCATGCGGCGCCCTTTCCCGGCGGGGCGGCGGGCGAGAGCCCGCGCCCGGTGTCCTGCTCAGCCTTCGAACCAGACGTATTCCGCCATGGCGTAGCCCATCTGGCCGCCCAGCGGATTGGTCTCGAAGCCCTGGAGCTTGCTGGTCTTGCCGTCGATGTTGGACAGCCAGACCGGGATCGCGGTGCCGGCCCGATCGGAGATGATCTGCTGGCATTCGCCATAGATCTCCTTGCGCTTGGCGTCGTCGAGCATGCCGCGCGCCTCGGCGACCATCGCGTCGAACTTCGGGTCCGAGAACTTGCTCTCGTTCCAGGGCGCGTCCGAGGTGTAGAGCAGCGAGAACAGGATGTCCGGCGTCGGGCGCGGGTTGATGTTGCCGAAATGGACCGGCGCGACCAGCCAGTATTTCGACCAGTAGCCGTCGGCGGGCATGCGCTGGATGTCGAACTTCATGCCGATCTCGGAGCCGGCCTGCTGGAGGACGGTGGCCATCTCGACCGAGAAGTCGGCCGCGTCCGAGGCGACGACCGGGATGGACTGGCCGAGCACGCCGGCCTTCTCGAACAGCGCCTTGGCCTTTTCCGGGTCGAAGTCGCGCGGCTTGACCTCGGGGTTGTAATAGCGGTCGGAAGGCGAGACGGGCTGGTCGTTGGCGATCTCGGCCACGCCGCGGGCGACCGACTTCATGATCAGCTCGCGGTTCAGCAGAAGCTTGACGCCCTCGATGAAGCCTGCCTTGTCGCCCGGCGCCATGTCGAGGCGCATGTTCAGGTTGGTGTAGTTGCCCGAGGTGTTCTTGACCACGTCGATGCCCCCCGCCGCCTCGATCAGGCGCAGCGTCTGCGGCTTGATCGAGGCCGCGACGTGGATGTCGCCCGACACCAGCGCGTTGACGCGGGCGCTCACGTCGGGAATGGCGAAGTACTCGAAGCTGTCCACATGGGGGCCGTTCGGCTTGAAGTAGTTCTCGTTGCGCTTCATCAGCGACTTCTCGCCGGGCCGGAAGTCCTCCAGCACGAAGGCGCCGGTGCCGTTGCCCTTGTTGAAGTCGGTCGTGCCCTTGGCCACGATCATGAAGTGGTGCAGCGCGAGGATGGTCGGCAGGTCGGCGTTGGCGGCGGCGAGGGTGATCTCCACGGTCGAGGGGTCGAGCGCCTTGATCCCGGTCATCTGCTTGGCCATGGCGTTGACCTTGGAGCCGAGGCCTTCGTCGAGGTGGCGGCCGAGCGAGAAGACCACGTCCTCGGCGTCCAGCGTCTTGCCGTCGTGGAAGGTCACGTCCTTCTTCAGCTTGACGATCCAGGTCTTGGCGTCCGTGGTCTCAATGCTGTCGGCCAGCTCCATGTCGACGAGGCCCTGGCCGTTCAGGAAGGTCAGGCGGTTGTAGAGCGCGCAGATGCGGACGTAGTCGATCTGGGCCGAGGCCTTGGCCGGGTCGAGCGTGTCCGCGGTCGAGGAGGCGGCGGCGGCGCCGATCAGGTGGCCGCCCTTGACCGGAGTGGCGGCGAAGGCCGCGGTGGCGCGGCCGAGCAGGCTGCCCCCGGCCAGCATCGAGACGCCGCCCGCCATGAACAGGCGCAGCAGATCGCGACGCGAGGCGCCCCGGCGGATGGCGGATTCGACCATGCGGTCATCCGAAGCGGTCCAGTTGGCGATGTCCTGGGTCATGTCCGATATCCTCTTCGTCTGCGCGCTCGGCGCCGGTTGGCTGCCCGGATCGCTATCGATCGCGGGGCGGAAAGGGTCCCGCCGGGCTCGGGACGCCCGCCGGAAGGGCTCGCCTGCCCGGAAACCTCAGGAAAATGCGGCTGGCGACGCCCGCTTGTCTCCCCAGTGGTCCGGTAGGAAATGCTGCGTCCGTTCATGTCCCGATCTGGCGTCGGGATCACATCATCCTTGATCCTGGCCTGCAGCCTCCGGCAGAACACGACGCGCATTGCGTCGAATATGACATTTGCGCGGCATAAAATGCCGAAATCCGGAGATCGGGCGATATCGGATCAGTAACCGCGCGCCCGGTCGATCAACCCGGCGGGCGGGGCGCCCGCCAGATCGGCGCGGACGCCCGCGATCACATGGGCCGCCCCCTCGACGGCGTCGGTCTGGCTGGCGACATGGGGCGTGACGATCACCCCCGGATGACGCCAGAGCGGATGATCGGCGGGCAGGGGTTCTGGGTCTGTCACGTCCAGGATGGCTGCGGCCATGCGTCCGCTTTCAAGCGCCGCCAGCAGATCGGCGCCGACCAGCTGCGGACCGCGTCCCAGATGCGCCAGCCGGGCGCCGGGCGGAAGCTGGGCGAACAGCCGGGCGTTCAACAGGCCCGTCGTCTCGGGCGTCAGCGGCATCAGGCAGACGAGGATGTCGGTGCGCGCCAGAAAGGCGGGCAGGTCGGTGAAGCAGTCCACGTCCGGAATCCGCTTGGCCGACCGGCTGTAGCCCGCAAGGTCGAAGCCGAAGGGGCGCAGCCGCTCAATCACTTTGCGGCCGAGCTGGCCCAGCCCCATGACGCCGACCCTGCGCCGCGCGGCGGGCAGGTTCGTCCCCGCCCGCCATGCGCCCTGCGCCTGTTGCGCCAGATAAGCGGGCAGGTCGCGATGCAGGGCCAGCACCGCCATGACGGCGTATTCGCCCATCTGCGCGGCGATGCCCGGCTCCAGCATCCGCACGACGCCGACATGGGGCGGGATCGCGCCCTGGTCGAACTGGTCGACCCCGGCGCCGATGGAGAAGATCAGCCGCAGGTTGGGATAGGTCCGCGCGAGATCCGGCGGCGCGGTCCAGGCGACCAGCCAGCGCACCGCCTCCGGGTCGGGGGCCCGCCCGACATGGAACGCCACCTCCGGCAGGGCCTCGGCGAAGGCCGCGCGAAAGACCTGCGCCCGCTCCGGCGTCGACAGGAACAGGACCGCCATCAGGCCATCGCCGCGCGCACGTCCGGATCGGCGAGCGTCTGGTCCAGGGTCAGCCGGGTGCGCGCGACGATCTGGTCGATCTCCTGCTCGGTGCAGCAGAGCGGGGGCGCATAGCCCAGAACGCCCTGCGCGAAGGCGCGGATGACGAGGCCGTTCCGCCAGGCGCGGTCGAAGATGCGCGTGGCGGGGGCGGCGGCCGCGGGCAGGGGGGTCTTCCGGTCCTTGTCCGTGACCAGCTCGATCGCGGCCAGCATGCCGCGCCCGCGCACCTCGCCGACCAGCGGGTGATCGGCGAGGCCCTGCAGCCCCGCCAGGAGCCGCGCACCCATCTTCACCCCGTTCTCGAGCAGGCCCCCCTCGTAGAGGTCGAGACAGGCGAGGGCCACGGCGGCGCTGACCGGATGGGCCGAATAGGTCTGGCCATGGCCCACGACGGCGGCGCCCGCGCCGTCGGCGATGACGTCGTAGACGTGGTCCGACAAAAAGACCGCGCCCATCGGCACATAGCCCGAGGTCAGGCCCTTGGCGACGGTCAGCATGTCGGGGACGACGCCTTCCTCGCTGCAGGCGAACAGCGGGCCGGTGCGGCCGAAGCCGGTGATGACCTCGTCGGCGACGAAGAGGATGTCGAGCTTCCTGCAGACCGCGCGCATCGCGGCGATCCAGCCCGGGGGCGGCGTCAGCACGCCCCCCGACCCCTGGATCGGCTCGACATAGAAGGCGGCGACCCGGTCTTGGCCGAGCTCCGCCGCCTTGGCGCGCAGCTCGGCCACGGAGGCGGCGATGATCGCGGCGGGGTCGTCGCCCGCCGGATTGCGATAGCTGTAGTGCGAGGAGATCTTGTGCTGCCAGTCCAGCGGCGCGCCGAAGCCCGCATGGAAGACGGGCAGCGCCGTCAGCCCGGCGCCGACGGCGGAGGAGCCGTGATAGCCGTTCATCACCGAGATGAACTGATCCTTCTGCGGCATCCCGCGCGCGCGCCAGTAATAGCGGGCGAAGCGCACGGTGCTGTCCACCGCATCCGAGCCGCCCAGCCCGAAGTAGACATGGTTCAGGTCCCCCGGCGCCAGGTCGGCCAGACGGGCCGCCAGGCGCGCGGCGGGCTCCGAGCCGAGGCTGAAGTAGCCGGTCGCATAGGGCAGCTCGCGCAGCTGTCGCGTCGCCGCCTCGATGATGTGCTCCTGCCCGTAGCCGGCGTTCACGCACCACAGGCCCGCGAACCCGTCGATCAGCGTATGGCCCTCGGCGTCGGTCACGGTCGCGCCCTTGGCCGAGGCCAGCCTGCGCATGCCGCTCGCCTCATGGCCGCGCCACGAGGCGACCGGATGCACGAGATGCGCCCGGTCCTGTTCGATCAGGGAATTGCTCCGCATGTCCTTCGACCTTTCCTGTCAGCCAAGCGCCTGCGCGGCCAGCGCGAAGCTCCGGAAGTCCCGGGCCCGCGCGGGCGCGGCCCCGCGGCGCATGGCGACGCCGCCGTCCACCCGCGCCAGCCCGATTTCCGCCAGCCAGTCCGAAAGCCCGGCGTCGGCGTCCTTGTCCTGGGGCGTGTCCACGCGCATGAACCGGCCCGCCTTTCCGGCCAGCAGGAACGACAGCAGGCGCCGCGCCGTGTCCTGGTCCTGGGCGACGACCGGCCCCGCGACCTGGCCGCGCCCGAAATCGCGCAGCACGGCGAAGCCCTGGCCTGGGGCGAGCGCGACCTGACCCGCGGCGGCCAGCTCCGCGAGGAGCGCGCCGCGCGCGGCGCCGGTGGCGTCGCGGTCCATGGCGGCGATCTGCTCCATGTCCCCGGCCCCGGCCGGCCGGACGCCCTCGGGCGCGGCCAGATCGGCGAGCGGGCCCTGGTGCTGATGCACGACGCCGGTCTCGACGAAGCCCAGCTTCCGATAGAGCGGCAGGCCCGATTGCGTGGCGACCAGCCGCCATTCCTGCGGCGCGGCCAGCGCCAGGGCGCGCTGCAGGATCTCGCGCCCGAGGCCGCGGCCGCGCATGGCTTCGTCGACGATGATCATGTTGGCCATGGCGACGTCGCCGAAGGGCGTGGCCAGCGCGGTGGCGACGACGCGCTCCCCCTCCAGCGCGACGACGCCCCGGCTGACGCGGGCCGCCAGCGCCCAGTCCGCGCGGCGATGCGGCCAGCCTGCGGCGCGCGACAGGCGCAGGGCGTCGTCGAGATGCTCGGGCGCGAAGCCCTGGAAGGTCAGGGTCTGGGTCATGCGAAAGCCTTTCGGGTCGCCGGCCTTTCGGACGGCTTGCCGCATATCATGCGGCGTTTTCGACCCATGGGTGACGGCATGGGCCCGCCTTGCAGAGATCTTCGGCCGTTCACCGCCCGCAGGACGGCAGGAAATGCCGCGCATCGCGGCGTCGGGGCCGCGGCGACGGGGCGGGGACGGGGTGGGGATGGGGGACCTGCGCAACTCTGTGCCGCGCGGGGCGGGGCAAACGGTCATATCTGCCACGGGGGCGGCCAATTGCGCGCGGACCGGCCTGCGGCGGGGCGTAGGATCAAGGACGACCCGCCGCATGAGGACATCATGGCCCCCTTCCGCCCCAAGTACGTGACCTTTGACTGCTACGGCACGCTGACCCATTTCGACATGGCCGGCGCCGCCCGCCGCATCTATGGGGAGAGGCTGGACGAGGCCGCGATGACCCGGTTCGTCGCGAACTTCGCCGCCTATCGCCTGGACGAGGTGCTGGGCGCCTGGAAGCCCTACGCCGAGGTCGTGCACAATGCGCTCGAGCGCACGTGCAAGCGCAACGGCGTGGCCTTCCGCGACGAGGACGCGCGGCGGATCTACGAGGAGGTCCCGACCTGGGGCCCGCATCCGGACGTGCCGGCCGGTCTGGCGAAGCTCGCGAAGGAAATCCCGCTGGTGATCCTGTCGAACGCGATGAAGTCGCAGATTCCGCACAACGTCGAAAAGCTGGGCGCGCCCTTCCACAAGGTCATCACCGCCGAGGAGACCGGCGCCTACAAGCCGCAGATGCAGGGCTTCGAATACATGCTGGACGTGCTGGGCTGCGGCCCCGAGGACATCACCCATGTGTCGTCCTCGTTCCGCTACGACCTGATGACCGCCTATGACCTGGGCATCAAGTCCAAGGTCTGGGTGAACCGTCGGCACGAACCGGCGAACCCCTATTACGAATATGCCGAGATCAAGGACATCGGGGGCCTTCCGGGCGTCTTCGGGATCTGAGCGATGAAGCTTTCCTCCTACTGGCGCGACACCGCGCCCGCCTTCGCCGGCGGGGCGCGGGGGCCGGTCGCGGGCCATTACGACGTGGCGGTGATCGGCGCGGGCTTCACGGGGCTGGGCGCCGCGCGGCGGCTGGCCATGGCGGGCCGCAGCGTGGTGGTGCTGGAGGCGAAGACCGTGGGGTCCGGCGCCTCGGGCCGCAACGGCGGGCACCTCAACAACGGCATCGCGCACAGCTACCTGGCCGCGAAGGCCGAGTTCGGCGCCGACAGGGCCCGGGCGCTCTACCGCGCCTTCGACGCGGGCATCGACACGATCGAGGCGATCATCGCCGAAGAGGGCATCGACTGCGCCTTCCGCCGGGCGGGCAAGCTGAAGCTCGCCTCCAAGCCGGGGCACATGGAGGGCATCGCCCGGAATTTTCAGGCGATCCATGACGAGGTCGATCCCGACACCGCGCTGCTCACGCGCGCGGATCTGCGGGACGAGATCGGCTCGGACGCCTTCCACGGCGCGATGCTGCAGAAGAAGAGCGCGATGATGCACATGGGCCGGTTCGTGACCGGCCTGGCCGAGGCCGCCGCGCGGCGGGGCGCGGCGATCCATGAGGACGCACCGGTGACGGCGTGCGCGCGGCAGGGCCGCGGCTGGCGGCTGGAGACGGGGCGCGGCGCGGTCACCGCCGACCAGGCGCTGCTGGCCACGGGCGCCTACACGACCGAGGCTTTCCCGTGGTTCCGCCGCCGCCTGGTGCCGGTGGGCAGCTTCCTGCTGGCGACCCGGCCCCTCACCCCCGAGGAGGTCGCGGCGACCCTGCCCGGCGGGCGCACCTGCGTCACCTCGCTCAACATCGGCAACTACTTCCGGCTGTCGCCCGACGACCGGCTGATCTTCGGCGGGCGGGCGCGGTTCTCCGCGCGCTCCGACCAGCAGTCGGATGCGAAAAGCGGCGAGATCCTGCGCCGCGCGCTTTCAGGCGTCTTTCCGCATCTGGCGGACATCCCGGTCGACTACTGCTGGGGCGGCCTGGTCGACATGACCCAGGACCGCTATCCCCGCGCCGGTCAGGCCGAAGGCCTCTGGTACGCGATGGGGTATTCCGGGCACGGCGCCCAGATCGCGACCCATCTGGGACAGATCATGGCCGACCGCATCATGGGGCTGGACGACCGCAACCCCTTCGCCGACCTGCCCTGGGGGGCGGTGCCGCTCCATACGGGCAAGCCGTGGTTCCTGCCGCTGGTCGGCCTCTACTACAAAGCCAAGGACATGGTGCAATGAGCCTGCTGAAGAAGATCGCCGTCGAAGAGGCCGGACCCCCGGTCCCGGGCAAATGCGCCCCGGAGAAGCTGATCGCCGGCGACCCCGATTTCCTGACCTGGGCCATGGACGACACGAACGAGGGCCATGTCCGCACCGGAATCTGGGAAGCGACGCCGGGCGAGAACCATTCGGTCAAGGGCGAGAGCTTCGAGTTCTGCCACCTGCTGGAAGGCGTGATCGAACTGACCGAAGAAGGCGAGGCCCCCCGCATCTTCCGCAAGGGCGACAGCTTTGTGATGAAGCCCGGCTATGTCGGCCGGTGGAAGACCCTCGAGACGGTGCGCAAGATCTACGTCATCGTCGGCTGACCGGCCCGGGGGCCGAAACCACGAAGGGCGCCGGTCCGGCCGCGCGCCCTTTCTTTCGTCTGCGAAACCCCCTGAGGAAACGGCGCGCCGCTTCTCTGAGAGGTCCCGGCGAAACCCACCAGCGCGCGCGCAGGACCCGTTCACACGTCTGAACATCCGGTAAATGCCGTGGAATATATATAATTAAATCAGTATCTTGATCCTATTTTCACGCGTGAAATCCACCCCTCTCCCGAAGCGCCGCGGCTCGGGAGAGGAGCTTTCGCAGAGGTCTCTCGGCGGGGGCCCCTGATGTCGGCGGGGCGACGCCCCGGGCCGGACGGCGCAGGAGGGGCCTAGAGCCCCGCCATGTGGAAGGCCTTGGTTTCCAGGTATTCGTCGATGCCGACCCGCGCCCCTTCGCGGCCCAGGCCCGATTGCTTGACCCCGCCGAAGGGCGAGACCGCGGTCGAGACCATGCCGGTGTTCAGCCCGACCATGCCGAATTCCAGCGCCTGCCCCACGCGCCAGGCGCGCTTGTGGCTTTCCGTGTAGAAATAGGCGGCGAGGCCATAGGGCGTGCCGTTGGCGAAGGCGACGGCCTCGTCCTCGGTCTCGAAGCGGAAGAGGGGCGCGACCGGGCCGAAGGTTTCCTCGACCGCCAGCTCCATCGCGGCGGAGGCCTCCCCCAGCACGACGGGCGCGGCGTACCGCCCGCCCGCCGGCGTCTCGGCTCGGGCGAGGATGCGCGCGCCCTTGGCCACGGCGTCGGCGACGTGGCGGTTGATCTTGTCGATCGCGGGGGCGTTGATCATCGGGCCGATGTCATTGCCCGCGACCGTGCCGGGGCCGACCTTCATCGCGCTCACCCGCGCGGCCAGCTTCTCGGCGAAGGCGTCATAGACGCCCGCCTGCACCAGGATCCGGTTCGAGCAGACGCAGGTCTGGCCGCCGTTGCGGAACTTCGAGGCGACGGCGCCCTCGACCGCCGCATCGAGGTCGGCGTCGTCGAAGACGATGAAGGGCGCGTTCCCCCCCAGCTCCAGCGACAGCCGCTTCACCGTGGGCGCGCACTGGCCCATCAGGATCGCGCCCACGCGGGTCGATCCGGTGAAGCTGAGCTTGCGCACCACGGCGTCGCCGGTCAGCTCGGCGCCGATCGCGGCGGGCAGGCCGGTCACGATGTTGATCACCCCCGCCGGGATCCCCGCGCGTTCCGCGAGAACGCCGAGCGCGAGCGCGGAAAAGGGCGTGAACTCCGACGGCTTGATCACCACCGTGCAGCCGGCGGCCAGCGCCGGCGCCGCCTTGCGGGTGATCATGGCGTTGGGAAAGTTCCACGGCGTGATGACGGCGCAGACGCCGACCGGCTCCTTCATCACCACGATCTGGCGATCCCCCGCGGGCGAGGGGATCAGCGACCCGTCGATGCGGCGGGCCTCCTCGGCGAACCATTTGACGAAGCTGGCGCCATAGGCGATCTCCCCCTTCGATTCCGCCAGCGGCTTGCCCTGTTCCAGCGTCAGGATCAGCGCCAGGTCCTCGGCATGTTCGTTCATCAGCGCGAACCAGCGTTCGAGCAGGGCGGCGCGTTCGGCATGGGGCCGCTTGCGCCAGGACCCGAAGGCCCGGTCGGCGGCCTCGACGGCCAGGCGCGTCTGCGCGCCGGTCACGTCGGGCACGCGGCCGAGCCTCTCGCCGGTCGCAGGGTCGATCACGTCGACGGTCGCGCCGCCATCGGCCTGCACCCAGTCCCCGCCGATCAGCGCGGCCTGCCGGAACAGGTCGGCGTCCTTCAGCCCCGGTATCTTGCGCATCTCGTTCATCTCAGTCCTCCAGCGCGCCGAGGATGGCGGCGGTGATGGTTTCGGTCCTGTCCCGGCCCGGCGCGACGCCGACGCCCTGCGCAGTCGCCGTCTCGACCGCCCGCATGATGCGGGCGGCGGTTTCGGCTTCGCCCAGATGCTCCAGCATCATGCAGAGCGACCAGATCGCGGCGATGGGGTTGGCGACGCCCAGATGGGCGATGTCGGGGGCCGAGCCATGCACCGGCTCGAACATCGAGGGATTCCTGCGGGTCGGGTCGATGTTGGCCGAGGCGGCGAAGCCGAGCCCGCCCTGGATGGCTGCGCCGAGGTCAGTCAGGATGTCGCCGAACAGGTTCGAGGCCACGACCACGTCCAGCGTCTCGGGCGCCATGACCATGCGCGCGGCGATGGCGTCGACATGGTAGTGGCTGACTTCGACCTCGGGGAATTCCGCGGCCAGCCGATCGGTCACCTCGTCCCAGAACACCATCGAATATTTCTGGGCGTTGGATTTCGTCACCGAGGCCAGGCGTCTCGACCGCGCCATCGCCTGTTCGAAGCCGAAGCGCAGGATCCGCTCGACCCCCGCGCGGGTGAAGATCGCGGTCTCGACGGCGACCTCGTTCTCCGTGCC
Source organism: Amaricoccus sp. (assembly GCA_965243535.1). Lineage (GTDB taxonomy): Bacteria > Pseudomonadota > Alphaproteobacteria > Rhodobacterales > Rhodobacteraceae > Amaricoccus. Next base: position 27,368 of record CBDEVG010000036.1, read on the forward strand.
CTGATGCACGCGGCCGCCGGCGCCGGAATATTCGCCCTCGGTGTTCTCGCGGACGCAGAGGATATCGAAACCCTCTTGGCGCAGCGGCCCCCGCACGCCCGGCAGCAGCCGGTGCGGGCGGATGTTGGCGTATTGCACGAAAGCCTTGCGGATCGGCAGCAACAGCCCGTGCAGCGACACCGCATCCGGAACCTTGGCGGGCCAGCCGACCGCGCCGAGGAAGATGGCGTCGAAGCCCCGCAGGGTCTCGATCCCGTCCTCGGGCATCATCCGCCCGGTCTTGAGGTACCTGTCGCAGGACCAGTCGAAACTGGTGGCGGCCAGGAGGCCGGGCGCGGCCTTTTCGGCCACCTGCAGGGCGGCGCGGGTGACGGCGCCGCCGATGCCGTCGCCAGGGATCAGCGCGATTTTGTGGGACACTTCGGGCCTCAAAGGTCGATCAGGACGGATTTCGAGCGGCGGTTGGCGTGATAGGCCTCGCGGCCCAGGTCCTTGCCCAGGCCCGAGGACTTGTAGCCTCCGGTCGGCAGGATGTGATCGCGCGAGCGGCCATAGCGGTTGATCCAGACCGTGCCCGCCTGCACGGCGCGGGTCACGCGGATCGCGCGGGACAGGTCGCGGGTGTAGACTCCCGCGCAGAGCCCGTAGGTCGGGTGATCGGCCAGGGCCAGCGCCTGTTCCTCGTCGGAGAAGGTCTGGAGCGTCAGGACCGGGCCGAAGATTTCCTCGGTCACGGCGGGGTTGTCCTGCGCCACGTCCACCAGCAGCGTCGGCTGGTAGAAATAGCCCGGCAGATCCATCGGCGCGGCTCCGATCAGCGCCTGCGCGCCCTGCGCGATGCCGGCCTGCACAATGGCGTCGATCCGCCCGCGCTGGGTGGCCGAGATGGCGGGGGAATAGCCGGTCTCGGCCAGCCAGCCGGGGCCGGGGTTCACCGGGCGCATCAGCGCCGCCAGCCTGTCGGCCAGGTCGTCCGCCACCTCGGCGGCGGCGATGACGCGGCTGCCCGCGACGCAGGCCTGGCCGCCGTTGAACAGGATGCTGCCCGCGATCAGCCGCGCCGCCAGATCCAGGTCGGCGTCGGCGAAGACGATCTGCGGGCTCTTGCCGCCCAGCTCCAGGGTCATCGGCCTGACGCCGTGGCGCGCGACGTTCTCCATGATCGCGGCGCCCGCCGCGGTTGAGCCGGTGAAGCTGATCTTGCCCACGCCCCAGTGCCCGGTCAGGGCGTTTCCGGTGATGCGCCCGTCGCCCAGCACCACGTTCACGAGGCCCGCGGGGAGGCCCGCCTCCACCGAAAGCTCGGCCAGGCGCAGCGTGGCGAAGGGCGTCATCTCGCTGGGCTTCAGCACCACGGCATTTCCTGCCGCCAGCGCCGGACCCAGTTTCCAGCCCGCCATCGAGATCGGAAAGTTCCAGGGAGCGATCGCGCCGACGACGCCGTAGGGCTCGTCCAGGATCATGCCGAGCGAGGCGTCGCGGGTCGGAACCAGCGCGCCGCCCTCCTTGTCGGCAAGTTCGGCGAAGAAGCGGATCTGCTCCGCCGTCACCGCAACGTCGCCCTGCGGCAACTGACTGATAGGCCGGGTCGAGGCGACGGCCTCGAGCTGCGACAGCTCGACCGCATGGGCCTCAATCAGATCGGCCCAGGCGTGCAGCGCACGGGTGCGGTCGCGCGGGACGCAGCCGCCCCAGCCCGACTCGCGCTGCGCCCGGGCGGCAGCGGCGACGGCGCGGTCGACGGTCTCGGCGTCCGCCACCGGGATCGCGGCGAGCGGCCGCCCGTCCGAGGGCCGGGTGAGCTCCAGCGCCTCCGCGTCCGCGACATAGGCGCCGCCGATGAAATGGCCCCGGGGCAGGGTCAGGCCGTCGGGGTCGAAGGACAGGCTCATCTCGCGCTCCTCTATCTCGGGACCAGCATGGGGCAGGAGGCCGCGCAGGAGCTGTCGCAGCCGGCCGGCCGGCGGGCGATCTTGCCGTTCCGGGCGTGGCGCGCCGAATTTTATGCCGTGCGCCTTTGGCAGGGGATGCCGCGCTGAGCCCCCCATTCGGCAGCATCTGGCGCGGCGGCCGACGCAAGGTGGCGCCAAAGCGGAGAAGACCATGACCCCCGAAGCCATCCTGGCCGATCTTGTCGCCTGCGCCGACCTGCCGGGCCGCAGCAACGCCCGCATCGCGGACTGCGTGCTGGGTCACCTGCGCCGCGCCGGGCTGGAGCCGGTGGCGCTGCCGGGCCCCGAGGGCGACCGGGTGAACATCCTCGCCACCATCGGGCCGCGCGATGCGCCCGGCATGATCCTCTCGGGCCACATGGATGTGGTTCCGGTCGAAGGGCAGACCTGGTCCAGCGATCCCTTCCGATTGACCGCGCGCGAGGGGCGTCTTTACGGGCGCGGCACGACCGACATGAAGGGGTATCTCGCCTGCATGCTGGCGGCGATACCTGTCTTTCAAGCCGCCGGGCTGGCGCGCCCCGTGCATCTGGCCTTTTCCTATGACGAGGAAATCGGCTGCCGCGGCGTCGGCCACATGATCGCGGCGTTGCCGTGCCTCGCCGCCTTGCCCATGGGCTGCATCGTGGGCGAACCTTCGGAGATGCGTCCGGTCCTCTCGCACAAGGGCAAGCAATCGACGCGCGCGATCTTCGAGGGCCGCGCCGCGCACAGCTCGCAGCCTGCCCTGGGGGTAAACGCCAACTACGCAGGCGCCGAAATGTTGCTTGCGATCCGCGACCTGAATTCCGAACTGGCCGTCAGGGGGCCGTTTGACGCGCGGTTCGATCCGCCGCATTCCACGGTGGTCGCCGGGATCGTGCGGGGTGGCGTCGCCGTCAACGTGATTTCCGACCGCTGCGAGATCGATTTCGAGGTGCGCAGCATTCCGGGCCAGCCTGCTTCCGAGGTCACGGCTCAGGTTCTGGCGCGCGCGCGGGATCTGGTGCCCAAGGGTCTGGCGCTGTCGCTGCGGCACGAGGAACTGAGCGCCTATCCCGCCCTGTCGCCGGCTCCGGACTCCGCCCTGGCGAGCCTGATGGAGGCGCTGACGGACAAGCCCGCCCTACAGTCGGTCAGCTACGGCACCGAGGCGGGACTCTTCCAGCAGGCGGGCATCGCCGCGATCATATGCGGCCCCGGTTCGATCGACCGGGCCCACCGACCCGACGAGTACATCCTGCCTGAAGAACTCGATGCCTGCATGGAGTTTTTCCGAAGACTGGCGGACAAGATGCGAAATTCCTGAGCTCTATTTTGCGCAAATCCGATCTCAGGGCTGCAATCAAAATGAATTAATTTCTGATTAATAAGATAATTTTCATGTAATTTAAGCATAATTTTGATCTGAATCCGATTAATCTTCGTCACAGTTACAGAGGGGGCCGGTTAAGTCATCAACCTAAGCAGAGCCCTTAACGAGACCTTTATATCAGCGCGTCCCGGGCCTTCTCGATCCTTTATGCGGCCGGTGGCACCTGTCGGCCGGGCTCGTCGCAGAGGCGGCGGGCCAAGGCATGCGGCGTGAGCGCGTCGCAAAGCAAACAGGAGGCCGCCCCATGCTCGATCTCGTCCTCATCGCCCTTTCATTGGGCTCGTTCGCGCTGCTAGAGCGATATCCAACCAGACGGGATCGTCTAGTGGTTAAGATATCGCGACAAAACAATAATGTAGAGCGGACGGCCCGGCTCTGCCGGGACGGATTCCGCTCTAGAGCGGCATCCGATCAGTCTGCATCGTAGCCTGCGGCGGCGCAGTAGTTGGCGCACTCGGCAGGACTGAAGGTGTCGGGGATGTGTCCGATGGCGCGCCACAGGCCTTCGACGGGTCGTTCGGCGGCTTTGCGGAGCAGGGCCATGAGCTTGGCGAAGGCGTTCTCGATCGGATTGAAGTCGGGGCTATAGGGCGGAAGGAAGAGGAGCTCGGCGCCCGCGGCCTCGATCAGGGCGCGGACCTTCGACCCCTTGTGGCTCGAGAGGTTGTCCATGACGACGAGGTCGCCGGGCCGGAGCGCGGGCATGACTGTCAATCGGCGCGCAAGTTTGCCCCCCAATCGGCTTCCAATTTTGACCCCGTCTGGGCGCGGAGCGGGACCCGGCCCGGCGTAGCGGTGCGGATGGCGGAGACGGGCCGGGTCCCGCTCCGGTGAGGCGCTGAGGCTCGGCTTCAGGCTCGGTTTTTGAAGCGCCAGCTCTCGTTGCCGGTCTCGACGATGTCGCAATGGTGGGTGAGCCGATCGAGGAGCGCGGTGGTCATCTTCGGGTCGCCGAAGACAGCGGGCCATTCGCCGAAGGCGAGGTTGGTGGTGACGATGACCGAGGTCTGCTCGTAGAGCCGGCTGATCAGATGGAAGAGCAGCTGGCCGCCGGCCTGTGCGAAGGGCAGGTAGCCGAGTTCGTCGAGCACAACCAGGTCCATGCGGCAGAGATGGTCGGCGAGACGGCCCTGACGGCCGGCGGGGGCCTCGGCCTCGAGCTTGTTGACGAGGTCAACGACGTTGAAGAAGCGGCCGCGGGCGGCCGCGCGGATGCAGGCGCGGGCGATGCCGACGGCGAGGTGCGTCTTACCGGTGCCTGTCCCGCCGATCAGCACCAGGTTGCGCTGCTGGGCGAGGAAGCCGCCGCCGGCGAGGTCGCGCACGAGCGTCTCGTTGATCGGCGTGCCGTCGAAGGTGAATTCCTCGATCTCCTTGGCGAGCGGCAGCTTGGCGATGGCGATCTGGTATTTGATCGATCGCGCCAGCTTCTCGGAGAGTTCGGCGGTCAGCAGGTCGCTGACGACGCGCTGCGGCTCGTGCTGGCGCTTCACGGCCGATGCGACGATCTCGTCGTAGGCGGCCCGCATGCCGAAGAGCTTGAGGTCGCCCATCGTGGTCATGATCGCGGCTCGCGCTCCATCATCCGCTCGCCCTCCTGAGGCTGTCGTAACGGGCGCAGTCGGCGACGGGCTCATGCCGCAGCCGCAACGCCTCCGGGGTCATGATCGTCGCCGGCGGCCCTGGATCGCGCTGGCGGAAGAGGATGTTGAGAATGACGTCGGCTGAATGGACGCCCTCCTTCAGCGCCTCGGCGCAGGCGGCCTCCACGGCGGACAGGCCGTCGGTCAGCACCGCGCCGAGCACCTCGACCATCTGCCGGTCGCCGTCTCGAACGGACCGCAGCTTCCGACGCACGCCCGCGAGCGCCGCAGAAAGAACCCAGTCCTGGAAAGGCGCGCCGTTCCTGAGCGCGCCGGGTTTGCGAGCCAGAACAGGCACATAGCGCCACGGGTCGTAGATGGTCTCGCCGCGCCCGAAGGCTCGGCGATGCTGCCCGACCACCCGGCCGTCCTGGCGAAGCTCGATCCGATCGGCATAGGCGCGGACTTCGACCGGGCGCCCCACCGCGCTGGCCATCACCGAGTATTTGTTGTTGTCGAACCGCACGAGGCAGGTCTTCGACGGCGAGACCGGCGTCGCATGGAAGCCGTCGAACGGACCGGCATAGGGCACGAGGCTCGGCCGCTCCGCCTCGAACATCTGCCAGATCGTCTTGTCCCGGACATCCGGATGCGGCTGCGCCTTCGCCCAGACGATGCAGCGGTCCAGAAGCCAGGCGTTGAGTTCATCGTAGCTCCTGACCCGCACCCGCGGCGAGAAGAAGCGTTGCCTGACCGTGCCGACCTGATTCTCGACCTGGCCCTTCTCCCAACCAGACGCCGGGGCGCAGGCGACCGGCTCGACGGGGTAGTGCCCGCACATCTGCTGGAAGCGCCGGTTGTAGACCCGGTCCTTGCCCACCAGGATCGCGTCCACCGCGGTCTTCATATTGTCGTAGATGCCCCGCGTGCAGGCGCCCTTGAAGAAGGCGAACGCCCGGTCATGGGCGTCGAACATCGAGCCATCGGAGCGCCACCGGTTCGAGCCCGATGGCGAGGCTCCCGGCTCTCGCGCGGATAGGCCCGGACGAACATCATCCGGCTGTGGCAGAGCCGGACCTGAGCCACCTTCACCGTCACGGTGACCCCGGCGATCAGCGCCACCTCGTGGCTCCAGTCGAACTGATAGGCCTCGCCAGGCGCAAAGCTCAGCGGCACAAAGGTCGCCGCCGTCGCGGCCGAACGCTCCCGCCGCCAAGACGCCGCGTACCGGCGCACCGCGTCATAGCCGCCCGAGTAGCCAAGCCCGCGCAGTTCCTCGAAGATGTGGATGAGCGTCAGACGTTCCCGGCTGGCCCGGGCTGCGTTCGTCGCCAAAAGCCGGTCCAGCTCGTCCCGCCAGGGCCCGATCTTCGGTTGCGGCTGAACCTTCCGCTCGTATTCGAAGTCCGTGGCACCGGATCGCAGGATCTTCCGGACCGTATTGCGGGAAACATCCAGCTCCCGGCTGATCTCCTGGATCGACCGACCCCGCACATAGAACTCGCGGCGTACCCGCGCGATCGTGTCCACGCCCTTCATCCCCCGCCACCCGTCCAGAAAACCAGGACAGGCAGTGCCGCATCAAACGGGAGAGGGGGTCAATTTTGGACGCCGATCCCGCAACTCAGGGGGTCAACATTCCATGCCAAGCCACAGTCGGCAGATGTCGAACTTCTGGCTCAATGCGAGCAGCGCTTCGCCGTCGAGATAGGCTTCGACGATCAAGCGCTTCAGAGCGACGCTGTGCCTGCGGTGTCGTCTTGTCATGGGACCTCCTTAGCAGAAGGCCCGGGGTGGGGAAATTCGGCGGTTCGTGTGGTCCACCCGCAGGAGCGTAGTCCAATCACCGTCTCTGTCGCCGCGCTCTCGCCGGCCAGCGTCGCGAAGACCCGGTCGAAGACGCCGATCCGGCTCCAGCGGATGAAGCGGTTGCAGGGCGCCTTCGACGGCCCGTAGACGGCAGGCGCGGCGCGCCCCATCAGCCCGCGCGCCCCGGATGACAGGAATGATCCCGGAGATCGCCCGCCGGTCATCCGCCCGAGGCACGCCGCGCGGCGTGTGCGGCGGCAGCGGCTCCAGGCGGGCGAACCGGGCTTCGGAAAGCCGGAAGCAGCGCTCCGACAGCGCAAACTCCCGCATTTGGAAGCTTGAAGCACACCTCGGAGCGTAGAGGAATTCCGTCTATGAGACCTGAACCCTAGGGGTATGTAAATTCTTATCATGTAATGATAGTTATGTTAAAATATTCGAAACACTTTTGAGGCTTACTTTCGTCAAGTTGACGAATCCAGGGGTGCAGCTGGGTCTCAGAAATGTCGAGCTCGCCCTCGACATCCAGGATCGCCAGCCCGTTCCCGCGCAGGCTCGACTGCCTGGCGCTTGAATTCATCCGGGAGGCCTCTTCTCCATCCGACACTCCTCGTGCCGCCTTGAAAGCCTGTCATGAGCGTCCACCAACCCGGGGCAGGATCAAGGCCGTCTGGGCTGGCGTGCTCCCTACCTTCGTCATGGCCGACCGGAGATGACAGGCCGGGAAACCTCCTTTTCAGCGGCGATCCTCGATCCGGACGGCCAATCAAAAGGGGATCCAAAGGCCATGAGGCCGAAAAGCGATCAAAGGGCCGCAAGAGGCGCATACTGACGGACGCCGATGGCTGGCTGCTCGCGGTCGAGGTCCGGCGCGACGTTCAGGACCGCGATGGGGCGAAGAGCGTCCTTGAGCGGTCCCGGCGGCGTTTCTCCTTGGTCGAACGCGTCTTGGGCGACGGCGACGACGGCGCCGGCGAGCCGGTCCCTTGGGGCGAAGGAGAAGGCCCCTGTCCTCTTCGAAGGCGTCCGCCGCAGGCTTGGAACGAAAGGCTTCGTCCTCATCCGCCGATGACGGGTGGTTGGGGGCGCCTTCGCCCGGCTCATGAAACGCCGCCGCCTCGTCCGGGACCATCAGCGACTGCCCCTCAAACGCGCTCTGGGAGACCTCTGCGAAAGCCTCTCTCCCAAGCCCCACCGCTTGGGGAGGGGGCGGAATTTCACGCGTGAAAATGAGATCATCTCACTGAAATTATTATATATATCTTGCGGCGTTAACTCGACCTTCATGACCATGAACAAGGCCGAAAGCGACCACGCCGCAGGTTTCCCGGAGGTCTCTGCGACCTCGATCACCGCCGGGCGGCGGGATCCGGCTGGTCTGCAACGACGAGTTCGCCCTCCGCTGGCGGGCGGAGGGCGATCCGGGCGGGAGGGCGTCCGGGGGGAATGGGACGCGCGCCCCCGCGGCCGGTTCAGTGGCTTGCGGCCGCCGCGGCGCCGAAGCCGGTCTGCGCCCGGACGTACTGGTCCTCGTAGGCCAGGGCCTCCGCCGCCGCCCGCGGGCTCCGGTCGAGCCTGGAGACCGCCCAGGTCGCCAGGAAGGCCGCCGACATCGAGAACAGCGCCGGGTTGTCGTAGGGGAAGATCGGCGCGGCGTTGCCGAGCACCTTGACCCAGACCGCCGGCCCGAGCACCACCAGCGCCACCGCCGAGACGAGGCCGATCACGCCGCCGGCCACCGCGCCGCGGGTGGTGAGCCCCTTCCAGTACATGGACAGGATCAGGATCGGGAAGTTCGACGAAGCCGCGATGCCAAAGGCGAGCGCCACCAGGAAGGCGAGATTCTGGCCCTTGAAGGCGATGCCGAGGCCGATGGCGACCGCGCCGATGACGATGGTCGCGATCTTGGTCACGCGCACCTCTTCCGCCTCGGTGCTTTTGCCCTTGCGGATGACGTTGGCGTAGAGGTCGTGGCTGACCGCCGCCGCGCCGGCGAGGGCGAGGCCCGAGACCACCGCGAGGATGGTGGCGAAGGCCACCGCCGAGAGGAAGCCCAGCATCAGGTTGCCGCCGGTGGCCTTGGCCAGGTGCAGCGCCACCATGTTGTTGCCGCCGATGAGCGTGCCGCCGATCTCGCCGTTCACGAAGAAATCCGGGTTCTGCGACACGATCGCGACGCCGCCGAGGCCGAGCACGCAGATCAGCAGGAAGAAGTAGCCGATGAAGCCCGAGGCCACGACCACGCTCTTGCGCGCCTCGACCGCGTCCGGGACGGTGAAGAAGCGCATCAGGATATGCGGCAGGCCGAGCAGGCCGAAGCAGGCGCCGAGCGCGAAGGAGATCGCCTGGATCGGATCCTTGAGCAGGACGCTCGGCCCCATGATCGCCTCGTGCTCCTTGTGGACCGCCACCGCCGCCGTCGCCAGCCGGTCGAAGCTGAAGCCGAACTGCGACAGGGTGAGGATGGCGAGCAGGGTGCCGCCGGCCAGCAGCAGCGAGGCCTTGATGATCTGCACCCAGGTGGTGGCGATCATGCCGCCGAAGGCGACGTAGATCGTCATCAGCACGCCGACCACGACAACGGCGACGTTGTATTCCAGGCCGAAGAGCAGCTGGATCAGCTCGCCCGCCCCGACCATCTGCACGATCAGGTAGAAGAACACCACGATCAGCCCGCCCGTCGCCGCCATGATCCGCATGGTCCGCGGGTCGAGCCGGTAGGAGACGATGTCGGCGAAGGTGAAGCGGCCGAGGTTCCTCAGGCGCTCGGCCATCAGGAACAGCAGCACCGGCCAGCCCATGAAGAAGGCGATGGCGTAGAGGAACCCGTCGTAGCCGCGCATGTAGACGAGGCTGGTGATGCCGAGGAGCGTCGCGGCGGACATGTAGTCGCCCGCGACCGCGAGCCCGTTCTGGAAGCCCGAGATGCCGCCGCCCGCCGTGTAGAAGTCGGAGGCGGTCTTGCTGCGCTTGGCGGCCCACCAGGTGATGCCGAGCGTCGCCAGCACGAAGAGCATGAAGATGACGATGGCGGTGACGTTCAGCGGCTGCTTCGTCGCGCCCGTGATGGCGTCGGCGGCGAAGGCCCCGCCCGGCAGGGCGGCGAGGGCGGCCGCGGGAAGGACGGCGCGCCTCATGCCAGCGCCTCCGTCACGATCGCCGACATGGCCCGGCCCTCGGCGTTGGTCTGGCGGACGTAGTAGATCGTCAGGAGCCAGGGGACGATGATGACCGCCGCGCCGATCGGCCAGCCGATGGTCACCGGGCTGCCGGCGGCGATCGGCGCGGACAGCGCGGCCGGGGCGAAGGTCGCGGTCAGGATCAGGCCGAAGTAGAGGACCATGGTGATCGCGAACAGCGTCCAGGCCAGGCGGTTGCGGCGGTCGGCGATCTCGCGGAACCGCGGATCGGCCTTGATCCGATCCGTCGTGGCGTCTGTCATCTTGTCCTCCTCGTTGGCGCTGGCTCGTTGGCGCAGCGATTGGGGCGCAGCGATTGGGGCGCGGCGATTGGTCTTCAGGCCGCGGCGGCCTTGGCGCGGCGGGCGCGGGAGGTGGTCCGGACCACCGCCTCGCCGTCGATCACCACCGTCCCGCCCACCCGGCAGACGGTTTCCAGCGTCACGCGCGAGCGGTCGCGGTTGACCTCGCGCACCACCACGCTCGCCTGCACGGTCTCGCCGGGGCGCACCGGAGCGCGGAAGTTCATGGCCTGCGAGATGTAGACCGTCCCGGGTCCCGGCAGGCGGTTCGCCACCGCCGCCGAGATCACGCTCGCGGTCAGGAAGCCGTGGGCGATCCGGCCGCCGAAGGGCGTCGTCCGGGCGAATTCGTCGTTGATATGCACGGCGTTGTTGTCGCCGGAGGCCCCGGCGAACAGGATGATGTCCGCCTCGGTGATGGTCTTGGCGAAGGTCGCGGTCATGCCGATCTCGAGATCCTCGATGTCGTAGCCGTTCAGTTCGTTCACGAGGCTTCCTCCTGGGGCTTTCTGGTCACATGCCGGAATAGGTCGGGCCGCCGCCGCCCTCGGGGCAGGTCCAGTCGATGTTGCGGGCGGGGTCCTTCACGTCGCAGGTCTTGCAGTGCAGGCAGTTCTGGGCGTTGATCCGGAAGACCGGCGCGCCGCCGTCCTCCACCACCTCGTAGACCCCGGCGGGGCAGTAGCGCTGCGCCGGCTCGGCGAAGCGGGGCAGCGTGTCGCGGATCGGAGCCGCGGGGTCGGCCAGGCGCAGGTGGACCGGCTGGTCCTCCGCGTGGTTGGTCCCGGAAAAGGCGACGCTGGTCAGCCGGTCGAAGGTGAGCCGGCCGTCGGGCTTGGGATAGTCGATCCGCGGGGCCTCGGCCGCCGGCAGCAGGGTGTCGCTGTCGGGCTTGCCGTGGCCGAGCGTCAGGCCGAAGCCCCGGCCCGGCAGGATCGCGTTCGCCCACATGTCGAGCCCGCCGAGCGCCACCCCCCCGAGCGTGCCGAAGCGCGACCAGAGCGGCTTGACGTTGCGGGCGGGCTTCAGGTCCCGGGCGATGTCGCCGGCGCGGACGGCCGCCTCATAATCCGGGAGGAGGTCCTGGGCGCGGCCTTCGGCGATGGCGGCGAAGGCGGCCTCGGCGGCGTGGATCCCCGACAGGATGGCGTTGTGGCTGCCCTTGATGCGGGGGACGTTCATGAAGCCCGCGGCGCAGCCGAGCAGCGCGCCGCCGGGGAAGGCCAGCCGGGGGATCGCCTGCCAGCCGCCCTCGGTCAGCGCCCGCGCCCCGTAGGACAGCCGCTTGCCGCCCTCGAAGGTGTCGCGGATGTCGGGATGGGTCTTGAACCGCTGGAATTCCTCGAAGGGCGACAGCCAGGGGTTGCGATAGTTCAGGTGGACGACGAAGCCGACCGAGACCAGGTTCTCGCCGTAATGGTAGAGGAAGGAGCCCCCGCCGGTGCGGTTGTCGAGCGGCCAGCCGAAGCTGTGCTGGGCGAGGCCCGGGCGGTGCTTCTCGGGCGCGACCTGCCACAGCTCCTTGAGCCCGATGCCGTATTTCTGCGGGCCGCTGTCGGCGTCGAGGCCGAAGCGGGCGATCAGCTCCTTGGAGAGCGAGCCCCGGGCGCCTTCGGCCACCAGCACGTATTTGCCGTTGAGCTCCATGCCGCGGGCGAAGTTCGGCCCCGGGCGGCCGTCGCGCAGCACCCCGAGGTCGCCGGTGGCGACGCCGGTCACCGCGCCCGCCGCGTCGGTCAGGATCTCCGTCGCCGGAAAGCCCGGGTAGATCTCCACCCCCGCCGCCTCGGCCTGCTCGCCCAGCCAGCGGACCACGTCGCCGAGGCTGACGATGTAATTGCCGTGGTTGCTCATGAACCCCGGCATCAGCGCGTTCGGCAGCCGGACCGAGCCCGCTTCGGTCAGGTAGAGGAAGCGGTCGGAGGTCACCTCCTGGCGGACCGGCGCGCCACGCTCGCGCCAGTCGGGGATCAGCCGGTCGAGGCCGATCGGGTCGATGACCGCGCCGGACAGGATATGCGCCCCGACCTCGGAGCCCTTCTCCAGCGCCACCACCGACAGGTCGGTCCCGGCGGCTTCGGCCAGCTGGCGCAGGCGGATCGCGGCGGCGAGGCCCGCGGGCCCCGCGCCGACGATCACCACGTCGAAATCCATCGCCTCCCGCGGCTCGGAGGCGAGGACGGGAGGCGCGGCGGTCACAGCAGCGCCTCGTCGAAGGCGAAGACCGGGGCGGCGCCTTCGGTGATCGCCGCGAGCTGGGCGCGGGCCTGGGGCAGCACATGGGCGGCGTAGAACCGGGCGAGGCCGATGCGCGCCTGCCACCAGGGATCGTTGTTGCCCTTCTCGATCTCGGCCAGCGCCGCCTTGGCCCCGCGCAGCAGCACATGGCCGCCGACGAGCACGCCCATCAGGTTGAGGAAGGGCGCCGCCGCGGCATAGGGGCTGCGGGGGTCGGCCTTGCCCGAGGCGAGCAGGCTCTCCACCGCCTCGCCCGCGGTCCCGGCGGCGGAGGCGAGCGCCGCGCCCTCGGCCGAAAGGCCGCCGGGCGCCGCCGCGGCGTCGGCCGCGATCCCGCCGATCAGCTCGCGCGCCGCCGCCCCGCCGTCGCGGATGACCTTGCGGCCCACCAGGTCGTTGGCCTGGATGCCGGTCGTGCCCTCGTAGATCGTGGCGATGCGGGCGTCCCGCAGGTGCTGGGCCGCGCCCGTCTCCTCGACATAGCCCATGCCGCCATGGATCTGCACGCCGAGCGAGGCGAGCTCGATGCCGGTCTCGGTGCACCAGCCCTTGGCGATGGGGGTGAGCAGCTCGACCTTGCGCTCCGCCGCCGCCCGGACCTCCGGGTCGGGATGGGCATGGGCCACGTCATGGGCCGCCGCCACCTCGTAGAGCAGGCCGCGCATGGCCTCGATCCGGGACTTCATGCTCATCAGCATGCGCCGCACGTCGGGATGCTCGACGATGCCCACCGGCCCGTCCGTCCAGCCGACCGGCTTGCCCTGCTTGCGGTCGCGCGCATAGGCGCGGGCCTGCTGGAAGGCGCGCTCGGCGATGGCGAGGCCCTGGAGCCCGACGTTCAGCCGGGCGTGGTTCATCATCGCGAACATGTATTCGAGCCCGCGGTTCGGCTCGCCCACCAGCTCGCCGAGGGCGCCGCCCTTGTCGCCGAAGGCGAGCACCGCCGTCGGGCTGCCGTGGATGCCGAGCTTGTGCTCGAGCGAGACGCAGGCGACGTCGTTCGCGGTCCCGTCCGCGAGCACCTTCGGCACGATGAAGAGGCTGATCCCCTTCACCCCCGCCGGCGCGTCGGGCAGCCGGGCGAGCACCAGGTGGACGATGTTCTCCGTCAGGTCATGGTCGCCGTAGGTGATGAAGATCTTCTGCCCCGAGACCCGGTAGAGATCGCCCTCCGGGACCGCCCGGGTCCGCACCGCGGCGAGATCGGAGCCCGCCAGCGGCTCGGTCAGGTCCATGGCGCCGGTCCATTCGCCGCTCACCATCTTCGGCAGGAAGCGCGCCTTCTGGTCCTCGGACCCGTAGAGCGCGATGGCGTTGGCCGCGCCCTGGGTCAGCATCGGGCAGAGGGCGAAGGCCATGTTGGCGGAATGCCACATCTCCTGCACCGCGAGGTTCAGGACCTGGGGCAGGCCCATGCCGCCGAACTCCGCCCCGTAGGGCAGGCCGTTCCAGCCGCCTTCGATCAGCGTCTCCCAGGCGTCCTTCCAGCCCGGCGTGGTGCGCACCCCCGCCTCGGTCAGCTTCGCCCCGTCGAGGTCGCCCGCCCGGTTGAGCGGCGCGAGAACGCCCGAGGCGATCTTCGCCGCCTCCTCCAGGATCGAATCCGTCAGGTCGGGCGTCGCCTCCTCGTAGCCGGGAAGCGCGGCGATCCCGGGCAGCCCGGCCAGCGCGTCGAGCGCAAAACGCATCTCACGCAAAGGCGCAGCGTAGTCGGTCATGGCGAAAATCCTCCGGAGGGGGCGTCAGCCGAGGGCGTCGGTCAGGGCCGGCGCGGCCTCGAACAGGTCGGCGACCAGGCCGTAGTCGGCGACCTGGAAGATCGGCGCCTCCGGGTCCTTGTTGATGGCGACGATGACCTTGCTGTCCTTCATCCCGGCCAGATGCTGGATCGCGCCCGAGATGCCGAGGGCGACGTAGAGCTCGGGCGCGACGACCTTGCCGGTCTGGCCCACCTGCAGGTCGTTGGGGGCGAAGCCCGAGTCGACCGCCGCGCGGGAGGCGCCGACCGCGGCCCCGAGCCTGTCGGCGAGCCGCTCGACCACCTTGAAGTTCTCCTGCGAGCCGAGGCCCCGGCCGCCCGAGACCACCACCCGCGCGGCGGCGAGCTCGGGGCGTTCGCTGACGCTCAGCTCCGCCCGGAGGCGCTTCGAGAGCCCGGCGTCGGCCGGGCTCCCGATCGCCTCCACGACCGCCCCCACCCCCATGGGCGCGTCGTCGAAGGCCGAGGGCCGCACGGTCGCGACCTTGACCGGATCGCGCGACTGGACGGTGGCGAGCGCGTTGCCCGCATAGATCGGCCGCACGAAGGTGTCGGGGGCCACCACCTCGACGATCTCGGAGATCTGGGCGACGTCGAGCAGCGCGGCGATCCGGGGCGCGAGGTTCTTGCCGAAGGTCGTGGCGGGGGCGAGCACATGGCCGTAGCCGGGGGCGAGCCGCACCGCCAGATCAGCCAGGGGCTCGGCCAGCGGCGGCGTGGCCTCGGCGATCAGGATCTTCGCGACCCCGGCGAAACCGGCCCCAGCGGCGGCCTTCGCCGCGCCCTCGCCCGCGAGCAGCAGGTGGATGTCGCCCCCGATCCGGGCGGCGGCGGCGACGGTCGCGGCGGCGCCGGGCTTCAGCGCCCCGGCTTCCTGTTCGGCGATGACGAGAACGGCCATGGTCACAGCACCTTCGCTTCGTTGCGGAGCCGGTCGATCAGCGTCGCCACGTCGGGGACGATCACGCCCCCTTGGCGCGCCGCCGGCTCGGCGACCTTGAGGGTGACGAGCCGGGGGGCGAGGTCGACGCCGAGGGCCTCGGGCGCGACCGCCGCCAGCGGCTTCTTCTTCGCCTTCATGATGTTGGGAAGGCTCGCATAGCGCGGCTCGTTCAGCCGCAGGTCGGTGGTGATCACCGCCGGAAGCCGCAGCGCCAGGGTCTCAAGCCCCCCATCCACCTCGCGGGTGACTTCGACCTCCTCCCCGGCGAGCGCGATCGCCGAGGCGAAGGTCCCCTGGGGCCAGCCGAGCAGCGCCGCCAGCATCTGCCCTACCTGGTTGCAGTCGTCGTCGATCGCCTGCTTGCCGAGCAGGACCAGCCCGGGGGCCTCGTCCCGCGCGATCTTCGCCAGCGCCTTGGCCACGCCCAGCGGCTGGACCTCGGCCTCGGTCTTCACATGGATCGCCCGATCGGCCCCCAGCGCCAAGGCGGCGCGCAACGCCTCCTGCGCCGCGGCCGGGCCGATGGAGACGACGACGATCTCGCTCGCCGCGCCCTTTTCCTTGAGCCGCACCGCCTCCTCGACGGCGATCTCGCAGAAGGGGTTCATGCTGTGCTTCAGCCCGGCGGTCTCGACCCCCGTCCCGTCCGCCTTGACCCGGACCTTGACGTTGGCGTCGACCACCAGCTTGACGGCCACAAGTATCTTCATCGGGGACATCTCCTAGAGTTCGGCCGCGGTGACGCGCAGGACGAATTTCTGGACTTTTCCGGTTTGTGTTCTGGGGAGGTCTCCGAAGACGACGGTCTTGGGGACCTTGAAGCCGGCGAGCTGGGTTTTGCAGAAGGCGATGATGTCGGCCTCGGTGGCGGTGGCGCCGGGCTTGAGGGCCACGAAGGCGCAAGGGGTCTCGCCCCATTTCGCGTCGGGGCGCGCCACCACCGCCGCCTCCATCACCTCCGGATGGCGGTAGAGCACGTCCTCCACCTCGATCGAGGAGATGTTCTCGCCCCCCGAAATGATGATGTCCTTGGAGCGGTCCTTGATCTCGACGTAGCCGTCCTCGTGCCAGACCGCGAGGTCGCCGGTGTGGAACCAGCCGCCCTCAAACGCCTCCGCCGTCGCCGTCGGGTTCTTCAGGTAGCCCGAGAACAGGTTGTTGCCGCGCATGAAGATCTCGCCGATCCGCCGGCCGTCCCTGGGCAGCGGCTCCAGCGTGGCGGGATCGGCCACCATCGCCGCCTCCAGCGCCGGGCCGCGCACCCCCTGGCGCGCCTTGATCGCCGCGCGCGCGTCCAGGTCCAGCCCGTCCCACTTGTCATGCCAGACGTTGACCATGGAGGGCCCGTAGCATTCGGTCAGGCCGTAGACGTGGGTCACCTCCCAGCCCATCCGCTCCATGCCCGCGATCACCGCGGCCGGCGGCGCGGCCCCGGCGACCATGGCCTTGACCTTGTGCGAGATCCCCTCCCGCAGGGCCGGGTCGGAATTGTTGATGAGGTTGAGCACGATCGGCGCGCCGCAGAAATGCGTCACCCCCTCGGTCCGGATCAGCTCGAGGATCGGCTCGGCCCGCACCGCCCGCAGGCAGACGCTCGTCCCCGCCACCGCCGCCAGGGTCCAGGGAAAGCACCAGCCGTTGCAGTGGAACATCGGCAGCGTCCAGAGATAGACCGGCGCGCCGGTCATCTCCCAGGAGAGCGCGTTCGAGACCGCGTTCAGGTAGGCGCCCCGGTGGTGGTAGACCACGCCCTTGGGGTTGCCGGTGGTGCCGGAGGTGTAGTTGAGCGCGATCGGCTCCCATTCGTCGGCCGGGCCCGCGAAGGCCTCCCCCTCGTCGCCGGTCGCGAGGAAGGCCTCGTAGTCCGTCGTCCCGATCGAAAGGCCGCCCTCGTAGGCCGGGTCGTCGATCGTCACCACCGGCAGGGGCCGGCCGAGGATCGCCAGCGCCTTCTGCGCCGCCGCCCCGAATTCCCGGTCCACGAACAGCATCTGGGCCTCGCCATGGGCGAGGATGAAGGCGATCGCCTCCGGGTCGAGCCGGGTGTTGACCGCGTTGAGCGCCGCCCCCGCGAGCGGCACGCCGAAATGCGCCTCCAGGAGTTCGGGCGTGTTCGCCGCCAGGAAGGCCACGGTCTGGCCCTTGCCCACCCCCGCCCGCCGCAGCGCCGAGGCGAGCCGCCGGCAGCGCGCCGCCGTCTCCCCCCAGCTCCGCCGCACAGCCCCATGGACCACCGCCGTCCGATCCGGCCAGACCCCCGCAGCCCGGTCCAGAAACGTCAGCGGCGACAGGGGCACGTAATTCGCCACAGTCCGCTCAAGACCAACATAAGGCGATCTCGCTTCGATCATCGACGGCGCTCTCCTCCGGTTGCGCCGACGCCCGCAAGGGCGTCGTCATCGAGGTCGGACCGGGGGAGCGCGCCGTCGGGACGGAAGGCGCGGGGGGCGCGCCGTCGATCCCCTCCGGCGGCGCTCCCGTCGCTCCGCCTTGGGATTCGTTGTTGCGGCGCAACCTGCCGGCGCGATGTTGCGGGGGGTTTGCGGAATTCCAACGAATTGTAACAGCGGCGCGAGAACGGTTCTCCGCGCGCCCCCGAGACCCTATCCTTACCGGGCGAACCGGGAGGACCGACCGATGCCCGCCGACCCGCCATCCGTCGATCCGCTGTCCGTGGAGGCCTGCGCCGCCGAACGCCGCGGCGCCTCGGGCGAGAGCGAGCGCCTCGGCGTCATCACCGACGCCCTGCCGGTCGGCATCGCCTATGTGGACCAGCACAAGATCTACCGCTTCGCCAACAGCCGCTTCGCCGCCGCCTACGGGCTGGCGCCCGACCAGATCCTCGGCAAGCACGCCGACGACTTCATCTGGCGCGACGCCATGACCATGGGCGATCCGTTCTTCGAGGCGGCGCATCACGGCCAGGCGGTGGACTTCACCCATCCCGCCCGCCATGCGGACGGCCGCCTGCTCACCGTGCGCACCTTCCTGCGTCCCGACATCGGGGCGGAGGGCGAGGTCCATGGCTTCTACGTCTGCTCGATCAACGTCACCCAGCAGAAGGAGGCCGAGGCGGCGCTCCTGCAGGCGCAGAAGATGGACGCGGTCGGCCAGCTCGCCAGCGGCATCGCCCACGACTTCAACAACCTGCTCGCCATCATCCTCGGCAACCTGCTGCCCCTGCGCGACGGCGAGGCGGGGGCGGGACTGCAGGACGCCGGCGTCGTCGAGGACTACCTCGCCCCTGCGATCCGCGCCGCGCAACAGGGGGCGCGGCTCACCGCCCAGCTTCTCGCCATCGCCCGCCGCCAGCCGCTCAAGCCCGAGCGGATCGACGTCGAGGCGGCGGTGGCCGACTTCATGAAGCTGATGCGCCGGACCCTGCCCGCGGACATCGGCCTCGCCCTCGACTGCCGGGGGACGCCCGCCGCGCTCCACGTCGACCGGGCGCAGTTCGAGACGGCGCTGCTCAACCTCTGCCTCAACGCCCGGGACGCCATGCCCGGGGGGGGCGACATCCGCATCACCATCGACTATCCCCCGGCCGCGCCGCGCCCCCTCCCCCTGTCCGTCGCCTCCCTGCCTCCCGGCCGCGGCCCGGAGAGGGCGGAGCGCTTCGTGCGGATCGTGGTGGCGGACACGGGGGCCGGCATGGATGCGGAGACCGCCGGCCAGGTCTTCCAACCCTTCTTCACCACCAAGGGCGTCGGCAAGGGCACCGGCCTCGGGCTCAGCATGGTCTGGGGCTTCGTGCGCCAGTCGCTGGGGACGATCACGGTCGACTCCGCCCCCGGCCAGGGGACCCGCTTCACCATCCTGCTGCCCGCCGCCGGGGCGGAGGCCGAGGTCCACCGCCCTGCGCCCGCCCCCGCCGCCCCGCGCGGCCTGGTGCTGGTGGTCGACGACAACCACGAGCTGCGCCACACCCTGCGCCGCCGGCTCGCCCGGCTCGGCTATGCGGTGGTCGAGGCCGAGGGCGGCGAGGAGGCGCTGGCCCTGGTCGAGAGCCTGCCCGAGCTGCGCGCCCTCGTCACCGACGTGGTGATGCCCGGCATGTCGGGGTTCCGCCTGGCCCGCGAGGCGGCGCGCTTGCGCCCCGACCTGGGAATTGTTCTGATGACGGGATTCGACGGAGCGGACCAGGCCGACCGGGAGGGGCTGTCTTTGCCGGTGCTGACCAAGCCCTTCGAGTCCGAAAGGCTGCTCCAGGCCATCGAGGGCGCGGCGCAGGGGCTGGAGCGGACAAGGCCGGCCTGAGGCCGGACCAGGACCAAAACCGTCCTCCAGGCCGGGCAGGATCAAAGCCGGCCTCCGGGCCGGATCAGGACGACGCAAGGGCCCGGCACAAGGGCCCGGCGCAAAGGCCCGCGAGACGGACCGGGAAACGGAGCCCGAGACGGGGTTCCGGGGAGGACAGGGGATGGCGACGGCCCGGCCGCTCGTTCTGGTGCTGGAGGACGACGCCGACCTGGCGGCGGTCCTGGTGCGGACCTTCCGCGAGCATGGCTTCGATGCGGGAGCCGTGGGGCTCGTGCGGGACTTCGAGCGGCGGCTCCTGCAGGTGCGGCCGGCGATCTGCGTCATCGACATGAACCTGCCCGACGGGCCGGGGCTCGACGTGGTGGGCCGGCGGCTGAAGTCCGAGGGCATCCCCGCGATCCTGATGAGCGGGGTCTGGACCGACGTCTCGGACCGGGTGCTCGGGCTCGAGATGGGAGCGGACGACTACCTGCTGAAGCCGGTCGACCCGCGCGAGATGGTCGCGCGCCTCCGGGCGGTGCTGCGCCGGGCCGAGGGGGCGGAGCGCGACGACGACCGCATCGCCCGCTTCGAGGGCTGGACCGCGGATTTCCGCGGCCACCGGCTGATCGCCCCGGACGCCACCGAGGTGGAGCTGAGCGCGGCCGAGATGCGCCTGCTGCGCGCGCTCGTCTCGCGGCCGCAGCGGGTGCAGACCCGCGAGACGCTGATGGAGGAGGACGAGGCGGCGGGGACCCTGCCCTTCGACCGCAGCATCGACGTGCGGATCTCGCGCCTGCGCGCCAAGCTGCGCGAGGATCCCCGCAACCCGCGGATCATCAAGACGATCTACGGCGCGGGCTACATGTTCGCCCCCAAGGTGGAATGGACCCGCGCGCCCGAACGCTGACGGTCCGTTCGAAAATCCGGAGACGGGGCGCTTTCGCGGGATGTCGGAACGCCGGAAAGGGATTTTCGGCCGATTCCGGCGGTCAACGTCGAACGTTCGGCGTGCAAGTCACGCCAAAAGACCGGAGGGCCAAGCCGGGATCGAATTCCCAAACAGTCTCGGAGACAGGCGTTGGGGCAGCGAAAGGCGGCCGGAGGCCGGAAACTCCGGGCTGCCGAGGGGAGGCGGCTGCCTCTCCCCAGCCCCCGAAGGCCGGATCGGACGCGATCCCTCGGGATGGCCGCTCCGATCCGGCCCTGAGCGCCGCGCCGTCGCCGGTGCGTCGGCCGGAGCCGGCGACGTCCACAGGGCAGGCCGAGGGGTCGTCCGCAGGCTTTGCGATCTGGATAATCGGAAAACGAGCGTCTGGACGCGCGCGGAAACACGCCTGCCGGAGGCGGCTCCAATACCGCGCCCCGGGCCGAAACGGCTGGCGCGGCGCCCCAGGACATCGACCGGAGAGGCCCCCGACGGGCGCCCGCGACAAACCCGCACGACGGGGCCTTGAATTCCGGAACGACCGGTCCAGATTAGAGGCCATGACCGACGCAGCCCTCCTCCCCCATCCCGGACCCGGCCGCCCCCGCGGCTTCGATCGCGACGCCGCCATCGACGCCGGGGTCGAGCTCTTTCGCCGCCGCGGCTTCGAGGCGAGCTCGCTCGAGGCGCTGACCGAGGCCATGGGCATCAGCCGGTCGAGCTTCTACGCCGCCTTCGGCTCCAAGCACGGGGTGCTGATCGCCGCGCTGGAGCGCTATTCGGCCGAGCGTCTCGCCGCCCTCGCGGCGATCGCCGCCCGGCCCGATCCCGCCCCCGCCCTGCTCCGGGCGCTCTCGGGCCTGGCCGAGGACGCCAGCGGCTGCCTGCTGGTCAATTGCGTCACCGAACTCGCCCCCCGCGACCCGGAGGTGGCGGCGCTTGGCGCCCGGCACCTGGAGGCGATCGAGGCCGTCCTCGCCCGGGCGCTCGGCGCGGGTCAAGGCCCGGACGAGGAGCAAGACCCGAGGCAAGAGGCCGAGGCGCAAGTCCGCGCCCGGGCCCTCTTCGCCTTCGCCCTCGGCGCCCAGACCCTGCGCAAGGCCGGCCGGCCGGCGGCGGAGATCGAGGCGCTGCTGGCCTGGGCGGAGCCCCTGCTCGCCCCCGGCTGACCCCCGCCGGGTCGAAACCGGCCCCCCGGCCTTCCGACCCGCCTGCCCCGCCTTCCGTCCAATTCTGGAACGATCAGTCCCGAATCACCATCCGAAACACGAGGAGATTTCCCATGTCGGACCTCAAGCTCTTCACCCCCCTCCAGGCCGGCGCGCTGCGCCTGAAGAACCGGGTGGTCATGGCGCCGCTGACCCGCAACCGGGCGCGGTCCGCCGACGACGTCCCCGGCCCGCTCGCGGCCGAATACTACCGCCAGCGCGCCTCGGCCGGGCTCATCATCTCCGAGGGGACCCAGATCAGCCCGGAGGGCAAGGGCTACGCCTTCACCCCCGGCCTCCACAGCGACGAGCAGGTCGCGGGCTGGCGGGGCGTGACCGACGCGGTCCATGCGGCCGGCGGGCTGATCGTCGCCCAGATCTGGCACGTGGGCCGGATCTCGCACCGCTCGCTCCAGCCGGGCGGCGGCGCGCCGGTCGGCCCCTCCGCCCTGCCCTCCGGCAGCCGGACCTATGACGGGACCGGCTTCGTCGAGACCTCCGCCCCCCGGGCGCTCGATCTCGCGGACATCGCCCGCATTCTCGGGGACTACGCCCGCGCCGCGCGCAACGCCAAGGCCGCCGGCTTCGACGGGGTCGAGATCCACGGGGCGAACGGCTATCTCATCGACCAGTTCATGCGCCCGAGCGCCAACCAGCGCGCCGACGCCTATGGCGGCTCGATCGAGAACCGCACCCGCTTCCTCGAGGAGGTGGTCCAGGCGGTGGTCTCCGAGCTCCCCGCCGAGCGGGTGGGGCTGCGGCTCAGCCCCTTCTCGCCGGCGAACGGGGTGGTCGTGGACGGACCCGACGCCCAGGCCACGTGGGAGCGGGGGGTCGAGCGCATCGCCCCCTACGGCCTCGCCTTCCTGCACATGGTCGAAGGCGCGACCGGGGGCAGCCGGGATCTGCCGGCGGGGACCTCGCTCGAGGCGATCCGGGCGCGCTTCCCCGGGGCCTACATCGCCAACAACGGCTATGACCGGCGGATGGCGATCGAGGCGGTGGAAAGCGGCCGGGCCGATGCGGTGGCCTTCGGCAAGGCCTTCATCTCCAACCCCGACCTGGTGGAGCGCCTGCGCCGGGACGCCCCCCTCGCGGCTCCGGACACGGCGACCTTCTACGGCGGCGGCGCCGAGGGCTACACCGACTATCCGACCCTGGCGCCCGCGGCCGCCTGACGCGGCCCCCGGTTCGTCCCCCGGTCCGGCCGTCGCCGGACCGGGGGACGGCTCCTGGCCGCCCTTCTTCCAGCGCAGGAATTTTCCGGCGCAAACGGCTGTTCCAGAACGGAAATCATGGACGATGCCCCGATATGCCGCCGGGTCCGCTCATGCCGCGGAAACGTCAGGCAAGGCATTGATCCGAGATTATTTCTGGGCGTTCATGGTCGGACGGAGGGCGGCGTTGTCTGAGCAGGTCGCCTTCGGCGCCCTCCGGCCGCGCTTCCGCCCGCTTGGTCCTGCTCCGGCCTCAGCCGGCGATCCGGGCGCACAACTCCCTCAGAAGCCGCAACAGCGGCTGCGAGACGGCGAGGGTCAGCGCCGCCGAAAGCAGGGCGGCAACGACCAGCCCGAGGCTTCCCCGCCTCGCCCCGCGCCGGCCTTGTCCCCCAGGCCCGGCTCCCTTGGGCGCCTCTCCCGGGACGTGGCGGCGCGCCGTCAGGCGGTCCAGGGCGGCCAGCGCGCCGCGGGCGGCGGCCGAGACCGTCTCGGCCCGGGCCGCGTCCTCCGGGCGCAGGGCCTCGCCGTCGCGGTAGCCCTCCGCCCGGGCCCACCAGCCCGGAACCCGCACCCTCCGCGCATCGAGGCGCAGGACGACGGAGTCGGGGGCCGCGTCGGACCGTTCGCCGACGCCTGCCCTTCCGATCGCTTCCGGCTCCGCCATCGCTCTCCCCTCCGTCGCCGCGCCCCTGCGACCGGGCCTTCCGCCGCGCAAGCGCCTTCGGCCCTCAGTCCGGGCTCCGGGGCGCGCTGCCGGCGAAGGGCGCTGCCCCTGAGCCCCGCGGCGCGCCCAAGGGGACGAGGAAGCGCGGATCGGACTCCTCCCGCAGGAACGCGGTCAGGCGGCGCACGATCCGCCAGCCCGCGAACATGTCGGCGAAGCCGGTCCGGTCGATCGCCGCGGCCTCGGCCGAGAGCGCGTCGTAGTCGGCGAAATGCGCAGGACCGGCGACCAGGGGCGGCTCGCCGGCGCGGGCGAGCGCATAGCTCGCGAGGAGCGCGGCCGTGCGCCGGTTCCCCTCGATGAAGAGCTGCGGGGCGCTCACCGCCTGAAAGACGAGCCCGGCCGCCAGCGGGATCGCCGGCCGCCGCCCCTGCCGGCGCAGCCAGTCGGACAGACCGGCGACGCCGCCGTCGGGGGCGTCGTAGAACCAGCGCTCGGTGGCCTCGATATGGTCGCGGAACTCGATCCGCCGGTCGGGGCTGACGCCGCAGAGCACCCGGTGGTTGAGCTCCAGCATGTGGCGGGCCGCGCCATAGGCGAAGAGGTCGATCCGGGCCGCCAGCAGCTCGTCCACATAGGCGTAGCCGAGCATCAGCCGCCGGATCACGGCGACGCAGGGGGGTTCGTCCTCGCCCGCCGCGGCCTCGGCCTCCGGCAGGCGATGAAGCTCGGCCCCGATCGCCTCGAGGTTCAGTCTGCGCCATTCCATGGGCGTCTCGCGTCTTCGTCCCCCCTCCGGGCGCCCGAGGCCCGGCGGGGACGCCTCCCTGTCCCGCACGCGCCCCAAAGGCGCCCGCGCGGCCTCAGCTGAACTGGCCGGAGATGTACTGCCGCGTCAACGCCTCGCGGGGCGCCTCGAAGATCTGCTTCGTCGGGCCCATCTCGGCCAGGAAGCCGGTGCGGCCGCCCTTGGAGATGTCCACCGAGAAGAAGGCGGTGGCGTCGGCGACCCGCATGGCCTGCTGCATGTTGTGGGTCACGATCGCCACCGTGTAGTCCTTCTTGAGGTCGAGCATCAGCTCTTCCACGATCCGGGTGGCGATGGGGTCGAGCGCCGAGCAGGGCTCGTCCATCAGCAGCACCGTGGGCTCGGTGGCGATGGCGCGCGCGATGCAGAGCCGCTGCTGCTGGCCGCCCGACAGGGCGAGGCCGTTCTGCTTCAGCTTGTCCTTGACCTCGTTCCACAGGCCCGCCCGGCGCAGGGCGTATTCCACCCGCTCGGAATAGTCGCCGCGGTAGCGGTTGAGCCGCAGGCCGAAGGCCACGTTCTCGAAGATCGACATCGAGAAGGGGTTCGGCTGCTGGAACACCATGCCGATGTGCCGGCGCACCACCACCGGGTCGATGGTCCGGGCGTAGATGTCCTGGCCGAGGAACTGGACATGCCCTTCCAACCGGAAGGTGTTGATGAGGTCGTTCATGCGGTTGAGCGAGCGCAGGACCGTGGACTTGCCGCAGCCCGAGGGGCCGATGAAGCCGGTGATCTTGTTGCGCTCGATCGGCACATGGGCGTCGCGCACCGCGAGGAAGTCGCCGTAGTAGATCCGGTCGATCCTCGCGTCGATGGCGGGGCCCGGGGCGGGCTCGGCCCGGACGCCGGCGCGGGCGGCGGCTGTCCGGCCGGCGGTCTTCTGGAGGTGGTCTTCGACAAGCGACATGGCTTTGTTCCTGGAACGCTTAGACGCGGTGGGAGCCGACCATGCGGCTGAGCACGTTGAACACGAGGACGATGAGGACGAGCACCAGCGAGGCCGCCCAGGCGAGCTCGATCTGGTTGGGAAAGGGCATCCCCGAGAAGTTGTAGATGAGGATGGCGAGCGAGGCCGTGGGCTCGCCGAGGCTGCTCATCCAGTAGTTCGAGAAGAGCGCGGTGAAGAGCAGCGGCGCGGAATTGCCCGCGGTCCCGGCGACCGCCAGCATGACGCCGGTCAGGATGCCCGGCATGGCGGTCGGCAGCACCACCCGGCAGACCGCCTGGGTCTGGGTGCAGCCCATGCCGTAGGCCGCGTCCTTCATCCGCTGGGGCACCATGCGGATCGCCTGCTCCGAGGTGAGCATGATGGTGGGCAGCATCAGCACCGCGAGCGCGACGCCGCCGGCGATGGCCGAATAGCTGCCCATGGCGAGCACGATCCAAGTGTAGACGAAGACGCCCGCGAGGATCGAGGGAAAGCCCGTCAGCACCTTGGCGATGAAGCGGGTGGCGTCGCCGAGACGGCTGTCGGGCCCGACGAAGCCGAGGAGCACGCCCCCCATCACCCCGAAGGGCGCGGAAAGCAGCGTGGCGATCGCCACCATGACCACGGTGCCGAGGATGGCGTTGCCGAAGCCGCCGCCCGGCATGAAGCCCGCCGGCGGCAGCTCGGTGAAGAGCGCGAGCCCGAGGCGCCGGCCGCCCCGCACGATGAGCATGTAGAGCACCGAGAACAGCGGCGCCGAGGCGAGGATCGCCACGGTCCAGAGCAGGACCGTGAGGACGGCGTTCCGCAGCGCCCGCGCGTCGCTCATGTTGCGGCTGAGGTCGGGGGCGAGGTCGCGGTCGGCGCCGGGGCGCCAGCCGGTTTCGGGAGAGGCGACGGTCATCTCTTGGCCCTCACGACACGGTCTGCTTGGCGGAGAAGGCCATGATGATCGTGCCGAGCACGTTCACGGCCAGCGAGATCAGCAGGAGCACGATGGCCGCGTACATCAGCGCCTGCACCTCGATCCCGTGCGCCTCGGGGAATTGCGAGGCGAGCAGCGAGGCGAGGGTGTTCGCCGGCGAGAACAGCGACAGCGAGATCTGGTTCGAGTTGCCGATCAGCATGGCGAGCGCCATGGTCTCGCCGAGGGCTCGGCCGAAGCCGAGCACCAGGCTCGCGAAGATGCCCGAGGAGGCCGTGGGCAGCATGACCTTGAGGATCGCCTCCCACTTGGTCGCGCCCATGCCGTAGGCGGCTTCCTTGACCTTGTAGGGGATCAGGGTGAAGGCGTCCTGGCTGATCGCCGCGACCGTGGGCAGCACCATGATGGCGAGCACGATCACTGCGGGCGCCATGCCGGGCCCCGAGAGCGAGGTCGAGAAGAAGGGCAGCCACCCGAGGTGCACGTGCAGCCAGTCGGCGAGCGGGCGCAGCGCCGGGATGACCACGTAGATGCCCCAGAGGCCGAAGACCACCGAGGGGATCGAGGCGAGCATCTCGACGATCACCCGGAAGGCCCGGGCGAGCCGGCCCTCGATGAAGTCCTGGGTGAGGAAGATCGCCACCCCCACGCCGAAGAAGCCGGCGACGAGGAGCGCGAGGATCGAGCTGTAGATCGTGCCCCAGATCTCGGCCAGCACCCCGAAGCTCTCGCGGCTCGGGTCCCAGACCGCCGAGGTGACGAAGCCGAGGCCGTAGCGCTGGATGGCGGGCGCGGCCTGCGCGCCGATCTTCCACAGGATGTAGGCCAGCAGGATCACCACCAGCGCCCCGGAGGCGAAGGTGAGGGCGCGGAAGGCGCGATCGGCGAGGATCTCCCCCGTCGTCGGCGCCTGCGAGGCGGACCGGCCGCGGTCGCTCGAGAAATCAACCTTTGTCATCTTGCCTTCGTTGTCGACTGCGGCGCGAAGGGGGCGGCCCCGGCGGGACCGCGCCCCGGGGGGTCAGGCGGTCAGCTGCCGGCCCCGATCTTCTGGGCGGCGGCGCGGACCTTCTCCGCCACCGGCTCCGGCAGGGGGATGTAGCCCATCTCGGCGGCCATCCCCTGGCCTTCCGAGAGGCCGAACTCGACCATCTTCTTCAGGGCCTCGACCTTCTGCAGGTCCTGGCCGTTCTGGTAGAACAGCATCCAGGTGAAGGTGGCGATGGGATAGGCCTCGGCGCCCGGGGGGTCGGTGACGAAGGCGCGCATGTGGTCGTCGAAGGCCGCGTCCGCCAGCGCGTCCGGGCCGCCCTCGCCCCCCGGGGCGACATAGGCGCCGGCGGCGTTCTGCAGGATCGCCATGGGGCTGCCGGTGAGCTTGGCGTAGCCGTACTCGATGTAGCCGAGAGCGCCCGGGGTCTGCATGATCGTCGCGGTGACGCCGTCGTTCTTCGGGGCCTTGATGAACTTGGCCGAGGCGGGCCACTGCACCGAGGATCCCGCGCCGGGACCGGCCTTGAAGGGCGCGCTGATCGCGGCAAGGTGGCTCGTGAAGTTGAAGGTGGTGCCGGAGCTGTCCGAGCGCACGACCACGGTGATCGGCAGGTCGGGGAGCGTCACGCCGGGATTGGCGGCGGCGATCCTGGGGTCGTTCCAGTTGGCGATCTCGCCGAGGAAGATAGCCGGATAGACGTCGCGCGGCAGCTTCAGCTCGGGCGCGCCGGGCAGGTTGTAGGCCAGCACGATCTCGCCCGCGGTCATCGGCAGCAGCACGACGCCGCCCTCGACCTTGCCGATCTGCTCGTCGGTCATGCCGGAATCGCTGGCGGCGAAATCGACCACCCGGTTGGTGAGGTCCTGGATCCCGGCGCCGCTGCCCTTGGACTGGTAGTCCACCGTCACGCCCGCGTCGGTCTGGCCGAAGGCGTTGAACCAGGCGGAATAGAGCGGGAAGGGAAAGCTCGCGCCCGAGCCGGTGAGGCGGACATCCGCCAGCGCCGGTGCGCCGAGCGCGAGCAGGGCGGCGGCCGCCAGGCCTGCCAGGGTACGTTTCATCTCATGTCTCCCAGAGGAATTGCCGCGCGAATTCTGATCGTTTTCTGTGTCAGGGATGCGACGGTTCCGTGTCATTCTCTGGTCGCCGATCCGGGCCCCCTCTCCTTCCCCGTTCTCCGCTTCTTCGTCGGGCCGCCCTTGGATTTCATCCACAGGGAGGCGCAGGGAAGGGCGGGCGGGGGTTGGGCTCCTCGGATCCATTCTTCTTAGATTCAAAGATTCAAAGATTCAGGGCCGAATCCGTTTTTGCGATCAATGGCTTGTCGGCGCAAATGTGAGGTTTTCGGGGCATAATGTGAGGTTTTCGGGGCATAATGTGAGGTTTTCGGGGCATAATGTGAGGTTTTCGGGGAAGCGGAGCGCCTGAAAATCCCAAATGTGAGGTTTTCGGGGAGGTTATCCACATTTCACCCACAGGCTTTTCCACAGGGTTTCGGAGAGGAATCCGGGGGCTGTGCAAGGGTCAGCCGAGGTCGCGCAAGGCCTGCGGCGAGACGTCGTCCTCGATCACCTCGAGGGGGCGCAGGGGTTCGGCCTGGCCGCTGATCCGGGCGCGGCGTCCGACCTTGGGCTGGCGCAGCTCGCGCCAGGCGGCGTCCATCTCGGCCCGGTCCTTGGGCCTCCAGGACAGGCGCAGGCAGGCCACGCGCTTGCCCTCCTTCACCGGGACGACCTCAAGGTTGAAGGGGGCGAGCGCATTGATCTCGCCGAGCGCGGGCTTCACCACATGCTTGTTGAGCGCGCCGAAGGCCGCGTACTTGCCGGTTTCCACCCCCAGCATCTCGCGGAACTCCTCCAGGGTCAGCTCCTGGATCACCCGCCGGCCGAGGCCGATCCACTGGGAGGCGTTCTCGTAGAGGCTGACCGCGTATTTCGAGGTGAAGGCCATCAGCACCGGCAGGGCGATCTTGCCCCAGATCGCTGAATCCTTGAGGATTTCCACCAGCCGCTTGTCGAAGCTGTAGGTGAGCGCCCCCGCCGGCCGGTCCGGGTCGTCGAGGTCGTTGCCGCCCAGGAACTGCACCCGGCGGGTGCGGCCGTTGGCCATGCGCACGGTCAGGATCGTGCCCATCAGGGCGACGATCGCCTCCTCCACCATCTCGTAGCCCTTGTGGTGGTCGGGCTTCAGGTCGTCGAGGCCGATGACGTAGTCCTTGCCCTCGGCCACCCCCTGCAGGTGGGCGTTGTGCCAGAGGATGGTGATCGCGCGCCGCGCATTCAGCGTCAGCCCCTGGTGGCCGGTGATCTGGATCAGCTCCGCCGGCTTGACCGCCTGGTCCCGGCGCGGGCGCAGGTCGAGCACCCGGAGCGGCGCGGCGGGCAGATTGGGGGGCGGGGCGGCGTCTTTCACCAGCCGACCCTAGCCGATCCCGTCATACTATGAAAGGATTTCGGCCGATCCCTTCACTTTTCCCCGAAAACCTCACATTTGCGGTGGCCATCCGGGAAAACTGCCAAAATTTTCCTTTTCCAGACAAGTAGTTACTCTGCGTCCCCCTGCCCTGCTCCGGCTTCCCCGAAAACCTCACTTTTGCGGGCCGCCGCGTCCGGTCTCGGCCTCCAACGCCCGGAGCGCATGTTCGAAGGCCTCGCCCAGCCCCCAGCCCTGACGGTCCGCCAGGGCGTAGAAGGCTTCGATGGTCTCGGGGCGCACCTTGAGGTTGAGCTGGGCGGTGCGGCCGGTGCGCCGGCGGCGGGGCCGGGACCCCTGCCCCGCGCCTCGCTCCAGGCTCGTTTCCGCAACTGTTTCCATCGTCGACCCTCCGGCCGGCCGTCGCGCCTCCGCCGCAACCAGGGCCGGCGCCGCGGCCTCGACCGCCGGATCCGCCGTCGGCCGCGGCTCGCGGCTGCGGAAGCCCGCGGCGGCGGCGGCCTTGCGGGTCTCGGCGGCGGGCGGCCGGGCCGGCGCGGGCCGCGGCGACCGCGGGGCCCAGTCGGCCGGATCGAACGCCTCCAGGGCGTCGGCGAAGCCCAGGTCGGCGCGTTCCCTGGCCATCACGCCACCCGCTCCGCCTGGGCCGCGGCCTTGAGCCGGGCGAGGATCTCGCCGGCGAAGGCGCGGGCGTTGTCGCGCGCCTTGTCGAGGTTGCTCACCTGGCCGGGATCGAGCTCGCCGAGCCCGCCGCCATAGTCGAAGATGTCGCGATAGGCGGCGCGCTCGACGATCGGCGTCTCGAAGACCGCGATCCCCGCCCGGTCGAGCTGCTCGCGGACGTTGCGCAGCGCCCGCGAGGCCACCGCCGCCGAGGTGCGGGTGAAGAGCACCCCGTGGGGGATCGGCCGCCGCGCCATGCGCT
Source organism: Amaricoccus sp. (assembly GCA_965243535.1). GTDB lineage: Bacteria > Pseudomonadota > Alphaproteobacteria > Rhodobacterales > Rhodobacteraceae > Amaricoccus. The sequence goes on from CBDEVG010000036.1 coordinate 57,762, forward strand.
CCTGGTTGCGGATGAGCTTGAGGGTCTTGGCCGCGCCCTTGGCGTCCATGGACGCGCCCTGCGTCGGGATCACCACCAGATCCGACATGCCGATGGCGTTGGCCACCATCAGGCTCGCGGTGCCCTCCAGGTCGACGATGACGAACTGCGCCGCCTCGGCCGCCGCCTCGATCCGGTCGACGATCGTGTCCTCGGTGACGTCGCCCACGACCGTGAGCCCCCCGGGCCGGCCGGGCAGCGCCCCCCATTGGGAGATCCAGCGTTCCGGATCGGCGTCGATCACCACCACCTCGGCCCCCCTGCCCGCAAGCTCGGTCGCGAGCAGCAGCGCCGAGGTGGTCTTGCCCGCGCCCCCCTTGGGATTGGCGAAAGAGATCGTCGGCATGGCTCCTCCAGGGGGATTCTCCCGGGCGGAGCGTAGCAGATAGCTATCATCTACCAAAGGGAAATCCGTCAGCTATCCGATAGCTAGCGGATAGCGTGATCATATATGGTATCACTGAGATATTTGGTAGCTAACAGATAGCTATATGGTATCCGAAAGACATCCCACGGATATCTGACAGATACCAACTTGCTACCTTACAGATATTTGACAGGTAGCGGACAGACGACGAAAACTTATCTGGTAGCTACCAGCTATCCTCCAAAAGCCCCGGCGACGGGACAGGGGAGGGGGCCCGCCCCTCAGGCCGGCAGGGCCAGGAGCAGGGCGTAGGCGATGACGGTGCAGAGGAGGGCGCGCAGGGCGAGGGTGACGGTGCGGTACTTCGAGCGGCAGATGGCGGCGAGGGTGCGGGTGTTCTCGAGGTACTCGTCGAAGAGGAAGGCCTCGTCCTCGGCCGCCCGGGCCGCGATCAGCCGCTCGCCCGCGGCGGGCCAGGCCCCCCAGAAGAACAGGCTGCGGCCCGGCCGCGACCGGGGCGCCACCACCAGCACCGCCGAGACCAGCGCCGTGACGATCGAGGCCGACAGCGCCGCCCCGATGGCGAAGCGCACAGGCGAGGCCTGCGCGAGGTTCGCCCAGTCGAAGGCGCGCCGGGTCTCCGAGGACCACACCAGCATGGCGAGCAGGAAGGTGAAGACATAGGCCGCCTTCTGGTCGGCCGTCTTGATCTGGTCGGCGAAGATCCGGTTGGCCTCGGTCAGGTGCTGCAGAAAGGGATCGGCCATTCGTCGCGCTCCTCGCGGCCGCAGGACAGACGGCCGACCGCAGCCCTAGCGCCCCGGAACAACGCCCACAACCTCCCGGAACCCCAGACCCCAGGCCCGCCCCGCGCAAGCACGCAGACGGCAGGCAGAGAAGGGGGGCGGGGCAGGGGGCTTGCCGATCCCGCGCGCCGGACCGGGCCTCCTGCCGCCCCCGGGCGACGGCCCCGGGAACTCCGCCCTCATTCCGCCGGAGCCGGCCGGTGGCCCGAGACCGCCGCGCCGGCGTCCGGCGGCAGGCGGGCGAAGGACAGGGCGGCGAGGCTCGCCACCGCCGCCACCGCCAGAAAGGCGAGGTGAAAATCCCCGAGCGCGATCTCGCCCCCGTGCCGGCTCGCGGCGAGGTCGAGCACGCCGCCCCCCAGCGCCACCCCCGTCGCCAGCGAGACCTGCTGGCAGACGGCGTTGATGGCGGTGGCCTGGCTCGTCTCCGTCTCGGGCACGTCGGCGAAGACCATGGCGTTCACCCCGGTGAAGCAGAGCGAGCGCAGCACCCCCCCGAGCAGCAGCAGGCCCATGATCAGCGCGGTCGGCGTCGCCGGGGTGAAGGCGGCGTTGACGGCGACCAGCGCGGCGGAGACGAGCGACCCCGCCCAGAGCACCCGGCGGAAGCCGAAGGCGCGAAAGGTCCGGGCGGCGAAGACCTTGGACGAGATCGCCCCGATCGCCGCCACGAAGGTGACGAGCCCCGACTGGAAGGGCGACAGGCCGAAGCCGAGCTGCAGCATCAGCGGCAGCAAAAAGGGGATCGCGCCCACGCCGACGCGAAAGAGCGACCCCCCGAGGATCCCCGCCCGAAACAGCGGGTGGCGCAGGAGCGCGAGGTCGAGCAGCGGATGGGCCGCCGTCCTGGCGTGGCGCAGGTAGGCGAGGCCCGCCGCCGCCCCGAGCGCCAGCGCCCCGTAGCCCCAGCCCGCGGGCAAGGCGGGCAGGCTGACGAGCGACAGGCCGAGCACCAGCCCCCCGAGCGCGGCGGCGGTCAGGGCGAAGCCCGGCAGGTCGATGGGCCGGGTCGGCAGGGGCGGGCTCTCGGGCAGGAACCGCGTCACCAGCACGATCCCCGCCGCCCCGATCGGCACGTTGATCCAGAAGATCCAGTGCCAGCTGAGATAGGTGGTCAGGAACCCGCCGAGCGGCGGCCCGAGGATTGGCCCGATCAGCGCCGGGATGGTGAGCCAGGCCATGGCCGAGACCAGTTCGGCCCGGGGCGTGCCCCGCACCAGCAGCAGCCGGCCGACCGGGGTCATCATCGCCCCGCCCATGCCCTGGAGAAAGCGGGCGAGCACGAAGGCATGGATGGAATTGGCGAAGGCGCAGGCGATGGAGCCGAGCACGAAGACGCCGATGGCGGCGCGGAACACCGACTTCGCCCCGATCCGGTCCGAGACCCAGCCCGAGATCGGGATGAAGATGGCGAGCGCCACCAGATAGGCGGTGACCGCGAGCTTGAGCGCGATCGGGGAGGTCCCGAGGTCCTGGGCGATCGCGGGCAACGAGGTGGCGATCACGGTCGAGTCCATCTGCTCCATGAAGAGCGCGACCGCGAGGATCATCGGGGTGAGCGGGGGCGGGGCGAACCGGGGCAGGGCGAGCTTGGGCAAGGCGGACCTGGGGCAGGGGGCCTGGACGAGCGAGGCCTGGACAGGGGGACCGGACCGAAAAACCGCGGGTGAGGGCGCCCGCGCGGGGCAGGCGCCCCCGGCGCGCGGCCGGGCAGGTTTGGATCTAGGCCCCGCCGCCGGGATGGGCAATGGCGGTTGCGCAGGGGCTGCCGCCCGGGCCCCCGGAGAGACCTCCGCGAAAATCTCTCCGCCCGCCCGATCGCGAGGGGCTTGGAATTCACGCGTGAAAATCTGGTCATGCTATTGAAATAATTTAATATAACTTGGAGCATAAACCCGATCTTCAGGAATGTGAACGAGTCGAGAGGGACCGCGCCCGAGGGTTGGCGGCTCTTTCCCGGAAGTGCCCGCCCCAAGACCGACCGCCCCGATCCTGGCCCCTCCCGCATCCGCGATCCGACCGGGCGCGCTTAGCCCGAACTTCCCGGGGCGCAGCCAAGCCGCTGCAGAGGCCGGCGCCGCGAGGGGCCCGCCCGATCCCCCGCGTCCCTCTCGCGCTCGCGCCTGCGGGCGGCGGCTGCTAGGGACGGGGCGCGCGGGGCTTCTCCGCGCTTCGCCGCCGGAGATCCCATGCAGCTCGACCTCGATCCGCCCTGGCTGGTCGCCGATTTCGGCGCGCCGCTGCGCGTCCTCGGCTGGGCGATCAACCGCCCGGGCTTCGCCAGCGCGCGTCGGGTCGTCTGGCGCGAGGTGCGCGGCGCCGACCTGCGCCCCGGCCTCGACCCCGCCGCCTGGATCGCGGGCGAGCTCGCCGGGCGGGGCCTCGGCGACGCGCCCGCCCTGCTGACCTCGCGCCCGCTGCGCCACCACGTGCTGCGGCGCGCCGAGGTCGGGGGCGCGGTCGTGGACTGCCTCGCCACCGTCGGGCTGTCGAACGGCGAGCGGGTGGGGACGCGGCGACAGGCGGGCCAGGGTCTCTGGGGCACCATCAACCTCGCGGCGCGGATCTCGACGCCGCTCTCCGAGGGCGCCCTGGTCGAGGCGCTGAGCATCGCCGTCGAGGCGCGGACCGCCGCGGTGATGGAGGCCGCCCCCCGCGCCTTCGGCGCGGCCGCCAAACCCGTCGCCAGCTCCCTCGATGGCCCCATGACCGCCCCCATCACGGGAACCGGCACCGATTGCGCGGTGGTCGCGGCGCCCCCCGGCGCGGGCGCCTATGCGGGCCTGCACACCCCCCTGGGGGAGGCGCTGGGGCGGGCGGTCTACGCGGCGGTCCGCCAGGGCGCCGACGACTGGTGGGCCGAGATCGGCCGCCTGGACGGCTGGCGGCCCCAGCCGCGCCGCCGCGCCCCGCCGGAGGCCGCCGGATGACCCCGCAGCCTTCGCCCCCCTTCAGGCGGGCGTCCCCTCCCGCGGACGCCCCGACCCGGGCCCGCGCCGCCGCCCCGCAGGCCCGGCCGGGCCGAAGCCCGTCCGCGCCGGCCTCCCGCCGCGGCGCGCCTGGGGCCGGAGGGCGCGCCGGATGACCGCCTCCGCGCTGCTCGCCCTCGCCGCCATGCTGGCGGAGCTGGCGACCGGCTATCCCGACCGGCTCTATCGGGCGATCGGCCATCCGGTCTCCTGGATCGGCCGGCTGATCGCCGCCCTCGACGCCCGACTCAACGCCGGCTCCCCGGGCCGGCGGCGGCTGGCGGGGGCGCTCGCCCTCGTCCTTGTCGCGGGCGCGGCGGCGGGCGCCGGGGCCGCCGCCGCCTGGATCGCGGGGGGCGTCCTCGGCGCGGCCCTGCTCGCGGTCCTCGCCGGGAGCCTGATCGCGCAGCGCAGCCTCGCCGCCCATGTCCGCGCCGTGGCCGAGGCGCTGGAGCGCGAGGGCCTGGCCGCCGGTCGCGCCGCGGTGTCGCGGATCGTCGGGCGCGACCCGGACCGGCTCGACCGGGCCGGCGTCGCCCGGGCGGCGATCGAGAGCCTGGCGGAAAACTTCTCCGACGGGGTGGTCGCCCCGGTCTTCTGGCTCGCCGCCCTCGGCCTGCCCGGGGCCGCCGCCTACAAGGCGATCAACACCGCCGACAGCATGATCGGCCACCGCACGGAGCGCCACGGCGCCTTCGGCTGGGCGGCGGCGCGGGTGGACGACCTGGTCAACCTCGCCCCGGCCCGGCTCTCGGCGCTGCTGCTGGCCGGGGCGGCGGCGCTGACGCCCGGGGCCTCGCCGGCCGGGGCCTGGCGGGCGGCGCGGCGGGACGCCCGCGGCCACCGCTCGCCGAACGCCGGCTGGCCCGAGGCGGCGATGGCGGGCGCGCTCGGCTTCGCCCTCTCCGGGCCCCGGTCCTATGGGGGGGTCCGGACCACGGATGCGGTGATGGGCGCGGGCGGCCGCCGGGACCTCGGGTCCGCGGACATCCGCCGGGCGCTCCGGCTCTACTGGGTCGCCGACGGCCTGCTCGCCTTCGGGCTCGGCGCCCTCGCGCTGGCGGCCTGGCTGGCCTGAGGGGCGCGCGCGCCTGTCGGCCGGGTTCGGGCGGGCGGTTCGGGTGAGCGGTTCGGGCGGCCCGCGGCCCGAGGCCCGAGGCCTGCGCCGGCCTCCGGTCAGCCCCTTCAGCCCTGTCCGGGGTCGGCGCGCCGAGACGCGCCCGAAGACGCGCCCCCAACGTTTCACGTGAAGTCGCCCTCATCCCTTCACCCGCAGCGGCAGGCCCGCGACGGTCAGGATCACCGTCCCCGCCTGGGCCGCCACCCGCTGGTTGAGCCGGCCGGCCGCGTCGCGAAAGGCCCGGGCGAGGGCGTTTTCCGGCACGATCCCCATCCCCACCTCGTTCGAGACCAGGATCCAGGGCCCCCGCGGCCGGGCGAGCACGGCCAGCAGCCGGTCGCCCTCCGCCTCCGGGTCGCGGCCGGCGAGCATCAGGTTCGACAGCCACAGGGTCAGGCAGTCGACCAGGACCGCCTGGCCGGGGGGCGCGGCCGCGAGCGCCCCGGCGAGGTCGAGGGGCGCCTCGCGCGTCTCCCACCCCGGGCCGCGACGGGCGCGGTGATGGGCGATGCGCGCCGCCATCTCGTCGTCGAAGGCCTGGCCGGTGGCGAGGTAGAGCCAGGGGACGGGCAGGGCGGTCGCCAGCGCCTCCGCATGGCGGCTCTTCCCCGAGCGCGCGCCGCCGAGCACGAAGGTGAGGGCGGGGTCGGAGAGGGGGGGGGCAGGGATGTCGGGATCAGACATGCCGCCCCCCCGCCTTCGGCGCCTCGCCCGACCGAAGAGGGCGGGCGGACCTCCGCGCCAAGGCCGCAAGGGACGCGCGCGCAACGATCCAGGGTCGGGCAGGGCCGCGCCCGCAGGCTCCGAAGGGCGGCGCTCCGAACCCGTCCCATCGCCCTCCGTCCGGGGATCGGTCAGGTCGCCTGTCCCCGGGTTCCCCGCCCCTCGCCGGCCGCGTCGCATCGGCGCGGGGCGGGGCGGGGAGCTCCCTCCCGTCCCGGCCCGATCCCTGACCCCACGTCCGCACGTCCGCCCTCCTCACACCCGCGCCTCCGCCCCTGCGAAGGCCCTGGCGAGCTGCGCCCATTCCGCCGGCGTCCCCGGCAGGCCGAGCCGCAGCAGCCGGGGCGACCAGGGAAAGATCCGCGACCAGACCCGCCCCCGGGCGAGCCCGGCCTGGGCGGCGGCCGCATCGGGCGTCTCGTAGAGGCGGAAGAGGTCGGTCCCCCCCGCCCCCCGCCAGCCCGCCGTCCGCCAGCCCGCCGCCGCGGCGAGCGCGTCGAGGCGGAGCGCCTCCGCCGCCAGCCGCGCCCGGGTCGCCTCCGCCCAGGGCCGGTCCGCCAGAGCGATCCGGCCGGCGGCGAGCGCCGGACCGCTGACCGGCCAGGGTCCGGCGAGGGCGGCGAGCGCCGCGATCTCCGCCGGCGCGCCCAGGGCGAAGCCCAGGCGCAGCCCCGCCAGCCCCCAGAACTTGCCGAAGGACCGCAGGACCACCGCCCCCGGCCGGCCGAGCCCGCCGCAGGCCGAGACCTCGGGCGCCACGTCGGCGAAACTCTCGTCGATGACCGCGAGGCCGTTGGCCTCGGCCAGGGCCAGCGTCGTCTCCGGGGGCAGGCGGCGGCCGTCGGGATTGTTGGGATTGACCACCACGACGGCGTCGAAGCCCTTGAGCTCCCGGACGTCCCCCGCCTCCGTCACCGTCCAGCCCGCGCTTGTGAAGGCGGCGGCGTGCTCGTTGTAGGTGGGGCCGAGCACCGCGGCGCGCCCCGGCGGCCGCAGTCCGGGCAGAAGCCGGATCGCCGCCTGGGCCCCGGCCAAGGGCAGGCAGGCGGCCGCCTCGGCCACGCCCCAGGCCGCCCGGGCGGCGGCGGCGCAGGCGGCCATGTCCTCGGCCCCGGGCAGGTCGCGCAGGGCGGAAAGCGGCGGCGGCGGCGCGGGATAGGGCCGGCGGTTGATCCCGGTCGAGAGATCGAGCCATTCCCCCGCCGTCCCGCCGAAGCGGGCGCGCGCGGTCCCCAGATCGCCGCCATGGTCGCGCAAGTCCGTCCCCCCTGCTGGTCCGGCGGGACCCTTACCGCGCCCCGGCCGGCCCGGCGAGCCCGAAGCGGCGGACCCCGGTCAGCCCGAGGCCGCGCAGGGTCTCCGCCGCCCGGTCAGGCTCCCCCCGGCCCGGGGCGAAGAGCAGCCCGCGCGCCGCGCCGGTATGGGCGGCGACGACCCCGACCGCCCCGTGCCGCGCCGCCGCGGCGAGCAGGGGGGCGAGGTCGGGCCCGCCCCGGCGGATCCGGTTGCGCCGGGCGGATTCGCTGGCGATCCGCCCCAGCGCCTCCGCATCCCCCCGGGCGGCCGCCGGGGCCCAGGCGGCGGCGAGGTCCGAGACGTCGGCGAAATCCGCGTCCCCGGGATCGGTGCGCCTCCCCGCCCCGAGAAAGCCGCCGACCGCCTCGAGCGCCGGCGGCGGCGGCAGGACGGCGAGGACCCGGCCCCGGCGCGAGGCCCAGAGCAGGCGCGCGGGCTCGGGATGCATCAGCGGATCCGTGGCGCCCTCGATCTCCAGGCAGAGCCGCGCCAGCCGCTCGGGCCCCGGCAGCGTCCGTCCGCAGGCCAGGGCCCAGGCCCCAGCGGCGGCCAGCAGCGCGGCGGTGGAGGATCCCGCGCCGCCCCCCGCCGGCATCCCCGCCCGCAGGACCAGCCGGCCGAAGGGCGCCCGCCCGGTCACCGCCCGGCAGAGCGCCGCCGCCCGGCCCCGGTCTAGCGCCCGCGGTCCCGCGCAATGCAGGCCGAAGGGCCCCGGCGCCAGCCGCGCCGCGACCCGCAGCACGGGCGCCGGCAGGGTGACGAGCGCGACCGGCCCGCCGGGCCCGAGCAGGCCCTGGAGGAATTCGCCGAGATGCCCGGCCGCCTCGGCCCCGATCGCGCCCCCCGCCGCGATCCCGTCCCGGCCTCCGCCCTCAAGCCCGATCCGAAAGCCGCTCCGGCGCCAAGGCAGGGCCTCTCCCCGTCCGCGCGCGGGCGGGAGGAGGCCCTGCCTCCGCTTGGCGCGCTCAGCGAGCATGGCGTCGGCCCTCCCCGCGCGCAGGCGGAACGGTCCGCGAGCAGATCCGGAAGTCCCGCGCGGGCAGGACCTTTTTCCGCCCGCGCGTGGGCGAGGCGGCCCCCAAGGCCGGCGGCGCGCCCCTGCGCATCCGAACCTCCTCCCGCCCGCGCGGGGGCGGGAGGAGGGAGGCGCGGCGGATCAGGGAAGGGATCGGCATCGGCGTCATGGGCCCGGGGCGCGCGCGCAAGGGGGAGGGGGGCGGAGCGGCCGCCATGGACCACGCCCCCCGCCGCCGCGCAACCCGTTTCGGACGGCTCCGCCGGACGCGCCCGGGGCCTCCGGCCTTCGCGCCTACGCCTCAAAGCCCGAAGGCCCTCAGAGAGACCTCTGCGAAACCCTCGGCGCGGGCGCTCTCGCCCCGTTCATGGTCATGAAGGCCAGGTTAAGGCCTCAGTATATATTGAATGATTTCAATAGAATGATCTGATTTTCACGCGTGAAATCCGGGCCTTTCCCAAGGCGCCGCCGCCTCGAGGATCGGCTTTTGCGGATGTCTCTCAAAGACTGTCCGGACCTGCGGCGGCGCAGAGCCCGCGCGGAATTTCCGCGCGCCCCGCAGGTTCTCCTGTCCGTCGATATCCCGATATCGGCGGACAGCCGCGACGTCCCGAGGCGCGCAAGGACCCTCGGGTCCACCCGTCCGGATGTTCAGACCGTCTCTCGGGCGGCGGCGACGGTCCCCGCCTCGGCCCCCCGGCGGTTCACCCGACGGGCCGCGTGATGGGCCGCGCGCCAGCCGAAGACCATGGCCGGGCCGAGGGTGGTGCCGGGGCCCGGATAGGTCCCGCGAAAGATCGAGGCCGCGTCGTTGCCGCAGGCGTAGAGCCCCTCGATCCGCCGCCCCGCCCCGTCGAGCACCCCGGCGTCCGCGTCGATCCGCAGCCCCCCGGCCCCGGCCAGGTCGATCGGCGCGACCTTCACCGCATAGAAGGGCCCCGTCGCGATCGGCCCCAGGCAGGGGTTGGGGCCCCCCGCCGCGGGATCGCCGTTGAACCGGCTCATCGTCGTGGTCCCCCGGCCGAAGGCCGCATCCACCCCGGTCTCGGCGAAGCGGTTGTTGGCCGCGACCTCCTCGGCGAGGGCGGCGGCGTCCACCCCGATCTCCGCCGCCAGGGCGGCCAGGGTCGCCCCCCGCCGCAGGTAGCCCGCCCTGAGCAGCCGCCCGCGCCCCCTGCCCCCCGGCAGGACCAGGCCGAGGCCATAGCGTCGCACGAAGGCCGCGTCGGCCACCAGCCAGGCCTCGGAGAGGCCCGCCCGGATCATCCCCATGCAGAAGTCGTGATAGCTGGCGGATTCGTCGACGAAGCGCCGGCCGTCGCGCCCGACGGCGATCAGCCCCGGCTTGGCCCGGTCGAGCAGGATATGCGGCCAGATCGAGGGAACCGGCCCGCCGTTCGGCAGGAGCGAGCAGGGCATCCAGAGCGCCGGGCTGTCGCCGCCGTCGTCCACCCCGGCCCCCAGCCGCTCGGCCAGCGCGATCCCGTCGCCGACGCTCCCGGGCCCCGCCTGGGAGAGCGGCCCGACCTCCGCCGGAAAGAGCCGCGCCCGCAGCTCCGCGCTCCAGCCGAGGCCGCCGGTGGCGAGCACCACCCCCGCCCGGGCGCGGATGCGCCGCGGGCCCCGGGGCGTCGCGACCACCGCGCCCGTCACCCGGTCTCCCGTCTCCTTGTCTCCCGTGCGGATCAGCTCCACGAGGGGCGAGTCGAACCAGACCGGCGTCCCCCGCCGGCGCAGGCTGTGGAAGAGCCGCGCCGCCAGCGCGTTGCCCATCAGCAGCCGCGTGCCCCGGCGATGGCCCAGCCGGTCGCGGGCCTGGCGCAGGACCAGCCGCAAGGTGGTGCGGAAATTGCCGAGGCTCGCAAAGGGGGCGAGCAGGGCGCCGAGCTCGCCCCGGCCCACCATCATCCCGCCGAACCCCATGAAGACGTCGCGCGGCGGCCGGATCCGGGCGAAATCCGGCCCCAGCAGCCGGCCGTCGAACTCGACCGGGGCCAGCGCCCGCCCGCCGAAGGCCGCGCCGGGGCCGTCGAGATAGTCGGGATGGGCCGGGGAGGCGATGAAGCGCACCTCGGACTGGGCCTCCAGCTCGGCGATGGCCTTTGGGGCGGAGGCGAGGAAGGCCGCGCGCAGGTCGTCCCCCCCGCGGTCCCCCACCACGTGGCGCAGGAAGGCGGCGGCGTCCTCGGTCCGGTCGGGGACCCCCGCCTTGCGGCTGAGCTCGGTCCCGGGGGCCCAGGTGGTGCCGCCGGAGGTGGCGGTCGTGCCTCCCACCAGGCCCGTCTTTTCGCAGAGCAGCACCTCGAGCCCGGCGATCGCCCCGGTCAGGGCCGCGGTCATCCCGCCCGCCCCGGCGCCGAAGACGAGCAGGTCCACCTCCTCGTCGAAGCCGACCGCCTCGCCCGCCGGCGTCGCCGCGTCCATCTTCATCCGGCCGTCTCCCCTGTCCGCGCCCCGTTTCGCCCGGCGATTCCGCCCAAGGCGTCTGGCGGGGACCCTGCCACGATGCTCTCATAAATGGAAGATAATTTTAAAATAGAATAACGTTCCATTTACATGGGGCGGCGAAAACACTCCCCGGTCCGCGCCCAGCCCCCGGGCGGCTCGGCCTTCAGGTCTTGCGCTGCCGCGCCCCGGGGCAGGGGGTCCCGCGCCCGGAGGCGTCCGCCGGGGGATCGCCCCGCTGGCGCGCCTGCTTCCGTCCCGCCCGGGACGCGCCGCCGCAATCGCGTCGACCGCGCGCCATTCCGACCGCAGGAGCGCCTTTTTCCTTCGCCGGGATGGCGGCCCTCCTTCGTTCGCCCGCCCGCGGCGGTTTTGGCCGCAGGCGCGGGCCTTGGCGTCGAACGCCAGAAGGCGCGCCCCGGGTCTCTCGCCGGGACGCGCCTCGATCTTGAGGGAAAGGGCGGCAGTGGGGCCTGAGGCCCAGGGCCGGGCGCCGGCTCCCCCGCGCGCCCCGAAGGCCGGACCGGAGGAGCCGCCCGCGCGCCCGCGCCGTGCGCGAGACTTACGCCCGCAGCAAAGCCTCGATCGCCTCGGCGACGCCGCCGAGCGCCTCGGAAGGGTCGAGGGTCAGGGGGATGGGCCCGAGCCGGGTCAGGGCCGCGGCCAGGCTCTCGCCGGGGGCGCGCTCGGCGACCGCGCGCTTGACCAGGGCCTGCGCCTCGGCCCGCGGCATGTGGGCGGCGAGCTGGAAGCTCGCGGCCTCGGCGAGCGCCGCCCCGCCGTCGAGGTCGAGCACGGCGCGCATCCGGCCCGGATCGGGGGCGAGCGTCTCCGCCAGCCCCTGGGCGTGGCGCAGGGCCGCGGCGGTCGCCACGAGGATCTGCGGCAGGACCAGCCATTCCAGCGTCCAGGCGGTCCCGTCGCGCTCCTCCGCGTGGAGGGCGGCGAGGTGCATGGGCGCGGTCAGCGCCGCGACCAGCCGGGCGAGCGCGCCGATGGCCTCGGCCCCGACCGGGTTCGACTTCTGCGGCATGGTCGAGGATCCGCCCCCCGCGCCCGCCCGGGCCTCGCCGCTCTCGCTGCGGCCCATGAGGATGAGGTCGCCCGCCATCTTGCCGAGCGCGCCGGTCAGCCCCGCGCACCAGCCGGCGAGCGCGCCGAGGCCGCTGCGGTCGGTGTGCCAGGCGGGCGCGGGCGCGAGCCCGAGCTCCGCCGCCAGCGCGGCGATCACCGCCGGGCCCTGGGGGGCGATGGCGGAATTCGACCCGACCGCGCCGCCGAGCTGGACCCGCAGCAGCCGCGGCCGCAGCCGGTCGAGATCGGCGCCGAGCGCGGGCAGGGGCTGGCGCCAGCGTGCGACGCGCAGGCCGAAGGTGATGGGGGCCGCCACCTGGCTGCGGGTGCGCCCCGCCAGGGGCAGCTCGGCCCAGAGCCGGGCGGCCTCCCCGAGCGTGTCCGAGAGCGCCGCGACCCGGGCGGTGAGCAGGTCGAGGAGGGGTGCGAGGCGCAGGGCGAGGCCGGTGTCGACGATGTCCTGGCTGGTCGCGCCCCAGTGCAGCCACTGGCCGGCCTCGGGCGGCAGCGCCTTGCGCAGGGCCGCGACCAGGGCGGGCACGGGCACGCCCGCCGAGGCGGTCCCGGGGCCAAGGGTGGCCGGATCGGGGGCGACCTCCGCCAGGCCCGCGTCGATCGCGGCGCCGGCCTCGGCCGGGATCACGCCACAGGCGGCCTCGGCCAAGGCGAGCGCGCGCTCGACCCGGACCATGGCCGCGATCTCGGCGGCGTCGGAAAAGGCCGCGGCGGCCTCGGCGTCGCCGAGGAGCGGGCCGAGCAGCGCGGAATCGAAGGGGCTTGCCGCCATGGGGTCACCGGGCCTCATCGGGCGCCCGGCCGGGGGAGGGGCTGCGGGGCGCGGGGAAATGGGAAGCCGGCGCGCAGGGCCGGCCAGGCCCGCTTGCGCGCCGGAAGGGATCGCGCAGGCGCCCCTGGCGGCGGACCGCCGGGACGCCTCGGGCCGCGGTCTCCCCGGAGGAAGAGCGCGACGGAAGTCAGGCCCGCGAAGTCAGGCCGCACAGTCGGGCCGCGATCCCCCGGAGGAAGATCGCGGCGGAAGTCAGGCCCGCGAACGGGCCGCGTCGGCGACCCGCGCCGCCTGCGCCCGGAAGGACGCGGACGGACCGCCGGGCCGCGCCCAAGCCCTGTGCGGGTCGGAACCCCCTCGGGGGCGCCCGGCCCGCGCGGGCCTCAGGCCGCGACCGGGGCCGCGGCGGGCAGCCGCAGCATTTCCCGGGCCTGGGCGGGGGTGGCGACGGGGCGCTGGTATTTGCCGCAGAGGGCGACCACCCGCTCGACCAGCGCCGCGTTGGAGGGGGCGAGGGTGTCGCGGTCGATCCGCAGATTGTCCTCGAGCCCGGTGCGGGCATGGCCGCCCGAGGCGACGCACCATTCGTTGAGCACGATCTGGTTCGGCCCGATCCCGGCCCCGCACCATTCGGACTCCGGCGACAGCCGCTTCAGGGTCTGGATGTAGAAGTCGAAGACCTCCCGATCCACCGGCATGGCGTTCTTCACGCCCATGACGAACTGCACGTAGACCGGCGCGGCGAGCCGCCCGTCCTTCTGCATCGCCACCGCCTGGAAGATGTGGCTGAGATCGAAGGCCTCGATCTCGGGCTTCACGCCGTGGGTCAGCATCTCCGAGGCGAGCCAGTCGACCAGGTCGGGGCTGTTCTCGTAGACCCGGGTGGGGAAGTTGTTCGACCCCACCGACAGGGACGCCATGTCGGGCTTGAGCGCGATCATGCCGCCCCGCTCGCGCCCGGCGCCGGAGCGCCCGCCCGTGGAGAGCTGGACGATGGCCTGGGGGACGTGCTTGCGCAGGCCCTCCAGCAGGCGGCCGAACTTCTCGGGGTCCGAGGTAGGCGTCTGGTCGTCGTTGCGCACATGGGCATGGATGATGGAGGCGCCCGCCTCCACCGCCGCATGGGCGCTCTCGACCTGCTCCTCGACCGTGATCGGCACCGCAGGATTGTTTTCCTTGCGGGGCAGCGAGCCGGTGATGGCGACGCAGATGATGCAGGGCTTGGACAGGTCAGACATCGAGGAACACCGTTTCATTCTCGCCCTGGAGGCGGATGTCGAAGCGATAGACGATCTTGCCGTCGCGCTCTTCGCGCTTGGCGATCAGGGTGGGCCGGCGGTTGGCCTGTTCGATCAGGTTCAGCACCGGATCCTTGGCGTTGGCCTCTTCTTCGTCGCCGAAGTACATCCGGGTGTTGAGCCCGATGTTGATGCCGCGGGCGACGATCCAGAGGTTCAGGTGGGGCGCCATCGGCCGGCCGTTCCGGCCGGGGACCACGCCCGGCTTGACCGTCTCGAAGGACCAGAGCCCGGTGTCGAAGTTCGAGATCACCCGGCCCCAGCCGCGAAAGCCCTCCTCGACCTCCCCCGACCGCTTGTCGGCGGGGTGGGGATAGACGCCGGCAGCGTTGGCCTGCCAGATCTCGATCAGCACGTCCTTGAGGGGCGCGCCGGTCCCGTCGATCACCAGGCCCTCGACGACGATCCGCTCGCCCGCGGCGTTCGGCCCGGCGATGTCGTGGCCGAGCTCCTGGTCGAAGATCTTGAAGCCCGCCGCCCCCGGCGCGAGGCCGATGTGGACGTAAGGTCCGGCGGTCTGGGACGCGGTTTCCTTGAGATAGGTCAGAGGCTGGACCATGGTTCAGTTCCCCTCCAGGCGGTTCTCGAACAGCGTCGAGCGGCTGCCGCGCAGCACGATGTCGAACTTGTAGGCGAGGCAGTCGAGCGGCACCGCGGCGTTGAGGTCGAGCGGCGCGACCAGGCGGTCGATGGCGTCCTGGTCGGGGATCGCCTTGACGATCGGGCAATGGGAGAGGAGCGGGTCGCCCTCGAAATACATCTGGGTGATCAGCCGCTGCACGAAGCCCGAGCCGAAGACCGAGAAGTGGATGTGGGCGGGGCGCCAGTTGTTCACCCAGTTGCGCCACGGATAGGCGCCGGGCTTGATCGTGCGGAAATAGTAATACCCGGTCTCGTCCGTCAGCGTCCGGCCGCAGCCGCCGAAATTCGGGTCGATCGGGGCGAGATAGGTGTCCTTCTTGTGGCGGTAGCGCCCGCCGGCGTTGGCCTGCCAGAACTCCACCAGGGTGTTCGGCACGCCCCGGCCGTTCTCGTCGAGCACCCGGCCGTGGACGATGATCCGCTCGCCCACCGGCTCGCCGCCGTGCGCGTAGTTCAGGATCAGGTCGTTATCCAGCGCGCCGATGTCGGTGTGCCCGAAGCGCGGGCCCGTGACCTCGGAAAGCGAGTTCTGCAGCGACAGCAGCGCATAGCGCGGCGAGCGGGCGACGCTGGTCTTGTAGTTCGGCGTATAGGCGGGCGGATGGATCGTCCGGTCCCGCTGATAGTATTCCCCGGTCTGGGTCATGGCTTTCCCCCCATTTCCTCGTAGGTCTTTTTCACGATCTTGAAGGCGTGGTTGGCCGCCGGGACCCCCGCATAGATCGCCACATGCAGCAGCGCCTCGCGGATGTCCTCGGGGCTCGCGCCGGTGTTGGCGGTGGCGCGCACGTGCATCGCCACCTCCTCGTCCTGGCCGAGCGCGGCCAGGAGCGCGATGGTCACCATGGACCGCTCGCGCTTGGTCCAGTCGGGACGCGACCAGACATGGCCCCAGGCGGCCTCGGTGATCAGCTCCTGGAAGGGCGCGTCGAAGGCGGTCTTGGCGGCCTCGGCGCGGTCCACGTGGGCGTCGCCCAGGACGCTGCGCCGGGTGGCCATGCCTTCTGCGTGGCGCTCGCTCGGTCGGTCAGGCATGAGCCGTCTCCTTGAGGAAACCCGTCTGCGTGAGGAAGCCGCCGATCAGGCGGGCGACCACGGCGGGCTGTTCGACCCCGGGGATATGCCCGGCGTCGGGGATGATCTCGAAGCGCGCGCCCGGGATGCGCTCGGCCATGGCGCGCACCAGGTCCGGGGGGGTGGACCCGTCCGCCTCGCCCACCATGGCGAGGACCGGCAGGCGCAGCGCGGCGGTGGCCTCGGTCAGGTCCGCGTCGCGGATCGCGGCGCAGGTGGCGACGTAGCCGGAGGCGGGCGTGCGGACCAGCATGTTGCGCCAGAAGGCGAAGGACGGATCCTCGGCGCGGAAGCGGGGGGTGAACCAGCGCTCCAGGATCGCCTCGGCGATCGGGGCGATGCCGTCCGCCTCCACCGCCGCGATGCGGGCGTTCCAGGACTCCGCCGTCCCGATCCTGGGCGCGGTGCCGGAGAGGGCCAGCACGCGGACGAGATCGGGACGGCGCGCCGCCAGCGACTGGGCGATGAGCCCGCCGACCGACAGCCCCACGACCGCGGCGTCGCGGATTTCCAGCGCGTCGAGCGCGAAGGCCAGGTCGTCGGCCAGGTCCTCGATGCTCCAGGGCCCGGGCGCGTCGTCGCTCAGCCCGTGGCCGCGCTTGTCGATGCGGATGATGCGCAGGCCCCGGGGCAGGAGCGGCAGGACCGCGTCCCAGACCCGCAGGTCGGTGCCGAGCGAATTGGCGAAGACCAGGGCGGGCCCTTGCGGATCCCCGTCTTCGGCCAGGTGCAGGTTGAGGTCGCCGCGTTTTACGCCGTTCATTGTTGTCCTCCCTTGGAAGGCAACATCCCCCTTTGATCAGGTTATGTAAAATGATAATGCGTGTGAAAACCATAACCTGTGGGTAATGGATGATCGGCATCGGCTATCGCCACCTGCGGGCCTTCGTCGAGGTCGCGCGGCTCTCCAGCGTCAGCCAGGCGGCGGATGCGCTGGCGGTGTCCCAGCCGGCCGTCTCCAAGACCCTGCGCGAGCTCGAGGACCGGCTGGGGACGCCCCTCTTCGAGCGGGCGGGCCGGCGGCTGCGGCTGACCGAGGCGGGGCGGCTCTTCCAGCGCCACGCGGGCCTGTCGCTGATCGAGCTCGAGCGGGGGGTGCGGGCGTTGCGCGCGCCCGAGGCGGCGCGGCGGCGGCTCGTGGTCGGGGTGCTGCCCACGGTGGCGACCCGCATCCTGCCCCGGGCGGCGCTCGCCTTCGCCGCGGAGGTCCCCGGGGGGAGCCTGCGCGTCACCACCGGGCCGAACTGGCTCCTGCTGTCGCAGTTGCGCGAGGGGACGCTCGACCTGGTGGTGGGCCGCCTCGCCGCGCCGGAGGAGATGCGCGGGCTGGTCTTCGAGCAGCTCTACGTGGAGCCGGTGGCGGCGGTGGTGCGCCCGGGCCATCCGCTGCTCGCCGCGCCGGCGCTCGGCCTCGCCGCCTTTCCGCTGATCCTGCCCCCGCCCGGGGCGGTGATCCGGCCGGCGGTGGAGCGGCATTTCCTCAGCCTCGGCCTCGAGCCGCCCGCGGCGGCGGTCGAGACGGTCTCGCTCGCGGTGGGGCGGGGGATCGTCCAGGCCTCGGACGCGGTCTGGTTCATCTCCCGCGGGGTGGTGGAGGCGGAGCTCGACGCGGGCGCCCTCGCCGCCCTCGACCTCGGGGACCTGAAGCTGATGGCGGGCCCCGTCGGCCTCACCCGCCGGGCCGGATCCGAGGCCGGCCCCGAGGCCCAGGGCCTGATGCGCGCCCTGCGCGCCGCCGCCGCCGAGATCCGCGGCCCGGCGGCCTGAGACGGAGAAGGACACGGAGAATCTGAGATCGGCGCCGGAGGCGGGGGGCCTGACAGTCTGTTCGGACACTCGGAGACCGGGCGCTTTCGCGGGATGTCGGAATGCCGGCCAAGGATTTTCGGCCGATTCCGGCGGCCAACGCCGGAACGTTAGGGTGCAAGTCACGCCAAAGGACCGGTGCTCGGGCCGGGATCTAATTTTCAGACAGCCTCTGAGAGGGGCGGCCTGAGACGGGCGGCCTGAGACGGGGGGAGGGTCCGAGGCGCGCCCCGCCCGCCGGGCCCTGCGGCGCGTTCGGTCGGGCCAGGTCGAAGCGACCTCGGGATCGTCTTCAGCCCTGGTCAACCTTGGTGGAGATTGCCTGAACGATTTTGAGAAAATCGTTCCTCTTCAAAAGGATGATGCCCGTAACACGCGTGTTGTGTTCCCCGGGGCCCTGGCAGGGCGGCCCCGGACAGGGCCGCGCGCGCCGCGCAGGTTTCGAGCGCGCGTCCCGCCGCTGGCCCGGCCTCGATCGGGCATGGCCTGGATCAAGGCGCATCGCGGCGAAGCGCCCGACGATGCGCCGCCATGGAGAGGGCCTCCCGAAAAGCCCATCGAGAGGGGAACTGGACATGACCATCCGCGCCGCAGGTTTCGCGCTCGGCCTCTGCCTCGCCGCAAGCGGGGCCGTCGCACAGGGATCGCTGCGATCCGACCTGGAGGCGGTCGGCGCCTGCGCGCCGGACGTCTTCGCGCTCTGCCACGACGTCCTGCCAGGCGAGGGGCGCATCCGGGCCTGCATCCGGGAGAACGTCGCCAAGCTGTCGAACGCCTGCGTCGACGCGATGATCGCCGCCGCCGTGGGCCCCGACAAGACGCCCCTGCCGGCGCCCGCGGACCCGCAGGAGATGACCTTCGAGGACCTGCGCGCGGTCCAGTACTGCGAGGTCTGGACCTTGCGGGGCAGCGCCGAGACCGGCTTCTTCGGCGACTACTTCAACACCAGCGCCCTCAACAACGCCAAAGACCCGAAGGTCACCTGCCCCGCCGACCTCTGGGAGAAGGTGACCGTCGCGGGCCTCAAGGACGAGTTCGCGGTGTTCTGGGCCTTCAAGAACGGCCCGCGCGGCTGGACCATGGACGAGCTGACCCTGCCGGTCGGGCCGGTGGTCGACTTCTCGGGCGTCGAGGCCCGCTGGTTCGGCGCCGGCGTCCTGCCGAGCGTCGCCGCCCTCGCCGCAGTCCGGAACGGGCTGAAGCCCTATGTCGAGATCCAGTCGCACCGGAAGTCCACCTTCACCTTCAAGACGGGCAAGCCGGTCTTCGTGCTCGAGGACCCCTCGGGCGTTCCCTGGGTGATGCAGGCCTGGAGCGAGATCGTCGACCCCAAGCTGAGCTATGACCGGCTCGGGGACCTCGACGCCAAGCTGAAGCTCCCCGAGGGCTGGAAGTTCCGCGTCGCGACCCCGTCGCAGGACCTCGTGGTCTCGACCCCCCAGGGCTACAACTGGATCGTCCAGGACGACCTCGGCAACACCTACGACGCCTGCAAGGAAGGGGCCTGCAACATCCAGCCCTGACCCGTCGCAGGGCCGGAAGGAGGCGCTGCGCGCGCCGCCGCCCGAAACGGGCCGGGGCGGCGAAGGTCGCCCCCTGCCGCCCTTTGGCCCGGGACAGGGAGCCGGTCCCGCCCGCCGAAACGCCTGGCCCCAAGGCCCGAGCGCCGCCCTCGGCGCGACGGGACCTGCGGCGCATCGTCCCCGACCTGCGGGCCGTCGCCTGGGCGGGCGCGCCGCAGGGGGGCGGCGACTGCGGCGCTGGTCCGAGGATCCGGCGGGCCGCGCGCCGCCTCGCGGGGCTGCGCGCCAAGGCGGCGTCGCACGAGAACCGGCGGCCTCTCTCCCAGGACGAGACGACGGCGCCGGGGCGCCGCGCGCCCGTGGCGCAGGTTGGCGCTGGCCGGACCGCCCCTGCCGGTCGCTGCGCCGTCCCGGCCGGACCGCGGCGGCCGCAGCGACCCTCCTCGCCGTGGCGGCTTCCAGGCCGGCGCGGATGCCGGGAACCTCGACCAGGTCGCCGGCGCGCCCGACGCGGTGACGGGCGTAAAGACTCCAAAGACGGCCGAGACGCGTCTCGTCGCGAGGCGCTGCGCATCCAACGCCCGCCTTCGCGCCCTGCCGGACGCCGGACGGGGGGCAAGGCGGCGCGCGTCCGGACCTCGGCACAGGCGCGGAGCGGGTGAACACGGAGTTAACGCCGCCAGGATAATCCTGTATCTTGAATATGTTGACCCTGTTTTCACGCGTGAAAACGGCCCGCCTGCGAAGATCCGGCGCAGGCCTTGCGGACGGCGCCTTCTTCTCTCTCTCCCGCCTTGGGCGGTCGGGCTGGGCGATGGATTTGTGCAAGGAAATCCCTCTTGCGTCCATTTTCCCCGGGCGTCCGCCGCCCCTAGAAAGGCGCCTGGACACGGCCTCCGCCCGCAGGCGGACCGACCCCACAGACGCGCCCCCAAGGCGGACCGGACGTCGCAAGCGCCTCCAGGGGGCGGCGCAGGCCGACGGGCGAACCAGGGGCGAATCAGACTCGACGGGAGGATTTTTTTCCATGCGCACGCAGGTTGCGATCATCGGCTCGGGGCCCTCTGGGCTGCTGCTTGGGCGTCTCCTGACGCTTGCGGGCATCGACAACGTCCTGCTCGACCGGGTGGGGCGGGACTACATCCTCGGCCGGGTCCGGGCGGGGGTGCTCGAGCAGGGCATGGTCGAGATGATGCGCGAAGCCGAGGCCGCCGAGCGGCTCGACGCCGAGGGCCTGCCGCATGACGGCTTCGACATCGCGCTGAACGGCGCGCTGCATCATATCGACCTCGCGGGCCTGACCGGCGGCAAGCGGGTGGTGATCTATGGCCAGACCGAGGTCACCCGCGACCTGATGGACAAGCGCGAGGCGGACGGGGCGCCGACGATCTACGACGCGCTCCACGTCACGCCGCGCGACTTCGCCGGGGACCGGCCCTGGATCAGCTACGAGAAGGACGGCCGCAGCCACCGCATCGACGCCGATTTCATCATCGGCTGCGACGGCTTCCACGGGCCGAGCCGCAAGGCCGCGCCGCCGAAGGCGATTCAAACCTTCGAGCGGGTCTATCCCTTCGGCTGGCTCGGGCTGCTGGCGGAGGTCCCGCCGGCGCGCCACGAACTGGTCTACGGCAAGCACGCCCGCGGCTTCTCGCTTTGCTCGATGCGCTCGGAGACCCGCAGCCGCTACTATCTCCAGGTGCCGCTGACCGACCAGGTCGAGAACTGGTCCGACGCCGCCTTCTGGGACGAGCTCCGCCGGCGGCTGCCCGACGAGGTGGCGGATGCGGTGGTCACCGGCCCCTCCTTCGAGAAGTCGATCGCGCCGCTGCGCAGCTTCGTGACCGAGCCCATGCGCTTCGGCCGGCTGTTCCTGGCGGGGGACGCCGCCCATATCGTGCCGCCGACGGGGGCCAAGGGGCTGAACCTCGCCGCCTCGGACATCCGCTACCTGTTCGACGGGCTGCGGGAGTTCTACGCGGAGGGGTCTGCGGCGGGGCTCGACGCCTATTCCGGGCGGGCGCTGGCGCGGATCTGGAAGGCGGAGCGGTTCAGCTGGTGGATGACCACCATGCTCCACACCTTCGCCGAGGACGACGCCTTCGGCCGGCGCATCCATGACGCGGAGCTCGCCTATACCCTCTCCTCCGTCGCCGCCCGAACGGCGCTCGCCGAAAACTACGTCGGGCTGCCGTATTGAGAGGCTGGCGGCGCGCCGGGAGAGCGCCGCCCTCGGGGACCCTGCGAGGGGGTCCCGCTCGGCCGGCGCTGTCGGACAGGCCCGCCTTTGCGGGCCCGTCCTCCGCCGGAGCCGCGCCTTGGCGCGGCGACTTTTCTTCTACCCCGCCTGTTGGCGGGGCCCCGACTGCTCTCCAGGTTTTTGCCCATATGAAAACCCTGGGGCGGGTCAGGGGGGTGGGGCGAAGCGGCCCCGGGGGTCAGCCGGCGGGGCTGTCGCCTTCCGCATCCGGAGTCGGGGCGAGGTCGGGCCAGACCGCGAGGAGGGCGGTCCGGATGCGTTCGGGCGCGCGGATCTTGCGGAAGTCCTTGTCCACGAAGACGCAGACGAAGCGCGAGACGAAGCAGGTCCGCCCGTCCTGGCGGCCCTCCACCGCGAAGGCGAGGGAGCTTTCCCCGAGCGCCCGGGGGACGACATGGCAGGCCAGCGGCGCCCGGGGGGTGATCGGCGCCTTGAAGTCGAACTCCAGCCGCACGAAGGGCGCGCCGAGGCCGAAATCCATCACCCAGCGATACCAGTTGTCGCCGTCGAGCAGGTCCTCCCAGAAGGCGTCGATGGCCTCCAGGGCGAATTCCGGGATCCGGCCGGTGTAGGCGATGCCGGCCGGATCGCAGTCGCCGAACCCGACCCGCCGCCGCCAGACGAAGCCCTCGCTGTCCATCCTGTCCGCCCTTTCCCCCGGTTGCGCCGGGGCGAGCCCTAGCGGCGCGGGGAGGCCGGGGCAATGGCTTCGGGCCGCCGGGCGAATTCTGCGAAAGGACCTCTCCCGAGGCCGCAGCGATTTGACGCGCTGGAATTTCACGCGTGAAAATGGGATCAAGATACTGATATATATTGATATATTCCGCGGCGTTAACCTGGCGTCCAGACCTGTGAACGGGTCGGGACCGCACGCCCGTGGGGGTGGCGGAGGCCTCTGCGACGGGCGGGGGCGATCAGTCCGCGCCCGTCTCTGCGGGGCGCAGCTGGGCGGGGGCGACCGGCAGGCGCACGCCGCGCACCGAGCCGTCGGGATAGAACCGCTTGGCGAGGATGATCTCGGTCCCCGGCGCGAGCCTCCGGCGCAGGGCGGCGATGATCCGGGCGTTGGCCGCGGGCGAGGAGGCCTGCCAGAGGTTGATGACGCAGGCGGGGCCGGTGGGCGCGATCCGCGCGCCGAGATCGACGTTGCGCTCGAACCAGTCCTCCGCCGCCGCGCGCGAGGTCTGCGCCCAGCCGCAATAGCCCACCATCGCCCCGGCCGGATCGACCACGAAGAAATATTGCCCCCGGTTTATCTGGCCGGCGATCAGCCGGGCGAGCTGGCCGAAGGGCAGCCGGGCGAAATTCGGGATGCCCATCAGGTAGGCCACCGTCCGACCGCAGGCGGAGTAGGGGTCCTTGCCCTGAAGGACCCGCAGCTCCGCCCTCGACCTGGCCTGACCGGTCCCGCCCGGGCCCGGACCTCGCCCGGGACCGGGCGGGCTGGTTTCAGGCATTCCGGCTTCGGGCATTCCGGCGTCGGTCATGCCGGTCTCGCTCATGCCGGTCTCGCTCATGCCGGTTTGGGCCATGCCGGTCTGGACCATGCCGGTCTCGGTCAGGCTCGACGCGGTCATGGCGCGGGGCTCCGCCAGAACGGCCGAAGGGCCTCCGTCGCCAGGGGATGGCCGGCATGGCGCCGGGCGAAGGCGTCGAGCGCCGCCGGGTCCGCCGCCCGCGCGGCGTCGAACTGGGCGATGATCGCGCCATCCGGATCGGCGCCGTCGGGTCCCTCGGGGGGCGCCGGATCGGGAGGACGGGCGCGCAGCCGGAGCCGCGCCTCCTCGGCGAGGGGGTCGTCGGGATAACGGGCGATGAAGAGGATCAGCGCGGCGGAGCTGTCCGCCGCCAGGGTGCGGGCATAGAGATCGGCGAGCACCGCCTGGGGGTCCATCGGCGCCGCCGCCTCGGCCGAAGCCCGGTTTTCCGTCCCGGCCGCCAGGGCCGGAAGCGCCGCCATCGCCAGGATAGGCCACAAGACCGCGCGCATCGGCCGCCTTCCTTTCCGGGAACCCGGGGCGGGCGCAAACGCCCCCTCGGATCGTTACGGGCGCAACGCCCTCGGTCGTCCTATGCGAATCATGCTAGATAGGTTAATATAACGGCATTTCAATCAAGTTTTCTTGAAAACCTAATTTCCCTCCCCCCTTTCCCTCCAATCCCCCCTCCGCCGGCGCGTCCCGCCGGCCCGCTTGAATCTGTAGCGCGAGGATCTCGCAATGAGCACCAATGATTCCAATAATCTGTTCGCTTCCGACCTTTCCCCCGAAAGCGGGACCGGGAACCCCCTCAAGGTCATAGGCTCCACCGGCAACCAGGGCATCGACGGCCTGCTGACCGACCGGGCCTGGGCCGACATCACGATCGACTATTCCTTCCCCACCACCAACATCTACGGCTACAGCAGCCTGACCGACCTGCCGAACGGCATGTTCGGGCTGACCGTGGCCCAGCAGAACGCCGCGCATTTCGCGCTCAACGCCGAGGTGGGCGTGAACGCCACCGCCAAGGCCGGGTTCTCGGTCGAGGGCTTCACCAATCTCGGGGTCTTCAACGACATCTCGCCCGACGGCGACGACGAGATCCGGCTCGCCAACACCACCTCGGCCTCGCTCGGCACGGCGCGGGTGGCGGACTTCCCCGGCAACTACATCACCGGCCAGACCCAGGACAACGGCGACGTCTGGTTCGGCACCAACTACAACTACACCAACCCGATCGCCGGCAACTACGCCTGGCACACCACGCTGCACGAGATCGGCCACGCCCTGGGGCTGAAGCACGCCCAGGAAAGCGGCTTCTTCGGGGCGGTGCCGGACAACATCAACGGCATGGAATACACCGTGATGTCCTACCGGTCCTATATCGGCGGACCGAACGGGCCCTATTCCAACGAACAGTTCGGATACGCCCAGACCTACATGATGTATGACATCGCCGCCCTGCAGCACATGTACGGCGCCGATTTCACCACCAATTCCGGCAACACCACCTACAGCTGGAATCCCAACAGCGGCGACACGCTGGTCAACGGCACGGCGGCGATCCAGCCCGGGGCGAACCGCATCTTCGCCACCATCTGGGACGGCGGCGGCTACGACACCTACGACCTCTCCGCCTATACCACCAACCTCTCCATCGACCTGTCGCCCGGCGGCTATTCGCTGTTCTCCACCGCCCAGCGGGCCTATCTCGGCGGCGGGCCGAACGGCGGCTACGCCCGCGGCAACATCTTCAACGCGCTCCAGTTCAACGGCGACGCCCGCTCGCTGATCGAGGCGGCGGTCGGCGGCTCGGGCGCCGACTCGATCACCGGCAACGCCGCCGACAACTCCCTGACCGGCAACGCCGGCAACGACACGCTCAAGGGCCTCGGCGGCGCCGACACCCTCAACGGCGGCGACGGCGACGACTATCTCGACGGCGGCGAGGGCAACGACGTCCTGAAGGGCATGGGCGGCGCCGACACCCTCATCGGCGGAAACGGCGACGACTATCTCGACGGCGGCGAGGGCAACGACTCGCTCTCCGGCGGGGCGGGGGTCGACCAGCTCTTCGGCGGGGCGGGCAACGACACGATCAATTCGGGCGCCGGCGAGGACACCGTCACCGCCGGGGCGGGCAATGACGTCATCACCGACGACATCGCCATGTTCACCGACGCCGACGACACCTATGACGGCGGCGACGGGGTCGACACCCTGGTCCACGACCTGAACTGGATCAGCACGGTCGCCTTCAACCTCGCCACCGGCTGGGCGACGCTCGACGGCCAGAACCGCGACCGGCTGCTCAACATCGAGAACCTGACCGTGGGCGGAAGCGCCCAGGTGATCGGCAGCGACGCGGCCAACGTGCTGACCGTGAACGGGACCGGCGCGAACGTCATCAGCGCCCTCGGCGGCGCCGACACGGTCAACGCCGGCGGCGGCAACGACACGATCAACGCCGGATCGGGCAACGACACGGTCAACGCCGGCGACGGCAACGACACGATCACCGACACCGAGGGCATGGGTTCGGGCGACGACGACGTCTACGACGGCGGCGCCGGCGTCGACACTCTGGTCCACGACCTGAACTGGGTGAGCACGGTCGCCTTCAACCTCGCCACCGGCTGGTCGAGCTTCGGCGGCAACCGCGACCGGCTGCTCAACATCGAGAACCTGGTGGTGGGCGGCGCGGCCTCGGTCACCGGCAGCGCGGGCGCGAACGTGCTGACCGTGAACGGGACGGGCGCGAACCTCATCAACGCCGGCGCGGGCCAGGACGTCGTCAACGCCGGCGGCGGCAACGACACGATCACCGACACCGAAGGCATGGGCTCGGGCGACGACGACGTCTACGACGGCGGCGCCGGCGTCGACACCCTGGTCCACGACCTGAACTGGGTGAGCGGCGTCGCCTTCAACCTCTCGACCGGCTGGTCGAGCTACTTCGGCAACCGCGACCGGCTGCTCAACATCGAAAACCTGACCGTGGGCGGCGCGGCCTCGGTCACCGGCAGCGACGTGGCCAACGTGCTGACGGTGAACGGAAGCGGCGCGAACGTCATCAACGGCCTCGGCGGCAATGACTCCATCAACGCCGGCGGCGGAAACGACACGATCAACGCCGGATCGGGCAATGACAACGTGGTCGCCGGCGACGGCAACGACGTCATCACCGACACCGAGGGCATGGGCGCCTCCGACGACGACGTCTACGACGGCGGCGCCGGGACCGACACCCTGGTGCACGACCTGAACTGGGTGAACACGGTCGCCTTCAACCTCTCGACCGGCTGGTCGAGCTTCGGCGGCAACCGCGACCGGCTGATCTCGATCGAGAACCTGACGGTGGGCGGCTCGGCCTCGGTCACCGGCAGCGCCGGCGCGAACGTGCTGACCGTGAACGGGACCGGCGCCAACGTCATCAACGGCCTCGGCGGCAACGACACGATCAACGCCGGGGGCGGCGCCGACACGATCGACGGCGGCGCCGGCAACGACCGGATCGACACCGGCGCCGGCGAGGACACGGCCAACGGCGGCGACGGCAACGACACCTTCGTCGACACCATCGCCATGTTCGACACCGAGGACGACGTCTACAACGGCGGCGCCGGGACCGACACCCTGGTCCACGACCTGAACTGGGTAAACACGGTCTCCTTCAACCTCACCGCCGGCTTCGCCTTCCTCAACTCGGTGAGCCGCGACCGGCTGATCTCCATCGAGAACCTGACGGTCGGCGGATCGGCCGCGATGACCGGCAACTCCGGCGCGAACGTGCTGATCGCGAACGGGACCGGCGCGAACGTCATCCGCGGCGCGGCTGGCAACGACACCATCAACGCCGGGGGCGGCGACGACCTGATCCGCGGCGGGCTCGGCCGCGACGTCATGACGGGCGGCCTCGGGGACGACACCTTCGACTTTGACTCCGCGGCGGATTCGAACGGCGCGGCCATCGACTTCATCACCGGCTTCGACTTCGGCACGCTCGGCAACCCGGGCGATCTGATCGACCTGATCGACATCGACGCGCGGGCCTCGACCGCGGCGAACGACGCCTTCACCCTGGGGACGGGGATCGGCCAGCTCAGCTTCGTCAACCTCGCCAACAACAACACCCTCATCCGCGGCAATACCGCCGCGGGCGGCGGCTTCGAGGTGCAGATCGAGGTGGCCGACGCCGGCGTCACCGCGGCCAACTGGACCACCAACGCCGCGCTCTACGTGCTGTTCTGATCCTGCGGAACGCGCGCAGCTGCGCGTTCCGGCCTCTCGATTGGAATGAACGACGGGTCGGCGGAAATTGAAGATGTTGCGTCTTTCGGTTTGTTGACCTGGCGTCCCGCGGGATGGGCGACCCCTGTCCCGCAGGGAAAAAGACCCGAAGCGCCTTCCTGAGAGGCGAAGGCGCGCGAAAAGGAAGGGGGCCGGCGTTCCGGCCCCCTTTCGCCGTTTCCGGGCGATGCGTTCCTCCCGGGCCGGGCCTGCGGCAACGGCATTGTCCGCCGGGCGCGGCCGGGTATGCTTCCCCCAGGAACGCCCCGGGCAAAGGGGCGGCATGGGGGAGGACAGCGCATGAGCAAGGCGCCCACGACCGGAAGAGGCGCGCGCCGCGACGCGGGCGCCGCGCCCGGACCCGGCATCGAGACGCCCGCCGGCCAGATCGCCAGCCAAGGCGCAGGCCGGATCGCCAGGGGGTCCGCCGCCGGGGCTGCCGCCCCGCCGGAGCCCGACGCCGAGACGCCCGCCGGCCAGGTCGCCAGCCGGGGCGTCGGCCCGGTCTCCGGAGGGACCGCCGCCCGGGCTTCCGCCGCGCCGCGTCGCCGGACGGCGGCCCCCGCTGCGACCCCGACTGCGGCCTGAGGGGGCGGGGAGATGGAGATCGCGGACCGGGTCTTTGTCGTCGCCGGCGGGGGCTCCGGCCTCGGGGCCGCCGTGGCGCGGATGGCGGTGGAGGCGGGCGGGCGGGCGGCGCTCGTCGACGTGAACGCCGCGGCGGGCGCGGCCCTGGCGCAGGCGCTGGGGGAGCGGGCGATCTTCGTCCGCGCCGACGTGACCGACGCGGCCGAGGGCCGGGCGGCGGTCGACGCCGCCCTCGCGGCCTTCGGGCGGATCGACGTCCTGGCCAATTGCGCCGGCGTGGCGCCGGGCGAGAAGATCCTAGGCCGCGACGGGCCCCACCGGCTGGAATCCTTCGCCCGGGCGGTGGCGATCAACCTGGTCGGGACCTTCAACATGCTGCGCCTCGCCGCCGAGGCCATGGCCCGGAACCCGCCCGGCCCGGGCGGCGAGCGGGGGGTGATCGTCAACACGGCTTCGATCGCCGCCGAGGACGGCCAGGTCGGCCAAGCGGCCTATGCCGCCTCC
Organism: Amaricoccus sp.; assembly: GCA_965243535.1. Taxonomy (GTDB): domain Bacteria; phylum Pseudomonadota; class Alphaproteobacteria; order Rhodobacterales; family Rhodobacteraceae; genus Amaricoccus. Next base: position 85,869 of record CBDEVG010000036.1, read on the forward strand.
AAGGGCGGGGTCGCGGCGCTGACCCTGCCCGCGGCGCGGGAGCTGGCGCGCCACGGGATCCGGGTCGTGACCATCGCCCCGGGGGTCTTCGACACGCCGATGATGGCGGGGATGAGCCCCGAGGTGCGGGAGGCGCTCGGCGCCGCGGTCCCGTTCCCGCCGCGGCTGGGCGACCCGGCGGAATTCGCCGCCCTGGCGCGGCATGTCTGCGAGAACCAGATGCTGAACGGCGTGGCGATCCGTCTCGACGGGGCGCTGCGGATGGCGGCGAAATAGGGAGGCGGGGGCGATGAGCCAGGATCCGATCGTCATCGTCGGGGCGGCGCGCACGCCCATGGGCGGCTTCCAGGGGGACCTCGCCGGGGCGCAGGCCCCCGAGCTCGGGGCCGCGGCGATCGCCGCCGCGATGGCGGGCGCGGGCCTTCCCCCCGAGGCGGCGGAGGAGGCGATCATGGGCTGCGTCCTCTCCGCCGGCCAGGGCCAGGCCCCGGCGCGCCAGGCGGCGATCCGGGCCGGCCTGCCGCTTTCCGCGGGGGCGACCACCGTCAACAAGATGTGCGGCTCGGGGATGAAGGCGGCGATGCTCGCCCATGACCTGCTGGTCGCGGGATCGGCCCGGGTCATCGTCGCCGGCGGCATGGAGAGCATGTCGAACGCCCCCCACCTTCTGCCCCGGGCCCGGGGCTTCCGGATGGGGCATGTGGCGGCGGCGGACCACATGTTCCTCGACGGGCTCGAGGACGCCTACGACCGCGGCCGGCTGATGGGGACCTTCGCCGAGGATTGCGCCGAGGCCTATGGCTTCGCCCGCGCGGACCAGGACGCCTATGCGCTGGCCTCGCTCGCCCGGGCCCAGGGCGCGATCGCCGAGGGCCGCTTCGCCGCCGAGATCGCCCCCGTCGCCCTGCGCGCCGGCCGGGGCGAGCGGCGGGTGACGACGGACGAGCAGCCCGGCAAGGCGCGGCCCGACCGGATCCCCGAGCTGAAGCCGGCGTTTCGCGAAGGCGGCACGGTGACGGCGGCCAACGCCTCGTCGATCTCGGACGGGGCGGCGGCGCTGGTCTTGATGCGCGCCTCCGAGGCCGAGCGCCGGGGGCTCGTCCCGCGGGCGCGGATCGCGGGACATGCGACCTACGCCGACCGGCCGGAGCTCTTCCCGACCGCGCCGGTCTTCGCCGTGCGCCGCCTGATGGAGCGGACGGGCTGGAGCCTCGGCGAGGTCGACCTCTTCGAGGTGAACGAGGCCTTCGCGGTGGTGGCGATGGCGGCGATGCGCGACCTCGACCTGCCCCATGACAAGGTCAACGTCCATGGCGGGGCCTGCGCGCTCGGCCATCCGATCGGGGCCTCGGGGGCGCGGATCCTGACGACGCTGCTCCATGCGCTGGAGACCTATGGCCTGCGCCGCGGGGTGGCGACTTTGTGCATCGGCGGCGGCGAGGCGACGGCGATGGCGATCGAGCGGATCGCCTGACGCCTTCGCCCGGCCGGCCTTCGGGAGACGCCGCCTCAGCGCAGCGGCGAGAAGCCCGCGGGCCGCAGCAGCTCGCGCAGTTCGGCCGGCCCGGAGGCGCGCAGGGCCTCGTCCGCCGTCTCGCCGCGCAGGAGCCGCAGGCGGCGTCCCGGCCGCCTCCCGGCCGCGACGCGCCACAGGGCGACGGTCTCCAGGCCTTCGGCCGGGGGCAGGGGGGCCTTGGAGATCTCGAGCGCGAACCAGGCGGGGGCGAGCGCCGGCGCGTCTCCGGGCGGCGTGGGCAGGGGCGCCCGGGCGGCCGCCTCGGCCGCGGCGAGGCGGGGGGAGCCGGCCTCCGGCGCCAGGAAGAGGCTTTCCTGGGCCGCGATCATCGGAAAGGCCCGGGGGCCGAAGCCCGCGGTCCAGTCCGCATCCGCCGCCAGCCGCAGCCGCCGCGCCGCCCGGTCTTCCAGGTCGCGATAGACCCAAAGGTGATGCAGCATGTTCAGCCGGCCGCATTCCGTCAGCCAGTAGCCGAGCATCGGCAGGTGGCGGGCGACGAGCGGCAGGCCCTCGGCCCGGAAGGCGGCCAGATAGGCCATCGCCTGGCCGGGGGCGAAGCGATAGCTGCGCCATTCGTAGATCATCGTGCGTCCTCCGGGCGCCGAGGCCCTTGCGGCGGAAGGGCGGGACGGGGATCGGCGCGGCCGCCTCCGTCAGGGGGTTCGGGAGCGCAGGCGTCGGCGGGGCGGCGCAGGCCTCGGGCTTGCCGGGCGAGGCTCCGGCCAGGGGTCGGATCGTCGCCGGACGCGGCGGCGGCGCCTTCGAGGATCCGGGCCGCGGCCGCTCCCTCGGCGCCCCGGTTGCGGCGTCCCGGCCGGGACTGCGCCGCCCGGATCGCCGCATCGAGGTGGAGGGCGCTTTCGGCCGCCGGGCGGAGAAAGGCGCCTTCGGCCGCCGGGGCGAGGGCGCGGGGAAGGCCGCCCGCGGCGCGCGGCGCGTTCACGTCCGGGCCTCGTGGCCGGGGCGGGGGACATGGGCCATCAGGGTCTGACTGAACCCGCCGTCCACCACGATGTCCTGGCCGGTGACATAGGCCGCCCGGGGGCTCGCCAAGAAGGCCGCCACGTCGGCGATGTCGGCGGGCGCGCCCACCCGGCGGAGGGGGATCGCCGCCGCGCGGGCCTCGAGGATGCCCGGGACCCGGTAGAAGCTCTCAGACAGCGGGGTGCGGACCATCCCCGGGCTGACCGAGTTCGACCGCACGCCCTCCGGCCCCCATTCGAAGGCGATCTGGCGCGACAGCATGGCGACCGCGGCCTTGGAGGGGCTGTAGGCGCCCGACCAAGCCTGGGGCTCGGAGGCGGCGATGGAAGCGACGTGCACGAGCGCGCCGCGCCCCCGCGCCCGCATCCCCGCGCCGAAGACCTGGGCGCAGGCGAGATAGCCGGTGAGGTTGATGCGCAGGGTCAGGTCCCAGTCCTCGGGCGCGACCTCGGCCAGGGGGCCGCCGCGCAGGACGCCGGCGTTGTTCACCAGGATGTCGCAGCGGCCGATGATCCCCGCCGCCCGGTCGATGGTCGCCCGGTCGGCCGCGTCGAAGGCGAGGCCTTGGGCGTCCCCGCCGATCTCGGCCGCGGCCGCGTCGCAGGCGGCCTGGTCGCGGTCGAGGATCCAGACCCGCGCCCCCGCCTCGGCCAGCGCCCGGGCGACGCCCTTGCCGATGCCGCCGGCGGCGCCGGTGACGACGGCCACGTCGCCCGTGATCCCGAGCCAGCCGCCCGCAGGGTCCGTCATGGTCATGAGAGCCTCCTTCAGGCGGCGACGCGCGGACGGGGAGCCCGGCCGGCGGGGGGGAGGATGAGAAGGGCGTGGACCTCGCCCGGGCCGGCGCTTTCGCCCGGGGCCTCGGTCCGGCAGGCCGGAGGGAGCGTGCGCCCAACGGGACGGCCGGGGTCCAGCCGGCAGGCGTCGGCGGGCGCCGGGGCCGCGAGGGCGATGGCGGGAGCGGCCCGGGGGAGGTCCGCCGCCCGGCGGGCGCCTGTCCTGGAGGCGGGCGCCGGGACGCCCCGAGGGGCGCCAGAGAGGGCGCCGATGCGGAGGGCCTGGGACCAGGCCCGGACGGGCGGGACGGTGGCGGGCGATCTGGGGGGTGCGAGCTTCATCGGGATCCTCCTGTCGGGGAGCGCAGGGTCTTGGGCCGGCCTTTGGGCCGACCTCGGGGCGACGGCGGGAGGGTGTCAGGCCGCCCGGGCCAGATGCCGGCCGGTGATGAAGCCGAAGGTCATGATCGGCCCGAGCGTGATCCCGGCGCCGGGATAGGTGCCGCCCATGATGCTCGCCCGGTCGTTGCCGACCGCATAGAGCCCGGGGATCGGCCGTTCGCCCGCGTCGAGCACCTGGCCCTCCACCGTGGTCTTCAGCCCGTCGAAGGTGCCGAGATCGCCCATGACGAGCTTGACCGCATAGAACGGGCCCTTGGCCACCGGCGCGACGCAGGGGTTCGACTTGTGCTCGGGATCGGCGAGATAGCGGTTGAACGCGGTCTCGCCGCGGTGGAACTGCTCGTCCACGCCTTTCACGGCGCCGCGGTTGTAGTCCGCCACCGTCGCCTCCAGCGCCTTGGCGTCGATGCCGCATTCCTTCGCCAGATCGGCGAGCGTCGCGCCGGTCTTCAGGTAGCCCTTGCGGATCAGCGGCCCGAGCGGCAGCGGGGCGGGCTTGGCGTAGCCGAGGCCGTATTTCCCGATCGTGGTCTTGTCGGCGATCAGCCAGGCGGCGGTCTCGGCCTCGCCCTCGCAGGCCGCGATCATCGCGGCGCCCACGTCGTGATAGCTCTCGGATTCATTGCAGAACCGCTTGCCGGTCTTCAGCACGGCGATCACCCCGGGCTTGTAGCGGTCGAGCAGGTGGGGGAAGGCCGAGAAGCTCCCGTCGCCGTTCGGAACCTTGGAGACCGGCATCCAGGCGGCGGCGGCGGGGAAGCGGATCTCGACCCGGACGCCGGCGTCCTCCGCCAGCCGCACCCCGTCGCCGGTGTTGTCGGCAGGGGTGGGGGAGAAATGCTCGCCCCCCCGGCGCAGATGGGGATAGGCCTCGCGCAGCCGGGCTTCGTCATGGGGAAAGCCGCCGCAGGCCAGCACCACTCCGCGCCGCGCCGTCACCCGGACGGGGCCGGCCGCGCCCTTGACCACCGCGCCCGTCACCGTCTCGCCGTCCCGGATCAGCGCCTCGGCCGGGGTGTCGGTGTGGATCGGGATCCCGAGCGCGAAGCAGCTCGCCGCCAGCCGGGCGGCCAGCGCATTGCCGCTCGTCACCTGCACGCCGCGGCCATAGCGGGCCAGCTCCGTCGCATGGATCGCGAGGCGCTTGGCCACATAGAGCGCGGAGCTGAGCGAGCTGGTCGCCCGGAAGAAATGCTTCAGGTCGGCATTGGACGAATTGAACATCATCCCGACGAAGGTGATGGTCGAGAGCGGCGGCCGCAGCCGCTTCAGCTCGGCCCCGAGCCGGGAGGCGTCGAAGGGCGCGGCCAGGACCGAGCGGCCGACGTCGACGCCGCCGGGGGCGAGCGGGTGGTAGTCGGGATAGAGGGTGGGGACGAACCGCACCTCCGTCTCGGCCTCGAACCAGTCGAGCATCCGGGGGCCCTGGTCGAGGAAGGCCTCGACCATCTCGTCCTGGAAGAAGTTGCCGGTCTCGGCCTTGAGATACTCCCGCGCCCGGTCCCGGCTGTCGCGGGGATCCTGCTTGGCCCGGCCGTTGCCGGGGATCCAGAGCACGCCGCCGGAAAAGGCGGTGGTGCCGCCGAAGACCGGGGCCTTCTCCACCACCACCACGTCGAGTCCGTGCTTCCTGGCCGTCACCGCGGTGGAAAGCCCGCCTGCGCCCGAACCGATCACGAGCACGTCGCAGCTGATGTCCTTGGAAAGGGTCATGGTTCCTCCGCGGGCGGGATGTCCTGGCGTGGGGCAGGGAATATGCCGGCGGCGGCGCGGGACGAATGGACGCTCCCGCGGAAAGATTGCACAATTCGCAGGGCCGCCATGCGCCGGACGCGTGGCTTCCCGGGGGGAGCAGCAGCCATGACGGACCCCGCGCCGGTGCCGCAATACTATCTCTACGGCCGGCTGGAGGACGACGCCGCCGCCGAGGTCGAGCTCGACTTCCTGCACATCGAGCCGATCCGCAAACGCTCCGGCCCCAACGACTGGACGATCCGGCCCCATTCCCATCCCCACCATCTGCAGGTGATGTACCTGGTCCGGGGGGGCGGCGCGCTCGACATCGAGGGGCGCTCGGTCCCGATCGCGCCGTCCTGCCTGATGACGATCCCGGCGGGCTCGGTCCATCAGATCCGCTTCCTGCCCGACACCGACGGCTGGGTGACGACCGCGGCGGCGAGCTTCGTCGCCCAGGCGGCCATGGGGGACGCGCGGATGATCGAGACCGCCCGGCGGGCGGGCGTCTTTCCCCTGGCGGGGACCGGGCTCGACCCGGCCCATGTGGAGGGGTCCTTCCACGCCCTGACCCGGGAGTTCGTCTATGCGGCCCCGGGCCGGCGGCCGGCGATCATGGCCTATTTCATCACCCTCCTGGTGGCGCTGATGCGCGTCCAGGCCCACGAGACGGCGGGCCGCCCGAGGGACGACCGGGGCCAGGCGCTGGCGCTGCGCTACCGGGACCTGGTCGAGCGGCATTTCCGCTCGGAGCGGCGGCTGGAGTTCTATGCGGAGGCGCTGGCGGCGACCCCCGCCCGGCTCAACGCCGTCTGCAAGGCCCGGTTCGGGGCGACCGCCTCGGGGCTGCTCCACGACCGGATCATCACCGAGGCCAAGCGCTGGCTGATCTACACCGGCATGTCGGCGGCCGAGATCGGCTATGCGCTCGGCTTCGAGGATCCGGCCTATTTCAGCCGGTTCTTCTCCAAGCGGGCGGGGGTCCCCCCCGGCCGCCTGCGCGAGACGCTGGGGGCGGGGGCGCCGGTGGACCTGCGTCCCGGCCCGGCCTCGCCAGATCCCTCCGGCTGAAACGGCGGGGAGGGGCCCTCAGGGAGCGTCGGGGACCTGGCGGGAGGGCCCCCACCCGGGCCCGCGGGCGTCCGGCCCCGAGGAGGGGGGAGCGGAAAACCCGGGGACCGGCCCGTCGGGGCGCCGGCGATCCTGGAGGGCGGCGGGCGCAAAGGCCCGGAGGCGGACCGGAAACGGGCCCTCACAACACGCGTGTTATGGGGGCTACGTGATTGTTATAGAAAGGTTTTCGGAAAACCGTTCAGGCGATCTCAACCAAGGTTGACGAGGCCTGACGGCGGTTCGCCTCGATCTTTCGGAGGGCCCGCGCGGGCCGAGGCGCCGGATCCTTCATTCCAGCGCGAAATACGCCTCGATCCGCCGGGCGGCGGCGCGTAGGGAGGGGAGGATCTCCGCCTCCATCTCTGCGGGGGTGAAGCGCGAGGCCTGGGTCGAGACGTTCAGCGCCGCCGTCGTCCGGCCGGCGCGGTCGCGGATCGGCGCGGCGATCGAACGCAGGCCGAGCTCCAGCTCCTCGTCCACCAGGGCGTAGCCCTGGGCCCCGCAGCGCCGGATCTCGGCGGCGAGGGCGGCGCGGTCGGTCAGGCTCTTCGGGGTCAGGGGCCGGATGTCGGCGGCGGCGAGATGGGCGGCGAGCGCCTCGGGGGAGAGGTCGGCGAGCAGGACCCGGCCCATGGAGGTGCACCAGGCCGGCAGCCGCGAGCCGACCGCGAGCGCGACGCTGACGATGCGCCGGCCGGGCACGCGCGCCAGATAGACCACGTCCCCCCCCGAGAGCGCCGCCGCCGAGCAGGCCTCCTGCAGCCGGCCCGCCAGCTCGCGCATGATCGGCTCGGCATGGGCCCAGGGCCCGGCGTCCTGCAGCCAGCTCCGCGCCACCGTCAGCAGCCGGGGCGTCAGGCGGAACCGCCGGCCGTCCTGGAGCGCATAGCCCGACGCCGCGAGGGTGAGCAGCAGGCGGCGCGCCCCGGCCCGGGTCAGCCCCAGCGCCCCGGCGGTCTCGGTCAGGGTGAGGCCGCCGGGATGGGCGGCGAGCGTCTCCATCACCGCGAGGCCGCGCTGCAGCGACCCCACCGCCTCCGACGGGCGGCCCTCGGAAAGGGGCTGGTCCATAGGATTATCCAAACCTTGTTCCACTGTGGAACGTCAATCCATAATCTTCTTGACGAATCTCGTTCCGCTTGACACAAATATCATATGCGGAACGGAAGTTCGGAATGCGAACTTTTCGTCCCGGGGCGGCGGCGACGGACCGCGCCCTGGCGCACCGAACGACGCCGACGCCAAGAACCGTCACGGGAGGATCCATGAAGAGACGCCATCTGCTCGGGGCCGCCGCCGCCCTCGCCCTCGCCGCGGGGCTCGCGCTCGCCCCCGCCGGGCCCGCCCGCGCCCAGGACGTGGTCAAGATCGCCAACATCGCCGAGCTGAGCGGCCCCGGGGCCACCGCCGGCGTCAACTGGCGCGACGGCGCCGCCATGGCCGTCGAGGAGATCAACGCCCAGGGCGGCATCCTCGGCCATCAGGTCCAGCTCACCGAATACGACAGCCAGTCCGACGCCCAGACCTCCCGCGCCATGGTGCAGAAGGCGATCGACGACGGGGCCTTCGCCCTGCTCGGCACGGTCTATTCCGGCTCCACCATCGTCAACATGCTGGTCGCCCAGCAGGAGGGCATCCCCCAGTTCACCGGGTCGGAAAGCGCCCGGATCACCGCCATGGGCAACCCCTACATCTTCCGCACCTCCTTCGGGTCGCAGAAGTCCATGCCCAAGATCGCCCAGTACATGCAGGACGAGATGGGGGTGAAGAAGGTCGCGATCGTCTGGGCCAACACCGAGTTCGGCAAGGCCGGCCACGAGGCCTTCGTCGCCCAGATGGAGGACCGCGGCATCGAGATCATCGCCGACGTCCCCACCGAGAACGCCCAGGCCGACTTCGCCGCCGACGTGGTCAAGGTGAAGGGTTCGGGCGCGGACGCGGTCTTCGTCTACCTGACCGAGGAGGAGAGCGCCCGCTTCCTGCGCGAGGCGAAGAAGCAGGGCCTGACCCTGCCGCTGGTCGGCGAGACCACCCTGATCGGCCAGAAGGTCATCGACCTCGCCGGGGACGCGGCCAACGGCGCCATGGGCCACGTCAGCCTCACCCCCGACGCCCCCAGTCCGGCCGTCCAGGACATGGCCCGTCGCTTCGAGGAGAAGTACAAGTACCGGGCCGACCACAACGCCATCAAGGGCTACATCGGCGCCTGGGCGATCAAGTACGCCACCGAACAGGCCGGCGAGATCGACTCGGAAAAGCTCGCCGAGACGCTGCACGGCCTCAAGCTGACCGCGGCCGACCACCCCGGCATCCTCATCGACGTCTCCTGGGACGACACCGGCGAGGTTTCGCGCGAGAGCTATCTCGTCGAGGTCGAGGGCGGCAAGCAGGTGGTCAAGGCCACCCTCCCGGCGAACTGATCTCTCCCCCCTGGCGGGCGCCCTGCCCGAAGGCGCAAACCGAAAGCGCAGGGCCGAAGGCCCGGCGCCCGCCCCTTTTCCCCAAAACCCCAGGACGAGAGGGCCGCTCATGTCGGAGTTCCTCCAGATCATCCTGTCCGGGCTCGCGACAGGATCGATCTACGCGCTCGCCGCGATCGGCTTCACGCTGCTCTGGCAGGCCTCGCAGACCATCAACTTCGCCCAGGGCGAATTCGTCATGCTGCCGGCGTTCTTCGCGCTCGTCGCCATGCACGGGCTCGGCCTGCCGTTCTGGGCCGCGCTCGCGGCGGCGCTCGCCGTCTCGCTCCTCGTGCTCGGCTGGGGCTTCAAGCGGCTGGTCATCGACCCGATGCTCCCCCACGGGACCCTGCCGATCGTCATGGCGACCATCGCCCTCGGCCTGCTGATGAAGGAGGGCGTCAAGGTTTTCTATTCCGCCGAGGCCCAGCCCTTTCCGCCGATGTTCGGCGAGGAGCCGATCTCGATCCTCGGGGCGGTCATCTCCACCCAGGACGTGGCGAACCTCGCGATTTCCATGATCGCCGTCGTGGCGCTGCAGCTGTTCCTGAACGGCACCCGCACCGGCCGCGCCATGCAGGCCACCGCCCAGAACCCGGGCGTGGCCGAGATCCTCGGGGTGAACGTCAAGCGGATGGTGCTCTACACCTTCCTGATCAACGCCGGCCTCGCCGCCGTCGCCTCCTTCCTGATCTCGCCGATCTACCTGGCGAAATTCTCGAACGGCGAGTCCATCGGCCTCATCGCCTTCATCGCGGCGATCGTGGGCGGCTTCAACCAGATCCGCGGCGCGCTGGTGGGGGGCCTCTTGATCGGGGTGATCGACAACCTCGCCGCCGCCTACGGCCCGGCGGAGTACCGCGCCGCCTTTCCGCTGATCCTGCTCATCCTCATCATCCTCGTGCGGCCCCAGGGCCTGCTCGGGACGCCGGAAGGGAGGACCGTCTGATGCCCCGCGCCCTGCTCGTCCTGCTCGGGATCGCGGCGCTCGTCGCAGCGCCCCTCGGCCAAGGGAACTACATCATCTATGTGCTCACCTCTTGGCTGGTGATGTCCATCGCCGCCATGGGGCTGAACCTCACGCTCGGCTACGCCGGCCAGGTCTCGCTGGCCCAGGCCGCCTTCATGGGGATCGGGGCCTATACCTCCGCGCTCCTCACCATGGCGGGCTGGCACTGGATCGTCGCGGCCCCGGCCGCCATGGCGCTCTGCTTCGTCATCGGCCTCGCGCTCGGCTGGCCGGCGCTGCGGGTGCAGCACCATTTCCTCGCCTTCGTGACGCTGGCCTTCAACACCCTGGTCTTTCTCGTCCTGCGCAACGAGGACTGGCTGACCGGGGGCTCGCTCGGCCTCGCGGGGATCATGCGGCCGGAGATCTTCGGGTTTTCAACGGCGAAGAACATCGACTTCTACTACTTCGTGCTGGTGGTGTTCCTCGCGACCGCGGGCGCCTTCTGGGGGCTGGTGCGCTCCCCTTGGGGCCGGGCCTTCAAGGCGCTGCGGGAAAACCCGGTGCGGGCGAACAGCCTCGGGGTCGACATCCGGCTGTTCACGCTGCTCGCCTTCGCCATCGGCTCGGCGCTCGGGGGGCTCGCGGGCGCGCTGGCGGCCCCGCTGGTCCAGTTCATCGACCCGCCGGCCTTCGCGCTGGTCCATTCGCTGAAGCTCCTGCTCATGGTCGTGGTCGGCGGCGCGGGCTTCTACTTCGGGCCGATGCTCGGGGCGGCGCTGGTCATCCTGCTGCCGGAGCTGCTGCGCTTCACGGATGAGTACTACCTGATGATCTATGCGGGCGCCGTGCTGGCGCTGATGATCTTCTGCCCCTCCGGCCTCATCGGCCTCTTCCAGCGCGCCGCCGAGCGCCGCCGCGGCCAGCGGGCGCGCGGCGACCTCAAGCAGGGAGCCCAACTGTGAACGCGCATTCCCAGATCGCCGCCGAACCGGTGCTGAGCGTCCGCGACGTCACCAAGACCTTCGGCGCCATCAAGGCGGTGCAGGGGGTGAGCTTCGACGTCCGTCCGGGCGAGATCCTCGGGCTGATCGGCCCGAACGGCTCGGGCAAGTCGACGCTGTTCAACTGCATCCTCGGGCAGTATCCGCCGACCGCGGGCGAGGTCTTCGTCAACGGCCATGCGGTGGCGGGCAAGCGCGCCTGCGACCTCAACAAGCTCGGGGTCGGCCGCACCTTCCAGCAGCTCTCGGTCTTTCCGCAGATGAGCGTGATCGAGAACATCATCCTCGCCGGGCAGGAGCACCAGGGGACGATGCTCAGTCGGCTCTTCGGCAAGCCCGACGCGGGGCTGACCGAAGAAGCGGAGAAGATGATCGACTTCTTCCGCCTCGGCCATCTGCGCGACGAGAAGGCCGGCGGCCTCTCCTACGGCCAGCAGAAGCTGGTCGACGCCGCCATGGCCTTCATGGCGGGGCCCTCCCTCGTGCTGCTCGACGAGCCGGCGGGGGGCGTGAACCTCACCATGCTCGGCTATCTCAAGGAACGGCTGATCGCCTACAACGCCGAGCACGGCACCACCTTCGTGGTGATCGAGCACAACATGGAATTCGTCATGTCGCTGTGTTCCCGCATCCTCGTGCTGGCCGAGGGTCGGATCATCGCCGAGGGCCCGCCCGAGGCGATCCGCTCGAACCAGCAGGTCATCGATTCCTATCTGGGGGGCTGAGATGCTGACGCTCGACAAGGTCTTCGGCGGCTATGGCAAGATCACCATCCTGAACGGGGTGAGCTTCGAGATCGGCCGCGGCACCATCACCACGGTGATCGGCCCGAACGGGGCGGGGAAGTCCACCGTCTTCAAGGCGATCTTCGGCCTCCTGAACATCCATTCCGGCCGCATCCTGCTGGATGGCCGCGAAGTGACCCGGGAGAGCCCGGCGCAGATGATCGGCCACGGGGTGACCTACGTCCCCCAGGGACGCAACGTGGTGCCGAACCTCTCCGTGCTCCACAACCTGGAGCTCGGGGGGATCACCGCCCGGGACCAGGGCCAGGTCAAGCGGCGGATCGAGCAGGTGATGGACCAGTTCCCGATCCTGCGGCAGAAGGCGAACGAGCCCGCCATCGCGCTCTCCGGCGGCCAGCAGAAGCAGCTGGAGATCGCCCGGGCGCTGCTGCTCGATCCAAAGCTCATCCTGATCGACGAGCCCTCCATCGGGCTGTCGCCGAACCTGGTGCAGGAGGTGTTCCAGACCCTCATCCGCCTGCGCGACCAGGGCGTGACGATCCTGATGGTGGAGCAGAACGCCAAGGCGGCGCTGGCCATGTCCGACTACGGCATCGTGCTGGAGCTGGGGCAAACCCGGCTCCACGACCGGGCCGTGGCGCTGCTGGCCGATCCGCGGGTGGGGCAGCTTTTCCTCGGCGGATCGATCGCCAAGGAGAGGGAAACCGCCTGACGCCAGCCCGGGGCCGCGCCTCCGCCCCCGGCGCCTTGCCCCGGGGGGCGCTGCCGGGTCCGTCCCCGTCGTGTCGCGGGAGGGATCAGGGTGCGCCGGACCGGGCAGGCGCGCCGGGAGCCCTTGGCCTTCCGACCCGGGGCTCCGGGCGCGCCGACGCGCTCCCGCGCGTCCCGGGCGACGATCCTGCGGGGCGCAGCGCGCCGCCGGGAAGGGTCGGGGGCGGCCTGTGAGGGAGGCTCAAGGCGCGAGGCCGGATCGAAGGAGGCCGTGCAGGACCGGGGCCCGAAGCGATCCCCCCCACCTTGGGGCCTGACGCGGCTTGGTCCGGGTTCCGCGCGCCTCAATCCGCCGGGAAGATCGCCGCCAGGTCGAGGAGCAGCCCCGGCGGGTCGAGCTCCAGCGTCCCTTCCCGCAGGATGCGGGTGGCGATGGCCTCCTCGGTTCCGAGGCGGTGATGGATGAGGGTGCGGGTTCGGGCGTTCACCACCAGGTAGTGCCGGACGCTCGGCAGGAGGAAATAGTCCCCGAGCTTCGCCCCGGTGTCGGCGCCCCGGGAGGCGGGCGACGCCACCTCGACGACGATTGCGGGATCGGCGATCTCCACCGCCGCGTCGGGAGTCCTCGGGCCGCAGCGGACGCGGGCCCTGGGCTCGTAGACCGTTCCCGCGTCGATGCGCATTGTCATGCCGTCAGTGAAGGCCTCGCAGTCCAGCCCCGCCCGGGCGATGGCGTCGCCGAGCGCCCGGTAGACGCGCCCCTTGGCGCGGGCGTGGCCGGCGCGCT
>CBDEVG010000037.1:0-173803 GCA_965243535.1 Amaricoccus sp.
GGATCGCCGCGTCGAGCGCGCGGGCGACGGGCGCCTCCCGGTCGGTCATCGAGGGATGGACCTCGTGCAGGTCGCGCAGGGCGTAGTCGAAGCCCCGCGCCGCCCGCGCCCGCTCCACCGTCGCCCGGAACTCGGCCCGCACGCCCGCCAGCGTCTCCTCCGCCGGAAAGCGCCGGTCGATCACCATCCGGCAGCGGTCGGGCACCACCGGCGAGGGCCAGCCGGTGAACCCCGCCTCCGGCTCCGCCTGGCCGCCGTGCAGGCTGTTGACGTTGAGCGTCGAGGCCCGCGCGCCCTCGGGCACCACCGGCATGGCCGTGCGCCGCGCGGCGAGCGCGGGAAAGAGGCTTTGCTCCATCTCCGCCAGCACCGCCCCCATGTGGCGCACCGCGCAGTCCCCGAGGAAGGGCATGGAGCCGTGGGCGATCCGCCCGAAGGTCTCGAGCTCCGCCCACCAGACCCCGCGATGGCCGAGGCAGATGCGATCCTTGTCCAGCGGCTCGGGGATGATGACCGCATCCACATGGGCGAAATGGCCCCGCTCCGCCAGCCAGGCGACGCCGCCGTAGCCGCCGCTCTCCTCGTCGCCGGTCGCCGAGATCTCGATCGACCCCGGCGCGTCGGGCCAGAGCGCGAGGAAGGCCTCGACCGCCACGACCGCCGCGGCGAGGCCGCCCTTCATGTCGCAGGCGCCGCGGCCATAGATCCGGCCCTCGACCAGCGCCCCGCCGAAGGGGTCGTGGGTCCAGCCGAGCCCCGGCTCCACCACGTCGATGTGGCCGTTGAAATGCACGCAAGGCCCCGGCCGCGCCCCCGCGCGCCGCGCCACCAGGTTCCAGCGGGGATGCCGGTCGCTGTCCCCCGGCGCGCCTTCCGCCCGCAGCAGCGCACAGTCGAACCCCTGGGGCCTGAGCCGCTCCGACAGAAGCTCGCAGGCGTCGCGATAGTTCTCGCCGGGGGGGTTCACCGTGGGGATGCGGATCAGCGCCTGGGTCAGCGCCGCCAGCTCCCCCTCTCGCGCCCGCAAGGCCGCGTCCAGCGCCTCGACCCGATCCGCCATCCTCTGCACCTCCGGGCCCCGAGCTTCGCCTCCCGCCGCCCGAGAGTCCAGCGGGCGCGGGGGCGGCGGCCGCTGGAGATCGCGCCCGCGCGAGCGCGGCCCCGATCGCGGCGCGCGCCTGGCATCTCCGAGACCGATTTTCACGCGTGAAAATCATATCAAAATATTGAAAAATATCGATATATTCTGAAACGTCAACCGGGCTTTGACAGGTGTGAACGGGTCAGGCGCGACCGCGCCCACAGGGTTCGCGGCGGTCTCCCGGAGCACGACCCCGCTTTCGGAGACGCGCCCCACAGCGGCGCCTCCGGCCCCGACGCCGCCGGACCGCGCCCGGAGGCGGAACGCCGACCGGCCCGAGCGGGGGCTCGACGCCCCCCGAGGGCCGCCCCCCGCCAGGGGCCCCGACGCCGCCCGCGCCCCGTTGACAGCCCGCCCGCGCCGGAGGAGCCTGCGTCCCATGGAGCCGCTCCGCCTCGCCCTCGCTCAGATGCGCCCCGCCGATGCCGACGCCGCCCCCGCCCGGCTCGAGGGCGCCGCCGCCGAGGCCGCCGCCGCGGGGGCGCATCTCCTGGTCCTGCCGGAACTGGCGCTGACCGGCTACGACATCGGCCCCCTCGACGCGCTGGCCGAGCCCGCCGACGGCCCGCGGGAGCGGATGCTGGCCGCCACCGCCCGCCGCCACCGCCTCGCCATCCTCGCCGGCCTCCCCCGGCGCGACGGCGCGGGCGTCCTCAACCTCGCCCTGCTGGCCGGACCCGACGGCGCCTCCCTCGGCGCCTACGCCAAGACCCACCTCTTCGGCGACGACGCCGCCCGCTTCGCCCCCGGCCCTGGCTTCGCCGCCCCCGTCGCCTACCGCGGCTGGCGGCTCGGCCTCGCCGTCTGCTACGACATCGAGTTCCCCGAGACCGCGCGCGCCCTCACCCTCGCCGGCGCCGACCTGATCCTCGCCCCGACCGCGAACATGGCGCCCTTCGACACCGTCTCCACCCGGCTCCTGCCGGCACGGGCGCAGGAGAACGGCGTCTTTCTCGGCTACGCGAACTTCACCGGGCGCGAGGGGCGGTTCGACTACCTCGGCCAGTCCTGCATCCTCGGCCCCGACGGCGCCGATCTCGCCCGCGCCGGCGCGCAGGAGACGCTGCTCGTCGCCGACCTCGACCCCGCCGCCCGCGCCGCCGCCCGCGCCGCCTCCCAGATCCGCGACCGGCGGCCGGACCTCTACGGGCCGCTGGCGACATGACGGGGGCGACATGAGGGAGGTTGAATGACGGGCCCCGACCGGCCGATCTCGATGTTTGGCCCCGACTTCACCTTCGCCTTCGACGACTGGCTCGCCCATCCCGCCGGCCTCGGCGCCCTGCCGGCCGAGCGCCACGGCGCGCCGGTGGCGGTGATCGGCGCGGGCGTCGCCGGGATCGTCGCCGCCTACGAGCTGATGAAGCTCGGCCTGCGCCCGGTCCTCTACGAGAGCGGCCAGCTCGGCGGCCGCCTGCGCTCCCAAGCCTTCGAGGGGACGGACGGCGTCATCGCCGAGCTCGGGGGGATGCGGTTTCCCGCCTCCTCCACCGCCTTCTGGCGCTACGTCGACCGCCTCGGCCTCGACAGCGCCCCCTTCCCGAACCCGCTCACCCCGGCGGCGGGCTCCACCGTCATCGACGTCTTCGGCGAGACCTTCTACGCCGAGACCCTCGCCGACCTGCCCCCGCTCTTCCGCGAGGTGGCCGAGGCCTATGACGCGGCGCTGGAGGAAGGCGCGCGCTTCTCCGACCTCAAGGCCGCGATCCGCGCCCGGGACGCCGCCCGGGTGAAGGAAATCTGGAACCCCATCGTCGCCGCCTGGGACGAGCGCACCTTCTACGACTTCGTCGCCTCCTCCACCGCCTTCAAGCGCGTGCCCTTCCGCCACCGCGAGATCTTCGGCCAGGTCGGCTTCGGCACCGGCGGCTGGGACTGCGATTTCCCGAACTCGATGCTCGAGATCCTGCGGGTCAACGTCACCGAATGCGACGACAACCAGCGCCTGATCGTGGGGGGCGTCGAGCAGGTGCCCCAGGGCCTCTGGCGCCGCGCCCCGGACCGCATGGCCCACTGGCCGCGCGGGACCTACCTCGCCCGGCTCCACGGGGGCGCGACCCGGCCCGCGGCGCGCCGGCTCGCCCGCGAGGGCGCGCGCCTCGCCATCACCGACCAGTGGGGCCGGACGGACGTCTACGACGCCGTCATCGCCACCTGCCAGTCCTGGCTGCTCACCACCGCCATCGACGCGGAGGAGCGGCTCTTCTCCCACGAGATGTGGATGGCCCTCGACCGCACCCGCTACATGCAATCCTCCAAGACCTTCGTTTTGGTGGACCGTCCCTTCTGGCGGGACCGGGACCCGGCCACGGGGCGCCACGTCATGTCCATGACCCTCACCGACCGGCTGACCCGGGGCACCTACCTCTTCGACAACGGCGAGGGGCGGCCGGGAGTGATCTGCCTCACCTATTCCTGGATGTCGGACGCGCTCAAGATGCTGCCCTTCCCGGTGGAGCGCCGGGTGGAGCTGGCGCTCTCGGCGCTGGAGCGGATCTATCCGGGCCTGCCGTTGCGCCGGCACATCCTCGGCGACCCGATCACGGTCAGCTGGGAAAGCGACCCGAACTTCCTCGGGGCCTTCAAGGGCGCCCTGCCCGGGCACTACCGCTACAACCACCGCATGTACCGGCATTTCATGCAGGACGACCTGCCCCCCGACCAGCGCGGCCTGTTCCTCGCCGGGGACGACATCAGCTTCACCCCCGCCTGGGTCGAGGGGGCGGTGCAGACCGCGCTCAACGCCGTCTGGGGGGTGGTGCGCCATCTCGGCGGCGCCTGCGCCCCGGACAACCCCGGCCCCGGCGAGGCCTGGGCGCGGCACGGGCCTGTCGCCCTGCCGGACTGACCGGGGGGACGCAGAGACCTCGGCGAAGCCTCCCTCCGAAGCCGCAACGCTTCGGGAGGGCCGGGGCTTCACGCGTGAAAATCTAATCAAGATATTGATCTTATTTTATATATCTTGAGACATCAACCTGCGTTCAGGCGTGTGAACGGGTCGAGCACGCGCCCAAGGGTTTCGCAGACGCCTCTCTGAGCGTGTCCAGACCTGAGGAGGCGGAGCGCCGGCGCGGGAGTTTCGGAATTCCGGCGGGAGATCCCGTCCGTCCCGACCGGGATGCGGGCGGACGGGAGCGACGCCGGGGGGCGCGAAAGGGCTCGTGGGGGCGACCCTTCCGGACTTCCCGACCGCCTCTCAGTATTCCGCCAGCTTGGGCCCCCCGGCACATCCCGAAAGTCGACCGGCCGAGACGCCTCGGGCGAAGGCGGCCTCCCGGGCCGGCCGGTCCCGGGCGAAGAAGGCCGGGTCGCGCCATTCCGCCCGGGGCGCGACCGCGGCCAGCGCGCTTTCCGCGGCGGCGAGCGTCCGGCCGTAGAGCGCGGGGCTGATCGGGCCCACCTGCTCGGCCGCGGCGGCGACGAAGACCCCGGCGAGGCAATCGGCGTCCGAGCCCGGGCCCAGCGCCACCGCCGCATGGGCGGCGGAAAGCCGCGCCGCGGTCAGGACGATGCCCGCCCCCGCCTCCTTGCGCAGCCGCGGCTCCAGCGCGGCGACGACGGCAAGGTCCATGGCCGCGTCCTTCGTCTCGGCGCAGTAGAAGGGCCCCGAGGCGGCCCTGGCCCCGGCGCAGGGCGTCGCCGTCTTGCGGGTGAAGGCGCGCAGCCGGAGCGGCGCGTAGTCCCGCCCGAGCTCCGCCCGGAAGCGGGCGGCGAAGACCGCCTCGGCCCCGTCGAAGACCACCTCGCTGCGCCGCGCCGCGAGGTCGGCCGCCGCCGAGGACAGGGGCGGCGGCGGCGAGTCGTCGGGCGCGAAGCGCAGCGCCGCGACCCCGAGCGCGATCAGCGCCGCCCCGATCCCCAGAGCCGTCGCCGCCCTGGCGGCGCCGCTCTCCCCCTCCGCCATCGCCCCTCCTCCGGGGCCTTGACGGAGGCCCCCGCATCATGCTGCCTGACGCCCGTTGTCCGCCACAGCCCATGAAGGAACGGTTGATGAACGACCTGCAACGCCGCTGCCTGGGCGCCGCGCTCGGCTCGGCCCTGCTGCTCGCCGCCGCCTTCTGGTTTCAGTACGGTCAGGGTCTCGCGCCCTGCCCGCTGTGCATCTGGCAGCGCTGGCCCCATGCGGCGGCCGTGCTGATCGGCCTCGCCGCCCTCGCCGCGCCGCGCCGCGGGCTCGCCCTGCTCGGGGCCGTGGTCATGCTCGCGGGAACGGTCGTGGCCGCCTATCACGCCGGCGTGGAGCTCGGCTGGTGGCAGGGGCCGACCACCTGCACCGCGCCCTCCGACATCGCCGGGCTCACCGCCGACCAGCTGCTCGAACGCATCCAGGCCGCGCCGGTGGTCCGTTGCGACGACATCCCCTGGAGCCTCTTCGGCCTCTCCATGGCGGCCTGGAACGGGCTCGCCTCGGCGGCGCTCTGCGTGCTGTGGCTCAGGGCCTACGCCTCGAGCTCGGCGTCCCAGTAGAGATAGTCCATCCAGCTCTTGTGCAGGTGGTTCGGGGGGAACTTGCGCCCGACGTTCTGGAGCTGCTCGGGCGTGGGGCGCTGGGGCTTGCGGCGCAGGGTGAGCCCCGCCTGCTTGAGGCTGCGCGAGCCCTTGCGCAGGTTGCAGGGCCCGCAGGCGGCGACGACGTTCTCCCAGGTGGTGCGGCCGCCGCGGGCGCGCGGGACGACGTGGTCGAAGGTCAGGTGGTCCTTGGCGCCGCAGTACTGGCAGGTGAACTCGTCGCGCAGGAACAGGTTAAACCGGGTGAAGGCGGAGGTCCGCGCGGGCTTCACGTAATCCCGCAGGACCACCACCGAGGGTATCCGGAACTCGATCCGGGGCGAGCGCACCACCGCGTCGTATTCCGCCACCACCTGCACCCGGTCGAGGAAGGCGGCCTTCACCGCCTCCTGCCAGGGCCAGAGCGACAGGGGCAGGTAGCTGAGCGGGCGGAAATCGGCGTTGAGAACCAGTGCGGGGTGATCGCGCAGCCCCGAGGGGTTGCGGATGAAGCTCGGCATATGGGTCGCTTGCAGCATCCACGCATCCTGAGCCCGGGCCGTCCCGGTTCATGCTGCACCGCACGGCCCTTGAGTGGGGACTATATATCGGCCGGGGCGTCTGGCAAGGCTCCAGATAGGCCCCGGACCGGATGCTAGCCCGCCGGATGCACGGATTTATGACGCCTTCAGCTGTTCGTGAATGAAGCCGAGCGCGACGCTGAGCCCGTCCGGCGCGATCCCGTGGCCGATCCCGCGCGAGACATGGGCGTAGGTCTCGACGCCCGCCGCCGTCAGCGCGTCCGCGGCCTCCCCGAGGCTCGCGAAGGGCACCACCGGGTCGTCGTCCCCGTGCACCAGCAGCACCGGCGGCCGGGTGACGATCTCGGCCTTGAGCCGCTCGGGAAAGAGCAGCCGGCCGGAGAAGCCCACGATCCCCGCCAGGGCCGCCTTGCGCCGCAGGCCCACCTGGAGGGACATCATCGTGCCTTGCGAGAACCCGAACAGGATCGTCCGTTCCGGCGGGGTCTGGCCCGCGACCGCGTCGAGATAGGCGTCGAGCGCGGCGAAGGCCTCGCCGGCGGCCACGGCCGCCTCCGCCTCGTCGGTCCCGTCGAGCCAGGGGATGGGAAACCACTGGTAGCCCATGGGGTTGTTCAGGCAGGGCTGCGGCGCGTTCGGCGCCAGGAACCGGGTGTTCGGCAGATGCGGCGCCAGAGGATCGGAAAGGCCGATCAGGTCCGCCCCGTCCGCCCCGTAGCCGTGCAGGAAGACGACCAGGCTGTCCGCCTGCCCCGACATCGCGGGCCGCTCCGGCCCCGTCAAAACCGCCATGTCAGGCTATCCCCTCGCGCTGGTTCGCGACCCGGTAATAGGCCCAGAGCAGACGGGCCGCAACCGCTCGCCACGGCGACCAGTCCGCGGCGCGGGCGCGCAGGGCGCTCTCCCGCGGCCGCTCGGGCAGATCGAAGATCAGCCGCGCCGCCTCCTGCAGGGCGAGGTCGCCGGGGGCGAAGACATCCGCCCGGCCGAGGCTGAACATCGCATAGATCTCCGCCGTCCAGACGCCGACGCCCTTGACCCGGACCAGCGCCGCGACGACCTCCGCGTCGGGCAGCGCCCGCAGGCCGGCCCAGTCGAGGCCGCTTTCGGCGAGGCCGCGGCCATAGGCGATCTTCTGCCGCGACAGCCCGCAGGCGCGCAGCACGGCGTCGTCGAGCGCGGCGAACCCCTCCGGCCGATGCCCGCCCGCCGCCTCCAGCCGCCCCCAGATGGCGGCGGCCGCCGCGACCGAGACCTGCTGGCTCACGATCGCCGAGAGCAGGGTCGGGAACCCGTCCTCCCGGCGGCGGAGCGGCAGGGGCCCGGTCCGCTCCAGCGCCCGGGCGAAACGCGGCTCCCGGGCGGCGAGCCAGGCGGCCCCCTCCTCCACATCCGCCAGCGTCTCGATGATGCGCCCGACCATGGCCCCCCCTAGCACGCCCAGCGCCCCGGGTCAGCGCCGCCCGGTCCCGGCCGGGGGAGCCATCCCCCTCGTCCCGCCCGCGCACTGGCATGGCGTGCAGGCAGGTGAGCGCGTCCTGGAGCGCGCCGAGGTCCCCGGGCCGCCGCCGACCCGTGCGATCGGGCCGCGCGATCGCCGCCCGCGATCCGGCGCCGCGTGAGATTCCGCGCCAGCCAGCCCGTCTCAGGCCGCCTCAGCCTCCGAGCCCCAGCTTCAGCGCCTTCGCCATCACCGTCGGCAGACGCAGCCCCGCCGGATCGCGCCAGTCCCCGCCGGGCAAGGCGCCCGCCCCCACCCGCGCCACGGCCACCCGCAGGATCAGGTGGAAATGGGTGAAGGTGTGCCGCACCTCCCCCACGTCCGCCCAGTCCGCGGCCAGCGGCGGACGCGGCGCCGGCGCGGCCTCGGCCCAGTCGGTCCCCGGCAAGCCCAGCATCCCCCCGAGCAGCCCCTTCGGCGGCCGGGTCTCCACCAGCGCCGCCCCGTCCGGCCGCCGGGCCAGGTAGACGACGCCCCGCCGCACCGGCTTCGCCGCCTTCGCCGCCTTGCGCGGCAATTCGGCGGCGATCCCCAGCCGCCGCCCGGCGCAGGGCTCCCGCCAGGGGCATATGCCGCAGGCGGGGCTCCGCGGCGTGCAGACCGTCGCGCCCAGGTCCATCACCCCTTGGGCGTAGTCCCCCGGCCGCTCGGCGGGCGTCAGCGCCGCGGCGAGGGCGCGCAGCCGCTCCTTCGATCCCGGCAGCGGCGCCTCCACCGCATGGAGCCGCGCCATCACCCGCTCGACATTGCCGTCGAGCACCACGGCCGGCCGGTCGAAGGCGATCGCCGCCACCGCCGCGGCGGTGTAGGGCCCCACCCCCGGCAAGGCGCGCAGGCCTTCCTCCGTGTCGGGGAAGCGCCCGCCCGCCGCCGCCACCGCCCGCGCGCAGGCGAGCAGGTTGCGGGCGCGCGCGTAGTAGCCGAGCCCCGCCCAGGCCGCCATCACCTCGGCGTCCTCGGCCGCGGCCAGGTCCTCGACCCGGGGCCAGCGCTCGGTGAAGGCCTCGAAATAGCCCTTCACCGCCGCCACCGTGGTCTGCTGGAGCATCACCTCGGACAGCCAGACGCGATAGGGATCGGTCCGGACGCCCGAGCCCGGCGGCGCCCGCCACGGGAGCCTCCGGGCCATCCGGTCGTACCAGGCGAGCAGCGCCGCGGACATCGCGCCGGGCGTCGACAGGGAGGCGGCCGGCGCCATAGGGTCGGGAGCCTCCAGGACAGGGATTCGCATGGGCGAGGACACTGGGGCGCCGGGCGGGAATGGCAAGCCCCCCCGGGGCCCGCACAAGGCCGAAGGCCCGGCCCGGCGCACCGGCCCCCAGGGCTTTCGCCGCGCCGGGGCGCTGATCGCGCCGCAGACCCGGGCCGCCCAGGCCCGCCGCGGCTACGCCGAGGCCCGGCTCAAGGCGCTCTGGCCCGAGATTGTCGGGCCGGAGGCGGCGCGCCTCGCCACCCCGGTCAAGCTCACCCTCGCCCGCGGCCCTGCGGGGGGCCTGCTCACCCTCGCCGCCCGGCCGGCCTGCGGGCCGCAGCTCCAGATGCTCGCCCCCCAGATCCGCGAGCGGGTCAACGCCGCCCTCGGGCCCGGCGCGGTGGGGCGGGTGCAGATCACCCAAGGGTCCGGCTTCGCCGAGCCCGCCGCGGCCTTCGCCCCCCGGCCGGAGGCGCCTGCCCCCGATGCGCCCCCCGACGCATCCGCCGCGGATCTCGGTCCGATGGGCGACGCGCTTTCAAGCATTGGTGATCGGGATTTCCGCGCGGCCTTGCAGACGCTCGCGCGGAATGTGCTATCCCGCAGGGCGAAACCCTGACGCCTCCGGAATGAAGAGGGATATTCCATGGCCCACGCCCTGACCCTGACCCGCCGCGACCTGCTCGCCGGCGCGGCCGCCCTGGCGGCGCTGACGCTCGCCGGGCCGCTGGCCGCCCAGGGAGTGCGCCCGGTGGTCGAGATGTCGATGGGCTCGCCCGACGCGCCGGTGACGCTGATCGAATACGCCTCCTTCACCTGTCCCCATTGCGCGGCCTTCAACGCCGAGGTCATGCCCCTCATCAAGTCGAACTACATCGACACGGGCAAGGTGCGGCTGATCTACCGCGAGGTCTATTTCGACGGGCCGAGCCTCTGGGCCTCGATCGTCGCCCGCTGCGCCGGCGAGGACCGCTTCTTCGGGGTGGTGGACCTGCTCTTCCGGAAGCAGCCCGCCTGGGCCCACGCCCAGACCGGCGAGAAGGTGGTGACGGGCCTCGTCTCCATCGGCAAGGAAGCGGGCCTGACCGAGGGCCAGGTCATGGCCTGTCTCAACGACGAGGCCTTCCGCAAGTCGCTGGTCGAGCAGTTCCAGAAGAACGCCACCGCCGACGACGTGCGCGCGACGCCCTCCTTCGTGATGAACGGCAAGAAGCTCAGCAACATGCCCTGGCCGGAGTTCCAGGCCGAGATCGACGCCGCCCTGGGGAGCTGACCCCTTCCGCGGCGCGGTCCGGGCGCCGCAGGCCCGGACCGCACCCCGGGCGCCGCCCGGCATCCTCCCGCACGGAAATCGGCCCCGGCCATCGAGCCGCCGCCCGTTTCGCGCCCCCCTCAGCCTGTCGCCTGAGAGGGCCGTGCGGCAGGGCTGGAAAAGGCGCCCGGCCAAGGCGTGGAAGCGCCCCGCCGACAGGTCCCCGGATTGCGCCGAAGCGAAAAGGCCCGCCCGTCAGGGAGACCTCTGCGAAAGCCTCCCTCCCAACCTGCCGGGCTTCAGGAAGGGCTGGGCCTCACGCGTGAAAGTTCGGACAGTATCTTGAAATCGTTCGACATAGCCCGCAGCGCCGGCTTGGCTTTCAGGAGGGCGATCCGACGGAGCGGCCGCGGCTGGGGTTTCACAGAAATCTCCCAGGGGCGTCCTGATTCCGGCCTCGCAGGACCGGCCTTTCGCCCGCCGCAAACGAAACCGGCCCCCGAAGGGGCCGGATCGCGGGGCGCGGCCGGAGCAAGGGCTGGCCGGAGCGCGCGGGGCGCGCCCCCGGCTCCAACGCAAGGACGTCAGTCCTCCGCGCCGCCCTCGTAGATCGCCTTTTCCGAGCAGGGCGCCACGCGCAGGATGTTGGTCGAGCCCGACACGCCGAAGGGGATGCCGGCGGTGACCACGATCCGGTCCTCCTCGGTGGCGAAGCCCCCTTCCCGCGCGGCGCGGGCGGCGTTGACCACCGCCATCTTGAAGCGCTCGACCTCCGGCACCACCACCGTGTGCAGGCCCCAGCTCAGCGTCAGGCGGCGGGCGGTGCCGATCAGCGGGGTGAGCGCGATGATCGGCACCCGCGGCCGCTCCCGCGCGGCGAGCAGCGCCGTCGTCCCGGAATGGGAGAAGCAGCAGATCGCCTTGACCTTGGTCGTCTCGGCCACCTCGCGGGCGGCGACGGTGATCGCGTCCGACACGCCGGTCGAGCCCGCCACCCGCGACGCCTCGATGACCTGGCGGTAGATGCCGTCGCTCTCCACCGCCTCGGCGACGTTGGACATGGTCGTGACCGCCTCGACCGGATACTCGCCGGCCGCGGATTCCGCCGAGAGCATCACCGCGTCGGCGCCCTCGTAGATCGCCGTCGCCACGTCCGAGACCTCGGCGCGGGTCGGCACCGGCGAGGTGATCATGCTCTCCATCATCTGGGTCGCAACGATCACCGGCTTGCCCACCGCGCGGCAGGCGCGGGTCAGGCGCTTCTGGATGGGCGGCACGCTCTGGAGCGGCAGCTCCACCCCGAGGTCGCCGCGGGCGACCATGATGCCGTCGGCGGCGGCGAGGATGTCGGCGAAGGAGGTCACCGCCGAGGGCTTCTCGATCTTGGCGAGGATCGCGGCCCGGCCGTCGGCCAGTTCGCGGGCCTCCCACACGTCCTCGGGCCGCTGCACGAAGCTCAGCGCCAGCCAGTCCACCCCGAGGGTGCAGGCGAATTCCAGATCCGCCCGGTCCTTCTTCGACAGCGCGGCCAGCGGCAGCACCACGTCGGGCACGTTCACGCCCTTGCGGTTGGAGATCTCGCCGCCCACGACCACCTCGGTCTGGGCGTGGTGGGCGGAGCGCTCGACCACCCGCAGGCGGATCTTGCCGTCGTTGACCAGCAGGGTCGAGCCCACCTGGAGCGCGGCGAAGATCTCGGGATGCGGCATGCCCACCCGGTTGATGTCGCCGGGGGCGGTGTCGAGGTCGAGGCGGAAGGCCTCGCCCTCCTTCAGCGTGACGGCGCCGTCCTGGAACACGCCACAGCGCAGCTTCGGGCCCTGGAGGTCGGCGAGGATGCCGATCGGGCGGCCGAGCTCCTCCTCCACCGCGCGGATCTGCGCGTGGCGGCGGGCAATGTCGTCCTGGGTCCCGTGGCTCATGTTGAGCCGGAAGACGTCGGCGCCGGCGATGAACAGGGCGCGGATCATCTCGTAGCTGTCCGAGGCGGGACCGAGGGTGGCGACGATCTTCACGTTGCGCTGGCGGCGGGTGGGATACATGGCTGATCCGTTTGAGCTGGGGACGCCTTCGTTTATAGCCAAACGAAAGCCAAAGGAACACATTTTGCTGCGTTGCGAAAAAAATCGCAAAACCGTGCGTGCAGGACACAGCGATCCGCTGGCGTCCCGGGGCGGGGCGTCCTAAACCCCTTGGTCATGAAAGACGCGCCCTTCGAACTCGTCAACCCTGACGGCGCCGCCCGCGCCGTCCTGCTCTGCGACCATGCCTCGAACCGGGTCCCGGACTCGGTTTCGGGCGGCGACCTCGGCCTGCCCCCGGGCGAGATGGGACGCCACATCGCCTACGACATCGGCGTGCGCGGGGTGACGCTGGAACTCTCGCGCCTGCTCGACGCGCCGGCCGTCCTCGGGCGCTTCTCCCGCCTGGTCATCGACCCCAACCGCGGCGAGGACGACCCCACCCTGGTCATGCGCCTCTACGACGGCACGGTCATCCCGGCCAACCGCCGGATCGACGAGGCGGAGAAACGCCGCCGGCTCGACGCCTGGCACCGCCCCTACCACGCCGCCATCCACGCGCTGATCGAGGCGCGGCTGGCGGCGGGCCGTCCCCCCGCGCTCATCTCCATCCACTCCTTCACGCCCCGGCTCTATGCGGGCCAGCCGCGGCCCTGGCACATCGGCGTGCTCTGGCACGCGGACGACCGCCTCTCCGCCCCTCTCCTCGCCCGGCTCCGCGCCGAGCCCGACCTCTGCGTCGGCGAGAACCAGCCCTACGCCGGGCAGCTCGAGGGCGACACGCTGAGCCGCCACGGCCTGCGGCGCAACCTGCGCCACGTGCTGATCGAGCTGCGCCAGGACCTGATCGCCGACGAGGAGGATCAGCGCTTGTGGGCGGCGCGCCTTGCGCCCATGTTCGCCGAGATCGTCGCCGCGACCGAGGAGGCCCCCCATGGATGACGCCACCCGCACGGAACTGGAGGCGGCCGCCTTCCGCGCCCTGCGCGACCATCTGGCGAGCCGGCCGGACGTGCAGAACATCGACCTGATGAACCTCGCCGGCTTCTGCCGCAACTGCCTGTCGCGCTGGTGGCAGGAGGCGGCCGAGGCCCGCGGCGTCCCCATGACCAAGGAGGAGGCCCGGGAGGCCTTCTACGGCATGCCCTACGCCGACTGGGTCAAGGCCAACCAGACCGAGGCCTCCCCCGAGGCGAAGGCGAAGTTCGCCGAAAACCACTGACGCCTTTCGCCAGGGGAACCTCCCGCGGCGCGCTGCGTTTCCGCTCGGGTCCGCTTGGCTTGAGGGAGAGATCATGACGCATCCGGCGCCGGCGGCCAGGCTTTCATCGCCCCAGTCTCGACCGGCCAAGTCTCGATCGCCCCAGTCTCGACCGGCCCACTCTCGATCGATCCGGCCTTGATCGACGTCGTCCCCGCCGGTTTCGAGGCGCAGGCCGCCCTGCTGCTGCTCGCGGGCCTCTTCGCGGCCTTCCTGCTGGAACGCTATCCGGCCGACGTCACCGCCGCGGGGGGCGCGGCGCTCTTCCTGCTCCTCGGGCTCACGCCCACGGCGGCGATCGGCGCGGCCTTCGCCAATCCTGCGCCCATCACCATCGGGGCGATGTTCGTCATCTCCGGCGCGCTGGTGCGCACCGGCCTCCTCGACGCCATGGCGGGGGCGATCATCGCCCGGGCGGGCAAGCGGCCCGGGCTCGCGGTCATGGGCTTCCTCGCCGCCGCGCTCCTCGCCTCGGCCTTCGTCAACAACACCCCCGTGGTGCTGGTGCTGATCCCGGTGGCGATCCGGCTCGCGGGCGCGCTCCAGCTCGCCCCGACCCGGCTTCTCATCCCCCTCTCCTACGCCGCGATCCTCGGGGGGACCTGCACCCTCATCGGCACCTCGACCAACCTCCTGGTCGACGGCGTGGCGCGGAGCGCCGGGCTCGAACCCTTCGGCGTCTTCGAGATCACCCCGGTGGGGCTCGTCGCGGCGCTCACGGGCCTTGCGGTCATGGGCGGCTTCGGCTGGCTGCTCCTGCCCAACCGCGGCGGCGAGAGCCTGCAGGCGGACGGCAACGGGCCCGCCTACCTCTCCGAGGCGGTCGTCCTGGCCGACTCCCCGCTCATCGGCCGCAAGGTGGCCGAGGTCTCGGCCTTCCGGCCCGACGGGGTGCGGGTGGCGGGCCTGCGCCGGGGGGGAAAGATCCTGCGCGAGGGGGTCGCCGCGCACGAACTCCGCCGCGGCGACACGCTCATCCTCGTCGCGCCGCTGGCCGAGATCCTGACCCTGCTCGGGACCGAGGGCCTGCGCGTCGGCATGAAGAGCGCGGCCCCCACCGGCGAAGCCCGCCGCTCCATCGTCGAGGCGATCGTCACCCCGGGGCGCAACCGCGTGGGCGACCGGCTGGCGAACCTGCCGATGATCTGGCGGCACGGAACCCGCATCCTCGGGGTCCATCGCCACGGCCACGTGGCCGGCGCCGACCTCGCCTCGGTGCGGCTGCGCCCCGCCGACCGGCTGCTGCTGGAGGGCACGGCCGAGGGCTTCCAGGCGCTCGCCCAGTCGGGGGATCTGGTCTCGATCACCGAACCCTCGGCCCGCGCCTTCCGGCGGCGTCATGCGCCCTGGGTGGTGGCGGCGCTGGCGGCGGTCGTGGGGCTCTCGGCCCTCGGCGTCGCCGACATCCAGGTCCTCTCGCTGATCGCGGTGGCGGGGCTCCTTGTCCTGCGCTGCATCGACAACGACGAGGCCTGGGGCTCCATCGACGCCTCCATCCTGGTGATGATCTTCTCCATGCTGATGATCGGCGCGGGGCTGGAGGCGACCGGCGCGGTCCAGCTCATCCTCCACGGCGTCGCGCCCTGGCTGGAGGGGCGGCCGGCCTGGGCGCTCCTGATCGCGGTCTACCTGCTTACCTCGGTCCTGACCGAGGTGGTGACGAACAACGCGGTCGCCATCGTGCTCACGCCGCTGGTCATCGGCCTCGCGGTCGAGATCGGCGTCGATCCCCGGCCCTTCGTGGTCGCGGTCATGTTCGGGGCCAGCGCGGCCTTCGCCACCCCGGTCGGCTACCAGACCAACACCCTGGTCTACGGGGCGGGCGACTACCGCTTCGCCGATTTCCTCAAGGTCGGGGCGCCGATGAACCTCATCGTCGGGGCCGCCGTGGTCCTGACGATCCCGATCTTCTTCCCCCTGGGCTGAGGCGCGGGCGTCAGAGACTGTCCGTACATGCGGCGGCGGAGAGCCGGCGCGGGATTTTCGGGAACCCTGCAGGAGATCCTTTCCGTCGCTATCGGGATAGCGGCGGAAAGGAGCGAGCTCCGGGGCGCGAAAGGACCCGTCGGGTCGACCCGTCCGGACTTCCGAACAGGCTCTCAGGTCGCGCGTCGCCGCGCCTCGGCGAGGTAGAGCTCGCGCAGCCGCCGCGTCACCGGCCCGGGCGCGCCGTCCCCGAGCCGCACGCCGTCGATCTCCACCACCGGCGTGACGAAGGCCGAGGCGGCGGTCATGAAGGCCTCCGCCGCGCCCCGCGCCTCCTCCGGGGTGAAGGGCCGCTCGTGGATCAGCACCCCCGCCTCGTTGGCGTAGGCGATCAGCGCGCCCCGGGTGATCCCGCTCAGGATCGCATGGGAGAGCGGCCGGGTGACCACCGCCCCGTCCTCCAGCACCAGGTAGGCGTTGCTCGAGGTGCCTTCGGTGACGAAGCCGTCCTCGACCATCCAGGCGTCGTCCGCCCCCGCCGCCCGCGCCGCCATCTTGGTCATGGAGGAGGCGAGGAGCTGCACGGTCTTGATGTCGCGCCGGCCCCAGCGGAGGTCGGGCAGGGTCACCACCCGGATGCCGTTCCGCCCCGCGGCCGTGTCGGCGAGCGATTTCGCCTGGGTGAAGAGCACGAGGCCCGGCGTCGCGCCTTCGGGATAGACGAAATCCCGGTCCGCGGCGCCGCGGGTGGCCTGGAGGTAGATGAGGCCCTCCTTGAGCCCGTTGCGCGCGATCAGCTCGCGGTGGATCGCCGTCAACTCGGCCTCGCTGGCGGGCGGGGGCATGTCGAGCTCCGCCAGCGACCGGCGCAGGCGCGCGAGATGCTGGGCGAGGTCGATCATCCGCCCGTCGAGGACCGAGGTCACCTCGTAGACCGCGTCGGCGAAGAGGAAGCCGCGGTCGAAGACGCTGATCTTCGCCTCGGCCTCCGGCGCATAGGCGCCGTTCACATAGACGATGCGGGAGGTGTCGGTCATGTCGCTGGCTTCCGTCTCGGGCGTTCGGGCGCGCAGCCTAGGCGCAGCGGCCCGCGGGCGCCAGCCCCTCCGCCCGCCGGGCGGGACCCGCGCGCAAGACCCCGTCAATCCAGGTTGCCATCGCGTAAACAAAATTTTTAAAATCAAGCAATTTCATATTCTTGACCCCATTTTCACGCGTGAAAAGCACGGGGCTGGCGCGCACCCTCCCCCGCCGCTCTCACGCGTATGTCCGCCCTCACTCGTAGTTTCGCAAGTCCTCGATCACCTTCCCGTCGTTGGGCAGGCTCCCGGGCGCGCGGATCTCCACCGCGCCACGCAGCTTCAGGGTCTCCCGGACCCCTTCGGCCAGCCGCTCGGGATCGGCCCCCTCGGTCTCGACCAGCACCCGGAGCGCGTCTTGGTCGCCCGCCCGCTCCACCACCACCCGGGCCCGGGCGATCTCCGGATGCCGGGCGACGAAGGCCGCCACCTGCTCGGGCCGGACGAACATGCCCTTGACCTTGGCCGTCTGGTCCGCCCGCCCCATCCAGCCCCGCAGCCGCTGGTTGGTCCGGCCGCAGGGGCTCATGCCCGGCGCGACAGCCGAGAGGTCGCCGGTGGCGAAGCGGACCAGCGGATAGTCGGGGGTGAAGGCGGTCACCACCACCTCCCCCACCTCGCCGTCCGGGACCGGGTCGCCGGTCCCGGGGCGCACGATCTCCACCACCACCCCTTCGTCGACGATCATCGGCTCGCCGGGCAGGCTCTCGTAGGCGATGAGCCCGAGGTCGGCGGTGGCGTAGCATTGCAGGCAGGCGATCCCCCGGTCGGCATAGGCCTGGCGCAGCGCCGGGAACAGCGCGCCCCCCGACACCGCCGCCTTGGCGATCGACAGCCGCGCCCCCGCCGCCTCGGCCGCGTCGAGGAGGAGCTTGAGGTAGTCGGGCGTCCCGGCATAGGCGGTCGTCCCCACGGCCAGCGCCGCCTGGACCTGCAGCTCGGTCTGGCCGGGGCCGGCGGGCAGGACCGCCGCGCCCACCGCCTCGCAGCCGCTCTCGAACATCAGGCCCGCAGGCGTCAGGTGGTAGGCGAAGCAGTTCTGGACGATGTCCCCCGGCCCGATCCCGACGGCGCGCAGGAACCGTCCGATCCGCCACCAGTCGCCGCCGCGCTGGCCAGGCTCGTAGATCGGGCCGGGGCTCTGGAAGACATGGGCGAACTGGTGCGGCAAACGCGCCGCGAAGCCCCCGAAGGGCGGGTTGCCCGCCTGCGCCTCCGCCAGCGCCGCCTTCCGCAGGACCGGCAGGCGCGCGAGCGCGGCCCGGTCGCGCACCTCCGCCGGATCGACGCCCTCAAGCAGCGCGCCATAGCCCGGCGCGGTCATCGCATGGGCGAGGACGCGGGGCAGCGCCTCGGCGAGGTCGTCGGCCCGGGCGGCGGGCGAACGGGTCTCCAGGCCGTCGAGGGTCAGGGGGTCGAGGGTCAGGCCAGCCATCGCTTGCGCCTCCTGTAGCTGCGAACGTCGCGGAAGGACTTGCGCCCGTGCTCGGCCATGCCGAGGTAGAATTCCTTGACGTCCGGGTTCTCGCGCAGCGCCTCGGCGGGCCCGTCCATAACCACCCGCCCCGATTCCAGGATATAACCGTAATGGGCGTAGCGCAGCGCCACGTTGGTGTTCTGCTCCGCGAGGAGGAAGCTGACCCCCTCCTTCTCGTTGAGGTCCTTCACGATGCCGAAGATCTCCTCGACGAGTTGCGGCGCGAGGCCCATGGACGGCTCGTCGAGCAGCACTGTCTCGGGGCGGGACATGAGCGCCCGGCCGATGGCGCACATCTGCTGCTCGCCGCCGGAGGTGAAGCCCGCCTGGCTGCGCCGCCGCTCCCTCAGCCGGGGGAAGTAGGCGTAGACCATCTCCAGGTCGCGGGCGATCGCCGCGCCGCCGTCGCGTCGGGTATAGGCGCCGGTCAGCAGGTTCTCCTCCACCGTCAGGTGCTCGAAGCAGTGGCGGCCCTCCATCACCTGGATCACCCCGCGCCGCACCAGCTCGGCCGGGCCGAGGGCGCCCACCGGCTGACCGCGGTAGAGGATGGCGCCCTTGGTGATCTCGCCCCGCTCCGACCGCAGCAGGTTCGAGATCGCCTTGAGGGTGGTGGTCTTGCCCGCGCCGTTGCCGCCGAGGAGCGCGGTGACGCCGCCCTTCGGAACCGAGAGGCTCACGCCCTTCAGCACCAGGATGACGTGGTTGTAGATCACCTCGATGTTGTTGACTTCGAGCAGGGTCTCCCCCGCGGGCGCGGCGTCGAGCATGGCTCCCTCCTGTCCGCGGCCCCGGGGCGACGCCCGGAACCGCCCCCGTCACTTGCAGTCGCGCTGCGCCGTGCCGGTCTCGTCGCGGAAGGAGGCGGCGTCGGCCTCCACCAGCGGCCAGACCACCTCCTCGTCGGGGGCGATGAAATCGGTGAGCTGCAC
The DNA here is from genome assembly GCA_965243535.1 of Amaricoccus sp. GTDB lineage: Bacteria > Pseudomonadota > Alphaproteobacteria > Rhodobacterales > Rhodobacteraceae > Amaricoccus. Next base: position 18,813 of record CBDEVG010000037.1, read on the forward strand.
CCATTTCTTCGCCGAGGCGTCCCATTGCGTGACGAGGCCGTAGCCCACGCCGCGGTGGTTCGCGCAGGTGATGGCGATGTAGGGGGCGAAGCCCTTCATGCCGATCGCCTCCAGCCGGGCCTCGTCGAGGGCGAGCGCCTCCATCCCGTCGCGCATCTGCGCCGGGGTGATGTCGGGGGTCCCCGCGAGCTCCTGCGCCTTGCGGGCCGACTCCGCCGCCATCATCGCCGCAAGCACGCCGCGATTGTACTGGACGGTGCCGACCGTGGTCCCGTCGCCCTTCCCCTTGCCCGCGTCGATCACATATTTGCGCAGGTCGGCGTAGAAGGGATAGTCGTCGCCGATGCCGTTGAAGCTCAGCGCCTTGTAGCCGTTGGCCCCCGCCCCGGCCGGCAGCACGTCGGGCTCCGCCCCCGCCCACCAGATGCCGATGAAATGGTCCATGGGGAAGCCGATGTTGGCGGCCTCGGTGATCGCCACCTGGTTCATCACCCCCCAACCCCACATCAGCACGTAGTCGGGGCGTTCGCGGCGGATCTGGAGCCACTGGCTCTTCTGCTCCTGGCCGGGATGGTCGACGGGGATCGTGGTCAGGGTGAAGCCGTGCTTCTTGGCGAGCTCCTCCAGGGTGCGGATCGGCTCCTTGCCATAGGCGGAGTTGTGGTAGAGGAGCGCGATCTTCTTGCCCTCCAGGCTGCCGCCGTTCTCGTCGAGCAGGTACTTGATCGCCACGGAGGCGCCGTCCCAGTAGGTGGCGGGGAAGTTGAAGGTCCACTGGAAGGTCGAGCCGTCCGCGGCCGAGGTGCGGCCGTAGCCCACGGTCAGCAGCGGCAGCTGGTCCTCGATGGTGCGGGGGATCATCTGGTAGACCATGCCGGTCGACATGGGCTGGAGCACCAGGGGCTGGGTGGTGCGCAGCTGCTCGTAGCATTCCATGCCGCGGGTGGTGTCGTAGGCGGTCTCGCATTCGGTGACGACCGCCTTCACGCCGCCGATGCCGCCGTCGCGCTCGTTGAGCAGGGTGAAGTAGTCGGCGTAGCCGTCCGCGAAGGGCACGCCGCCGGCGGCGTAGGGCCCGGTGCGGTAGCTGAGGCTGGGGAAGTTCAGGTCGGCGAGGGCCGGCGCGGCGCCGAGCAGGCTGCCGGCGGCGAGGGCGGCGTAGGCGGTGAGCTTCATGCGCGTCTTCTCCCTGGTGTCGCGTCCTGGTCCCCTCAGTGCGGGAAGGGCCAGAGCCGCAGTTTTTCCTTGGCGAGCCGCCAGAGCTGGGCGAGGCCGTGGGGCTCGTAGATCAGCACGGCCATGATGAGCAGGCCGAGCAGCATGATCTCCACATGGGCGGCGAGGTCGGACGCCCAGCCGAAGCCCCCCACCATGACGTTCTTGAGCAGGATCGGCATCAGCACCATGAACCCCGCCCCGAGGAACGAGCCGAGGATCGAGCCGAGCCCCCCGATGATGATCATGAAGAGCACGAGGAAGGACACCCGGATGCCGAAGGCGTCCGTCACCTCCACCGCGCCCATGTAGACGGTGAAGTAGAGCGCCCCCGCGACGCCCACGAAGAAGGAGCTGACGGCGAAGGCCGAGAGCTTGGCGGCCAGCGGGTTCACCCCAATGATCTCGGCGGCGATGTCCATGTCGCGGATCGCCATCCAGCTGCGGCCGACCCTGCCGCGGGTCAGGTTCTTCGCGACGAGCGCGAGAACGAAGAGGAGGACGAGGCAGAAGAGGTACTTGGCGGCGGGCGCGGCGGCGGCGCCGGCGACCTGGATCCCGAGGATCGTGCGGACCGGCGCGGTGATCTGGCCGGTGGCCGAGTGGTTCATGAACCACGGGACCTTGTTGAAGAGCCAGACGAGGAAGAACTGCGCGGCGAGGGTGGCGACGGCGAGGTAGAAACCCTTGATGCGCAGGCTCGGCAGGCCGAAGAGCATTCCCACGGCGGCGGTGACGAGCCCCGCGGCCAGGACCACGAAGAGGATGTTGAGGCCCGGGAAGGCGGTCATCAACTTGAAGGCGGCGAAGGCCCCCACGGCCATGAAGCCGCCCGTGCCGAGGCTGAGCTGGCCGCAGTAGCCGGTCAGGATGTTGAGGCCGAGGGCGGCGATCGACCAGATCAGGAAGGGGAGCAGGATCGCGTTCGACCAGTAGCCGGTGAGGGCGAAGGGGACGACGAGGAAGGCCGTAGCCAGCAGCGCATAGTAGGCCGTCCGGTCCATGCGGATGGGAAAGGCCTGGGCGTCGGCCGCGTAGCTCGTCTTGAAGTCGCCCGCTTCACGGTAGATCACGCGTCGCTCCGGATCTGGAGGGTTGCGGGGCGGAGAGCGGTCCGGCCCTTCCGGGGGAAGCGCCGGGCTCGGGCCCCCGCGAGGGGGGCCGCTCGCCCGGCGCCATCGCTCCGGCCCGCCTTTGCGGGCCTGCGCTGCGGAGCCGCGCTGGGGCGCGGCGAGTCGTTTTGTCCCCCGCCTGTTGGCGGGGCCCCCGTCCTGCCCGATAGGTTTTTGCCGTATGAAAACCTCTGGAGCGCGCGGGCGGCGGGGTTCGGGAGCATCGTCAGACCCGCTCGATCAGGCGTTCGCCGAAGAGGCCCTGGGGGCGGACCATCAGGAAGGCCAGGGCGAGGACATAGGCAAACCAGTTTTCCGTGGCGCCGCCGATCATGGGGCCGATGAAGAACTCGAAGAGCTTCTCGCCCACCCCGATGATCAGGCCCCCGACGATCGCGCCGGGGATCGAGGTGAAGCCGCCGAGGATGAGCACGGGCAGCGCCTTGAGCGCGATGAGGCTGAGCGAGAACTGCACCCCCGACTTCGCCCCCCACATCGCGCCCGCCACCAGCGCCACCACCCCGGCGATGGTCCAGGTGATGACCCAGATGGCGCGCAGCGAGATGCCGACCGAGAGCGCCGCCTGGTGGTCGTCGGCCACCGCGCGCAAGGCCCGGCCGGTGCGGGTATACTGGGAGAAGAGCGTCAGGGCGGCGACGAGGACGGCGGCGACCACGGCGGCGGCGACGTCGAGCTTGTCGATATACATCCCCCAGTAGTCCGAGCCTTCGGGGGCCCAGGCGCGGGTCAGATCCTCGAACCAGAGGCTGCCGCCCTTGGGCAGGCCGATCTCCACCGCCTTGATGTCGGCGCCCCACATCAGGTCGCCGAGGCCCTCCAGGAAATAGGCGAGGCCGATCGTCGCCATGAAGAGGATGATCGGCTCCTGGTTCACCAGATGGCGCAGCAGCAGGCGCTCGACCAGGATCGCGAGGAGCGCCATGACCGCGACCGTCAGGGCGAGGGCCAGGACCGCGGGCAGCCGCCAGCCGAAGTTATGGAGGCTCGTCCCGAAGACCGAGTTGATGAGGTGGGCGAAGGGGATCTGGCCGGTCTGGAGGCCGACCAGCGTCAGGGCGGCGAAGAGGGCCATCACGCCCTGGGCGTAGTTGAAGATGCCCGAGGCCTTGAAGATCAGGACGAAGCCGAGGGCCACCAGGGAGTAGAGGACCCCCACCATCAGGCCGTTGAGGACGACCTCGAAGAAGTTGAGGACGGCGATGCTCATGCCCGGACCCCGGCGTCGATTTTCACGCGTGAAAATGAGGTCAAACTATTGAAAAAATTATATTTTTCAAAATCCGGGAACCAGATGGCAACCAGTCTTAACGAGTGGTTTCGCTCGGCGCGCTCAGTCATGGGCCACCCCCAGATAGGCCTCGATCACCTCCGGGTTCGCCCGGACCTCGGCGGGCGCGCCGTCGCCGATCTTGCGGCCGTAGTCGAGCACCACCACCCGGTCGGAGATGTCCATCACCACCCCCATGTCGTGCTCAATCAACGCGATGGTGGTGCCGAACTCCGCGTTCACGTCGAGGATGAAGCGGGACATGTCCTCCTTTTCCTCGACGTTCATGCCGGCCATGGGCTCGTCGAGCAGGAGCAGCTTCGGCTCGGCGGCCAGGGCCCGGCCGAGCTCCACCCGCTTTTGCAAGCCGTAGGGCAGCCGGCCGACCGGCGTCTTGCGGATCGACTGGATCTGGAGGAAGTCGATGATCTTCTCGACGATCTCGCGGTTGGCGTGCTCTTCCTTTTCCGCCGGGCCCTTCCAGAGGGCCTGGGCCAGGAGCCCCCGCTTCATGTGGGTGAAGCGGCCGGTCATGATGTTGTCGAGCGTCGACATGCCCTTGAAAAGGGCGATGTTCTGGAAGGTGCGCGCGATCCCCTGATGGGCGATCTGATGGGGGCGCAGCGCCCCGCGCTTCTCGCCCCGAAACCAGATCTCGCCCTGCTGGGGCCGGTAGAAGCCGTTGATGACGTTCAGCATCGAGGACTTGCCCGCGCCGTTCGGGCCGATGATCGCCCGGATCTCACCCTCGCGGATATCGAAGGAAATGTCCTTGATCGCCGTCACGCCCCCGAAGCGCAGGGTGATGTTCCTGAGCTCCATCAGCACGCCGCCGATGCGGGGGGCCCCGGTCACGCCCTGTCCCCGTGATGGACCGCCTCGACGTTGTTGCCGTCGGGGTCGAGCAGGAAGGCGCCGTAGTAGCCGGGATGATAGCCCCGCAGGCCCGGGCCCCCGTTGTCCCGCCCGCCCGCGGCCAGCCCCGCCGCGTGGAACCGGTCCACCGCCGCCCGGTCGGCGGCGGCGAAGGCGAAATGCACATGGCTCGGCGGGCCGACGTCGGCGTAGAGGGGCCCGGCGGCGAAATGGTCGGGGGCGTCGGCGTCGAACCCCTCCCCGAGCGCCGCGAGGCAGGCGCGGTAGAAGCGGCGGCTCGCCTCCAGGTCGGCGACGCGGAGGTGGATGTGGTCGATGACGATCATGCGGCCGCCCTCGCCGCCTCGGGCCCGCGCTTGACGTCGCGCAAGGCCAGGGTCGCCTTGAGCCGGCCCTTGCGGCCGTCCTCGTAGGTCACTTCCGTCTCGGTGTAGACCGACGGCGAGCCGTCGTAGAGCGCGGCGATGAGGTCGGCGTATTTCTCCTCGATGATCCGGCGGCGGACCTTGCGGGTGCGGGTCAGCTCGCCGTCGTCGGCGTCGAGCTCCTTGTGCAGGATCAGGAAGCGGTGGATCTGGCAGCCCGAGAGCATCGGGTCGGCGGCGAGGCCGCGGTTCACCTCCTCCACGTAGCCGGCGATCATGTCGTAGACCGCCGGGTGCTGGGCAAGCTCCTGGTAGCTCGCATAGGCGATGTTGCGGCGCTCGGCCCAGTTCCCCACCGCGGTCAGGTCGATGTTGACGAAGGCGGTCGCCATGGGACGGCGGTCGCCGAAGACCACCGCTTCGAGGATGGCGGGGAAGAACTTGAGCTTGTTCTCGACGTATTTCGGCGCGAAGAGCCGGCCGTCAGCCATGCGGCCCACGTCCTTGGCCCGGTCGATGATGCGCAGGTGGCCTGTCGCCTCCTCGATGAAGCCCGCGTCGCCGGTGGCCACCCAGCCCTCGGGGTCCTTGGTCGCGGCGGTGCTCTCGGGGTTCCTGTAGTATTCCACGAAGGTCCCCGGTGAGCGGTAGAAGACCTCCCCCGAGGGGGCGATGCGGAGCTCCACCCCCGGGGAGGGAACGCCCACCGTGTCGGCCCGGACTTCGCCGTCGGGCTGCTGGGTGATGAAGACGCTGGCCTCGGTCTGGCCGTAGAGCTGCTTAAGGTTGATCCCGAGCGCCCGGTAGAAGGCGAAGATCTCCGGCCCGATCGCCTCGCCCGCGGTGTAGCCCACCCGCACCCGACTGAGGCCGAGGGCGTTCTTGAGCGGCCCGTAGACCAGGGCCTCGCCGATCCGGTAGGCGAGCCGGTCCCCGGCGGAGACCGGTTTCCCGTCGAGGATCTCAGGCCCCACCCGCCGGGCGAGGTCCATGTAATGGCGGAACATCGCCCGCTTCGCCCGGCCCGCGTCCTCCATGCGGATCATGACGTTGGTGAGCAGCCCCTCAAAGAACCGGGGCGGCGCGAAGAAATATGAGGGCCCGATCTCGCGCATGTCCGCCTGCATGGTGGCGGCGCTTTCCGGGCAGTTCACGCAGAACCCCGCCCAATAGGCCTGGCCCATGGAGAAGATGAAATCCCCCACCCAGGCCATGGGCAGGTAGGCGAGCACGTTCTCGGCCTCGGTCAGGCTGTCGAAGGCGCAGCTCGCCCGGGCGGTCGCGACGATGTTGCGGTTCGACAGCACCACGCCCTTGGGCCGGCCGGTGGTGCCGGAAGTGTAGAGCATGACGCAGACGTCTTGCGCGCCCTGGGCGGCGACGCGGGCCCGGATCTCGGCCGCGACCTCGGGCGGGGCGGCGCGGCCCGCGGCCTGCACCTCGGCGAAGGCGTGCAGATGGCGATGGTCGTAGCCGCGCAGGCCCCGGGGATCGAGGTAGATCATCCGCTCCAGCCCCGGCAGGCGGTCCTGGATCTCCAGCACCTTGTCCACCTGCTCCTGGTCGCCGGCGAGGACGAAGCGGGCGCCGCAGTGGTCGAGGACATAGGCCATCTCCTCGGCGACCGCGTCCTGGTAGAGGGGCACGGGGATCGCGCCGCACATCTGCGCCGCGGTCATCGCCCAGTAGAGCGCGGGCCGGTTGCGCCCGATGATCGCCAGACGGTCCCCGGAGCGGAGGCCGAGCCCGTGGAAGCCCGCCGCCAGCGCGGCGATCTCGCGGTCCGCCTCGGCCCAGGTCCAGACCTGCCAGATGCCGAATTCCTTTTCGCGGTAGGCCGGTCGGTCGGCGAACCGCTGCGCGTTGCGGACGAGGAGCTTCGGAAAGGTGTCGAGATCGGCGGGAACGCCGTCGGTCATCGGTCGATCCTCCCAGCGGCGCCGCGGGGACGCCTTGCCCGGGTTTTCTCCGGGTCGATCGTCACTTTAGCAACGATCTGTCGCGGTTCAACAGGGAAAATTGAACCATCGTTCAGTTCGTTCCGCGGATCTGTCTTGCGGATTTGCAAGACCGCGCGAGGCGGGAGGGCGAGCCTGCCGCGACGTCGTCTGGAGGTCGCCGTCAGCGCCGATTGCGGCCGGGCGCGGCCTGAGAGCGGCTGTCTCCCTTTCGTGGGACAAAAGCGGCGGCAGGAGCGCGCCTGCGGCCCGGCGCGTCCCTGCCTTGGGCCGGACCGCGGTCCGGCCGTGGCGCGTCGCCGGGCGGCCGAGGTCGCGGCGGGCGACCTACTCGGGATAGATCTCCGCGCCGTCCGGCGCCGTCTTGTTGAAGAGAACAATGACCAGGGGATTGCCGGGCTCGGACATTGCGTCGCTGCGCTGACCGATGATCTCTCCGCTCACCGCGCTCGTATACTCGGCCACGACCTGGCCGAAGCTGTCGCGCTGGATGGCGAGCTTCTGTCCGGGCTCGACCCTGTCGGTGAGCTTGACGAGATGCTCGACGATCCCGCCGGCCGTGGCGAGGATCGGGAAGCCGCTGTTGCCGACGAAGACGGTCATGCCCTCGGCCGTGCGGCCCATCGGACCGGCGACGACGCCGTGATGCTTGAGCACGTTCATCGTGCCTTCCACGAACAATTCGATCATGCCTGGGTCGAGGACGCGCGCCGCGCCGATCTCCGGCGCAAAGGCTGGGATGCCCGCGTCGAGAAACGCGTTGTGCAGGACAGTGGGATAGGCGGCCTTGGGCATGTCGAGGATCTGGCCGACGGGATAGAGGTCCAGCATCGCCTTGACCTCGGGTCGCTCGATCTCGCCGATGTTGAAGGCGCTGACCTCGAATCCGGTCGTGCCGGTATGGAAGTCGATCGCCACGTCGGCGTTCGGCCGCAGCAGGCGGTTGAACAGGAGCCCGGCATGGCGGGCCGCAGCCGTCGGGCCGTTCTCGTTCCCGGGCCATTCCCGGTTCATGTCGATGAGATCGATGCCTCTGCCCTGGTTCGGCCACCGGCGCTGCAGGCTTTCCAGGGCCGGGCGGGACACGTCGGTGACGGCCATCACCGTGCCCGACATCTCCACCGGATCGAGCTGGGTCATCACGGTCTGGACCGTATGGATGGAACTCATCTCGTCGCCGTGCACGCCGCTCGTCAGAACGACGCGCTTGCCCGGCTTCGCCCCCTTGGCGACCGTCACGGACACGTGCCAGTGCTGCCCGGCAGGCGTCTCCACGCCTTGAAAATACAGGAAGTGCTTCTTCCCGGCTTCGAGATCGCTCACGTCGAGCGCGCTGACGACCTTCTTTCCTCCGATGATGTCGCCGGTATAGACGGTCCCTGCCCCCGGGTCGGCGGAGCCCGCGGTCGCCTCCCCTGCGTTGGCGGCGCCCGCAAGGAGAGCGGCGGACGCGCCAGCCGACGCGAGGGAGGCGATCATGAAGTAACGACGATCGAGACGGTCCGCGGCTTCTTCCGACATGATTGCGTCCTTTGTCATTCGCATCCGCTATACGGACGGCGGAAAGACCGAACAACCGCGCATCGGGCGAGGCCGTCCCACGAAGCGTCGCCGGGGCGCCAACGGCCTGCGTCGACGCCAGTGGACAGATGCGCGGTCGTTCGTTCGACCAGCCGCGAACGCAGGCTCCCGCCCGCAAGCGACGGGCTCCTCCGTCATCGGCCGGAGGGGCCGTTCATGGAGGTGCGGCGGTCGGCGCCCGGGCTTCGGGGCGGCCATTCGAGCGGCGGCGACGCTCCCGCCTGTGTTCACCAGCAAACAGCCGTCGCGATCGACAGGGCACCGCCTCCGGCCAGGATCGCCAGGACCGGGACGCGGGGCGCCGCGAGCAGCACGCAGAGCGCGGCGATGCCGATCCCGGCGGCGATGACGCCGCCGCCGGACAGCCGGAAGATGGCGATGACGCCGGCCAGGACGAGGCCGGAGCCGACCGGCGCGAGGCCTTCGCGCGCGATCCGGCGCCAGCGGGCCCCGCGATGGACGTTGCTGGCGCGAAAGACCGCCAGGGCGACCACCGAAGAGGGAAGATAGAGCGCCAGCGTCGCGACGACGGCGCCGGGCCAGCCGGCCACCTCCCACCCGATCAGCGTCGCGAGCATCGTGCCCGGCCCCGGCGCGGCGCGCGAGACGGCGAAGAGGGTGATGAACTCCGGACCGGCGATCCACTGCCGGACCGCCACCGCCTCGTGCTGGATCGCGGCGATGATCGCCGAGCCCCCGCCGATCGAGATCAACGAGAAGGACGCGAAGACGAGGAGAAGCGCGATCAGCGTTTCGTCACGCATCGGACGCCCTGCGGCTGGCGAGCCAGATGCTGAAGGGCGCCATCGCCAGAACGACCGGGATCAGCGGCAGGCGCAGGACGCCGACGGCGAGGGCGGTGAGCCCCATGACGGCGAGGCCCGGCGGCCAGCGGCGAAGGCGTTCGGCGCCGCGGACGCAGACCAGGGCGAGGAGGCCGATCGCGGCGTAGGTGACGCCTTCGGTCAGGGCGGTCAGGACCGGACTCGAAGCGATGCGGTCGTAGGCGGCATAGAGGCCGAGGACGGCGAAGAACGGCCCTATGAGGAAACCGAAGGCCCCGACGGCGGCCCCGGCCGCGCCGCGGAGCTGGTCGCCCAAGGCAATGACGAGGTTGACCACGTTGGCGCCCGGCAGGATCTGCGCGAGGGCGAGCGCGCTGGCGAATTCATCCTCGTCGATCCAGCGGTGACCGACCACGAACTCGCGGTGGAGCCATCCGGAAAGGCCGCCCCCGAAGCTGAGGCAGCCGATCTTGAGGCAGACCCCGAAGAGCGCGGCGAGGGTCGGCGCCTGCGCGCCCGCAGCCGCCGGGGCGTCGCCGGGCATCAGGCGGCCTCGGGGCCGAGCCGGCTCTCGCTCGCCGACAGCAGGCGACGGGTGTAGTCGTGCCGGGGGCGCTCATAGACTTGCGCCGTCGGTCCCTGCTCGACGATCTGTCCCCGGTACATGACGATCACCGAGGTGGCGAAGTCGCGGACGAGGGCGAGGTCGTGGGCGATGAAGACATAGGCGAGCCCGAGATCGCGGCGCAGCTGCTTCAGCAGGTCGATCACCTGGGCCTGCACCGACACGTCGAGCGCCGAGACCGCCTCGTCGCAGACGATGAGGTCGGGCTTGAGCGCCAGTGCCCGGGCGATGGCGATGCGCTGGCGCTGCCCGCCCGAGAACTGGTGCGGATGGCGGTCGGCGTGCTCGGGGCGAAGGCCCACCTGGAGCAGCAGCTCCTCCACCCGCCCCCGCCACTGCGCGCGCGGCAGCACGCCCTTGTGGATGGCCCAAGGCTCCGAGACGATCTGCTCGATCGTCATCCGCGGGTTCAGCGAGGCGGTCGGATCCTGGAAGACGAACTGCAGGCGCCGGCGGATGGCGAAGAGTTCGGCGGGACTGCCGTTGACGAGGTCGCGGCCCTCGAAGGCGATCGTCCCTTCGGTCGGCCTGTCGAGGCCGAGCAGCATCCGGGCGAGGGTCGACTTGCCCGAGCCGGATTCGCCGACGATGCCGAGCGTCTCGCCGCGCGCGAGGCAAAAGCTCGCCCGGTCGACCGCGCGGAGCTGCGGCTGCGGCGCCGAGGAGAAGAGCTTCGGCCGCCCGAAATAGACCCTGGAGACGTCCCTGACGTCGAGGAGCGGCGGGGCGCCCGCCGGCGCGGCTTCCGCCGGGGCGAAACCGTGACGGCCCGGCACGGCGTCGAGGAGGCGGCGCGTGTAGGGATGCTGCGGGTTCGTCAGCACGTCCCGGACAGGTCCCCGTTCCACCACCTCGCCGCCGTTCATGACGATCACCCGGTCGGCGACCCGCTCGACCACGCCAAGGTCATGGGTGATGATGACCATGCCCATGCCGCTCTCGGCCTGCAGCGCCTTCATCAGGTCGAGCACCTGGGCCTGCACCGTCACGTCGAGGGCGCTCGTCGGCTCGTCGGCGATCAGCAGCTCGGGCTCGAGGGCGATCGCCGAGGCGATCATGATGCGCTGGCGCTGGCCGCCGGAGAACTGGTGGGGATAGTCCCGGGCCCATTTCTCGGGCTCGGGAATGCCGACGCGGGCGAGAAGCTCGACGACGCGCGGGCCGATGCGCGCCGGATCGACGCCATGGGCCCGCATGGTCTCGGCGATCTGCCAGCCGACCGGATAGACCGGATTGAGCGCGGAGAGCGGGTCCTGGAAGATCATCGAGATCCGCCTGCCGTTGACCTGGCGGCGCGTCTCCCGGGAGACGCGCAAAAGATCGCGGCCCTGGAACAGGATCTCGCCCGAGGCGATCACGGCGGGCGGCGCGTCGATCAGGTCCATGACCGTCGAGGCGCTGACGCTCTTGCCCGAGCCGCTCTCGCCCAGGATGGCGAGGGTCTCGCCACGGGCCACGGACCAGCTGACGTTGCGGACGGCGTGCACGGTCCCGCGCGGGCCGGGGAAGTCGACGGAGAGGTTGCGGACCTCGAGAAGCGGGGCGGACATGGTCATTCCTCCTTGCTCAGCAGGCGCCAGCGCTCGACCGGATCCGAGACCACGCGCAGCCAATTCGAGAAGAGGTTGAGGGACATGGTGACGAGCATGATCGCGAGCCCGGGCCAGAAGGCGACCCACCAGGCCGAGCCGATGTAGTTGCGCCCGTCGGCCACCATCAGGCCCCAGGTGATCGCGGGGGGCTGGATGCCGATGCCGAGGAAGGAAAGACCCGATTCCACCAGCATCACGAAGGCCATTTCCAGCGCCGCGAGATTGACGATCGTCGGGACGACCATGGGCAGGATGTGGCGCAGGAGGATGCGGCTCGTGGACGCGCCCATGGCGAGGGCGGAGGTGACGAAGAGCCGCTGGCGGACCTCGAGCACCTCGGCGCGCGCCGTCCTCAGGAAGATCGGGATGCGCGAGATGGCGAGGACGAGGATGACGTTCGTCACCCCGGGCTCGAAGATGAAGAGCACGATCACCGCCAGCAGCATCGAGGGAAAGCTCATGATCGCGTCGGCGAGGCGCAACAGCGTCGCCCCGAGGGGCCCCTCGCGGTAGCCGGCGACGAGGCCGAGCAGAGTGCCGATGACCATCGAGGCGAGGACGGCGGAGCCGGCGATCAGGAGGGTGTTCTGCGAGGCGACGAGAACCCGGGCGAGAAGGCTGCGCCCGAGGGCGTCCGCCCCCAGGATGTAGAGGAACGGCCGCGACAGGTCGAAGGGCGCGGCGTTTCGCTGCATCAGGTTCATGCTGCGCGCTTCCGGGGAGAGGAGCGCGGGGGCGACCAGGGCGCAGAGGAGAACGAGCGCCAGGAAGATCGCCGAGACGAGGGCCGCCTTGTCCCGGCCGAGCGCGCCGAGCGTCACGCGCAGCGCCGAGCGGAACCGGGACCCTGCGGCGCCGGCCAGGGCCATCTCACGCGTACCGGATACGAGGGTCGACGAGGGCATAGGCGATGTCCACGATGATGTTGAGGAGGAAGACGGCGAGCGCCGTCACGAGAACCGCGGCCTGGATCACCGCGAAGTCGCGCATGAGCACGGAGTCGATCATCAGCTTGCCGATGCCGGGAAAGCCGAACACGGTCTCGACGATCACCGCCCCGTTCAGGATCCCGGCCGCCTGGTCGCTGGCCACGGTGATGACCGGCAGAAGCGCGTTCCGGAGCGCATGGACGAAGATGATCGTCCGCCCGCGCACGCCCTTGGCGCGCGCCGTCTTGACGTAGGCCGAGGAGAGCGCGGTCATCATCGAGGACCGCACGACCTGGACGAGGACGCCGGTCGGCCGGAGACAGAGCACCGTCACCGGCAACACCCAGTGCAGCGGCGTGCCGACGCCGCTCGTCGGCAGCCAGCCGAGGCCGACCGAAAAGACGATGACGCCGACGATGGCGATCCAGAAGTTGGGCGTGCTCGCCCCGATCAGCGAGATCACCGTGGCGATCCGGTCGAACGCCCCTCCGGGACGGGCGGCGGCGAGCGAGCCGGTGACGAGCGCGACCAGGAGGATGATCGGCATGGCGACGGCCGCGAGCATCAGGGTCGTCGGAAACGCCTGCAGCACGACGTCGAGCGCGGGACGGGAGAACTGGATCGACTGGCCGAGATCGAAGTGAAGGAGGCCGGCCATGAACCGCCAGAACTGGACGAGGATCGGGGCGTCGAAGCCGTGCTGGGCGTCGAACTCCGCCCGCATGGCATCGGTCGCGTCGACGGGCAGGTAGAGGTCGGCCGGCGATCCGCTCAGGCGCGACAGGAAGAAGACGGCGACGACCAGCGCGACGAGCGAGAACACGCTCTGCAACGACCGCCGGAGAATGAACCCGCCCATCGGGGCGCCTCCCTATGGTTGCTTCGGGGGAAAGGCGCGGGCCGCCGGAGGGCCCGCGTCACGCACGCTCAGGAGGGCGACTTGAGCTTCAGCTGCGAGAGCTGCAGCTCGACGGCGTTGGCGATCGTGGGGGTGAATTCGAGCCGCGGCCCGACGCGCATGTAGTTGACCATGTGGAACAGCGGCACGTCGGCGACGAGATCCTCGTAAATCCGCCGGAAGGCCTCCTGGTAGAGGTCCTCGCGCTCCGCCCCCTGGGCCTCGCCCGCCGCCAGGATCAGCCGGTCGACCTCCGGGTCGTGGATCTCGCTTTGCCGGCCGTCGCTGTGATACTTGAAAAACGCGGTGAAGGCCGCGTCGCCGCTGTTGTTGTCGTGCATGGTCAGCAGGATGTTGGGCGCGCGATCAGCGGCGAAGGGCTTGTTCGCCATCTCGAGCCATTGGGAGATCTCGAGGTTCTCCAGCTTGATGTCGAGGCCGACGGCGCGCAGCATCTCGGCCGCGGCCTCGACGAACTCGGCGCTGTTGGCGAACATGCCGTGCCGGCCGATCATGCGGATTTGGGCGTCCACGGGCACGCCGTCGGCCTTCGCCTCGGCGAGGAGCTTCATCGCCTGTTCGGGATCATAAGGCCAGGGCGCGAGGTCCGGGTTGTGGCCGAGCACGGTCGGGCCGACCTGCTGGGTCGCAAGCTGCGCCTCGGGGCTGAGGATGCTGCCGAGGAAGGCCTGGCGGTCGATCGCAAGGTTGATCGCCTTGCGCACGCGCAGGTCGTCGAGCGGCGGAATGTCCGCCGACAGCCGGAAGAGCGCGGTGTCGGAATTGGGATAGACCTTGTCCATCTCGGGGTCGGTCGCGTCCTGGGGCGCGATCGAGAAGGCGAGGTCGGCCTCGCCCGTCGCCACCATGGCGGCCGCGACCGAGGATTCGCTGCGCCAGACATAGGTGGCCGCCGCGATCTTCGGCTGCTCGCCCCAGTAGCCGGCGAACCGCTCGGTCCTGACGTTCTCGCCCTGGGTCCAGCTGACGAAGTCATAGGGCCCGGTGCCGATCGGGTCGGCGGTGTATTCCCCCATCGGCGTCGCCGTCGAGGCGATCGACAGCTGCGCCATCAGCGTCGGCAGGATCGGCATCGGCGCCTTGGTGACGAACTCGACGGTCAGGTCGTCGATCGCCCTGGCCGCGACGTCGACGCCGCCGAAATACTTGGTGCGCGTGATGCAGGTGAGCTTGGGATCGAGCGTCCGGTCGAGCGAGTGGACCACGGCGGCGGCGTCGAAGGGCGCGCCGTCATGGAATTTCACGCCTTCGCGCAGGTGAAAGACCCAGGTCGTGGGCGAGGTCTGCTCCCAGCGCGTCGCCAGCCGCGGCTTGACCTGCGAGGTCTGGTAGTCGAGCTCCACCAGGGACTCGACGACGTTCTGCTTGATGATGCGCCCGATCACCGAGCGCGGGGTCTCGCAGGGATCGAGCCGGTCCGGCCCGGCGGGCAGGACGATCGTCACCGTCTCCGCGGCGGACTGAGCAAGGACGGACGTGCTCGAAAGCAGCAGCGCGGCGGTCAGCCCGGCTGCGGTCTGGGCAAGGCGCATCAGGATATTCCTCCGAAATCTTTGTTATGGTCCGGGATCCGGCCTGTTGGGCTTGGAGCCTCTGGCTTCAGGCGGATCGAAGCTTCGGCGTCTTGGAGAACGCGGCGAGCTTCAGCCGCTCCCTCTCCTCCTGGGCGCGGATCGCCGGCAGCAGCTCGACGGCGAGCCAGGGCGCGAGCGCGACCACGCCGTCCTCGTCCCCGACCACCAGATCGCCCGGATTGACGACGAGGCCGCCGATCGCGACCGGCACGTTGATCCGACCCGGCCCGTTCTTGTAGGGGCCGCGGTGGATGACCCCGCGGGCGTAGCACGGCAGGGTCGACTTGCCGATCGCCGCCACGTCGCGGATCGCCCCGTCGATGACGAAGCCCGCCACGCCCTTCGCCTCGGCGGCGGCCAGGATGATCTCGCCGACCAGCGCCTGCCCGAGGTCCCCCTCTCCGTCGATGACGATCACGTCGCCCGGGCGCGCGATCCGGAGGGCCGCATGGATGGCGAGGTTGTCCCCGCGCCGGGTCCGGACGGTGAGCGCCGTGCCCACGAGCGGCCCGCCCGCATGATAGGGCCGCAGCCCGACCGCGCCGGCGAGCCGGTCGAGGTTATCGCTGATCAGCGAGGTGGCGATGGTCGCATAGTGCCGGACGAGATCCGGGGCGACGGGATCGGCGGAAGGCTTCTCGAGGATGTCCACTTCGTTTCTCCCAAGGCGGCGCGCGGGCGTCTCTGTCTGGGGGATCGTCATACGTCTGTCGCGACCTGCAAAAAAGCGATATTAAATCACCTCAAGACATCAATAAAATGCATGATCTGGGAAAAACATGTTCACTATCAAGCAGCTGGAGGCGCTCTACTGGGTGGCGACGCTCGGCAGTTTCGAGGCGGCGGCCGACTATCTCAACGTCGCGCAGTCGACGATATCGAAGCGCATCGGTGAGCTCGAAGCCCGCTTTCCGGCCCCGCTCCTCCATCGCACCGGCCGCCGTCCGGTCCTGACCAGCACGGGAGAGGAGGTGCGCGGCATCGCCGAGCAGATGCTGCGCCTGACCGATCGGCTCGGGACGCTCTGCAAGCGGTCGGCGACGCCGGCGTTCCGGTTCCGGCTCGGGGTCACCGACCTGATCGCGCTTTCCTGGATGCCCGACCTGCTCGCCTGGATCGTCGAGACGCACCCCTCGATCATCATGGAGCCGGAGATCGACCTCACCGCCGCGCTGCTCGACAAGCTGGTCGAGCGCAGGCTCGACTTCATCATCTGCCCGCGGATCGTGCAGCAGCCGCAGTTTCTCAGCGTCCCCCTCGGCCGGATCGAGCTGGTCTGGATGGGCAGCCCCAAGCTGCTCGGCGGCCGGTCGCGTCAGCGCGTCGCCGACCTGACCCGCTTCCCGCTCCTCATCCAGACCTCCGGCTCCATCCTCCGCCCGATCCTCCATCGGATCGTCGACAACCCGGATCTGGAGTTCCGGCGGACCATCTCCTGCAACAACATGGCCGCCCTCGCCCATCTGGCCGCGCGGGGCATGGGGGTCACCGTCCTGCCGCACGCCTTCTTCCGGCACATGGTCGAAGACGGCAAGCTGACGGTCATCGATACGGGCGAAACGCTGCCGGCGATCGAGTATTTCGCGACGTTCCGCAACGACTATCACGTCGATTTCTGTCACCGAGTGGCGGAGAACTGTGTCCGGCTCTGCAATTTCGATAACGTTTCCTGACAGATGACCAAACCAGTTGCCTAGGCTCAGGTCTCATGGACGGAATTCCTCTATGCTCCGAGGTGTGCTTCAAGCTTCCAAATGCGGGAGTTTGCGCTGTCGGAGCGCTGCTTCCGGCTTTCCGAAGCCCGGTTCGCCCGCCTGACCGGCCTCGAGATCATCCCCCGCATCCCCGGCCGCGCGAGCCAGGCGCCGACCCTCTGCGACACCCAACTCCATAAGCAACGCAACCGCATCGAGCGCATGTTCGGCAGGCTCAAGGACCGGCGGCGCATCGCCACCCGTTACGATCGCTGCGCCCACGCCTTCATGAGCGCCATCCCCATCGCCGCAACCCTCATCTTCTGGTTATGAAGCCTGAGACTAGGGTGAGGTCTCATATATCCATTTGATATTGCTTTAGGATATCCTCCGCTCAACGAGTTTCGGGAGGAGGCATGTCGCGTCCTGTGTTCTGGCTGTCGGACGAAGCCTGGTGAACCGCGCCGGGTTTGCCGGAGGCTGACTTTCGTTAGCTACGCGGCCATGGCTTTGGTTTCCAGAGCTGCGTAGAAGTTCCTCTCAGCCTCTGCGGGCGGGACGTTTCCAATCGGCTCCAGCAGGCGGCGGTTGTTGAACCAGTCGACCCATTCGAGGGTCGCGTATTCCACCGCCTCGAAGCTGCGCCATTGGCCACGCCGATGAATGACTTCGGCCTTGAAGAGGCCATTGATGGTCTCTGCCAGGGCATTGTCGTAGCTGTCCCCGACACTGCCGACGGAGGGCTCGATGCCGGCTTCCGCCAGCCGCTCGCTGTAGCGAATGCTCAGGTATTGCGATCCGCGGTCGCTATGATGGACCAACCCCGCGCCCTTGGCCGGGCGCCGATCGTGGACCGCCTGTTCCAGGGCATCGAGCACGAACCCCGCATGGGCCGAGGTGCTGACGCGCCAGCCGACGATCTTGCGGGCGTAGGCGTCGATGACGAAGGCGACGTAGGCGAAGCCCTTCCAGGTGGCGACATAGGTGAAGTCGCTCACCCACAGCATGTTCGGCGCCGGCACGCGAAACTGGCGGCTCACCTGGTCCTGTGGGCACGGCGACTTCTTGTCAGGGATCGTCGTCCTGTGCGGCTTGCCCCGAATAATGCCTTGAATACCCATGCTCTTCATCAGCCGCGCGACGGTGCAACGGGCAATGTCGAAACCCTCGCGGCCGAGCTGCCTCCAGACCTTGCGCACGCCATAGACCCGCCAGTTCTCCTCGAACACGCGCAGGACCTCGGGCCGCAGCGCCTCATCCCGTCGGGCACGATCCGACAGCCGAGCTGGATCGGCCCGCTTCACAAGACGATCATGATAGGTGGAAGGGGCAATCGGCAGGACCCTGCAGATCGGCTCGACCCCGTGTGCATCCCGATGCGCGTCGATGAACGACACCATCACTTCGACCGGCGGTCGAGCTCCGCCATCGCAAAATACGCGCTTGCCTTGCGCAGGATCTCGTTGGCCTGGCGCAGCTCGCGGTTCTCCCGCTCGAGCGCCTTCATCCTCTCGGCCATCTCGGCCGGAATGCCCGCACGCCTGCCGCTGTCGACCTCGGCCCTCTTCACCCATTCGTTCAGCGTCTGTCCCGAACAGCCGATCTTCGCCGAAATTGACAGGATCGCCTGCCAGCGAGACCCGTGCTGGCCTTCGCTCTCGAGGACCAGCCGAACCGCCCGCTCGCGAACCTCAGGGGAAAACTTGTTCGTCGTCTTGCTCATGATGCTCCATCCTACTCAGGAGTGGGAGCCTCCGGCAAACCCGGCGCGGTTCAAACGGCTCTTCTGCCGGCTCAAGACCTGGCGCCGCGTCGCCACCCGATACGATCGCCACGCCGCCACCTCTCTCGCGGCGATCGCCCACGTCGCCGCCCTCTCCAAATGGCGCGTTCGAGGCCTCAATCTAATAGAAGGTCTTTTCACTTCGCCACTGGGCAGTCGCCGGCGCTCTGTGCGGCGACAGCCGATGCCTGTCGCCAACGCTCGGGCTGGGATTTCGGGTTGTGGGCGCTCCCGGTCACCCGTTCCGAATTCTCATGACCAAGTTCATGATCCGCGGATCGCACGCGTCGCTCTGGAGAAGCGATTGCGTAACCCCCACGCCGGAAATCACTTGCCGCGCTTGGCCTGCATGGCCCGCGCGCGTTCCGCGGCGGCGCGCAACTCTTCGGCGATCTCCTCGGCCTCTTCGGGCTCGAAGTCGAAGGGGAGGCCCCCTTGGGTCGTCTCCAGATAGATGCGGACCATGCCCTGGCTGGTCGGTCCGATCTGCAGACTTCCGGCGACGTCGCTTTCGCTGTCAATGCCCATGGCTTCTCTCCTTGCGCGGCGATCTGATCATTCTGCGGGGACCCAGGCAAGTGGGACTTGCATTCCGCCTGCGGCATGGGTACTTGGGCCGCGTGCCGCCTTAGCTCAGTTGGTTAGAGCACCAGATTGTGGATCTGGGGGTCCCCCGTTCAAGCCGGGGAGGCGGTACCAACCTTTCCAGCATCTTAGCCTTCAGCGCCTAGGCCTTCGGTTTTCGCGGGCTACCACCGGGCTACCACCGCCGAGGCTTTCGGGCGGAGCCGGGAGGGTTGGGGCCGCGGGCGGACCAATCCACAACCCCCGCCCGGAGGACGCAAAGGGACCCTTCGTCGCGTCATTTTTGAGGGCAGGCGTCCCCATGAAAGACGAGGGGGCAAGCTCGGCCGGGGGGCGACTGGCTGAACCTGGAAGCATGTCGGGCGCGGGGAGGAAAGAGCCGGGTTCCGGCTGGATTTCCTTGGCTTCCGGTTTCGAGGCTGCGCCGCGGCGAGGGCGGAAAGCCTTCTGGGCTGTCGGAAGAAAAAGGCAAGCTCTTCAAAATCTCTGTAACCGTGTAACCTTGTAACCAGTATATTTATCTATATGTAATCATTATATAATTCACCTCTCTTTCGGTTGCGGGCTGGTTGCAAAAACAGAGGCCTCTGTAACGGCGCAACACGTTGATAGATATTCATCTTCTCTCGGAAGATTTCGAAAACTGATCGCCTATTCCGCATTTATAGACCGTCCGAAGAAAGAAAAATGGGACGAAAAAGCGCCCATTCCGCCCAAAAATGAGCGATGCGGCGTATCCCCCTACGCGGTTTCAGATCCTTTCCGACGCGCCGGATCGCGATTTTCCCCGCGGAAGGAAAAAATCTCTGCGTGAGGAGGCCGCCGGTTACCAGGCCGCTGGGGCCGGCAGAGATTGCCCACCCCCCGGGTCGGCATCAGCGGCGATCCGGCGGGGCCGAAGGCGCCGCAGCTCGGCCGCGTCCTCTGGTCCAGGCGGCGCAGGCAAGCCGGAGGCTGGCCGATCGCGGCGACCAAGCGAGTGCGATCAACGGGGAAGCTGTGCAGATCATCGACCCGGATCCGATCCAGATGCGGCAACGGGATCGCCCCGCCCCGTCGCGAGACGCCGCTGGTCGATTCCCCCCGCCATTCCTTCACGTTTCTTCCCCGCGCATGGTCGGGCCTCCGGCGCGCGGCGCGACGAAGACCCTGCCCCCAGCCGGGGCGCGGGGCAAGTATGGCGGCAGGAAGAGGCCGAGTACCGCGAGCATGAAGCGCCAGCCTGCGCCGCCGCGCCTGGCCGAGGCTATCGGCGGGGCGGCGGCAATCCATGAGCGCGATAAGCCAGCGCCTCGGCCCGTTCGCGAGACAGGCCCGCGTCGTATTCCAGGATCCCGGCGCGCTCCTCCGCCAGTTCGCGGGCGGGCGCGTCGGCCTCCTCAGGTCCGGGAGCAGGCTCGGCCGGGCCGCCGGACAGGGCCGCGAAGACCCTGCCGAGCGCCGTCCAATTCGGCCCGCGGTCAGCCATCCCCGTCGCCCGGCTCGCGCATCAGCGCGCTGTGGTCGAGCTGGTAGAGCCGCCGGGCGGATTTCTCGGACGGGACCTTGAAGACGCGGGTCAGGGCCAGGACCTTCTCGCCCTTCGCCATCACCTCATGCCGAACAATGACACCCTCATCCGCCATCTCCTCCAGGACCGTCTTGCGATCCAGCCCCGCCAACAGCTCGGCCATCCCGGAGGCGTGTATGAAGAACGTGGGCGGATCGTTCGTCATCGCCTCGTCAGGTTGGCGGCGATACTTCAGCGCGTTCAGCCGAACGACCGTCCGGCTGTCGGGATCCCAGGGCAGGAACCTGCCATGCCCATCCACCTCCACCGTCCTGCGCAGGCGCGCCCGCGCATCCGCCACCTCGCTGGAGCCGATTCCCCCGCGCTCGGACAGCCAGTCCCGAAAGCAGCGCAGCGCCGCGGTCGCCGCCGCGCCTGGCGGCCAGCCGGTCACGCCCAGGTCCGAGGCCAGCTCGCCCGCGGCGGCGACCAGGGAGAAACGATCCGCCACCCGGCGAACCTGCCCATCCGCGCCGGCCGGCACCGCGGCCGCGACGAAGCCCTGGCGCAGCCGGGCGACGCCCTGCCGTATCCCGGGCAGGTCCGTCGTCACAGGGCGCAGGAAAACCCGCGCGGGCGCGCCGTAGACCTTGGAGGCGGCCGCCTTCAGCGCCTGGGCGAAGCTCGCGGCGTTGACCGCGCCATGCAGGTCCTCGAACAGGCCAAGACCCGCGCCCGCATCGGCCCTCAGGTCGATCACCCGCACCTGCATCCCCGCAGCGATCCGGCCGCCGCCTTCCGCGATCTTGTCTTCCAGCCCCACCTCGCCGTTGCTCAGGAAGAGCAGCCGCCATTCATGCGCCTTGCGCACCTGCCCCTCGCGCCCGGCGCGGGCCTTGCCCCGGCCGTTTCCCAGCATGTAGGCGGCCTGCCCCGCGGCACGGGGGTCGATCTGCGACAGCTCGTCCAGGGTGAGCAACGCGCCATTGTGCAGCGCCGCCAGCCCCTCCAGGCCATTGTCCGTGCTGCGCCAGCTCTCGCCATAGCCCCGCGTGCCGCCGCCGCCCCAGACCGATCCCGCCACGGCTAAAGCGGTCGACTTCCCCGAGGAGGACGCCCCCCGCAGATGAAAGCCGCCGCCCTCGTCGCCCGTCGCCGCCAGGAGCGGCGCGGCGAAGGCGGCGGAGATCGCCAGCATCAGGCGGCTGTTGCCGAGCGCGCGGCCGGCCACCTCGCCCTGTCAATCCTCCAGCGATCCCGCGACGTGAAAGGCATGCTCCAGCAGCTCGGCCGATTGCAAAATGACGCGCTCGCCCAAGCCGTCGCCGCCGATCACCTCGTCGGGCAGCACGAAGGCCGCCCCGTGCCAGCCGATGCCGGAGACGCAGCGCACGCGCTCCTCCGGTTCGGCGGTGATCAGGTATTCCAGCAACCAGTCGCGCCACTTCCGTCCGGCGCCGGGCGCGGGGGTCCAGCCCAGGCGCAACAGCTCCGCCCGGATCGCCTCGCCTGTTCCCGCAAGCAGGCTGGCGAGCATCGCCCAATGGTGCCGCACCCCGTCCCGGTCGACCACTTCGAGCAGCCGCCCGTGGTCCTCGTTGTCGCCGTTGCGCGTGCGGGCCAGAATGTGCAGCTCCGAACCGAAGGGGACCCAGGCGCGGCGCGCCTCTCCGTCCGGTCCCTGCGTCTCAACCTCGCGCCAGATGCGGCCGCCTTCGGACTTGAAGGGGGAAGCCTTGGCCTTCCTGCGCCGGGGCTTCCCCTTCCCCCCAGCGCCACGCCTCCTGTGCTCGGCCGCGCGTGCGGCCTCCTCCACCTGACGGCGGATTTCGTCCTCGCCGCCGGTGGTCATGCTTCGCCCCGCAGCACGTCGTTCCAGTCGGTCCCCGGCTGCGGTGGCCGGATGATCGACACGGCCCGGCCTTCGGCCTCCAGACGCGCCGCCGTCCCCTGCGCGGCGGAGAAACCAGCCTCGTCGTGATCCGCGGCGATCACCACCGCTCCGGCGAGGGGTTAGGGCGGCAGGACGCACCCCTTCAGCCCAGAGGTCGAGAGGCAGGCCCAGACTGTCAGCCGCGAAGCCCCGGGCGATCGACAGCGCCGTCTCGACGCCCTCGGCCAATGCGATCACCGGCGCGTCCGGGCCGAAGCGCACAGCCCCGCCCGCGCTCGGCCCCAGCATCATCTTCGCGGGCTGCGCCTCCGCCTTGCCTGAGCCGTCAGGCCGCAGGAAGGTCCGGTGGATGCCCAGGGCCTCGCCCTTCGTCCCCCGCACCTGCGCCACCATCGCGGGCAGGCGCAGGCCGCTCGGCGCATGCGGAGCTTCGGCGACGAAGCGCAGGGTGTTGCGCATCCGGTTGAACTTCAGCCCGCGAATGCCGCGCCCCTCCAGATAGGTCTGCGCCGGCGTCCCCTCGCAGCTCACGCCCGAGGCGAACAGCTCATGCGCCGCCCGCAGGCGCTGCGCCTCCTTTCGCCGCTCCTCGCGCCGCCGCCGTTCGGCCTCCGCCGGATCGGCGCAGGCAGACCCCCGGGCCTCGGCCAGGCCGCGCTGCTGCAGCTCGGGCCAGACGGCGCAGTTCGACTTATGGCAATGGACGAGCGTTCGCCCGCCTTCCTTGGCGACCGAAAGGCCGCGCTGGTCGCGCCGCCCCTCCGGCTGGAAGAGCGGGCAAGGGGCGAGGCCGGAGCGCCCCCGCCACTCGCCGCCCAAGGCCTCCACGATGCGGCGGGCTTCAGACATCGGACTTCCTGCGCGTTTGGTCGTCCAGCGCCGCCAGGCGCTCGGCCAGCGCTTCCAGCGCGCCGGATGCGCGCGCAGCCGCCTCCACGCCGATCAGCGCCTCCGCCTCGATTTCCTCGATCCGACGCGTCACCTGGCCGAGCTCGTCTCGGGCGGCCGGCGACAGGTCCGAGCGCGTCATGCCGGCGGCGCTGCGCTTCAGCTCCGCCAAGTCGGCGTGGAGCGCTTCACTGGTCTCCATCGCCGCCGCGGCGGAACCGGCCGCCTCCTCCGCCAGGTTGACCAAGCGGCCGCAGCTCCAGCTCTCCGCCGGGGCGGCGACCGCCTCGGCCGGAGCGCCCGCGCCGCGCCGTTCGGCCAGCTCGGCGCAGGCGGCCTGCGCGAGCGCCATGGCCTGCGCAGCGGCGGCTTCCGCGGCCCCCAGGCGCGCCTTTACCGCCGCCAGGTCGTCGCCCAACTCCTCGCGGAAGTCCGCCAGCTCCGTCACCGCCCGGTCGGCCTCGCCCCGGGCCTGCTCGACGTGCTCGCGCAGGCTGCGCCCGTTCCAGCCCTCGGCGTCGGCCGGATAGCTCGGCGGCTCCTGAAGGGGGCGGGCCATCACGCAGTCCCTGCGTCGGAGGTCGAGGCCCGGCGGCGGGCGTCGATCCAGGCGCGCAGGTCGCCGACGCGATAGCGCACGCTCCGGCCGATCTTGGTCATCATCGGCCCGTCGCCGCGGACGGCCGAGATTTCCAGGTAGCGCCGCGAAATGCCGAAGCGCTCCTCCACCTCGGGTCGCGACAGCAGCCGGTCGTCGGAAAGTTCGTCTTCTTTCATTGCCTTCTCCCGCGTTTCCCTGCTCTGCGCAGGGCTGCGTCAGGAAACCTGCGGACCGGTGAGACTGAGGAATAGGGGGCGCGATTCCGAAAACCGGGGGGATTCGATTCCACGATTTCGGAGGCTTGCCCCCAGGCGGGGCCGGGATCGAACCCATCCCGGCGGAACGACCGCGACGCCCGCCGGCCGCGCGTCTTTTGCCCAGCGTTTCATTCCAGGATCAGGTCCCCCCGCTTGATCGCGGCCAGGGCCTCGGCGAGGCTGTAGCCGAGCCGCGACCGCAAAAGGGTAAGGTCTGCCGCTTCCTCGTCGGACAAGTACTTGCGCCAGCCGCGGCGCTTCTGCCAAGACTCGGCACCGGCGTTCCAGCGGCGAACCCCCTCGGCGATCCGCGCCTTGTGCTCTGCGGATTTCGGGACGCCGCGCGGCGACCCACGCCGGCGCGGTTGCGGCCGGGCGTCCACGTCGATCTCACTCATGCCGAGCCCCCTGCGGCTTGGGCCGCCGAGCCCCTGACCAAATCCGCCTGTCCGAGCAGCGTCAGCGCCTCGGCGCGGTCGAGGCACTTGTGTCGGATCAGTCGATAGTCCGCCATTTCGGCCGCGGTCAGCAGACGCAGAACGCCCTTGGGACCGCAAAGCGCCGGGTGCCCTTTCAACCCCGCAGATATGGCCGCTGGGTGCGCATCGCTATGTTTCCGGCCGAGCTTCGCCGCTCTCATCCTCGCGCGCGTCTCGGGAGAGATGGGCGGCCGGCTCATGCCTCCACCTTCGCGAGGGCGGAGGAAACGAGGCTCCGGTTCAACTGTCTCGACTGGATGCGCGCCAGTTCCAGCAGAGTGAGGGCCGCATGACTGGAGCGCGTCGATGAGGATGAGACTGGCGCGACAATCTGGATGAGAGCGATGCGCCGGGGTCGGACCGCAAGGAGGGCTTGCCCGACCGGAGGTTCGACGCCGGCGGCGCCGCGTTCCCGCCCTCCGGGCGGGCGCGGCGCGGTTATCGCGGCCGGTCGGGCTAAGCGGGTGCTTTCTCAGCTTCGGAGGAGCGCTCGTGCCCGGCCGCCACGTGACCGATCACCAGATGAGGCTCTTCATGAAGCACCGAGCGACCGACCCGGTCCCTGTCGCCGCCGCCCGCGCCGGGTTCAGCGCCGCCACCGGCTACCGCATCGAGCAGGACCCGCGCCTGCCCTCCGAGAAGCGCGCGCCGCGCGAGCGGCGGTGGCCCGATCCGCTGGCGGCGGTCTTCGACGCCGAGGTCGTTCCCATGCTGGTGGCGAGCCCGGGCCTCAGGCCTGTGGCGGTGTTCGAGGAGCTGATGCGCCGGCATCCCGAGTTGGGCGCCGGGGTGCGGCGGACGCTGGAGCGGCGTATCCGCCAGTGGCGGGCGCTGCATGGGCCGGAGCGCGAGGTGATCTTCCGCCAGACTCACGAACCCGGTCGGCTGGGCCTCTCCGACTTCACCGATATGGCCGACGTCGGCGTCACGGTGGCGGGCCAGCCGCTTGCGCACCGGCTCTACCACTTCCGTCTGGCGTTCAGTGGCTTCGAGCACGCCCATGTCGTATTGGGCGGCGAGAGCTTCGTGGCGCTGGCCGCCGGGCTGCAGGACGCGCTCTGGGCGCTCGGCGGCGCCCCGCGCGAGCACCGCAGCGACAGCCTCTCGGCCGCCTTCCGCAACCTCGCGCCGGAGGTGGATGAGGACTGGACCGTCCGATACGCCGGCCTCTGCGCCCACTACGGCATGGCCGCCAGCCGCAACAATCGCGGCATCGCCCACGAGAACGGCGCGATCGAGGCCGCCCATGGTCACCTGAAGCGCGCCGTCGAGGACGCGCTGCTGCTGCGCGGCTCGCGCAACCGCAAGCGCGTCGACGCCGAGCGGGCGGTGCTGCGGCTGCTGCCGGCCCGGCGGGCGGAGGATGGCGAGGAGGCCATGGTGACGGTCACCTCGTTCGGCGGCTTCATGCTGCGGCGCGTCTTCTACACCGTGCCCTCGCGCCTCATCGGCCACCGGCTGCGCGTGCGCATCCACGATGATCGGCTCGAGGTCTTCCTCGGCGGCACGCAGCTGATGACCCTGCCGCGCGGCCGGGGCTACGGCGACCGCCGCCGCGCCCATGTCGTCGACTACCGTCACGTCATTCATGCGCTCCGGGCCAAGCCCATGGCGCTGCCCGGCCTCGTCTACCGCGACCAGCTCTTCCCCCGCGACGCCTATCGCCGCCTCTATGACGCAGCCATGGCGGCGCTGCCGGAGAAGGTGGCCTGCCGGCTCGTCGTCGAGGCGCTGGCGCTCGCCCACGAGCGCGGCTGCGAGGCCGATCTCGCCGCGTACATCGCCGAGCGTCTCGACGCCGGCGGCATGCCCGACCTCGCCGACCTCCGCGCCCGCTTCGCGCCGCGGCCCGGCGCGCTGCCGGAGGTCACCGTCGCCCTCACCCCGCTCAGCGCCTACGACGCGCTCACCGCCGCCACGCTGGCCGAGGAGGTCTCGGCATGACCGCGACCGATCCCGTCGAGGATGCCCGCCTCGCACTCCTGCTCGGCGATCTCCGCCTGCCGGCGATCAAGCACATCTGGCCCCGCTTCGCCGAGCGGGCCGACAAGGAGGGCTGGCCCGCCGCCCGCTTCCTCGCCGCGCTGGCCGAGCACGAGATCGCCGAACGCGCCCGCCGGCGCATCGAGCGCCATCTCGCCGAGGCCCGCCTGCCGCCCGGCAAGACCCTCGACGCCTTCGACTTCGACGCCGTGCCGATGATCTCCAAGGCCCAGGTCATGGCCCTGGTCGCCGGTGACAGCTGGCTCGAGAAGGGCGACAATCTGCTCGTCTTCGGCCCGCCTGGCGGAGGAAAGAGCCACTTGGCCGCCGCCATCGGCCTCGACCTGATCGAGAACGGCTGGCGCGTGCTCTTCGCCCGCACCACCGACCTCGTGCAGCGCCTCCAGGTCGCCCGCCGCCAACTCACCCTGGAGTCCGCCATCGCCAAGCTCGACAAGTACCACCTGCTGATCCTCGACGACCTCGCCTACGTCACCAAGGACCAGGCCGAGACCAGCGTGCTCTTCGAGCTGATCAGCGCCCGCTACGAGCGGCGATCCATCCTGATCACCGCCAACCAGCCCTTCGGAGAGTGGAACCGGATCTTCCCCGATCCCGCCATGACGCTGGCCGCCGTCGACCGGCTCGTCCACCACGCCACGATCTTCGAGCTCAACGTCGAGAGCTACCGACGCCGAACCGCCGTCGAACGCCGCAAGCCACCTGGCCGAACGCCCACCCGCGCGACAATCAACGCCCCCGCCGATTGACGCTCCGCGACAATCAGAATGCGAAAACCCTTGCTCGCGGCGCCCGTCGCCGCGATGCTTACCCCCGCCGCGACGACCTCGACTCTCATCCAGATTGTCGCGCGCAGCTCACCCAGATTGCCGCGCTACAGCATGACGCGCCTCCTCCTCGGGAAGGTCCAACAGCGCGTCCACTGCGCCCAGGACCCGCTCCACCCGATGAGCGCAGTCCTGTTGCTCCTGAAGATAGGCGGCGAGCTTCTCGCGCGGCCTCAACAGCCCGACAGAGCCGCATCGGAGCGGTATTGCGGTAGCCGGCGGACCGCTGAACGCCTTGGCCACGTTCGTCCTGCCAAGGGTATCGGCTAAAGCGACGCCCGTGGAGGGTTCGACGCCGCGCACGGGAGATGAAACCCTGCCGCGCCGTCTCGAGGTTTTCCCACATGCCGCTCTGTCCGCCGTCAGGGTCCATGGGAGGGTTTGAGGGGATTGAGCAACGGAGGGTTTCTGGCTCATCGTAACCGCCAAGGAGTGGAGATGGGCCAGAAGCCCTGAACGCAGAGAGCGGCCACCGAGAAGGTTGTGAAGGAGATCCGTCGCGCGACGCGGAAGCAGCATTCGGCGGAGGAGAAGATCCGGATCGTGCTCGCCGGGCTGCGCGGCGAGGACGGCGTCGCCGAGCATTCGGCCGCGCTGCAGCCATCCTTGAGGCCAGAGAGACGATCAAGAAACGGACCGTCCGAAGCCGCCGCTTGAGCCATCACGGCCGAGCGCCATAACCTGAACCAGATGAGCCACAGCCCTCCGATGCTCGCTCAGCTCAGATGTCCCAAAAACCCGGACGACGGACACAAGAGGGGGTGTTGGTAGCGAAGGCCCGTTTCTCGACCATCCTGCACCATACCAACATCGCTACCAACAAAGTGGCCGGGTTGGGGTGACATGCAGCGATACGGGGTGGAAAAAATAATCCTTGTTAGTCAAAGAGTTCGTGCGATTTTCGGCACGGAGCGGGACGGTCTGAAACCCTCCTAATTCACTCCCACTCGATGGTGCCGGGCGGCTTCGAGGTCACGTCGTAGGTGACGCGGTTGATCCCCTTGACCTCGTTGATGATCCGGGTCGCGGTCTCGGAGAGGAAGCCGTGGTCGAAAGGGTAGTAGTCCGCCGTCATCCCGTCGACGCTCGTCACCGCGCGGAGCGCGCAGACGTGGTCGTAGGTGCGGCCGTCGCCCATCACGCCGACCGTGCGCACCGGGAGCAGCACGGCGAAGGCCTGCCAGATGGCGTCGTAGAGGCCGTGGCGGCGGATCTGGTCGAGATAGACGGCGTCCGCCCGCCGCAGGATGGCGAGCTTCTCCCGCGTCACCTCGCCCGGGCAGCGGATCGCGAGGCCCGGGCCCGGGAAGGGGTGCCGGCCGACGAAGCTCTCGGGCAGGCCGAGGGCGCGGCCAAGGGCGCGGACCTCGTCCTTGAAGAGCTCGCGCAGCGGCTCCACCAGCTTGAGCTTCATCCGCTCGGGCAGGCCGCCGACGTTGTGGTGGCTCTTGATGGTGACGGAGGGGCCGCCGGTGAAGCTGACGCTCTCGATCACGTCCGGATAGAGCGTGCCCTGGGCGAGGAACGCCACGTCGCCGACCTCGGCCGCGTGCTTGTCGAAGACCTCGATGAAGAGCCGGCCGATGGTCTTGCGCTTGACCTCCGGATCGGTGACGCCCTCGAGCGCGGTCAGGAAGCGCTCGCCCTCGTCCGCGTGGATGAGGGGAATGTTGTAATGATCGCGGAAGAGGGTCACCACCTCCTCCGCCTCGCCCTCGCGCATCAGGCCGGTGTCGACGAAGACGCAGGTGAGCTGGTCGCCGATCGCCTCGTGGATCAGCACGGCCGCGACCGAGCTGTCGACGCCGCCCGAGAGGCCGCAGAGCACGCGGGAGGAACCCACCTGTTCGCGGATGCGGGCGATCGCCTCGTCGCGGTAGGAGGCCATGGACCAGTCGCCGGTGAAGCCGGCGAGGTCGGTGAAGTTCTTCAGGAGCCGCGCGCCGTTCGGGGTATGGTGGACCTCCGGGTGGAACTGCACGGCGAAGAAGTCGCGCGCCTCGTCGGCGATGATGGCGAAGGGGGCGTTCGGGGAGGCGCCGATGACCTCGAAGCCGGGGGCGAGCGCGGTGACCCGGTCCCCGTGGCTCATCCAGACCTCTTCGCGGCCGCCGGTGAAGAGGCCCTCGAAGAGGGCGTGGCGCGCGCCGCCCGCCGGCTCGACGAAGGCGCGGCCGAATTCCGCAGCGTGGCCCGCCTCGACCTTGCCGCCGAGCTGCTCCATCATCGTCTGCTGGCCGTAGCAGATGCCGAGGACCGGCACGCCGAGGGCGAAGATCTCGGGCGCGGCGCGGGGGCTGTCGGCTTCGGTGACGCTGGCGGGGCCGCCGGAGAGGATCACCGCCCGAGGCCGGAACGCGGCGAGGAAGGCCGCGTCCACCTTCTGGAAGGGATGGATCTCGCAGTAGATATGGGCTTCGCGCAGCCGGCGGGCGATCAGCTGGGTGACCTGGCTGCCGAAGTCGACGATGAGGAGGCGCTGGTGGTCTGGCTCGTGCATGGCGCGGCGATCGGAGTTGCCCCGCCCAAGGCGAGAAAGAGGTGGCGCGCCCGACAGGATTCGAACCTGTGACCTCTGCCTTCGGAGGGCAGCACTCTATCCAGCTGAGCTACGGGCGCGTTGGGACGTGGGTTATATGGTGACGATCGGGCTGTCAACACGGCGCGCGACGGATGGGACGTCCCCCGCGCGATCAGGCGGCCCGGGCGAGAGATCGGCGCGGGCGGGCGGCCGGGGACTGGGGAGGCCGCGCCTGCGGAAGAAGGATGGAGACGGCGGAAGCGGCCCG
Source organism: Amaricoccus sp. (assembly GCA_965243535.1). Classification (GTDB taxonomy): domain Bacteria; phylum Pseudomonadota; class Alphaproteobacteria; order Rhodobacterales; family Rhodobacteraceae; genus Amaricoccus. The sequence goes on from CBDEVG010000037.1 coordinate 48,922, forward strand.
GGGAAAACCGCCGCAGGGGCGGACACAACACGCGTGTTATTCTGGTCAACATATTGAAAAATAATAGTTATATTGAAATTGTCAATCGATTCTTCAGAATCGTCAACGAGCGAAGTTCCGCCTGCGCCGGGCGCTTGGCGCCTGTCCGAAAGGCGGCGCAGAGCGCGGTGCGTCAGGCGGGCGCGCCTGTCGAAAGGGACGTCCGCGGAGCGGAGGCCGGGGGACGCAAATTCCCGCCCGGGGCCCCTGCCCGTCTGGAAGCCTCGGGAGGCTCTCAGAGACTGTTTGGACATACGGCGGTGGAGAGCCGGCGCGGGATTTTCGGGGATCCTGGCCGGATGGAGGCAGGCCAGAGCCCTTCCGTCGCGATCAGGACGTCGGCGGAACGGCGCGACGTCCCGGGTCGCGAAGAGACCCGGCCGAATTCTCCGACCGGCGCTCAGACCACCATGTCGTCGCGGTGGACCAGGGCGGCGCGGCCGGGATAGCCGAGGGCGGCCTCGATCTCGCCGGAGCGGCGGCCGCGGATCGCGGCGGCCTCGGCGGCGGTGTAGCGGGCGAGGCCGATGCCGATCTCGCCCCCGGGTCCGCGGATCGCCACCGGATCGCCGCGGCCGAAAGCGCCCGTCACCGCCGTCACCCCCGCGGGCAAGAGCGACTTGCCGAGCGCGAGCGCCCGGGCGGCGCCCGCGTCCACGGTCAGCACGCCCCGAGGCTTCATCGCCGCGATCCAGCGCTTGCGCGCCGCCTGGGGGTCGCCCTGAGGCAGGAACCAGGTGCAGGCCGCCCCCGCAGCGAGGGCCGAGAGCGGGCGTTCCACCGAGCCTTCGGTGATCGCCATGGCGCAGCCGCCCGCGACCGCGGTCTTGGCCGCCATCAGCTTGGTCTTCATGCCGCCCTTGGAGAGGCCGGAGACCGGATCCCCCGCCATGGCCTCGATCTCCGGCGTGATCGCCTCGACCACCTCGAAGCGCCGGGCGGAGGGATCCTCCTTGGGATTGGCGTCGTAGAAGCCGTCCACGTCCGAGAGCAGCACCAGCATGTCGGCGCCCGCCGTCACCGCGATCTGGGCGGCGAGCCGGTCGTTGTCGCCGTAGCGGATCTCGTCCGTGGCCACGGTGTCGTTCTCGTTGACGATCGGCACCACGCCCAGGCCCAGCAGCGTCGCCATGGTGGCGCGGGAGTTGAGGTAGCGCCGGCGGTCGAGGGTGTCCTCGAGCGTCACCAGCACCTGGCCGGTGCGCACGCCATGGGGCTCCAGCGCCTCCTCGTAGGCGCGGGCGAGGCGGATCTGGCCGACCGCCGCCGCCGCCTGGCTCTGCTCCAGGGGGAGCGCGCCCGGAGGCAGGCCGAGCACGCCCCGGCCGAGCGCGATGGAGCCGGAGGAGACGAGGATCACGTCCGTCCCCGCCGCCCGCGCCGCCGCCACGTCGGCGGCGAGCGCCCGGAGCCAGTCGGCGCGCAGCCGGCCGGTGCGCCCCTCGACCAGCAGGGCCGAGCCGATCTTGACCACGAGCCGCCGGGCGGCGCGGACGTCGGGCCGCGCGAGGGTCAGGGTCGCCACGGCTCGGGCTCCGCAGCGACGGCGCCTTCCGCGCCCCGGGCCGCCTCGATGACCGCGCGCAGGGCCCGCAGCACCTCCTGCACCCCCTGGCCGGTCGCCCCGGAGAGGCGCAGGAGCGGCGCGGCCCCCTCGGCCTCCAGCGCCGCCGCGGCCTCGGCCGCCTCCTCCGCGTCGAGGGCGTCGAGCTTGTTCAGGCCCACCAGCCGGGGCTTTTGCGCCAGCCCCTCGCCATAGGCCTCGAGCTCGTCGACGATGATGCGGTAGTCCTCGACCAGGGTCGGCGAGGTGGCGTCGACCAGGTGCAACAGCACCGCGCACCGCTCCACATGGCCGAGGAAGGCGTCGCCGAGGCCCCTGCCCTCATGGGCGCCCTCGATCAGCCCGGGAATGTCGGCGAGCACGAATTCCGCCCCGTCCACCGCCACCACCCCGAGCCCGGGATGGAGCGTGGTGAAGGGGTAGTCGGCGATCTTGGGCCGGGCGTTCGAGACCGCCGCGAGGAAGGTGGACTTGCCGGCGTTCGGCAGGCCGACGAGGCCCGCGTCGGCGATCAGCTTCAGCCGCAGCCAGATCGTGCGCTCCACCCCCGGCTGGCCGGGATTGGCGTGGCGGGGCGACTGGTTGGTGGAGGTCTTGAACTGGAGGTTGCCCCAGCCGCCGTTGCCGCCCTTGGCCAGCAGGATCTTCTGGCCGGGCTTGGTGAGGTCGGCGATCAGGGTCTCGCCGTCCTCCTCCAGGATTTCCGTGCCGGCCGGGACCTTCAGCACCACGTCCTCCGCGCTCTTGCCGGTGCGCTGGCGCCCCGCGCCCCCCTGGCCGTTGCGGGCGAAGAAATGCTGCTGGTAGCGATAGTCGATGAGGGTGTTGAGCCCGTCCACCGCCTCGGCCCAGACGTCGCCGCCCTTGCCGCCGTCGCCGCCGTCAGGGCCGCCGAATTCCACGAATTTCTCGCGGCGGAAGCTGACGCAGCCATTGCCGCCGTTGCCGGACCGCAGATGCACCCGGGCGTGGTCAAGGAACTTCATCGCAGGTCGCGCCGATAGCGGAAGGTGGGAACCATGGAGCCGCGCGCGACGGAATGACCCTCGCCCGTGCCCTCGTAGGCGAAGCCCGCCCGGGTGAGCACCCGCGCCGCCGCCACGTTGTCCTGGAAGACCTCGGCCGTCAGGGCCTCCCAGCCCTGGCGGCCCATCTCGGCCGTCACCGCCTCGACCGCCTCGCGGGCGTAGCCGGCGTTCCAGAACGCGGGCGCGACCCAGTAGGCGAGATCGGCGGCGTCGTCGGGAGCCGGGCGCACGGAGATGAGGCCGATCAGGCCGTTGCCCCCGGCCTCGCCCGCGTCGAGCGCCCAGACGGTCTGGCGCGCGCCGGGCGCGGTGACGCGGGCGACGAAGGCCTCGCTTGCGCCGTCGGGATAGGGATGGGGGATGGAGGCGGTCATGCGCGCGACCCGCGGGTCGCTGACGTAGAGGTGGAGCAGCGCCGCATCCGCCGGGACGAGCCGGCGCAGGCGGAGGCGGGCGGTCACAAGGTCGGGCTGGTCCAGTCCGGCGATCGACATGGGCGAACCTCCGTTCGCGCGTTGCTCGCGCCTTTCCCGGGCCCCGAAAGACGCGCAAGGCCGGCGAACCCGCCGGCCTCGGTCTTCAGGGTCGCCGGTCGGGCGGGGTTATTCCGCGGCCACCGCGGGGGCGACCACCGAGATGAAGGTCCGGCCCTTGAGGCCCTTGCGGAACTCGACCTTGCCTTCGGCCACGGCGAAGATGGTGTGGTCGCGGCCGAGGCCGACGCCCGCGCCGGGCCAGAACTTGGTGCCGCGCTGGCGGACCAGGATGTTGCCGGGGATCACGGCCTCGCCGCCGAACTTCTTGACCCCGAGGCGCCGGCCGGCGCTGTCGCGGCCGTTGCGGGACGAGCCGCCTGCCTTCTTGTGTGCCATCTGCCCGCCCTCCTCAGTTCGCGGCCTTCACGCCGGTGGCTTCGCCGCCGGTCGCGAGAATGTCGGTGACGCGCACCCGCGTCAGGAGCTGCCGGTGGCCCCGCTTGCGCTGGGACGAATGCTTGCGGCGGCGCTTCTTGAACGAGACGACCTTTTCGCCCTTGGTCTGCTCCAGCACCTCGGCCTGGACCGCCGCGCCCTCGACGCGGGGCGCGCCGATGGTCAGGCTGTCGCCCCCGAGCATCAGGACCTCGTTGAACTGCACCGTCTCGCCGGCCTCTGCGACCAGCTTCTCCACCAGGAAAATATCGTTCTTGGCGACCTTGTACTGCTTGCCGCCGGTCTTCACGACTGCGAACATCCGCGTCTTCCTTCTCGTGTCCCGCGTCCTTCGGCCCCGGAAACCCGGCGTTCGGGGGCAAGGCCCGCCTGCGGACTGCGCGCTTGATGCGCCCCACGGGCCTCAGGGCCCGGGAGAGAGGCGTATATCGAGGAAGCGGGGGGTCCTGTCAAGCCGGTTCGGGCCCCGGGGACCCGCCGCGGGCGGCGCCGGCTCGCGCGGGCGAGAGGAGACCTTCGTCCGGCTTTACGGCGGCGAGGCTTCCCGACTAGATACCGCTCATGTCGCTCTGGAGATACGCCAATCCGGCCGAGTTCATGCGCGTCTCGGGGGCCGTCCTGCCGGCGCTCTGGGCGCTCGCCCTCCTGTCGCTGGGCGCCGGGATCGGCTGGGGGTTCTTCCTCACCCCGGACGACTATGCGCAAGGCTCCACGGTCAAGATCCTGTTCATCCACGTGCCCGCCGCGATGATGGCGATCAACGCCTGGGCGATGATGTTCGTCGCCTCGGCGATCTGGTTCGTGCGCCGCCACCACGTCTCGGCGCTCGCCGCCAAGGCCGCGGCCCCGGTCGGGGCGGTGATGACGCTCGCGGCCATCGTCACCGGCGCGCTCTGGGGCCAGCCGATGTGGGGGACCTGGTGGGCCTGGGATCCGCGGCTGACCTCGTTCTTCGTGCTGCTCGTCTTCTACTTCGGCTACATCGCGCTCTGGGCCGCGGTGGAGGATCCGGACAAGGCCGCGGACCTGACCGCCATCGTCTGCTTCGTGGGCTCGGTCTTCGCGCTGCTGTCGCGCTATGCGGTGTTCTTCTGGAGCCAGGGCCTGCACCAGGGCCCGTCCCTGTCGCTCGACAAGCGCGAGAACGTGTCGGACGTGTTCTACTATCCCCTGCTCCTCTGCATCGCGGGCTTCGTGCTGCTGTTCCTGGCGCTGGTGCTGGTGCGCACCCGCACCGAGATCCGGCTGCGCCGGCTGCGCGCGCTCGAGGCGCTGGAGGCGGCGGCGTGACGCCGGACCTCGGGAAATACGCCTTCGCGGTCCTGGCCGCCTATGGGGCGACCTTCGTCCTCGTGGGGGGGCTCGTCCTCGTCTCGCTGCTGCGGGCGGGGGCGGCGAAGCGGGCGCTGGAGCGGCAGGAACGCCTTCGGGAGGATCGCCGTGCCTAAACGCAACCTGCTGCTGCTGGCGCCGCCGCTGTTGTTCGTCGCCTTCGCCGCGGTGGCCTTCTGGGCGCTGAAGCGGGAGAACCCCGACGAGTTGCCCTCGGCGCTGACCGGGCGCCCTGCCCCCAGCCTCGCCGCGGCCGAGACGCTCGGCGCTCTGGCGAAGCCGACGGACGCGGATTTGCGGTCGGGCAAGGTGGTGCTCGTGAATTTCTTCGCGAGCTGGTGCGCCCCCTGCCGGCTGGAGCATCCGGTGCTGAAGGACCTCGCCGCCGCGGGGGCGACGGTGATCGGGGTGAACTACAAGGACATTCCCGACCAGGCGCTCGGCTTTCTCGACGAGCTCGGCGATCCCTATGCGGCGGTCGCCGCGGACCCGAAGGGACGGATCGGCATCGACTGGGGCATCTACGGCGTGCCCGAGACCTTCGTTCTCGACGGCAAGGGCACGATCCTGCTGCGCCACCCCGGCCCCCTGACCCCCCAGGTCGTCACCGAACGCATCGCGCCGCTGCTCGACGGCGGCCCGAAACCCGCGTCCCAGCCCTGACGACGGGAACAGCCGCCGGGGCCGTCTCGCCTGGGTCAGCGTCGGAAAACCGCGGGCAGCCTCGGGTTCAAACCTGCTTCGGCAGACCCGGGCATCGCGTGAGGACGGCGTTCCGGCATGCTGGGCGGGAACCAGACGAAAGAGGCCTGCCATGAACGACGTAGCCGTCGCTCTCATCCATCACGAGGCGGGCGGCTTCGGCGTTTCATTTCCGGACGTCCCGGGAGCGACGACGGTCGGGCGAGCCCTTGAAGAGGCGATCCGCAAGGGCGGTGAAGTCCTCGCCTTTCACATTACCGGCATGGCGGAAGACGGCGAGAGCCTGCCCGTTCTGCGCTCGATGGCGGAGTTGCAGGCCGACCCGGAGTTCACCGAGGCTGCAAAGGGGGCGGTCGTGGCGCTGGTTCCGTTTTGCGCCGGGCCTGAAGTTTCCTAGGGGCCCGGAAGGCGCGAAACCGCCGCCGTCCTGATCGGCGACGCGGCCCCGATCGGGCGGATCGCCGCAGGCGCGGTCGCGGCCCCTGCCGACAAGGGCAAGGGGGAGCACGCAAATGCGCCCCGGGCTGACCTCCAAACGGGGCGCGGAGATCACCGCCCGCCCCTTTCCGAAAGACCTCCGCGCACGCCCCTCTCCCACGCCGCAGCGCCTTGGGAAGGGCTGGATTTCACGCGTAAAAATGGGATTATACTATTGATATAATTATATATAATCAGATGGCTTAACCTGGCGTTCAGGAGTGTGAACGGGTCGAGAGCAGGCGCGCCCGAGGGTTTCTCAGGGGTCTTTCAGAGGCGCGAACTTGTCCTGAACGCGCCCCTGACCGGCTGCGCGCCCACGGCTGGCGACGCCGCCGATGCGCGGGAAGAACCGTTTGGACGACGCCCTGACGCGCGGCGCCCCGGTAGAGTCGAGCCGAATCCTACGCCGCTGGCCCGGGCCCGGGCGGGAGAAGGCCTAGCGGCCTTCCACCCGCCAGGCGGCGAAGATCAGGCCTGCGGAGAGGACGAGCATCAGCCAGGCCGGGGCGAGGCTGACCTGGCGCACGTCGCGCAGCTGGTAGGCCTCGCGCCGGGTGAGGCCGATCCAGCCGCGGCCCTCGGCCGGGCGGCCGGCCCGCACCATGCGGATGTCGGGCGTCCCCTGCTCCAGCCGCATCGCGCCGCCGCCGGTCGCGGCGGCGAGCGGGGCGAGGGGGGCGGCGGAGGAGACCGGATCGGCGAATTCCCGCGGCGCGCGCGGGCCCACCACCGCCACCGCCTGGAGGTCGCCCTGGGCCAGACGCCAGACGCCGTTCTCGGGCGCGGCGACACGGCCCTCCCAGCGGCCCGGGGCGACCTCGGTCAGCGTCACCTCGGCGGTCTCGCCCGAGGGGCTCGTCACCGCGACCGGCGGCACGGTTTCGGCGAGGGTCCGGCGGGTGAGCACCAGCGCGTCCTCGGCCCGGGCGCCGGAGAGGACCTCCTCCTCCAGCTCCGGCTCCTTCATCAGCCAGTGCGCCAGCCGGCGCAGCAGCTCGGCCTGGGGGCCGCCGCCCTCGAAGCCGCGGCTCCACAGCCAGGCCTGGTCGGAGGTGAGCATCGCCACCCGCCCCTCGCCCTGGCGGTCGAGCACGAGGAGCGGCCGACCCTCGGGCCCCTCCATCACCGCCTCGCCCTGGCGGGTGTCCACGTCGGCCATGCGGAACCAGCGGCCCCAGCCGGGGCTGCCGTCGGCGGTCGGCGGCCGGGGCGCGTGGTCCGCAAGCCCCGCGGTCACCGGATGGCGCGCGCCCACCTCCGAGATGCGCGGCAGGTAGCCCTCCTCGAAGATCCGGCCCGTGGGCGCCACCGGCAGGATCTCGTCGAGGGGCGAGCGGGCGAGGCTGTCGGCGCCCGCGATCTCCTCGCCCGAACTGACGAGCAGCGCGCCGCCCTCGCGGACGTAGCGGACGATGTTCTCGAAATAGGTGTTGGGCAGGATCCCCCGGCGCTTGTAGCGGTCGAAGATGATCAGGTCGAACTCGTCGACCTTCTCCATGAAGAGCTCCTGGGTCGGGAAGGCGATCAGGCTGAGCTCGAAGACCGGGACGAAGTCCTGCTTGTCGGGTGGGCGCAGGATGGTGAAATGCACCAGATCGACGGCGCTGTCGGACTTCAGCAGGTTCCGCCAGGTGCGCTCGCCCGGATAGGGCTCGCCCGAGACGAGCAGCACCCGCAGCCGGTCGCGCACGCCGTTGATCGTCACGATCGCGTCGTTGTTGCGGTCGGAAAGCTCCCCCGGAACCGCCGGGGTGGAGATCTCCAGCACGTTCTGGCCGCCGCGGGCCAGCGTCACCGGCAGGGTGACGCTCTGGTTGACCGGCACGTCCACCACCATCGGCTCGCCGCCGTCCAGCGCCACGCTGAGGGAGACCGGCCCGGTCGGCGCCGGGGCCGCGCCCAGGTCCTCGACCTTCAGCCGCAGCTCCACCGGTTCGTCGACGATGGCGAAGGCGGGCGCGGTCTCGACCACCACTCGCCGGTCCCAGTCGGCGGCGTGCCCGGTCAGGAGCACGTGCACCGGACCGGGGAAGTCGCGCAGCGCCTCGGGGTCGTGGACCTGGCCGTCGGTGATCAGGATCGCCCCCGCCACCCGTTCCGCGGGCAGCTCGGCCGAGGCCTCGGCCAGCGCCCCGAGGAGCTTGGTACCCTGGTCGCCGCTGTCGGCCACATGGACCACCCGCGTCTCCAGCGGCTGGGTCTGGCCGAGCCGGTCGAGCTGATCGCGCACGGCGTCGAGCGCGGCCGCGGTCTGGCCGTGCCGGTCCGCCAGCCGGTTGCTGGCGCTGTCGTCCACCACCACCACCGCGATGTCGGCGACCGGGGCGCGGTCCTCGTCCCGCAGGGAGGGATCGGCGAGCGCGAGGAGCAGCACCGCCGCCGCCAGCGCCCGCAGTCCCCAGCCGCGCAGGCCCCGCCACAGGGCGAGGGCGACGACGAGGAGCGACAGGCCCGCGAGGACGGCCAGCGCCGTCCAGGGCAGGGTCGGGTCGAAGGTGACGGCGCCCATCTACTGCCCCAGCCGGTCGAGCAGGGCCGGCACGTGGACCTGGTCGGATTTGTAGTTGCCCGTCATCACGTACATGATGAGGTTCACCCCGAAGCGCAGGGCGATCTCGCGCTGGCGCTCGCCCCCGAGGCCGCGGCCGATGGGATAGGCGGGCTCGCCCGTGGCGGTGACCGCCCAGGCGGAGGCCCAGTCGTTGCCGCCGATCACCACCGGCGTCACCCCGTCGTTGAGATTGCGGAAGGGCATCCCCTCCACTTCCTCGGCCTGGGTCGCGGCCTCCACCCAGACGGGCCCGTCGGTATAGCGGCCGGGGAAGTCCTGGAGCAGGTAGAAGGTCCGGGTCAGCACGTGATCCGCCGGGGCCTTTTCCAGGGGCGGGATGTCGAGACGCAGGGCGATGCGCTGCAGGAGCCGGCCGTTCGGGGTGCTGCCGGTCCCGCCGCCGAGGTCTGCGTCCTGGGTGTCGAAGAGGATCATGCCCCCGTGGCGCATGAAGTCGTTGAGCCTGGCGTAGGCCTCGGTGGAGGGGAGGCGCTGGCCCTCCACCACCGGCCAGTAGAGGAAGGGGAAGATCGCGAGGTCGTCGCGCTCCAGGTCCACCGCCACCGGCTCGCCCGGCTCGATCGCGGTGCGGGCGTAGAGCGCCTGGCTGAGGCCGCGCAGGCCCGCGAGGCTCGCCGCGTCCACCCGGGGGTTGCCGGTCTGGACATAGGCGAGGACGGTCTCGTTGACCGAGCGCAGGATCTGGTCCTCGGGCTGTTCGGCGCGGGCGCCCTCTGGCGCGGCGGCGAGGGCGGCGAGAGCGAGGGCGAGGCCGGCGGCGGCCCGGGCGAGGCGGCGGCGGCCGAGGCGCCCCCCGAGCGCGAGGGTCGCGAGCACGTCCGCGGCGAGGAGGACGAGGGCGGCGGCGAGGAGCCAGGGCCCGAGCCGCGTCTCCTGCGGGCGGTCAAGCGCCTCTACCGTCACCCCGGCCAGCGCAGGGAGCGGGGCGAGGGCGTCGCCGGCGCGCAGGACGTTGAGCGCCGCCCGGCGCTCGCCGCTGGCGTAGACGCCCGGCGGCATGTCGGCGGCGGGCGGCCCGGCGGCGAGCCGGGCGCCGGGGACGCCGGCCACCATCGAGGGGGCGCCGAGGTCGCCGAAGCCGTTCATGACCTGGAGCGGCTGCCAGATCGCGCCCTCCAGCGCCTCCGCCTCCAGCGGGCCGCCGCCGGCGGAGAGCGTCAGGCGTTCGAGCATCCGCACGAAGAGGCCCGAGAGCGGCAGGTTCGACCAGTCGGCGTTGGCGGTGACGTGCACCAGCACCACCCGCCCCTCGCCGAGGCGCGCGCCCGTCACCAGGGGGGTGCCGTCCTCAAGGCTCGCCATCACCTTCTCGGGCAGGTCCGGGTCGGGCTGGGCCATCACCTGGGCGGTGATGTCCACGTCGTCCGGCAGCGCGAGCCCGGCGAAGGGGCCGCCCTCCGGGAAGGGCTGGAGCCGCCGCGGCGCGCCCCAGGACATGGCGCCGCCGAGGCTGCGGCCGCCGGCGCGCAGGCGGACGGGGAGCAGGGGATCGGCCTCGAGCTGGCCCGCCCCCGAAGCGGCGAGCCGCGGGCCGGCGAAGCGCAGGAGCAGGCCGCCCTTCTCCACCCAGTCGATCACCGCCTCGTGCTCCGCCGCGCCGAGGTTGCCGACGTCGGCCATGACCAGCACGTCGGGGGCGGCGCGCAGCATGTCGGGGAGCGGCGCCTCGATCACCTCGGCGAAGGGCTGGAGGGCGTTGCGCAGGTAGTGGAGCGGGTCGATCAGCTCCTGCGCCTCGTCCCCCGCCCGGCCGGACATCAGCGCGACCTTGCGCCGGCGCACGCTGTCGTCGGCGAGCGCCACCCCCGCCGCCGACCGGCCCTCAGCCAGCGCGATCCGGCCGACGCGGTTGCGCAGCTCCACCGGCAGGTCGAGGCGCAGCGTGACCTCGGTCTCGCCCGGGGCGAAGACGCCCTCCGCCGCGCCGAGGGGCCGTTCCACCCCGCTGGGATCGGGGCCGACGGCCGTGACCGCCACCGACCGCTCGCCCGCGCCCTCGGGCCGGAGGGCCGTCACCGCGAGCTGGCCGTTGTCGAGCCGCGGGGGGGTCAGCGCCACCGGCGCCTCGGCCGGGCGCACGAGGGTGACATGCCCGCGGGAGCGCAGGGCCGCCGCCAGCCGGTCCTCGCCGCCATCCTCGCCGCCATGGGCGAGGCCGTCGGTCAGCCACAGGGTCTCGAAGCCCGCATCCTGGGCCGCCGCCCAGTCCGCCCAGGCGGCGCGATCGGGCGCCCAGGGCCGCGGCGCGATGGCCGCGAGCCGCCCGGACCAGTCCTGGGCGGCGCGAAAGCTCGCCTCGCCCGAGGGCGGCGGCTCGGCCATGGAGAGGAGCGCCACCGGCCGGCCCGCCCGGCCCGCGTCGTCGAGCGCCGCCGCGATGCGGTTCTGGCGCGCGGTCCAGTCCGGCGCGTCGGCCCAGCCGCCGTCGAGCAGCACCGCCAGCGGCCCCGTCGCCGCGGTCTTGCGCGGGTTCAGCACCGGACCGGCGAAGGCGAGGATCGCCGCCGCCACCGCCAGCATCCTGAGCAGCATCAGCCACCAGGGGGTCCGTTCCGGCGTGGTCTCCGGGTCGTCGAGCCCGAGCAGCAACCGCACCCCGGGAAAGGCCTGGCGCAGCGGCGCGGGCGGGACCGCGCGCAGGAGCCACCACAGCACCGGCAGGAGCGCCAGCGCCGCAAGCAGCCAGGGGGCGAGGAAGGCGATGGGGCCGAGGGTCATCGGATCATCCTCGCTCCGGCCCGATCGCCATGTAAAGCCAGAGGAGCGCGGCCCGGGGGCTCTGGCTGGTGCGGTGGAACATCACCCGCCAGCCGAGCCGCGCGGCGAGTTCCGACAGTTCCGCCCGCCGGGCCGCCAGCCGGGCGCGATAGGCCTCGCGCAGGCCCCGCGCCCGCTGGGTCTCGTAGCGGAGGCCGCCGCCCATGCTCTCGAAGACCAGCCGTCCGTCGAAGGGAAAGGCCTCCTCGCTTTCGTCGAGCACCTGGACGAAGACCCCGCGCACCCCCTGGTCCGCGGCCCGCGCCAGCGCCGGCGAGAGCCCTTCGAGGGGGCCGAGGAAATCCGACAGGAACACCGCGCGGCCGCCGCGGGCGAACTGGTCGGGCGGGGGCGCCCCATAGTCGGGGCGATCGTCCCCCCGGGCGCCGGCGAGCTCGAGCGCCATGCGGTTGAGCTGGGCCCGCCCGCCCCGCGCCTGGGCCGCGGCGCCGCCCATCAGCGCCACCCGCTCGCCGGATTTCACCAGCAGCACCGACAGCGCCAGCGCGATCAGCGCCGCCCGCTCGCCCTTGCTGCGCTCGCTGTCGGGGCCGCGGTAGTCCATGGAGAGCGCGTCGTCGGCCCAGAAGCTGACGGTCTGGGCGGCCTCCCATTCCATTTCCCGGATGAACTGGGCGTCGGACCGGCCCGAGCGGCGCCAGTCCACCGCGGCCCGGGCGTCGCCGGGCATGGCCTGGCGGTATTGCCAGAAGGTCTCGCCCTGCCCCGCCCGGCGCCGGCCGTGCACCCCCATGGCGACGGTGGCCGCCAGATGCTCGGCCTCGGCGAGGAGCGGCGGCAGGGCGCCCGAGATCTTCTCCGCGTCCCGGCGCAGGCCGACGGGGCCTTGCGGCTTGTGCCGCCCGCGCAGGACCGGGCCGGAATTCGTGTCAGACTTCACGCCGCCGCCCCGAGGCCGGCGGAGACGCCGGTGACGTCCTCGGTCAGCCGGGCGATCAGCCGGTCGAGGGTCTGGCCCTCGGCCCGGGCGGCGAAGCCGAGCGCCATGCGGTGGATCAGCACCGGATGGGCGAGCGCCGCCACGTCCTCGATCCCCGGGGCGAGCCGGCCCTGGAGGAGCGCCCGCGCCCGGATGGCGAGCATGAGGGCCTGGGCGGCGCGGGGCCCCGGCCCCCAGGCGACGGCGTTGGCGACCGCCGGGTGCGCCTCGGGCCCCTCGGGCCTTGCGGCGCGCACCAGGTCGAGGATGCGCTCGACCACCGTCTCGCCCACCGGCAGGCGGCGCACCAGCCGCTGGGCCGCCATCAGGCTCTCGGCGTCGAAGACCGGCTCGACGGTCGCCTCCTCCACCCCGGTAGTGGCGAGGATGATCGCCCGTTCCGCGTCCCGGTCCGGGTAGTCCACGTCGATCTGGAGGAGGAACCGGTCGAGCTGCGCCTCGGGCAGCGGATAGGTGCCTTCCTGCTCGATCGGGTTCTGGGTGGCGAGCACGTGGAAGGGCCGCGGCAGCCGCCGGCGCTGGCCCGCGACGCTCACCTCGTGCTCCTGCATGGCCTGGAGCAGCGCCGACTGGGTGCGGGGCGAGGCGCGGTTGATCTCGTCGCCCATCAGCAGCTGGCAGAAGATCGGCCCGTCGATGAAGCGGAAATGCCGCGAGCCGTCGGGCCCGGTCTCCAGCACCTCGGCCCCGAGGATGTCGGCGGGCATCAGGTCGGGGGTGAACTGGATGCGGTGCGCGTTCAGCCCCAGCACCGTGCCGAGCGTCTCGACGAGGCGGGTCTTGGCGAGGCCGGGCGCGCCCACCAGCAGGCCGTGGCCGCCGCAGAGGATGGCGATGAGCACCTGCTCGACCACCGCCTCCTGGCCGATGATGCGCCGGCCGATCATGGCCTTGGCGCGAACCAGCCGCTCGCCCGCGGCCTCGATCTCGGACATCAGGGTGTCGGGGTCGGTCATGGGGTCTCCTCGGGGGGCGTTGCCGCGGGGGGAGCGCGGGCCTAGTCTGTCGGAGGGAGCATAACGTGCCGGGGCGAGACGACAATGGCCGACCCAATTCACAATGCCGAGCGTGACGCCGGGACCCCGGCCGAGGCCGGAGTCGAGAGCGGAGCGGGGACCGGAGCCGGGACCGGGGCGCGCCCGGACGCCGAGGCGCTGGCGGCCGCCGCGGGCCGGGCCGGGCGGCGGGGGCCGCCGCCGGTGCATCTGTGGAACCCGCCCTTCTGCGGCGATCTCGACATGCGGATCGCCCGCGACGGGAGCTGGCACTATTTGGGCACGCCTATCGGCCGACCGGCGCTCGCCCGGCTCTTCGCCTCGATCCTGAAGCGGGAGGGCGACGCGTACTTCCTGGTGACGCCGGTGGAGAAGGTCGGCATCCGGGTCGACGACGCCCCCTTCGTGGCGGTGGACTTCACCGCGGAGGGCGCGGGGGAGGACCAGCGCCTGACCTTCGAGACCAACATGGGCGACCTGGCGGCGGCGGGGCCGGAGAACCCGATCCGCATGACCCGGGACCCGGAGACGGGCGAGCCCGCGCCCTACGTCCACGTCCGGCGGGGGCTCGAGGCGCTGATCGACCGCAAGAGCTTCTACCGGCTGGCGGAGCTCGGGGCGGAGCGGGACGGCCAGTTCGGGGTCTGGTCGGGGGGCGTGTTCTTTCCCTTCATCCCGGCGGGGGAGCTGGCGGTCTGAGAGACATCCGGGAAAGCCTCCTGCCCGAGCCGCAGCCCTGGGAAGGAGGCCGGATTTCACGCGTGAAAATCGACTCAAGATATTGGTTTTGAATGATATATTCTGCGCCATAAACTTGGCGTTCATGCCTGTGGACAAGTCTTGAACGCGCGCCCGAGGGATTTGCAGGGGTCTCTTCGAAGGCGGGCCGAACGGCCTGCGCAACGGCCTCGGGCGCCGGAGCGCAACCTGCCGGGCATTGGGATCAGTCCATTGTTCCTGAAAGGCGTCCCGAAATGGCGACCCAGGCTGATGCGTTCAGAGGGCGCTTCGGGATCGTCGCCCAAAGGATTGCAATCCTTCGCCGGGAGCGCCGCGCGACCGGGAGCCGGGCGACGCCCCGCCGGATCGCCGGGAGGCCGCAAACGGCCGGCGGGCGAATTCCGCGCCCGGGCCGCGCCGGCCGGAACCCAACGCTTCGCCTCGCGTTTGCGGGGGCGAAGCGGCGCGCGTCCCGCGCCCGCTGCAGGAGGGATCGAATGGAAGGCACCGTCGTCACCCAGGAGTCGAGCATCCTCGTCTCCATCATCATCTGGATCATCGTGGGCGGGATCGCCGGCTGGCTCGCGAGCCTCATCGTCCGCGGCGGAGGCATGGGGCTCGCCGGCAACGTCGTGCTCGGCATCGTCGGCGCGGTCGTGGCGGGCTGGCTGTTTCCGTTGCTCGGCCTCGGCTTCGGCGGCGGCATGATCGGGGCGATCCTCGCCGCCATGATCGGCGCGATCATCGTGCTGTTGATCATCAGCCTGATCAAGCGGGTCTAGATCCGGGTCCGGGGGCGGGGCCGGCGCGCCCCGCCCCCCTTCGAGGGACACCCGCGAAACCCCGGGCGTGGTCGCTTCGACCCCTTCGCGTTCCTGAAAATGGGGTCAAGGTCTCAGGTAATATTGAATGATTACGATATTTTGATCCGATTTTCACGTGTGAAACCCCGCCCCTCCCGAAGCGCTGCAGCAGGGAAACGAGGCTTTCGGAGAGGTCTCTTCGATCTCCCTCGCCCCAGCGGGCGCGACACTTGCCGGCGGGTCGGATTCCGCTTGGAAGCCCTTCGCGCGCGCCCTATCGTCGCGCCATCATGAGCACCGCGCTGATTTCCCATCCCGACTGCCTCCTGCACGTCACGCCCCCGGGCCATCCCGAGCGGCCCGACCGGCTGCGGGTCATCCAGTCCGTGCTGGAGGCGGAGGAATTCGCCTACCTGGTCCGGGAGGAGGCCCCCCTCGCCGACGACGAGCAGCTGCGCCGGGTCCATCCCGCCTCCTACGTCAACGTGCTGACGGCGCGCCTGCCGAACGAGGGGTTCGTAGCCATCGACGGGGACACCTTCCTGTCGCCCGGCACGATGACCGCGGCGCGCCGGGCCGCGGGCGCCCAGGTGCAGGCGGTCGACATGATCATGGGGGGCGAGGTCTGCAATGCCTTCTGCGCCATCCGCCCGCCGGGGCACCACGCCGAGACGCGCACCGCCATGGGCTTCTGCTTCTTCGGCAACGTCGTGGTGGGCGCGCGGCACGCGCTCGACGTCCACGGGCTGAAGCGGGTGGCGATCGTCGACTTCGACGTCCATCACGGCAACGGCACTCAGGACCTGTGCTGGGAGGACGAGCGGATCCTGTTCTGCTCCTCCCAGCAGATCCCGCTCTATCCCGGCACGGGAAACGCCGACGAGACGGGGGCCTTCAACCAGATCGTGAACGTGCCCCTGCCGCCCGGGTCCGGGGGGCCGGCGTTCCGGGCGGGATACCTCGGCAGGATCCTGCCGGCGATCGACGCCTTCGCGCCCGAGATGATCTTCGTCTCCGCCGGGTTCGACGCCCACGCCCGGGATCCGATGGCCAACCTCAACCTCACCGAGGACGATTTCGCCTGGGTGACGCACCGGCTGTGCGACCTCGCCCACAAGCATTGCAAGGGTCGTCTCGTCTCGACTCTGGAGGGCGGGTATGATCTTGGCTCGCTCACGTCGTCGCTGACGACGCATGTGCGGGTGCTGATGGAGCGGGCCAATGGCTGACGACGGGACCGGCGGCAGGCCGGTCGCGGAGCTGACCTTCGAGGAGGCCTTGAAGGAGCTCGAGGAGGTGGTCGCGCGGCTCGAGTCCGGCGCCGCCCCGCTGGAGGAGTCGATCTCGCTCTACGGGCGGGGCGCCGAGCTGCGACGGCACTGCGAGGACAAGCTGAAGTCGGCCGAGGAGCGGGTCGCCCGGATCGTGCGCGGCCCCGAGGGCGCGCTCGGGACCGAGCCGCTCGACGACGCCTGATGGACGCCTGATGGACATGGCCGTGACAGGAAGCGCGACGGGGCCGGCGCGGGAAACCGGCTTCGAGGCCCGGCTGGGCCAGGCCGCCGCCCGGATCGAGGCGGCGCTCTCCGCGCTGCTGCCCCCGGACGAGACGCCGCTCGGCGCCGCCATGCGCCACGCCACCTTGGGCGGCGGCAAGCGGCTGCGGGCGTTCCTGGCGCTGGAGAGCGCCGCGCTCTTTCGCGCGCCCGACGCGGCGGCCCTGCGGGCGGCGGCGGCGGTGGAATGCGTCCACGCCTACAGCCTCGTCCACGACGACCTGCCCTGCATGGACGACGACGACCTGCGCCGGGGCCTGCCGACGGTCCACGTGAAATGGGACGAGGCGACCGCGGTCCTCGCCGGCGACGCGCTCCAGGCGCTGGCCTTCGAGCTTCTCGCCACGCCCCAGCCGGGGGTGGAGCCGCGCATCCAGCTCCGCCTGATCGGCCGGCTGGCCCAGGCCGCGGGCGCGGCCGGGATGGTCGCGGGCCAGGCCTTCGACATCGCCGCCGAGACCGCGGCCGAGCCTCTGGACCTCGCCGCCATCACCGGGCTCCAGGGGCTCAAGACCGGCGCGCTCATCGGCTGGGCGGCGGAATCCGGGGCGATCCTCGGCCGGTCCGATCCCGAGCCCATGCGCCGCTACGCCGCCGACCTCGGCCTCGCCTTCCAGATCCGCGACGACCTGCTCGACCACGAGGGCGACGCCGCCGCCGCCGGCAAGCGCCTGCGCAAGGACGCGGCCGCGAACAAGGCCACCTTCGTCTCGCTGCTCGGGGTGGAGGGCGCGCGCGCAAAGGCGCGTGACTTGGCCGACCGGGCGTGTGATGCTCTTTCCCCCTACGGCTCCGCCGCGGAGACCCTGCGCCAGGCGGCGCAGTTCGCCGTCGCCCGCACAGCCTGAACCCTGACCGCGTGATCGCCTGAAGCCTGAACGCCTGCCCCGAGGACAGCCATGACGGATCCCCGTCCCGCCACCCCCCTGCTCGACCGCATCGCCTCGCCCGCCGACCTCAAGGGCCTGTCGGTGGCGGAGTTGCGCCAGGTGGCCGACGAACTGCGCGCCGAGACGATCTCGGCGGTCTCGGTGACCGGGGGGCACCTTGGCGCGGGCCTCGGCGTCGTCGAGCTAACGGTGGCGATCCATGCGGTGTTCAACACGCCCCGGGACAAGCTGATCTGGGACGTGGGCCACCAGTGCTACCCCCACAAGATCCTGACCGGCCGGCGCGACCGCATCCGCACCCTGCGCGCCGGGGGCGGCCTCTCGGGGTTCACCAAGCGGGCCGAGAGCGACTACGACCCCTTCGGCGCCGCCCACAGCTCCACCTCGATCTCGGCGGGGCTCGGCTTCGCCGCGGCGCGGGACCTGGGCGCCCCCGTGGGCGACGTGGTGGCGGTGATCGGCGACGGATCCATGTCCGCCGGCATGGCCTACGAGGCGATGAACAACGCCGGCCACCTGAAGAAGCGGCTGTTCGTGATCCTCAACGACAACGAGATGTCGATCGCGCCGCCGGTGGGGGCCATGTCGTCCTACCTGTCGCGGCTCTATGTGGACGAGCCGTTCCAGGACCTCTACGCCGCCGCCAAGGGGGCAGTGAACCTGCTGCCCGGGCCGCTGCGCGAGGGGGCGAAGCGGGCGCGGGATCTGGTGAAGTCCGCGGCCGTGGGCGGGCGGCTGTTCGAGGACCTGGGGTTCTCCTATATCGGGCCGATCGACGGCCACAACATGGAGCAGCTGGTCTCGATCCTGCGCGCCGCCAAGGTGCGGGCGGACGGGCCGGTGCTGATCCACGCGCTCACCCGCAAGGGCAAGGGCTACGGCCCCGCCGAGGCTTCGGCCGACAAGTACCACGGCGTGTCGAAGTTCGACGTGGTGACGGGCGCCCAGGCGAAGGCCCCCTCGAACGCGCCCTCCTACACCGCCGTCTTCGCCCGGAGCCTGATCGCCGAGGCCGAGCGCGACGACCGGATCGTGGCGGTGACCGCGGCGATGCCCGACGGCACCGGCCTCAACCTCTTCGCCGAGCGGTTCCCGCGGCGCTGCTTCGACGTCGGCATCGCCGAGCAGCATGCGGTGACCTTCTGCGGGGGCATGGCGGCGGCGGGGATGAAGCCCTTCTGCGCGATCTACTCGACCTTCCTGCAGCGCGGCTACGACCAGGTGGTCCATGACGTGGCGTTGCAGCGCCTGCCGGTGCGCTTCGCCATCGACCGGGCGGGGCTGGTGGGGGCGGACGGGCCGACCCATGCGGGGTCCTTCGACATCGCCTTCCTCGCCAACCTGCCGGATTTCGTGGTGATGGCCGCGGCGGACGAGGCGGAGCTCGTGCACATGGTGGCGACCGCCGCGGCGCTCGACGACCGGCCCTCGGCCTTCCGCTTTCCCCGGGGCGAGGGGGTGGGCGTGGAGATGCCCGAGCGCGGCCAGCCGCTGGAGATCGGCCGCGGCCGGATCGTGCTGGAAGGGGGGCGCGTGGCGATCCTCTCCTTCGGGGCGCGGCTGGCGGAATGCCTCAAGGCGGCGGAATCCCTGGCCGTCCGGGGCCTGCGCCCCACGGTGGCGGACGCGCGCTTCGCCAAGCCGCTCGACCGGGATCTGGTCCTGCGGCTCGCGCGCGAGCACGAGGCGCTGATCACGATCGAGGAGGGCGCGATCGGCGGCTTCGGCAGCCATGTCGCCCATCTTCTGGCCGAGGAGGGCGTCCTCGACGGCGGACTGAAGTTCCGCTCCATGGTGCTGCCCGACACCTTCATCGACCAGGACAGCCCGGCGAAGATGTACGCGGTCGCGGCGATGAACGCCGAGCAGATCGAGGCGCGGGTCCTCTCCGTCCTCGGCCTCGGCCAGGTGGGCGCGCGGCGCGCCTGACGGGCCCCGGCGTCGCCCCGAAAGGGATGCGCCGGCGACCGTCCCAATGATAACAAAGTGTTGCTTGCGCAGAGCGCATGACGGCCATGCGGACCCGGGCGCTGGTCAAAGCCGGCGTTCGGGTCCATTTGTCCCGGGCAAGGGAGGAAGTCTCAAACCAAGGAGGTTTCCCATGAACGTCGTCACAATGAACAATCATACCGTCCCCGCCCACATCCGCGCCCCCGAGCCGGGCCTGATCTATTCGCTCTACCGCGGCCTGCGCGGCCTCGGCCGGATCCTGGCGCAAGCCCGGCTCGGCCTCGCCTGCGCCGACAGGGCCGAGCGGCTGTCCCGCCTGAGCGACGCCGAGCTCGCCCGTCGCGGCGTGAAGCGCGGCGAGGTCATCGAGCACGCCTTCCAGCCGTTCGTGCGCGCCTGACGCGCCACCGTTCCAGGCACACCCTGCGGCCCTGAGGCCGCGCCCATTCCCCGGGACCCCGCTCCCCCCGCTCCTGCGGCCGGAGACGTGCGGCCCCGCGTCAGACCACAGAGGTTTTCCCCATGGCCAGTACCTTCGCCTTTCCCGCCCCCGCCGCCTCCGGCCTGCGCAAGTCGCTCGGCCGCCTGTTCCGCAAGATGGCCCAGAGCTCCCAGGGCTATGCCTGCGCCCGCGAGGCGGAGCGGCTTTCGGCGCTGAGCGACGCGGAGCTCGCGCGCCTCGGCATCAGCCGCGACCGCATCTTCCAGCACGCCTTCGGGCGCTTCATGGCGAACTGAGCCGGAGGGCGGGGCCCCCTTTCGCTCGGCGTCCGGGCTGGTAAAGTCCCGGGCGACGCCGGAAAGGGAGCCCGCCCGATGGACCGCCTGATCGCCCGCAGCCTGCGCCGCGCCGCCGGGGGCCTGCCCACCTTCGACCGGGTGGCGCTCGACTACGACGCCCGCTTCCTGCGCCGGCGGAGCCTGCGCACCGAGGGCGGGCGGGACCTGCTGGTGGACCTGCCCGAGACCGTGTCGCTCGACGCGGGCGACGCGCTGGAGACCGCCGCCGGGCTGGTGGCGGTCGAGGCCCTGCCCGAGCCGCTGATCGAAGTGCGGGCCGCCCCGGCGGAGCTGATCCGCCTGGCCTGGCATGTGGGCAACCGCCACACCCCGGCCCAGATCGAGCCCGACCGCCTGCTGATCCGCGAGGACAAGGTGATGGCGGACATGCTCGCCCGGCTCGGCGCGAAGGTGCGCCGGCTGATGGGCCCCTTCCGTCCCGAGGGCGGCGCCTATGGTCCCGGCCGGACCCACGGCCACCACCACGGCGGGGCCACCGACCATCCGCACCCCCATGTCCATGACCACTGAGACCGCGGCGATCCAGATCCTCGCGGCCTGGTTCTCGCCGGCCTATCCGGTGGGGTCCTATTCCTATTCCCACGGGCTGGAATGGGCGATCGCCGCCGGCGAGGTGCGCGACGCGCCCACGCTCGAGGCCTGGACCCGGGACGTCATGGCGTTCGGCGCGGGCCGCACGGACGCCATCCTGCTCCGCCTCGCCCATGCCGCGCCCGATCCCGCGCCGCTCGCGGAGCTCGCCGCGGCCCTCGCGCCCTCGGCCGAGCGGCTCTTGGAGACGACGGCGCAGGGGGTGGCCTTCGCCCGGGTGACGGCGGCGGCCTGGGAGATCGACCTGCCGCCCCTGCCCTATCCGGTGGCGGTCGGCCGCGCCGCGGGGCTCCTGGACCTGCCGGTCGGGCTGACCGCGACGCTGCACCTGCAGGGCTTCGCCGCGGCGATCGTCTCGGCCGGGGTGCGGCTGGTGCCCGTGGGCCAGACCGACGGGCAGAGGATCACCGCCCGGCTGCTGCCGCTCGCCGCCCGGATCGCCGCCGAGACCGAAGGCCTCGGGGAGGAGGACCTGGGCGGCGCGGCGCTGCGGGCCGATCTCGCCGCGATGCGGCACGAAACGCTGGAAACGAGGCTTTACCGCTCATGAGCGCCAAATCCCCCAACGGACCCCTGCGGGTCGGCATCGGCGGCCCGGTGGGCGCCGGCAAGACCGCGCTGATGGACCAGCTCTGCAAGCGCATGCGCGAGCGCTGGTCGATCGCGGCGATCACCAACGACATCTACACCCGCGAGGATGCGGAGTTCCTCATGCGCTCCCAGGCGCTGCCGCTGGAGCGGATCGTGGGGGTGGAGACCGGGGGCTGTCCCCATACGGCGATCCGCGAGGACGCCTCGATCAACCTCGCCGCGGTGGACGAGCTGAACGCGACGTTCCCGGACCTCGACGTGATCCTGATCGAATCGGGGGGCGACAACCTGTCGGCGACCTTCTCGCCCGAGCTCGCCGACATCACGCTCTATGTCATCGACGTCTGCGCCGGGGACAAGATCCCGCGCAAGGGGGGGCCGGGGGTGACGCGCTCGGACCTGCTCATCATCAACAAGACCGACCTCGCCCCTTATGTGGGCGCCTCGCTCGAGGTGATGGACCGCGACAGCCGGCGGATGCGGGGCGAGCGGCCCTTCGTCTTCGCCCAGGTGAGGAACGGCGTCGGCCTCGACGAGATCATCGGCTTCCTGGAGCGCGCCGGGGGGATCTGAGGGCCCTCCGCGCCGGCCTCTCTGGGAAGCCGCGGCTTCGGGAGGGGCCGGATTTTCACGCGTGAAAATCAACTCAATATATTGAAATCATTAAATATAATTTTCGGCCTTAACCCGACCTTCAGGAAGGTGAACGGGCCGGAGCGGCCGCGCCCGCGGGCGTCGCAGAGGCTTTCCCCAGGGTCTCGGCGCAGGCGGGCGGGGACGCGCGGCCCCCGGCCCCGGAGATCAGGGGATCACCACTTCTCGTCGCTGGTGAGCACCAGGATTTTGTAGTCGGCGTTCAGCTTGATGTCGAACTGGCCGATCTCGCACTCCGCGTCGTCGATCTCGAAGAGACCGGCGTTCTCCTTCTCGACCTCCTCGGCCTTGCAGCCGATCTTGGCGAGCTCGGCGTTGACGGCGGCGACCTCTTCCGGGCTCGCCAACGTCTCCGACTCGGCCCAGGCCGCCCCGGCGGCGGTCATCGCCGCGCCCGCGGCGAAGAGAACGATCTTGTGGCGCATGACGCCCCTCCCATGGTTGCGAGTCCCGGCCTAGACCCACGTCCTGCCCGCCGCAAGCCGTCCCGCGCCCCGCCTCAGGATGTTGCGCGCGCGGGCTGGGGCGAGCGCAGCGCAGCGGAAGCCGGGCGCGCGGCAATCTCGCATCTGCACAACGGACGATGGTTTCGCCCAAAAACCTTGCAATCGGCGACGCAGGCGGCCCTTGCGCGGCAAGGGCGCCGAAATCGCTTGCAAAGCCGTTGCGCTGCGCAAGACTTCGGCCGATGCGATCGGTCGGAGGCCCGATCCTGCCTTTTGCACTGGCGAAAAGGCGGGAGCGGACCCGGAGGATCCGGGGTCGATTACCACTTGCGCCGTTGAAAGTGAGTTCGGTTCCCGGCGTCTTCCGCGAAAGCGCCCTCTGACGCAGGATCGTCACATGCGAGACAGCCGAAGCGGGAGGCGCGCCATGAGCCAGCAGCAAGCACCATCCATCCGGGAGCACCGCCGGTGAGCGCCGTGCGGAGCGTCCTGCGGTTCCTGCTGAACGGGACGGCGGTCGAGATCGCCGATTGCCCGCCGACCCGCACCCTGCTCGACTGGCTGCGCCTGGAGCGCCGGCTGACGGGCACCAAGGAAGGCTGCGCCGAGGGCGACTGCGGCGCCTGCACCGTGCTGGTGGGCCGGCTGACCCCGACGGGGCTGGTCTATGAATCGGTCAACGCCTGCATCCGGTTCCTCGGCTCCCTCGACGGCTGCCATGTGGTGACCGTCGAGGCCCTGGCCGCAGGCGGCGCCCTGCACCCGGTGCAGCAGGCGATGGTGGAGCACCACGGCTCCCAGTGCGGGTTCTGCACCCCGGGCTTCGTCATGTCGCTCTACGGGCTGTGGATGCAGACCCCCTCGCCCTCGACGCTCGAGATCGAGAAGGCCTTGCAGGGCAACCTCTGCCGCTGCACCGGCTATGCCCCGATCATCCGCGCCGCCCAGGCGGTGACGGCCGATCCGGCCTCCGATCCGCTGGTGGCGGAGCGGGACCGGGTGATCGCCGCGCTGCGCGAGATGCGCGACGGCCGCCGGGTGGTGGTGGGCGCGGGCAAGGACGCCTTCATCCTGCCCGCCGATCCGGCGGATTTCGCCGCCGTGCTCGCCGAGAACCCGGGCGCGACGGTGGTGGCGGGCTCGACCGACGTCGGGCTCTGGGTGACGAAGTTCATGCGGCCGATCGGGCCCCTGATCTTCATCGGCCAGATGGAGGGGCTGAAGGAGATCGAGGAGAGCGAGGGCGGCGTGACCCTCGGCGCGGGCGTCACCTATACCGAGGCCTTCCCGGTCATCGCCGGGCGGTTCCCGGCGGCGGCGGAGGTCTGGGACCGCATCGGCGGCGAGCAGGTGCGCAACATGGGCACCGTCGGCGGCAACGTCGCCAACGGCTCGCCCATCGGCGACACCCCCCCGATCCTGATCGCGCTCGGCGCCCGGCTCCGGCTGCGCAGCCTGCGCGGGCCCCGGGAGATGCCGATCGAGGATTTCTTCGTCGACTACGGCAAGCAGGACCGCCGGCCCGACGAGTTCGTCGAGGCGATCCACATCCCCGCCCTGCCCGAGAACAAGCGCTTCGCCGTCTACAAGGTGACGAAGCGGCTGGACGAGGACATCACCGCGGTGCTGGGGGCGTTCCGGCTGACCTTCGACGGCGCGGCGGTGGCCGAGGCCCGGCTCGCCTTCGGCGGCATGGCGGCGACGCCGAAGCGGGCGGCCGCGGCGGAGGCGGCGCTGACCGGCAAGCCCTGGTCGGCCGAGACCGCCCGGGCCGCCATGGCGGCGCTGGCCGAGGACTTTCGACCGCTGACCGACTGGCGCGCCTCGGCCGAGTACCGGGCGCTGGCGGCGCGGAACCTGATCTGGCGCTTCTGGCTCGAGACCGCGGGCGAAACCGTGCGGCTCGACCGCGCCCTGGCGGTGTGAGGCCCCCAAGATGAACATGCGCAATCCCGAGACCGCCGCCCCCAAGGACGGGCCCGACGACGCGATCCGCGGCGGGGTCCATGTCTCGCTCGCCCATGAGAGCGGGCACAACCACGTCACCGGCCGGGCGGAGTACATCGACGACATCCCCGAGCCCGCCGGCACGCTGCACGCCTGCCTCGGGCTCTCGGACCGGGCGCACGCGCGGATGGTCTCGATCGACCTTTCCGCCGTGCGCGCGGCGCCCGGGGTGGTGGACGTGCTGCGCCCCGAGGACCTGCCCGGCCACAACGACGTGAGCCCGGTCAGCCGCCACGACGACCCGGTCTTCGCCGAGGAGGTGGTGGAGTTCCACGGCCAGCCGGTCTTCGCCGTCATCGCCGAGACCCGCGACCAAGCCCGCCGCGCGGCGCGGCTGGCGAAGATCGACTACGAGGACCTGCCCCATGTCACCGACGTGGCCGAGGCGCTGGCCGCGAACTATCCGATGGTGGTCGACCCGCTGAAGCTCGAGCGGGGGGACGTGGCGAGCGCCATGGCGGCGGCGCCGCGCAGGATCTCCGACCGGATGCGCGTCGGCGGTCAGGACCATTTCTATCTGGAGGGGATGATCACCCTCGCGGTCCCGGGCGAGGACGGGGACGTCACGCTCTACACCTCGACCCAGCACCCGAGCGAGGTGCAGCACATGGTCGCCCACGTGCTCGGCGTCGCGAGCCACAACGTCACCGTCAACATGCGCCGCATGGGCGGCGGCTTCGGCGGCAAGGAGACCCAAGGCAACCTCTTCGCCGCGGTGGCGGCGGTGGCGGCCAAGAAGTGGCGGCGCGCGGTCAAGATCCGCCCCGACCGCGACGACGACATGACCGCGACCGGCAAGCGCCACGACTTCCTGATCGACTATTCGGTCGGCTTTGACGAGGAGGGCCGCATCCTCGCGGTGGAGGGCAGCTTCGCCGCCCGCTGCGGGTTCTCGGCCGACCTGTCGGGCCCCGTCACCGACCGGGCGCTGTTCCATGCGGACAGCTCGTACTTCTACCCGGCCGTGCGGCTGGTCTCGAAGCCTATGAAGACCAACACCGTCTCGAACACCGCCTTCCGCGGCTTCGGCGGGCCCCAGGGCATGATCGCGGGCGAGCGCATCGTCGAGGACATCGCCTATGCGCTCGGCAAGGACCCGCTGGAGGTGCGGCGGCTGAACTTCTACGGCGGCGCGGGCCGGGACGTGACGCCCTATCACCAGACGGTGGAGGACAACGTCATCCACCGCATCGTCGACGAGCTGGAGGCGTCCTGCGACTACCAGGCCCGGCGCAAGGCGGTGCTGGACTGGAACGCCAAGGGCGGCGTCATCCGCAAGGGCATCGCGCTGACGCCGGTCAAGTTCGGCATCAGCTTCACCGCGACCTGGTACAACCAGGCGGGCGCGCTGGTGCACATCTACACCGACGGCTCGGTGCAGCTGAACCACGGCGGCACCGAGATGGGCCAGGGCCTGCACACCAAGGTGGCGCAGGTGCTGGCGGACGAGTTCCAGATCGACATCGACCGGATCCGGGTGACGGCGACCTCCACCGGCAAGGTGCCCAACACCTCCGCGACCGCAGCCTCCTCGGGGACCGACCTCAACGGCATGGCGGCGGCGGACGCGGCGCGCCAGATCAAGGAGCGTCTGGTCGCCTTCGCCTGCGAGCGCTGGCAGACGACCGAGGACCAGGTGCGCTTCATCCCCAACCACGTGCTGGTGGCGGGGCGCGAGATCCCCTTCCCCGAATTCGTGCGCGAGGCCTACCAGGCGCGCATCCAGCTTTCGGCGGCGGGGTTCTACAAGACGCCGAAGATCCACTGGGACCGGTCCACGGGCCGGGGGCGGCCGTTCTACTACTACGCCTACGGCGCCTCCTGTTCCGAGGTCTCGGTCGACACGCTGACCGGCGAGTACCAGGTGGACCGCACCGACATCCTCCACGACGCCGGCAAGTCGCTGAACCCGGCGATCGACATCGGCCAGATCGAGGGCGGGTTCATCCAGGGCATGGGCTGGCTCACCACGGAGGAGCTGTGGTGGGACGCCAAGGGCCGGCTGCGGACGCACGCGCCCTCGACCTACAAGATCCCGCTCGCCTCGGACCGGCCGCGGATCTTCAACGTCAAGCTCGCCGAGTGGAACGAGAACAAGGAGTCGACGATCAAGCGGTCGAAGGCCGTGGGCGAGCCGCCCTTCATGCTGGCGATCTCGGTCTATCAGGCGCTCGGCATGGCGGCGGCCTCGGTGGCGGACTACCGCCTTGCGCCGCGCATGGACGCGCCCGCCACGCCCGAGCGGGTGCTGATGACCATCGAGCGCCTGCGCGCCGAGGCCGCCGGGGCTGCGGCCGGGTCCGAGACCGGGAACGGCTGAGATGGAGCCGGCCGACCTCCTCGCCGCGGGCGCGGCCCTGATCCTCGCCGAGGTCAGCGCCACCCGCGGCTCGGCGCCCCGGGAGGCGGGCGCCTGGATGCTGATCGCCGCCGAGGCGGTCGCCGGCACCATCGGCGGCGGCCAGCTCGAATACATCGCCATCGACCGGGCGCGGATCCTGCTCAAG
This sequence comes from Amaricoccus sp., assembly GCA_965243535.1. Classification (GTDB taxonomy): domain Bacteria; phylum Pseudomonadota; class Alphaproteobacteria; order Rhodobacterales; family Rhodobacteraceae; genus Amaricoccus. The sequence continues at coordinate 75,800 of CBDEVG010000037.1, forward strand.
CACGGCCCGACCCGGGGGCTCGCGGCCGAGACGATGGAGGTGCCCCTCGGCCCCGCCATCGGCCAGTGCTGCGGGGGGCACGTCCGGCTGACGCTCACCCCGGTCGACAGCTGGACCCGGCGGATGCTGGAGGCGCGGATGGAGGACGAGGCGGACGCCCGGCCCGAGGTGCTGGTCTTCGGCGCGGGCCATGTCGGCCGGGCGCTCGCCGCGGCGCTCACCCTGCTGCCGGTGCGGGCGCGCCTCATCGACAGCCGCGTGGCGGAGCTCGCCCTCGCCGCGCCGGGGGTCGCGACCACGCTCTCGCCCCTGCCCGAGGCGGAGGTGGCGGCGGCGCGCCCCGGCTCGGCCTTCGTCGTCCTGACCCACGACCATGCGCTCGACTTCCTCGTCACGGACGCGGCGCTGGCGCGGGGGGACGCCGCCTATGTCGGCATGATCGGGTCGGAGACCAAGCGCGGCAAGTTCCGCGCCTGGCGGCGCCGAACGGGCGTCGCGGGCGACCTGCTCGCCGGGCTCACCTGCCCCATCGGCGGGCCCTCGGGGGACAAGCGTCCCGCCGTCATCGCCGCGCTGGTCGCGGCCGAGATAATCACCCGGCTGACCGCCCCCGTCCGGGCGCCGGCCGGGGTGAAATGAACCAAGCCAATCATCCGGGCCGCCGCGGCGGAACCCGGGCAACGACAGGATCGCGAGGGGAAGACGCATGCTCGACAGCTATTTCAAGCTGAAGGAACACGGAACGGACGTGAGGACCGAGCTGATCGCCGGACTCACCACCTTCCTGACGATGGCCTACATCATCTTCGTCAATCCCCAGATCCTCGCCACCACCGGCATGGACCAGTCGGCGGTCTTCGTGGCGACCTGCCTCGCCGCGGCGCTGGGATCGGCGATCATGGCGCTCTGGGCGAACTGGCCGATCGCCATGGCGCCCGGCATGGGGCTGAACGCCTTCTTCGCCTTCACGGTGGTCGGCGCCATGGGCTTCACCTGGCAGCAGGCGCTCGGCGCGGTGTTCATCTCGGGCTGCATCTTCCTCATCCTCACGGTGACAGGCGTGCGGCGCTGGCTGGTGGCGGGCATTCCCCATTCCATGCGCTCGGCGGTGGCCGCGGGCATCGGGATGTTCCTCGGGATCATCGCGCTCAAGAACGCCGAGATCGTGGTGGCGAATCCCGCGACCTTCGTCGGCCTGGGCGACCTGACCGCCGCGGGGCCGCTCCTCGCCGTGCTGGGGTTCTTCATCATCGCCGGGCTCGACGCGATGAAGGTCAAGGGCTCGATCCTGATCGGCATCGTGGCGGTGACGGTGATCGCCATCGCGCTCGGCATCACGCCCTTCGGCGGGGTGATGTCCACGCCCCCCTCGATCGCGCCGACCTTCCTCGCCCTCGACATCCCGGGCGCCTTCGCCGCCGGCATCGTCCACGTCGTGCTGGTCTTCGTGCTCGTCGAGGTCTTCGACGCCACCGGCACCCTGATCGGCGTGGCCAAGCGCGCGGGCCTGATGAAGGAGGGTCCCGGCCACACCAACCCCCAGCTCGGCAAGGCGCTGCTCGCCGACAGCTCGGCCATCGTCGCGGGCTCCTTCCTCGGCACCTCATCGACCACCGCCTACGTCGAGAGCGCCTCGGGCGTGCAGGCAGGCGGGCGCACCGGGCTCACCGCGCTGACCGTGGCGGTCCTGTTCCTCGCCGCGCTCTTCTTCTCGCCGCTCGCGGGATCGGTGCCCGCCTTCGCCACCGCCCCCGCCCTGCTCTTCGTCGCGACCCTGATGATGCGCGAGCTCATCGAGATCGACTGGGAGGACGTGACCGAGGCGGCGCCCGCGGCGCTCACCGCGATCATGATGCCGTTCACCTATTCGATCGCGAACGGTTTGGCCTTCGGCTTCATCAGCTATGCTGTGCTGAAGCTGATCACCGGCCGGGCGCGCGAGGTCCATGCGGCGACCTGGATCGTGGCGGCGCTGTTCGTGATCCGCTTCGCCGTCGAGTCGCACTGAGGAGCCGCCGATGACCTCTCCAAGGATCGAGCTGCGGGAGGTCGTCAAGGCCTTCCCCGGGGTGCTCGCCAACGATCGCGTCAGCTTTGCGGTGGCCCCGGGGGAGATCCACGCCCTGCTCGGCGAGAACGGGGCGGGCAAGTCGACGCTCGTCAAGATGATCTACGGGATCATGCAGCCGGACGCGGGCGCCATCCTCTGGGACGGCGCGCCGGTCACGGTCGCCTCGCCCAAGGCGGCGCGGGCGATGGGAGTGGGGATGGTGTTCCAGCACTTCTCCCTCTTCGAGGCGATGACGGTCTTCGAGAACATCGCCCTCGGCATGGACGAGCGGCTGTCGCGCCGGGCGCTCGCCGCCCGCATCGAGGGGGTGATGCGCGACTACGGCCTGACGCTCGACCCGAACCGGGTGGTCTCCACCCTGTCGGTGGGCGAGCGCCAGCGGATCGAGATCGTCCGGGCGCTGCTCCTGAAGCCGAAGCTCCTGATCATGGACGAGCCCACCAGCGTGCTGACGCCCCAGGAGGTGGCGCTGCTCTTCCGCACCTTGCGGCAACTGGCGGCGGGGGGGTGCTCGATCCTCTACATCAGCCACAAGCTCCACGAGATCAAGGAGCTGTGCGACACGGCCACCATCCTGCGCGGGGGCAAGGTGGTGGGCTCCTGCACCCCCGCCGAGGAAAGCTCCAAGTCCATGGCGGAGCTGATGATCGGCGGCAGCCTCAAGCAGATCGCGAAAGTCGAGGGGCGGGCCTTTGATCCGCCCAAATTCGTCGTGGAAGGCCTCAGCCTGCCGAAATCAGGCGACTTCGGCACGGCGCTCGACGGGATTTCCTTCACGGTGCGCGCGGGCGAGATCCTCGGCGTCGCGGGCGTCGCGGGCAACGGCCAGAACGAGCTGCTGCTGGCGCTCTCGGGCGAGATCCCCACGGCGCGGCCGGAGGCGATCCGGCTCGACGGCGCGCCCATCGCCGGGGCGGGCATCAACGCCCGGCGGCGGGCGGGCCTCTCCTCCGCGCCGGAGGAGCGCAACGGCCATGCGGCGATCCCGGACTTCTCGCTGACCGACAACGCATTGCTGACCGCCCGCGGCCGGATGGGGCTGGCGAAGGCCGGGATCGTCGACGGGGGCAAGGCGCGGACCTACGCGGGCGAGGTCATCCGCGCCTTCGCGGTGAAGGCGACGGGGCCCGAGGCGCTGGCCGAAAGCCTCTCGGGCGGCAACCTCCAGAAGTTCATCATGGGCCGCGAGATCCTCCAGACGCCCGAGGTGCTGGTGGTGAGCCAGCCCACCTGGGGGGTGGACGCGGGCGCCGCGGCGGCGATCCACCAAGCGCTGGTGGACCTGGCGGCCCGCGGCTCGGCCATCGTCGTCATCAGCCAAGACCTCGACGAGCTTCTGGCCCTGTCGGACGGGCTCGCGGTCATCAACCAGGGGCGGCTCTCGCCGGTGATGCGGGTGGGCGAGGTCGCGATCGACGAGATCGGCCTGCTGATGGGCGGCGTCCACGGCGACCCCAAGGCTACCGCCGAGCTCGCCCACGACCCCCATCTCGCCGGCCTCTACGACGCCCCCGATTCCGGAGCCCCCGCCCATGCGCATTAGTCTCGAGAAGCGCAAGGAGCTGTCGCGCTCCATGCTCTACCTCACCCCGGTCATCGCGGTCGGCCTGACCATGCTGACCGGCGCGATCCTCTTCACCCTGATCGGCGACCACGGCTTCGCCGCGGTCTGGGAGATCTTCGTCTCGCCGCTCATCGACCCGAACCGCTGGCAGGATCTGGGGGTGAAGGCCGCGCCGCTCGTCATCATCGCCGTCGGCCTCAGCTTCGGCTTCCGGGCGAACGTCTGGAACATCGGGGCGGAGGGGCAGTACGTCATGGGGGCGCTGGCCGGCACCGGCGTCGCGCTCGCCACCTGGACGATGGAGGAGCCCTGGATCCTGCCGCTGATGTGCGTGGCGGGCGTGCTCGGCGGCATGGCCTGGGCGGCGATCCCGGCGGCCCTGAAGACCCGGCTCGGCGTCAACGAAATCCTCACCTCCCTGATGCTGACCTATGTCGCCGTGCAGGTCCTCTACTACCTGATGAACGGGCCGTGGAAGGACCCGGAGGGCTTCAACTTCCCCCAGACCCGCCTCTTCACCATGAGCCAGATGATGCCGATGCTGGGCAACACCATCGTCCATCTGGGCGTGCCGCTGGCGGCGGCGATCGCCGTCATCGCCTGGGCGGTGATGGGCCGCACCACCTTCGGCTTCCGCATCCGCGCGGTCGGGCGGGCGCCCCAGGCGGCGCGTTATGCGGGCTTCGACGCCAACCGCACCGTCTGGGCGACGCTGCTGCTCGGCGGCGGGCTCGCCGGGCTCGCCGGCGTCTTCGAGGCGGCGGGGACCTTCGGCCAGATGACGCCGCAGTTCCCGGTGGGCTACGGCTTCACCGCGATCATCGTCGCCTTCCTCGGGCGGCTCCATCCGCTCGGGATCGTGCTCGCGGGGATCGTCATGGCGGTCACCTACATCGGCGGCGAGACGGCGCAGACCCGGCTCGGCCTGCCCGACGCGGCGGCGGGGCTGTTCCAGGCGATGACGCTGTTCTTCCTGCTCGCGACGGACGTGCTGGTGCGCTACCGGATCCGCTTCGAAGGCGCGAAGGGAGCGGCGGCATGAGCGGCTTCGTCCTCGTCTCGATCCTCATGTCGATCGTCGGGGTCTCCACCCCGATCCTGATCGCCGCGCTCGGCGAGCTGGTGGCGGAGAAGTCCGGCGTGCTGAACCTCGGCGTCGAAGGGATGATGCTGATCGGCGCCGTCACCGGCTTCGCCGTGACCTACACCACCGGCAGCCCCTGGCTCGGCGTGGCGGCGGCGGCGGTCGCGGCGACGCTCGCCGCGCTGATGTTCGGGTTCCTGACCCTGTCGCTCACCTCCAACCAGGTGGCGACGGGCCTCGCGCTCACCATCTTCGGCATCTCGCTGTCCTCGCTGATGGGCAACGGCTTCGTCGGGCTGACGGTGCCCGTCTTCGGGCCGATCTTTCCCGCGGCGCTGGCGCAGGACCCCTACCTGCGGCTGGTCTTCGGCTACAGCCCGATCGTCTATTTCTCCTTCGCCATGACGGCGGCGGTCTGGTGGTTCCTCGCGCGCTCCCGCGCGGGGCTGATCCTGCGGGCGGTCGGCGAGAACGACCATTCCGCCCATTCGATCGGCTACAGCGTCATCGGCGTGCGCTATGCCGCCGTCGCCTTCGGCGGGGCCATGGCGGGAATCGCGGGAACCTACTACAGCCTCGTGCTCACCCCGATGTGGGCCGAGCAGCTGACCGCGGGGCGCGGCTGGATCGCCCTGGCGCTGGTGGTCTTTTCCGTCTGGAAGCCCTTGCGTCTGCTGGCGGGAGCGTATCTCTTCGGTCTCGTGATGACGATCGAGCTCCAGAGCAAGGCCGCCGGCGTCGCGGTGGTCCCGCCGGAGTTCCTCGCCTCCCTGCCCTATCTCGCCACGATCGTCGTGCTCGCGCTGATCTCGCTCCGCAAGAGCGGGGCGACGGCGGCGCCGGCGTGCCTGGGCCGTCCCTTCAAACCCTCGACCTGATGACCAACCGGAGGACTTCATGATCCGTCTCAATCGCCGCCATGTGATCGCCGCCATGGGCGCGGCGGCGGCCCTGCCGCTCGGGGCCGGGATCGCGCGCGCGGACGAGCCGCTCAAGGTCGGCTTCGTCTATGTCGGCCCGGTGGGCGACTTCGGCTGGACCTACGCCCACGACCAGGGCCGCAAGCTGGTCGAGGAGACCTTCGGCGACAAGGTGAAGGTCACCTTCGTCGAGAACGTGGCCGAGGGCCCCGACGCCGAGCGCATCATCCGCCAGCTCGCCCAGGACGGGAACGAGCTGATCTTCACCACGTCCTTCGGCTTCATGAACCCGACGGTGAAGGTGGCGCGCCAGTTCCCCACGGTGCATTTCGAGCACGCGACCGGCTACCAGAAGGCGCCCAACCTCGGCATCTACAACGCCCGCTTCTACGAGGGGCGCGCGGTCATCGGCACCATGGCGGCGATGATGTCGAAGACCGGGACGGCGGGCTACATCGCCTCCTTCCCGATCCCCGAGGTGGTGATGGGCATCAACGCCTTCACCCTCGCGGCGCAGAAGGTGAACCCGGACTTCACGACCAAGGTGGTCTGGGCCTCGACCTGGTACGACCCGGCCAAGGAGGCGGACGCGGCGCGCGCGCTGCTCGACCAGGGGGCGGACATCATCACCCAGCACACCGACAGCCCCGCCGCGCTCCAGGCGGCGGAGGAGCGCGGGGTCTACGCCTTCGGCCAGGCGACGGACATGTCGCGCTTCGCCCCCAAGGCGCACCTGACGGCGATCGAGGACAACTGGGGCCCTTACTATGTCAAGCGGGTGCAGGCGCAGATGGACGGGACCTGGGAGCCGGACGACGTCTGGCTCGGCATGGGCGACGGCGAGGTGGTGATCACCCCCTTCCGCGACAACGTGCCCCCGGAGGTGGCGGCCGCCGCCGAGAAGGTGATCGCGGGGATCAAGGACGGGTCCTTCCGGATCTTCGCCGGGCCGATCTACGACACCAAGGGGGAGCTGCGGGTGAAGGAGGGCGAGGCGATCTCCGACGCGGACCTGCTGAAGATGGACTGGTACGTGAAGGGCGTGCAGGGCGTCTGATCGTGCGGGACGTCTGATCCGGACGCGGGCGCGGAGGGCCGGGGCCTTTCGCGCCCGCGGGGGATCTGGAGGCCGGCTTCCCCCGCAGGGGGCCTGGAGGCGGGAGCCGCCGTCGGGGGGGGTCCGCTTCGTCAGCCGGTCGGCCGGGGCCTGCATCGCTTCGGCCTTTGCGCGGGTCGGCGGCGTGCTCAGGGAGACCTGCGAGAGCTTCTCTTGCAGATCGCGGCGCTTCGACAGGCGTCGGAATTTCACGCGTGAAAGGCGCTGACAATATTCAATATATTCTGCGACCTTAACCTGGCGTTCATCCGTGTCGACGGGTCTGGAGCCCGCGCCGGCGGGTTTCGCCGCGGTCTTTCGGATCGCGCCTGGCGGCCGCCGGCGCGCCCTGTCAGCGCGCCGTCAGCGGGCGGAGGCCCGCGTGGTCCGGTCTGCGGCCGGGACGTCCAGGGCCTCGACGCGGCGGCGGATTTCCCCCGCCATGTGGTCGATGAACACCCGCAGCTTCGGATCCATGAGGCGCTTGTGCGGATAGACGAAGGCGAGCTCGGCCGGGGGCGGCGGGGTCGCGGGCAGGATCTCGACCAGCGCCCCGCTCGCCAGATGGGGGGCGAGCTGGAACCGGGTCAGGTTCACGATCCCCTCCCCCGCCAGCGCCCAGTCGATCAGCACCTCGCCGTCGTCGGTGTCGAAGGGGCCGGAAAGCTCCAGCCGCAGCGGCCCCTCCGGGGTCTGGAGCGTCCAGATGTAGTCCGGACTGCCGGTGTAGCGCAGGAGCAGGCAGCGGTGGCGGGCGAGATCGGCGGGCGCGGCCGGCGTCCCGGCGCGGGCGAGATAGGCGGGCGCGGCGGCGAGGATGCGCGGGCATTCGAGGATGCGCAGCACCCGCAGGTTCGAATCCTTGAGCCGGCCCAGCACCACGGCCGCGTCCATCCCCTCGGCCAGCAGGTCGACCACGTGGTCCGACAGCCGCAGGCGGACGGAGACCTCGGGGAAGGCCGCGTGAAAGCCCGGGATCGCGGGCGCGACCACCCGCCGCCCGAGGCCCAGCGGCGCCGTCACCCGGATCGCCCCCCGCGGCGCGCGGGAGATCGAGGCGACGGCGTTCTCGGCCTCGGTCAGGGCGTCGAAGACCTTGAGCGCGCCCTCGTAGAGCGCCTCGCCCTGTTCGGTCGGCGTCAGCTTGCGGGTGGTGCGGTTGAAGAGCCGCACGCCGAGATGGCCCTCCAGCGCCTTGAGCCGGGCCGAGGCGACGGCCGGGGTCAGCCGCAGGTCGTGGCCGGCGGTGGAAAGGTTCCGCAGCTCGTAGACGCGGATGAACAGCCGCAGATTGTCGAGATAGGACATGACGCCGCAGGCTAGCATTCTTCCGCTCAGGCAGAAAGTGAATGCGGGCCGCAGCGGGTAGCGCCGGAGCCCGGGTCGGGGCAGGCTGCCCCCGAACGAACAGGAGGCAGACGATGGAGACCCTGATCCGCGGACGGATCCTCAGCTTTTCGGACGCGCCGGTGGGCGACGACCCGGCGGCCTGGAGCTATCTGGAGGACGGGGCGATCCTGGTCCGCGACGGGGTGATCGCCGCCGTCGGCGACTACGGCCCCCTCGCCGCCGAGGCGGGCGACGTGGAGATCGTCGACCACCGCCCCTGCCTGATCGTGCCGGGGTTCATCGACCCCCACATCCATTTCCCGCAGCTGCAGGTGATCGGCAGCTACGGCGCCCAGCTGCTCGACTGGCTCAACAAGTACACCTTCGTGGAGGAGCAGCGTTACGCCGAGATCTCCCATGCGGAGGCCATGGCGCCGCGGTTCTTCGACGCCCTGCTGCGGCATGGCACGACCACGGCCGTCGCCTTCTGCTCGGTGCATCCGGAAAGCGCCGACGCCTATTTCGAGGAGGCGCTGCGGCGGAACCTGCGCATGGTGGGCGGCAAGGTCATGATGGACCGCAACGCCCCCGCGGCGCTGACCGACACCGCCCAGCGCGGCTATGACGAGACCAAGGCGCTGATCGGCCGCTGGGAGGGGCGCGGGCGGCTGCACTACGCCATCTCGCCGCGCTTCGCCATCACCTCGACCCCGGCCCAGATGGAGGCGGCGGGCGCGCTGGCGGCGGAGCATCCCGACCTGCACGTCCAGACCCACCTGAGCGAGAACCGGGCGGAGATCGACTTCGCCTGCTCGCTCTATCCGGAGGCGAAGGACTACACCGACATCTACGCCCGCTACGGCCTGCTGGGGCCGAAGAGCCTGATGGGCCATTGCGTGCACCTGTCGGAGCGGGAGCTCGGGGCCATGGCCGAGGCCCGGGCGGTGGCGGTGTTCAACCCGACCTCCAACCTCTTCCTTGGCAGCGGGCTCTTCGACATGGCCCGGGTCGAGGGCTCGGGCGTGCGCACGGCGGTGGCGACGGACGTGGGCGGGGGGACGAGCTGGTCGATGCTCAACACCCTCGACGCGGCCTACAAGATCCTCCAGCTCCAGTCCCAAAGCCTGCCGCCGCTAATGTCCTATTACCGCGCGACGCTCGGCAACGCCCGGGCGCTGGGGCTCGAGGACAGGATCGGCCGGATCGCGCCGGGGTATGATGCGGATTTCGTCGTGCTCGACATCCACGGCACGCCCTCGATGAGCCTGCGGGCCGAGCGGGTGCAGACGCTGGCCGAGGAGCTGTTCGTGCTCCAGACCATGGGCGACGACCGGGCGGTGGCGGAGGTCTATGTGGCGGGGGTCGCCTCGCGGCCGCAGGGGTGAAGGGGCGTCGGGGCGCGGGCCGCAGCCTGCGCCGCCTGCGCCCGTCCCGGCGGAAGCGTGAGGGATGTGCGGAAGGCGCAAGGGCCAGGGGAGCCGTCCGGGATCGAAGGCGACCCGGCCGGATGGGCGCGCGCCTGACCGAGAGCGCCGCGGCGTAGCTGCGGGTCGCCGCCGCCTCGCGCATGATCGCCTGAAAGCCGGCGGTAGGGGCGGCGTCCGGGGCGGCCGCGCGCATCTCCTCGGTCACGCCGAGGGCGGCGAAGGCGCGCAGGAAATAGGTGTTCTCCTCGCCGCTCACGAGGCCCGCGAAGCGGCCGAGGGTCAGCCGCGCCTCGAAGCCGTCGGCGCTCGCCATCGCCGCGCCGAGCAGGGTGAGGAAGCTGTCGAGGAAGCGGTGGTCCTGGATGAGGTAGCGGGCCATGACATCGGGCGCGATCGCGCCGGCGCAGAGCTCGGCCGTGAAGCGGTGGCCCGCGGCCTCGGACCAGAAGGGTTCGGCCCCGGCGCGCAGGCTGTCGGTGAAGCGGTCGGTCATGGCGGTCCTCGCAAGGGGGGCGCCGCCTCGGGGCGGGACCGCCCGGCGCAGGGGGGCGCCGGCGCGACCCATCCCTTCGCCGGCATTGCCCGGATCAGGTTCGAAGGGTCACTGCGCCGCTTGCGCCGGCAGTCTCTCAGCCCCTTGCCGGAGCTCCCCTTGGGTATCGGGAGCGAGCCTAGGGCGCGGGGGTCCGCGCCGCAAGCGTCATCCCCAAGGCCGCTCCAAGCTCCGCGCCGCAAGCCCCGCCCTTTCGTCCCGCCGCGCCGGGCCCTATAACGCCCGCGAAACCCCGAAGCCCAGGAGCGACCATGCGCGAGGCCGAGTTCCGCCGCGAGACCGCCGAGACCGCGATCCGCGTCCACGTCAATCTCGACGGGACGGGCCGGCGGTCGATCGCGACCGGGGTCGGGTTCTTCGATCACATGCTCGACCAGCTCGCCCGCCATTCGCTGATCGACATGGAGATCGAGGCGCGGGGCGACCTGCACATCGACGACCACCACACGGTGGAGGACGTGGGCATCGCGCTCGGCCGCTGCCTCGCCCGGGCGCTCGGCGACAAGCGCGGGATCCGGCGCTATGGCGCCTGCCTCCTGCCCATGGACGAGACGCTGGCGCAGGCGGCGCTCGACCTCTCGGGGCGGCCCTTCCTGGTGTGGAAGGTCGCGTTCCCGACCCCCAAGATCGGGACCTTCGACACGGAGCTGGTGCGGGAGTTCTTCACTGCGCTCGCCATGAACGGCGGGATCACCCTCAACGTGGCGCTGATCGACGGGGCGAACAGCCACCACATCGCCGAGGCCTGCTTCAAGGCCGTGGCCCAGGCCCTGCGCGCGGCGGTGGAGCCCGACCCGCGGGCGCCGGCGGAGGCGCCCTCCACTAAGGGGACGCTCAGCGCATGACCACCGTCATCGTCGACTACGAGAGCGGCAACCTGCATTCGGCGGAGAAGAGCTTCCAGCGGATGGCGCGCGAGATCGGGGCGCCGCCGGTGGTGGTGTCCTCCGATCCCGAGGCGGTGCGAAAGGCGGAGCGGATCGTGCTGCCCGGGGTCGGGGCCTTCGCGGACTGCCGCGCCGGGCTCCTGGGCCGCGCCGGCCTCTTCGAGGCGATCGAGGAGCGGGCGATCCGGGGCGGCGCGCCCTTTCTCGGCATCTGCGTCGGCATGCAGATGATGGCGACCCGGGGGCTGGAGCATGGGGAGACCCCGGGCTTCGGCTGGATCCCCGGCGAGGTGCGGCGGATCGACCCCGCGGATCCGGCGCTGAAGATCCCGCACATGGGCTGGAACGCGCTGGAGATCCGGGCCGCGCATCCGCTGTTCGACGGGATCGCGCCCGGGGACCACGCCTATTTCGTGCACTCCTACCACCTCGCGGCCGCGGATCCGGGCCAGGTGGCGGCGACGACCGACCACGGCGGCCCGATCACCGCGGCGGTGGCCCGGGACAACCTGGTCGGGACCCAGTTCCATCCGGAAAAGAGCCAGAAGACCGGCCTGCGGCTGATCGCGAACTTCCTCGCCTGGCGGCCCTGAGGGGTCCGCCGGCGGGGGCCCCGCGGACCTATTCCACCCGCGTCCAGGTCTGCGACTTGCAGATGGCGAGCACGCAGCCCTCCACCTCCAGGTCGGAGCCGTCCATGCGCATGTGCGAGGTGTAGGCGGTCTGCTTGTCGGGCGACCAGATCTCGCCGGTCCAGACCCCGTCCGCCCCGGGCGCCATGTCGCGGATCAGCACCACGCCGATGAAATCGGTGCGGGTCATGTCGAAGATCTGGACGATGGTGCCGCAGAGCTCGGCGCCGCCCGCCTGGCAGGGGGCGACGCGGACGTTCATGGAGCCGCCCTTGGGCCCCTTGCCGGTGCGCCAGACCCCCTCGGGCCCGGGCGCCGCCGCAAGCGCCGGGGCGGCGCAGAGCATGAGCGTGAAGAGCGCGAGACGCATGATCCCTCCCGGATGCCGCGCCCGGTGGACGGGCCGCATGACTGCGACATACCGCCGCCGCGGGCTGCGTCAAGCGGGTCGCGGCGGTTGCGGCAAAGACGCGCCGACCCTTTGCCTCCGCCGGCGAAACCCGCTATCAGCGAGGCCGACCAAGGGGCCTTTGCGCATGATCCTCTATCCCGCCATCGACCTGAAGGACGGCCAGTGCGTGCGCCTGCTGCGCGGCGACATGGCGCAGGCCACCGTCTTCGGGGCCGATCCCGCCGCCCAGGCGCTGGCCTTCGCGGCCGCCGGCTGCCGCTGGCTCCATCTCGTGGATTTGAACGGCGCCTTCGCCGGCGCGCCGGTGAACGGCGCGGCGGTCGAGGCGATCCTCGCGGCGGTCGAGGTTCCCGTCCAGCTCGGCGGCGGCATCCGCGACCGGGCGACCATCGACCGCTGGCTCGAGCGCGGCGTGACCCGGGTGATCCTCGGCACGGCGGCGGTGCGCGACCCGGAGCTGGTGCGCGCCGCCGCCGCCGCCGCTCCCGGCCGGGTGGCCGTGGGGATCGACGCCCGCGACGGCAGGGTCGCGGTCGAGGGCTGGGCCGAGACCACCGACATGACCGCGACCGACCTCGCCCGCCGGTTCGAGGACGCGGGCGTGGCCGCCATCATCTACACCGACATCGACCGCGACGGCGCCATGCAGGGGCCGAACGTCGCCGCCACCGCGGCGCTGGCCCGGGCGGTGTCGATTCCGGTGATCGCCTCGGGGGGCGTTTCCTCGCTCGACGACCTGCGCGCGCTGAAGGAGAGCGGCGCGCCGCTTGACGGGGCGATCTCGGGGCGGGCCCTCTACGAGGGCCGGATCGACCTCGCCGAGGCGGTTCGCCTGCTCGCCGCATGAGGATCGCCCGATGACCTTCGAGACCTGGCTCGCCTTCGCCGCCGCTTCGGCGGTTCTCCTGATGATCCCGGGGCCCACCATCCTGCTTGTGGTCTCCTACGCGCTCGGCCGCGGCTGGAGCGTGGCGGCGCCGGTCGCCGTGGGCGTGGCGCTCGGCGACTTCACCGCGATGACGCTCTCCCTGCTGGGGGTGGGCGCGCTGCTTGCGGGGTCGGCCGCGCTGTTCACGGCGGTGAAATGGGCGGGCGCGGCCTATCTCGTCTGGCTCGGGGTGAAGCTCTGGCGCGCTGGAGGCGCGCTCGCCACGGAGGCGCGGGAGACGGAGGCGCCGGCGCGGATGCTCGGCCACGCCTGGCTGGTGACGACCCTGAACCCGAAGTCGGTGGTGTTCTTCGTGGCCTTCCTGCCGCAGTTTCTCGACCCCGCCCTGCCCTTCTGGAGCCAGATGGCGGTCTTCGAGGCGACCTTCGTCATCCTCGCCTTCCTCAACGCCTTCGCCTACGCCCTGCTCGCCGCCCGGGCGCGGCGGCTGGCGTCGAGCGAGGGCGCCATGCGTGCGGTCAACCGGGTCGGCGGCACGGCGCTGATCGCCGCCGGCGCAGCCGCCGTCACTGTAAGGGCGGCGTGATGCTCAAGATCATCCCGAGGGGGTCCGCCTGATGCTCAAGGTCCGCGTCATCCCCTGCCTCGACGTCAAGGACGGGCGCGTGGTCAAGGGCGTCAACTTCGAGGGCCTGCGCGACGCCGGCGATCCGGTGGAGGCCGCCCGGGCCTATGACGCGGCCGGGGCGGACGAGCTCTGCTTCCTCGACATCGCCGCAAGCCTGGAGAACCGGGGGACGATCCTCGACCTCGCCTCCCGCACCGCCGAACAGTGCTTCATGCCGCTGACCATCGGCGGCGGCGTGCGCACGCCCGAGGACGTGCGGGCCCTGCTGCTCGCCGGGGCGGACAAGGCGAGCTTCAACTCGGCGGCGGTGGCCAACCCCGACGTGGTGAACGCCTCCGCCAACAAGTTCGGCTCCCAGTGCGTCGTCGTGGCGATCGACGCCAAGACCGTCGCCCCGGGGCGCTGGGAGATCTTCACCCACGGCGGCACCCGGGCCACGGGGATCGACGCGGTCGCCTTCGCCCGGGACATGGCGGCGCGCGGCGCCGGGGAGATCCTGCTCACCTCCATGGACCGCGACGGCACCAAGGCCGGCTACAACCTCGCGCTCACCCGGGCCATCGCCGACGCGGTGCCGGTGCCGGTGATCGCCTCGGGGGGCGTCGGCACGCTCGACCATCTGGTCGAGGGCGTGACCGAGGGCCACGCCTCGGCCGTGCTCGCCGCCTCGATCTTCCATTTCGGGACCTACACCATCCACGAGGCCAAGGAGGCGCTGGCCGCCGCGGGCGTGCCGGTGCGGCTGACATGAGCGACGTGCTGACCCGGCTCTACGCCACCATCGAAGCCCGCGCGGGGGCCGATCCCGCCTCCTCCCACACCGCCGGGCTGCTGGCCAAGGGCCCCGCGAAATGCGCCGAGAAGTTCGGCGAGGAGGCGGTGGAGACCATCATCGCCGCCGTCCAGGGCGACCGCAAGGCGCTGACGGCCGAGGCGGCGGACGCGCTCTACCATCTCCAGGTGGCGCTCTTCGCCGCCGGGGTGGCCTGGGCCGACGTGCTGGCCGAGCTCGAGCGGCGCGAGGGCCGCTCGGGGGTGGCGGAAAAGGCGGCCCGGGCGAAATGATTGGCGTCTTCGACAGCGGCCTCGGCGGCCTCACCGTCCTGCGCGCCATCCGCACGCGGCTCCCGGACCAGGATTTCACCTATCTCGGCGACAACGCCAACGCCCCCTACGGCCGCCGCGACCCGGCCGACATCTATCGCCTGACGGTGGCGGGGGTGGAGCGGCTGTTCGACCAGGGCTGCAAGCTCGTCATCCTCGCCTGCAACACCGCCTCTGCCGTGGCGCTGCACGATCTCCAGGTGAACTGGCTGAACCCGGCGGAGCATCGGGTGCTCGGGGTCTTCGTGCCGGTGATCGAGCACCTGACCCGGCGCAACTGGGGCGACGACGGCCCCCCCACCCACACCGGCCTGCGCGACGTGGCGCTGTTCGCGACCGCGGCCACGGTCGCCTCGGGCGCCTTTCCGCGGGAGCTGCGCTTTCGCGCCCGGGACGTGACTGTGGTTCCCCAGGCCTGCGAGGGGCTGGTGGAGGCGATCGAGGCCGGGGATTTCGACCGGGCCCGGGCGACGGCGGAGCGCCATGTGGCGGCGCTGCTCGCCCGCCTGCCCCGGCCGCAGTCGGCGGTGCTGGGCTGCACCCATTATCCGCTGGTCGAGGACGCCTTTCGCGCCGCCCTGCCCATGGGCACGACGCTCGTCTCCCAGCCGACGCTGGTGGCCGACAGCCTGGCCGACTACCTGCGCCGCCATCCGCGCTTCGCCGGCGGAAGCGGGCGGACGCGCTACGTCACCACCGGCGCCCCGGAAGCGGTGGGGGCGCGGGCGACGGCGTTCATGGGCGCGCCGCTGGCCTTCGAGCCGGCCTGAGGGCGGATACTCGTAAGCCGAGCGCAGCAGCGAAAACGATTCTCCCGTCCCTTGGGGAGCCGCCCCAGGCCTATCGCGAGGCGTTTGGGGTGAAATCTTTTACGATCAATCTGTTAGGGTGAATTCCTGCTTTATTCGTTAACGCCTGCCCGATCGGCACGTTTCCCGCTCACACACATCGACTCCGACCGCTTGTCGGTTGAAATCGTTTAACCAATGGGCGAGATACCGCTGAACCCCCGCACCTGCGGCAAAGTTGGTCTGGCGGGATTCGCCTTTTGCGCCTAGTGTCCATCTCGGCCATGAGAGCAGTCCCCAGAGGCTCAACAAAGATGTATCTCCCAGAGAACGACGCGCAGATGCACGACATCCTCGCCGAACTTAGGCTTTACGCGCAGATGAACGGCCTGCACAATCTGGCCGAGGAACTGGACGACGCCATGATGCTGCTCGCGGCCGAGACGCGCCGGGTGGCCGTCCGCCGGGCCGCCCCTCCCGTCGCGGGAGGCGACGGGCGCTGATCCGGTCGCGGGAGGGCGCGGGCGCAGACGCAGCCGCCCGAGACGACGGGCTGTGATCCGACGGCTTCCATCTGCGGACATCGAACCGGTCGCCGGGCGATCCCAGAGTTGATCGTCGCCGACAGCGGCGGGGGCTTGCAAGCGGCCTGGCCCAAGCCGCCGATCAGTCAAGGCCTCATGCCGCGTCGCGCCAGCGCCAGGGGGTGAGGAAGCCCGACAGGGCCGTGCGGACGGCCTCGGTTTCCGCCGCCCCGGCCGCGCCCCGATCCAGAACCGCCACGAGGCCGAGCTTGCGGTCCTCGACCACCTCGCAGACCCGGGCGTCGAGCCCGGCCTGGACCAGCGCCTCGTCGTAGATGCGCGCGATCGCCCGCTTGCGCAGCTCGGGCTTGAAGATCTTGCCGACGGCGGTCTTGGGCAGCTCCGCCAGCACCTCCACATGCCGCGGCGCCGCCGCCCGTTCCGCCACATGCTCGGCGAGGAAGGCGGACAGCTCTTCCGGTTCGGCGGCCGCCCCGGTCACCAGCTCGACGTAGAGCGCGGGCATCTCGCCCGCATGGGCGTCGGGCTGGCCGATGGCACCGGCGAAGGCGACCGCCGGATGGGCCATCGCCGCCTCCTCGATCATCGCCGGGTCGATGTTGTGGCCGCCGCGGATGATCAGGTCCTTGGCCCGGCCGGTGATCCAGAGATAGCCCTCCGCATCCATGCGGCCGAGGTCGCCGGTGCGCAGGAAGCCCTCGGAGGTCATCATCCCGACGTTGCGGGCCGGATCGGCGTAGAGCTCGGGCGTGACGCCGGGGTTGAGCACGCAGATCTCGCCCACCTCGTCCGTCCCGCAGCGGCGCTTCACCTCGCCCGAGGGGGCGCAGTCGCAGATGCGCACCTCGGTGTAGGCGAAGGGGAGGCCGACCGACCCGATCCGCCGCTCGCCGTAGGGGGGGTTGATGGAGATGAGGCAGGTCGCCTCGGTCATGCCGTAGCCCTCGAGGATCTTGAGGCCCGTGGCCTTCTCGAAGCGCTCGAAGAGCTCGACCGGCATGGGGGCGGAGCCGGAGATGGCGAGGCGTAAGGAGGAGACGTCGGCGTCCACGGTGCGCTGCATCAGCGCGGCGGCGGCGGTGGGGACGGTGATGAGGAAGGTGGCGCGGTGGCGCGCCACCAGCTTCCAGAAATTGTCCATCACCCCCTCGCCGCGATAGCCCTGGGGGGTGGGCATGACCACGGCGGCGCCCGACATCAGGCAGGACATCAGGATCGGATAGGCGGCGAGGACGTGGAACATCGGCAGCGGGCACATGAGCACGTCGGTTTCCGTGAACATGTAAGCCGCGCCGCACCAGCCGTTGTAGAGGATGCCCTTGGCCCGGTGGCGGGCGAGCTTGGGCAGGCCGGTGGTGCCGCCGGTGTGGAAGGTGGCGCAGATCCGGTTGGGGTCGCCTTCCGCGAAGTCGAGCCGGTCGCCGCGCTCGGCGGCGAGGGCGGCCGCCCAGCCGATCACCCGGGCCTTGTGGCGGCGGGCGACCTTCGGCCGGATCAACGGGATCAGCCAGGAGAGGGGGGGCCCCAGATGCCGGCGCAGGTCCACCTCCACCACCGTCTCGACGCCGGGGGCGTGGGTCAGGGCCTCGGCGACCTTCTGGGCGAGGTCGGTCTTCGGGAAGGGCGCGAGGGTGACGACGACCTTGGCGCGCATCTCGGTCAGGAGGGCGCCGATATGCTCGGGCGCGAGCAGCGGGTTGACGGGGGCGACGATCCCCGCGGTCGCCCCGGCGAAGAGGGTCGCCGGCGCCTCGATCCCGTTCGGCAGGATCGTGGCGACCACGTCCCCCTCGCCCACCCCGAGCCGGCGGAAGAGGTTGGCGGCGCGGGTGACCTGGTCGAGGAGCCCCGCCCAGGTCAGGGTCGCGACCCGGTCCTTCGGCCCGGACTTGAGCTGGAAGATCAGGGCCGGGCGGTCGGGAAACCGGCCGGCGGTCTCGCGGAGCTGGGCGTGGAGGGTGCGGGCGGTCCAGCGGGCGTCGATCGGCGCCTCGGCCTCGGCCGCCTCCGTGTCGGCGCGCGTGGCGATCCTGAGCATGACGTCCTCCCCCCGGGGCCGGGTCCGGTCCGGTTCCCCGGGGGATGATGCCCGAGGGCCGGACGGAACCGCAAGGGCCCCCGCGGCCGGGACGGCGTCCGGCCGGGGGAGCGCCGGGCTCGGGAGGCCGGAGGCCCCCGCTCGCCCGGCGCTGCCGGACGGGCCCGCGGGTCGCGGGCCCGTCCTCAAGGCGCGGGCGTCGGGATGCGGGCGTTGGGGGGCGCGGGCCTTTTCAGATCCGCCGGCGGGGCGCCGGGCCTGCCTGACAGGGCGCCGCCTGGGGAGCGCCTCGGAGAGGCCGGACGGGGGGAGAGGCTTGGGAACGGCGTCTCCAGAGGCCCGGCAGGCTTGGGCGCAACACGCGTGATATGCGTGTCATCCCATTGTATATTATGGTTTTCCCGAAAATCGTTCAGACGATGGCAAGCAGGATTGACGAATCCTGACCGGGTTTCGAGGCGATCCTTTGGAGACCTCGGCGAGACGCCCAGGGCGGTGGTTCGCGACCGGTTCACGCCGAGAAACGCAAGGGGGCGGCCGCAGGATACATCGAGGGCTTTCAAGAGGCCGAGCGGATTTTCCCGCAGGAACACCGACCCCTTCCCGAAACCGCGCCTCGGGAAGAGGCTCTCGCGGAAGGCCTTCGGAGAGACCGCTGCGAAACCCTCGGGCGCGGTCGCTCTCGATCCGTTCACACTCCTGAACGCCAGGTTAAGGCCGCAAAATATATTTAATGATTTCAGTATTATAATCTGATTTTCACGCGTGAAAACCAGCCCCTCCCGAGGCTGCGGCCGCGGGAAGGAGCATTCGCGGAAGGCCCTCAGAGGACGAGGGTCGACATCACCACGCCGGGCTCCTCGCGCATGGGCTCGACGGTGAAGCCGAGGCGGGCGATGAGGGCGCGCATGCCCTTGTTCTCGGCGAGGACCATGCCTTCGATGCGCTTCAGCCCCTCGGCGCGGGAATAGTCGATGAGCTGGGTCATCAGCGCCGTGCCGAGCCCCTTGCCCGCCATGTCGGAGCGGATCAGCAGGGCGTATTCGGCCACCTCGCGGCCGGGATCGGTGGAGAGGCGCGAGACGCCCGCGAGATCCCCGGCCGGGTTCAGCGCCACGAAGGCCATGTCCCGGTGATAGTCGAGCTGGGTCAGGCGCAGCGAGAATTCCTCGGAGAAATGCTTGCGCGGCGCCATGAAGCGCATGCGGATGTCCTCGGGACTGACCTTCTCGAAGAAACCCGGGTAGAGCGCCACGTCCACCGGCAGGATCGGGCGGATCAGGTAGGTTCCGTCCTTGAGCCGCACCTCGCGCCGCCAGGCGGAGGGATAGGGGCGGATCGCGAGATAGGGATTGGGCGCGGGGGTGTCGAGGTCGGCGGGATCGATCTCGATGCGGGCGTCGAGGGCGATCACCCCCTGGTCGTCGGCCAGCAGGGGGTTGACGTCGAGGGCGCGCAGGCAGGGGAAATCCTCGACCATGTGCGAGATCGCCACCAGCGCCCGGTTGAGGGCGGCCGCGTCCGCAGGCGGGCGGTCGCTGTAGCCGGCGAGGAGCCGCCCCGCCCGGGTCCGCGCCACCAGGTCGCCCGCGAGGCCCGCATCGAGGGGCGGCAGGGCGATGGCGGTGTCGCGCAGGAGCTCGACCGCCACGCCCCCCGCGCCGAAGAGGATGACGGGGCCGAAGATCGGATCCAGGGCCATGCCGAGGATCACCTCCTGCGCCAGCGGCCGGCGGATCATCGGCTGGAGCGCGAAGCCGTCGACCCTGGCCTGGGGCGCCTTTTCCCGCAGCCGCCGCTCGATGGCGAGGGCGGCCTCCTCGGCCTCGCCGGGGGTCTCGAGGCCGAGGGCGACGCCGCCGACGTTCGACTTGTGGCTGACGTCGCGGGAGATGAGCTTGACGACGATCGCGGGCGTCTCGCGCAGCATGTCGCTCGCGGTGTCGCCCACGTCGACCGGGGTGGCGGCGAGGCGGACGGGGACGGTGGGGATGCCGTAGGCGGCGAGCGCCTCGGCCGCCTCGGGGGCGGTGAGCAGCCGCCGGCCCTCGGCCGCCACGGCGCGGAAGACCGCCTCGGCCTTGTCCCGCGCCTCGAGCGGGGTTGCGCCGAGCGCGGCCTCGAGCTGGCGGTCGGGGACCTTGAGGAGCGCCGCCTGGGCCTCGCCCCATTCGGTCAGGTGGCCGACGGCCGCGGCCGCGGCGCCGGGCGTGTCGTAGGCGGCGACGCCCGCGGCGCGCAGCTTCATCCGCGAGACCCGGGCGGCGGAGCCCCCGAGCCAGGCGGCGAGCACCGGCTTGCCGCCCGCCTCGCCCCGCTTCGTCGCCTCGACCACCGCCTCCGCGGCGCCGTCGGAATCGGAGACGCCGAGGGGACAGTTCATCACCAGGGTGACGTCGACCTCCGGGTCGGCGGAGGCGAGGCGCAGCGCCTGGCGGTAGCGCTCGGGCGAGGCGTCGGCCATCATGTCGATGGGATTGGTCCCGCTCCAGTCCGGGGGCATCACCGCGTCGAGGGCGGCGATGGTGGCGGAGCCGAGGGCGGCGAGCTCGCCCTCGGCCTGTTCCAGCCGGTCGAGGGCGAGGACCGCCGCGCCCCCGCCGTTGGTGACGACGGCGAGGCGCGCGCGGGAGAGCGGCTTGAAACGGCCGACGGTCTCGACCGCGGCGAACATCTCGGCGAGGCCGCCGACCCGGAGCACCCCCGCCCGGCGCAGGGCCGCGTCGACCGCCGCGTCGGCGGTGGAGAGCGCGCCGCTGTGGGTGGCGGCGGCCCGGGCCCCGGCGGCGCCGCGGCCGCCCTTGAGCGCGATCACCGGCTTCATCCGGGCCGCCGCCCGGGCGGCCGAGAGGAACTTGCGCGCCGCCGGGATGGTCTCGAAGAAGGCGAGCACCGCCCTTGCGCCCCCCTCGCCCGCGATCATGTCGAGGCAGTCGCCGAGGTCGACGTCGGCGCTGTCCCCGAGGCCGATCACGTGGGAGAAGCCGATGCCCCGCTCCGCCGCCCAGTCGATCAGCGTCGCGCCGATCGCCCCGGACTGGGTGATGAGCGCGATGCGCCCGGGCTTCGCCGGCAGATGCGACACGCTGAGGTCGAGGCCGATGGGCGGCACGATCACCCCCATGGATTCCGGGCCGACGATGCGCAGGAGGTAGGGCCGGGCCGCCTCCAGCATCCGGCGGCGCAGCTCGCCGTCCACCCCGGCCGAGAGGACGACCGCGGCCCGGCCCCCGGCGGCGCCGAGCTCGGCCACGGTCTGGGGCACGAGGTCCGCCGGGGTGACGATGGCCGCGAGCTCCGGCGGCTCGGGGAGGTCGGCGGCGGATTTGAGGCAGGGCCGGCCCATCACCGTCTCGTAGCGGGGATTGACGAGGTGGATCGGCCCCTGGAACCCGCCTTCGAGCAGGTTGCGGGTGACGGCCTCGCCCAAGGATCCGGGGCGCTCTGAGGCCCCGAAGACCGCGACCGAAGCGGGTCGGGCCACGAAATGGAGGTTTCGGACGCTCATCGGGGCTCCGTCGCTGGCGGACGGGCGGGGCCCGCCCTGGTTGCGGCGCAATATAGACGCGGCCGGCGCCCGGGCCAAGCCGGGCCGGCCGCTTGCGCGCGGAGGCGCGCCGGGGCAAACAGGCGCCTTGAGCGGCGGGAGGAGCCGAGCCATGAAATGGTCCGCCAAGATCGGGCGCTTCGCCGGGATCGACGTCTATATCCACGTCACCTTCCTCGCCCTGCTCGGCTATTTCGCGGTGGTGTTCTGGAACGAATCCCACAGCTACGCCGCAGTCGCGACGGGGCTCGGGCTGGTGTTGGCGCTGTTCGTCTGCGTGCTGCTCCACGAATACGGCCATGCGCTGACCGCCCGGCGTTTCGGGATCCGCACGCGGCACATCACCCTGCTGCCCATCGGGGGCGTCGCCCTGCTCGAATCGATGCCGAAGGATCCGAAGCGCGAGATCCTCGTCGCCCTGGCGGGGCCGGCGGTGAACCTCGTCCTCGCCGCGCTGGGGGTGGGGTTGCTCTGGGTCCTGCCGGCGGGGCCGGAAGCGCCGGGGATGGGCGGGCTCGACGTGCTGGAGGCGCTGGTGGCGGCGAACCTGACGCTGGCGCTGTTCAACCTGATCCCCGCCTTTCCCATGGACGGCGGGCGGGTTCTGCGGGCGGCGCTCGCCCTGCGGATGGACCGGGTGCGGGCGACGCGGATCGCGGCGAACCTCGGCCGGGTCTGCGCCGCGGGGCTCGCGCTTTGGGGGCTGATGGGCAATCCCGTCCTGATCCTGATCGCGGCCTTCGTCTGGATCGGCGGCGGGGCGGAGGCGGCGGCGCTGGAGGCCTCGACCCGCCTGGCGCGGCGACCGGCGGGCCGGGCGATGATCACCGATTTCGCCACGCTCGCCCCGGCCGACCCGCTGTCGCGGGCGATTGACCTGACCTTGGCCGGATCGCAGAAGGATTTCCCCGTGGTCGAGGCGGGGCAGGTCGTAGGGGTGCTGACCCAGGGCGACCTGCTGCGGGCCCTGCGCGACCGGGGGGCGGAGGCGCCGGTCTTAGGCGCGATGCGGCCGGCGGCGACGGCGGATGCGGCGACGCCGCTCGTCGACCTGCTGGAGCGGTTGCAGGGGGGCGAGGCGCGGCTGGTCTGCGTGCTGAGCGCGGGGCGGCTGGCGGGGATCGTCGATCTCGACAACATCGCCGAGTTCCTGCGCATCCAGTCCGCCCTCGGGCGCGACTGAGGGGTCCGGGGGGATGGCCGAGCTGCTGACCGCCGCCGAGATGGGCCGGTGCGACCGGCTGGCGATCGCGGGGGGGACGCCGGGGATCGCGCTGATGGAGGCGGCGGGCCGGGCGGTGGCGACGGGCGCGGCCCGGCTTGCGCCCGAGGGGCCTATCCTGGTGCTGGCGGGGCCGGGGAACAACGGCGGCGACGGTTTCGTCGCGGCGCGGCTCCTGGCGGAGGCGGGGCGTCCGGTGCGGCTGATGCTGCTCGGGGAGGCGGACCGGCTGCGGGGGGATGCGGCGGAGGCGCGGGCGCGCTGGCGGGGGCCGGTGGAGCCCGCGGCCCTGCCCCTGCCCCCGGCGGCGGTGGTGATCGACGCGCTCTTCGGGGCGGGGCTCGACCGGCCGCTTGCGGGCCTCGCCGCCGATCTGGTCGGGGCGATGAACGAAGGCGGCGCGCCGGTGCTGGCGGTGGACGTGCCGAGCGGCCTCGCCGCCGACGACGGCCGGCCGCTCGGACCCTGCGTGCGGGCGGCGGCGACGGTGACGTTCTTTCGGCTGAAGCCCGGCCACCTGCTCTATCCCGGACGGGGCCTGTGCGGGGCGGTGACGCTCGCCGACATCGGCATCCCGGCCTCGGTCCTCGCCGAGGTGGCGCCCCGGTGCTGGGAAAACGGGCCGGATCTCTGGAGCGCCGCCCTGCCCGCCCCGGATCCGGAGGGGCACAAGTACCGGCGCGGCCATACGCTGGCGGTGTCCGGGCCGATGGCGCGCACCGGCGCGGCGCGGCTGGCGGCGGGGGCGGCGCTGCGGGTGGCGGGGCTTGCGACGCTGGCGAGCCCGGGGGCCGCGCTGGCGGTCAACGCCGCGCATCTGACGGCGGTGATGCTGCGCCGCTGCGACGGGGCGGAGGATCTGGCGGGGATCCTCGGCGACGCGCGCTTCACCGCCGTCGCCATCGGGCCGGCGCTGGGGACGGACGCGGGCGCGCGGGCGCTGGTGAGGGCCGCGCTGGGCTCGCGCGCGGCGGTGGCGCTCGACGCCGACGGGCTGACCGCCTTCGCGGAGGATCCCGAGACGCTTTTCGCCGCGATCGCGGGGCGGGCCGCGCCGGTGGCGCTGACGCCCCATGCGGGGGAATTCGCCCGGCTCTTCCCCGATCTCGCCGAGCTGTCCCGGCCCGCGCAGGCCCGGGCGGCGGCGGCGCGATCGGGGGCGACGGTCGTGCTGAAGGGGCCCGACACTCTGGTCGCGGCCCCGGACGGGCGGCTTGCGATCAACGCCAACGCGCCCCCCTGGCTGGCGACCGCGGGATCGGGGGACGTGCTGACCGGGCTTGTCGCCGGGATCGCGGCCCAGGGCGCGCCCGGGTTCGAGGCGGCCTGCGCCGCGGTCTGGCTGCACGGGGCGGCGGGGACGGAGGCCGGGCCGGGGATGACGGCCGAGGATCTGGCGCCCGCGCTCCGCCCGGTCCTCGCCCGGCTCTGGACCCCGGGGGAGCCGGCGGGGGGCCGGCCGTAGGGGCCGCCGGGCGGCGCTGGGAGCGACCTCCGCGCAAACCTTCCTGACCGGCCGCGGCGCTTCGGGAGGGGGTTGGATTTCACGCGTGAAAATGGGGTCAAAATATTGATTTCATTATATATTTTTTGTGGCGTTAACCCGGTTTTCACAGGTGTGAACGGGCCGGGCGGGCGCGCCGGAGGGTTTCGCGGAAGTCTCTCGGAGACCGCCCCGGGCCTCGCGGCCGGGGGAGCGCCGGCATGGGATTTGCGGGCGCCCGGGCGGAGATCCGGTCCGTCAGGATCGGGACGGAGCGATGACCAGCGAGCGGGGAGCCTCTGGCGGTCGGGATATCGCGACAAGACACGGATCCGGAGCGGACAGGCCGGCTCTGGTCAGGACGCGGCGCCCTGGAACATGACCCGGAGCCGTCGGGTCGGCCCGTCCGGATTTCCGGACGGCCTCTCAGAGCCTGACCCAAAAGTTCCCGGGCATGCCTGCCTTGAAGGAATTCGCGATTTTCGATCGGCCCCGATGCCAACGAAAACCCAATTCCGGGGTCAATCGCAACGAGGCTTCCCCATGAAGCCCCGCCGCGAACCGGCGTTCCGGACTTTCGGATCAGGCTCTCAGAGCCTGATCCGAAAGTCCCAGGCCCGCCCGCCTTGGGCGGTTGCGCGATGTCCCGGCGGCTCCGGCGCCATCGGAAGCCCGGTTCCACAGGGGCCGATCGCGGCGATGGCTCCCCCGCGAGGCTCTGCCGCAAACCGGCGGCCCAAAGTTCTGGGTCAGGCTCTCAGCCCGCCTTTCAGCCCGAGCGGCCGGCGGAGGCGACGAAGGCGTCGAGGTCGGCCGGGTCGATCGGCTTGGTCATCAGCGCCACGCCGGCGGCGGCGCAGGCCTCGCGCACCTCGGCGGAATGGTTGGCGGTGACGATCCGCGCCGGCCGCGCCCCGTGGAGCGCCCGGAGCGCCGTCCAGGTCTCGACCCCGGTCATTCCCTCGCCGAGCTGCTGGTCGAGGAGGTAGAGGTCGGGGACGATCCCCGTCTCCTCCACCAGCTCCAGCGCCTCCTCGCCCGAGGCCGCCTCCAGCACCGCCACGCCCCGCCGCTCCAGCAGGAGGGTCATGGCCTGGCGCAGGTCCGCGTCGTTCTCGACGAGGAGCGCGATGCGGTCGCCGCCCCCCTCCTCCGGCGCCGCGACCGGGACGGCGGCCTCCCGCGCCGGGGCGGCGCGCAGGGCGGCGCGGTCGAGCGCGACGGCGAAGCAGGAGCCCCGCCCGGGCGTCGAGCGCAGGGTCAGCCGATGGCCGAGCCGGGAGCAGGCCCGCTCGACGATGGCGAGGCCGAGGCCCATCCCTTCCGAGGCCGAGGCGGAGGCGTTCAGCCGGTGAAACTCGCGAAAGATCGCCTGCTGGTCCTCTGGCGCGATGCCGGGTCCGGTGTCGTGCACCTCGATCCGCAGGCCGCCGCCCGCCCGGCGCGGCCCGACCAGCACCCGTCCCGACTGCGTGTAGCGCAGGGCGTTGCCGATCAGGTTCTGCAGGATCCGCCGCAGGAAGGCCGGATCGCTCGACACCGTCAGCCCGCAGGGCAGGATGTCGAGGCGCAGCCCCTTCTTGGCCGCGAGGGGGCCGAATTCGTCGCGCAGCTGGGCGAGCAGCGGGGCGAGGCGCACGGCGGCCACCTCCACCTCCGCCTCGCCGGTGTCGAGCCGCGAGATGTCGAGGAGCGCCCCGAGGATGTCCTCGACGCTGGCGAGGGCGTTGCGGGCCTTTTCCAGGGTGGCGCGGACCCGGGCCGGATCGCCGTCGTCCCGGGCGGCGGCGACGAAGAGCTTGGCCGCGGAGAGCGGTTGCAGCAGGTCGTGGGAGGCGGCGGCGACGAAGCGCACGCGCGAGGCGTTGGCCCGCTCCGCGTCCGAGAGCGCCGCTGCCAGGGCCTCCGTCCGCTCCCGCACCCGCGCCTCCAGCGTGGCGTTGGCGCGCAGCATGGAATGGATCGCGATCCGCTCCCGCGTGACGTCGGTGAAGGACATGACGAAGCCCCGGCCCGGCATCTCCTGGGCGAAGACGTCGAGCACCATCCCCGAGGCGCGGCGCAGCTCGAAGGAGAGCGGCTCGCGCGGGGCCTGCTGTCCCGCCCAGATGCGCAGCCGGCGCGGGGTGACGGCGCCCCCGCCCTCGTCGCCCTGGGCGATCCGCGCCGCGAGGGCGTCGAAGCCGAGCCCGGTGCGCAGCCAGGTCACCGGCGCCTCGAGCAACTGGGCGAGGCGCTGGTTCCAGCCCACGAGCCGGGCCTCGGAATCGAAGATGCAGACCCCCTGGTTGATGTGCTCGAGGGTGGCGCGGATCATCCGGGCCTGCTGGTCGAGGAGCTTGCCCCGCTCAACCCGCTCCATGCGGATGATGTCGGTCACGTCGGTCTGCAGGATGACCATGCCTCCGTCCGAGGCGCGCTGCTCGCTCACCTGGAGCCAGCGGTCGCCGGTGAGCCCGACGTTGAACACCTGCCGCGCCCCGTGCCGGCGCATCCGCGCCGCCGCCCAGCCCTCCGGCGTCTCGCCCCGGGGCCGGGCGAGGAAGCGCGAGCGGCTGACGCTCGCCACGTAGTCGGCGAAGGCGATTCCCGGCCTGAGTTCGTCGCGCACGTCGGCGAGGTCCCGGCAGAAGCGGGAGTTGCACATCACCAGCCGCTCGCCCGCGTCGAAGAGCGCGAAGCCCTCCTCGATCGCCTCGATGGCGTCGGCGAGGTCGCGCCGGGCGCGCTCGGCGTCGCGGCTGGCGTCGGAGAGCCGCGCGTTGGTCTCGTTGAGAAGCTTCAGGGTGTATTCGAGGTCGCGCGTGCGCTGGCGCACCCGCTCCTCCAGGAGGGCCGCGCGCTGGAACTGCTCGTAGGCGGCGCCGCGGTCGCCGGAGGTCTGCTCCACCTGACGGATCAGCGCGTCGGCGATGATCAGGAGCTTCTCGACGTTGCGCTCGGGCCCGTCGCCGGGGTCGATCAGCCCGTCGGAGATGCGCGCCATCAGGACTGCCCCTCCAGCCGGGCGCCGGGCGGGTAGAAGGCCATGCCGGTCATGGTGTGGTTGACGTGGATCGGGCCGCGCTGCTCGCCGTAGGTGGAGAAGCCCATGACCCCGTGCCGGCGCAGGATCTCGGAGACCGCGCCGAGCTCCTGCTTCTCCTGGGCCTCCAGCCGGCGCAGCATGCAGTCGAAGGCGAGGATCGCGAGGGGGCGGCCGGGATCCGAGAGCCGCTCCAGCTCGCCCGCGAGGTGGCCCGCCATGTCCCGGGGCTCGGCCAGGGTCAGGACCACGCCCTCGTCGATGGCGGCGAAGAACAGGAGGTCGCCGTCGGCCCCCACCTGCTGGATGGCGCGGACGTGGTGGCGCTCGCCCACGCGCACCACGACCGGATGGGCGGCGAAGGTGAAGGGGGTGAGCTGGTGGGGATCCTTGCCGAGCAGGCGGGCGTATTCCCGGGCCGCGGGCTCGGCGTTGATGCGCCGGACGATGCGGCGGCGGGGATCGGCCTCGGTCACCACCATGCGCCGCCCGGTCGGCTCCAGGTGGTCGACGCTGAAGACCCGCACCGGGCAGGCGCTGCGCACCAGCGAGACCACCGCCGCGTCGCCGAGGAGCGCGTCGCCCTCCATGACGAAGGTGCGGCCGAAGCGGGCGCCGTCCCCGGCCGAGCCGCCGATCAGGGGCGCCGAGCCGAGGCCCGCGGCGAGGCGGGCGGCGAGTTCGTCCTCCATCACCGAGAGGCCGTCGACCAGCAGGAGGGCGAATTCCTCGGAGAATTCCGGGTGGGCGGCGGCGAGCCTTTCCCGGGCCCGGCCCAGCGCCGCGGCGAGGTCGCCCGCGTCGAGGCGGCGCAGGTCGCGGATCGCCACCGTCTCGGCGGCGAACTGTTCGGCGGAGAAGCCGAGGGCGACGACCGTGCCCTCCTCGTAGCCCGCGCCGGTGATCTCGCCCGCGGTGGTGCAGCCGGCGATCGCGGCGCCGGGGAAAGCGCGGGCGGCCTCGGCCGGCAGGCGGGCGAGGTCGGCCTCGGGCGCGGCGAAGATCAGCACCAGGGCGAAGGGACCGGGGCCGAGCGCCCGGGCGAGGGTGGCGATCGCCTGCGGGTCCTCGGCGGGCGCGGAGGCGCGGCGGACGAACTCCTCTCCGATCCGACCCGTCCCGATCATCGCCCCTCCCCCGGTCCGGCCGATCCCGGCCCGCTCGACTGCCGCCCTCTCGGCCTTGGCCCTCTCGGCCCAAGCCTGCTCGGTCTTGGCCTGCTCGGTCTTGGCCCGGCCGATCCGGGCCTGCTTGACGCCGGCCCCCTTGACCTTGGCCCGCCAGACCCCGGCCCGCCTAATCCCGGCCCGCCTGCGCCGATGCTGGCGCGTCGCGGGGGCGGCGGCAAGCCCATGGGCGCGCTCCCCCTAGCGTCAGGCCTCCAGCGTCAGGGCGGAGAAGTTCGCCTCCTGGGCGTAGAGCACCGCCTGCATCCGGGTCTGGACCCCGAGCTTGCGCATGATCGCCGTCACATGGGCCTTCACGGTGGTCTCGGCGATGGAGAGCTCGTAGGCGATCTGCTTGTTCATCAGCCCGGCGCTGACGAGCTGGAGGATCTTCGCCTGCTGGCGGGTGAGGAGCGCGAGCCGCGAGACCGCCTGTTCGGAGGGCGAGGGTTCGGCGGGCTCCAGCGCCATGGGGCTCGCGTGGATCTCGCCGCGGGCGATGGCGGCGAAGGCCGCGCGGAATTCCTCGCGGTCGGCGTTCTTGGGCACGAAGGCGTTGACGCCCGCGCGCAGCACCGCCCGGACCAGCCGCAACTCGTCAAGGGAGGAGACGACCACGATGGGCCGGTCGGGCGCCGCCTGGCGCAGCCGCACCACCCCGTCGAGGCCGTGGACGTCGGGAAGGTTGAGGTCGAGCACGATGACGTCGGGCCGCCCCGCCTCGGAGTCGAGCCGGACCAGCGCGGCCGCGAGCGTTCCCACCGCCTCGATCGTCTCGATCCCCACGAGACCGGTCAGGGTGAGCGCCAGGGCGTCGCAGAACAGGGGATGGTCGTCGACGATCAGGGCGGAGCGCAGTCCGACAGTCAGGACGTCATGGCAGTTCATCAGGCGGGCTCCCGGCATGGCCTCGCGCAAGTCTAGCATCTTTCCCCCTCCCCGCTCCATTCGACCAACGGCCGATGCCGGGGCGCGCGGGGGGGGGCCCCCCACGCGCGCCCCGGCCGCGCCGCTCAGCCGGCGGAGGCGACTTCCTTCGGCAGGCGGAAGGTCCAGACCATGCCGCCCTGGTTGAGGTAGTTCACCTTCTTGGCGACCTCGCCGCCCCAGAGCGGGACCGCGCCGCCCCAGCCGGAGATGACCGAGACGTACTGCTCGCCGTCCTGCTCCCAGGTGATCGGCTGGCCGACGATCCCCGAGCCGGTCTGGAAGGACCAGAGCTCTTCGCCGGTCTTGTCGTCGAGCGCCTTGAGCTCGCCCTCGGGCGTGCCGAAGAACACGAGGCCCCCGGCGGTGGTCATCACCCCGCCCCAGAGCGGGGCCGGGTTCTTGTACTCCCACTTCACCGCGCCGGTGTTCGGGTCCATCGCCTTGAGGCTGCCGATGTAGTCCTCGAAGAGCGGCTTGATGGTGAAGCCCGCGCCGAGGTAGGCCGCGCCCTTCTTGTAGGTGATCGGCTCGTTCCACATGTCCATGCCCCATTCGTTGGAGGGCACGTAGAAGAGGCCGGTCTCCTGGCTGTAGGCCATCGGCATCCAGTTCTTGCCGCCGAGGAAGGAGGGCACGGCGAAGATCTGCTTGCCCTTGCCGCCGTCGACGGCCGCGGTCGGATCGCCCGGACGGTTCTCCTCGTTGTAGATCGGCCGGCCGGTCTCGTCGATGCCGCTCGCCCAGTTGATGTTCTTCACGAAGGGATATGCCGCGACGAACTTCCCGTCCTCGCGGTTGAGGATGTAGAAGAAGCCGTTGCGGTCGGCGGTGGCGAAGCGCTTCACCCCGTCCTTGTCGACGAAGGGCACCACCTCGTTCACGCCGTCGAAGTCCCAGCCCTCGCGGGGCGTGGTCTGGAAGTGCCACTTGATCTCGCCGGTCTTGGGGTCGAGCCCGACGCGGGAGGCGGCGTAGAGGTTGTCGCCCTTGTTGCCCTCGACGGGCGTGCCGGCGTTCCTCAGCCAGCTGTTCCAGGGCGAGGGGTTGCCCGCGCCGAAGATCAGCGTGTCGGTGTCCGCGTCGTAGGAGCCGCCGAGCCAGGTGGCGCCGCCGCCGGTCTTCCACATGTCGCCCGGCCAGGTGGCGTTCAGCACCCCGGTCATGGTGCTTTCCTTGCCGTTCAAGGTGCCCATGTGGCCCTCGATCATCGGCCGGGTCCAGACCAGCTCGCCCGTCTCGGCGTCGCGCGCCTGCACCTCGCCGACGATGCCGAACTCGCCGCCGGAGTTGCCGGTGATGACGAGCCCGCCGACGATCAGCGGCGCGGCGGTGTAGCTGTAGCCTTCCTTGTAGTCGGCGATCTTCTTGTTCCAGACCACGTCGCCGGTCTTGCGGTTCAGCGCGACGATGCGCGCGTCGAGCGTGCCGAAGTAGACGTTGTCGCCATAGATCGCCGCGCCGCGGTTGATGACGTCGCAGCAGGGCAGGATGCCTTCCGGCAGGCGGGCGTCGAACTGCCACAGCTCCTTGCCGGTGGCGATGTCGATGGCGAAGAGCCGGCTGTAGGAGCCGGTGATGTACATGATGCCGTCGTAGACGATGGGCTGGCTCTCCTGCCCGCGCTGCTTCTCGCCGCCGAGGCTGAAGGCCCAGGCCGGCACCAGCTTGCCGACGTTGTCGCGGTTGAGGCTCGTCAGCGGCGAGAACCGCTGCAGCCCCCGGCCCATGCCGTTGGTGAGCACGTTCTCGACGCTGGTCGCGTCGTTGGCGAGATCCGCTTCCGTCACCTGCGCCTGGGCCATGCCGGCGCAGACGAGCGCCGCGGCCGCGGCCAGTACGAACCGATTCATTGCTGCCTCCCTGGGGTTCGGGCTCCCCGCCCTGAATCGGGCGTCCCTCTGCTCTCAGGATCCTCTCAGAAAGGCGCAGGCGAAATTCGACCTTGGTCGAAGGGGGCTCGGCTTGGTCGAAGGGGTCCCGGGCGGCCGCGGGGGCGGGGATGCGGGGCCCGCGGGCCCCGCATCCGGCGCCGGGCGAGCGGGGCCCCCGCGCGGGGTCCCCGAGCCCGGCGCCCCCCGGTCAGAAGATGCGCGCGGTGGGCAGGCCGAGCGCCATGGCCCCGGCGAAGTCCGCCTGCGGCCCCGACTGCAGCGGATGGAGCCGCGCGCCCTGCAGGTCGCGGAACCGCCGCTCGACCCCCGAGGCCCGGTAGAACCCCGCGCCCCCCGCGAGCTCCAGCGCCAGTTCGCCCACGCGCAGCACGTTCTGCGCGACGATGGCCTTGCCCATCATCACCTCGTTCACGCTGCCCGCCGAGGGCGCGTCCCGCTCCGCCTCCGCCACCATCGCCGCATGGGCGATCTGCGCCGCCCGGAGCGCGGTCTCCATCCGTCCCGCGAGCGAGAGCACGTGCGGCCCCGGCGCCTTGCGGTGCGCGATCCCGATCGCGAGGTCCCGGGCGCTCTCCGCCACCCCGAGGTAGACCGCGTAGATCAGCGGAAAGGCGATGGTCGCGGTGATCTCGAAGATCGGATGCCATTCCCCCGCCGGCCGGCGCAAGGCGACCGCGGCCTCCGGCACGAAGAGCCCGTCGATCACCACGTCCTGGGAGCCGGTGCCGCGCATGCCGAGCGCGCGCCAGGTCTCCTCGATCCGCACCTCCGCCGCCTTCATCGGCACGGCGAAGTGCAGCACGGTCCGGGCCCCCTCCTCCTCCAGCACCGCGCCGGTCATCAGCAGGTCGCCCGCCGGCGCGCCGGAGGTGAAAGGCTTGCGCGCGGTGATGCGGTAGCCGCCCTCGACCCGCTCCGCCCGGCCCGATCCGGGGATCCAGTCCGCCCCGCCGGCCGAGAGCAGCACGATCCGCTCCGAGGCCACCCGCCGCAGCAGGGGCTCCACCGCCTTGACGTCGCGCTTGGACCAGCGCCAGGCCGGGATCGCCACCTGGTGGGTGTGCATGGCGAAGGCGAGCGCCGTCGAGCCGCAGGCCCGCCCCAGCGTCCGCAGCGCCTGGGCGAGGTCCGCCACGCCCGCCCCCCCGCCGCCCAGCGCCGCGGGGACGCCGGCCTCCATCAGTCCGGCCTCGCGCAGCAGGGCGTAGTTCTCCGCGACGAACCGGTCGCCGGCGTCCGCCGCCTCCGCTCCCCGCGCCAGATGGGGCGCCGCCGCCTCGGCCGCGGCCAGGATGTCGAACCCGGCCCGCGGCCGCTCCGCGTCAATCACTTGGGTCATCACAACACTCCTTGAACTATGCCGCGGAAGGTGCCCCGAATCGCCGTCGCCACTCCAGTCAAGGATCTGTACCGCCCGCGAGGATCGCGGTATCCTGCGGGGCATGGAGGGCTCCAGCTACGGCCAGTTCTGCCCCGTCTCCATGGCCGCCGAGGTGATCGGCGGCCGCTGGACGGTTCTGGTGCTGCGCGAGATGCTCTGCGGCTCCACCCGCTTCAACGACCTGCGGCGGGGCGTTCCGCGCATGTCGCCCTCCCTGCTCTCCAAGCGCCTGAAGGAGCTGGAGCAATCGGGCGTGGTCGCGGCCGCCCCGGGGCCGGCGGGGGTGGTGGAATACCGGCTGACCGCCGCGGGCGAGGCCCTGCGCCCGGTGGTGATGGCGATCGGCGCCTGGGGCCAGGCCTGGGTGGAAAGCCAGGTCTCCCTGCGCAACCTCGACCCGTCGCTGCTGATGTGGGACATGCGCCGCCACCTGCGCCCGGAGCCCCTGCCCCCGCGTCGCTGCACGATACAGTTCCTGTACCCGGAGCTGCCGCCTGCGCGGCAGGCCTGGTGGCTGGTGGTCGACCAGGGCGCGGTCGACCTCTGCAGCCAGGATCCGGGGTTCGAGCTCGACCTGCTGGTGACCGCCTCGCTGCGCACCATGACCGCGATCTGGATGGGCCTCGCCCGGGTGGAGCCCGAAGTCTCCGCCGGGCGCATGACCCTCGACGGCGACCTCACGGTCGCCCGCTCCATGCAAAGCTGGCTCGGCCTCAGCCCCTTCGCCGGCGTCGAGCGCCGCGCCGGCTGACCGCCCCTTCGGATTTCATATAGGCTTGAAACCCTATCGGGCAGGACGAGGGGCCCCGCCAACAGGCGGGGAGAAGGACGACTCGGCGGCCCCTTCGGCCGCCTCCTTCGCAGGAAGGCCGCAAAGGCGGCCGACCGTCAGCGCCGGCCGAGTGGGGCCCCTTCAGGGGTCCCCGAGGCCGGCGCTCCCCCTCAAGGCGCCGGGATGAACTCCGCGTCGTCGCCGGGCGGCAGGCGGAACCGGCCGTGCTCCCAGTCGCCTTCCTTCCAGGCGGTCTTGGCCGCCTCGATCCGCTCGCGCGAGGAGGCGACGAAGTTCCACCAGACGTAGCGCGGGCCGCCGAGCGTGGCGCCCCCCAGGGCCATGATCCGCGCGCCCTCGGGCCCCGCCTGGATCGTGATCCGGTCGCCGGGGCGGAAGACCATCATCCGGCTCGCCTCGAAGACCTGGCCCGCCACCTCGATCGAGCCGGAGACCACGTAGATCCCGCGGTCCTCGTGATCGTCGGGCAGGGGCATCCGCGCGCCGGGGGCGAGCTCGGCATGGGCGTAGAAGGTCTCGGAGAACACCTTCACCGGCGCCTTTTCCCCCCAGCCGGTCCCGAGCACCAGCCGGAGCGACACGCCGCCGTCCTCGATCAGGGGCAGGGCGTCGCGCCCCTGGTGCTCGAAGGTGGCGCCCATCTCCTCCGCCGCCTCGGGCAGGGCCACCCAGGTCTGGATGCCGAAGAGCCCGTGCGGCCCCCCCGCCCGGGTCTCCACGCTCGTCCGCTCGGAATGGGTGACGCCCGATCCCGCCACCATCCAGTTCACCTCGCCCGGGCGGATCATCTGGTTCGAGCCGAGCGAATCCCGGTGCTGGAACTCGCCCTGGAACAGGTAGGTGACGGTGGCGAGGCCGATGTGGGGATGGGGCCGCACGTCGATCCCTGCCCCGGTGACGAATTCCGCCGGGCCCATCTCGTCGAAGAAGATGAAGGGCCCGACCATCTGGCGCCGCGGCGCGGGCAGCGCCCGGCGCACGGCGAAGCCGCCGAGATCCCGGGCGCGGGGGATGATCAGCGTCTCGATCGCGTCGGGATGGGTTCCGGGACAGTCGGGGGCGTTGTCGGGGATCCAGCTCATGGCGTCGGGCTCCGTCAGGATCGTCAGGGACGCGGCCGGTCCCGGCCGCGCCCCAGTCTCGCCCGCCCCGCCCCGCGGCGCAACCCGGGGGCTACTCCGCCGCCTCCAGGTTGACGAAGCCGCCGGACTGGCGCTCCCAGAGGCGGGCGTAGAGGCCGCCGCGGGCGACGAGGTCGGCGTGGGCGCCCTCTTCCGCCACTTGGCCCCGGTCCATGACGACGATCCGGTCCATGCGGGCGATGGTGGAGAGCCGGTGCGCCACCGCGATCACCGTCTTGCCCTCCATCAGCGTGGCGAGGGCGCCCTGGATCGCCGCCTCCACCTCCGAGTCGAGGGCCGAGGTCGCCTCGTCGAGGATCAGGATCGGGGCGTCCTTGAGGATGGCGCGGGCGAGCGCGATGCGCTGGCGTTGGCCGCCTGAAAGCTTCACCCCCCGCTCCCCCACATGGGCGTCATAGCCGCGCCGCCCTTCGGGATCCTCGAGGCCGAGGATCACGTCATGGACCCTGGCGCGCTCGGCCGCGGCGATCATCTCGGCGTCCGTGGCGCCCGGGCGGCCGTACTTGACGTTCTCCCGCACCGAGCGGTGGAGGAGCGAGGTGTCCTGCCCCACCACCCCGATCGCCCGGCGCAGGCTCGCCTGGGTCACGTCGCGGATGTCCTGGCCGTCGATGTGGATGGCGCCGCTTGCGACGTCGAACATCCGCAAGGTGAGGTTGACGAGAGTGGACTTGCCCGCCCCCGACCGGCCGACCAGCCCGACCTTCTCGCCCGGGGCGATGGTCAGGCTGAAGTCGCGGATCACCGCGCCCCGGTCCCCGCGCCAGTAGTCGAAGCCGACCCGGTCATAGGCGATCTCGCCCGCCGTCACGACCAGGTCCCGCGCGTCCGGGGCGTCGACCAGGGTCAGGGGCTTGGCGATCGTCTCCATCGAATCCCGGGCCGTGCCGATCTGGCGGAAGACGTTCGCCCCCACCTCCAGGATCCAGCCGGAGATGTTCATGATCTGGAGCACGAAGGGGATGGCCGTCGCCACCATGGCCGTGGTCATGGTTCCCGCGTTCCAGGCGGCGAGCGCGATCCCCGTCACCCCCGCCACCAGGAGGGCGTTGAGCAGGAAGAGCGCCGACCAGCTGGCGGAGAACACCGCCATCAGCCGGCGGAAGACCCCCACATGGGCCGTAACCGACTCCGCCACATAGGCGTCCTCGGCCCCGTCGTCCGCGAAGGTCTTCAGGGTCTGGATGTTGGCGTAGCTGTCGACCATCCGGCCGGTCATGACGGAGCGGGCCTCGCTCACCTCCTCGGACAGCCGGTCGATCCGCGGCATGCCCCAGCGGAAGAGCGCCACATAGGCGACCAGCCAGATCGCCACGGGAACCAGCAGCAGCGGGTCCATGCCCGCGAGCGCGACCACCGCCACCACGAGGAAGACCAGCGCGTACCAGACCGCGTCGATGGTGGTGTTGACCGCCATCTCGATCGCCTCGCCGGACTGCATCACCTTAGTTCCGACGCGGCCGGCGAAGTCGTTCTGGAAGAAGGTCCAGCTCTGGCGGATGACATGCCAGTGGCTCTGCCAGCGCACCAGGTCGACGAGGTTCGGGGTCAGCGCGTGGTTGCGCGCCATCTGGTCCGCGACGAAGGTCACGGGGCGCAGCAGGACAACCGCGAACATGATCATGAGCTGGCCGGAATGCTCGGCCCAGAGCTGTCCGGGCGCGGTCGCGGCCAGCATCCCGACGACCCAGCCGACGAAGACCGGCAGCATCGCGTCGGCGACGGCGCCGAGCGCGACGAGGACCATCCGGGCGTAGAGCGCGCCGCGGAACTGGTCGAGGAAATAGCGGAAGAACGGCCCCGTCCCCGCCGGCGGCTGGCGGTTCTCGGCCAGGACGGTGGGGGAATAGAGCCGGTCGAAACGGGAGGCGATGCGGTCGAGCATGGGAAATCTCTCGGACTGGCCGCACGCCGACGAGGGTCAGGCGCGCAGCCGTTTCGTATGGGGTCGGGCGGCGATCCGGGCGGATCGGTCGGGGACGGGAGCCGTCATCGAAGCCTCCTCTTCGGGTCGGTCGCGGCCGGGCCGGCGCGGCCGGGATGGGGTCGGGCGCTCCGGTCCCGAAGACGAAAAGGGAGCGGAGGCGCGGGTTCTCACGCGTGAAATCATGCTCAACCGCATGATTTATCTATGAAATCCTTATGCCGTCAACCGGATGTCCACCTGGGTGAACGGGTGGGACCGGGTCGGAAGGAACGGGTCGGGCCGGAGCCAAGGATCATTCGGCCGCCTCCGCGACCGGGGCCTCGCAGGCGAGGAAGCCCCCCGACTGCCGCCGCCAGAACCGGGCGTAGAGCCCGTCCCGCGCCAGCAGGTCGTCGTGGGTTCCTTCTTCGGCGACGCGGCCGTCCTCCAGCACGACGATCCGGTCCATCCGGGCGATGGTGGAGAGCCGGTGCGCGATGGCGATCACCGTCTTGCCCTCCATCACCCCGTAGAGGGTGGACTGGATCGCCGCCTCCACCTCCGAGTCGAGGGCCGAGGTCGCCTCGTCGAGCACGAGGATCGGCGCGTCCTTGAGGATGACGCGGGCGAGCGCGATGCGCTGGCGCTGGCCGCCCGAGAGCTTCACCCCCCGCTCCCCCACATGGGCGTCGTAGCCGCGGCGGCCCTCCATGTCCTCGAGCCCGAGGATGAAGTCGTGGGCCTCGGCCCGGCGCGCCGCCGCCTCCATCTCGGCCTCGGTCGCTTCCGGCCGGCCGTAGAGGATATTCTCCCGCACCGAGCGGTGCAGCAGCGAGGGGTCCTGGGTGACCATGCCGATCCGGCGGCGCAGGGAGTCCTGGGTCACCGAGCGCAGGTCCTGGCCGTCGATGCGGATCGCCCCGCCGTCCGGGTCGAAGAAGCGCAGGACGAGGTTGACGAGGGTCGACTTCCCCGCGCCGGAGCGCCCCACCAGCCCGACCTTCTCGCCCGGGCGCAGGGTCAGCGACACCGCGCTGAGGCCGCCCGAGCCCTTGCCGTAGTGGTGGCTCACCCGGTCGAGCGCGATCTCGCCCTGGTCGAGGCGGAGTTCGCCCGCGCCCCGCGCGTCGGGCAGTTCGATCGGCTGGGCGATGGTCTCCATCCCCTCGCGGATGATCCCGAGGTTCTGGAAGAGCGAGGAGAGCGACCACATGATCCAGGCGGTCATGGCGTTGAGCCGCAGGGTGAGGGCGGTCGCCGCCGCCACCGTGCCTACCGTCGCCGCGCCCTGCCCCCAGAGCCAGACCGCCGCCCCCACCACCGCGACGATCAGCGCGCCGTTGATGAGCGTCAGCCCGAGGTCCATCCAGGTGATGAGCCGCATCTGCGCCATGAAGGTCCGCCGCGCCCGCTCGATCGCCTCGCCGGCGTAGGCCTCCTCCGCATGGGTATGGGCGAAGAGCTTGACCGACTGGATGTTGGAGTAGCTGTCCACGATCCGTCCGGTGATGGCGGAACGAGCGTCGGAGAAGGCCTTGGACGCCGCCCCCACCCGGGGAATCGCCCACCAGACCAGCCAGACGTAGAGCGCGAGCCAGACCGCGAGGGGCGCCGCCAGCCGCGCGTCCACGTCCGCGAGGAGCCAGAAGGCCCCGACCAGGTAGATCGCCGAATAGACCAGGGCGTCGAGGGTCTGGAACACCGTCTCGGACATGGCCGGGGCGCTCTGCATGATGCGGTTGGCGATCCGGCCGGCGAAGTCGTTCTGGAACCAGCCCACCGACTGGCGCAGCACGTGGCGATGCGCCCGCCAGCGCACCAGCGTGCCCGCGTTCGGCATGATCGACTGGTTGAGGAACAGCCCCGAGACGGTCTGGATCGCCGGCCGCAGGACCAGGATGAAGACCGCGACGGCGACGAGCTCGACCCCGTGCCGGGCCCAGACCTCGCCCGGGGGCGTGTCGCCGAGCAGGTCCACAAGCCGGCCCGCGTACCAGATGAGCGCCACCTCGGCCAGGGCGACCGCGAGGACGAAGAGCGTCGCCCAGGCGATGACCCGCCTCAGCGGTCGCAGGTAGTCGACGAGGAAGGGCCAGAGCCGCGCGGGCGGAGTCGCGTCCTCGTCATAGGGCGCATAGGGATCGACACGGGATTCGAAGAAGCGGAACATGAGGGCCTCGGCGGCGAAATCGACGGGAATGCAGAGGGTCGCTGGACACGGCCCTTTCCGGACCGGGCGTCAGGCGCGCGGGGGGATCCGGAGCTTCTGCATTCACCCTCTCCTCATGTTCGGGCGTCCCCCTTACCCTATAATCGGGCGCTTGTCACCCCCGCGGGAAACCGGCGGATGCGGCGCGGCGGACCTGGAGCGCGGGCGGCGGAAGATTTGCACGGCCGTGCAGGGGTTCGGTCGGGCGGGTGCGATGGGCTTTCGCGGGCCGCCATGCGGCGGGACTGCGGGGATCCTGAAGGGCCTTTGACGCCGAATTTCCGAACGATCTCCGCGGCCTTCGGTCCAGGTCTCCGCCCCGGCCGCGCCGGATGGGCCTCAGGCGCCGGCTGCGATCGCAGCCGGGCGGCGGCCGAGCGGGGCGCCCCTCGGGGCGTCCCCGAGGCCGACGCCGCCTCTCGCGGCACGGTCAGGACAGGGCCGCGAGCGGCCTCGATCAGCGTCGCCAGGCGCCGAGGGCGCGCAGCTCGCTGGAGGAGAGGTCGAGCATCCGACCCGTCAGCAGGCACCAGGCGGGCGGCGCGCAGAACGGCAGGGCCCGGGCCTCGGCCATGGGCAGCCGCTGGCTCGCGAAGCGCCGGGCCGCCGGAGAGAGGCCGGCGCGCAGTTGTTCGCCCGGCCGGGCCAGCACCCCCACAGGGGCGAGGCCCATGATCTCCTGCCAGCGTCCCCAGCGGTGGAAGCCCGCGAGGTTGTCCGCTCCCATCAGCCAGACGAAGCGGACACCGGGATAGAGGGCCTGCAGCGCCGCGAGGGTGTCCGCGGTCGCCCGGGTGCCGAGCCGGGCCTCGATGTCGGTCACCTCGACCCGGGGGTGGCGCATGATCGCGCGCGCCGCCGCCATGCGCCGGGCGAGGTCGGCCGGGGCGTCGCGCTTCAGGGGATTGCCGGGCGAGACCAGCCACCAGACCCGGTCGAGGCCGAAGCCCTTGAGCGCCCAGCGGGTCACGTGCACATGGCCCGCATGGGGCGGGTCGAAGGACCCGCCGAAGAGGCCCACCCGGAGCCCCGGCCGCGCCACGGGTTCGCCCTGCACCTGTCGTCCTCGCCTTCTGTCGCCGGCCGGCCGCCGGTCTGCTTCGCCCTGTCCCGCCCGATCGTTCCGCTCCCGCCGGGGACGGGATCGGCGGGCAGATCGGGCCTCGGTTCGTCCGGCCATGCGGCGCGAGTTTCGCCTCGCCGTCAAGCCCGTCGCTCAAGCCTGTCCCTCAAGGCCGCCCGTCGACCCGGCGCGCCGGATCGTCCGTCGCGCAAGCCCGGCGCGCAAGGCGGCCGAACCAGGCCGCCTCTCGATCCGGCGCGTCGCTCCCGCGGGAGGCCGGCGCTCTGGGGGGCGACGGGGCCGGCGGCCAGGGTTGACCGGCGTCGCGGCCAAGCCTAGCGAGGGGCGACCTGCGGCGGAGGCTCCATGGACCAGGGTTTCGGACTGACCTTCTTCGGCGCGCTCTTCGCCATCATGAACCCGCTCGTCAACCTGCCGCTGTTCCTGAGCCTGACTGACGGCGCCGCCCCGGAGGAGCGCCGCCGCACCGGCATGGCGGTCGCCTTCTATTCCGCGGTCATGTGCCTGGCCATCGCCCTGGTCGGGCCCGAAATTCTCCGCTTCTTCGGGATCACCGTCGACGATTTCCGGGTGGCGGGCGGGCTGGTCCTCGCCGGCATCGCGCTGGGGATGCTCAACGGCGGCGGCAACGCGGCCCACGAGGGCGCCCCGGGCGAGAAGGTCCGCCAGCCGCGGGAGAACGTCGCCTTCTATCCCCTCACCTTTCCCATGGTGGTGGGGCCCGGCACCATCACCACGCTGATCGTCTTTTTGCGCGAGGCGACGACCGCCCAGGACAAGATGATCTATGCGGCCGTGGTGGCCTCGATCCTCGTCATGCTGGGGATCGTGCTTTATTTCGCCGCCGCCATCGGCGCGCGGCTTTCCGCGACGCTCCGGGTCATCATGTCCCGGCTGATGGGGATGATCCTGCTCGCCATCGCCGTCAGCATGCTGGTCGCAGGCCTGAAGGCGCTGTTCCCCGGCCTCGCCTGAGCCCTGGCCTCGCCTCAGGGCGATCAGGGCGCGCCTGCGGAGGGTTCGCGTCCGGCCTTCCTCGCGGGGATGGCGAGGAGGCGCGGACGAGGCGCTGGGAAAAACCCGGTCTTCGTGATAGGATTGCAAGCATTCATTCGGCCCCTCCCTCCTATTTCGCGGGGAAGCTCCATGGCCAACACCCAATCCGCCGAGGCGGCCGCGATTCTGCCCGACCTCTGCGCGCAAGCGAAGGGCGCCTGGTACGTGCTGCTGGGCTTCCTGGCGTTCTACGCCGTCACCATCATGTCCACGACGGACGCGGATTTCCTGGTGGGGTCGCGCCAGATCTCCATCGCGCTGCTCGGGGTGTCCGTGCCGACCGAGCGGTTCTTCTTCCTCGCGCCGATCGTCGCGGTCGTGCTCTATTCCAACCTGCACTATTACTGCCTGAAGATCTGGAGCGCGGCGGCGGTCGCGCCGCCCGAGACGCTCGAGGCCCGGGCCGCGCTCATCCCCGACCTCGCGCTGTTCCTGCGCCGGGACGCCCAGTCCCGGGGCGGCGACCGCTGGGCGGCTCTGCCCGCGCTCGCCTCGGCGCTGCTGCTCTGGGCGGCCACCCCGGCGCTTCTCGTCGTCGCGCTGGTCCGCAGCCGGGCGGCGAGCGACGCGCCCTGGCTTTCGCCCGTCGACTATCCCCACCTCAGCCGGCTCCTGCCCTCCACCGTCGAAGACGCCACCGTGCTCGCGGTCAGCCTGACCGCGGCCATCGGCTTCGCGAGCCTGATCGGCGCGCTCGCCATCCGCTATCGCTGGCTGGGGCGCGCGCCCGTGGCGCTGGCGGGAGCGGCGGTCGCCTTCTTCGTGCCCTTCTCGGAGCTCGGCGACTGGGCGCGGGCGGCCGCGCCGGGGGTGCGGATCGAGCGGCAGACCGTCGCGCGCCTGCCCGACGGCTGGCCCCGCGCCGAGGAGAGCCGCGAGACGCTGCGCGCCGCCTGGTGCCGGGACCAGGGGCTCGACCTCGCGGTCTGCGCCGTGCGCCCGACGAGCGCGCGCGCGGCGATCGAGCTCGACCGGCTGCGCAA
This sequence comes from Amaricoccus sp., assembly GCA_965243535.1. Classification (GTDB taxonomy): domain Bacteria; phylum Pseudomonadota; class Alphaproteobacteria; order Rhodobacterales; family Rhodobacteraceae; genus Amaricoccus. The sequence goes on from CBDEVG010000037.1 coordinate 117,586, forward strand.
ACGCTTCTGCCTCACCGACTGGGGCAGCCGCAACACCGACTGGTGCAACCGGCGCTTTCGCGACTCGGACCTCGCCTTCGCCGCGGTCTGGCGGGAGCGGCGCGCGGCCGAGCTCGACCGGATTGGCGAGATCGACCTGACCGGCCGCGACCTCGACCGGGTCGCGGCCAGCGGCGCCCAGTTCACCCGCGCCCGCATGGCGCAGGCGGACCTGACCGCCGCCGCGCTCGTGGAGGCGGATCTGGAGGGGGCGAACCTGCTCGAGGCGGCCCTGCCGGGCGCCTCGGCCTATTACGCGGTCTTCGACCGGGCGAACCTGACCCGGGCCCGGCTCGACCGCGCAGACCTCACCTCGTCGAGCTTCGAGGGGACCGCGCTCGTGGGCGCGAGCCTGCGCGGGGCGCGGCTGATCGACGCCCGGCTGCCGGCGGCGGATCTGAGCGGCGCCGACCTGACGGGGGCGGACCTGACCGGGGCGCTGCTGCTGCGGGCCGACCTGACCGGGGCGATCCTGACCGGCGCCATCCTCGACGGCGCGAGCCTCGCGGGCGTCCAGGGCCTGACCCAGGGGCAGCTGGCGCGCGCTGTCGGCGACGCGGACACGCTGCTCCCACCGCGCCTCGCCCTCGCCGCCTGCTGGACCAGGCCGCCGGGCGAGTTGGAGGCGGCGCTCGGCCCCCTGCCCCCGGAGGCCCAGGGCCGGGCCTGGCGCAAGATCGCCGCCCACGTCTGCCCGCCGGGGAGCCCGCCGCGGATGCTGCCCCCCGCCGCGCCGCCGCCGCTCCAGGTCGACCTGGAAGCCTATCGCCGCGCCTACGAGGCCGAGCGCCGGGCCGAGGTCGCGCAGGTCCGCGCGGACGCCCCGCCCAAGCCCGCTCCCGCCCCGACCCCGGTCGCCCTGTCGGCCGACACGCCCTGAGGCCCTGCGGGTCCGCGCCCGGCCCTGGCGGCGCGGGCTCGTTCCCGCACGCGGCTCCCCCGTTGCGGCCGGAGGCCCGAGCGGCTACATCCCCGGCCGAGCGGCGAAAGGGACGATCGGCATGGCCTCCTATCAGTACGTCTACCACATGGATGGGGTCAGCAAGGCCTACGCCGGGGGCAAGAAGGTCTTCGAGAACATCCGTCTGAACTTCCTGCCGGGCGTGAAGATCGGCGTCGTCGGCGTGAACGGCTCGGGCAAGTCGTCCCTGATGCGGATCATGGCCGGCACCGACAAGGACTTCCAGGGCGAGGCCCGCGCCGCCGCCGGCGCCCGCGTCGGCTACCTGCCCCAGGAGCCGGAGCTCGACCCGGCCCTCGACGTGCGCGGCAACGTCATGGAGGGGGTCGCGGCCAAGCGCGCGCTCCTCGACCGCTACAACGAGGTCGCCATGAAGGTGGCCGAGGATTATTCCGACGAGCTGATGGAGGAGATGACCGCCCTCCAGGACCAGATCGACGCCGGCAATCTCTGGGATCTCGACAGCCAGGTCGACGTCGCCATGGAGGCGCTGCGCTGCCCCCCCGACGACGCCTCCGTCGACACGCTCTCGGGCGGCGAGAAGCGCCGGGTGGCGCTGTGCAAGCTGCTGCTCGAGGCGCCCGACATGCTGCTCCTCGACGAGCCGACCAACCATCTCGACGCCGAGACCATCGCCTGGCTGCAGAAGCACCTGATCGAGTACAAGGGCACGATCCTGATCGTCACCCACGACCGGTATTTCCTCGACGACATCACCGGCTGGATCCTGGAGCTCGACCGCGGCCGGGGCATCCCCTACGAGGGCAACTACTCCGCCTGGCTGGAGCAGAAGGCCAAGCGGCTGGAGCAGGAGGCCCGCGAGGACAAGGCGCGCCAGAAGACGCTCTCGCGCGAGCTCGACTGGATCCGCCAGGGGGCCAAGGCCCGGCAGGCCAAGCAGAAGGCCCGCATCAACGCCTACAACGAGCTGGCGTCGAAGTCCGAGCGGGAGAAGATCGCCACCGCCCAGATCGTCATCCCGAACGGGCCGCGGCTGGGACAGAACGTGATCTCGGTTGAGGGCATCGAGAAGCATTACGGCGACCGGGAGCTGATCTCGGGCCTGACCTTCAAGCTGCCCCCCGGCGGCATCGTCGGCGTGATCGGCCCGAACGGCGCCGGCAAGACCACTCTGTTCCGGATGTTGACCGGCCAGGAGGCGCCCGACGCCGGCACGGTGGAATACGGCGAGAGCGTGCAGCTCTCCTACGTCGACCAGTCCCGCGACGCTCTGGACCCGCAGAAGACGGTCTGGGAGGAGATCTCGGACGGGCTCGACGTGGTCAAGCTCGGCGACGCCGAGATGAACAGCCGCGCCTATTGCTCCGCCTTCAACTTCAAGGGCACGGACCAGCAGAAGAAGGTCGGCCTGCTTTCGGGCGGCGAGCGCAACCGGGTGCATCTGGCGAAGCTCCTGCGCGCCGGGGGCAACGTCCTGCTCCTCGACGAGCCGACGAACGACCTCGACGTGGAAACCCTGCGGGCGCTGGAGGACGCGCTGGTGGACTTCGCCGGCTGCGCGGTGGTGATTTCGCACGACCGGTTCTTCCTCGACCGCATCTGCACCCACATGCTCGCCTTCGAGGGCGAGGGGCATGTGGAGTGGTTCGAGGGCAACTTCGAGGACTACGAGGCCGACAAGCTCCGGCGGCTGGGCCCGGATGCGGTGGAGCCGAAGCGGATCAAGTACAAGAAGTTCGCGAGGTAAATCGCAGGATCCGGTTCGTCCTGGCCCGCCCCTGTGGGCGGGCGCGGGGCGGCGACCGGGGGATCGCCGAGGGCGGAAAATCTCCCGAGAGGTGTGAACTGGAATCCTTTTCTCTGGTGACAAGCGGCGGGTCGCAAGCTCCTCTCGACCCGTCCCCACCTGACTTGCCGGCCCGCGGTGTCTGCACGGGTCGGCGCCACGCTGGACGGGGCCTTTTCTTAGCGGAAGATATCGCCTGTATCGGCGTTCAAGTATAACCGGTTGTCTACGGTAGCGCCGCCGCAGTACGTGAAGTAGACGGGCTGGTTGCGATGGTTGAAAGATTTTACCCAACCACCCATGTCGCGGAAGTCGCTTTCGGTGCATCGGCCCTGCGCGATGAGTGAATAGACGGTTTCTACGAAAACGGTCCGGTATCGTGCGAAATCGTCGGATCCTGCCACCAGTTCTTCGATGCCCGACGCATCCGCAGCCGGATCGGGCGGGCGGGTTTCCGACAGGTATTTCGCCGAAACCCATTCAGCGAATTTTCTGTCGGAGATTCCATTGGCAGGGTCGCAGGAGGCATTGCCGGTATCAACGTATTGGCTGCGCCCGTTCACGCATGAAGCGTCGTAAGGTTCAGTAACGCGCGCCCAACCGTCGCGGCGTTCCAATATCGTGGCCCCCTCGCGGAAAAAGAACTGCCCGACGACGCCGCAGCTATCCGATGGGCATGTGCGTCGATTGAGGCGTTCGGAAATGACCCAGAATTTGCCGTCGTCTTCGGTCGCGGTCCCAGAGGGCGAGCTTCCGACGGGTGATGCGGCTTCCGAGGGGGCGTTTCCAAGAGCAAAGACGCCGCCAAGGAGGAAGCAGGCCAGGAACGAAACCAGCGCGACCCAACGTTTCCCGAAGGGCTTGAATGGATAGATAATACCGGCGAAGCATACGATCGAAGCAAGCGTCAGTACAGAAACGACACCAACACTCCCGTCCAAATCTCTATCCCCCTCAAATATTCATCGGGCGAGAAATAACATGGCTGCGTGAAGGCTCTTATCTGTCAGCGTTCGTGAGCAGATTGTCAGCAGGACTTGCGTTACGCCAGTTTTCCTAATGAAGTCAGGATTTTCTGGCTCCGGCGGTAGGGATCGAACCTACGACCAATTGATTAACAGTTAGAGGTTAGCTTATATATTTCAATTGGTTAACTAACTTCGAGTGAAGGCTTCACTCCTATTGGCGTTATCCTCCGTGAGCAAGCAAAACCGGCGCTTTTATGATATGCTGAGACACCGTTTTCTGAAACCACCTTTTTGAACCGGAGGACAGCGCATGCGATGCTCGGTCTATCTTATAATAATATGCCTTTTATTTTATCCTAAATTAGCATTATCTCAGTCAGTACAGCGCTTAGAATCAATGAAAGAAAGTGTTGAACACTTGATGGAGCTGGCTCAAAAATCTGTCGCTATGTCGAATACGAGTAGTGCGGACAATTGGGATAGCTTTGTAACACTCGGTGAATCTCGGCTCGCGAGCGACTACTCCGCCTGCACAAGCGACTGGTTTAAACCTTGTAATGTTCCAGTAGTCAACAAAAGATACGTAATTGGCGATGAGCAAAGAGAATGCAGAAACGATCTTATAAAAAATTGCAATGAATCACTTGTCATTTACATAAATATATCATTGAATAATCAAAGTTCTTCTGCGGTAAAAAAAAGATTCTTGAAAGCAGTTGATGTCGTTTACAAGGAAAAAATTCCCTCCATAACGGGTAGAAAGTAGCCTTATCAAGTTTTTTTAATTTATTAGAAATTACTGTGAGATTAAGTTATCTCATTGGTTTTAATTTTTACCCTACGCTGCTACCAAAGAAAAAGCTAACAACTGCGATGATGACATACTCTAAGACCTTCGTCTGATCTTGAAATGCTTGGGCGTTCTCGGACGGAATGGCTCCTTCGGCGAGGCGAAGGAGTGTCCAAAAAAATACGCCAAGTACAAGCGTTGCAAAGGCAGCCGTAAAGACCATGACCCAGCTGCCGGACCAGGCTTCGCGGGCGGCGCGTCGGCTGTCCTCCTCGGCCTCGAATACGTCGAGCTCATAGGCGGCGAGCTTGTCGATCGCCGCCGGGTCGCTCGCCAGGCGCGCCTCGATGGCGGAGGGCGAGCGCGTCGTCCCCAGCGCCTCGGCGATCCCCTTGACGACCGAGGCCGGGCGCTTGTCGAGCGCCTTCGCCAGCGTCGGCAGTCCCTCCTGGGCAAGGGTGGCGGCCAGTCCGATCCATGGCGTCATGCGGGCATTTCCTTCAGCCAAGTTGTCGTTGCGGCCAGCGCCGCGGCGGGGGCCTCTGCGCGCCACTGTGCGAGGTGCTGGAGGGCCATCTCCATTTCAGGCTGTCCAACAGCCTTCACGGGCCGTTCCGGGGCTCGCTGCGGGGGCACGTAGCCCGCCAGCTCCAGCGCAGCCATGAACCGCCGGTGATAGCCGGCGATCAGCTCCCACTTGTCGGTGACGTTGACCGTGCGCCGCGCTCCCTTCAGATCGTCGGGGCCGGCGTCGGGCAGGTAATGCGCGATCCCGAGCCGCTGGCCGGACCAGCGCCCGTCCTGGAGGCCGAGCCAGAGGATCCGGGCGCTGATGGCCGGGTCCAGCATCGCGTCGGGATTGGCGAGGAGGTCCACGCCAGCCTCGGCCGAGCTGTCCCGGTAGTTGTCCGCCCACGTCAGCTGCACGTCGCCGCGGCCGTAGTAGACATGGCCGTAGGGCGGCACGGGCTTGCCGTAGCGCCGGCTCGCCACGATCCGCCGGGCTTGGGCGTCGCTCGACGCGAAGCCCTCGCGGACCGGACACATCCTGGCGCCGGTCTCGTGAAAGGTGGTGGCGAGGCCGTAGCCCAGAGTCTTGGCCCGGCCGTCGCCCAGGGCCGCGAAGGCGTCGAGCTTGGCCTCCATGCCGCGGACCTGCGCCTCAGTCAGCCGGCCGTCGAACAGCGATGCACGGACCGAGGCGAAGAAGCGAGCGAGGTCCATCATGCTGCGAGCCACGGGCTGATCACGGTGTTGAAGACGTGGTGGATCGGCCAGGGCTGGCAGCGGGTGTCGACCGTCTGGCGGGTTTCGCTCTCGTTCGAGGTGGCGTTCCGCCCTCCCTTCGACGTGCTTTCGTAGCCTTCATCGGACTTGTAGAGCAGATCGGTCGAGGCGATCCCCATGCGCCCGAGGGCGTCCGGAGAGAGGTCCCCCGGCCGAAGAAGCCCCGTGCAGGCCATCCCCATGATGATCGACGCGAGCGCCTGCCAGCCGTCGAGGCTGTAGGAGAGCGCCGATCGGACATTGAGGTTGATCGTCGCAGGGCCCAGGCCGGCGCCGGTGTCGCGTCCGCCGTCCGTCGTGTCCATCTCGGCCCACATCCCCACCGCACCGACGCGGGTGGTCGGGTTCCAGTTCGGGAGGCCTGCAAAGGCGGCGGAATTCGTCAACCTGCCGACGTACTTGTTCCTCGCGTTCGACGAGCGCGGGTGCTCGAAAATTCCGTAGACCGTGGCGCCCGCCCCCTCCAAGTTGGGCCCCAGGCCGGGGGCAACTCGATGCGGACAGCAGCGCAGGATTTCCGCCTCGAGCGCCGCGACGCCCTGGTTCAAGCTCCGGCCCAGGATACGCAGGTTGCGGATCGCCGACTGGAGCTGAGCCGTCGTCGGACCCTGCCCCAAGGGACGGCTGCCGGTCCCGTGCACAGTGTCCTGGACGGCCGTCGTCCACTGGGGAAAACGGAACGTGTCCCAGACATCGACCACACGGCCGGCGCCGTTCGCCGGGATATAGGCCGAGAACGCCGCCTCAATCTCCGCCAGGAAAGCGGCCCGGGTCCAGCTGTTGAGGTAGTCCGTGGCCTCACTCGCGCCGCCCATGTACTGTGCGATCAGAAACGGAGCCAGAAGACAGGGGATCCGGATGTTCGGGTTCCAGGACCTGTTGCCCGTATAGCCTCTGATCGTCCAGCCAGCGTTGGACGTGTCCGACGCCAGCCACGCGGCGCCGACCAGCGACGCCCGCATCCCGATGTCGAGCCGGGCCTGTTCCGATACAGTGAGCTGGCCCCAGACGTCGGGCATCATGCGCGCGATGGCTACGGTGACGATGCCGGCGATCTGCACCTGACCCCCGTAGCCCATGGTCCCCGACACGAAGCGGTTGTTGGCCCAGGCGCGCAGCTGCTCGACAAGCCGCTGTTTCGGGGTGCGTCCGCCCGAGGGGATCGAGCCGCCCGTGTAGACCGTCGTGTCGCCCGCAAACGCGGCGACGGCCACGCTGACCCAGTGATGCGCGAAAAATGGGTAGTTCGCGCCCTGGCCCTCGGTGCCGTCGCTGAACCCTTGGGCGACACGATATTGAACGAGGCTGCGCTGGGTCGCCTGCCGGAACACTGCCGGAGAAGGCAGCGCCAGGGCGGGCGCCGCCGGCACGGGGATCGACACCGCGGCCGAGGCCGGGGACCATGGGCCGCCTGCCACGGCGCGGTACCGGACCTTGAAGCTCGCGCGGCGGGTCGCCTCCGCGGCCTCGAAATAGCTCATGTCGACGCGCGGCGCGTCGTCCGGATCGCCCGGCGATGTCCAGTCCGGGATGTATGTGGTGCTCGATCCGGCTTTGAGCGGCAGGGGTTGCCAGTTCTCAGCCCCGCTTGCGACCGCGCTCCACTGCCGCTCGACGACCGTCTCACCGACGAGCCCAGGCAATTGGATTTCCGGTTTGAACCAGCGGCCTTGGCCCACAGGCGTCAGGACGGAGCCGGTGACGGTGATGTCGGCCGCGGTCAGCGCGCGCAGCCCGCCCGCCACGGTGATGGTGTACCAGGGCGACCAGGCGGTCGCCGACGCGCCGTTCGGGCCCGTCACGGTCTCGCCGAGCGAAATCTCGATGCTGCTCGCGAGGGGCGGAACCACGGTCCACCGCGGCGAGATGATGGCCTCCGCGCCGCCGCCCGCCGGCCGCTGGCGCATCGTTCGCACGGCGGGCCCCGTGGTCGCGCCCGCCCAGGACCCGGCGACCTCGGTGATCGTGGCCCCGACCTCCGGCCCGCCGCCGCTGAACGTCAGGGCGGGCGCAGCGAGGGACAGGGGAGGCTCGTTCGGGTCGATCAGATCCGTCAGGTCGATCGTGATCTCGGCCGAATAGGGTCCGGTCGGCGCGCCGTCCGCGCCGACCGGCCGCGCCTGGATGACCAGGCTCGACGGGAGCGGCCCATCTACCAGGGATGCCCAGGGGATCAGCGTCGCGGCCGCGCCCGCAATCTGGGCGCTGCGGCCGAGGCCGAGCACGTCGATCAGAGGCGCCCCGCTCGGGTTGGCGACGACAGTAACCATGAGGCCGGCGACATAGCCGACGGCTGTCACGCCGACCCGGGCGCTCGACGGGGTGTCATCGATAACGACGCACCCGCGCACGGTGCCGCCGGCCGTCAGGACCGCCAGGCGGCCGCCGACGAGCAGGGCGCGCTTCACAGCGCCGCCCCGCGCAGCAGGATGGCGCAGGTGCCCCAGGCCTGCGTCGCGCCAGGCGTCGTATACGCGCCGGCCGGGATGCCGATCATGTCCGGATGGATGGCGCTCTTGAGGAGGGACGAGCCGGCGCCGTCAGTGTTGATCCCGGCATTGGAGTAGCCTGCCGGGAACCCCCAGTTGAGCGCGCCGCTGTTGTTGCGCCCGCAGATCCCGAGGACCGCAAGGCCGGGCTCCGACGCGGCGACTTCTGGGATCGTGGCGGCGATCCCGACGCCGGCCGACTGGGCGCTGCCGATGATCGGACTGGCCCCGTCGACGCCGCGCAGGCACTGGATCAGCGAGCGGGTCGGGGCGTTGCTTGCCGGGGCCGGGATGGTCTCGCCGTCAGCCGTCGCAATCCGGTAGGCGGCCCGCAGCGCGAATTCGCTCGCCACGCCTGCCTGTTGCAGGGCGGTGAAGCCGGTCCGCAGCGCGGACTGGTTCGTCGCGGCGACGCGAAAATCCCAGGAGATCAGCAAGTCCCCGGCGAGCTGCCCCGCGATGGTAGCGGTAGCGGCCGGCGCGGGCAGCGCGGTGCCGATCAGCGTCGGCCGCCCGCGCCGGAAGGCGGTCGAGAACGGCGCCTTGCGGAGGATGGCCCGCTCCGGCAATGGCAGATAGGTCAGCTCGAAGAGGTCGGTGCCGCCGGCGGCGACCTGCGGACGCGCCCCGGAATGGTCCGAGTGGTAGTAGAGCGGGACCCGCCCGGCCGCGCTGTCGGCCAGAAAGAGGGTGATCGGCGCGCCCCCCGTATTGGCGACCAGCAGATGGAAGACCGTGCGACGACCCGTCACCAGACCGGTCGGCTGGGAGAGCCCGAGCATAATGCTCGCGGCGCTGCTCAGGGCACGCACGAGCGGCGTCTCAGGAGCCGCCTCGGACGGAAAAGCCAGCAGCGCCAGCCCATCGACCAGTGCCAGATCGCCGGGGACCTGAGCCCGAGCCAGCGCCGAGCCGGTGCCCAGCACCAGCCCCGCGCCGCCGAGCGCGTCGTAGATCCGGGCGGGGGACAGTTCGATGCCCTCATAGCCTCCGATCTGGCCGGCGGGTGTCGTTCGCGCGACCTGTCCGGGAGGGACGAGCGATTGGAAAGGGATCGGGGGTCGGGCCATTGCTTCTTCTCCTCAGGTTCCGACGCCGCCGATGGCGTCCTGGTCGACGCCATTCACCCGGCCATGAATCAGCCAGCGTTGCCCCGGGTTGGCGCGTGCAATCCCCGCGGTCAGGTTCTGACCCGCGTTCAGCGAGAGCATCATTTCGACATGTTCGATGGTCGGGTTCGTCGGGCCGGCGTTGTGGTAGCCGGTCGAGCAGCCGACCGCCTGACCCTGGATCCGGCCCATGCCTCCGCCGGCGCGGTAGACCGCCGCCGACATCACGCCGCCGCCGGTGTCGCCGATCGCGCCGTGAACGCGGATGCCCGAAAGATCGAAGTACGCGGCGCCGGCTTCAATGCAGACGCCATGTCCCGGGATCACCCCTTGCTTGCTCACATGGCAGCCGCCGACGATGAGGTGCCGGCTATTTGGCCCGAGCTGAAGACCGTGGACGACGCCGCCGCGCAGCGTCCCGAGCGCGTTGTTGTCCTCGATCTGGATGCAGCCGATGACGTGGGAATTGGTCTCGGTGCCCGACAAGCCGCTGTTGTGATAGACGTTCGGGCTGGTGTGATAGACGCCCGGCGCGCCGATGAAGTCGATGACCCACCCGCCGTTCTTGTGCGCCTTGAGCACGCCCACAACGCCCGTCCCGCCCTCGAATTTGATCCCACCGAAGTGGTTGTTTTCGGCGACGATGATGCTGCCCAGGAATCGCCCGCCGTACTGGACGATGCCGGCTCCGGCGCGGTTGCCCCACGAGTGCGCGAAGAGCACTTCGGCGCCGGCCCCGTCGAAAACCACGCCATCGGTCTGACCGCCGTTCGTGGCCCCATAGGTCGGGCTGCTGACCTTGCCCGTATCCTCGCGCCCGGTGGTCTGGCCCACCAGGCGCGCGCCGGCGTTGCACTGGTACAGGCTCTCGATCACGACGTCGGCCGGGCCGCGCCAGATGAGGCCCTCCTCCTTGGTCTGGTCGATCAGGAGGCGCAGGCGCGCCTGCTTGGTGCGGCCGGGGCGCAAGGGCGTCGGGCCGTTCCCGCCGCGAGCGTAGGACGACATGCCGACCCCGGGCTGGTTGAAGACCCGGATGTCCATCTCCGGCTGGAGGCAGTAGGATCGGACGCCATGCCCCGCGGTGCGCCGGTAGAAGCTGCGGTAGTAGCTCTGGTGATTGCCGTCGAAGATGATGCCGGTGACCTTGAGGTCCTTCGGCACCAGCGGACTGAAGTCGCCGTTCGCGTCGGATTGGGCATTGGTGAATGCGGCGTCGTAGTTGGCCGTTTCCATCTGCCACCCGGCGAAAGCCATCTTCGCGGCGATCACCACGTCGAATTGGCCGCCATCCAGCCAGGAGCCATCGGGGGTCACGAGCGTCGTCGCCTGCCCATAGACGCCCGGCGACATGAAGACGCGCCGGCCCGCCGCGAGCGCCAGCGCCACGTTGAGCTTCGGGATGTCGTCGACGATGGAGGCTTCGTCCGGGGCGCCTTCCATGAAGGTCGGGGCGTAGCCGGTCTTGGCCGGCGCCCAGGCATCGAAGGAGAGCGAATTCAGGCCGGCGGTGTCGACGTAGAGCTTCACGCCGCCGACCGTGATCAGGTGGTGATCGGACGCTCCGGCAGCGGCGATGATGTAGCGATGCCCGCCCGCGCGCAGCCTGTGTCCAGCCTCCCAAAACGGTGCCTGGCCATATATGGCTTCGCTGGCGAGCATGAGCGCCGGCGTGGCGAAATCGTCCGACCCAACCGCTTGTGCCCCACAGAAACCGTCGCCATCGAAGCCCAGCATATGGGTAAGACGGAGCCTCGCCCCATTTTCGATCAGCATCAGGCGGCTCTCCCAAAAAGCGTTTCGTAAGCCCCGTCGGGCTGCCGACCGCGCAGCAGTTCCCAGACGCCTGACGCGGTCTGTCCAAGCAGGGGCAAGTCGGGCCAGGCGTCGATCAGTTCGCAGTCGGTCACGGCGTCGATCAGCACCGCGCCGGTCACGGCGTCGATCAGCACCGCGAAATCGCTCTCCGGCTCGGCGATCGGGGTGACATAGGCGGAGGACACAGGGCCGCGGCGGCCACCGTAGCCGAGCGACCAGACCTCGATGAGGGTCAGGGTAGCAGGCAGGCCGGTGACGGTGCGGCTGACAGGCAGGGCCGGGCCGTGGGTCACCTCGATGCCGCCGATCCTGGTGACGAAGCCGGTCAGGACGCCCGCGCCGTCGCCGGCGATCGGGCCGTCGCCGAGGTCGATCGGCGCCGTGTGGATCAGCACGCCCGCCTCGCCCGGAGCGGGGCCGACGATGGGCGTCCAGCCGGGGGCGGCCGGGCCCAGCTCGGCCGGGGCCGGCGGATAGATCACGGTGCCCAGACGCGAGCTGGTCCGACCCTCATAGCCGATGGACCACACGGCGATCTGGACCGGCAGGTCCGACGACCAGCCGGAGGACGTCCCGGACCTCGGCAGGGCCGTGCCGTATGTCGTGACGACGCCGTTGATCTCCACGGCATAGCCCGTCAGGACGCCCGCGCGGTCGCCCGCGATCGGGCCGTCGCCCAGGTCAGTGGGCGGCGCCGTGATGCTCCAGGACACCTGCCCGGCGCCCGGGCCGGGCTGCGCGGACCACGTGGGCGCGCCCGGCGGCGCTGGCAGCAGGATGACCGCCAGCCGCCAGTTCCGCCCAAACCGGCCCACGGCGAGGCCTCGGAACGCCTGGGGCGGGAGGATACGCACCGGATCAGACCTCCGGCGTGACAGTGAAGCGGGTCGGACGCAGGACGCGCACGTAGAAGGTTTCGCCCGCCAGGCATTCGACGCGGATGTTGCGGCGCGCCATCTCGAAATGACCGGGAATTGCGTCGGCCGGCGCGGCTAGGCCCCAGCAGAAGGCATAATTGTCGTCGCTCGTCACGAGCCAAGCGCCCGTCGTGGCGAGAAGCGGCTGCCAGGCGCCGAGGACGGAAACGGTCTGTACGGTGCTGCTCGGCATGTCAGGCCTCGATCCATTGGTCGAGCCCGCCGCGCAGGCGGAGCCTGGAGGCGAAGCTGCGGTTGGACATGGTGCGGTCAGCGGCGGGCCGGAGGTTGCCGCCGGTGGACTTGATGACGATGGCGCGGGCGTCGGCCACGGGGGTCAGGAGCAGCTCCATGCCGGCGGTCCCCCCGGTGATGGTGACCAGGTCGTCGGTCGCGGCGGCCCCCTCGGTGTCGACTTCGAGCAGGTCGATCCCGAGATCCTGCAGCGTCACGGCCCCGGCCGCGATCACCCGGCGGGCGGTATGCGACCCGTCGAGGATCCGCGTCCGGTTGGTGTTGGCCGAACCGTAGGTGATCCAGTCGCCCCAGCGGGCGGGATGGGTTCCGGCATAGCTCTTCAACCAGACGACGTTCTGGGCGGAGGTGGTGTCGTACTGGAGGAAGCCGCCCTCATGACCGCCGCCGTTGTTCCACACGACCTCGATGTGACATCCGACCGAGCTGTCGACGTAGATCGGCTGGCGGCCGGCGTAGGCGTAATTTCGGATCACGACGTTGGTGATCGTGTTGTTGTTGGCCGTCCTGAGGAAGATGGCTCGCTCCCAGGCGCCGGCGGCGGAGAGGTCCGTGGCGTCGGCCATGTCGACGATGATCCCGTCGACGGTGCAATAGCTGACGAAGGCCAGCCGGATCGCTTGGGTACAGCCCTCGGCGGTGCAATTCGCGATCTGGCAGTAGGTCGAGAGAGTGTCGCCGTCGCCCAAGGCATAGCCCGCGCGGGCGTTCTTCACCGACCCGTTGACGATCTTGCACCTGAGATTGTTGGACTTCAGCTGCTGCGCGAAACACGGCGCGCCGGAGCGGCCGAGGTTATGGACGTCGCAACCCCGCATTTCGCCGTCGCGGCAGCAGGCGAACAGAATGCCGTTGTTCGCGTTGCCGTACCCGTCCAGCGAACAGTCGTGCACCAGGATCCTGTCGTAGTGCTGGGTGACCGCATCATCGTCCATCGCGATGATGCCGCTGTTGGTCCAGTCCCGGACGCCCACGCGCAGGACAAGGCAATCCGGGCACCGGTTCAGCCGCAAGCCATGTCCCCCGGCGCCAATGCCGGCGACCCGCTTGCGGCAGTCGAGATCGAAATCGCGCAGCGTGAAGTGGTGGCAGTCGTTGAGGGAGACGAAGGCGCCGCCGCCGGCGGCCAGCTTGTCGATCAGCTGCCCCATGCCGCGGATGTGGAAGAACGACAGGCCGGTCAGGCTGATGTCGGTCTCCAGTGAGGCGAACGTTTGCGGCAGGATCAGCTCGCCCCCCTGGGCGGCGCAGATCTTGACCCCTTTCGCGAACGCCGCGCTGTTGAGGCCGAGGCCGAGGCCGCCGCCCCAGATGCGCGCGTCGTAGCTGGCGGCCGGGGCCACCTCCCAGACGACGCCGCCGACGCTGGTCTCGTAGACCCCATGGGTCGAAGGCGCGGACCGGCGCAGCATGATCGTCGCGCCCCCGTCGCCGGCGGCGCCGTAGCCCAGGACGCGCACGGCGGGCGGCGGCGCTCCGGCGAAGTCATGGGCGCGCAACCCGTTCGGACCGGCGAGGCTCGAAAACTGCCAGACAGGATCCAGCAGCTCGGCCGCCGCCTCGGCCCGGTCGGCGGCGGCGATCGCCGCGGCGACATCCGCGGGCAGGCGCTCGAAATCCGCGATGCGGACGCCGTGGTCCTGGAGGACATGCACGATCCGGTCGAGCTGGTTTTCCATGCCCCGCTCGCGGGCGGTGACGCCGGACCAGCCCTGTTCGGCCCGGGTCGCCCGGGTGACCAGCAGGCTCCATCCCGCATAGGCGGCGGCGGCCGCGGCCCCCAGGGTGATCGCGCCCGTCCCGATCGGGGCCCGGGCGGGCTCCACGGCGTAGGAGGAGGGCCCGAGCGTCGCCAGGTTCATGCCCTGCACGGCCTGGACGATCAGCTCGCCCGCGCTCTGATACGGGTGGGCGACCGGATAGGGGCCGAGGCCGGCGATCACCTGGGGCGGCGCGGGGGTGAAGGCCTCGACGGTCACGGGGCGGTCCTCCGGTTGATGGTGCGCAGCTCGTCCCGAACCTCGCCCATGAGGCTCTCGAGACTGCCCAGCTTGGCTTTGGTCTCGGCCGCCAGCACGTCCTGCTGGGCGAGCTTGCTCGCGGTCTGGCCCATCAGGATTTCGATGGCGCCGAGGCGTCGCTCGTGATCCGCGACGGACCGGTCGAGGCTCGCGTAGGCGATCGTCGCAGCGACCAGCGCCGCCGCGCCGGTGAGGAAGTTTCCGATCGAGACTGTCCAATCAAATCGAAATGGCGGGGCGCTCATGGACGATCTCCGGCGGCGATATTGCTGACATCGGGCCCCCGCTCGGGGGCAAGCTCGCCGCGCTCCCACCAGCTCCGGTTGCGGCCGATCTTGTCGCGCTGAGCCTCCTGTCGGGCCCAGGCGCCGCGCGCCTCGGGATCGAGCAGCCATTGCAGCTGATCCCAGACGAGACGATCCATGGCGAGGCGGGTCTGCCAGAGGCTGGCGCCGGGCGTGTAGCGCCGCCCGAGGTTGACCAGGTCGCGGCCGATCAACGGGTCCTTGCCCTCGGCGACGCGGGCGGCGTTTGACATGACCGCACGGGTCACGTCCGCGCCCAGGCCGACGACGGGACCGGTCAGGGTCTCGGCCAGGCCGCCGCCCGTGCGGCTGGTCTCGGAAGTCAGGAAATCGCCGAAGATGCCGAAGCCGCCGCCCTGCATCAGCGCCTGGCCCCAGAAGGCGCCGGTATCCATCGGCCGGGGATCGCGTCCCTTCGCCAACTCCTTCAGCTGCACGCTGACCGCGCCGAAGACGGTCAGGCCGGCGATCATGCTGGCGACGAAGACCGCGCGCGACGTGATGTCCCGCTGCGCCATGGCCCGGCGGATGACGTTCAGCGTCACCGACAGGCCGAAACTCTTGTACATCAGCCCCGAGCGCAGCAGCTCGCCTGTGAAGGTGCCCGGCGCGGCGTCGCCAAGCCAGGCGGTGCGGCCCTCGATCGTCGTCGAGGGGATCGCAAATTCCATCTCCTGCTCGATGATCGCGCCCAGGCGCACCGACAAGCCCTCGGCCTCGGCGCGCGGCAGGCCCGTGGCCTTAACCCAGTGCAGCGGCGCGATGTATTTCGACCCGTTGGGGGCGGTGAATGCCGCCGCCGGATCGCGCAGCTTGTCCCAGTCCGCCGCGGTGATCCCCCGGGCGGCGAACAGGTCACGCAGCTCACGCGGCAAGCCCCCGAAGTCGAGATGCGCCTGCGACGCCAAGAAGCCGGAAAACTCCATCTGCCAGGCCAGGCGCGCCATGTCGGTCCAGTAGGAAAGACCTGAGGCGCGCAGCACGGCGTTGGTGATCCGGCTGGTGATCTCGGGCGACCAGACCTCGCCCATGTAGCGGGCCGCCGCGCTGCCGGCCTCGGCGAGCGTGTCCGCCACATAGCCCATCTGGGCGGCGGTCTCGCGGGTGGCGGAGGATGTCAGCAGCTGGGCATGGCGCGCCCAGAGGCTGCGGCCGTTCATGCCGACGCTCGCCGCTGCCATCTTCATCGTCCAAAGATCGGTCGGCGACGACAGGATCGCGCTGCCCAGCTGCGCCGCGGTGAGCAGCTGACGTGTGCCCGCGAAGAATGCGCTCCAGAAGCCGTCAGCCGGGACGTTGTTTGCGCCCGTGATCCCGCCGAGCATCGCGCGGGCATGAACCACGCGACGGTTCAGCCGATCCTCCGCGGCCTTCTGCGCCTTCGCCACCTGGCGCAGCTTCGCCGCGTCCGCGCCGGCAGCCGTGCGCCGCCCTTCGAAATCCATGGCAAGCTGGCGCTGGCCCACCTGGATCGCGTGTTCCAGCCCGGCATTCGGGTTCGGCCCCAGAACGCGCATCAGCGCGATGTCTCGCGCCATCCCTTCCAGATGGGAAATCATGCTCCGGAAAGTGTCTGCGCTGCCGAACTTGTCGTTGTAGGCCATCCAGCTGTCGGCATCCCGGAAGTGCAGGACGCGATGCTCGGCCCGGCGGTTCGCCAGCATCTTGCCGCCGCCGGCGGACATGCTGGGCGCGCGACTGTCCCAGCCGCCGGTGACGATGCCGTCATAGACGTCTTTCAAGAACCGATCGGCCGCCCGCGGGTCGGAAGGCAACGCCCCGGCGCGGGCGGCGAAGGGCTTGCCCGTCGCCATGTCCTCGATCCGGTCCCAGGCCAGGCGCGAATAGACCTGCGCCCGCCAGCCGTCGAAGCCCGCGGCCCGGACCTTGCCGATCTCGTGGCTGTGTGGCAGGCCGAAATCGGCCAGCTCGCCGATGTCTCCGCCATGGGCGTTGAACAGCGTCCGGGCCCGCGTCTGCGCCGCCCGGACCGCATCGGCGATGCGCTTCGCTGTCGCGTTCCCGCTGGCCTGACCATGCAGCTCGCGAACCACGTCCATCAGCTGGGCGCGATTGCGGACCTCGCCGGCGATGTTCGCGCCGTGGTCGCGCAGCAACTCGGAAATCATGCCGACCAGCTGCCGGCGATAGGCGTCGCGGGCATAGCGGACGCTCTCGAAACCGCCGCCGTTGGCGCGGCCCTCCACCAGGTCCTTGATGGCCGCGCCATAGTCGGGGGCGCGGGCGATCAGCGCCGTGTTCCGCTGCGCGGCCATCAGCTGGGCCAGCACCGTGTGCCGCCGGCTGGCCGCGCCCCGGGCCGCGGCCTCCTTCAGGATCGCGGCCGCCTTGCCCTGCGCCACATGCAGCGGATAGGCCGAGCCGAGCTTGGCGATCAGGTCCTGGAAATCCTGCTGCGCCTGGCGCGCCAGCGCCGGATTGCGGACAAGCTGGTGGTCGATGGCGGATTGCAGGCAGTCGAACAGGCTAGGCATCGCCGGCCCCTCCTGGCTGTGGACGGCCCGACAGGGCGCAGGCGCCGATGACCTGGGCCAGATCCTCCTCGTCCTCGATCTCGTCGAGGAGCTGGCGAGCGCTGACGATTTCAGGCTGGGGGCCGTCGGGCCCGGGGATCATGGCGCCGGTGGCGATCTCGAAATCGCCCTCGGCGTCGAGCCGGGCGCGGAAGTCGGCGAGGCCCATGCGGTTCGCCGCGTCCACCTCCGGCGAGGCCGAGCCGCCGCCGAATTCCGCGTCGTCGGCGAGGCGGATGTCCGGTCCTTGAACGGCGACGGCGGACGGCGTATTTTCAGTCTGCCCGGTCGCGTCGGGAATTCGCGACGACGCGCTTGCAGGTTGCTCGTTCGAAGTCCGAGCCTGCCGGGCGACAACGCTTCCCTGCTCATCCTCGAAGGCAGTCACCAGCCAAGTCTTCTCGACCTGGTCGTAGTCGAGCCGGATCACCGCCACGTTCGCGGGGTCCGCGCCGTCCGCGAGATAGGCGCGCGGCAGGCCGGCCTTGTCGGCGATCAGTCGGCCGTCGCGCAGCAGGGACGGCACGCGGTCGAGCATTTCAGAATGCTTGTGCGCGATATGGGCGAGCCCCTTCTTCCGGTCCCCGTAGACTAGGGCGATCGGCCCCAGATCGGGCCGATCGACGACGGCCGCCGCCTCGCCGGTCTTGTCCGCCATCAGCCGGGCGATGGCCCCTTCGGGGTCGCCGGCGTATTCCGTCAGGACTGGGCCGAACGGTCCTTCTGTTCCCGGCCCGACAGGATCGCCGCTTCCGCGAGGTCCTGGCTCGCGATCGTCAGGTTCGGGTCGTTCTGCCGAACGGCCTCCTTCCGCATCGCCAGCGACAGCGCGAGCGCCGCCAAGGGCGTCCGGGTCTTCGGCTCGGATCGCATCGAGCACCTCCTCGGGCGTGGCTGCGGCGGTCTCCGCGAACAGCCGCTGTTGCGTGTCGCCGACGCGAAACGCCTCGTCGACATAGCGGTTCAGCAGCGCGGCGACGTCGGCCTGGCTGCGCGGACCGCCGGGGCGATAATAGACGTCGACGAAGCGGCGGGTGACCTCGTCGACCGGTCCGGTAAACGCGTCGACCTGGGCCAGCCGCTCCTCCAGCGCCGCGCGCACGCTGAGGCCGGGCGTCGCCCGCGCGGTCGCGCGCGCCGCGGCGATCATCCGCAAGGCCTCGGTCAGGGCTTCGGTCGCGTCGAGCTCCGGCTGCAGGTTGCCGGCCGCCACCTCGTCGCGCAGCAGCGCCCAGCGGGGCGCGGCGTCGCCGAGCGCCTCAAGGAGGCCGCGCAGGTCGCCGCCCTCGTCCTCGGCCAGGACGCGGGTCAGGTCCTCGGCGCCGTAGGCCCGCGCGAACAGCGCCTCGCGCAGGCGGCGCACGCCGGCCGCATTCAGGCGGCCCGCGGCGTCCACCAGCCCGGCGCGCTCGGTTTGCGGCAGGCGGGCCAGCAGGCTGCGGGCGGCCGTCTGGTTGGCGGGGTTGCTCAGGGGCACGCGCGGGTCGATCAGCTCCAGATCCGCGGTCGCGATGGCGGAACCGTCCATGCCGGCCTGCTCGGTCGCGGACATGCGCGCGATCGAGCTGGTGTTGCTCTCCTGCACGGTGCGGACGCGGGCCGCGTCGTCCAGTTCGGTGGTGCGGCGGGCGATCAGCACCGGCGTCGTCACGCCTTCGGGGATCGGCGCGACGTCGGCGATGGCGGCGCGATAGGCGTCGTAACGGTCGGGGTGCATCTCGGCCGCGCGCAGGATGGCGCGGACCCGGCCGTTGCCGCTCTCGATGACGTTGTCGGGTCCGACCAGCGGCGCGCCCCGGTCGGTCTCGGGGCTGGGCATCAGCCGGGCGGGGTCGAGACGCGCGGCGATCTCGGCGATCTGCTCGTCGCTCGCGGCGCGGCTGCGGTCGCGGGGTTGCAGGTCGCCGCTGGCCGGGATCAGGCTCGCCGCGTCGACGATCTCGTAATCGACGTCCAGCCGCGTGCCCGCCGGCGTCGTCACCTGACCGGCCCGGGTATAGCCGTGGGGGCCCGCAGGCCGCCAGGCCGTCCCCGGGTCGACCGCCGTCCCGACCTTGACCTCCGCCCAGCGGCGCAGGTCGCCGACCGTGAACTCGGCCAGGCTCTTGCCGCCGTAGCGCACGGCGGCGTTGGCGCGCAGCTGCTCCGGCGTCATGACCGCGGAGACATGGGTGCCGGGATCGGCCCGCAGCGCCTGGGCGGCCCCGCCTGGCCCGAGGAAATGCGCCAGGTAGAGGCTGCCCGGGTCGGTGGGCAGGCCCTCGGCCGAGAGCAGCGCGGCGTTTTCCCGGGCGTAGGCGGCGACCATCTCCCGCGCCAGCGCCCGGTCGCCGCGCATCGCCAGGACCTCGGCCTGGCTGCGGCCCTCGATCAGGTCCGGGCGGGTCCGGCCCACCAGCTCCAGCCAGGTCGCGTCGAGGAACTGCCCCGCACCGGTCGCGCTCGAATTCGGGTTGCGGGCGTCGGAGCGGCCGCCGCTCTCGGCGCCGATGATCCGGCCGGCCACGGCGTCGAAGTCGCCCGCGTCGATTGCGCCCTGGGCGAACCGGCCCACCGGCGCGCCGACCGCCTCCGCCGCCCAGTCGGGCAGGCTGTCGCGGCGATAGCTCGGGCCCCAGGCGCGATCGCCGCCCACGTCGAAATGCAGGCTGTTCTCGTAGACGCCGATTCCGCTGAACCCGGCGGCGCGGGCGCGGCGGATCAGCTCCTGGCGCTCGGGGATCGACAGGCCCGCGACGTCGACGTCGAAGGCCCGGCCATGCAGGTGCTGGGACCCCCGCGCGCCGCCGGCGGCGGCGTTCTCCTCGGGCGTGCGGACGTCCGAGATGATGGTCAGGGGGCCGGCGACGTCCTCCAGCCGGCCGAGCGCGTCCCGGGCGCGCTGGTCGACCCCGGGGCCGATCTGCGACAGGGGCGCGGGCCGACCCTCGCGCAGCGCCGCCTCGGCCGCCTCCACCGCGGCCTGGGCGTCGTAGGGGTCGGCGCCGGCGGGCCGCAGCTCGGCCTCGCCGCGCGCCCGGCCGGTCAGGTAGGTGAAGCCCCGAAACGCCGCGGCGCCGATTCCGGCCAAGGCGGCCGAGCCGGCGGCCCCGAGCGCGATCTGGGTCAGCGCGTCCGGCTCGGGAATGTCCAGCCGTTCGGCCATGTCGTACTGCCGGGGCAGGACGAAGGCCTCGCCGGCGGCGCCGAGCGCGCCCTCGATGCCCATGAACCGCGCCGCGCCAGCCAGTCCCGCCCGGAACTCGGGCCCGCCGGCGAGAGCGAAGACCAGGCCGAACTCGTCGGTCGTCGCGCGGGCGGCGCGCGCGGTGAACTCGGCGGCGCCGGAGCCCCAGCCGCCGGCCTGCAGCACGGCCTGGGCCTCTTCCCAGTCTTCGCGCAGGCGCCGGTTCACCTCCGCCTCGAGTTGCCGCTCGTCGAGGGGCAGGCCGCCGTAGTCCGCCGGATTGCGCGCGGCGAACCGCCCCGCCCGGGCGAGGATCTGGCGATCGACGAAGGGCCGGCGGGCCGCGTCGCTTTCGACATAGCGCTGGTACTGCGGCTCAAGCCCGAAGTCGCCGACGTCCGGCGACGGTTCGACCGGCGTGTCGGCCTCGAAGCCGCCGATGCGGCCCTCGATCTCGGCGATGATCTCGCGGCGGGTGCGATCGGCCCGCTGCCAGGCGTCGCTCTCGATGCTCTCGGCCTCCCAGGCCGCGCCCATCACCTCCATCGTCCCGGCGTTCGGGGCGGGCGCGGGGTTCGCCGGCCCCGGCTCCGGATCGTCGGGCAGATAGAAGGTCATTGGCCGCTCCCGGGTGACAGGAAACGGCTCATGCGCAGCACATAGGGCCGGCCTGAGGCGCTGTCGGTGACGTCGAAGCGCCGGCCCCGCCGCTCGACGTAGAGCGTGTAGACGTCATTGCCGATCGCCCGCAGGCGCAGGCCCCCGAGGGTCGATCCGTCAAGCGGCTGGCCGGCGTACAGCGGCTCGCCCCCGCTCGCGCCGGCGGCGCGAAGCCGGTCAGCGGCGTCGCCGGCGTCGAGCGCATCCTCCACGGCCTCGGCCGTGACGCCGATGGGCAACAGGGTCGCCGCGCCGCGCAGCTCCTTCACCCCCCCGCTCGCCGCGCCCCGCGCCGTCTGCTGTTGTCCCAGCGCGGCCTGCACCGCCGCCATGTAGAGGTCGCGGTCGGGGTCGCCGGTCCGGGGCGCGCGCGCGGCGTAGATCGCATCCGCCGCGGCGAGGATGCGCGCCTCGGTCGGGGCGTCGCCGGCCAGCACGTCGCCGAGCGCCTCGTCCGCCCACTCGCGCCGCTCGGCCGCCGAGGGCAAGGCGACCAGCTTGTCGGCCATCGCCTGCTGGCCCCGGAACGCCTCGGCCGCCAGGCCGGGCGCGCCGCCCGCGCTGGCGAGGCTGCCCATGTGGGCGAAGACCCCGTCGCCGCCGATCTCGGCGAGCGCGCGGGGGGCGTCCTTGCCGAAGGCCGAGACGAAGGCGGCGGCGAGGCCGGCCCGCGCCTCGGGATCGGCCCCGGGCGCGACCGCCTGGGCAAGCGCCGCCCGCTCCTCGGCCGAGAAGAAGACCGGGGCCTCGGTGTAGCCGCGATCCTTCAGGGACTGGCCGAAGCCCCGGCGGGCGGCGAGGCTCTTCGCGAACTCTCCGGGATCGCCGGAGGGTTCCGCCAGCGCCGGGACGCCCAGCTTCAGCGCGCCCGCCTGGGCGATGGGATCGGAGGCCCATTTCGCGGCGCTCGCCTCCGCGCCCTTGCGCATGGCGTCGCGCTGGCGCAGCTCCCAGGGCTCGGCGACGGTCTTGGCCTCCTCGGCCGCGATCAGCGCCCGCTGGTCGGCGGGCGGCAGGAGGGCGAACTGGGGCATGGCCGTGCGCAGGGCCACCGCGGCCTCGGCTTCGGCATAGTCGGGATGGGCCCGCACCTCCGGATCGGCCAGGAATTCAACCTCCCAGGTCGACACGCCGCCGTCGCGGGCCACGTCGCGCACGGAGTGCAGGCGGTCGCCGATCTCGCGCGTCCGCTCCTTGGCGGCGCGCTCGGCCTCGGCCGTGGCGGCCGCCTCGCGCGATGCGATCTTGGCCCGGGCGACGCTCTTCGCGCCCTCGACGTAAAGCGGGTCGGCGTCGGCGTATTCGCCCGCCTCGAGGCCGGCCAGCGCCCCGTCCGGATCGGTGTCGAGCCGGCCCATCAGCGCCGCCCGCTCGCCGTCCTGGCCCGCCTTGCGCAGGATGTCCGCGCCCTGCTCGGCGGTCAGCCGGCCGTCGCGGATGCCCTCGGCGACGCTGTCCGCCAGCTGGTCGCGCCCGGCCTGGCGGGTGGCGGCGTCGGACCCGGCCGCGCCCGAGACATAGGCCAGCGCCTGGTCGTCGAGCCCGGCGCGCCAGGCGCTGTTGCGCGCCTCGATCGCGCGCGCACCGATCCGCAGGGCGTGGCGATCGGCCACCTCGTCATAGGCGGTTTCGATGCGGGCGCGGTTGCGCGGGTCGACGCTCCCCAGGATGTCGTCGCGCAGGGCGCTCGATCGCTCTTCCCAGGCCTGATCCAGCGCGTCCGGGTCGCCGATCCCTTCCATGTCCAGCGACAGCTGGCCGAGGTCGCGCTGGATGCGGGACCGCGCCGTCACCGCCTCCCGGTCCAGCCGGTCGGTCTCCAGCGCGTCGCCAATGCGGGCGACGCGCTGGCCGAAGTCGGCGACCATGGCGCCGTCCTGCGGGGCCTCGACGCGGGTGCGCGGCGCGACGCCCCCGGCCAGCTCCGCCAGGGGGATGGTCAGGCTCATGCCAGCATCCTCCGATCGGCGAGGCCGGGCCAGAGCGTCGGCGCGCGATCGAGGAGGTCGGCGGCGGCGCTGAGGCGGCCGCCGAACATCGCCGAGCCGGCGCGGGCCCGCCAGCTGCGGCTCTCGGCCGACAGCTCGGCGACCGCCGCGCCGGTCCGGCTGCGGGCGGACTGGCTGGCGAAGGACATCTCCTGCGCCGCCTGCCGGCCCAGAAGGACCGCGGTCGGGCTGTCCAGGCTCACGCCGCGGCCGGCCAGCTCGGCCCGCTGACGGGCGACGGCGCTGCGCATCCGCGCCCGGGTGCGCTCGTCCTCGATCACCCCCAGCTGGCGCTCGAAGGCCGCCTGGCGCTCGGCGTATTTCGCATTGGCCTCGGCCGCCTGCGCGGTCGCGCTCGCCTGGTAGAGCGTGCCGCCGACCGATGCGGCGGTCCCGGCGAGGCTGAGCGCCTGACCGACGGTGAACCCGCCCGCGGCCGCGCCCCCGGCGGCGGCCGCGCCACCGGCGGCCGCGCCGCCCGCGGTCAGGCCGGACACGGCCGAGCCGATGGCCGAGGCCCCGGCGGCGATCCCCTGGCCGATCATGGCCGGCAGGGCGAGGAGAGCCGGCGCGCACATCAGCCCCCCGCCGCCTCCATGATCGCCGTCGCCGCCAGCAGGGTCAGCGGCGCGCCGCCCACCGGGCGCACGCGCACCGACACTTCCTTGGCCCAGCCCGAGGGCGCAGCCTCCGCGGCGACGCCGGACAGGCCGGCCGCATTGTCCGAGGCGACGTGGAACGCTGCGGCCTCGGACCAGGCCGACACGATGTCGGCCTGGCCGAACTCCCGCTCCACCACCTGGCGCTCCGCCCGGGCGGTGCGGTGCCAGCGCAACCCGAGGCCCTTCACGCGCTTCTGCCGGCCGAGGCTCGACCCCTCGCGGACCGGCGCGGCCAGGTCCAGCGTCTCGATCAGCGCCGTGTCGTCGTAGAGCCCGACATAGGCCCAGGCGCAGGGGGCGGCGAGGGCGACGGCTCCGCCCAGCACGGTCAGCGGACCCATGGCGCCCAGGTCGGTCCACGCATGGACGGCCTGGCCCTCCAGATGGTCGAGCCCGCCAACTGTAGTCAACGGCGTCTCGCCCGCGGTCGCATAGCGCAGGGCGTAGAGGTGCTGCGGCTCCACGTCGGTCCGGTCGATGTCGCCCAGACGCTCGATGAAGCGCCGCTCGCCCCGGCGGACCGCCAGGAAGACCCATTCACGGACTCCCGCCCGGTCGCGGCTGACGCAGACGCTCTCGACCACGCCCCCGGCGCAGGGCCAGACGGCCCAGCCCAGCACGTCCTCGGCGGGATCGGCCAGCACCACGACCATGCTGCCGTCCATCCGGCGCACCCAGCCCAGGCGGGCCCCGGACTGCCAGGCGATTTCGGCGAAGCCAGGCGCGCCCAGGTGCTCGCTGGGCAGGCTGAGCTCCACCGGCCGGCTGGCGTCGGCTTCGAGGCTGTAGCGCAGCTCGAACAGCCGCCGGCGATCGCGGGCGATGAACAGCGGCGTGCCGTCCGGCGCGGCGGGCATGGCGGGGGCGACGCCGATGGTGCCGACCAGGTCGACCGCGAAATTCGTCGGGCCGATCGCGACGCCCGCCTCGCCCGAGCGGCTGGCGTATTCCTCGCCGAGCGCGCCGATCGACAGGCCGCGCGCGCCCGATTGCAGCCACACGATGCGGTTGAGCGTCGATCGCCCCGCGATGGTGTAGGCGAAGCTGTCGTCGGCGTCGGTTCCGGGCCGGAAATACCGATAGTCTCCCACGGCCGAAAACCAGACCGTGCGCGGGCTCTTCGGCGTGCCGGCCAGCACCAGGCGCTGGTCGTGGATGGTGATGGCGGACGGCCAGCCCAGGCGGGTCGACCACGCCCCCTCGGCCCAGCGATAGGTGCCCTTGGCGACGATCGCCGGCGGCACCCGACGCACCACCGCGGCGGTGGCGCTGTTCGCGGTGGCGACGGCGGTGATCCGGACGATGCCGATGTCGTCGCAGACGAACCGCCATTTCGGACAGCCGCGGCCGGGCCAGACGACGCCCTCCTCATGGGTGGGCGGCACGGTGCCGGTGTCGCCGGCGTCGAGGCTTTCGTAGATCTTGCCGTCGTAGCGGATGCGCTCCCCGATCGCGATGTTCTTCTCGGCGACCCAGCCGGGGATTTCGTCGTCGTCGACGGTGCGCAGCTGCATCAGGCTGCCCACGTGGGCGACGGTGAACGGCGCGCCGGTCCCGGTCAGGGTGATGGTCCCGGCCTCGGCGCTGGCGGTGATCGTCACCGCCTTGTCGTCGTTCTCGATCTCGAAAGGCCCCTCCTCGAAGGGAACCGCTCCGATCGACCAGTCCGTCATCCCGTTCCGCGCCAGGCGCTGGGGCGGCTGGCGACCGTCCACCATGTAGATGACATCCGCCGACTGCTCCCATTGCAGGGCGTCGAGGTCGCTGTCGTCGTAGGGCGTGGCGAGTTCGTAAGGCGCGCCGTCGACGAGGACGAGTTCGCTGTAGCGCCAGACGCGCATCCGCCGGTGCGTCATCTCCAACACCACCGCGTCGTCGGCCGCGAACTCGAAGGCGAGCAGCCGCGCCCGCCGGCTCTGGCGCGTCTCGCCCCGCCAGATGGTGCCGGGCGCCCGCGTCACGCCGCCCTGGCGCAGGGGCAGGAAGCCGCGACAGGTCCGCAGGCCCGCCTGCACCCGCTGATAATCGGTCCGGCCGTACAGCAGCGGGCTGATCTCGCCGGCGCTGAAGGCGCGCTGGTCGGGGTTCGACCTCACCGGACCATCGCCTCGGCCCAGCTCGGGCCCATGTCGTGGCCGTCGTACCGCCGGGGGCTGGCCGATCCGCGGTCCGTCCGGCGCGCCCGGGTGAGCCAGTCCTCGGCCGCGTCGGACAGGGCCTGCGCGCGATTGAGGCTCGTGGTCCAGCGCGGCGCCAGAAAGCCCGCCAGGCGATAGGCGACCGCGGTCCGGAACTCCGCCGGCAGGCGGGTCTCGTCCTCGATCCGCGCCGTATAGCGGATGTGGATCGGGCCGGAGAAATCTGCCCGCAACCGGTCGGCGTCCAGCCGCCAGACGATGTCGCAAGGGGCAAGGCTGCGCACGACCAGCAGGTCGGCGGGCCGCTCGAACTCGAAGGTCAGCTCCGGATCGACGGCCACGGGGATCGGCGCCACCTGGGCCAGGCGGCCGACCCGGCTGGCGAAGCTAAAGTCGCAATTTGTCAGACAGGCCTCGAGCGCGACGCCGTACTGCTCGGCCGCGGCGACGGCCTGCTCGCTCGCGTCGCCGAGCGACGACGGCGGGCTCATCTCCATCAGGCGCATTGCCTGGGCGACGATGCCGGATGTGGCGATGTCTACGGGCATGGGACCGCCGATCAGGGACAGGCCCGGCCCCGCACGGGGGCCGGGCGGGAGGGTTCAGCCGCGGTCGATCCACTCGAAGGTGAAGGGCATGTTGCCCGCGCCGGTCGCGTCGGCGATGGCGTGCGCCCAGATGTCGATCGGCTCGTTCGGATCGGCGGACAGGCCCAGGCGCGCCCACAGCGGCTGCCAGGCGGTCGCCGCCTGCGCCGAAATCGGGGCCTGAAAGGTCGCTGCGGATTTCAGGACGCTGACCAGGGCGTCGGCCTGGGTGAAGGTGCCGATCCGGATCGCGGCAAAGCCCCAGTTCTCGACGTGGAACGTGGTGCCGGGTCCCAGGACCACGTAACTCGGCAGGGTGATCAGCTTGTACTTCGACCCGCTGTTGTCGGTCGAAAGGTTCTCGACGCGGCTTCCGGCGCGACGGACGTCGCCCTTCAGCTGCAGCGGGTCCAGTTCCGCGGCCAGCGTTTGGGCGTTGCGGAACAGCGGCGACTTGCGGGAGACGACGGCCATCGCTCAGTTACTCCTGGCACTGGATGACGTGCACGCCGAGGTCTTCCTTGCGCGTGGCGTCCATGATGGCGTCGACCTCGCAATACGGGGTCAGGCCCGCGCTCGTGTCGTTCCACATGCGCGGCCGCACGTCCTGCCAGACGCCGAGGATGATCTGGTCCTTGATCCAGACCGGGCAGGACCGGATGCCGGCGGCGACGGGCAGGCGGTTGATCTCGACGAAGTCGAATCCCATCAAGCGCGTGACCTTGCCGTCGAGCAGCTGCGGCTGCTCCATCTGGTTGAGGTCGGCCGTGCCCGTCTCGACGATGCCCAGCAGGTTGTCATGCTGGTTGGTCGTGATGGCGCAAACCGGACGAACCCGGTCGAGGTCGTTCTCGCTCAGGCCCAGCCGCTTGCGGGCGGCGCGCAGCTTGGAGATGGTCAGGCCGAAGCCGCCGTGGAGGGTCGTGTACTGCGCCGGCAGGTCGACCGGCGCGCCGCCTGGACGCTTGCCGACGACGACGGGGCCCAGGATGCCGCCTTCGGAGACGTTGCCATCCTCGTCGAGGCCTAGGATGGTGTCATCCACGCCGCGGCCGATCGCCATGGCGTGGGCCTTTTGCAGCTCCGAACTCGGATCGTCGATCATCTTGAACTTGTCGACGCTGTCGAGGTACTGGCCCGACCAGATGGGGTCCCGATAGACCAGCCACCGCCGCTCGCGGTTCGGCACGTTCTCGGGGTTGCTCCGCCGGCGGCTCGGGATGCGCGAGTAGTTGACCTGGCCGATCAGGTCGGCGGCAACGGCGCCCTCGCCGGTGCAGATCCGTTCGGTGACGAAGCGTCGCAGCTTCGGCCCCCACTGCTGGGTGGCCAGCTCGAAGTTCGTCTGAAAGCTCAGCTTGTGGTGCGGCTCGACCTGAGTGTCGAGTGGCATGACGCCCCTCCGGAAAAACGACAGAACGGTGTGGTTTTTCGAAGGGGACACCCGGCTCGAAACCGGACCCGATCTGCGCGTCAGGGGCGCTATGCCGCCGTCATTCCCGGCTGCCAGTCGGACGGTTCGCTTGCACGGTAACCGACACCCGACATTGGCGCGAACATCTCAGAGGCGATTCGATGCTGTCAAGAGAGATGATTGCTGAATTCCTCTTTGAAAGGAATTTTGTACAAGATAAATTTGCGTTGGGCTAATCAGGGAGAATATTGTGCGCTATCTTCCTCCAGAAAATTACAATAAAAACTTCCTTGAAGGATTTGGTGAAGATTTTTTAGGAAGAAAAAAAGTAGGACAAGCCCTTTTGGATATAATATTAAAAATAGAAGATCCTCTTGTAATTGCTGTCGATGGAAAATGGGGAACAGGGAAATCTTTTTTCCTGAAGCAATGGATGAATTGGATTAATATCAATATATCAAATGATTTAAATGTAATATATTTTGATGCTTTTGCACATGATTACATTGATGATCCACTAATATCTATAACGTCTGCTGTATCAAAATTAAAATCAAACAAAAATATTAATAAAATCAAAAAAATAAAATCTGCTGCGATCAGGCTTGCTAAGCCAGTTTCAAAGTTAGCTTTAAATTTAGCTACGATTGGTGTTGGGCAATATGCTAATGATTTTATAGCTGAGATATTAAAATATTCAAATCAAGAAGGAGAGAAAGCAATTGATGAATTTTGGGCACAAGAGAAAAATCGCGAATCGGCTATGGAAGAATTTCGTTCGGCAATTGAATCATTTACTGTAAATATTCCTAATGGAGAACATAATTATATTCCTTTAGTTTTTATAGTTGATGAACTTGATAGATGCAGGCCAGATTACGCATTAAGAATACTTGAAATTATTAAGCATCTATTTTCCGTAGAAAGAGTTCACTTTATTCTAGGGGTTAATCTTACTTCTTTAGAAAGCAGTGTTAAGATGCAGTATGGAGCTGAAATTGAGGCGCGAGATTACCTAAAAAAATTTATAAACCTTAGATTTGAATTGCCCGATAGCATAGGTGATGCTGATAATACGCCAGCTATTCTTAGATATTTGGTTTTAACTGGAAATAATATGGGTATTCCAGATGAGCAAATTTATAGAATAAAAGACGAAATAAGTTTTTTATCTCATTCAAATAGCATATCACTTCGAGATATTGGCAGCATCCTTTCTAACATCGTTCTTGTGCCTGAAAATATTAAATCTGATGTTACTACATTAGACACAGGAATTATCATATCAATGGTTATAATGAACCAAATTAATCCCCAAATTGTTAAATATATTCTTCAAGAAAACTATCAATTTGCTATGAAGTTAATTAATGAGTATTATGGTGATCATGTGAATTATACAAAAATTTCTAATCCAAACGGAAATGAAAATCCTACTTATAATGATAGATATTTTAGTATATATTATATGTGGATGTATGTGCTTACTAATGGATCAATAAGTAATAGCGCTATTGTTGAAAGAATTAAAATGCACTATGGGGAATCTTTAGATCGACCTATGTTAATATCTTTGCCCAAAGAAATTTATATAAAATATTTGGATTTTTTTAAGAGATACTAAAATAAACGAGGATTTAGGGTGTTTGCTTCTATGTGCCCTGCGGCCGATCAATCTGTGCCATCCTTGCCTCAGGCTACCAGTGGTGGGGATCATGGGCGAAGTCATCGACTTCCGCGCGGCGCGGGTGCGCGCCGAGGCGGATGTAGCGGACGAACTGATCGGGATGTTCGGCAAGAGCACGGGACGACAGCTCCGCGAGCTGGCGCATTTCCTCGACGATCCGACGGATCGGGAGATGGTCGAGATCCTGGCCGAGGCCGTGGAGGCGAAACTCGGGTTCCGCCTCCTGCCGGTCTGGCGAAAAGGCTAGTCTTCCAGATCTCCCAAGTGATCGCGCATCAGCTCCGCCGCGTGCGCCGCGGCCTGCGCTGCCGCCTGCATGTGGGTGATCGCGATGGCGGCCTCCCGCGCGCCGGGCGATCCGGCGCCCTGGATGGCCTCGCATTCCGACACCACCGCTGCGGCCAGCGCCTTGATGCGGTCGACCGGCGGACAGGTCGGATCGGGGCTGAGCGCGACCAGCTCCGCCGCGGTGGGGGAGATCGTCGTGAACCCGTTCGGGGTCGCCTCGGTGAACAGCTGGACGTGCATGGTCAGCCGGGCGTGGTCAGACGATCGTGCATCAGCCGCGCCGCGGTCGCCGCGAACATCGTCGCGCCCTGGACCTGCGTGATCGCCACGGCCGCCTCCCGCGCGCCGGGCAGACCGCTTTCGCGGATGATCTCGCATTCGGAAACCAGCGCCGCGGCAAGCGCCTTGATCCGGTCAGCCGGCGGACAGGTCGGGCTCGGGCCCAGCTCGACCAGCGCCGCCGCGCTCGGCGAAATACTCGAGACGCCGTTCGGCGTGGCCCCGGTGTGGATGGTGACGTGCATTCCCTCCTCCTCAGTCGTCCAGCATCGGCCGCAGCACCGCGCCGCGGGCCTTGCGCAGCTTGGCGATCGCCACGGTGCGGGCGTTCCCGGCGGGCAGGACCGCGACGACGTGGCGGGCCAGGCCGTGGAACCGCCGCGCCGTCGCCCGCGCCGGTCCGGTCAGCGTGTCGAAGGCGAAGGCGCGCTCGACGTCGGCGTCCAGCTCCGCCGCCGCCGCGGCGATCCCGTCGTCGTCGGTTGCGTCTTCGTCGTCCTCGGCCGCCGCCAGGGGTTCCTCGGCCAGGATCTGCTCTTCCACGGTTTCCGTCTTCTTGGGCATCAGCCCTCTCCTCTGCTGAAAGTTCAGGATCCGGCGGCGAGCCGGATCAACGCGTTGCGCTCGGGATCGAGCTTCGCCATCGCCTGCCGGTCGCCGGCGGCGAACGCCTTGCCATAAGCCCCATTGGGGGCGTTCATGGCGTCGAGGCGCGCGCGCCTCGGCCGGCGTGGTAGGCCCGCCTCCGCCTCCGCCGGCTCCGCCGCCCGCCAGGGTGTCCTCGCCCATCATGCCGGCCAGCGTCGCGAACAGGCGCATGACGCCGGCGTCGCCGGTCTTCTCGGCCAGCACGGACAGCACTTCCCGCTGACCGTCGGCGTCCAGCCCGGCCTGCGCCATCAGGCTCTGCGCCGCCAGCTTCGCCTGGGCGATCCTGCCCGGCGTCTGCGCGCCCCAGTCGCGTTCGAGCTGCGCCATCATGTCCTGCTTCGCCGTCGCCAGCTGGGCGTTGATCCCGGTGACCTTGTCCCCGAGGTGCTTGGCGTACAGGCCCACCATGGCCTGCAGCGCGGCCGGCGCGATGCCGTTCTCATGCGCGATCTTGCGGGCTTCGGCTTCCAGCGTTTCGTCCCACTCCACGCCGGCGGACAGGTCGGGCTTGGCGATGTCGTACTTTTCGGGCGCGTCAGGCAGGCCGAAGATCGCGGCGTTCGCGCGCATCCAGTCCGGCAGGGACTGGCCCTGACCGGGCTTGGTCATCAGCGCGTCGGCCCCGCGGCCCAGGAACTTCTCGGCCCCGGCGCCGGCGCGAACCGCCTTGTCCAGCGCATCCAGCGGATCGTCGACCAAGCCGCCCTTGGTGGTCAGCCAGCCGCGGTGCTCGTTCCACCGGGGGTCCTCATACCACTTCGGCTCGACCGGGGGCGGCGTGTCGGCGGGCGGCGTATCAACCGGGGGCGGTGTGTCGTTCATGGTTCCCTCGTGAGGTCGTTCAGTTCCTGGGGCCCGATGCTCATCAGGGCCAACAGCTCGGTGGCGAGTTCGCGGCGGCCCTGGTCGCGGGCCATGCGGATCGGGTCGATCGGGTCGGGCTGCTCGACGCCGTCGACGAAGCGGGCGGGCGACTTCGCCAGGACGCCGCCCATGCGGATCACGTCGGAAATCAGCTCCGGATCGCGATCGGCCGCGCGCTGCCAGCGCGCAGCGAGCGCCGCGGCGGCGCGGCGCTGCGGCGACAGGACGCGCAGGATGCTGAGGCGATCGAGGATCACCACGTCCCCGTCGCCACCGCCGCGGCCAGCGCGAGCGCCAGGCCCACGTTCAGCCAAACGGCCAGCCGCAGATGCCGGCGCATCGTGGCGGTCTGGAACTCCAGCTGCGCCAGGCGCACCCCGGTACGATATCGGCTCTCGCTCATGCCGCCCTCCCTTGCGCCGCCTGGGCGCTCGCCAGGTCGCGCACCACGCCCCCGCCGACCTGGGCCGCCTCCATCGCTTGCGCCGCCTGCTGGGCCTGGGCGCGCTGCTCGCTGATGGCGTCGGCCGCCTCGCGCGACCGCAGGATCGACGCCGGCGCGCCGCGCGCCAGGTGCAGCGCCTCGACCAGCCCGTCCTCGTCGATCCGGTCCAACAGCCTCGGCTTCAGCTCGGCCAGCGGGGTGATGTCGGCGATCAGACGCACCACCGCCGCGCCCTCGGCCGAGCGTTGCGCCATCGCGGCCGCTGACAGGTACGTGACCTGGAGGCCGACGCCCTCCCGGGCCAACTCGGGGGGCGGCGGCGGGATTTGCCGCTGCGACCACAGCCGGGCGAACCGCCGGGCGATCTTCGGCGCCAGGAACTCGCCCTGCACCCGGCCCAGGTGCGGCGCCATCAGGCGCAGCTTCTCCTCCTGCCGCTCCATGATCTCGGTCGCGGTCATGCCGGTGCGGCCGGCGAGGTTCATCAACGACCAGTGAAACGCGTCCCGGATCTGCTCGATCTTGGCCTGCGCCATCTCCAGCGTGAGGCCGGTGCTGCCGTCCATGGACAGCGGCCGGATCAGCGGATTGCCCCGGAAGTCGACGCCGCCGTAGATCGTCGCCCCCGGACGCACGACGCCGTTGAGGGACCAGGTGTCGCGATCGGGGGCCAGAAGGGTCGGGTCCGCGATGCGCTGGCCGGCGCGCATGTTGGCGTCCTCCAAGAGGTTGACGCCCCGCGCATCGGGCAGCGCGGTCATGCCGGGGCCGCGACCGTAGCACTGGCCGGTGTCGACCTCCCAGCGGGGATAATCGAAGGGCATGTCCTGGTATCCGCTCTCGCGGATGACCTGCCCCTCGGCGCAGTAGCGCGACAGCCACCGCTTGCCCCGGGGGCCGAGCAGGCCCCGGCGCCAGTCGACGTTCGGCAGGACGTGGTGGAAATAATCCGCCTCGCCGGTCTGGCCCTTTTCCGCCCGCTCGACGGTCTTCGGCGACAGGTTGGCCGCTCCGAACATCCGCACCGCCTGGCGCGGGGTCAGGCTGAACTTTCGGACCACCTCGACCACCCGGCCGAACCCGTCGATCGCCACCACGATCTGGGCGAGGCTCATGGTGACGTCGAGAATGCGCTGCTCCTGGACGTCCACCTCGTCATAGCTGGCGGCGTTGCCGAAGGTCGCGAGGTCCGCAAAAAGCTGCACGGCGCTGTCGTAGAAGCTCGACGCATGGGGCCCGAAGCTCGCCAGCACCAGCGAACTCGCGATGTCGAGCCAGGCCCGCGCCGGCTGCCACCGCATCAGGTCCGGGTCGGTCAGCTCCAGCCCCATCCACCGGTTGGAGGGGTTGGTCAGCGTGCCGTAGAGGCCGGCCGAGAAGTTCGACTGGGCGATGATCGGGGCGGAGCAGAGAGGCTTGACGTTCCGATGCTGGGCCGGGTTCGCGCTGGCGAACCCGCCCCGCTGCGGCCGGATCAGCCGGGCCAGGTCCTCCCAATCCGGTTCATGCGGCGACCGCAGGGCCTTCAGCTCGTCCCAGCGCCGTTCGGCCTCCTCGGCCCGCGGGTCCTTCGGGGGCGGGGTGGTCATGCCGCCACCTTTCCGAGCTGGCCCGAGCTGCCGGAGCCGGAGGGGAGGCCGACCGGGCTGGTCAGGATGTCCGCGGCCGCGCCGGCGCGCCGCCGACGCAGGGCGGCCTCAAGGTCCGCCTGGCGCCGCGCCTCGGCGTTGTTCGGATCGGGGAGCATGGCCGCGGCCGGCTTCGGCATGGCGGGTTTCTTCATCAGGCACATGGCGGCTCTCCGTGGTCGAGGGTCCAAGCGTATTGCGCGTAGGGCGCGGGCATCCCGGCGAGCTTCGTTTCGAGGCGGAACCCGCAGGCGGTCAGCAGGCGGGCGGCGGTGGGGTGGTGGGTCCAGCTGCGGACCTCGATCCGGGACACGCCCCATTCGGCCGCCCGATCGGGCAATTCCCCGGCGATCAGCCGGGTCAGCCGGGCCAGCGCCCGGCGGTGGCGCTTGTGGTCGGCGGCGACCAGGCCCGCCTGCATGACGCCGGCGACGCCGGTGGGCTGCAACCCGACCAGGGCGAAGGGCGCGCCGCGCCAGCGGGCGATGCGCAGCACGGCGCGCGGATCGGCGGACGCCAGCCGCCAGTCCGCCCACAACGCCATGGGCAGGGCGTTGTCCCCCCGCCACAGGGCGGCCTCCAGCCGGTCGTTCAGGTCGAGCCCGACGAACACGGTCCACGCCGCCTCGTCCTCCCAGGACGTCAGGTCGAGCGTCATGCGAAGTCCTCCCCGGTGACAGGGTGTCGCTCGGGCTCGGACTGCGGGACATCGTCATGGCCGAAATTCGGAACGGCGCTCAGGCGGAACTGCCAGGCGCGCGCCTTCACCCCGCTGAAATTCGCCGCGGTCGGCGAACTCTCCGCGCCCGGCACGCGCTTGATCGCCTGCACCCAGACGCCCGTCTGGCCGGCGGGGGAAAACCAGTGCGTCCCCTCGAACAGCTTGCCCAGCATCGGATGGTTGTTCGCAACCATCAGGACGGCGGTGGGGCCCCGGCCGACGACGCGCAAACCCCAGCCCGGCAGGGCCCGCGCCGCCTTCAGCGGATCGGGATCGTCGGCAATGCCGGCGGCGGCGCGCACCCATTGCCACACCGAATGCCGCTCGCCCGACCGGAAAATATCCAAATGCTGCCCGAACAGGTGGTTGAGGCACCGCTGCCAGTCCGCCGACTGGTCGTTGCGGTCGGTGACGCTCTCCGCCTGCAACCGGGCCGCCCAGGCGGCGCAAGCCTCGGGCGTGGGCTCTGCGTCGGACATGGAGAGATCGGCCATGGCGAGCAGCGTTCCGTACTGGTCGCATCCGCGCGCCGAATGCCCCGCCGCCGCCAGCGCCTGCCGGTACAGCTCCAGCGTCCGGTGCAGCCGCGGCCACTGCGCGATGACCTGGTCCATGATCGCCCGGCCCGCGCGCGTCCATTTCCGATGCTCCGGATCCGGGGGCGTGCGTCCCTTCGGGAGGTCCCGCAGCGTCAGCACCGCAATCCGGCTCAGGTCCTGGTCCAGCAGGGGCGGGATCAGGATCGAGCTGAACATGAAGGCGGACCGCACCACGAAGCCCTGCGCCTGGTGATCCGACCCGCCGCGCAGCACCATGGCGCCGCTCGACGCCTGGCGCGCCAGCTTGACCACGGCCAGGATGCGGCGG
This sequence comes from Amaricoccus sp., assembly GCA_965243535.1. GTDB lineage: Bacteria > Pseudomonadota > Alphaproteobacteria > Rhodobacterales > Rhodobacteraceae > Amaricoccus. The sequence continues at coordinate 152,871 of CBDEVG010000037.1, forward strand.
TTGTCCAAGTCCGGCTCGGCCTCGTCCAGCAGGACGGGCACGGTGGATTGCACATGCTGGGCCAGGAACTGGCGCACCGCCGCCTCGGTCGCGTCGGTCGAGTAGAGCAGCGCCTTGTCGCCGCCCATGACGTTGGTCAGGAGTTTCTGCAGGGTCGATTTGCCCGACCCGGCGTCCCCCGTGATCCAGACGGTCGGTCGCCAGTCGAGGGCGCCGCCGAATTTCGCCGCCACCGACCAGCCCAGCAGGAGATAGGCGTCGAGATGCGCGGCCGAGGCCCCACGGTCCCAGCTCCATGACGTCAGGGCATCGAGCAGTTCGGACGCCGCGGCGGGACTGGGACGTTCGCCCAGGGGCCGCGGTATCCTGTCCGCCGCCGGATAGACCCGATCCTCGTGGTAGCCGGGGACGCGCCACTCGCCCTGATAGAGGAAGCCGTCGCCGCAGTGCAGGATGACGCCGCCCTCGGGGTCCCGCCAGGCCCCGCGGCCGCGAACCTTGTCGGCCGCCGACCAGACGCCCTTTTCCGTGCAAGCCCGCTGCATGGCGGCCCGCGCATCATCCTGCTTCCAGCCGATGATCCGCGGCGGTTCGTCTTCCGACCCTTTCGACCACCTGGGCCAGGCGTGCATCATCAGCTCGACGCGCCCGCCGAACAGCGCCGACATCCTGTCGCCGGTGTGCCCGTCCACCGATTGCAGCTGGTTGATCGTATCGAGGTAGTGGAAGAACTTGCCGCTCACGCCCAAGGCGGTGACCGGGCATCCGGGATAGATTTCGCCGGGCTGGCGCTCGGGATCGCGTTTCTTCGGAGGCTTGCCGTCCCCTCGTCCGCCCCGCCGGCGCTCTGCCAGCTTCACCACATCCGCCTCGACCCGATCCAGTTCACCCTTGAGCAAGGCCAGCCCGCGACGGGCTGGCGGCGGGGCGTCGTCGCCCAGCCGCCGCAGCGTCTCGGCGACCAGGTTGCCGAACGGCGTGAGAACCAGCACCTCGGCGCCGGTGTCATCCTCAAGATCGACCAGGATCAGGAGCAGCGCCTCCAGCTCTCGCGCCTGCGCTCGCATGTCCTCGTCCTCGATGACGATCGGCCGGCTCTTCGGCCGCGACCACAGGCGCTGGAGCAACAGCCGGTCGCCGGCCTCAAGCTTGCCGATCGCCTCGACGACATCTTGGCTGGGGCCGTCCTCCGCCGCGCCCATCATTCCGCCGCCCGCTCGGCGCGCAGCGCCGCCATCAGCGCGTCATTCAAGTCCCTGCCTCCTTCGGGCGCTTCCCAGTCGCCCACTGCCCGGCCCTCGGCCAGCCACCGCTCCTTGGCGCGGTCCACCTGGGCTCTGTTCTTCGGATTGGTGTCGTGATCGCGGATGACGATCACCTTCGTGACCTGCGGGGGCAGGACGATCTCCCGCATGTTGCCGAGCGACACCGTCGCCACCACACGCGCGTCAGGCCGGATCACGGCCGCCGACAGCCCGTTCTCGATCCCCTCGGCGACGAAGACCGTGGTCCCGTGCGGCGCGCGGCTCAGCGGCGCGCCATGGCCGCCCCGGGGGCCGAACCCGGCCCACAGGCGGATGTAGCCGCCCATGACCGAGCCCAGGACCTTCTTCGGCTTCGGCACCGGCGCCTTCCGCCAGCGGCCGTCGGGATCCTGCGCCAACCAGGTGCGATGCGCCCCCCAGAACGCCGCCGGCTGGCCCTCGACATGCGGCCCCATGATCGCGGTGACCATGGCCGGGAACTCGCCCTCGAAGATCTCGCCGGTCTCGGGGTCGACGTGGCGGTAGGACAGCCGCGGCGCATACCGGATCGCGCCCGGCGTGCGGCCGAGCTGCGCCAGGCCGATGCCCCGGGCCGCCAGATAGGCGGCGACGGGGGTGTCCTTCAGGTCCTGATGGCACTCCAGCCACAGCCGATGCGCCGACGCGCGGCTGCGCTTGGCCTTTTCCTCGCGCTCGGCCTCCTCGCGCTTGCGCGCTTCCGCCGCCCGGACCGCCGCCCGCTGGCGCACCGCCCGCTGCTCGGGCGTCTCCTCGGCGATCCCGAGAAACCGCTTGGCCTCGTCCAGCGCCCCCCGCCGGTCGGTGCGCAGCGCGTGCTGGATCAGGTCCAGCATGTCGCCGTGCTCGCCGCTGGCGAAATCCATCCACCGCCCGGCATAGGTCCCGGCCAGTCCGACCTGGAACGACCCGATCTTGCCGTCGTCCCGCCACGGGTTGAGCGCCCAGTACCGCCCGCCGTCGACGTAGCCGCCCGGCGCATACGCCTCGGCCACGTCCCGGACGCGGGCCTGCAGCGACGCGACGATCTCGTCGAAGGCGACGGGTTTCATGCGGACCTCCCGTAAGGGTCTGAGACGTCCCAGCCGGTGGTGAGCCCCGGCTGCGGCGCGTCCTCGCGCCGATCGCGCCGGGGGGCCGGGAAACTGTTGGTGGACAGGCCATCGCCGCGTACCCCGCTCAGGAGCAGGTACTGGGCGCTGTCCATGACGTTGGCCTCGGGGATGCTCTTGTCCGGCACCTTGCGGGTGTCGCCGGACTGGTTGATCTCGTCCTTCCACACGTACCGGGCTTCGAACGCGGCCCAGAGCAGCGGGCAAGCCTGGCCGTCGAGCAGCAGGCCGGGCTCGCCGCCGTGGATGTATTCCAGCGCCGCGCGCACCGCCTCCAAGCGCGGGGTGATCCGGTTCGATCCGATCCGCTGCGGCCGCACCACGATCCCGGCCGCCTTGCCGACCAGCCTGTTCCAGGTGTCGTTCTCGTCCGCCGCCTGGCTCGCCCCGTGCTCTCCGGCCATGTCGCCCCAGGCGCCTTCGATAGGGTGACCCGGAAACCGCTCGTCGAGCAGGTCGCGCAACCGGTTGCCGAACTCCCGCGCCATCAGGCGTTCGCCCGGGAACATCAGCTCCGCCAGGAACCGCCAGCACCCGGCGCGGGTCCGTTGCCCAATGGTCGCCGCCGGCAGAAAACCCTGGTCGAGCCCGATCATCAGCGGCAGATCGGGGATCAGCTCCAGCCGGCCGGTCGAGACGTGGATCGCCGGGTTGAACTCCCGCTTGAAGACCGGGTCGCCGGCCCGCAGGAATGTGATCCGGTTGTCGATCAGCCGGGCGATCAGGTCGCCCCGGCCGGCCAGCGTCATGGTTGCGACCTGCGTCGCGTAGTACCCGGGCGCCAGGTTCTGCAGGTTCTCCGCCCCCGGCGCGCGCCCCCCCGGCTGGTTGTGAAAACCGATGAAGCTCGGCATTTCCGCCATGCGCGCGTCGAGCTCGGCGGCGCGCTGCTCGGGGGTCGCCTCGGGACGCTCCTGCCGCAGCTCCTCCTCGATGCGGAGGCGCGCCACGCCGCGGAACTCCGCCTCGATGGCGGTCCGCCGGCCGAGGTCGTGGAACACTCCGTGGGTCCAGTTGTCCCGGTCCGGGGCGTTGAAGTCAGAGACGATTTGCCCATAGCTCCGGAGCCGCGCGGGATAGCCGCGGAAATGCCGCTGGCCTGGCCAGCGGCCGATGCGGCCGATCCCGGCGAGCAGGACCTCCTGGGGATTGGTGTCCGCCTCGTTCAGCCAGAGGTCGACGGTCTGCAAGCCGCGCATCGAGGCGATCACATCGTCGCCGAAGGCCATGAACTCGGCGATCCACTCGATCGGGCCGTGCTGATCCTCGAACTCGATCCGGTGCTGGACCGGCGCGCCGCGGCCGCCCGACCAGACGCCCAAGGATTTCGGGATGGTTTCGAGATAGGAAGGGATCGTCGAGGACCAGAGCTGGCGGTAGGTCTCCCGGGTCCCGATCAGCTTGTACTTCCGCACGCCCCGGCCATCGACCTTGTCGAGGACCGACGCGGGCATCATCACCGCCCGGCGCACCCGGGAGAGCATGACCGTGGTTGTTTTCCCCGACCCCACGGGCCCCTGCGCGCCCACCACCGGCCGATCATCCCAGTACATGGCTTGCGCCACAGGTCCCGGGAAGGATACAACGCTCGCGAGCGGCATCGGCCCTTCGGCCCCGCCCTCCAGATGCGCCACTGCCTCGGCCGCGCCCATCCCCGACAGATCGACGTCCCCCTGACCCTGACGGGAGGGGCTTTCCTTCCCCCCACCCCAGGAAGCGCCTTTCAGCGTCGCGTTCATCGGCCGGCCTCCGGGGCCTCGGCCAAAAAGTCGGATGGCCTCTCTCCCAGGGGCGGCAGCCGAAGGCCGCGGACCGCCCCCCGGGGGGCCGCGCCGGCGGCGCCCGCGGCGCGCGCGACCCGGGGGGTGGGTCGCCCGGCCGCCCGCGCCAGGCGCCCGATCCGCGCGGGGCTCAGATGATTTTCGATCATCTGGCCCGCACCGAATTTGCCTTTCAACATCAACACGTTGGTCATTCCGTCCGACCCGATCCGTCCGACTGCGCCGGCCGCGCATCCGTAAGCCACTGATTTTCCTGCACTTCGCCCGGCATCGGCGGAGGGGCCATCTCGGACGCTCGGTCGGACGCCCGGCCCTCGATCACGCACGCCTGGTCGCCCGGCTGCGCGCCGCCCGGCAGCATGATGACGGTCGGCGCGACCACCGGCCCGCTGTCCGGCGTCAGCCGCTCCAGCCCGTAGGGCAGCAGCGCGGCGGCGGCGTCGCCCTGCTCGCGCAGGATCGTGTGGAACAGCCCCAGCATCTCGCTCCTGGTCAGCGGCAGGTCCGCGCCATAGGCCACACCCTCCTTGGTGCGCCCGATCGGCAGGCCTTCCAGCCACGCCGCGACCTGCTCGGCCCGCTGCATCGCCAGCTCCACCTGGCTCACGTCCGCGCCGAGGCCCGCCAGCTCGCCCACCACGTCCTCAGGCATCCGGTAGCCGCGCGCCGCCAGCATCTGCCGCAGCTTCGAGGTCCGGCGGTTCCGCGAGCCCTTCGGCCGGCCACGCGGCGCAGGCAGGTCCGCCGGATCGGCCGGCGAGGCGGGGGCCGCGAACAGCCTCAGCTGCTGGCCCGTCGCCTGGGCGGCCGCCAGCCGCTTCTCAGCCTCCTGCACCCGCTCGCCGCCCGCCGTTTTCGTCACCGGAACGTCCCATAAACAAATGGTTTCAGAGGCTTAGAGGAAATCGGAACGGTCGGAACACAGGCGTTCCGCTCGGCGTTCCGGTCTTTGTTCCACCTATTTATCTTTATATTCAGATAGATAGAGAGAGAACGGAACAACGGAACGCGAATATGATCGCGCGCGTAGCGCGCGCCCGCACATGCGAGGAGGTCGTTTTTGCCGTTCCGTTGTTCCGTTTTGCCCCTAACCCATTGGCGAGAAACGGAAACCGCCGGAACATTTGCCGGAACATTTGCCGGAACGCAATAATATTGCGTTCCGATCCCTGACCCCAGCCGATAGCACAACCGCCGCGAGCATACACGCCCCCGCCGAGCGGTTCTAGGCTTTCTGTCCATGGGTCTGGGTGCGGGACGGCTGCGCCCCATGCCCGGCGCGCGCCTCATCCCCTAACCTCCGCCAGCGCCTTGCCGAAAGCCTGCGCCGCCCGCACGCGCATGATGGCGCCGAGCGCGACGGCGGCGTCATGCTGGGCGCGCGCCCATAGGTTGTGCTCTCCCTCGTCTCGCCGCTGTCGACGGTCGGGCCAGGTGGTCACCAGCCGGCCGGCCGCATCGGCCAGGTCGCGCATCAGGACGTGGTCGCGGGACACCAGCGGCAGGAGGATGCGCATCATCTCAAGGGCGTCCTGGACCTCCTGAGGGTCGGGGAGAGGCGGCACGATCGCCGCGCCCACGGCGTTGACGAGGGCGGCGTCATGCAGGGTCAGCGGCCGGAACAGCGGAGGCGTGGAGAGGTCGGGCGAGGCGGTCATCGCTCGCCCTCGACGCAAGCGCCGCGGACCGGCAAGAACAGCGAGCCCACCTGCTCCTCGACCTGGGAGAGCGCCACGCGGCACTCCCCGGCCGAGCCGAAGGGCAAGCTCTCGACCGCCACGCCATTCGGCGTCGAAACGACCAGGACAAGCCAGACGACGACCTCACCCACCGATGTCCCTCCGATCCATCCACGCGAAATGGTCCCCGGCCTCGGCCGAGAGCTGCGCCAGCGTCGCCTCAAGGCGCGCGGCCGTCGTCACCGGCTGGCCGGGGCCGAGCGCCCAGTCATGCAGCGCCTGGCCGGCCGCCTCGGGCTCGGCCGAGACGCGGTCCTCGAAGGCCAGCGCGGCCGCGACCCATCCCGGATCGCGGGGCGCGAAGGCCAGCACGTCGCGCAGGAGCTGGAGCCGGTGACGCTCGGTCACCTTCCCGGCCTTGGCCGCCATGGCGACGACACAGGCCCGGGCGACCAGGGCCACGGCGACGTCCGCCGTCATGGGCGCCCACCAGGCCCGCCGCCGCGCGGAGTGGGACGCGCAGCGGCGGGCGGGATCGCGGCAAGGTGCGCTGCGCCGCGATCGTCCGAATGGAAAAGACCCCGGGGACGAGCCCCGGGGCGAGTGATGGCGGCGCGGGGAGGAACGACGCGCCGCACGGCAGTAACTGGTGGAGGGGGCGACCGGCGGGCGGGCGCGCTCACGCCGCCGCTCCCACTACGATATCGAGCACCAGGAGCCCGAGGACGACGCCGAGGACGACGCCGAGGACGAAGCCGAGGACGAAGCCCAGCCGCAGCTTGATGGGGCCGATGGCCCATCTGACTTCGCCTGGCCCTCTCACGCCGCCCTCCGCTCGGCTAGAGTGGCGGGACGATTCGGCGGGCGAGGCAAGCGATGACGATGAAAGACGAGATCAAGAAACTGGAGGCGCGCGTGGCCTATCTTGAGGAGGGACTGATGCAGGTCGGCCTCCGCGGCCTGGCCCTCCAGATCCTCGTCGCGGAGCTGGCGGCGCGTGAAGAGATCACCGAGAGCGACGTAGTCGAGAAAATCCGCATTGCACGGCAGCAGCTGCAACCCGAAGACCAGCTGCGATTGCGCGCCTTGCTGCATGAGGCCTTCGACCTGGCTGCGGTGACGAAACGCCGTCTTCGTGACCAGGAGCAATCGGACGGAAAATGAACGTCGAGCGCCTCTCGAAGTTGGAGACGGGCGGCCGAACATAGCAGCGCGTTCCGCCGAACAGGGCCTTGAGGCGCTTGTGGTCGATCTCGTCCGGCATGCCGGGCTCCTGTTGAAAAGGGGGACGCTCACGCCGCGTCCTCCCGGGCCGGGGTGGCCGGGGGGTGATCGGCCATATACTGGGCGATCCGATCGAGGGTCGCCGTATGGCAGTCTCTCCCCGCCTCAAGCCGCGCGAAGATGCGATTGTTGCCGACCGCATAGGCTCCAAGCGTGCTCAACTTGATGCCCGCGTTAGCGCAGTAGCGCCGCGCTTCCGTCAGGATTTCTGCTGATGCCTTCGAGATCGTCATAGGTCGCGGACGATAGGATCGTAATCCTATCTTGGCAACGGAAATCTATCCGATCGCATTCCGCCCATTGGTGGGACCATAGTCCTACCCATGTCGAAGCCCATGCACCCCTACTACGCCGGCCTTCTCAGGTGGATTGCTGCGAACCCTCCGATGACGGTTTCGTCGCTCGCAAAATCGGCGGGGTTGGACGCCTCGACACTGCGGAAGGGCATCGACGGAGGTTCGGCTCCAGCCACAACTACGATCGAAAAGCTGCGAAGCCGCATTGGGTTAGCTTACGACGACGTTATCAACTTTGATCCCGTCCGATCGGGCCAGAAACCGCGAGGTTTTTCCGAGGGTGACGTAGCCGCCTGGAAGGGTAATGCAGCTTCGGATGCGTCAAAGCGCCGTATAGCCGACATGGCCGAGCTACTGGCGGGCGGTCGCGGGAGGCGTGACATCTGGATAGTCACTTCCCGAGCGATGATCCTCGCAGGATACGACGAGGGTGATTTCGTCTTAGTCGACCAACATGCGCGACCAGAAACAGGGAGCGTCGTTCTCGCTCAGGTATACGATTGGGAGGTCGGCAGTGCGATGACACTGTTACGCCGCTACGATCCGCCGGTTCTCACTGCCTCAAGCACTGAGCCCACAAAATGGCGGCCGCATGTCGTGGACGGAAAGAATGTTATAATAATTGGAGTTGTTACAGCAAGCTGGAGAGTAGAAAAATGACATTCATTGCAGGCGCACTTGCTGGATTATTCGTTAGAAACTTCTATTATGGCCTTATTTTTATAATTGCAATTTGTGCAGTTTTTGGATTTATGCAGCACTCTAATGCTATAGCTGTTGCTGAGCGCATCGGCATTCCCTTAAGACCGCTTTGGCAATCGCTTCTCGTGCCAATGGCTGGAGGGCTGGCAGCTTTTTTGGTTGCCTTCGGCGTGCGCCGGCTTCTTCGTCGTTAATAGGATTAAATTCCTACATCCTCATTGACATGGGATCATGATCCCATATCCTCCGGTGCAGTACCCAGCACAGGAGGACCTACCATGCAGCACACTCGCCTTCCGGTTCCGGAGGCGCCGATCACCGATCGCCTTGTCGAGGCGCTGATCGAGACCATCGCGAAGACCGAGCACAGCGACCTGACGGCCCCTGAGGCGGCGCTGATCCTGCAGGCCACCCCCGGCTGCCTGCACGAGCTGCTGGCCTACCGCCGGCTCCTGGGCCGCCAGTACGCCGCGGCCTGGATCGAGGGCGCGGCCGACATGGGCCCGAACGTCGTCCGCCTGGCCGACAACCGCACCGCCGCGCCCGTCGATCCCCGGGGCGCCGCGTGATGGTCGATCTGTGCATCGGCCTCGTCGCCGGCTTCGTCCTGGGCGGCTCGGTCGCGACGCTGCTCATGGGGATGCTGGTCAGCGCCACCCGCCAACCCGCCGAGCCCCCCCGCGAGGTCGAGCGCGTCGTGGTCCCGTTCGGGAGGGTCCAATGACCGCGGAACGCCTCCCCGTTAGCGTCGCCCAGCCTCGCGCCTTCATCTCGGCCGCCGAGGTCGCCCACCTGATGGGCTTCACATCCGGCCCCGCCTTCCTCTGCCGCCGCGCCGCGCTTCAGAGGATGGGGTTCCCGTCGCCAGCGCCCTGGCGGAAGCGGCCCCTCATGTGGCGGCGCGACAGCGTGGTCCGCTGGATCGAGGCCATGGGCGAGGTCCCCTCGGCCGCGCTCGATCTGCTCCCCGACCAGGCCGACGCCGCCAGCCGCGTCGTCATGCTCCACCAGGCGAGGACCGCGTGATGGATATCTGCATCAACGGAAACGACATCTTCCAGATCCTGCGGCAGGCCCAGGAGGCCGCAGGGCGCGCCGCCAAGGGCATGGACGAGCCGGCGGCGGAGCCGATGGTCTGCCTGGTCATCCTCACGACCGTGACGAACATGGTGCTGCTGTCGGCCGGCGGACTGCTGACCGAAGAGGATCACGCGACGATCCGAGCGGCGTCGCAGAACGCCGCGGTGGGGGGCCTGGCGCTCCTGCAGGCGGCGGACAGGGCCCGGAGGGCAACCCATTGACCCGCCGCAACCTGCCCCCCGAGGAGACCAGCGCGCTGCTTGCCGATCGCCGCGCCGACGCGGCGGCCGAGCTGCACCGGCTGGAGAGCTGGAGGTCGCGGACCGCCTATGTCCGCGACCTGGCCGCGCGCCATGGGATCGCGCCTCGCGACACCTGCAGCCTTGCCGGCTGGCGCCTGCGCATGTTCGGCAAGACCGCCGTCAGCACCGCCGGCGAGGACGGCGCCTGCTCCAACTGGGCCCAGGCGGTGATGCGCGAGTTTCCGGGGGCGCGGCCATGACCAGCGGATGCCGCCGGGACCATCACCGCCGCCTCGCCCTCGGCCTGGAACTCGACCGGGCCGGCGCGACCGAGGCCCGCCGCGAAATCGTCCGCGACCTCCTGGAGGCCGAGGACGCCCTCGTGACCTGGGACGGGCGACGCTGCCAGTATCGCCTCGATCTCCTCGGCTGCAGCGCGACCGCCAAGGCGTCGCCCTGGGCCGCGATCGACGGCTGGATCTGGCGCCTGATCCTCGGGCGCCGCATCCATGACGCGGCCGAGGCCGGACGGGGAACCGCGGCATGAGCCCGACGCCCCCGATCAAGACCCCGCCGCCGCGCCTCCGCCAGCGGTGGCGCGCCCGCGCCGCAACCTGGCGCATCTGGTGGGAGCCTGAGACCGCCCTGCGCGAGCTGGGCTTCGCGCCGGTCGAGCTGGACGCCAAGCGGTTGACCTGGTCGACCCGCGAAGCCGAGCGGCTCAACGGCCTGGTCGAGGCCGCCCGGGGCGGCGGCGCGCCCGCCCAAGCCGAGCGGAAAGGCCGGACGGTCAAGGCCCTGATCGCGCGCTATCTCGCGAGCCCGGCATTCTCCGGGCTCGCCGCGGCGACCCAACGCGACTATCGCAACGGCCTGCGCCTGATCGAAGACAAGTGGGGCGCCGACCTCGTCGTCAATTTCACCCCGGGGATCTGCTACGTCTGGTACGAGACGCTCCACTCGGAGCGCGGCGTCTTCATGGCGGCGCATGTGATGCGCAAGATGAGCCTGCTTTTCGCCTACGCCAAACGGATCGGCTGGATCGAGACGAACCCCTGCCTCGGCCAGGGCCGCCAGACCCCGCCGCGCCGCCAGCGGATCGGAACCTGGCTGGAGCTGGAGGCGCTGACCCACGCCGCCCGTCGCCTCGGCCTCCATTCCATGGAGCTGGCGATCCTGATGGGCGTGTTCACGGGCCAGCGCCGGGCGGACATCATCCGCGCCGACCGGGCCGCCTTCGCGGGCCAGTCCTGGCTGCTCCGCCGCCAGAAGCGGAGCAACGCGGGCGGCTTCGAGGTCCACCCCGAGCTGCACGCGCCGATCCGCGCGATGCTCGCGCGCGCCGGCGATCGGGAGCGGCTGCTGCACTACGAGGGGACGCTCGATCATCCCCAGGACATGCCTTACAGCGACGACCTGTTTTCCTCGGCGTGGGACCGTGTGCGCGACGAAGCCGCCAAGGCTGCGCCATCGGTCAAGGGGCTCCAGTTCCGGGACCTGCGCCGGACCTTCGCGGCGCTCGCCCGCGCCGGCGGCGCCGACCAGCGCGCCGTAGCCGACGCCCTGGGTAACAAGGCGTTCACGGACGCGGAGCTGAGCCAGGTCTACATGCCGCCGACCTACGAGAGCGCGAGCAGTGCGGTCCGGGCGGTGAAGCGGCCGGCAAAGCGGCCGCGCTGATCCGTCCGAACCGTCCGACTCGGACGGTTGTCGGACAGTCGGACAGTTCCGCTAACGTTCCTGGCCAGAAACCCGCCAACTATCTAATTTTGTTAGCGTTTCTGGCTCCGGCGGTAGGGATCGAACCTACGACCAATTGATTAACAGTCAACTGCTCTACCGCTGAGCTACGCCGGAACGGGGCGGGCTATAACAAGGCTCGCGGCGGGCGTCCAGCGCGTTGCGCGATTTTTTTCGCGAAAACCGCAGAACGGGCGCCGACAGGGCGCGGGGGCTTTTGGGAAGGGTATGGAAGGCCCAGTTTCCCAGCCCCGTGGGCCGCGCTCGCTAAAGACCAGGCGAGGCGGAGTCCGGTTTCCTGCACCGCCGCTTGCAAATGCGGCGGGGGAGGCCAAGATCCGGGGCATGAGGAGAAACGTGCTTTCCCCCGGCAAGGGTCTCGCGCCGAAGCCCCCCGCCGCGTCCAGCCGCGCCGAGATCGCCGCCTTTCTGGGCGAGGCGAAGGCCGTCGGCGCCGGGCGCGGGCGGCTGATCTTCGCCCTCGACGCCACCATGAGCCGCCAGCCCACCTGGGACCTCGCCTGCCGGATCCAGGGCGAGATGTTCCGGGCCGCCGGGCAGGCCGGGGGGCTCGCGGTCCAGCTCGTCTATTATCGCGGCGCCGGGGAGGCCAAGGCCTCGCCTTGGGCGGCCGACGCCGCGGCGCTCGGCCGGGCCATGGCCGCCATCGCCTGCCACGGCGGCCTCACCCAGATCGGGCGCGTGCTCGACCATGCCGCCCGGGAAGCGGCGCGGCGCCCCGTCGCGGCGCTGGTCTTCGTGGGCGACGCCATGGAGGAGGAGATCGACCGGCTGGCCGCGGCGGCGGGCGAGCTGACCCTGCGCGGGGTGCGGGCCTTCATGTTCCTGGAGGGCCGCGACCCGGCCGCCGAGCGGGCCTTTCGCGAGATCGCGCGGATCACCGGCGGCGTGCTCCTGCCCTTCGACCGCGGGGCGCCGGGCGAGTTCGCCGCGCTGCTCGCCGCCGTCGCCGCCTATGCGGCGGGCGGACGGCCGGCGCTGGAGGCCGCGGGCGGCCCTGCGGCGCGCCGCCTGCTCGCCGACCTCCGCCGGTGAGTCCCGCCCTGCTGCTGGCGGCGGGCGTCCTCGTCGCGCTCGCCTTCGTCTACGGGCCGCGGCTGGCGGCGGGCCTGTCGGGAGGACTGTCGGGACGACTGTCGGGACGGGCGGCGGCCGGGGCGGCGCTGCTGGGGGCGGCGCTGCTCCTCTTCCTGCTGCGCCAGCCGGCCCTGGCGGCGCCGGTGGCGCTGCTCGCCCTGCCTCTGCTGCGGGGCGCGATCGCCCAAGGCCGGGGGGCGCGGCCGGTCCCGGGCGCCGGCGGCTGTTCCGAGGTCGGGACCGCGGCGCTGCGCATGTGGCTCGACCGGGACAGCGGCGAGATGGGGGGCGAAGTGCTGGACGGGCGATTCGCCGGGCGCGCCCTGGCCGAGCTCTCCGCCGCGGAGCTCCAGGCCTTGGCCGCCGAGCTCGAGGCCGATCCGGACAGCCTGGGCCTGCTCCTCGCCTATCTGGAGCGGCGCGGCGACGCGGCGGCCCCTGGCGGCGGGATGGGCGGCGAGGCGGGAGGCGCCGCGGGCGCGGCGGAGGCGCCGCCGGGCCGGGAGATGTCGGAGGCCGAGGCGCTGCGCATCCTCGGCCTCGCCCAGGGGGCGAGCCGCGCCGACGTGCGGGCGGCCCATCGGCGACTGATGATGCGGGTGCACCCCGATCTCGGCGGCAGCGACGCGCTCGCCGCGCTGATCAACGCCGCCAAGGCGCGGCTCGATCCCTGAGAGCCTGTTTGACACTTCGGACGAGTCGATCCGACGATGCCTTTCGCACCCCGGGGAGTCACTCGTTTCCGCCAATATCCCGAGCGTGACGGACAGGATGTCCCGCCGGGATCCCGAGACTTCCGCGCGGCTCTCCGCCGCCGCGCGTCCAGACACTCTCTGACATGGCTCTGACAGGACCAAAGGGACCACGAGCGCGCGACCGGAGGCGGCGGCGCATTGACGGCGCCGGCCCATGGAATAAGACCCGAAGCCGCGTCAGAGGAGGGCGGGATGGCCGGGAAAGAGACCTTCGCCGACTGGGTAGGACGGGTGGTGGAGGCCGAGGACAGCGTGCCGGAGCAGACCGCGCGCGCGCTCGCCGCGACCCTGGGCTGGGGGCCCGAGGCGCGGGCGGCGGCGGGGATCGCCCCCGATGGCCCGCTGCCGCCGCTCTGGCACTGGCTCGCCTTCCTGCCGGAGGCACCCGCCGCGGCCCTCGCCCCCTCGGGCCAGGCGCCCGACCCGCTGCTGCCGCCCCTGCCCGGCGCGCGGATCTGGACCGGCGGCCGGCTGCGCTTCCATGGCGAGCTGCGAATCGGCGAGCCGCTGCACCGCCGCTCGGAGATCCTCGGGATCGCGCCGGAGGCCGGCGGGGTGCGGGTGACGGTCGCCCATGAGATCTCCACCGCCCGCAATCTCGGGGTGAGCGAGGTGGCCGAGCATCTCTTCGCGCCGGCGCCCCCGGCCGGGGCGGCGACGCCGCCGCGTCCGTCGGCGGCCTGGCGGGCGCCCCTCGCGCTCGACCCGGTGCGGCTCTTCCGCTTTTCCGCGGTCACCTTCGACGCGGAGCGCCGGCACTACGACGCTCCCTATGCCGCCGGGATCGGCCTGCCCGGGCTCGCCGTCCAGGACCGGCTGCTCGCCATCCTGCTGGTGGAGACGGCGCGGGTGCGGCGGGAGGGGGCCTGGCCGGCGGCGGCGGGCTTCCAAGCGCTGCGGCCGCTCTGCCTGTCGGAGCGGGCCGAGATCCTCGGGGGCGCCGAGGCCGACGGCCGGCAGGCGCTCGCGGTCGCCGACGGGGCGGGCGCCTGCCTTGCGGCGGAGATCCTCTGGGAAGCGTGAGCGCGGCGATCAGCGCAGGGCCGAGACCGAATCGACCGGCGCCTTGGCCCCGCCCTCCAGCATCAGCACCGGCTCGCCGTCCTCGATCCGAACCTCGGTGACCTTGGCGAAGACCTCACCGGGCTTCGTCCCGATCAGTTCGCCATCCTTGTAGCTGGCGATCGCGAAGGAATAGAGCCCGTGCGGCTGCGTCTCGCCCATGGCGTTCTTGCCGTCCCAGCTGACGCTTGTGGCCGTGGGGCTCACGTTGACCTGGGCCACGGCGTTGCCGAAGTCGTCGGTGACGGTCATCACCGCCCGGTCCGCGCCGTTCTCGGGTTCGGCCAGCACCGCGACCGGATCGCCGGAGAAGGACGCCTGGGCCGCCGCCCGCACCTCCGTCCCGATCCAGGAGGCGAGCCCGGACGAGGCCCCGCCCCCGAGCGCGCCATAGATCTTCTCCAGCTGCTCGTTGGCGCGGACCTGTTGCTCCACCCCGGAAAAGCTGGCGAGCTGGGCGACAAATTCGGTGGAATCGGTCGGGTTCAGCGGGTCCTGGTTCTTCATCTGCGTGGTGAGCAGGGTGAGGAAGGTCTGGAAATCCGCGGCGTTGACCTTGCGGTTCGGGTCCTCTTCGGCGGTGGCGGCGCGTTTCGAGGCGTTCGCCCCGGTCGCGGCGGTGGTCGGGCTGACGTCCATGGCGGGGCTCCTCCGGGGCGGCGCCGGCGGCCCTTGGGCCGGACCGGCGGGCGGTTTGGACCTCTGGGGCTGGGGTCGCCCTAGAGACGGATGTCGAGGCCGGCGGCGCGCGGGGCGGCAGGGGCCGGGCTCCGGGCCGGGGCCTCTTCGCCGCCGGCGGCGAAGAGCCGTCGCGCTTCCTCGGCCCGATCCCGGGGGGCGGCGTCCTCGCCGGCGGCGAATTCCAGAGAAACCTGGGCATAGCCTGCCTCGGTCAGCTCGCGGTGCAGCGTCTCCGCGTGGCGGCGGAGGAAATCCTGGGTTTCCGGCCGGTCGGCCAGCACCACAGCCTGAAGGCCCGCCTCCCCGTGGGTGAGGCGGATCTGCACCCGGCCGAGCTCGGGCGGGTCGAGGCGCAGCTCCACCTCCGGCTCGACCGCGCCGGCCACCGCCACGGCGATTTGCTCGGCGACGGGTCCGGGACGGAGCGTCGCGCGTGGGGCATGGGCGGCCTCCAGCGGATGCGCCGCCGCCGGCGCGAGCCGCCAGGCGGCGGCGGGCGCGGCGAGCGCCCCGAGGTCCCCTGGAACGGCCGCGGGGGCGGGGGCGAGCGCAGGCGCCGGACCTGCGGCCTTGGCGGCCGGGCGCTCCGCGATCGCCGCGGCGGCTTCGGGCTCCGCCTCAGGCTCGACGGTTTCGGCGATCGCCGGGGCGTCCAAAGCCGGCTGCGGGACCTGCGCGACAGCGGCCGCAGGCGTAGCGGCGCCGGCGCTGGAGGGGGGCGCAGGGACGGAAACCCCACCCGGGGCGGCGCCCGCCTCGATGGGTTCCGCCGCCTTGGCCGGATCGGGAACCGCCGTCCCGACCGAGGCCGCCGCGAGAGCCAGCGGGGCGGCAAGCGACGGGACAAGCGGCGGGGCGAGAGGCTGCGCCGGGGCGGTGGGGGGGGCGGCCGCGTCCGTCTGCGCCTCCGCCGGCTCGACCGCCTCTCCGGGTTCCGGGAGGGCCTTGTCCCCGACGCCGGGCTTCTCCCCTGCGCCCGCGCCCTGCCCCGCCTCGCCCTCCGCCTCGGCGAGCAGGCGGGCGAATGCCTCTCCCTCCGGCAGGGCGGCGGCGGCCTCCGCCGGGGCGACGGGCTTGACGGCGGACTTGCCGAGGGCGGGCTTGGCGGCGGCCGGCGCGGCCGGCAGGTCCGAAGGGATCATGGGCGCTCCCTGCGCTGGATCACTCCGCCTTCTCGCCCCGCAAGCCTTACGATTTCTTTACCGCGCCCCCGCCATCCTCGCCCGGACCGCAACCGCGCGCGCCGCGCGCCGCAACCGGAGGCGCCATGGACCTGACCGCACCGCCGGCCGCCCTGCCCTTGCCTGCGCGGACGACCGAGCCCGCCCGCGGGGTCGCGCCGGACGCCGCCGCCCGCAAGGCCGCCGAGGCCTTCGAGGCGACCTTCCTCGCCGAGATGCTGAAGCAGACCGGGATCAACGGCGCGCCCGAAGGCTGGGGCGGCGGCGCGGGCGAAGACGCCTTCGCGGGCTTTCTCACCAACGAATACGCTCGGCTGCTGGCCGGACGCGGCGGAATCGGCCTCGCCGAGCACATCTTCGCCGCCATCACTCGAACCGAAGGCTCCGCCCGATGATCGCTTCGCTTCTCGCTTCGCGCCACGAGCGCGTCCTCAGTCTGCTCGACCAGGAACGGCGGGTGCTGCTCGACGGGCCGCTGCGCGACCTCTCCGCCCTGGGCGAACGGCGCGAGGCGCTGCTCGCCGAGATCCTCGCCGAGCCGGGGGACCTGCCCCCGGGTTTCGTCACAGCGCTGAAATCCAAGGCCGAGCGCAATCGCCGGCTGATCCTCGCGAGCCTCGAGGGGGTGACGGCGGCCGAGGCCCAGATCGCCCGGATCGACCAGGCCCGGGACAGCCTGCGCACCTATTCTCCCCAGGGCGCGGCGGTGGAGGCCGCCCCGGCCCGCATCACCCGCGACGCCCGCGCCTGACGAGGCACGGCGCAGAAAGAAGCCGGCCGAGGTCGCCCTCGGCCGGCTTTCTCAGGTCGGGATCGGTCGGCGGCGATCAGGCGGCGTAGACGCTCTGCCAGGCGATGTCGCGGATCGAGGAGCGGCTGATGCCGAGATCGGCGAGCTCGCGGTCCGACAGGGCGTTCAGCTCGCGCAGGGTGGCGTTGTAGAGCCGCAGGTCGGCGAAGAGCTTCTTGACGCGGTCCACGAGGCCGGCGGAGCGGGCGGGAGCGGCGCGATAGGCGATGACGTTGGCCATGTTCATGTATCCGGGAATAAGGGGGGACGGATCCGTCGGGCGGCGCCCGGCGGACGGGGTCAGCGGGATCCGAAGACGGCGGCGCGGGCGAAGGCCTCAGGGGTGAGGCCGTCCATTCCGATGTCCGCACGGCTGCGCGCATCTAGCGTCCGCAGCTCGTCGAGGGTCCGGCGGTAGGTCCGATAGGCCGCGAGCGCCTGGCGCGCGGCGGCGAGAAATCCGTCGAAGGACCGCTCGACGCCCGCAAAGCCGGCGGCGATGGGCGCGATCTGGGTAGTCGTAGCCATGGTTGCCTCCTTTCGTCAGCGTTCGAGTTGAGCGTTTCCTGTGTTGTTGCATCGCAAAATAGCGACGTGGCCCCCAGGGCACAACGGATCCGGACGGGCGCCGGCCATGCGCGGAATGCAGGGCTGGTAACGTGCTGTTCATAAGCGGTTTTCACGGTTTCGCGAGCGCGCCGGGCGCAGACCGCACCTGTTGCGCAACCGCACCAGTCGCGGCGCGGGTCCGGTCGTGGCGCGGGGGTGGGTCATGCGTTATCGGGCCTTGCTCATGGCGGGCGGGGGGGAGATGGTGGGCGCCCCGACAGCGACTGGACCAAGACCGATGACCGTGACCCGAGACGAGGTGCTGGAGACGCTGCGCCGCGTGCCGCTGCCCGAGGGCGGCAACCTGCTCGACGCCGACATGGTGCGCGCCCTGACCCTCGAGGGCGACGCGGTGCGCTTCGTGATCGAGGTGGCGCCGGACAAGGGCCGCAGCTACGAATCCGTCCGCGTCGCCGCCCAGCGGGCGGTGGAGGCCCTGCCCGGGGTGCGGGCGGCCTCGGTGCTGCTGACCGCCCACGGGCCCGCCCCCAAGGCCCCCGACCTGAAGATCGGCCGCCATCCCACGCCGCAACAGGCGGCCGGGCCCCAGCCGGTGCCGGGGATCAAGCGCATCCTGGTGGTGGCCTCGGGCAAGGGGGGCGTGGGCAAGTCCACCGTCGCCTCGAACCTCGCAGTCGCCTTGGCGCGGGAGGGCAAGGCCGTGGGCCTGCTCGACGCCGACATCTACGGCCCCTCCATCCCGCGGATGATGGGCGTCAGCGGCCGGCCCGAGACCTCGGACGGCAAGACCATCCTGCCCCTGCGCGCCCATGGGGTGACGCTCATGTCGATCGGCCTCATGGTCAAGGAGGACGAGGCGCTGGTCTGGCGGGGGCCCATGCTGATGGGGGCGCTCCAGCAGCTGCTGGGCCAGGTGGCCTGGGGGACGCTCGACGTGCTGGTGGTGGACCTGCCGCCGGGCACGGGGGACGTCCAGCTGACCCTGGCGCAACGCTACGAGCTGGCGGGGGCGGTGCTTGTCTCCACCCCCCAGGACGTGGCCCTGCTCGACGCGCGCAAGGCGGTGGACATGTTCCGCAAGACCCATGTGCCGCTTTTGGGCCTGATCGAGAACATGAGCGCCTACATCTGCCCGAAATGCGGCCACGAGGCGCATATCTTCGGCCATGGGGGCGCGAAGGCCGAGGCGGAGCGGCTGGGCCTGCCCTTCCTGGGGGAAATCCCGCTCGACCTGTCGATCCGGCTGGCGGGAGACGTGGGCGCGCCGGTCGTCGCGGCCCATCCCGAGAGCCGCGAGGCGGAAGCCTTTCGCCGGGCCGCCCGCCGCCTGATCGCCGGCGGGGCGATCTGAGCGGCCGCGGGGGCCCTGGCATCCGCCGGGGTTCCCGGGCCTTTCGGAAGGAGCAGCCGCCGCGACAGACGGGGAAAACCAGCCGGAAGCCGGGTCCGCAACACGCGTGTTCTGGGGTTTATCCATCTGTGCGGAAACGATATTCTGAAGATCGTTCACGCAATTTCCACGAAGGTCAAGACCCCCTGCCAATGCTTTGGGAGGGGTCGGGAAGGATCAGCCGGGCGCGCAAGGCGCTTCGGAAAGAGCACGGGGGGATGACGGCGCGCCGGTGGCTGGATGGCGCGCGGGGGAGCGGCGGGCCGCCTTCTCAAACAGAAGGGGCGCGCCGGGTCCGGCCGCCCCTTGGAAATTTTCACAGGATACGAGAGGAAATGGCGTTCCCGGCCGCCTGGGCGCGGGAGCGGGCGGCGCTTGCCGAGTTCCCGAAGAGATTCAGGTGGGCGAGAATGCAGGCCTTTCGCGACGACCGCGCCCGCGGGCCCCGGAGACGGCAGCGCGGGCCCACATCTGTGTCCGAAAACACCCCGCGCGACGCACGCGCCTGTTTTCCCAATGACTTCAATGGGAATGGCGTCCCCGACAGGACTTGAACCTGTGACCTATCGCTTAGGAGGCGATCGCTCTATCCGCTGAGCTACGGGGACCGGCGGCGGGGCCGCTCCCCCTTCTAGCCGCAAAGACCGGGCCCCGCCAAGGGGGGCGGCGGCCTCAGCGATAGAAGACGTTGCCGCCGATCACGCCGGTCTTCTTGTGGCTCCAGCCCGGCTTGATCCGGGCCGAATGGAAGAACAGCGCGCCGCCGGTGGTGTCCCGGGCGCCGGCGAGCACGGTCTCGGCGGCCTTGGCGGCCTTGCGGCGCTTCTCGCTGTCCTTCAGGGCCAGCGACCGGCCGGAGCAGCGATAGGAGAACTGGCAGCCCTGGCGCACCACCCCGCAGACCGAGCGGGGAAACCGCTTGTCCTTGGCGCGGTTCAGGATGACATGGCCCACCGCGCGCTGCGCTTCCGCCGAGGGCTGCGCCTCGAAGTAGATCGCCTCGGTCATGCAGGCGCGATCCGCGTCCGAGGCCACCGACACGGCGTCGGCGGAGGGCGAATATGCGGCGCGTGCGAGCGGCGGCTCGGCGGCGAAGGAGGTCGTCCCGGAGAGGGCGAGACCAACGGAAAGCAAAGCGATGACGGCGGGCGCGGCGCGCACGGCAGGGCTCCACGGTTGTTTCGATTGCCCCCAGAGTGGCACCCGAAACCCCGTCGGTCGAGATGCCTTTGAAATATGAGCGGATTTCCGCCAAAATCCGCCGAGGCCCGCAGGATCGCCGCTTGACGCGCCTCTAAAATGCGCGTGATCTCGGCGGCTTGTCCGACCCGACCGCCGCGTCGCCTGAAGGCGCGGTGTCGGCCGCGTGCTTCGCAATCGCACCCGAATCGCTGCACTGCGTCATTGGATCCAGAGTCATTGGATCCAGATTCGGGCGCGGCTGGCCTGGCCGGTCGAATCGATCACCGCCAGCTCGGCGAAGCCCCGGCCCTGGGGCCGCCATTCCGCCTCCCGCCCGAAGGCCGGGGCGGGGGATCGGCGCGCCGTCCGCGAGCCAGCGGAAGGGCGGCGTCCCCTCCCCCACCCGCAGCGCCAGGCTCGCCCCCGGGGCGAGTTCGAGCCGGGCGCCGTCGGGGGGAAAGGCGATCCGCGGACCCGGCGCCGCGGCCTGCCGCGAGCGGAAGGCGCGCAGCGGCGCCGGCAGCTCGGCGGCGGCGAGGGTGAGCGCCTCGGGCGGCGCGGGCGGCAGGGGGACGGGCGGCCCGATCCGGGCGAAGGCGTCGAAGAGCGCCGGGGCGGCGGCGTCGAGCCCGAGCACCCCGGGCAGGGCCGCCCCGTCCGCCCGGCCGAACCAGACCGCGACCACATGAGCTCCGTCCCAGCCCACGGCCCAGGCGTCGCGGTGGCCGTAGCTGGTGCCGGTCTTGAAGGCGATGGTCCCCGCGACGCCGTTGCGCGGCGGCGGCGCCCCGCGCAGCACGTCCATCACATGCCAGGCCGCCGCGGCCGACAGGATCCGGGGGCCGGGCGCCGCGGGCCCCGGCCGGTCGCGCAGGGCGACCGCCTCGCCCCCCCGGGCCACCGCCGCATAGACCCGCGCCAGATCCTCGAGCGTGAGCCCGAGCCCCCCGAGCGCGAGCGCAAGGCCCGGCCGGCCGCCGGGGGGGAGCTGCGGCGCCGCCCCCGCCCGGCGCAGCCGCGCCATC
>CBDEVG010000038.1:0-146129 GCA_965243535.1 Amaricoccus sp.
CCCCGCCGCCCGCTCCTCGGCCTCCGCCGCGGCGAAGCCCTCGGGCGGCGTCCCGTCGAATTCCGCAGGCAGGCCCTCCCAGAGGACCCGCGACCGGCCGGATTGATAGAGCAGCCGCAGCCGGCAGGGCCCCGCGCCGGGCAAGGCCGCGAAGCCAGCCAGGGTTACGCCCCCGTCCAGCCGCAGCCGGGGCGCGATCTCCACCGCCGCCCCCGCCCGCTCCAGCCGGACGCCTTGCACGAACCGCTCCGGATCCGCGAGCGCCAGCACATAGACCACCCCCGCCGGCGTCGCCGACAGATGCCGCAGGGCGAGGTCGGGCTGCGCCGCCTCCGCCCGCAGCTCCCGCGCGGCGGCCGCCAGCGCCGGGCTGTCCGCCGCCGCCGCGCGCAGCCGCGCCTCGAGCCAGGCCCCGCCGCCCGCCGCCCGCCCCGCCGCCCAGCGGGCCAGTGGGACGGCCGGCATCTCCTCCGGCGCGCCGGCGAGGCGCAGGATCCGCGCGCCCGGCAGGACCACCTCCGCCTCCGGCCCCAGGGACGCCGGCAGGTGCAGGTGCAGGAACTCCGCCTCGCGCCAGAGCGCCGCCGCCTTCAGGGGCGCGATCCGCTCCGGGGTGAGCAGGAACGGCGCGCCCTCGGCGCCGGTCACGCGATAGGTCAGGATGCGATGGGGCCCGAAGGCCGCCTGCCCGACGGGCGCCAATGTCTCCGCCCCGCAGAGGCCCAGAAGCTCGCGCGCGAAGGCGGGATAGGCCGGCCGCCGCTTGAGGAAAAGCGAGGCGCCGGTGCCGAGCGCCAGCCGCACCAGCCGCAGCCGCGCCTCAACCGTCAGGCCCTCGACCAGCGCACCCGGCTCGCGCACCGGGGGTTGCAGCCAGGCCGGGTCGGCCAGGGCGACCGTGCGTCCGTCCAGCGCCAGCGCCAGCCGCCGCTCCACCAGCGCGGCCAGGGGCCGGCCCAGCAGCGCCAGATGGCGCAGCCCCCCGTCGCGCCGGGCGAGACTGGTGCAGACGAAGGGCGGCTCCGCCGGCGCCCCGTCCAGCAGACAGGCGAGACGCCCCCCGCCCGCCCCCTTGGCCGCGTCGAAGAACACCGCCGAGACCCCCTCGGCGAGCGCCGCCATCACCGGCTCGCCGGGGGCGGAGGCGGGTTCCTCGGCGAAGGGAAACGCCGCGCGCATGTTCATCGGAAAGCTCCTCGACCTCGTGACTCGAACCGGACCGGATCGGCCCGGGCGTCATCCGCCCGGGCCCGTCGCTCAGACGACGGTGAAGAAGCGCGACGGATCCGCCGCCACGTCGTCGTAGGACACGCCGTGCAACAGCACGCTGTCCCCCTGGCCGAAGTCGATGAGCGTGCCCGCCTCGCCAAGATCGACGGCGAAGCCCGCCACATCCTCGGCGCTGGCGACGCTCACCCCTTCGAGGCTCGAGGAAATCTGCAGCATGTCGCCGTCGGTGAAATCCATCACCACGTCGCCGCCGCCCGAGAACATGAAGAGGTCGTTGCCCGACCCGCCGTAGAGCACGTCGTCGCCCGCGCCGCCGTCGAGGATGTCGTCGCCCGCGCCCCCCTTGAGCAGGTCGTCGCCGAGCCCCCCGTAGACCTGGTCGTCGCCCGCCCCGCCGTCGATCTGGTCGTCGCCCGTCCCGCCGTCGAGCAGGTCGTTCCCCGCGCCGCCCGACAGGGTGTCGTCGCCGGCGTCGCCCCAGATCGCGTCGTCGCCCGCGCCCCCGTTCAGCAGGTCGTTCCCTGCGCCGCCGCCGAGCACGTCGTTGCCCGCGCCGCCGTCGAGCACATCGTCGCCCTCGCCGCCGAGCAGCGTGTCAGCCCCCGCGCCGCCCACCAGGAGGTCGTTGCCCGCGCCGCCCACCAGCACGTCGGCCCCTTCGCCCCCCGACAGCGTATCGTTCCCCGCGCCGCCGTCGAGATAGTCGTCGCCCGTGCCCCCGAGCAGCTGGTCGTTCCCCTCGCCCCCAAAGAGCTTGTCGTCCCCTGTGCCGCCGTTCAGCAGGTCGTTGCCCAGGCCCCCGAAGATCCGGTCGTCGCCGCTCGCGCCTGAGAGCGTGTCATCGCCCGCGCCCCCGTCGATGAAGTCCGCCATCGAGGTGCCGAAGATAAAATCGTTGAATGCGCCGCCCGGAATGGTGGCCATTGGAAACCCCTCTCTCTGTCTGCGATCACCCGTCGCTGGGGTCGAGAAGGCCTTCGGGCGATTAATGCGATCTTAACACGCGGTAATCGTTTATTTCGCATTTGCACAATCACGGTTTACACGAGATTCACCTGATGAACTCGGCGCAGGGTTGAATTCACGTCCCGTTAACCCGCCCGCTCGCCTAGATGCTCGCCAACCGGCAACGTTCGTGGGGAACGCGACGGGGGAGCTAGGCGCAAAAGGCGAGGGACACGAAGATGACCACTGGGACGGTATCGTTTGAATTGTTTATCAAAGGCTTGATGAAACTCTATCCGGATCTCTGGAGCGAGCCGGTGACGATCGGCGGGCTGTACCTCGGCACGCCGGCGGCCGATATGCTGGTCGGAAGCATCGCGAACGAACTGTTCCTGACGGGGCCGGGCGCCGACACGGTCTTTGGCGGCGGCGGGCGTGATTTCATCCTTGGCGGCTCGGGCGCCGATACGATCTATGGCGGCGCAGCACAGGACGTCCTCTTCGGCGAGGCGGGCGACGACCTGCTCCACGGCGGGGGGGGATCGAACCTGCTCTGGGGGGGCGAGGGCGACGACCTGCTCGACGCGCGCTGGGCCACGGATGCAGACCGCGGCTCGGTCGGCTTTGCGGCCTGGCGGGCGGAAAAGCTCCTCTCCACCGACGAGATGCATGGCGGCGACGGCAACGACACCCTCTGGGGCAGCTATGGCGCCGACCGCCTCTACGGCGACGCCGGCGACGACGTGATCTCCGGCCAGGACGGCGACGACCGGCTCGAGGGCTGCGACGGGAACGACGTTCTCGACGGCGGCGCGGGGAACGACACGCTGTCGGGGGGCGAGGGCGACGACCAGCTCCATGGCGGGCTCGGCGACGACGTGATCACGGGGGGCGCGGGCGCCGACGTGATCGACGGCGGCAACGGCCACGACCTGATCGAGAGCGGCGACGGCGACGACCGCATCTTCGGCGGCTACGGCGACGACCGGATCCTGGCGGGCGACGGAAACGACCGGATCGACGCAGGCGGCGGCGACGACCTGATCATGGCGGGCGCCGGCGACGACGTGGTGCTGGCCCTCGAGGATCTCGGCCGCAGCGACGATGTGGTCTTCGGCGAGGCGGGGAACGACCGGCTGCACGGCGGCCGCGGCTCGGACCAGATCGACGGCGGCGTCGGCGACGACACCCTGAACGGCGGCGCCGGGGACGATTTCCTCACGGGCGGCGCGGGCGCGGACGTCTTCGAGTTCCGCAGCGCCCATGGCGTCGATGTGATCACGGACTTCTCGGCCGAGGACCGGCTGATGATCACCAGCAACATCAACAACCTCGCGGAGGGCGGCGCGCTGAGCGCCGAGGAGGTGGCGGCGCGGGTGGAGGACTGGGGCGACGACGCCTTCCTCGACCTCGGCAACGGCCACGGCGCCCTCTTCCTGGGCCAGGAGGCGAGCGAACTGGCGAGCCTGCTCGACTCCCGCATCCTGTTCTTCTGACCGGCGTCCATGACCGGCGCCTAGGGGGGCCGCCAGGGCCCCCCTACTCCTCCTCGACGAAGACCTCCTCGCGCTTGCGCCGAACGGAGGGCAGCACGGCGATCGCCACCGCGGCGACGGCCAGGGCGAGCAGCGTCGCCGAGATCGGCCGGGTGACGAAGATCATCGGATCCCCGCGCGAGATGATCATCGCCCGACGCAGATGCTCCTCCAGCAGCGGCCCCAGCACGAAGCCCAGCAGAAGCGGCGCGGGCTCGCAGCCGAGCTTGATGAGCACGTAGCCGATCAGCCCGAATGCCCCGACCGCATAGATGTCGAAGACGTTGCCCTGGATCGCGAAGCAGCCGAGGCAAGCGAAGGTGATGATGGCCGGGAACAGCACCCGGTAAGGCACGGTCAGGAGCTTCACCCACAGCCCGATCAGCGGCAGGTTCAGCAGGACGAGGATCAGGTTGCCCACCCACATCGAGGCGATGATCCCCCAGAACAGCGCCGGCTCGTCGTTGATGACGTTCGGCCCCGGGGTGATCCCCTGCACGATGAAGGCTCCGATCATCAGCGCCATCACCGGATGGGCGGGGATGCCGAGCGTCAGGAGCGGGATGAACGAGGTCTGCGCCGCGGCGTTGTTGGCCGATTCGGGGCCCGCTACTCCCTCGATTGCCCCCTTGCCGAAGTCCTGCGGCCGCTTGGAGAGTCGCTTTTCCATCGAATACGAGGCGAAGGAGGACAGCACGTGCCCGCCTCCGGGCAGGACGCCCAGCACCGCGCCGAGCCCGGTGCCCCGCAGCACCGGCCCGGCGATGCGGCGGAACTGGTCCTTGCTGAGCCAGAGGTTGCTGACGTGCTTGACCAACACCTCGCGATTGGACTCGTGCTCCAGATTGCGCAGGATCTCGGCCACGCCGAACACCCCGACCGCGACCGAGACGAAGTTGATCCCGGAATAGAGCTCGAAGAAGCCGAAGGTGAACCGCGGCGTGCCGGTGTAGATGTCCTGCCCCACCATGCCGAGCAGCAGCCCGAGCAGGATCATCGCCACCGCCTTGAGGATCGAGCCATGGGCGAGCGCGATGGAGGCGAGCAACCCCAGCACGATCAGCGAGAAATACTCGGGCGCCCCGAAGCTCAGCGCCGCCCGGGCGAGCGGGGGCGCTGCGACCGCGAGGATCAGCGTCGCCACCGATCCGGCGAAGAACGACCCCAGCGCCGCGGTGGCGAGCGCCTGCCCCGCGTGGCCCTTGCGCGCCATCTGGTAGCCGTCGATCGCCGTCACGGCGGAGGAGCTCTCCCCCGGCAGGTTGATGAGGATCGCGGTGGTCGATCCGCCGTATTGCGCGCCGTAGTAGATGCCCGCCAGCATGATCAGGGCGGTGACCGGCTGGAGGGTGAAGGTGATCGGCAGCAGCATGGCGATGGTCGCGGTCGGCCCGATCCCCGGCAGCACCCCGATCAAGGTGCCGAGCAGCGCCCCGAGGAAGCAGTAGAAGACGTTGATCGGCGTCAGCGCCGTCTCGAAGCCGAGCGTGAGATTGGCCAGCAGGTCCATCGCCCTACCTCAACCAGGGGCCGATCAGCGGAGCGGTGACCCCGAGGCCGTAGCTGAAGATCGCCACGCAGAACACCATGAGGCAGAGGCCGATCGCCGCGGCGCGGAGCACCCCGTTCTCGGCGCTGGCCAGGGCCGCGGCGAAGGCGGTCACGAAGAGCGCCGGCGCGAGGCCGAGGCCGCGCACGCTCGCCCCGAAGAACACGATGGCGCCGAGGATCAGCGCCAGGGCCTTCCAGGGGACGACGCCGAACCCCCCCGCCTCGCCCTTTCCGGACAGGCCCTGGACGATGATCGCCGCCCCGACGAGCCCGAGGATCACCGCGAGGACCAGGGGAAAATACCCCGGCCCCATGCGCAGCGCGGTGCCGAGCGGATAGCCCGCCGCGGCGATCCCGAAGGCGACGCCGAAGCCGACGAAGATCAGCCCGGCGAAGATGTCCTTGACCGACCGCTCCATCCCGCCGGCCCTACTGCGCCACGTCGCCGGCCGCGTCGATCACCGGCTTCCACAGGGCGATCTGCTCGGCCAGATGCGCTTGGAGCGCGGCCGGGGTGGCGTGGTCGGCGGGCTCGGGCGTGGTGCCGAGCTCGGCGAAGCGGGCCACGACCTGCGGGTCGGCGAGCGCCGCCTGGAGCGCCGCGGACAGCTTCTCGATCGCCGCCTCCGGCGTTCCGGCAGGGGCGTAGAGCGCGTGCCAGATGCCGACCTCCACCTGGGGCAGCCCGGCCTCGGCGGTGGTGGGCAGGTCGGGCAGCGCGGCGAGCCGCTCGGGCGTGGTCACCGCATAGGCCTTCACCTCGCCCGCGCGGATCTGGCCCATGGTGTTGGTGGTCTGGTCGCACATGAAGTCGACCTGCCCGCCGATCAGGTCGGTCATGGCGGGGCCGGTCCCCTGGTAGGGCACGGTGACCAGCGGCGTGGCGATGGCGTCCATGAAGAGCAGGCCGCAGAGATGCGAAGCCGCGCCGATCCCGGCGTTGGCGAGCGTCACCTTGTCGGCGTTGGCCTTCACGTACTCGACCAGCTCGGGCAGCGTCGAGGGCTCGAAATCCTTGCGCGCGATGATGGTCATCGGCACGTTGGTGACGAGGCCGATGGGGGCGAAGTCCTTTTCCGGATCGAAGGCCAGGTTCTCGTAGAGCGCCGGCGCCGTCGACATGCCGATATGATGGAGGAGCAGGGTGTAGCCGTCCGCCGGGGCCTTCGCCACCTGGGTCGCGCCCAGGGTCCCGCCGGCGCCGCCGACGTTCTGCACCACCACCTGCTGGCCCAGCTCCCGGCCCATGGGCTCGGCCACGAGGCGGGTGACGGTGTCGGTGGGCCCGCCCGCCGAGAAGGGCACGATCACGGTGATGGGCCGATCCGGATAGGCCTGGGCGAGGGCCGCGGACGCGACGAGGCTGAGGGCGCCGGCGAAAAGGGTGATGCGCATGAAGTCCTCCCTTGGGGTCCGCCGCGGTCGGGCCAGGCTCGGGCGCCCCGTCTCCGCAACTGTTTCAGGGGGAACTGTCCGCGAGCAAGGCTTGGAGATCAAGCGCCTGCATGGTGAATCGCCGTCGAAAATCGCCGCAGGCGGCCCCTCCGCCCGTCCGCGGCGACGCCTTTCCGGCGAAGGGCCCGCTCGGCTCCGCTCATGCGGGCGCCGACCGGAAACCGGCCGGAAACCGACAGGAGACCGGCATGAAAAAAGGTCCGGCCTGGCCGGACCTCTGACGGCAGACGCCGTCTTTCGCGAAAGCGGCCGTCTGGCCGCGTCAGTCCTTGCGGAAGAATTTCTTCTCGCGGGGCTTGCCGTCCCAGCCGGGCTTGCCGCGGGGCTTGTCGTCGCGGTCGCCGCCGCTCCGTTCGCCCCGGTCGTCCCGGCCGCGCGCGGCGTAGGGCTTGCCCCCGCCCTCGCGGTCGCCGCGGAAGGGGCGGCCGCCGCCGCCCTCCGGCCGGTCGCCGCGGGCGGGACGGTCGTCCTCGCGGAATTCCCATTTCTTCAGCAGCCGCGCGTCGAAGCTGTCGCGGCCGATCTTGCCTTCGTGGCACCAGACGCAGGAGACGCGCTCGCCCTCGACGCCCTCCACCGCCATCCGCATCGACCCGGCGGTCAGCACCACCAGGTTCCCGATCTCGAACTGTTCCATAACGTAACGTGCTCCATCCCGGCGCGGACCCCTGCCCGCGCGAAGCGCCCCTCCTACGCCCCTCGCCTCGCTGAAGCAAGGAGGATCGGCCTCCAGAGGGATCGAAGAGACCCCTGCGAAAGTCCGTCCCGTGAGCCGCAGCCTCTGGGGCGGACCGATCTTCACGCGTGAAAATCGACTTAAGTATATAATATGATTATATATTTTCTACGGCGTCAACCTGGTCTTCATCAGTGTGAACAGATCAAGAGCGACGGCGTCGAAGGTTTTCGCAGATCTCTCTCACGCCTCCGGGATCAGGGTCGGGCGTCCGGACCGGGGAGGCTCATCCGCCTTCCGCGGCGCGCTCCATCTGCGCGGCGAATTCGCGACGCAGCCTCCGGCGCAGATCCGCGGCCCGGTTGCGCCGGCGCTCGATCGCGGTCTCGAGGGCGAGGGGCGGCACCTCGGCCGGCCGCCCGGCGTCGTCCACGGCGACCATGGTGAAATAGCAGGAATTGGTGTGCCGCCGCTCGCCCGAGCGGATGTTCTCCGCCTCGACCCGGACGCCGATCTCCATCGAGGTGCGGCCGGCGTAGTTGACGCTCGCCCGGAAGGTGACGAGCTCGCCGACGTTGATCGGCTCCTTGAAGGTCACCTGGTCCACCGACAGCGTCACCGCATAGCGCCCCGAATACCGCGAGGCGAGCGAGAAGGCGACGCGGTCGAGCAGGTTCAGAAGCGCCCCTCCGTGCACCTTGCCGCTGAAATTCGCGAGGTCGGGCGTCATCAGCTCGGTCATCTCCAGGCGGCGGGGATCCATGAGGGCCTCTTGGCTCGGGCAGGTCACTGCGGGGTTTCGGGGGTGAAGGCGAGAAAGCGGGCGATCGACCACCGCCCGTCCGGCTGGCGGCGAAAGACGTCGAGCCCTTCCTCGAGGGCGGTCTCGCGCCCGCCGGCGGCCTCCGTCGTCAAGGTCCAGGTCAGCCGCACGACCGCGACGTCGCCCGCGAGGATCACCTCGTGGATCCGCGGCGGCGCATAGGCGAGGACCGGATCCGGGCGGGCGAGGACCCTGGCGAGGTTGGCGCACAGGGTCTCGCGCGTGCCTTCGGCCAGATCCGGCAGGGAATACCGCAGGTCCGGCGCGAACAGATCGCAGACCCCGGCGGCGTCCTGGGCGTTGAAGGCCGTGGCCCAGTCCGAGAGGCGCGCCCGGATCGCCGCCTCGTCGCCCGCCGGATCGACGCGCGCCGTCGCCGTCGCGTCGCGCGCCGGACCGTCGCCGGCCGGATCGGCGCGCGCGGCGTCGGCGATCAGGGGCGCGACGAGCAGGGGCGCAGCGGCGGCGAGGAGCGGGAGCCAGCGAAGCATGAGGCCTTTCCGGGCCGGACATCGGCGCGAGCCGCGATCATAAGCACCGACCGCGGACCCTGCGCAAGCGTCACGCCGCCGGGGGCCAGACCTTCGCCACCATGGTCAGCACGTCGTACTGGGCGACGAGCGATCCGTCCTGCTTGGTCACGCGGCAGTCCCAGCGGACCTCGCCATGCCCCGCCCCCTCGCGCGGGTTGATCTCCTTGCAGGTCAGCCGCACCCCCAGCACGTCGCCGGGATAGACCGGGGCCAGGAAGCGCAGGTTATCGACGCCGTAGTTCGCCAGCACCGGCCCCGGCGCGGGATCGACGAAGAGCCCCGCCGCGAAGGAGACGATCAGGTAGCCGTGCGCCACCCGCCCGTCGAAGAACGGGTTCGCCTTGGCCGCCGCCTCGTCCATGTGGGCGTAGAAGGTGTCCCCGGTGAAGCCGGCGAAATGCTCGATGTCCGCGAGCGTCACCTCCCGCGTGCCGGTGACGAGCTGGTCGCCGATCCGCAGCTCGGCGAGCGACTTGCGGAAGGGATGCGCGCCCTGCCGCGCCTCGGCGCCCTCGGACCAGCGCCCGGTGACGGCCGTCAGCAGACGCGGCGTCCCCTGGACGGCGGTGCGCTGCATGAAGTGCTTCACGCCGCGCACGCCCCCCATCTCCTCGCCGCCGCCGGCCCGGCCGGGGCCGCCGTGCACGAGCATCGGCAGGGGCGAGCCGTGGCCGGTGGAGGACCTGGCGCTGTCGCGGTTGCCGATCATCACCCGGCCGTGGAAGGGCGCGACGCCGAGCACCACGGCCTCCGCCACGCCGGGGTCGTTGGTGAAGACCGAGGCGACGAGGCTGCCCTTGCCGCGCCGGGCGAACTCGGCCGCCTCCTCGACGTCGTCATAGGGCATGAGCGTGGCGACGGGGCCGAAGGCCTCGACGTCGTGCACCGCCCGCGCCCGGGCGGGATCGGCGCAGGCGAGCAGCACCGGGTTGAGGAAGGCGCCCTTTTCGGGATCGCCCGAGACCACGCGCACCGCGTCGGGATCGCCCGCGACGATCTCGGCCTCCTGCGCCAGCTCGCGGATGCGCTCGCGCACCTCGCGGCGCTGGTCGAGGCTCGCGAGGGGGCCCATGCGCACGTCCTCGGCCGCGGGATCGCCGACGGCGGTCTTGTCGAGCCGCGCGCCGATCGCCGCCGCCACGGCGTCGAGATGGGCGCGCGGGACCATGACCCGGCGGATGGCGGTGCATTTCTGCCCGGCCTTCACCGTCATCTCGCGCGCGACCTCCCGCACGAAGAGGTCGAACTCCGGCGTGCCGGGGCCGGCGTCGGTCCCGAGGATGGAGGCGTTGAGGCTGTCGGCCTCCATGGTGAAGCGCACCGAGTTCTCGACGACGGCCCCGCCCGCGCGGAGCTTGCGCCCGGTCCAGGCCGACCCGGTGAAGGTCACCACGTCCTGCCCCTCCACATGATCCAGCAGGTCGCCCGTCGAGCCGGAGACGAGCTGCAACGCCCCCTCCGGCAGGATGCCGGTCGCGAGCATCCGCCGCACGGCGAGTTCGGTCAGATAGGCGGTCTGGCTCGCCGGCTTGATGATCGCGGGCATGCCGCCGAGGATCGTCGGCGCGAGCTTCTCCAGCATTCCCCAGACGGGGAAGTTGAAGGCGTTGATGTGGATCGCCACGCCTTCGAGCGGGGTCAGGATGTGCTGGGCGGAAAAGGTCGCGTCCTTGGACAGGGCCTCCACCTCGCCCTCGGCGAGGATGCGGGCGTTCGGCAGCTCGCGCTTGGCCTTGGAGGCGTAGCCGAGCAGCGTGCCGATGCCGCCCTCGATGTCCACCCAGCCGTCGGCGCGGGTGGCGCCGGTGGCGAAGCTCTCGGCGTAGAGGTCCTCCTTCGCCGCCATCAGCGCCTTGCCGAGCGCCTTCAGCATCTCGGCGCGCTGGTGGAAGGTGAGCTTGCGCAGGGCGGGCCCGCCCCTGGCGCGGCCCCAGGCGAGGGCCTCGGCGAAATCGACCCCGGTGGAGTCGATCCGGGCGACGGGCGCGCCGGTGGCGGCGTTGAGCAGGACCTGCCCCTCGCCCCGGCCGCGGGTCCAGCGCCCGGAGACGAAGCTTTCCAGGTCGCGGGGCTTGGCGGCGACGTCGACGGTCATGGGCGGATCCTCAGTCGAGGCCGAGGGGCGCGAGCGTCTCCCGGACCCGGGCGGTCCAGTCGGCGAGCAGCGCCTCGTTCGGGCGGTGGCGGAGGCCGAAGCGCCGGAGCGTCTCGAACCGGGCGGAATTGAGGCTGCCGAAGCTGTCGGCCACCTTGGGCCGCCAGTAGGCGAGCGCGGCGCGGGCGCCCGCCCTGCCTTCTTCGGTCGCGGCGATCTCGGCGAGGCCGGCGACGCCGAGCTCGGTGTGGCGCGCCTCGCGCGGGGCGATGGCGCGGAACACCTCGGCGAGCGGGGCGTAGGAGACGCGGGAGAGCTCCTCCAGCGTCACCGCAGCGGCGAGGCCCTGGAGCACGTTCAGCGCGACCGCGTCCGCCCAGCCCTCGACCGGATAATGGAAGACGGCGAGGCGCATGTCCCCCCCGTGCCGGGCCTGGCCGAGATCCGCGTCGCGGGGCAACCGGTCGGCCCAGGGGTGGTGGGCGGCGTAGCGCCCCTCGTCCGCCCCGAAGTCGCCCATCAGCTCCAGCACGCGCCCGGCGTGGTCGGCCTTCTCCAGGGTGATCCGGCAGGCGGCGATCCGGGCGGTGATCCCGGGGCTCGCGTTGATCGTGTCGGCGAAGCCCGCCGAGGCGGCGAGCTCGCTGTCCACGAAGGTCGCCATCAGCCGCAGGAGCTCGCCGCGATAGCGCGCGGGCGCGTTGGCGGGCGAGGTGAGGACGCCGCCCTTCGCCAGGTAGTCCTCGATCGGCATGGCCGCATCGGTCGCGTCAGACATCGGTTCCTCCCCTTACTGGTCGTAGCTGACGACGACCTTGTCGCTGAGCGGGAAGCACTGGCAGGTGAGCACGTAGCCCTGCCGCACCTCGTAGTCCTCCAGCGCGTGGTTGATGGCCATCTCGGTCTCGCCTTCCAGCACGCGGGCGCGGCAGGTGGAGCAGACCCCGGCCTTGCAGGCGTAGGGCGCGTCGATGTTGGCCTCGAGCGCCGCGTCGAGCAGGCTCACCCCCGCCTTGGGCATGCGGAAGGTGCGGGTGGCGCCGTCGAGGGTGACGGTGGCCTCGGTGGAGTTCGAGGTCGCGGCCTGGGCGGTCGCCGCCCGCGCCTTCGCCCGGCCCGGCTGGCCCGAGGCGAAGAGCTCGAAGCGGATCTGCTCGTCCTTCAGCCCGTGGTCCTTCAGCGCGCCGGCGATGGCGAGCATCATCGGCTCCGGCCCGCAGATGAAGGCGGTGTCGACGCTCGCGACGTCGATCCAGGTCTTGAAGAGCTGGGCGCATTTCGCCGCGTCCACCCGGCCCGTGAACAGGTCGATGTCCTGCGCCTCGGACTCCAGCACATGGATCACCGAGAGCCGGCCGAGGTGGCGGTTCTTCAGGTCCTCGAGCTCCTCGCGGAACATGATCGAGCTGATCTGGCGGTTGGCGTAGACGAGCGTGAAGGTCGACTGCGGCTCGGCGGCGAGCACCGTCTTCAGGATCGACAGCACCGGGGTGACGCCCGAGCCGCCGGCGAAGCCGAGATAGCTCTTGGCCTTCTCCGGCTCGATCGGGGTGAAGAAGCGGCCCATGGGCGGCATGGCCTCGATCGTCGCGCCGGGCTTCAGCTCCTCGTTCGCCCAGGTCGAGAAGGCGCCCCCGTCGACGCGCTTGATGCCGACCTGGAGGCGGCCCTCGCCGCGGCCGGCGCAGATCGAATAGCTGCGGCGCAGCTCGTCCTCGTCGAACTTGCGGCGGAAGGTCAGGTACTGGCCCTGGGTGAAGTCGAAGAGCGCGGCGTCCTCGTCGCGCGGCTTGAGGGTGACGACGACGGCGTCGCGGGTCTCCTTGCGGACGTCGACGACATCGAGGGAATGGAAGCGTGCCATGTGTCTCTCCGGGGTCCGCTCAGATGCACTTGAAGTAGTCGAAGGGTTCGAGGCAGTCCTCGCAGCGCCAGCTCGCCTTGCAGGGGGTCGAGCCGAACTGGCTCACCCGCGCGGTGTGGGTCGAGCCGCAGCGCGGGCAGGCGACGGCGAGGTTCGACCCCGCCATCCGGTTGACCCGTCCCAGCAGCCGGCCGTCCGCGGCGGTGCCGTCGATCGGCGGCGCGATCCCGTAGGCGCGCAGCTTCTCCCGGCCCTCGGCGCTGATCCAGTCGGTGGTCCAGGGCGGCGCGATCCGCCGCTCCAGCCGCAGCTTCTCGACGCCCCGGGCCCGCAGCGCGGCCTCGATGTCGAGGTTGATGACCGCCGTCGCCGGGCAGCCGGAATAGGTGGGCGTCACGGTGACGACGAGCGTGTCGTCGTCCCAGGCGACATCGCGGACGATGCCGAGGTCGATGAGCGAGATCACCGGGATCTCCGGATCCGGGACATGGCTCAGCCAGTCCCAGACCTCGGCGGGGCTGGGGCGCGTGTCGGGGACCATGGCCGGTTCACCAGCTGGCGCCGGGATAGGCCCGCTGCAGGAACTGCATCTCGGCGAGGATATAGCCCAGATGCTCGGTATGGACCCCGCGCTTGCCGCCCTTGTGGGCGAAGGCGCTCTCGGGGATCGCCAGCGTCGCCGCGCCCAGCACGTCGCGGACCGTCGCCTCCCAGGGGGCGCGCAGGCTCGCCGGATCGGGGGCGATCCCCGCCGCGGCCACGGCGATGTCCTTGTCGTCGGCGAGGAACATCTCGCCCGTGTAGGGCCAGAACGCCTCCAGCGCCGCCTGCATCCGCCGCCGGCTCTCCTCGCTGCCGTCGCCGAGCCGCACCACCAGGTCCGAGGACCGCTCCAAGTGATAGGCCACCTCCTTCGCGGCCTTCTGCGCGATCTCGGCGACGCGCGGATCCACGGATGTGGAGAGCGCCTTCAGGAGCTCGAAGTGCCAGGCGTCGAACAGGAACTGCCGCATCAGCGTGTGGCCGAAGTCGCCGTTCGGCCGCTCGACCAGCAGCAGGTTGCGGAAGTCCCAGGCGTCGCGCAGATAGGCGAGGTCGTCGGCCGTGCGGCCCTTGCCCTCCACCTCGGCGGCGAGGCCGAGCCACATCTGCGTCTGGCCGATGAGATCGAGCGCGACGTTGGCGAGCGCGATGTCCTCCTCCAGCGCCGGAGAATGGCCGCACCACTCCGAGACGCGGTGCCCGAGGATCAGGGTCGTGTCCCCGAGCCGGAGCAGGACCTCGAAGAGGGCCTCCTGCCCGGCGTCGGGCGTGGGGACATCGGGGTGACGGGCCTGGGCCGCGGCCTTGCGCGCGAGCTCCGCCACGTCGGGGGTGGTCATGTCCGGGAGCGACGGCATCTCACATATGCCCCACTTCTTCGGGAATGTCGTAGAAGGTCGGGTGGCGATAGACCTTGGAGTTCGACGGCTCGAAGAGCGGCCCCTTCTCCGAGGGGCTCGACGCGGTGATCGCGGCCGAGGGCACGACCCAGATCGACACGCCCTCATTGCGGCGGGTGTAGACGTCGCGGGCGTTCAGGATCGCCATCTCGGCGTCCGGCGCGTGCAGGCTGCCCACGTGGCGGTGGTTCAGCCCGTGCTGGCCCCGGATGAAGACTTCCCAGAGCGGCCATTCCTTGGACATGCGTATCTCCCTAAACTTGGGCCGCGCCTTTGCCGGCGCTTTCCTGGCGTTATTCGGCGGCGACGGGGGCGCGGCGGGCGGCGGCCTTTTCGGCGTGGGCGACCAGCCCCTCGCGGAACCAGGCGCCGTCCTCCCAGGCCTTCACCCGGGCGCCGAGCCGATCCCGGTTGCAGGGCCCGTTGCCCGCCAGCACGTCGTAGAACTCCGACCAGTCGGGCTCGGAGAAGTCGTAGCCGCCCTTCTCCTCGTTCCACTTCAGGTCCGGGTCCGGGACGGTCAGGCCGAGGTACTTCGCCTGGGGCACGGTCTGGTCGACGAATTTCTGGCGCAGCTCGTCGTTGGTGTTCATCTTGATCCGCCAGGCCATGGACTGGGCGGAATGCACCGAGTCCTTGTCCGAGGGCCCGAACATCATCAGCGACGGATACCAGAGCCGGTTCAGCGCATCCTGCGCCATCCGTTTCTGCTCGGGCGTGCCGGAGGCCATCTTCATCATGATGGCGTAGCCCTGGCGCTGGTGGAACGACTCCTCCTTGCAGATGCGGATCATCGCCCGGGAATACGGCCCGAAGGAGGTCCGCTGCAGCGGCACCTGGTTCATGATCGCCGCGCCGTCCACCAGCCAGCCGACCGCGCCCATGTCGGCCCAGGTCAGCGTCGGATAGTTGAAGATGGAGGAATACTTCATCTTGCCCTTGTGGAGCAGCTCCATCAGCTCGTCCCGGCTGACCCCGAGCGTCTCGGCGGCGCAGTAGAGGTAGAGCCCGTGCCCCGCCTCGTCTTGCACCTTGGCGAGCAGGATGGCCTTGCGCTCCAGCGTCGGCGCCCGGGTGATCCAGTTGCCTTCCGGCAGCTGGCCCACGATCTCGGAATGGGCGTGCTGGCCGATCTGGCGGATCAGGGTCTTGCGATAGCCCTCCGGCATCCACTCCTTCGGCTCGATCTTCTCGCCGCGGTCGATGCGCTCCTGAAAGGCGCGCTCCTCGGGCGTCATCTCCTCGGGCTTCTTCAGGCCGTCGGTCTGGACGAGCTGGGCGTACATGGCGTGATCCTCCCTCAGACGCGTTCGATGATGGCGGCGATGCCCTGGCCCACGCCGATGCACATGGCGCAGAGCGCATAGCGGCCGCCGCGGCGGCGCAGCTCGTAGGCGGCCGTCCCGACCAGCCGGGCCCCGGACATGCCCAAGGGGTGGCCGATGGCGATGGCGCCGCCGTTCGGGTTCACATGCTCGGCGTCGTCGGGCAGGCCGAGGTCGCGCAGGCAGGCGAGCGCCTGGCTCGCGAAGGCCTCGTTGAGCTCGATCACGTCCATCTGGCCGAGCGTGAGGCCCGCCCGCTCCAGCACGCGCCGGGCCGCCGGGGCGGGGCCGAAGCCCATGATCCGCGGCTCCAGCCCCATGGCCGCCATGGCGACGACGCGCGCCATGGGCGTCAGGCCCTGCGCCCGGGCCATCGCCTCCGAGGCGATAACCAGCGCCGCGGCGCCGTCGTTCACGCCGGAGGCGTTGCCCGCGGTCACGCTCAGGTCCGGGCCGTTCACCCCCTTCAGCCGGGCGAGCTGCTCGGCGGTGGTCCCGGGACGCGGATGCTCGTCCGTGTCCACCACGATCGGGTCGCCCTTCTTCTGCGGGATCGTCACCGGGGCGATCTCCTCCGCGAAACGGCCGGCGGCCTGGGCCGCGGCCCAGCGCGCCTGGCTGCGAGCGGCGAAGGCGTCCTGGTCCGCCCGGCCGACCTGGAAGTCGGCGGCGACATTGTCCGCCGTCTGGGGCATGGAGTCGACGCCCCAGACCTTCTTCATCTGCGGATTGACGAAACGCCAGCCGATGGTCGTGTCATAGACCGCGTTCGACCGGCTGAAGGCGCTCTCGGCCTTGGGCATGACGAAGGGGGCGCGGGTCATGCTCTCCACGCCGCCGGCGATCATCATGTCGCAGTCGCCCGCGCGGATCGCCCGGGCCGCCTGGCCGACCGCATCCATGCCCGAGCCGCAAAGCCGGTTGACGGTGGTCCCCGGCACGCTCACCGGCAGGCCCGACAGCAGCACGGCCATGCGGCCGACGTTGCGGTTGTCCTCGCCCGCCTGGTTGGCGCAGCCGTAGATCAGGTCGTCGACCTTGGACCAGTCCACCCCGGGGTTGCGGGCCATCAGGGCCTTGAGCGGAACCGCCGCGAGGTCGTCGGCCCGAACCTGGGCGAGCGCGCCGCCATAGCGTCCGACCGGAGTCCGCACCGCGTCGCAGATGAAGGCTTCCGTCATGTTTCCTCCCCAGGCGTTTCTTGCGGTCATATTATCCGACCGGTCGGTCAATGTATAGCAAAAAAGCGTCACGCTTGAAAGCATAAAATATGAAATTGCGTGCCGCTTTCGCAGGCGCGGCGCCCGCGCCGAAACGGCAAGGTTTTCAAGCCGCCGGGGCGCGCTCCGCCTCGGCCTGCAAGGCGCGCAGCCGGGCCCGGACGGCGGCGGTGGACCGCGGCAGGGGGCCGTCGAGGTCGAGGAAGGCGCGGGCCACGTGGGAATCGGCCGCCTCGGACAGGGCGAGGTACTGGCCGACGAAGCGCCGGCGCGCCGGGCCGCCCGGCCAGCCCGGCGGCAGGGCGGCGGCCGGAAGCTGCGGGTCGCTCAGCGCCGCGGCGCGGTAGCGGTGGACGAGCATCAGCCGGGCGAGCAGCGCGGCCTCCGCCTCCCCGGGCGGCGGCGCGTCGGGGCAGGCGTCGAGAAAGGCCGCATAGGCCGTCGCCGGGCGCTCCAGGTCCCAGAGCCGGGCGGCGAGCGCGCGCAGGTCCGCCCCGCCCGACGCCCCGCCCCCCGACGCCTCACCCGACGCCCCGCCGACAGCCTCGGCCCGGAAGAGCGCGGGCGGCGCGCCGGCCCGCTCCGGCCCGAGCGCGAGCCCCGATCCCAGGGGCGCGAAGCCCGGGGGCGGCCCCCCCTCCCCCAGCGCGGCGATCAGCCAGCGGTCCGCCGGCGGCGGCGGGTCGAAGATCAGCGCGGCGGCGGCGGCGAACTCCGCCCGGGCCGCAGGCGTCAGGCGATAGTAGCTGCGCCGTCCCGCCCGGCTTCCCTCCAGCCGCCCCCCGGCCACGAGGCGCGACACGGCCGTCCGCGCCCGGGTTTCGCTGATGCCCGCCCGGGCGCAGATCTCGACCACCGTCCCCATCCACAGAAGCCCGCCCCGCGGCTCGGCCACGTCGCCATAGAGCGTGACGATGAAGCTCGCCGCCCGCAGATCCGCCGGAGGGATCATCGGCGGCGCGCCGCCTCGGCGGCGCAGGTCGGGATGGAAAATCGGATCAAGGGGATGCGCTTCGCTGACCGCCGCCAGCATCCCCCAGCCCCGCACCAAGCGCAAGGGGCGCAGGCGGCCGCCCTCCCCCGCCGCCCGCCGGCGCACGCCCCTCGGGCGCCGGGTCCGCCGCGACGCCCGCGGCGCGCCCCCGTTCCCCTCGCTCCTCTCTCCCCTTCGCCCCCTCTCGCCGCGCCCCGTCTCGCCGCGCGCCCCGTCTCGTCGCGCGCTCCCTCTCGCTTCACGCACCCTCGCGCCTCGTCTCCCCTCCCCCCTCTCGCGTCGCGTCTCGCCTCGCACACCCCTCTTGCCTTGCGCCCTCTCTCGCCGCGCGCCTCGTCCCGTCCTGCCTCGCGCGCGCCCTTAATCCTTTGGCGATCTTGCGGGCGCGAGACGCCTTTCCCCCGACGGACGCCTGGTGCAAAGTGCGCCGCCGCACCGGGGCCGCACCGGGGCCCCATCGGCCGCCCCGCGAAGGCCCCCTGCCAGAGGCGAACGGAGAACCATCATGGCGAACACCCGCACCCCGCCCCTGTCGTCGGACCCGCGCATCGCCGGGCTCCTCTATTCCAACGCCTGGGATGCGAGGACGCTCTACTACAGCTTCCCCGCCTCGGCCTCCGCCTACGGCCGCTACGGCGACGGCTCGCCCGCCTCCTTCGCGCCCCTGTCCAGCGACCAGCGCACCGCCGTCGCCCGGGTCCTCGACGACGACGCGCGCGTCTCCGCCACCGCCCGATCCTTCACGGTCGAGGGCTTCACCCTCCTCGACTTCGCCCCCAGCGCCTCGAGCTCCGCCGAAATCCGGGTGGGGAACACCGGCCGCGTCGCCACCGCCTACGCCTATTTCCCCTCGGCCGCGGCCGACGAGGGCGGCGACGTCTGGTTCGGCGGCTCCGGGCGGAAGCCGGTCGTGGGGAACTACGACAACGTCACCATCCGGCACGAGCTCGGCCACGCCCTCGGCCTGAAGCACACCCACCTGCCCGAAGGCGGCCGGCCCACCCTGCCGCTCGCCTGGGACGGGACGGAATACACCGTCATGTCCTATCGCAGCGAGACGGGGGGCGAGCTCGGCTACCGCTCGGAAACCTTCGGCCAGCCCCAGAGCTGGATGATGCTCGACATCCTCGCCCTGCAGGAGCTCTACGGCGCCGACTACGCCGCCAACGCCGGCAACACCGTCTACAGCTGGTCGCCGGGGTCCGGGCGCACGGTCATCGACGGCGTGACGGCGATCGCCCCCGGCGAGAACCGCATCTTCCTCACCATCTGGGACGGGGGCGGCGTCGACACCTACGACCTCAGCGCCTACCGCACGCCGGTGTCGGTCAACCTCCAGCCCGGGGGCGTCAGCCGGCTCTCCGCCGCGCAGACCGCCATCGTCGACCGCGCCGACGGCGACCTGGCCAAGGGCAACGTCTACAACGCTCTCCTCCACCACGGCGACCGCCGCTCGCTCATCGAGAACGCCATCGGCGGATCGGGCGACGACACCCTCGCCGGCAACGTCGCGGCCAACCTGCTGAGCGGCGGGGCGGGCGAGGACCGGCTCTTCGGGCGCGAGGGGGCCGACCGCCTGCTCGGGGGCGCGGGCGACGACCGGCTGAACGGCGGCGCGGGGAACGACCTGCTCAACGGCGGCGCCGGAGCCGACCTGCTCGGGGGGGGCGCGGGCGCCGACCGCTTCGTCTTCACCCGCGCCGACTGGAGCCGGCCGGGCGCGGCGGACCGGATCATCGCCACCGACGGCGTCCCCGCGATCGAGGGCGTCGGCGTCGCCGGCGGGGACCGGATCGACCTCGCGACCATCGACGCGAACCTCGACCGGCCCGGGAACCAGGCCTTCGTCTTCTCCGCGGGCTACGATCCCGCCTGGCTCAGCCAGCCCGGGCGGCTCTGGCTCGCCGAAGCGGGCGCGAACACGGTGGTGCGGGGCTCCATCGACGCCGACCCGGGCCACGACTTCGAGCTCGTCATCGCCGACGGCGGGACCCGGGCCGGCGCCTATCGGGCGGTCGACTTCCTCCTGTAGCCGCCCCGGGCGCGCGGGGCGGACAGCCAAGGCCTCAGCCCCCCGCCCTCCCGGAGACGCGCCCGGCCAGCCCGGTTGCGCAGGGCCATGGCCTCGACTAAGGATGGCCGAAGACGCTATCCAGCGCGGCCGCGATCCCTGCGGCCTGGCCAGAGACGCGCGGTCCCTTTCCCGCAGGTTCTCAGATGCCCGACACGTCCAGGCCGACCGCCGCCGAACTGCGCGCAGCGCGCAGCGAGCACCGCAACACGCGCGACCGCGACCTCGCCGCCTCGCTGGGGGTGAGCGAGGCGGAGCTGGTCGCCGCCCATGTCGGCCATGGCGCCGTCCGCATCGAGCCCCACCCCGACCGGCTCTTCCCGCCCCTCGCCGCGCTCGGGCCGGTCATGGGCCTGACCCGCAACGAGTCCTGCGTCATCGAGAAGACCGGCATCTACGACAATTACCAGGGCGGCGGCCATGCGGCGCTGGTGGTCTCGGGCGAGATCGACCTGCGGCTCTTCCCGTCCCACTGGGTCCACGCCTTCGCCCTGAAGCGCGAGACGGACCGCGGGCCGCAACGCTCGATCCAGGTCTTCGACGCGGCCGGCGACGCGGTGCACAAGATCTTCCTGCGCGCGGACTCGGACGTCGCCGCCTGGGCCCCGCTGGTGGAGGGGCTGCGGCTCGCCGACCAGGGGGCGCCGGTGGCCGCCGCCCCCCGCCAGCCGGCCGAAAAGCCCGCAGGCAATCCCGCCCGCGCCGGGGAGCTGCGCGAGGCCTGGGCGCGGATGACCGACACCCACCAGTTCCTCGCCCTGGTCAGCCGGCTGAAGATGAACCGCCTCGGCGCCTACCGCGTCGCGGGCGAGCCCCTGGCCCGGCCGCTGGAGCCGATGGCCGTCACCCGCTGCCTCGAGGCGGCGGCGGCGGGCGGCGCGCCGATCATGGTCTTCGTCGGCAACCGCGGCTGCATCGAGATCCACACCGGCCCGGTCCGGAAGGTCGCCGCCATGGGCCCCTGGATCAACGTGCTCGACCCCGGCTTCGATCTGCACCTGCGCCAGGACCATGTGGCCGAGGTCTGGGCGGTGGCGAAGCCGACCCGCCGCGGCCCCGCCCTCTCGGTGGAGTGCTTCGACGCCGAGGGCGCGCTGATCGCCCAGATCTTCGGGGTCATCAAGGCGGGCGAGGCGGCGATGGCCGCCTGGGAGGCGATCGTCGCCGCGGAGCCGACCCGGCTGGCGCAGGCGGCGGAATGAGCCCTGCCCGGCTCCGCGGCGCCGTCGTCGCGCTCGCCCTCGCCGCCCTCCCCGCGGCGGCGGCCGGGCCCGAAAGCGCGCCCGAACATGCGCCCGAACGGGTGATCGCCATCGGCGGATCGGTGACCGAGATCGTCTTCGCCCTCGGCGCCGGCGACCGGCTGGTGGGGCGCGACAGCACCTCGACCTTTCCGGAGGCGGCCCGGGCGCTGCCCGACTTCGGCTACATGCGGGCCCTGTCGCCCGAAGGGGTGCTCGCGGTCGGGCCCGACCTGATCCTCGCCGACGCCGACGCCGGCCCGCCGGAGGCGGTGGCCGCGATCGAGGCCTCGGGGGCGGCCTTCGTGCGCCTGCCCTCGGAGCGGAGCGCGGAAGGCGTCGCCGCCCGCATCCGCGCCGTGGCCGCCGCGCTCGACGAGGCGGAGGCGGGCGCGGCCCTGGCGGCCGAGGTCGAGGGCGAGATCCGCGCGGCGGCCGCCCGCGGCGCCGCCGAGCCCGCTCCCCGCCGGGCGATCTTCCTGCTCTCCGTCGAGGGCGGGCGGCTGATGGCGGCGGGCGCGGACACGGGCGCCGACGCCATGCTGCGGCTCGCCGGGGCCGAGAACGCGCTCGAAGGCTTCGAGGGCTACAAGCCCGTCTCGGCCGAGGCGGTGCTGGGCGCCGCCCCCGAGGTGGTGGTGATGATGGACCGCGGCGGCGACCACGGCGCGACGCCCGAGGCGCTCTTCGCCCTCCCCGGCCTCGTCGGCACTCCCGCGGCGGAGCGGCGGGCCCTGGTGCGGATGGACGGGCTCTTCCTCCTCGGCTTCGGGCCGCGGACGGGCGCGGCGGTGACGGCGCTCCACGACGCGATCTACCCGGAGGAAGGCTGAGCCATGGCCGCCGCGGGTCTCTCCCCCGGCGCCGGCCGGCCCGCGCCCGCGCGCGCTCTCGGCCTGCTGGCGCTCCTCCTCCTCCTCGCGGCGGCGGCGAGCCTGCAGACCGGGGCCTCCGGCGTCTCGGCGCTGCGGCTCCTCTCGGCCGAAGGGCTGGCGCCGCGTGACCGGATCATCCTCTTCGACATCCGCCTGCCGCGGCTGATCCTCGGGGCGCTGGTCGGGGCGGCGCTCGCCGTCTCTGGCGCGATCCTCCAGGGGCTCTTCCGCAACCCGCTGGCCGATCCCGGCATCGTCGGGGTCTCGTCGGGCGCGGGGCTCGGGGCGGTGCTCGCCATCCTGCTCGGCGGCGCGCTGCCCCCCGCCCTCGCGGGGCGCGCCGGCCCCGCGCTCGTGCCCGTCGCGGCCTTCGCGGGGGGCTGGATCACCACCTGGCTGCTCTACCGCCTCGCCACCCGGGGCGGACAGACCTCCATCGCCACCCTGCTCCTCGCCGGCATCGGCGTCGCCGCCCTCGCCGGCGCGGCGACGGGGGTGGCGATCTATCTCGCCGACGACGCCCAGCTCCGCGACATCACCTTCTGGGGCCTCGGCTCGCTCGCGGGGGCGAGCTGGCCCAAGGTCGCGGCGGCGGCCCCGATCCTCCTCGCCGCCCTCGCCGCCGCGCCCCTGATGGCGCGCGGGCTGAACGCGCTCGCGCTCGGCGAGGCGGCGGCGATGCACCTCGGCGCGCCGGTGGAGCGGCTGAAGTCCGGGGCGCTCCTGATCGTCGCCGCCGGGACGGGGGCGGCGGTGGCGGTCTCGGGCGGGATCGGCTTCGTCGGCA
The DNA here is from genome assembly GCA_965243535.1 of Amaricoccus sp. GTDB lineage: Bacteria > Pseudomonadota > Alphaproteobacteria > Rhodobacterales > Rhodobacteraceae > Amaricoccus. The sequence continues at coordinate 22,663 of CBDEVG010000038.1, forward strand.
TCGTGGTCCCGCATCTCCTGCGCCTCGTCGTCGGGCCGGACCACCGGCTGCTTCTGCCGGCGGCCGCCCTGCTCGGGGCGGCGGCGCTGACCGGCGCCGACCTCGCGGCCCGGACCGTCGTCGCGCCGGCGGAGCTGCCGATCGGCATCGTCACCGCACTGGCCGGGGCGCCGGTCTTTCTCTGGCTGCTGCTCTCCCGGCGCGGCCTGGCGGGGCTCTGAGCGATGACCGAGTCTGGGCGATGCCGAGTCTGGGCGATGACCGAGGCTGGGCGATGATCGAGTCTGGGCGATGATCGAGGCGGAAGGCCTCTCCCTCGACCTCGGCGGCCGGCCGGTGCTGCGGGGGATCGCGCTCGCCGCCCGGCCGGGCCAGGTGACGGCGATCGTCGGGCCGAACGGATCGGGCAAGACCACGCTCCTGCGCGCGCTCACCGGCGAGATCCCGGCACGGGGTCGGATCGCCCTCGACGGCGCGGCCATCGGGACCATCCCCGGCTGGCGGCTGGCCGCGCGCCGGGCGGTGCTGCCCCAGAGCCTGCGCCTCGCCTTTCCCTTCACCCTCGCCGAGGTGGTGGCCATGGGCCTCGCCGCCGGCCTCGCCGCCGGGCGGCCCGAGGTGGCCGAGGCGGCGCTCGCCGAGGTCGACCTCGCCGGACGGGGCGCCGCCCCCTTCCAGGACCTCTCGGGGGGCGAGCAGGCCCGCGGCCACCTCGCCCGGGTCCGCGCCCAGGTCTGGGACCCCGCCCCCGCCGGCCGGGCGAGCTGGCTCTTCCTCGACGAGCCGGTGGCGAGCCTCGACATCGGCCACCAGCTGCTGGTCATGGGCCTCGTCGCCCGCTTCGCCGCCCGCGGCGGCGGGGCGATCGCGGTGATGCACGACCTCAACCTCACCGCCATGTTCGCCGACCAGGTGCTGCTGCTCGACCAGGGCCGCATCCTCGCCGCGGGCCCGCCGGCGCAGGTGCTGACCGACGCCCTGCTGGAACGGGCCTACCGCACGCCCCTCCGCGTGAACCGCACCCCGCCCGAGGGCACGGTCTTCCTCCTGCCCCAGGCCGCGGCCCGCTGACCTCGGGACACGGTCGCATCCCGAGTTAATTGACTGGAATACTCAGGGATGCTAACCGCGTCCCCAACCAGCTAGCCCATGTCGGCCCCGCGCCGCATCGGGACGCCGCGCCCACCCCCCGGCCGCCCGTCCCGTCAGCCAGTCACCCCCAGGACCTCCCGGAAGGGCGCGCCGCGCCCCGCGCCGGGTTTCGACTTGCGATCGGCAGACAGGGACACAAGGATGACCACGCTCACCATCGACGGCTCCGCGCTGAAGGGCTTCGACTTCCTCGCCTACATCGGCGACTACTTCGAAGGCCTCGCCTCGAGCACCAATTCCTTCTACGGCGGCGAACCCGACTACGTCTTCGGCGGCCAGTACTTCCTGAACGGCAGCCAGATCCTCAACCGCTACGCCGACGCCGCAGGCGAACAGTCCCAGAAAACCACCCTGGTCGACGGCGAGACCCTCGCCTACGACTTCCTCCACTACGGCCCCGCCTATGGCCACGGCATCTCCGGCCGCGTCGACAGCCTCGCCTTCGGCGACTGGATCGACGGCCGGACCACCGGGACCGAAGGCATCGGCGCCGCGGGACGGGTGACCGGCCTCGCCGAGAAGCTGACGATCGACGGCTTCGACCTGTCGGCCGCGCCCGGCGCGGGCTTCGATCCGGCGACGAACCAGGTCTACGCCCTCTACGCCGCCCTGCGCGACCTGGACGCGGACGCGATCTACGACCTCATCTCGGGCTATGCGCTGCATGTCACCGGCTCCGCCCGGGCCGACGTCCTGACGGGCTTCGCCGGCGACGACACCCTGCTCGGCGGCGCCGGCGCCGACGTGCTGAAGGGCGCGGCCGGGGCGGATGCGCTCTACGGCGGCGCGGGCGCCGACCGGCTCTTCGGGAACGCGGGCGCGGACAAGCTCTTCGGCGGGTCGGGCGCGGACAAGCTCTGGGGCGGCGGCGGAGCCGACATCCTCGTGGGCGGCGCGGGCTGCGACACGCTCATCGGCGGAAGCGGCGCCGACACCTTCGTCTTCGACGCGGCCTCGGCGGTCGACACGATCTGCGACTTCAGCCTCCGCCAGGACCGGATCGACCTCACCGCCTTCGACACCAGCTTCGACGACCTGACGATCAAGTCCGCCGGCTTCGGCGCCAAGGTGGTGGTGGACGACGTGACCATCCGCCTCGCGGGGATCGACGCCGCCGCCCTCCACGACGGCGTCTTCCTGTTCTGACCCTCCCCCTCCGAGCCCTCCCGCCATGACGCAATTCCCCCTCCGCCCCGCCCTCGCCGCGCTGCTCGCCCTCGGGGCCGGCGGCGCGGCCGCGCAGGACGAGGGGGAGGAGCCCTCGATGCTGCTCCCGCCCATCGTCATCACCGCGCCCGCGGCCGACGGCGCGGGCGCGGGCCTCGCCCGGGTCGAGCGGTCGGACCTGCTCGGCGCCTTCCAGGGCGCGGGGATCGAGGGGGTGCTCAACGGCATCCCCAGCGTCACCACCCAGTCCACCCCCGGCGACCCGGCGATCGCGGTCAACATCCGCGGCTTCCAGGACAACGGCCGGGTGGTGACGACCATCGACGGGGCGCGGCAGAACTTCGCCCGCTCCGGCCATGGCGCGAACGGGACCTTCTACGCCGACCCCGAGATGCTGCGCTCGGTCGAGGTGGTGCGCGGCCCGGCGGGGGCCGAGGCCGCGGTCGGGGCGATCGGCGGCACCCTGGCGCTGCGCACGGTCGAGGCCGCCGACCTCATCGCCCCCGGCGCGATCCAGGGCGGCGAGATGCGCCTGCGCTACGGCACGCTGACGGCCCAGCCCACCGCCCATGTCGCCTACGCCCGGCGCTTCGGCGCGGCGACGGACGCGCTCCTCGCCTTCACCCGGGCCGCGACGGCGGACTACGACGCGGGCGACGGCGTGCGGGTCCAGGCGGAGGACACCACCCTCTCCGGCCTCGGCAAGCTCGGCTTCGGGATCGGCGACGCCCAGCTCGCGACGCTCAGCTATTCGACGCTCGACTCCCGCTTCGACACCGGCGCGGCCGAGGGCATCCCCCGGCGGAACCGGATGGACACCTCCAACGCGGTGGCGACCTACCAGCTCTCGGGCCCCGTCTCGCTCGACGCAACCCTCTACCGCACCGAGACCCGGGTGGAGCAGCAGCTGCTGGAGGACGGCCTCTGGCCCATCGGGCCGAAGCGGTCCTACACGACCACCACCACCGGCCTGCGGGGCGTCGCCGACGGGGCCTTCGCGCTGGGGCCCACCGACCACGCCCTCTCGGTCGTGCTCGACGCCTTTCACGACGACGTGGACACCCGCGACCCCGCCGCCTTCGGCGGCAGCCTCACCCCCTCGGGCACGCGCGACGTCGCCTCCGCGCTCGTCCAGGACGCCATCGCCTTCGGCGACCGGACCGAGGCGGTCCTCGGCCTGCGCTTCACCTACTACGGGCTCGACAGCGACGACGGCGACGCCTCCGACACGGACGTCGCGCCCTCGCTCACCCTCTCGCGCCGGATCGGCGAAGCGCTCACCCTCCACGCCACGCTCGCCAAGGCCTATCGGCCGCCCACCCTGTCGGAGACGCTGGTCAACGGCCTGCACCCGCCGCCCGCGACCTTCTACATCCTGCCCAATCCCGACCTGAAGCCCGAGAGCGCGCTCAGCGCCGAGATCGGCGCGCGCCTCGCCTTCGCCGACCTGGTCCTGCCGGGCGACGCCCTCGACGCCTCGCTCACCGCCTATCGCAACGAGGTCTCGGACTACATCGGGCTCGTCCAGCGCGGCACCCTGTTCGAGCCCTACTTCCAGTACGACAACATCAGCAAGGTGCGCATCGAGGGCTGGGAGCTCGAGATCGCCTACGACGCCGACCGGGTCTTCGGCTCCGTCGCGGGCCAGCTGATGAAGGGGACCGACCGCACCACCGGCGAGGAGGTCGCGGGCGTCCAGCCCAACCGGCTCACCCTGACCGCGGGCCTGCGCAACCCGGGCCGGACCCTGGAGGCGGGCGGCCGGCTCAACATCGTCGGCTCCCGCGAGGACGGCGCGCTCTCCAGCCAGGCCTGGACCACCCTCGACCTCTTCCTGACCCGGAGCCTCGGGCCCGCGGCCAGCCTCGGCCTCGCGCTCAACAACGTCGCGGACGAGACCTACACCCAGTACCTCAACACCCAGCCCTCGCCAGGTTTCAACGCGCAGGCCTCGCTGTCGATCGCCTTCTGATCGGCCGCGCGGCGCAAGGAGACGCAGCCATGACCCTCACCATCACCCTGACCGCCGATCGCGCGACCGGCGCGGGCGTCGACTTCAACGCCGGCTACGCGGATTTCTTCAAGAGCTTCACGCCCAGCGGCTTTCCCCTGTTCAACGGCCCGACCAGCGCCCGCACCACCCAGATCGTGCATCTCGACACGCCGGTGCGCGGCCAGGAGGCGAACGCCCGGGCGGTGCTGCTCGACGGCGACGACTTCGTCTACACCTGGTCCAACCATTCGGTCAGCGGCACGATCCGCGAGGTGAGCCTGACGCGGCTCGGCGACGCCTACAATCCCGCCACCGGCCAGCTCATGACTCGCAATGGCGTGGTGGAGGACGCCACCGACTTCATCACCATCTCCGGGATGAACGTGACCAACCGGCCGGGGGTCAAGGGCGACGTCCACAACATCGTCGCGGGCCTGATGGGCGGCGGCCCCAACGGCGTGCTCGCCGACGCCGCCCCCCTGACGGCCAAGGTCTTCGGCGAGGCCCACAGCGTCTTCGGCTCGAAGGGCGCCGACCGCTACGTCGGGACGGCCTGGGCCGACACCATCCGCGGCGGCGACGGCGACGACCACCTCTCGGGGGGCAACGGCAACGACAACATCTCCGGGGGCAGCGGCCGCGACACCCTGCTCGGCGGCAATGGCGCGGATACGCTCAACGGCGGCGCGGGGGCGGACATCCTGCGCGGCGGGGCAGGCGCGGACCGGCTGACCGGGGGCACGGGCGCCGACGTCTTCCTCTTCAACACGATTGCGGAGACGACGGGCGACCGCATCCTCGACTTCAGCCGCAGCGCCGGGGACCGCATCCGGCTCGACGTGATCGACGCCAACGAGACCGTCTCCGGCAACCAGGCCTTCAAGTTCATCGGGACCGCCGGCTTCAGCGGCGCCGCGGGCGAGCTGCGCTACGCGGTCGGGGCCACGTCCACCACCATCGCCGCGGACACCGACGGCGACCGCGTTGTGGACATGCGCATCATCCTTGAAGGCCAGCACACGCTGATCGCGAACTCGTTCTTCCTCTGACAAGGCCCCTCGGGGCGTCGCCGGGAGATCGTCAACCTTGGTTGCGATTTCCCGAACGATTTTGGGATTATCCTGCAACTCCAGCAGGATGGCCCCGATAACACGCGTGTTACGGCCCCCCTTCCCCGGTCGCCCTCCCACGCACGGGCGCGGCCTCTCCCCAGGCCGCGTCCACCCCCAGCGGCGGCCGCCCCTCCAGCAGACCGGAAGCGCCCCCCCTGCGCCGAACCCAACCCTGCGCCGATACGAAGCCCCCGGCCCGCCAAAGACGACTGCCGCCGCCCACCGCGTTCCAAGCATCCTGCAGATATGGGAAAATGGTGCCCGGGGGCGGATTTGAACCACCGACACGCGGATTTTCAGTCCGCTGCTCTACCCCTGAGCTACCCGGGCGCGCCGTCGAGCCTGAGCTCGCGTTGCGTGGCGGGTGAATAGGACAAGCGCCAGGGCCTGTCCAGCGCAAAAACAACCGATTGCGCCCCGCAATCGCTCTCGCCCCCTGACCCGCCGATCGGCTAGCCTCGGCGGCCGAAACGGCGGGATCAGGGGGACAGGGACATGAGCGGAACGCTCACGGGACGTTCGACCATCGTCACCGGCGCGGCACGGGGGATCGGGCTCGCCGTGGCGCGGCTCCTGGTGCGGGCGGAGGCGCGGGTGCTGCTCGCCGACCCGGACGAGCGGCGGCTGGAGGTCGAGGTCGCCGCGCTCAACGCCGCCAAGCATCGCGGCGAGGCCACTGCCTTCTGCTGCAACTTCGGCGACCGTCTGGACATGACGAACCTGCTGACAGCCGCCTGGGAGGCGCAGGGCGGCCTCGACATCCTCGTGGACGCGAACCTGCTGGCGGAGCCCTCGGACCTGCTCGCGCCCGGCGTCGACGAGTTGGAGGCGACGCTCTCCCGCAACGTCGCGGCGCGGCTGCGGCTCGCCCAGCTCGCCGCGCGGCGAATGCAGGCGCAGGAGGATCCGGAGGACGAGCCGCGGCGCGACCGGGCGATCCTGTTCGTGACCCCCACCCCGCGGATCGGCGCGGCAGGGGATTTCGCCGCCCTCGCCGCCGGGGCGGCGGCGCTTGGGCCGGTGGTGCAGGGGCTGGCGCTGCGCCTCGGGCCTCATGGCCTCCGGGTCAACGCCCTGGCGATCGGCGTCGACCATCCGCCGGAGGACGGGACGGAGCCGTCCTTCGCGTTTCCGCTCGAGGCGGATGGCGTTGATGCGGCGGCCGAGGCGGCGCTGTTCCTGGTGTCGCCGGCGGCGCGGGCCGTCACCGGCCAGACGCTCGCCGCCGACGCGGGCCAAGGGCTGGCCGCCCGGCCCTGAGCGGCGCGGCCGCGGGCCTCACTCCTCGTCGTCGTCCTGGTCGCGGGGGTCGAGGTTGAACAGCCGGTCCGCCTCGGCCCGGGCGTCCTCGGAGCCGGCGCGCTCGTCGTCGACGAGGCCGAAGCTCTCCAGCCCCGACATGGCCGGATGCGGGCGGGGCTCCGGCTCCATGTGCAGCGACTGTTCGGTGGAGACGAGGCGCATCCGCTCGTCGTCGGTCATGATCGCGCCGGGCTGGGCCGCGGCCTTGGCCACCGCCTTGGCCACCGCGGCGTCGAGCTCGACCTGCTTGCACATGCCAAGCGCCACCGGGTCGACGGGGACGATGTTGGCGATGTTCCAGTGGGTCCGGTCGCGGATCGATTCGATGGTCGGCTTGGTGGTGCCGACCAGCTTGGAGATGGCGCCGTCCGACAGTTCGGGATGGAATTTCACCAGCCAGGCGATGGCGGCCGGCCGCTCCTGCCGCTTGCTGAGCGGGGTGTAGCGCGGGCCCTTGCGCTTGGTCTCGCCCTCGGCGGCGGGATTGCGCATCAGGCGCAGCTTCGCCTTCGGGTCCCGCTCGCAGCGGCGGATCTCCTCGGGGGTCAGCTGGCGGTTGACGATCGGGTCGAAGCCCTTGATGCCCTGCGCCACCTCGCCGTCCGCGATGCCGTTCACCTCAAGCTCGTGCAAGCCGCAGAACTCGGCGATCTGGGTGAAGGTGAGCGTGGTGTTGTCCACCAGCCAGACAGCGGTGGCCTTCTGCATAAGCGGGAGCGTCATGGCGTTTCTTCCCTTATCGCGAACATGGGTCCCCGAGATGAAAACTCGGGTGCGCCGGGGCGCGAAGGTCGGTTTTCGCGGGGAATTCTGCCGGGTATATAGTCAGTCGCCCCCGGATGATAAAGAGGTTTTCGACCATGCGCCGCCGATCCTCGCGGACGATCGCCGCGGCCCTGGCGGCGCTGACCGCCGCCCTGCCGGTCCGCGCCGAACCCTTCGACTATTATCTGCTGGCGCTCTCCTGGTCGCCGAGCTGGTGCGCGGCGGAGGGCGACCGGGACGCCGAGCAATGCCGGCCCGAGCGGGACCTCGGCTTCGTCGTCCACGGCCTTTGGCCCCAGCACGCGGCGGGCTGGCCGGCGTTCTGCGAGACTGAGGCGCGGGACCCCTCCCGGGCCGAGACCGCAGCCATGGCTGACGTCATGGGCTCTGGCGGCCTCGCCTGGGCCCAGTGGAAGAAACATGGCCGCTGCACCGACCTTGCGCCCGAGGCCTATTTCGGCGCCCTGCGCGAAGCCTTCGGCGCGCTGCGCCTGCCCGAGCCGGCGGAGCGCACCGACGCCCGGGCGGTGGCAAGCGCCTTTCTCGAGGCCAATCCGGGGATGCCGGCGGACGGGCTCATCGTGACCTGCCGCGAGGGCCTGCTGCGCGAGGTGCGCGTCTGCCTGACCAAGGATTTGCAGGCGCGGTCCTGCGGGGCGGACGTGCTGGCGGACGCCTGCCGGCCCGACCGGCCGCTCGCCGCGCCCGAGACGCCGTGAGGGCCGCCCTGCCCCTCCCCGCAGGCGCGCCTCGACCGCGTCTTGACCCTGCGCGCCGCGACGTGAACGCCCCCGGCTCGACGCGCCCCGGCGGCCGCGGCTAGGCTCGCCCGGAAACGGTCGGGAGGTCGGAATGCGGAGAGGCGCGGCGCTCTGGGGGGCTCTGGTCCTGGCGGGCTGCGCGGCGAAGCCTCCCGCCCCCGGGGCGACGGCGACGGCGGCCCGGTCGCAGGGGGGGCCGGTCGCGGCGGCCCCGGCCCAGGACAGCATCCGGCTCGCCTCCTGGCCGGCGGAGGGGCGGACCAGGGCGGCGATCCTGGCGCTGCACGGGTTCGGCGATTCCGGCGTGCTGACCTTCGAGGGCCCGGCCGCCTACTGGGCCGCGCGCGGCATCGCGGTCTACGCCCCCGACCAGCGCGGCTTCGGCGCCAATCCCAGCCGCAAGCGCTGGCCCGGGGGCGAGACCCTGGCGGCGGACGCCCGGCTGCTCGCCGCCGAGGTGCGCCGGCGCAACCCCGGCGTGCCGCTGGTGGTGATCGGCCATTCGATGGGCGGCGGCGTGGCGCTGATCGCCGCGGCCGAAGGCATGGACGCCGACGCGCTGGTGCTGGCGGGCCCCGCCATCGCCGGGGGCGACCAGCTGCCCGGGGCGGCCCGGGCCGGCGCCTGGGCGCTGGCGACGATCCTGCCGGACAGGCGCTGGACGGGCAAGAACCTGAACCTGCGCCCTTCCGACAACAGGCAGGCGATGATCCGCGTCGCCTCGGACCCTCGGCATTTCGCCGATCCTTCGAGCCGGGAAATCTGGGGGCTGGTGCAGATCATGGACGCGGCCGCCGAGGCGGCGCCCAAGGTGACGATCCCCGTGCTGACCCTGATGGGCGACCGGGACATGTACCTCAAGCCCGCCCGGGTGCGCGCCATCGCCGACCGGGCCCCGGGCGCGGCGGGGTTCAAGGAATACCCCGAGGGCTGGCACTGGCTGTTCCGCGACCTGCAACGCGAGGCGGTCTGGCGCGATGTTGCGGAGTTCGTGCTGGCGACGAAACGGCGCTAGGGGCGATCGGCGGACGAAACCCTACGGTTTCGGAGGCGCGGTCCCGGAAACTGGACGGTTTCGCGGCGGCGCGGCTCCCGAAACCGGACGGCGTCGCGGAGGCCCGGCCCTCAGCTCGGCTCCCCGAAGCGGCCGGCGACGAGCTGGGTCAGGGCGAGCGCCAGCGGCTCCGCCTCGACGCCCTCCACGGCGACCTCGATCGAGGTGCCCTTGGCGGCGGCGAGCATCATCAGCCCCATGATGGAATCGCCCGAGACCTCCATCCCGTCGCGGCTGACCCGGGCGCGGGCGTCGAAGCGCTCCACCGTCTCGACGAACTTGGCGGAAGCGCGGGCGTGCAAACCCTTGTCGTTGACGATCTCGAGCACGAGATTCATGTATCCCCCGGGGACGCGTAGTCAAAGAGCGATCGATAAGCGATCAGGGCCGAAGCCGTCCACCGAGTTGATGTATTTCCGACCCGCCGTCAAGGCGGTGGTCACCGCTTCGCGCAGCGGCGACTTGCGCATCTGGGCGAGCTTGATCAGAAGCGGCATGTTCGCCCCGTAGATCACCATCCGACCGGACTGGCGACAGCTTTCGCAGGCGTCTACCGCGAGGTTGGAGGGGGTGCCGCCGAACATGTCGGTCACCACCACCACGCCGTCCCCCTGGTCGACCCGGACGATGGCCTCCTCGATCTCGGCGTGCTTGGAGGTCCAGCCGTCCTCGGCGCCGATGGCGATCGCCTCGGTTCCCGGCTGCCGACCCACCACATGCTCCATCGCCGAAAGGAATTCCTTGGCCAGCCCGCCATGGGCCACTATGACGATTCCGATCACACCCGACCCAACCTGTGAACCACGGCAGTGGATTGCGCCGCCCGATCGAGATCCCGGTGGCGCAGGCTCGCCTGCCACCCCTCCCGCACGAGCGTCTTCGCGATGGCCTCGGCGGTGGCGACCGAGCGGTGCTTGCCGCCCGTGCAGCCGAAGGCGAGGCTGAAGTAGGACTTGCCCTCGGCCTCGTAGGCCGGCAGCAAAAAGCGCAGCATGTCCTCCAGCCGCGCGACGAAGGGCCCCCAGTTCGGATCCGCCGCCACGTAGTCCGCCACCGGCGCGTCCCGGCCGTTCATGGGACGCAGGTCCTTGTCCCAGTGCGGATTGCGCAGGAAGCGGCAGTCCATGACCATGTCCGCCCCCTGGGGCAGGCCGCGGGGATAGGCGAAGGACTGGATGGTGACCGCGAGCCGCGCGCCCGTCTCCTCGGGGGCGAACCAGCGGCCGAGCTCGGCGCGCAGGTCGTGGGGCGTCATGGCGGAGGTGTCGATCATCACGTCGGCCCGGCGGCGCAGGGGCTCGAGCAGGGCGAGCTCGCGCTCGATGCCGACCAGGGGCGATTCGTTGGGGCTGGAGGGATGGCGGCGGCGCGTCTCGCTGTAGCGGGCGATGAGCACCACGGGCGAACAGTCTATGTAACAGAGCACCGGCCGGCAGTTGGGCCGGGCGCCCATCACGTCCATCAGCCGCCCCAGCTCCTCCACGTCGAAGTCGCGGTTGCGCGGGTCGATGCCCAGGACCAGGGGCTGCTTCATCGGGGGGCCGGCGATCAGCCGGGGCATCAGCGACAGGGGCACGTTGTCGATGGCCTCGAAGCCGAAGTCCTCGAGGGCGCGAATCGCGGTGGAGCGCCCTGCGCCTGCGGGCCCCGTCATCACCACGATATCCTGCCCCGCGCCGGGGCCCTGAGCCGCTTCCACGCTGTCCGCTCTCGCCGGAGGCCAGACCATCGGCTAGGGGACTCTCCCGCAGCGCAACAGCTGAACCAAGGTCGCATCCAAATTGGGCGCATCCCGTCCGGATATCAACTCCACTCGCAGACCCAGGTAGGAGATTTCACGCGGCTGTGGCATCCGCGACCCCGGCGGCGTGTCGAGGTCTACCGCAAGCGCGAGCGTCGCCTCATCCTCCGGGCGAGCGCGCAGGAGGCCGATCCCGCGCGCCTCGATCATCCCGGCGAGCTCGGGCGGGGCCGAGGCGACCAGCTGCGCGTCCCGCCGGCAGAGCACCACCCGGTCGTCCGCCACCAGCGCGGCGCCGAGCGCCATCAGCCGCAAGGCGAGCCCCGACTTCCCCGAACCGGAGGCCCCGAGGATCAACACCCCCCGCCCTTCGAGCGCCACGGCCGAGGCGTGGATGTTGAGCGTCCCGGGCGCCCGACTCACTCGGGCCTCCCGGGGCGGGAACGAGACGCAGCCGGAAGGCGGGTCGAAATGCGAAAACAAGCGAACATGGATCCCAACACGGAAGCACAAGGCGCGCGTCGGATTTATGACATGGGGGCTGCGTTTACGCCAACTCGCAGGAAATGCCCCGCCTGGGGCGTGTTATATGGGGATGCGGGAGATCCTTCGGCAGCGGAGGACTTTCGCGCGCGGGGCAGCCGCGCGTGTTTTTTGTTTGCGGTCGTGGGGAAGCGGCCGCGTGGGGAGCGTTCATGCATATGAGCAAAGTTTCGACGGGCGCGGCGGCCGATGTGATCGACCTCAACGGCGCCGCCCGCGTCCATCGCAACCTGACCGAGCCCGCGCTCATGCAGGCGGCCGTCGCCCGCGGCGAAGGCGTGATCGGCCAGGGCGGCGCGCTGCTGGTGAACACCGGCAAGCACACCGGCCGCAGCCCCAAGGACAAGTTCGTCGTCCGCGAACCGCAGGTCGAGGACAGCATCTGGTGGGAGAACAACGCCCCGCTCGATCCCGCCAAGTTCGACGTTCTCTATGAAGACATGCTCGCCCATATCCAGGGCGGCGAGCTCTATGTCGAGGATCTGTTTGGCGGCGCCGACCCGGCCTATCGGCTGAACGTGCGCGTGGTGACGGAACTCGCCTGGCACGCGCTCTTCATCCGCCATCTGCTGCGCCGGCCCGACGCCTCCGAGCTCGCGGATTTCGTCCCCGGCTTCACCATCCTCAACTGCCCGAGCTTCAAGGCCGATCCCGCCCGCCACGGCGTGCGCTCGGAGACTGTGATCGCCATCTGCTTCTCCCGGAAGCTGGTGCTGATCGGCGGCACCGAATATTCCGGCGAGAACAAGAAGTCGGTCTTCACCATCCTCAACTATCTGCTCCCGGAAAAGGGCGTGATGCCGATGCACTGCTCGGCCAACCACGCCGTCGGCGACCCCGACGACGCGGCGCTGTTCTTCGGCCTGTCGGGCACCGGCAAGACCACGCTCTCCGCCGATCCCTCCCGCGTGCTGATCGGCGACGACGAGCACGGCTGGTCCGACAACGGCGTCTTCAACTTCGAGGGCGGCTGCTACGCCAAGACCATCAACCTCTCGGCCACCGCCGAGCCGGAAATCTACGCCACCACCACCCGCTTCGCGACCGTGGTGGAGAACATGGTCTATGACCCGCTGACCTTCGCCCTCGACTTCGAGGACGACAGCCTGACCCAGAACACCCGCTGCGCCTATCCGCTCGAGGCGATCTCGAACGCCTCGGCGACCGCCTGCGCGGGCCAGCCTCGAAACGTGGTCATGCTGACCTGCGACGCCTTCGGCGTGCTGCCGCCGATCGCGCGGCTGACCCCGGCCCAGGCGATGTACCACTTCCTGTCGGGCTTCACCTCCAAGGTGGCGGGCACCGAGCGGGGCGTGACCGAGCCTTCGCCGACCTTCTCCACCTGCTTCGGCGCGCCCTTCATGCCGCGCCGGCCCGAGGTCTACGGCGCGCTGCTGCGCGACCGGATCGCCGCGACGGGCGCCTCCTGCTGGCTGGTGAACACCGGCTGGACCGGCGGGGCCTACGGCACCGGCAAGCGCATGCCGATCGCCGCGACCCGCGGCCTGCTGACCGCCGCCCTGAACGGCTCGCTCAACAAGGCGACCTTCCGCAAGGATCCGAACTTCGGCTTCGAGGTTCCGGTCGAGGTTCCGGGCGTTGACGCCAAGCTGCTCGATCCGCGCTCGACCTGGGCCGACGGGGCCGCCTACGACGCCCAGGCGCGCAAGCTGGTGGGGATGTTCGTCGAGAACTTCGCCCAGTACGAGCCCCATGTGGGCGAGGACGTGAAGGCCGCCGCGATCCGCGCGGCCTGAACGGCCTGACGCCGGGGGCGCCGCACGCCCCTGGCCTGCGCCCCTTCGTGGGCGCACGAGACAAGGCCGCGCCGGTCCGCGCGGGCTTTGTCGGACTTCGCGGCGTCGCTTGGGGGAGGGACGCCGCGAAGTCCGCATCCGGCAGGCTGGCCGGTCGATCCGCCACATGCGACAGCGCCGCCCGGGGGATTTGGGGGGATTGTCGCGGCGGCGGCCGGTTCAGCTCAGCCAACGAACGGCCGGGATGTCGAGGCGCGCGCGCCTCCTTCCCGGCCGTTTTCGTGTCCCGACGCCCGATCTGCCCTTTCAGCAGTCATCGGTCAGGCGGCCCCGGAAATGCGAAAGGCCTGCCGGAACCGGCAGGCCTTGAGGGTTTCCCCGCGGCGCGGCCCGTCTTGGGGACCGCGGCGTGACATGCGTCAGATCAGGGACGAATCAGAGCGCGCCTTCGCGCTGGAGCTTTTTGCGCGCCAGCTTGCGCGCGCGGCGCACGGCCTCGGCGCGTTCACGGGCCTTCTTGACGGAAGGCTTTTCGAAATGCTGCTTCAGCTTCATTTCGCGGAACACGCCTTCACGCTGCAGCTTCTTCTTCAGAGCGCGCAGCGCCTGATCGACGTTGTTGTCACGAACCATCACCTGCACGGGTAGTCACCACCTTTCAGTCACGAGTTTCGATTTTCGGCAGGAGGGCGCTATATACCCAAAGCGCCCCGCCCTGTCCACCGGGGACTGCATGAAAACGGAAGGAAGCGAGCACGATGTCGACGAACGAGACCGAGCCGCAACAGCATGACCCGCTGGTCGACCTGCGCGCAGCCGTAATCGCCAAGGCCCTGCCCCATGTGGCCTTCGACGGCTGGTCCGACAAGACCCTCGCGGCGGCCGTGGCCGAGGCGGGCGTCGATCCCGGCCTCGCCCGGGTGGCCTTTCCCCGCGGCGGCGTGGATCTCGCGCTCGCCTTCCACGACGCCAAGGACGCGGAGCTGGCCCGGCGGCTGGCCTCCGAGGATCTGTCGGGCCTGCGCTTTCGCGACCGGGTGGCCCACGCCATCGCCCTGCGGCTGGAGCTGATCGCCCCCGAGCGCGAGGCGGCGCGGCGGGCCGTCGCCCTCTTCGCCCTGCCCCACCTGGCGATGGACGGCGCGCGGGCGCTCTGGCGGACCGCGGACACGATCTGGACCGCGCTCGGCGACACCAGCCGGGACTTCAACTGGTACACCAAGCGCATGACCCTCTCGGCGGTCTATTCCTCCTGCCTGCTCTACTGGCTCGGCGACGCCACCCCCGGCGCCTCCGCCACCCTGGAATTCATCCACCGCCGCATCGACAACGTGATGAGCTTCGAGGAGGCCAAGGCCAAGGTGGCGAAGAACCCTCTCGGCGCCGCGGTGCTGAAGGGCCCGCAGCGCCTCCTTGACCGGGTCCGGGCCCCCGGGGATAGTGCCGAGGCGCTGCCCGGCCGGCGGCGCGGGGGCTGACCCCAGCCGAAAGGCCCGAAAGGACCAGGCCAGAGCCGAAAGGACAAGATCATGACGCGCAGCGCCGCCCGCTGCGGGCGGGGCGCATGACCCTCGCCCCCGACCTGCCCGAGACGATGCGCGCCGTCGAGATCTCCGCCCCCGGCGGTCCCGAAGCGCTGAAACCCGTCTTTCGCCCGACGCCCCGCCCCGGCGCCGGGGAAATCCTGATCCGCATCCATGCCGCAGGGGTGAACCGCCCCGACGCCCTGCAACGGGCGGGCGCCTACGCCCCGCCTCCCGACGCCTCCGACCTGCCCGGGCTGGAATGCGCGGGCGAGGTGGTGGCGGTCGGGCCCGCCGCTTCCGGGCGCTGGTCCGTCGGCGACCGGGTCTGCGCCCTGCTGCCGGGGGGCGGCTACGCGGAATACGCCGTCGCGCCCGAAAGCCACGCCCTGCCGATCCCGGGCGAGCTCAGCATGATCGAGGCGGCGGCGCTCTGCGAAACCTTCTTCACCGTCTGGCACAACGTCTTCGAGCGGGGGCGGCTTGCGGCGGGCGAGACCCTGCTTGTTCATGGCGGCTCC
Organism: Amaricoccus sp.; assembly: GCA_965243535.1. GTDB lineage: Bacteria > Pseudomonadota > Alphaproteobacteria > Rhodobacterales > Rhodobacteraceae > Amaricoccus. Next base: position 38,054 of record CBDEVG010000038.1, read on the forward strand.
TCGGGCATCGGCACCACCGCCATCCAGCTCGCCGCCGCGCGCGGCGCGCGGGTGTTCGCGACCGCCGGCAGCCCCGAGAAATGCGCCGCCTGCGTGGCCCTCGGGGCGGAACGGGCCATCGACTACAAGGCCGAGGATTTCGTCGCCGCCACCCAGGCCGCGACCAGCCGGCGCGGGGTCGACGTGATCCTCGACATGGTGGGGGGCGACTACATCCCCCGCAACGTCAAGGCGCTGGCGATGGAGGGGCGGCTGGTCCAGATCGCCTTCCTCGGCGGAAGCAAGGTCGAGCTGAACTTCGCCCAGGTCATGCTGCGGCGGCTGACCCTCACCGGCTCCACCCTGCGGCCGCAGTCGGTGGAGGCGAAGGCGCGCATCGCGGCGGCGCTGGAGGCGGAGGTCTGGCCGCTGCTGGCCTCGGGACGGATCGCGCCGGTGATGGACCAGACCTTCCCGCTGGAGGCCGCGGCGGCGGCCCATGCCCGGATGGAGAGCTCGGCCCATATCGGCAAGATCGTTCTGGCGGTGGTCTGAGAGGCCTCCGCAAAGCCCTCGCCCCAGGCGGGGATGGCCTGAAAGGCTCCAGGATTTCACGCGTGAAATCCTGGTCAACCTATTGAACAGGCTTGATATATTTTCCGGCGTAAACCCGATCTTCAGGGATGTGAACGCCCCGTGAAGACCGGCAGGGCGTTTCGCAGAGGTCTCTCCGAGGGGCGCACAACACGCGTGCTGAAGAACTCAAACCAATGAAATCATTATGATTTCGGAAAATCGTCAACCGAATTTCAACATTGGTTGACGACCCTCACCATTGATCGGAACGCGGAGCCCCCAATGCCTCGGCGATGCGGGCGCGGGCGGCGAGGCTGGCGGATTCCGGCAGGGCGTTGGGGGCGAAGAACTCCGCGTCCAGCACCTCCAACCCCCGGCCGGCGGCGCCGCCGGTCACGCCGCGGGCGAGGAAGACCGCCACATGGTCATGCCGCCAGGCGGCAGAATTGGCGTAGATCCCGAAGCATTCGGGCGGCTCGGCCAGGATCAGCCCGCCCTCCTCCGCCGCCTCGCGGATCGCCGCGTCGCGGGCGCTTTCCCCAGGCTCCACCGCGCCTCCGGGCAGGTGCCAGCCGGGGACATAGGAATGGCGCACGAGGAACACCCGGCCCGCAGAATCGAAGGCCAGCAGCCGCGCCCCCAGGGTGAGCGGCGGCCGGCGCAGGTTCAGGGTCGAGATCAGCACGTCGCCCAGCAGGCGATGGCCGCGGGCGAGGAGACCCGGGCGCGGCGGCAGGTCGGCCCGGGACGGGCCATGGAGCGGGTTCGCCATGGGACCCGAGCCTAGCCCGGCGCCTACGCCGGGGAAAGCCGGCTCATCCCGTCAGCCTCATCCCTTGAGGGCCGCTTCGAACTCGCGCCACTCGCCCTTGCTCATGCCGCTGGTCTCCTGCGTCACCGCCTCGCCCGCCAGCATCCGTCGCAGGCAGGCCATGCCGGTCCCGGAAAACTGCGCCGCGTTCAGCCGGTAGTCCTCGAAGGCGGCGTAGGCGTGGGGAACCCAGTCCCGCACCACCTCGCAGAGCGCCAGCGCATAGGCGCGAATCTCGTACTGGGCGTGCGGATCCGCGCGCAGGCGCAGGAAGTGGAAGAGGTTGTGCAGATCCACCTTCCAGTACCACTGGGTATAGACCGAGGCCGGCAGGGTCATCCGCGCCAGCTCGCGCGCCAGGCCCTGCTGGCCCTCCTGCGAGAGCATCGCCTCGTAGTCGTCATAGGCCCGTCCGGCGCCTGCGCGCAGGCGGTCGAGGACGCGGGCCGCCTCCTCCCCCTCCAGCACCGCGCCGCGGCCCTGGTTGTTCACCCGGGACTGGGCCGCGAGATGCTCCGGCGTGGGCACATAGAACTCCCGGTCGAGGATCGAATAGCGGGCGGAATATTCGTTCACGTTCGCGGTGCGGTGGCGAATCCACTGCCGGGCCACGAAGATCGGCAGCTTCACGTGCAGCTTGATCTCGCACATCTCGAAGGGGGTCGAGTGCCAGTGCCGCATCAGGTAGCGGATCAGCCCGGCGTCATCCCGGGCGCTCTTGGTCCCGGCGCCATAACTCACCCGCGCCGCCTGGACGATGGCCGAATCGTCGCCCATGTAGTCGACGACGCGGATCATGCCGTGGTCGAGCACCGGGAGCGGGCGGTGCAGCCAGCCTTCGATCCCCGGCGCGACCGCCCGGACGGTGGGAACGGCGGCGGCGCGCAGCGCGTTGATCTCAGACTGTTGTTCGGGCGTCACGGGCATAGGATCATCTTCCGAGCGGGAGTCGTTCGCCACCATATCTAGCGAGATTACAAGAGGCAACGCACAAGATGAAGATACGCTATCTCCACACCATGGTCCGGGTGACCGACCCCGAGGCCAGCCTGCGCTTCTACTGCGATCTGCTCGGCCTGCGCGAGGTCCGTCGCAGCGAGAGCGAGCAGGGCCGGTTCACCCTGATCTTCCTCGCGCCGCCGGACCAGGAGGACGCCCAGGTGGAGCTGACTCACAACTGGGATCCGGAGGAGTATTCCGGCGGGCGCAACTTCGGCCATCTCGCCTACGAGGTCGAGGACATCTACGCCCTCTGCGAGCGACTCCAGGCCGGCGGCGTCACCATCAACCGGCCGCCGCGGGACGGGCGGATGGCCTTCGTGCGCAGCCCCGACGGCATTTCCGTGGAGCTGTTGCAGATGGGCGGCGCGAAGACGCCGCAGGAGCCCTGGGCCTCGATGCCCAACACCGGCGTCTGGTGACGCCTCGGGAGCCGAAACGACAAGGCGTAAGCCGACGAGGCCCAAGCCGACGAGGATCGAGGCGTCAGGGCTCGAGAATCGCGTAGAGCTTGACCACGCGGCCGATCGATTCCCAGGTCCCGGCGAAGCCGCCCTCGATGACGAAGGCTTCGCCGGGGCCGAACTCCGCCGCCCCGCCCTTCCCTTTCAGCCGGACGCGCCCTTCGAGGATCACGCAGAACTCGGTCTCGTCATAGACGACCCGGCGGACGCCGGGCTCCGAGGTCCAGTGGCCCACGTGAAATCGGCCCGCGCCGTCGGAGAAGGCGTTCCAGACCTGGGAGACGCCGGACCCCGCGACCATCCGCTCTGTCGCCGCATTCGCAGCCTCGGGCGCGCCCTCCCGGGCGACGCGGACGACATGATCGGGCAGGCTCATGGAAGGCTCCTCGAACGGCGGCCGCGGGGGCGGTCCTGCGCGAAGAGCAGGAGTAGCATGGCCGGCGCCGCCGGCCTACCGACGGTCCGCCGGAGCGAAACGATTTCCCGCGCCCCGGCGCGCCATGCCCCTTCCAAGGCGACCGTAGGCGCCCTATATGTGAAGGGTCCGGGCGACCGGACTATGGGGATAAACGCGCGCGTAATAAGCGGATCGGACCCGGGGGCGGTACCCGGCGGCTCCACCAGACACCCTCGTTGGGGGAAGATGGGGCCGAAACAGGATCGACGGACGTGTAAAGGCGATAGCTTTCCCTCGGCAGGACGCCACCGTTATCGGCTCAAAGCACATAGTTGCCAACGACAACCGTGCTCCGGTCGCGCTGGCTGCGTAAGCAGTCCGCAAGACCAAATCTAAGTCCTTGACCTTAGCCGGTTAAGGCGGGGCTCGCAGGCGCCTGGCAACAGAAGCCTGCACTTTCCTCCCTCCCCCGACCTCTTCAGCCCAGGATGCGCGCCACCGCTTGCGCTCTGCGCCGCATCCGCGCGATCCGCGCCTGGGCCTGGGCCGAGACGTCGTGGGGCACGTCGAGCAGACCGGCGAGGCCCCGCATCCGCCGGGCAAGACGAATGCGCTCCACCCGCAGGCGCAGCAAGCGGAACGAACGGGCGAGGCGGGATGTCGGCGACGGGGGTCTGGTCACGGGAATGGCTCCTGCTCGGGTGGAGCGGCGCCGCGCGGACTCTGCGGCCCGCCTGAGCGCCGCTCTCTGACACTGCCGTCGCCGGGTTAACGCGCCGTTAATTCGGGCATGCCCCCCGGGCGACGCCGCCAACGATGCGATAAAGCGCGCGCCGGGTCTTTTCGGCGGCGAAGAATCGGGTAAGGTCCCCTCCGTCCGATCGAAGGAGCTGCCCCGCCATGGCCAAGGGGATCAACTACGGCCAGTTGATGCAAAAGGCGTTCCGCCAGGTGATCGTCGACATCCTCGCGCAGGTCGCGCGCGAAGGGCTGCCCGGCCAGCACCATTTCTTCATCACCTTCGACACCACCCATCCGGGCGTCGACATGTCCGTCTCGCTGCGGGAACGCTATCCCGAGACGATGATCATCGTGCTGCAGGAATGGTTCACCGACCTCGCGGTGATGAAGGACCGGTTCACGGTCACCCTGAACTTCGGCAACGTCCCCGAGCCGATCGTGATTCCCTTTGATTCGATCCTCACCTTCGTCGACCCTTCCGTGGAGATCGGCTTCCGCTTCGACGGCCACGACGAGGACGAGGGCTGGCCGGGCGGTCCGGAGGGGAGCGATCCCGACGGCGGGCCGCAAGGGGGGGGACCGACGCCCCCCACCCCGATCAAGCCCGGCGCCCGGCCCGAGGGCGCGGTGGTCAGCCTCGACAAGTTCCGCAAGAGCTGAAGGGCGGAGCGGCGGCGCATGCGCGCAATGCGTCTGACGCCGGATCTGGTGGCGCGCTGCTTCCGCCCGGTTCCCGAACCCGAGCAGCCGCCCGAGGGCTGGAGCCCGCTCGACGAGGACGCGCTCGCCGTCCGGGCGGCGGATCTCGACGCCGAGGCGGGACCGGGGCCGCTCTGGGTCTTCGCCTATGGATCGCTGATCTGGAAGCCGGTCTTCGCCCCGATCGAGACCCGCCGCGCCGTCGCCGCCGGCTGGCGGCGCTCCTTCTGCATCGAGCTCACCTCCTGGCGGGGCACGCCCGACGCGCCGGGCCTGATGATGGCGCTGGAGCCTGGCGGATCCTGCGCCGGCCTCGCCTATCGGCTGGACCCTGTCCGCCGCCTTCCCGACCTGATCGAACTGGTGCGCCGTGAAACGCCTTATCTGGAACTGACTGAAAACGCCCGTTGGATCCAGGCGCGGGCCGGGGGCGAACGGCTTCGCGCCCTCGCATTCTATGCCCGCCCCATCGGCATTCCCGTCGCCCGCAATCTCTCGCCCACGGAAACGGCGGCGCGGCTCGCCCAAGCCTGCGGCTACGCCGGCTCCTGCGCGGAATACCTCTACAACACCGTGCTCCACCTCGAGGCGGAGGGCATCCGCGACCGCGCCCTCTGGCGGCTGCAGGATCTGGTGGCCGAAGAGATCGCCCGGCGGACCGCCGCGACACCGCAATCATGAACGACTCCAGGGGCGCAAGCACAACAGTGCTGGCCACACTCCTGACCCAGTCAAGAAGCGCAGAGGGAACGCCCGAATCCGAGCCGGACAAGGACTTCGCCCCTGAATTTCGTCCCCGTGAAGATCCTGGAGGCGACCGGAACCCGATCAGTACTCGCCGGTCTGCAACAGGTCGGTCCCGTCGAAAAGCTTTTCGATCCCCTCCTCCAGATGGTCAGCCACATGGGGATGGGACAGCAGGTAGTCCGCCGTGGCGCGCTCCCGCCGCTCGGCGGCCATCTCCAGCGCCTCCTCCCATTCCTCCGCTTCCATGTCGCCCCGGCCGATCCACATCAGCGCGACGAGCTCGGCCTGCTGGTCGGGCTCCAGATCCTCGACCTCCGCCACGATTTCCGCCCGGGTGAGGTTGTCCGGGCTTTCCTGCAAGGTCGCCGCCGCCTCGTCGTCGGACGGATTCGATCCGCTGTCGGGCGAAACCAGCTCCTCCTGGGCCATGACCGCGCGCAGCTTCAGGATGAGGCTGCGCAGGAACTCCGGGTTCAGGTTCAGTTCGTCCATGATCGTCTCGCTCAAGATCGCGCCGAATCATGCGCCGCCGCACCGCAAGGTTCAAGGCGCGAGCGCCATTGCCCATTGGCGAGGGTCCAAAGACAAGGCTATGAGGTCGGCGAACGCACCGAAGGGAGTGACGACAGTGACCGCGACGCGCACCGAGACCGACAGCTTCGGCCCGCTGGAGGTGGACGCCTCCCGCTACTGGGGAGCGCAGACCCAGCGGTCGATCATGAACTTCCCCATCGGCTGGGAGCGTCAGCCGGTCTCGATCCGCCGCGCGCTCGGCATCATCAAGCAGGCCGCCGCCGAAGTGAACATGGAGTTCGGCGACCTCGACCCCACCCTCGGCAAGGCCATCGTCGCCGCCGCCGCCGAGGTGGTCGCAGGCCGGCACGACGAGGAATTCCCCCTGGTGGTGTGGCAGACCGGGTCGGGCACCCAGTCGAACATGAACGCCAACGAGGTCATCTCGAACCGCGCGATCGAGATGCTGGGCGGGGTCATGGGCTCCAAGAAGCCGGTGCACCCCAACGACCACGTGAACATGGGCCAGTCGTCGAACGACACCTATCCCACCGCGATGCACATCGCCACCGCCATGACCGCGCATCAGGTGACGCTGCCGGGCCTGCGCAAGCTGCATGCGGCGCTGGCCGAGAAGGCCGAGGCTTTCAAGGACATCATCAAGATCGGCCGCACCCACACCCAGGACGCGACGCCGCTCACGCTGGGCCAGGAGTTCGGCGGCTACGCCTTCCAGGTGGAGCAGGGGATCAAGCGGATCACCGCGGCGCTGCACAACATCTATCCCCTCGCCCAGGGCGGCACGGCGGTCGGGACCGGGCTCAACACCCGCAAGGGCTTCGCCGAGAAGATCGCCGCCAAGATCGCCGAGCTGACCGGCCTGCCCTTCGTCACCGCGCCCAACAAGTTCGAGGCGCTGGCGGCCAACGACGCCATGGTCGAGATGTCGGGCGCGACCAAGACCGTCGCCACCTCCCTCTTCAAGATCGCGAACGACATCCGCCTGCTGGGCTCTGGCCCCCGCTGCGGCCTGGGCGAACTGATCCTGCCGGAGAACGAGCCCGGGTCGTCGATCATGCCCGGCAAGGTCAATCCCACCCAGGCCGAGGCGCTGACCATGGTCTGCACCCAGGTGCTCGGCAACGACGCCACCGTGGGCTTCGCCGGGTCGCAGGGGCATTTCGAGCTCAACGTCTTCAAGCCGGTGATCGCCCAGAACGTGCTGCAGTCGCTGCAGCTGCTCGGGGATGCGGCCTCGGCCTTTACCGACAACTGCGTGGTCGGGATCCAGGCGGACGAGGAGCGGATCTCCAAGCTGATGTGGGAAAGCCTGATGCTGGTCACCGCGCTGGCGCCGACCATCGGCTATGACAACGCCACCAAGGTGGCGAAGACCGCCCACAAGAACCGCACCACCCTGAAGGAAGAGGCGATCAAGCTCGGCTTCGTCGACGAAGCGACCTTCGACCGGATCGTGCAGCCCTCCGAGATGATCGGCCCGAAGGGCTGACAGGGCCCCATGGCGCGGCCGCCTCAGGGCGGCCGTCGCCAGGATCGCCAGTATGACCGCCAGGATCGCCACGCCATTTCCCATGCCGCGATCCTGCCGTCCGGAAGCCTGAAGTTCCATATTTGTTCTTTTTCACGGTTAACGCCGCGTCTCCCCTTTGACTTCTCGGGCCTTCGCACGAATAGTCTTGGAAAACAGCCGGGGGAAACCGCCATGGATTGGCGTGGGCGCCGCACCAGCGACAACATCGAGGATCGGCGCGGCCGGGGCGGCGGCGCGGTCCGCATGGGCGGCATCGGCGGGGCGGGGGTCATCGTCGTCCTGCTGATCGGCATGTTCTTCGGGGTCGACGTCACCCCGCTCCTCCAGGGCGGGGGATCGGTCAGCGACCGCCCCTCGGGCCCCAACACCATCGACGACCAGACCGAGGAATTCGTCGGGGTCGTCCTCGCCGAGACCGAGGATGTCTGGGGGGCGCTGTTCCGCCAGTCCAATCTCACCTACCAGAATCCGCGGCTGGTGCTGTTCTCGGGCGTCACCTCTTCCGGCTGCGGCACGGCGCAGTCGGCGATGGGACCGTTCTACTGTCCCAACGACCAGACGATCTATCTCGACACCGACTTCTTCCAGCTGATGACCCAGAAATTCGGCCAGAGCGGCGACTTCGCCCGCGCCTATGTCATTGCGCACGAGGTCGGCCACCATGTGCAGGACGAACTCGGCACGCTCGGCCAGGTCAACGAGGCGCGCGCGTCCATGGGACAGCGGGAGGCCAACGCCCTCTCCGTGCGCGTCGAACTCCAGGCGGATTGCTATGCGGGCATCTGGGCGCGGGCGGCGCAGAAGCGGCTGAACCTCACCGACCAAGACATCCGCGATGCGCTGGACACCGCCGCCGCCATCGGCGACGACGCCCTGCAACAGGCAAGCCAGGGCGTCGTCGTGCCCGACAGCTTCACCCACGGCACCAGCGAACAGCGCCAGACCTGGTTCCACAAGGGTTTCAGCACGGGCGATCCCGAGGCTTGCGACACGTTCACGGCGAGGAGCCTGTGAGTTCCCCGCCCCCGCCGCACCGGGCGCGCGCCCTGTCGCGACCGATGCGGCGCAGGCTGACCCGGAAGACGGCCCGAAGCCCGGCTGCGAGGACGCCATGAGCGACATCGTCAATCTCCGCACCCGGCGAAAACAGACCAAGCGCGCGGCCGATCGCGCCGAGGCCGCCGCCCGAGCCGCCGCTCATGGGGAAACCAAACCGGCCCGGAACCTGCGCGCCGCGCAGGCCGAACTCGAGGCGCGCCGACTCGAGGGCCACCGTCGGGACTCGCCCGAGGACTGAGAGGCCGTCAAGCCGAATGCAACCTGGAACCGGCGGGCCCACTCGCCCGCCTTCCTCCGGCGTTGCGGCCTTCTTTTTTCGATCTCAACCTGAACTGGAGCCGCCCCTTGTCGGGATTCGAGCCTCCCCATCGCGACTGCCGGCAATCTGCGCCCCGCCCTGATCCGGACAGGCCAGCCTGGACGCCGGCGTCGACCGCCCTATGACGCCGGATCGTCCCGCCAAACGCTCCCTGACCCTACGCGGTCACCGCACCTCGGTCACCCTGGAGACCGCCTTCTGGCAGGCGCTCAAGACGCTGGCGCAAAGCGAGGGACGCTCAGTGAACACCTTGGCGGCGGACATCGACGCCGCCCGAGACCCGGAGACCGGCCTCGCCTCCGCCATCCGGGTTCATCTCCTCGCCGCGGCCCGAGCGGGTCGCCTGTAGCGCCAGAGCGCCCCGCCCGAAGAACGCCCCCGCCCGCCCTCAGCCGCCGAGCCGCGCCAGCCGCGCCGCCCGCAACCGGGCGAAATCGTCGCCGGCATGATAGCTCGACCGGGTCAGCGGCGTCGCCGAAACGGTGAGGAACCCCTTGCCGTAAGCCGCCGTCTCGTAGCCGGCGAATTCCTCCGGCGTCACGAACCGAGTCACCGCATGATGCTTCGGGGTCGGCTGCAGGTATTGGCCGATGGTGATGAAATCCACGTCCGCCGCCCGCAGATCGTCCATCACCTGCAGCACCGCCTGCCGGTCCTCGCCCAGGCCGACCATGATCCCCGACTTGGTGAAACAGGCAGGATCGAGCTCCTTCACCCGCTGCAGCAGCCGCAGCGAGTGGAAATAGCGCGCCCCCGGCCGGACCTCCGGATACAGCCCCGGCACCGTCTCGAGATTGTGGTTGAACACGTCCGGCCGGGCCTCGACCACCGTCTCCAGCGCCGAAGCCGGGCATTTCAGGAAATCCGGCGTTAGCACCTCGATCGTCGTATCCGGCGCCTTGCGCCGCACCGCCCGGATCGTCTGGGCGATATGGGCCGCGCCGCCGTCCTCCAGGTCGTCGCGATCGACGGAGGTGATCACCACATGCCGCAGGCCAAGCTTCTCCACCGCCACGGCCACCCGCGCCGGCTCGAAAGGATCGAGCGACTCCGGCCGCCCGGTCGCGATGTTGCAGAAGGTGCAGCCGCGGGTGCAGATCTCGCCCATGATCATCATGGTCGCGTGGCCCTGGGACCAGCACTCGCCCACGTTCGGGCAGGCGGCCTCCTCGCAGACCGTCGACAACCGGTTGGCCCGCAGGATCTCGCGGGTCTCGCGATAGCCTTCCGAGGTGGGGGCCTTCACCCGGATCCAGCTCGGCTTGCGCAGGATCGGCGTGTCCGGCCGATGCGCCTTTTCCGGATGCCGCTGGCTCCGGTCGGTGATGTCGCGCTCTCTGGCCATGGCTCCCCCCGCGTCGTTGCCGCCTCCATAGCGCGGCGCGGGGAAAATGTCAGCTTTCCTCGCACGCATGGCCGCCAAACGCATCCCGAATGGCGGCGATCTCCGTCCGGCCCGCCTGGGAGAGCAGGTCCGCCACCTCGACGAACCAGCCGTCGTCCGCGGTGCCGCGCCGGCGGACCAGCGAGACCACCCGCCCCGGCTCCGGCGCGGCGAAGCGCAGCACGCCCAGGCCCGGCGCCGCCGCCGTTTCGGCCCGCAGCGCGAGCTCAGGCACGAAGGTGAGGCCGAACCCCGCCTCCGCCAGCCGGCAGAGCGTGGAGAGCGACGAGGCCCGCGTGTCGATCCGCGCCGCGTCCCAGGACATGGCGCAGGCCGCAAGCGCCTGATCCGCAAGGCAATGTCCGTCATCGAGAAGCAGCAGCCGCTCTTCCGCCATCCGCTCCGGCCGCAGCCGCTCGGGGTCGAGCCGAGCCATGCGCTCCTGCGCCCCGACCAGCAGGAAGCGGTCCTCGAAGAGCGGCAGCCCCGCAAGCTCCGAGGAGGAGGGCGGGGAGGCGATGACGGCCGCGTCGAGCGCCCCGCGCGCCAGCTCCTCCACCAGGGCATGGGTCGGCGCCTCGCGCACCCCGAGGTCGAGCTGGACGTTGCGGGCCCGCAACAGCGGCAAGGCCGCCGGCAGGAGATAGGGCGCGACCGTGGGAATCACCCCCAGCCTCAGTTGGCCGCCCAGGCCCCGCTCCCAGCGCGCGGCCTGCTGCAACTCGTCAAGCTCCTTGAGGATGCGCCGCGCCCGCGCCAGCACCGCCCGCCCGGCGGGGGTGAAGTCGATCCGCCGCCCGCCCCGCTCCACCAGCTGCGCCCCCAGCCGCTCCTCCAGCTCGCGGATCTGCACCGACAGCGCCGGCTGGCTCACGTTGGCCACGGCCGCGGCGCGGGAGAAATGCCCCTCATCGGCCAGGGCGATCAGGTAGCGGAGCTGGCGCAGGGTGATGTCCATAATCTCGTCTTATCGTATCCTTAGATAAATTCAATTTCCCCCTATGAGTTTCCTCTGTTACCAACGACGAAGCCCAGCGACCGAACGGAGGAAGCCAGATGGACGATCGCGCCGCGCCTGCAGGCGGCCCATCCGCCGTCCGCGCATCGAACAGCCCGGGGACCAGCCCCTCGACGCGCCTGTCGCGGACGGGCCGGCCGGACCGGATCCCCTCGGCCGCGCGGGCCTGACCGCCCCGGGGTCTCGGCGCCCCCCCTGCCGGGACCCCGGGCCGCGGCTTCCCCGGCCGCCACCGCACTCAAATCGCCAACGGAAACCACGACCATGGACGTAAAGACCGATTCCGCCGCCGGCCAATGCCCGGTGCTGCACGAGGCCAGCATTTCCTCGAACGCCTCCATGCGGTCGAACCGCGACTGGTGGCCGAACCAGCTCAACCTGAAGATCCTCGCCCAGCATTCCGCCAAGACCAACCCGATGGGCGAGGCGTTCGACTACGCCGAGGCCTTCGGCAAGCTCGACTATGACGCGCTCAAGGCCGACCTGACCGCGCTGATGACCGACAGCCAGGACTGGTGGCCGGCGGACTTCGGCCATTACGGCGGGCTCTTCATCCGCATGGCCTGGCACGCCGCCGGCACCTATCGCACCGGCGACGGCCGCGGCGGCGCGGGCGGCGGGCAGCAGCGCTTCGCCCCGCTCAACAGCTGGCCCGACAACGTCAACCTCGACAAGGCCCGCCGCCTGCTCTGGCCGATCAAGAAGAAATACGGCGACGCCATCTCCTGGGCCGACCTTCTGGTGCTCACCGGCAACGTCGCGCTCGAATCCATGGGCTTCAAGACCTTCGGTTTCGCCGCCGGCCGCGCCGACACCTGGGAGCCGGAGCAGGACGTCTACTGGGGCGCCGAGACCGTCTGGCTCGAAGACGCGCGCTATTCCGGCGACCGGGACCTGGAGAACCCCCTCGCCGCGGTGCAGATGGGGCTCATCTACGTCAATCCCGAGGGCCCGAACGGCAATCCCGACCCGCTGGCCTCGGCCCGGGACATCCGCGAGACCTTCGCCCGGATGGCGATGGACGACGAGGAGACCGTGGCGCTGATCGCCGGCGGCCACACCTTCGGCAAGACCCACGGCGCGGGCGACGCCGCCCTGGTCGGGCCGGAGCCCGAGGCCGCGCCCCTCGAGGAGATGGGCCTCGGCTGGTCCAGCAAGCACGGCTCGGGCAAGGCGGGCGACGCCATCACCTCGGGGCTCGAGGTGATCTGGACCTCCACCCCCACCCGCTGGAGCAACAACTTCTTCTGGAACCTCTTCGGCTACGACTGGGAGCTGACCAAAAGCCCGGCGGGCGCGCACCAATGGACGCCCAAGAACGGCGCAGGCGCGAACAGCATCCCCGACCCCTTCGACAAGGACAAGCGCCGGGCGCCGATGATGCTCACCTCCGACATCGCGCTCAGGACCGATCCGGCCTACGAGAAGATCTCGCGCCGGTTCTTCGAGAACCCGGACCAGTTCGCCGACGCCTTCGCCCGCGCCTGGTTCAAGCTCACCCATCGCGACATGGGTCCGAAGTCGCGCTACCTCGGCCCGGAGATCCCGGCGGAGGACCTGATCTGGCAGGATCCGGTGCCCGCGGTGGACCACCCGCTGATCGACGCGGCCGACGTCGCGGACCTGAAGGCGCGCATCCTCGCCACGGGCCTCACCATCCCCGAGCTCGTCTCCACCGCCTGGGCCTCGGCCTCCACCTTCCGCGGTTCGGACAAGCGCGGCGGCGCCAACGGCGCGCGCATCCGTCTCGCCCCGCAGAAGGACTGGGCGGCGAACCAGCCCGACCAGCTCGCCCGGGTTCTCGGCGCGCTCGAAGGGATCCAGGCCGACTTCAACGCCGCCCAGACCGGCGGCAAGCGGGTGTCCCTCGCCGACCTGATCGTGCTCGGCGGCGCCGCGGCGGTCGAGGCGGCGGCGCGCCAGGCGGGCTCGCAGGTCGAGGTGCCCTTCGCCCCCGGCCGCACCGACGCGACCCAGGAGCAGACCGACGTCGAGGCCTTCGCGGTGCTGGAGCCCCTCGCCGACGGCTTCCGCAACTACCAGAAGCGGGCCTTCACCTACACGCCCGAAGAGTTGCTGGTGGACAAGGCCCAGCTCCTCGGCCTGACCGCGCCCGAGATGACGGTGCTGGTGGGCGGCCTGCGCGCCCTCGGCGCCACCGTGGGCGGGTCGCAGACCGGCGTCTTCACCGACCGGCCGGGGACGCTCACGAACGACTTCTTCGTGAACCTGCTCGACATGGGCGTGAAATGGGCCCCCACCTCGGAGGCCGAGACGCTCTTCACCGGCCGCGACCGGGCGACGGGCGAGCCGAAATGGACCGGCACACGGGTCGACCTGGTCTTCGGCTCCAACTCCCAGCTCCGGGCCATCGCCGAGGTCTACGCCAGCGACGACGCCCAGGAGAAGTTCGTGGCGGACTTCATCGCCGCCTGGAACAAGGTGATGAACGCCGACCGGTTCGACATCGCCTGACCAGGCGATCCGCTGATCGCGGAGCGGGCCTCCCCGCTCCGCCCCCCCCCCGAGGAGCGTCCCGGACCCCCGGCGGCGCTCCTTTTCGACCGCCGCAAGGACCCGCGCCGCCCCGCCGCGCCCCGGCTTTCATCCGGCCTTGAAACCTGGAGAGCCGTCGGGGCCCCGCCGACAGAGGGGGAGAAGAAAGGTCGCCACGCCGAAGCCGCGGCTTCGGCCCCGGACAGGCCCCCAACGGCGGGCCCGTCCGACTGCGCGGCCGAGCGGGGCCCGCCCGCCCCGGTCCCCCAGCGCCGGCGCTCCCCCCAAAAGCTTTAGGCCCCCGACGTCAGAGAGACCTCTGCAAAAGCCGATTTTCCAGGCGGCGTCGCCGTGGGAAGGGCCCGGATTTCACGCGTGAAAATCGGGTCATACTATTGAAATCATTCGATATATTTTGCGGCCTTAACCCGGCCTTCATGACCATGAACCGGTCGAGAGCAACCGCGCCGAGGGTTTCGCAGAGCTCTCTCAGAAGTGGATCGCCCGCCCATAGGCGTCGAGCACGGATTCGTGCATCATCTCGCTCAGGGTCGGATGCGGGAAAACCGCCCCGATCAGCTCGGCCTCCGTGGTCTCCAGCGCCCGCGCCACCACATAGCCCTGGATCAGCTCGGTCACCTCCGCCCCCACCATGTGCGCGCCCAGAAGCTCGCCGGTGCCCGCGTCGAAGATCGTCTTGACCAGCCCCTCCGCCTCGCCGAGCGCGATCGCCTTGCCGTTGCCGAGGAAGGGGAACCGCCCCACCCGGATCTCGCGCCCCGCCGCCCGCGCCTCCGCCTCGGTCAGCCCGACGCTCGCCACCTGGGGCTGGCAATAGGTGCAGCCGGCGATGGCCGAGGGCCGGACCGGATGCGGCCGCCCCCCCGCGATCAGCTCGGCGACCATCACCCCCTCGTGGCTGGCCTTGTGGGCGAGCCAGGGCGGCCCGGCCAGGTCGCCGATCGCATAGACGCCGTCGACCCCGGTGCGGCAGAACTCGTCCACGACCACATGGCTCCGGTCCACCCGCACCCCCAGCGCCTCCAGCCCCAGCCCCTCGACGTTGCCGACGATGCCCACGGCCGAGATCACCGTGTCGAAGGCCTGCGCCTCCGTCCGCCCGCCCCGCTCGATCGTCGCGACCACCCGGTCGGGCCCCCGTTTCAGCCCCGTCACCGTCGCCTTCTCCAGCAGCGTCATCCCCTGCTTCTCGAAGGCCTTGCGGGCGAAGGCCGAAATCTCCGCGTCCTCCGCCGGCAGGATGCGGTCCATCACCTCGACCACCGTCGTCTCGGCGCCGAGCGTGTTGTAGAAGCTTGCGAACTCGATGCCGATCGCTCCGGACCCGACCACCAGCAGCCGCTTCGGCAGATGCGGCGGCTGCAGGGCGTGGCGATAGCTCCAGACCCGGACCCCGTCGGGCTCCAGCCCCGGCAGCTCCCGCGCCCGCGCGCCGGCGGCGAGGATCACGGCGCCGGCGGCGATCTCCTCGCCCCCCGCCCGGATCCGTCCCGGGCCGGCCAGGGTCGCCTCGCCCATCACGACCGCGACCTTGTGCTTCTTCAGCAGATGCCCGACGCCGGCGTTGAGCTGGCGCGCCACCCCGCGCGACCGCTTGACCACCGCGGCGAAGTCGAATCCGACCCCCTCGGCCGTCAGCCCGAACTCCCCCGCCCGGCGCATCAGGTGGAGAACCTCGGCCGAGCGCAGCAGGGCCTTGGTGGGGATGCAGCCCCAGTTGAGACAGACGCCGCCCAGGTTCTCGCGCTCCACCACGACGACCGACAGGCCGAGCTGCGCCGCCCGGATCGCCGCCACATAGCCCCCGGGCCCGGCGCCGATCACCGCCACGTCATGGGTCTGCGCCATGGCCGCCCCCTCTCCCGCCGTCCCTCAGGCCAGGGCCTCGACCTCGGCCGGATACCCGCCCGCGGCCATCCAGGCCTCCTCCGACGGGGTGCTCGTCCGGCCGAGCACGGCGTTGCGGAAGGGAAAGCGGCCGAACCGGCGGATGATGTCGCGATGCGCCCTCGCATGGCGCAGCGAATCCGGCGAATCGAAGCGCAAGAGAAACATCCGCACCGACCGGTCCTGGTCCGCGAGGTTCTCCGAATGCATCAGCGGCAGGTAGAAGAACTGCCGCGGCGCGCCCTCGACGCCCAGGTCCCTGTCCCGGGCGATCGCGCCCTTGCAGGTGATCCGCGCCCGGCGGTCCGACGAGAACGCCTTGGGCGAGCCCCGGAACATGTTGCGCGGGAACTGGTCGAGCAGGATGGTCAGCGCCAGCGCCCCCCGCGGCTCCACCGTCCACTGGGCGAAATCGCCCCGGACGCCCCGCTCCCAGTCCGCCTCGAACCGGCGACAGCGCGCGTCGAGCGTCTCGCCGCCCTCGTACCAGCCCTCCGGTCCGACCTCGTCCAACCAGAATGCGAGGATCTCCTCGGCCTTGGCGTGCATCGGCGTCTCCCCCTTTTGCCGTGATTTTCACCACTTTCGCCCAGAGGGCGGCAAAAAGGAAGCCGTCAGCGCCCGCTGCGGGCCGCGCTTTCCATCGCCACCGGCGTGGCCTGGGCGGTGACGGGGGTATGGGGCGCGGACGGGGGGGCCGCGCGCCGGGTCGCCCGCCACAGGGCGTAGCCCGCCAGCACGGCGAAGAGCGCCGCCTCCAGCGCGAAGAAGGCGTCGGGCCCGAACCGCCCCATCAGCGCGCCGAGCGCCAGCGTCCCCAGGATCGCCCCCGCGCCGTTCATCAGCTGCAGGCCCCCCGAGGCGGCCGGCATGTCCTCGCGCGAGAGGAAGTCGTTGGTATAGGCGATCAGCAGCGAATAGAGCGGATTGGTCACCGCCCCGAGCACCGCCCCGAGCGCCAGCACCACCGCGAACCGGTCGAGGAGCGGCAGGGCGAGGATCGCCGCCGAGGCCCCGACGGCCGCGAGCGCGAGGATGAGCAGCCGCCGCTCCATCCGGTCCGAGAGCCAGCCCAGGGGGTAGAGCGCGATCAGGCCGCCCACGTAAATCGAGGCGACGAAGGCCGCCGTCTGGTCGGTCGTCAGCCCCCGCTCCGCCCCCCAGACCGCGGGCATGGAGAAGAGCCCCGCATAGATCCCGCCGAGCAGCAGCGTCCCGACGCAGCCCAAGGGAGAGATGCGGAACAGCGTCCGCAGGGTCATCGGCGCGGCGAAGCGATAGGCGGGCGCCGTCCCCGCCGTCAGCAGGATCGGCAGGAAGGACAGCGACACCAAGACCGACATGACCACGAACAGCCGGTGCCCGCCCGGATCCGCCAGGGCGACGATCCCCTGGGCCGAGATGATCCCCAGCATCTGCGCGATCATATAGAGCGACAGGGCCTTGCCCCGGCTCTCGTTGGTGGCGGCCTCGTTCAGCCAGCTCTCCGCGGTGACGTAGACCCCGCAGAAGCAGAAGCCGACGACGAAGCGCAGGCCCATCCAGGCGAGCGGGCTCACCGCCTCGGCATAGGTGACGAAGGCCGCGGCGATCACCGCGCCCAGCGCCGCGAAGACCCGCACATGGCCCACCCGGCGGATCATCCGCGGCGTCAGCCGCGCCCCGATCAGGAAGCCGGCGAAATAGGCGCTCATCACCCAGGACATGGTGGGGGCGTCATAGCCCTCCATCGCGCCGCGCAGGCCGAGCACCGTCCCCTGCATCCCGTTGCCGAGCAGGAGCAGCAGCACCCCGAGCAGCAGCGGCCAGGACGACCGCAGCACCGCGATCACGGCCGCTCTCCCGGCAGCAGCAGCGAGGCGTCGCCGTAGCTCAGGAACCGGTAGCCGTTCGCCAGGGCGTGGGCGTAGACCGCCCGGATGCGGTCGAGCCCCATGAAGGCCGCGACCAGGATCATCAGGGTCGACTTCGGCATGTGGAAGTTGGTCATCAGCCCGTCGGCGGCGGCGAAGCGGTGGCCGGGCCGGATGAAGATGTCGGTCTCGCCCCGCCAGGGGGCGAGCGGCCCGCGGGCGGCGGCGGTCTCCAGCACCCGGAGCGCGGTGGTCCCGACCGGGATCACCCGGCCCCCGGCGGCCCGGGCGGCGGCGATGGCCTGGGCGGCCTCGGGGCCGATCTCGCCCCATTCGGCGTGCATCCGGTGGTCCTCGATCCGCTCCGCCGTCACCGGCAGGAACGTCCCCGCCCCCACGTGCAGCGTCACCCTGGCGAAGCGCACGCCCCGGGCGGCGATCTGGGCCAGCAGCGGCGCGTCGAGGTGCAGCGAGGCGGTGGGCGCGGCGACCGCCCCCGGCTTGGCGGCGAAGACCGTCTGGTAGTCGTCCCGGTCGGCCGCGTCCGCGGCGCGGCGGGCGGCGATATAGGGCGGCAGGGGCGGAACGCCGGCGGTCTCCAGCGCCGCGGCGAAGGCCGCGCCCGCCCGGTCGAAGCGCAGGGCGACCTCGGCCCCGTCGCGGACGAGCACCTCCGCCGAGAGCCCGCCGGGAAACTCGATCCGGTCCCCGGGGGCGAGCCGCTTCGCCGGCCGGGCGAGCGCGCGCCAGACCGCGCCGCCGTCCCCGCCGATCAGCGTCGCCTCCACCCGCGCCCCCGCGCCCCCCGCCCGGGCGCGATGGCCGGCGAGGCGGGCGGGAATCACCCGGGTCTCGTTCAGCACCAGGATGTCCTCGGGGCGGAGCCAGTCGCCCAGCCGGGCCACGGTCGAATCCGCAAGCTCGGTCCGGGTCGCCACGAGCAGGCGCGCGGCCGAGCGGGGCCGGACCGGCCTCAGCGCGATCCGGTCCTCCGGCAGGTCATAGTCGAAATCCGCGAGGCGCACGGGCCGGGGGCCTTTCCAGCAGGGTCGGCCGCCGACATAGGCCGCTTCCCGCCGCGGGGCAACGCCCGCCCTGCGGGACCAGGGCCCGGGCTGCGGCCCCCACCCTTGCCAGCGGGTTAACGCCGCGGGGATGATCCATATTTTTCAATGGATTGACCCTTATAACACGCGTGTTACGCGCGCCCTTGCCCGGGGGCGGGGCCGCCGGGCGGCGGGTTCAGGCGCTGGCCTCGCCGAAGGCGGCCCAGCGCGCCGCGTCCATCTCCGCCCGCATCCGGCGGATGGCGGGGCCGAGGCCGACGAAGATAGCCTCGCCGATCAGGAAATGCCCGATGTTGAGCTCCATCACCTCCGGCAGCGCCGCGATCGGCCCCACCGAATCGAAGGTGAGGCCGTGGCCCGCATGGACCTCGAGACCCAGGCCCGCCGCATGGGCCGCCGCCTCGGCGATCCGGGCGAGTTCCGCCTCCCGGGCCCGGTCGTCCCCGGCCAGCGCATAGTCGCAATAGGCCCCGGTGTGGAGCTCCACCACCGGCGCCCCGATCCGCGCCGCCGCGCTGATCTGCTCGAGGTCCGGGGCGATGAAGATCGAGACCCGGCTGCCCGCCTCCCGCAGGGGCGTGATGAACCGGGCGAGCGCCGCCTCGTCGCGCAGGACGTCGAGCCCGCCCTCGGTCGTGCGCTCCTCCCGCCGCTCGGGCACGAGGCAGACCGCATGGGGCCGGTGCCGGAGCGCGATGCCCTGCATCTCCTCGGTCGCGGCCATCTCGAGGTTCAGCGGCAGGCCCATCCCCTCGGACAGGGCGGTGATGTCCGCATCGCGGATATGGCGGCGATCCTCGCGCAGGTGGGCGGTGATCCCGTCCGCCCCCGCCTCTTCCGCCAGGCGCGCGGCCAGGACCGGATCGGGATAGGGGCCGCCCCGGGCGTTCCTGACGGTCGCCACGTGGTCGATGTTGACGCCGAGCCGGAGCCGGCCGAGGGGGCGTGTCATGCGGAGTCTCGCCTTGCCTTGTGCGGGGGGCCGAGTATAGGGCCCCCGCGCGCCGACGCCAGCCTCGGCGCACGGGGACAGACAGGACGCGCCCGCCGCGCCACCGGGCCCCTGATCCTGATCGCGTTCCGGCTCCTGCCCCCCAATCCTGCCTGATCCCTTCGCGCCCCCCCGCCCGCGAACGCCCCGCTGGCGGCCGGCCCGCGCCGCGCCTATGTCGGGGCCATGACCGCCCGCCCCGCCCTGCCCGAGCCCTTCGCCGCCTGGTTCGACCGGCGCGGCTGGACGCCCCATCTCCACCAGCTCGCCCTGCTCGACCTGGCCGACGCGCCCTCCGTCCTGCTCATCGCCCCCACCGGCGGCGGCAAGACCCTGGCGGGGTTCCTGCCCTCTCTGGTCGAGCTCGGGGCCGCGCCGCCCCCGGGCCTGCACACCCTCTACGTCTCGCCCCTCAAGGCGCTCGCCGCCGACATCCGCCGCAACCTCGCCGCGCCGGTCGCCGAGATGGGCCTCGGCCTGCGCATCGAGGATCGCAGCGGCGACACCGGCGCGGCCCAGCGCGCCCGCCAGCGGGTGGACCCGCCGCACATCCTGCTGACCACCCCGGAATCCCTGGCGCTGCTGCTCTCCTACCCCGAGGCGCCGCGCATCTTCGGCGGGCTCCGCCGCATCGTGGCGGACGAAATCCACGCGCTGGCCGAATCCAAGCGCGGCGACCAGCTCGCCCTCTGCCTCGCCCGGCTCCAGGCGCTCGCCCCCGGCCTGCGCCGGGTCGGCCTCTCCGCCACGGTGGAGGATCCGCCGGCGCTCGCGCGCTTCCTCGGGGGCGGGCGCATCCTGCTGGCCGACCCGGGGCCCGAGCCCGACATCGCCATCCTCGCCCCCGGAACCCCGCCCCCCTGGGCGGGGACGACCGGGCTCTACGCGGCGCCGGCGGTCATCGACCTGATCCGCGCCCACCGGACCACGCTGGTCTTCGTCAACACCCGCGCCCAGGCCGAGCTGTTCTTCCAGGCGCTCTGGGCCGAGAACGCCGAGGCCCTGCCCATCGGCCTGCACCACGGCTCGCTCTCACGGGAGGCGCGGACCCGGGTCGAGGCCGCCATGGCCGCGGGAATGCTGCGGGCGGTCGTGGCCACCGGCTCCCTCGACCTCGGCATCGACTGGGGCGACGTCGACCTGGTGATCCAGATGGGCGCGCCCAAGAACGTCAAGCGCCTGGTCCAGCGCATCGGCCGGGCGAACCACCGCTACAACGCCCCCTCCAAGGCCGTGCTCGTCCCCGCCAACCGCTTCGAGTTGCTGGAGTGCCACGCCGCGCTGGAAGCGGTCGCCGCCCGGGACCTCGACGGCGAGCCGCGGGGGCCGGGGCCGCTCGACGTGCTCTGCCAGCACATCCTGCTCACCGCCTGCGCCGGACCCTTCGCCGCCGACGCGCTCTTCGCCGAGGTGCGCGAGGCGGGCCCCTACGCCGCCCTCTCCCGCGCGGACTTCGACGCCTGCCTCGAGTTCTGCGCCACCGGCGGCTACGCCCTCAAGGCCTACGACCGCTGGCGGCGGCTGGTCGAGCGCGACGGCCTCTGGTCCCTGCGCGACCCCCGCCGGGCGAAGACCCTGCGCATGAACGTGGGCGCCATCGTCGAGGTCGAGACGCTCAAGGTCCGCATCCGCGGCGCCGGCGGCGCGCCGCTCGGCGAGGTCGAGGAGGCCTTCGCCGCGACCCTCACCCCTGGCGACACCTTCCTGATCGGCGGCGAGACCGTCCGCTACGAGGGCCTGCGCGAAATGACGGTGGAAGTCACCCGCGCCCCGGCGAAAAAGCCGCGGATCGCGGTCTTCTACGGGACCAAGCTCGCCACCTCGACGCTGCTCTCCCGCCGCATGGCCGGGCTGATCGCCGACCCCGGCCGCTGGTCCGGCCTGCCCGCCTCCGTCCGCGACTGGCTGGCGCTCCAGGCCCGGATCAGCCGCCTGCCCCAGCCCGACCGGCTGCTGGCGGAAACCTTCTGGCGGCGGGGCGAGGCGCATCTGGCGCTCTACGGCTTCGCCGGGCGCAACGCCCACCAGACGCTCGGCCTGCTCGTCACCCGGCGGATGGAGACGGCGGGGCTCGACCCGCTCGGCTTCGTGGCGAACGACTACGCCCTGCTGATCTGGGGACTGGCCGAGATCGCCGATCCCGCCGCCCTGCTCTCGCCCGAGGGCCTGCGCGAGGGGCTGGAGGGCTGGCTGGGCGAGAACGCGGTGATGAAGCGCACCTTTCGCGACGCCGCGACCATCGCCGGGCTGATCGAGCGCAACCTGCCCGGCCTGCGCAAGTCCGGCCGGCAGGCGACGTTCTCGACCGACATCCTCTACGACACCCTGCGCCGGCACGATCCCGACCACCTGATCCTGCGCATCACCCGGACGGAGGCGGGCCGGGGCCTGGTGGATTTCGGCCGGATCGAGGAGATGCTGACCCGCGTCGCCGGCCGCATCGACCACCAGAAGGCGCCGCACGTGACCCCGCTCGCGGCGCCCCTGCTGCTGGAGACGGGCCGGGTGCCGATCCGCGGCCGGGCCGAGGCCCGGCTGGCGGCGGAGGCCGCCGAGGCCCTGCTGCAGGAGGCGGGGCTGGCCTGAGCGCCGGGGGGGCCCGGCCCCAGCGCGCGCAGGAGCCCGGATGCCCGGCGGCCTCTGCCCGAAAGGCCGCGACTTCGCCCCCGGCGCGCGCAGGGACCCGTGGCGGTTCCAACCGGCATCCCTCCTGCATGCTTCGCCCCCGGCGCGCGCAGGGGCCCGGGCTCCATGCGGTTGCGCCGGCCTGTCCGGCTGGCGTTTCGATCCCCGCGCACGCGCCCGAGGCGCCCGGGCGCAGGACGCGCCGCGGGGCCTGCGACCCTGCGGCGCGCCGTCAGACCAAAGACGCAAGGCGCTCCCCCTTGCGGCGCGCTCGCGGCTGCGGCATCCCTTTCGGCATGACGGAACAAACGCTGACGCTGAACGGGGCGAAGCTGACGGGCCGCCCCTCGGGCGCGCTGTGGTGGCCGGAGGAACGGCTGCTCTGCGTCGCCGACCTCCACCTCGGCAAGTCCGAGCGCATCGCCCGGCGCGGCGGCCCGTTGCTGCCGCCCTACGAGACGGCCGAGACCCTGGACCGGCTGGCGGCGGAGATCGGCGCCCTCGACCCCGCGACGGTGATCTGCCTCGGCGACAGCTTCGACGACATGGACGCCTCGGGCGCCCTCGCCCCCGCCGACCTCGGGCGGCTGACGGCGCTGGCGGCGGGGCGGGAGTGGCTCTGGATCGCGGGCAACCACGATCCCGCGCCCCTGGCGATGCCGGGCGGCCACCTGGCGGAGCTGGCGCGGGGGCCGCTCGTCTTCCGCCATGCGGCGGAGGAGGCCGCGCCCCCGGGCGAGGTCTCGGGCCACTACCACCCCAAGCTGCGGCTGGCGGCGCGGGGCCGGACGATCACCCGGGCCTGTTTCCTGCACGACGACCGGCGGCTGATCCTGCCGGCCTTCGGGGCCTATACCGGCGGGCTGCGGGCGGATCACCCCTCGCTGCTGGCGCTCTTCGCCCATCCGGCCCGGGCGATCCTGACCGGCGCCCCCTGCCTGTCCCTGCCGCTCGCGGCGGGAAGCCGCGGATGAGCGCCCCCCGCAACCCCGATTTCGCCGCGCAGATCGCGGACAGCTTCGCCCGGCAGGGCATGATGGCCCTGCTGCGGGCGGAGCTTGTCGAGGTGCGCCACGGATCGGTGGCCATCGCCGCGCCGATCCGCCCCGAGGTGAGCCAGCAGCAGGGGTTTTCCCATGCGGGCTTCGCCTGGACCCTCGGCGACAGCGCCGCCGGCTATGCGGCCCTGTCGGTCATGGATCCGGGCCTGGAGGTCATGAGCGTCGAGATGAAGATCAACCTGCTCGCCCCCGGCCGCGGCGCGCGGCTGGTGGCCGAGGGGCGGGTGCTGAAGCCCGGCCGGCGGCTGGTCGTCGTCACCGCCGACATCTGGGCCGAGGCCGAGGACGGCGTCCGCAGCCACGCGGCGCACATGCTCGGCACGATGATCCCCGTCAAGCCCTGACCGGACCGCGCCGGCGCGCGCCAGGCTTCCGGGGTCGGGAAGCCCCCAGGATCGGGCGCGCTGGGTCAGCGCGGCGGCTCGGTCTCGCCCAGCGCCCTGGCCTCGCGGGCGATGGACCATTCGATCAGCTCGCGCCACAGCCGCTCCGCCAGATCCGCGTCGAGCCCGGCCTCGGCGGCGGCGGCGCGCACCCGGGCGACGACCTCCTCCACCCGGTCCTCGATGCGGGCGGGCCAGCCAATGGGCCGCTTCAGCTCCGCCGCCCGGTCGATGAACCGCGCGCGACGGGCGAGCAGCGCGACGAGCTCCCGGTCGAGACGGTCGATCTCGCCGCGCAGCTCGGCCATGTCCCGGCAATCCTGGGGTTCTCGGTGCATGGCGCCCCATAGCCGCTCTTGCGTGGCGGCGCAACACGGCCGGCGCGCCGCCCTCGAACGCCCCGGACCCGCGTCCGGCCCCCCGGCTTCAGCCGACCAGGGCCTCCACCAGGTCCGAGTCCGGATCCGACAGGGGCGCGATGACGTCGAAATGATGGCGATCGGGCGCGATCGTCAGGGACATCTCCGCCCGCAGGCCCGTCCAGATGTTGGCGATCAGTTCGCTCTGGCGGATGAATTCCGGCCGTTCGGCGCCGCCCGCCCAGGCGTGGACCCGGACGCCCGGCCGGGGCATCAGCAAGGCCGGGCTTTCCGCCGCCGCCTCCTCCGCGTCGAGGCGAAGATCGGCGTTGAGCGCGAGACGCAGCAGCGGGCGCAGGTCGTGCAGGCCGCTGATGCTGACGATCCGGTCGATCCGGCTCGCCACCCGCTCGGGCAGCGTCGCGTCGGCGCAGGCCTGGCGGACGACCAGGTGCCCCCCCGCCGAATGGCCGGCGAGCACGATCGGCCCCTGCACCGCCGCGGCGATCTGGATCACCGCCTCGGTCGCCGCCCGGGTGATCGCGGCGATGCGGGCCTCGGGGGCGAGGGGATAGCCCGGCATGGCCACCACCCAGCCGCGGGCGAGCGGCCCCGCCGCCAGATGCGACCAGAGATCCCGGTCGAAGGCGCGCCAGTAGCCACCGTGGACGAAGATCGCCACCCCCTGCGCCGGCCCCTCCGGCAGGAACAGGTCCACCTTCTCCCGCTCCGCCCGGCCGTAGGGCAGGCCCTCGCGCAGGCGCTCCGGCGGCAGGCCGGCGCGAAAGGCGCGGGCGGCCTCGCGCCAGCGGTCGGGATAGCTCGCGCCGTCGGGAATATGGGGGGCGTTGGCGTAGGCGTCGTCCCAGTCGGTGATCATCCCCCGCGCCCCTCGCCGTTCAGAACGCCTTGAAGGTCATGGTCGTCAGGCTTCGATCGACGTCCGGCAGATCGCGCAGCTTGTCGGCGACGAAGCGGCCCACGTCCTCGCCCTCGGGGACGTAGACCTTCATCAACAGGTCCCATTCCCCGGAGGTGGAATAGAGCTCGGAGGCGAATTCCATGTCGTAGATCGCATCCGCGACCTCATAGGTGCGCCCCGGACGGCAGCGCAGCTGGATGAAGACGCAGACCATTCATTCCTCCCTGTTGGCGTCAGAGTGCCGCAGCGCCGGGCAGGATGCAACGGCCCGCTTCGTCAGCCGGACCCGGAAGTCCGCGACCGGGTGAGCGCCAGCAGCCGGTCCACCGCCGCCGAACGGTCCGGGCGATAGACCATCGCCACGTCGGCCACCGGCGCGGGCGGATCGAGCGGGCGATAGACCACGTCCGGCCGCGCCAGCCGCCGCAGGCATTCCGGCACCAGCGCGAGGCCGAGGCCCGAGGCGACAAGGCTGGTCAGGGAATAGGACTCCACCACCTCGTGCAGGATCCGCGGGGTGAAGCCCGCCCGGATGCAGAAATCCCGCAGATACTGGGAATAGTGGGAATCGCGCAGGCGCAGCGAGATGAGGTCGTGGCCCGCCAGCGTGGTGAGCGGCAGCGTCCGGGCCGCGGCGAGAGGATGGCCCGTCGGCAGGCAGACCCACACCGCCTCGGGCCAGGCGTTCTCGGAGATCAGGGCGGCGTCCTCGGGCGGGTGGCGCACGAAGGCCACGTCCGCCTGCCGGGAGCGCACCGCCGCCGCCTGCTCGCTGGGCCCCATCTCGCGCAGGCGCACCGCGATCGTCGGATGCTCGCGTCCGAAGGCGGCGATCACTCCGGCGAGCGGCCCGAGCAGCACCGAGCCGGTGGTGACGACCCGGACCATGCCGGCCCTGCCCGCGCCGATGGCCCGCACGTCCTGGACCGCCTGTTCCGCCTGGGCGAGGATCGCCCGGGCCTGGTCGAGGAAGGCCTTGCCCGCCGGGGTCAGCTCCACCGACCGGCTGGTCCGCAGCAGAAGCGTCGCGCCGAGTTCCGTCTCCAGATCGCTGATCTGCTGGCTGAGCGGCGGCTGGGAGATGAACAGCCGCCGCGCCGCCGCGGTGAAGCTCAGCTCCTCCGCCACGGCCACGAAATAGCGCAGGTGTCGCAGCTCCATCTATCTCTCCAGGATATGGATGACGACGAACAATATATTGGACATATGATGGGTCTGCGCCTTAGGAAAGCGCAATAGCCCCGCACTGCCGATAATATGCTCATCCGCCCTCCGGTCCGCTCCGGAGAGGTCGTCTTGCCATGGCGCGACCGTTCCGCTCGGCGCCATGAAGGACGTGGGAGAAAACGACGGGGCGCCAGAAGGAGGTTTGCATGACCAGCTTGACAGAGCCTCTGGCGGAGAGATCCGCCCCCCTCGCGCCGGCGCGGCCTGCGCCGCGGCGGAGCCCGACGGGCGTTCGCCTGCGACCGGACGTCTGAGACACCCTGCCGCTGCGGCCGTTCCCGACCGCGCGGAAGACGGCGTCCGAGCCCGGCCGGCCGCGTCCGGCCGTTTCCTTGTCACCCGATCTGGAGACCCTGCCTTGCCCTCGTTCCTGAAATCCCTTTTCGGCCAAGTGATGATCGCCCTGGTCCTCGGCGTGATCGCCGGGATGGCCTGGCCCGACTTCGCCGCCCAGATGAAACCCCTCGGCGACGGCTTCATCAAGCTCATCAAGGTCGTCATCGCGCCGCTGGTCTTCGGCGTGGTCGTCCACGGCATCGCCAGCGCCGGCGACCTCAAGAAGGTCGGGCGGGTCGGCGTCAAGTCCATCATCTATTTCGAGATCGTCACCACCATCGCCCTGGTGCTCGGCATCCTCGTCGCCTGGATCTTCGGGCCCGGCCACGGGATGAACGTCAACACCGCCACCCTCGACGCAGGCGCGATGTCGACCTACACGGAGCGGGCCCACCAGATCCACGGCGGCATCGACTTCGTGATGAACATCATCCCGAAGACCCTGGTCGGCGCCTTCTCCGAGGGCGACATCCTGCAGGTGCTGGTGATCGCGGTGGCCTTCGGCGCGGCCCTGGCGCTGATGGGCGAGCGCGGCAAGCCCGTCACCCACCTCATCGAGCTGGTGACCGACGTCCTCTTCAAGATCATCGGCTTCATCGTCCGCCTCGCCCCCTTCGGCGTCTTCGGCGCGGTCGCCTACACCGTCGGCAAGTACGGCGTCGGCTCGCTCCAGCAGCTCGGCTACCTGGTGGCGCTCTACTACCTGACCGTGGTGTTCTTCGTCCTGGTGATCCTCGGCGGCATCCTGCGGATGGCGGGCTTCTCGATCTTCAAGTTCCTCGGCTACCTGCGCGAAGAGCTGATGATCGTCCTCGGCACCGCCTCCTCGGACAGCGTCCTGCCGCAGATCATGCGCAAGCTCGAGCGGATGGGGATCAAGGACTCGACCGTCGGCCTCGTCATTCCCACGGGCTATTCCTTCAACCTCGACGCCTTCTCGATCTACCTGACGCTTGCGACCGTCTTCATCGCCCAGGCGACGAACACGCCGCTCTCCACCGGGGACCTGCTGCTGATCCTCGGCGTGGCGTTGCTCACCTCCAAGGGCGCGCACGGCATCCCGGGCTCGGCGATCGTGGTGCTGGCCGCCACCCTCTCCGCGGTGCCGGTGATCCCGGTGATCGGCCTGGTGCTGGTGCTGTCGGTCGACTGGTTCATGGGCATGGCCCGCGCGCTCGGCAACCTGATCGGCAACTGCGTGGCCACCGTGGTGATCGCCGTCTGGGAGGGCGACATCGACCGGGCCCAGGCCCAGCGCGCGCTGAACGGCGAGCTGGGGCCGGAGGAAACCTGGGACATGTCCGAGTCCGAGGAAACCCCGGTCGCCCCCGCCCGGTCGTGAGCTGCGGGGCGGGCCGATCGCCCGCCCCTGTCGCTTGCCCGGTCGCCTGGCCCGGCCGCTCACCCCGTCGCCTGGCCCGGCCGCCCGCTCCGTCGGGCGGTCAGGGCGCGACCGCCGGCACGGCCTTGAGATAGGCCGCCATCGCCGCCCGGTCCTCGGGCGGCAGGTTCGCCATGTTGCGCTGGACGGCGGCCATCGAGCCGCCGACCGAGTCGAAATCGGGGGTGAAGCCGGTTTCGAGATAGTAGGCGATGTCCTCCTCGGACCAGCTCCCGATATCCCCGGCCGGGGTGATGTCGGGGATGCGGCCCTGGCCCTCCGGGTTGGGCGCGCCCGCCAGCCAGCGGCCCAGGTCCGGCCCGCCGGCGAAGTTGCGCGGGGTATGGCATTCGCCGCAATGGCCCGGCCCTTCCATCAGATAGCGCCCGCGCAGCACCGGCTCGGGCGCGTCCTCCGCAAGCGGGACGACCGGGTCCGACGACAGGAAGGCGAGCTTCCAGAGCCCGATCCCCCGCCGCAGGGTGAAGGGAAAGTCCAGGCGATGGGCCGCCGCCTTGCCCTCCACCGGCGGCAGGGTCCGCAGATAGGCCCAGAGATCCGCCACGTCGCCCGGCGTCATCCGGGCGTAGGAGGTGTAGGGAAAGGCGGGGTAGAGATGCGTCCCCCCCGGCCCGATCCCCCGCAGCATGGCGTTGGCGAAATCGCCCTCGGTCCAGGACCCGATGCCGTCCTCGGGATGGGGGGAGATGTTCGGCGCGACGAAGGTCCCGAAATCGGTGACGAGCTCGAGCCCGCCGCCCAGGCGCTGCAGGTCCGCGCCGGTCGCGCCCTTGGCGGCGTGGCAGCTGTCGCAGCCGCCGGCCCAGAACATCCGCTCGCCGCGGACGGGGTCGCCTGCGGGCAGGGCGGCGATCTCGGCGGCGGAGAGGCCGCGCGGCAGGGTCAGGACCCAGAAGGCGGCGAGGCCCGCGGCGGCGAGGACGCCCGCCGCGACGGCCAGCCGGATCGGCAGAGGCGCGGCCATCGGCGCTACTTCAGCCGGAAGCTCTCGTGGCAGGTCTTGCAGGTTCCCATCACCGGCTTCATCAGCTCGGCGAAGGCGGCGGCGTCCGCCGGGCCGTCCTTGCCCGCTCCCGCGACGCCCGCCACGGCCGCCTCCTGGAACTTGGCGAGGTCGGCCTCGAAGCCGGCGCGATCCTCCCAGATCCGGGGCGAGGCCTTGGTCTCGCCCGTGTCGCTGCCCTCGGGGAAGAAGTCGCCGACGGCGAGCGCGGTGGCCGCCGCCGCGGTCAGGGCGGCCTTGCCGATGGCGGGGCTGTAGGCGATCTCGCCCTTCTGCACGCCCGCGGCGAGGCCGACCGCCCCGGCGAGGCTGTCCATCAGAGCCTGGCGGGTCGCGATCGGATCCGCCGCGGCGACGGACGGCAGGGCGAGGGCGGCGGCGAGGATGACGGGTCGGAATTGCATGCTGGGCCTTTCGCTGGGTCTTAGGCCGCGCGAGGGGCGCGGGGGTCCGGGCTGGCGGCGCGAAGGCCGCGGGTCCCGACCCTAGCCGCCCCCGGCGCGCCGCCCGGATCGCAATCTCGTGAGCGAACCGGAGGCTCTTCGGGGGCAGGCCCCCGAGCGCAAGGCCCGGACCCCGCTCAGGGCCCGCCCGCAACACGCGTGTTATGGGGGTTATTCCATTGTATTATATGGGCATTCTCAAAATCGTTCAGGCGATTTTCATCAAGGTTGACGATGTCCGACCACGCTCCGCGGCGGCCGCGGAGAGACCTCCGCGAAACCCGGCGGCACGGTCGCGGGGGCCCGTTCACCGACATGAAGGCCAGGTTAAGGCCGGAAAATATATCTAATTACTTCAATGATTTGATCTGATTTTCACGCGTGAAATCCAGCCCCTCCCGAAGCCGCGGCTTCGGAGAGAGGCCGTCGCGAAGGCCCCTCAGACCGGGACGAAGACGTTGCGTTCGGCGTCGTAGTATTCGAGGCCGCCGTCGCTGATGTCCTTCCAGATGCCGTGGAGGAACAGCTTGCCCTCGGCCACCCGCTCGGAGACGAAGGGAAAGGTCATCAGGTTCTCGAGGCTGACGAGGATGGCCTGGTGCTCCATCGCCCGCAGCCCGGCGATGCGGTCGAGCCCCTGGGCGGCGACGCGGTCGTATCCTGGCTGGAGGATGGTGAGCCACTTGCCGACGAAGCTTTCCGGGTCGGGGGCGCCGTCGCGATGGGAGAGCATGTCGAGGCAGCCCGCGACCCCGCCGCAGCCGAAATGGCCCATGACGATGAGATGGTCGATGTTGAGCACCTTGATCGCGTATTCGATCGTCGCCGAGGTGCCGCGCGCCGCGTCGTCGGCGGTGCAGGGCGGCACCAGGTTGGCGATGTTGCGGTGCACGAAGAAATCGCCCGCCTCGCCCCCGAAGACGTCGGTGACCATCACCCGACTGTCGCAGCAGGCCACGATCATCGCCCGCGGCCGCTGGCCGTAAACCGCAAGCGTGGCAAGCTTCGAGCGGGTCGGCTTGCTCATCTGGGCCTGCCATTCCCGGTACCGCTCGACGAGGAAATCCGGGAGAGGAGTCACATTTTGCATCACGGCACCGACTTGAGAACGACGGCGGCACATTGCCTCAAGTCGCGACAATATTTCGAGAGCGAATCGACGGACGGGGCGCTAGGAGTGACCGCAGGTAATTGGATGGTCAGAATTTGGGCGCATTTTGCGCAGCGGGTGGGGCAAAGGGTGAGCTGTGATGAACAAGATATTGAATATAATGAAAAAAGAACAGATCTTGTTTGACCCGGCCAGCATCGCGACCCTGCGCCGCTCCCGCGGGGAGGAGCGCGCCCGCGAGATCGTCGAGGAAGTGATCTTTCACCTGACCGACCGACTCGGCCTCCTGAGCCAGGCGATGAACGCCGGGGACAGGCCCCTCGCCCGGGCCCTCGCCGGCCGGCTCGCGGCGGCGAGCGAGCAGGTGGGGCTGGTCGGCTTCGCCCGGGTGGCGCGCGATCTCGGCGCCTGCCTCGCGCGGGGCGACGCGGCGGCGGCGGCGGCGGTGGCGGCGCGGCTCGACCGGATGGCCGACCGCGCGATCTGCCGGCTCCTCGACCATGCGGACCGCTCGGCGCTCTGACCCCCCCGGCTTGCGATCCTTTGGACTTGTGGCCTTTGGACTTGTGGGGAACGAAGGCCCGGGGCTAGACCGGCTGCGACCTGAGGGAGGCGGCCGATGGCTTTTCAGTTCGCGCCCGCGGCGGGGGCGAAACCGCTGCATGTGATCCCTGCGGCGGGGCTCGCCGACTGGCTCGCGGCCCAGCCCGCCGCCCGGCGCGCCTGGGTCGAGGGGATGGGCTTCGAGGCCGGCCTCGGCGAGACGCTCGTGCTGCCCGGAGCCGATGGCGCCCCCGAGGCCGCGCTCTGCGGCTGGGGGGGCCCGGGCGCCCGGGCGCGGGAGCGATTCGCCCTCGCCGGCGCCGCGGCGCGGCTTCCGGCCGGGCGCTGGCGGCTCGCGCCCGAGGGGGCGGAGCTGGACCTCGCCCTCGAATCCCTCGGCTGGCTCCTGTCGGGCTATCGCTTCGACCGCTACAAGGCCGCCGGGCCCGCCCGGGCGGCGCTGGTCGCGCCCGCGGGCCTCGACGCCGGCCGCATCGAGCGCATCGCCGCCGCCGTCGCCCTGGCCCAGGACCTGATCAACACCCCGGCCCGCGACCTCGGGCCCGCCGCGCTGGAGGCCGCGTTCCGCGATCTCGGGGCCCGGCGCGGCGCCGCCGTCGAGGTCGTCTCGGGCGCGGATCTCGACGCGGGCTTTCCGATGATCGCCGCGGTGGGGGCGGCGGCGGCGGAGGCGCCGCGGCTGCTCGACCTGGCCTGGGGCCGGCCGGGGGCGCCCAAGGTGACGCTGGTCGGCAAGGGGGTCTGCTTCGACACCGGCGGGCTCGACATCAAGCCCTCCGCCTCCATGGGGCTGATGAAGAAGGACATGGGGGGCGCGGCCACCGCCATGGCCCTGGCGGACATGGTGATGGGCCTCGGCCTCGATTTGCGGCTGCGGCTGATCGTCCCGGTCGCGGAGAACGCCATTTCCGCCCCCGCGATGCGGCCCGGCGACATCCTGCGCAGCCGCAAGGGCCTGAGCGTGGAGGTGAACAACACCGACGCCGAGGGCCGGCTGATCCTCGCCGACGCGCTCGCCTACGCCGAGGAGGACGCGCCCGAGCTGATCGTCAGCCTCGCCACCCTGACCGGCGCGGCGCGGGTGGCGCTGGGGCCGGACCTGCCGCCGTTCTTCACCGACGACGAGGGGCTGGCGGAAGGGCTCGCCCGCGCCGCCGCGGCCGAGGCCGATCCCCTGTGGCGGCTGCCGTTCTGGGCGCCCTACGAGGCTTTGATCGAGCCGGGGATCGCCGATCTCGACAACGCTCCGGGCGGGGGCATGGCCGGGGCGATCACCGCGGCGCTGTTCCTGCGCCGCTTCGTCGAGCGCACGCCCTATATCCATCTCGACATCTACGGCTGGACCCCCGTCGCCCGGCCCGCCCGGCCCAAGGGCGGCGCCTGCCAGGCGGCCCGCGCCCTGCTCGCCCTGCTGGAGGACCGGTTCTGTTCCGCGACCTGAGCGACTTCGGCGCCCGCCTCACCCCCGCCCGGCCCGATCTCGCCGCCGAGCGGCTGCGGGGCCGGGTCGCGGCGGCGCGCTTCGCGCCCGGAGCCGCGCGGCGGGTGACGGCGGATCTGCTCGACCTGACCGCCGCGCCCGATCCCGGGGCAGGGCTCGCCACCCAGCTTCTGCACGGGGAGCCCTTCACGGTCTATGAGATCCGCGACGACGGCCTCGCCTGGGGGCAGTGCGAGGCGGACGGCTATGTGGGCTACGTCCGGACCGAGGGGCTCGGCCCGGATCGTCCCGCCGGCCGCCGGCTGACCGCCCGCGCCAGCCATCGCTACGCCGCGCCCTCGATCAAGGCGCGCGTGCTGGGAGAGCTGCCCTTCCTCGCCGACCTCGACCTGGCGGGGGAGGAGACGGGTTTCGCCCGGCTGGCGGCGGGAGGCTACGTGCCCCTGCCCCATCTCGCCCCGCGGTCCGGGGATGCGGCGGCGGCGGCGGAGCGGTTCGTGGGCGTCCCCTATCTCTGGGGGGGGCGGAGCGCGCGGGGGATCGACTGTTCCGGCCTGGCGCAGCTGGCGCTGCTGTCGGTCGGGATCGCGGCGCCCCGGGATTCCGACATGCAGGCCGCCCTGCTGGGGGCGGCCCTGCCAGACGACGCGGCGGGGGCGCGGGGCGACCTGATCTTCTGGCGCGGCCATGTGGGCCTGCTGCTCGACGCGCAGACGCTGATCCACGCCAACGCCCATCACATGGCGGTGGCGATCGAGCCCCTCGCCCCGGCGATCGAACGGATCGCCGCGGCGGGCGGGGGCCCGGTCACAGGGCGGAGGCGTCTCGGAGGCTGAGGCCCGGGCGGACGGGCCGGCCGGTGATCAGATAGGCCTGCGGCCGCCGGCCGGGCGCAGGCCGGTCGAGGAGCCGGCCGAAGGCGCCGGCGCGCCGCGCGGTCTGCGGCGCGGCCGGCTCGCGCGCGGCGAGGGACAGGAGGCGCGCGCCCGGCGCGGCGAAGCGCAGGGGCCGCAGGCCGGGCGCGAAGAGCCGCCGGACGAGGGCGTCGAGCGCGCAGGCGGCGTCGGGGCCCATCGCGGCGCGGGCCTCGGCGATCCCGGCGGGACCTGCGCGCCAGAGGCGCAAGAGCCGGATCGCGCGACGCTCGAGCTCCGGCAACGCCTCCAGGGGCAGCGCCGACGCCGCATCGAGGATGCGGCCCTGGAGGCTCATTTCGTCAGGATCAGCTTGCCGAGGCGGGTGATGCGCAGCACATAGGGCGTGCCGTCGAGGACGATGCGCGCCTCGACCCCGCCGCCGGTCAGCATGCGGGCGTCGTGCACGGGACGAGGCGCGCGCTCTGCGGCGACGAGGGTCGGACGGCTCAGGGGACGCTCGGGGAGGAAGGGGGCGTTCATGCCATCAGCTCCGGTCTTCGGGTGGTGTCGGGGGCGGCTCGCCCGGCGGGCTGGCTGCGGGAAAGGTGACAAAAACAGTCGGTCGAGTCAATCCTGATTGAACAGCTCAGGAATTATCCTGTCGTCCATGCCGTGAGGAGCCCATGCCCCACCCGACCGACCCCCTGACCGAACCCTTCTGGAGCGATCCCATCCGCGGCCTGCGGCTCGACGCGGACGAGGCGCTGGAGCGGATGGCGGCGGCGCGGGTCGTCCTGCTCGGCGAGACCCATGACGACGCCGACGACCACCTCTGGCAGGCGGGCCTGATCGACCGCCTCGCCGAACGCCGGCCGATGATCGTGGGCCTGGAGATGTTTCCCCGCGCGGCCGATCCCGCCCTGGCGCGCTGGACGGCGGGAGGGATGGACCTGCCCGAGATGCTCGCGGCGACGCGCTGGTCCGAGGTCTGGGGCTTCGACCCGGACCTGTACCGGCCGATCTTCGAGACCTGCCGGGATCGGGGCGTCGAGATGCGCGGCCTCAACATCCCCCGGCCCCTGGTCTCGGCCATCGGCCGCGACGGCTGGGACGCCGTGCCGGAGGCCGACCGCGGCTGGCTCAGCCCGGCGATCCCGGCGCGCGCCGACTACCGCCGGTATCTCTTCGAGATCACCGGCGGGGTTCGACCCGGGCGGCAGGCGCAATCGCCCGAGGATCCGGCCTTCGACCGATTCGTCCGGGCGCAGCAGGCCTGGGACCGCGCCTTCGCCTGCGCCCTCGCCGCCGCGCTGAACGATCGCCCCGAGGCGCTGGCGGTGGGAATCATCGGCCGGGGGCATTTGGAACACCGCCTGGGCGTGCCGCCCCAGCTTGCCGCGCTGGGGCTCGAATCTGCGCTCGTCCTCCTGCGCGCGGCGCCGCCGCAGGCGGGCCCCATCGCCGACCTGATCGGCCCGAAGCACACCGAAGGTTGAATGTTGCGAAAGACGTTCTCCTTCGGCAAAAATCGTTCAACATACTTTTTTCCAAAGCCAGATCAGTTGTTTAATGAATATTCACACGATTCGCACTCGACGCAGCCCCCCTTTGACCGACATCAACGCCTAGGCTAGGGAGCCCGTGTTACGCGCGTCTCAGCGCCCTGCAGAGACGCGACCATGGTAAGGGAGAGAGTAATGACATCGCAGAACGCGCCCGCCGAGTTCGAGGAGAACGCCGCGGCGCCGGCCGAAGCCCAGGTCGAAGCCCCCGTCGAGACCCCGGTCGAGCCTGCCCTCTCCACCGCCCCGGCGGAAGAGATCGCCAGCGCCGCGGACCAGGCGATCGACGCTGCGACCGTCCGGCAGCAGGAGGCGATCGAGGCCGTGCAGGCCGTCGGCGCCACCGTCATCGAGAACGTGACCCTTGCCCAGCGGGCCGTGGCGGAATTCGTCTCGACCCGCATCCGCGAGGACATCGAGGCCCAGCAGAAGCTGCTGCGCTGCAAGTCCTTCGACGAGGTCCGCTCGGTCCAGTCGAAGTTCATCGAGACCGCGGTGGCGCAGTACCGCGACAACGCCGCCCGGCTGTTCAAGCTCGGCCAGGACATCGTCGCCAAGTCGACCCCGCGCGCCCATTGAGCCGCCCTTCCCTCCCCGCGCCGGGCCGCGGGGAGGGAGTTGCATCGCCTCCGCCGCCCTGTCAGTCTCGCCCCCGCGACCTGACCGGAGCCTGACGTGACGCGATCCGATCCTTCCGCCGCCGCCCTGATCGTCATCGACGTGCAGAACGACTTCTGCCCGGGCGGCGCGCTCGCCGTGGCGGAGGGGAACGAGATCATCCCCCTGATCAACTTGGTCGCCGGGCACTTCGGGGCCCTGGTGCTGACCCAGGACTGGCACCCGGTCGACCATCATTCCTTTGCCTCGAACCACGCCGACCGCGCCCCCTTCGCCAAGGTGGAGATGCCCTATGGCGAGCAGGTGCTCTGGCCCGACCATTGCGTGCAGGGCAGCGAGGGCGCGGACTTCCACGAGGACCTGCTGGTCGAGGGGGCCGACCTGATCCTGCGCAAGGGCTTCCGCGCCCATGTGGACAGCTATTCCGCCTTCTTCGAGAACGACCGCCAGACGCCCACCGGCCTCGCCGGCTACCTGCGGGAGCGGGGGTTCGAGCGGCTCTATCTCGCCGGCCTCGCCACGGATTTCTGCGTAGCCTATTCCGCGCTCGACGCGGTGCGGCTCGGCTTCGCGGCGACGGTGCTGGAGGACGCCTGCCGGGCCATCGACCTCGACGGCTCGCTTGCCGCGGCCATGGCGGAGATGACCCGGGCCGGGGTCGCCTTCGACAGCGCCGCCCGGCTGACGGAGTAGGGCCATGGTGGACATCGCGACCCGCGTCTACGACCATGCCTGGCGGATCGATCCGATCATCCGCTCGCTGATGGACACGGACTTCTACAAGCTCCTGATGCTGCAGACGGTGTTCCGCCGCCATGCGGACGTGGAGGTGGAGTTCAGCCTGATCAACCGCACCGCCTCGGTGCCGCTCGCCCGGCTGATCGACGAGGGCGACCTGCGCGCCCAGCTCGACCACGTGCGGGGCCTGCGGCTGAGCCGGGGCGAGTCGACCTGGCTGCGGGGCAACACCTTCTACGGCAAGCGCCAGATGTTCAGCCCGGACTTCATGGAATGGCTCGAGGCCTTCGAGATGCCGGACTACCGGCTGGAGCGCAAGGGCGACCAATACGAGCTGACCTTCCGCGGGTCCTGGCCCCGGGTGATGATGTGGGAGATCCCGGCGCTCGCCATCATCATGGAGCTGCGCTCGCGCGCGGTGCTGAAGGGGATGGGGCGCTTCGAGCTGCAGGTGCTCTACGCCCGGGCCATGACCCGGGTCTGGGAGAAGATCGAGCGGCTGCGCGCCCTGCCCGACCTCAGGATCTCGGACTTCGGCACCCGGCGGCGGCATTCCTTCCTGTGGCAGGACTGGTGCGTGCAGGCGATGATCGAGGGCCTGGGGGAGCGGTTCACCGGCTCGTCCAACTGCCTGATCGCCATGCGGCGGGACATCGAGGCGATCGGCACCAACGCCCATGAGCTTCCCATGGTCTACGCCGCGCTGGAGGAGACCGACGCGGGCCTGCGCCAGGCGCCCTACCGGGTGCTGGAGCAGTGGCACGAAGACTATGACGGGAACCTGCGCATCATCCTGCCCGACACCTATGGCACCAAGGGGTTCCTCGCCCATGCGCCGGACTGGCTCGCCTCCTGGACGGGGATCCGGGTCGATTCCGGCTCGCCCGAGGAAGGGGCCGAGACCGCAATCGCCTGGTGGGAGAGCCGCGGCCAGAACCCGAAGGAGAAGCTGGTGATCTTTTCCGACGGGCTCGACGTCGACCGGATCGAGGCGCTCTACGCGCGTTTCCACGGCCGGGTGAAGCTCGGCTTCGGCTGGGGGACCCTGCTCACCAACGACTTCCGCGGGCTCGCGCCCGAGGACGGGCTGCGGCCGTTCAGCCTGGTCTGCAAGGCGGTGAGCGCCAACGGCCGGCCGACGGTCAAGCTCAGCGACAACCCGGCCAAGGCCATGGGGCCGGCGGCGCAGATCGAGCGCTACAAGCGGGTGTTCGGGGTGGGCGCCCAGACGGCGGAGGCGGTGCTGGTCTGAGCGGCCTCCGCGACGGCCTCTTTCCCAAGCCGCATCGCTTGGAGGGGCCGGTTTTCACGCGTGAAAATCGGATCATGCCGTTGAAATTGTTCGATATATCTTGCGGCCTTAACCTGGTTTTCACGAGTGTGAACGGGTCGAGGGCCGCCGCAGCGCCGGTTTCGCAGAGGTCGCTCCGAGGGGTTTTGGCCACGCCGGGAAGGGCGGCCGCACCACGCATGTCAGGGGAGCCAGGCGGCCGATTCATCGGGCGTTTCTGAAAATCGCCTGGACGATCGCGCCCAAGGTCGACGATTTCCGACCGGCCCGCGCGCGGGCGGCCCCGAGGGGGCCCGCGGCGACGCCTCGAGATCGAGCGGCGGTTTCGCGGCGGCGGGACGGGGCTTACGGCTGAGGTCGCCGGGCGGAACGCGCGTCGGTTTCCGCGCCCCCCGCCCGGTCCCGGAGCGCCCGGCGAAACGGCCCTGCGCCCCGTTCTCGATGCAGGCGGCTCCTCGGGCTTCCACGCCCCGGCCCGGTTCACCCCCGCGCACGCGGGGAACAGTCATCCAGCACCCGGTCCATGCGCTCCACGGCCGGTTCATTCCCCGCGCACGCGGGGAACAGTAGTCGAGCTGGACGTAGCCGTCAGAGGCCGGCGGTTCATCCCTGCGCACGCGGGGAACAGGCCCTCGTGCCCACCGCCGTTGTTCCAAACGACGGTTCATCCCCGCGCACGCGGGGAACAGGCCTACGCCAGAGCGGGCCGCCCGGGCTACGCCGGTTCATCCCCGCGCACGCGGGGAACAGTGGATGTTCCAATACCAATCTCGGCCCATCCGCGGTTCATTCCCGCGCACGCGGGGAACAGTCTGGCTGGAAGGCCTTGAAAGGCCTGGATATCTC
Organism: Amaricoccus sp.; assembly: GCA_965243535.1. Taxonomy (GTDB): domain Bacteria; phylum Pseudomonadota; class Alphaproteobacteria; order Rhodobacterales; family Rhodobacteraceae; genus Amaricoccus. The sequence goes on from CBDEVG010000038.1 coordinate 76,416, forward strand.
GACGGTTCAAAGAGCGCACCGATCTTGCGCCGCTTGCCGCGTTCCGGTCAAGACGGCGTTCGGGGCCCGCCGGGACGCGCGCCCGGATGCGCGCCGAGGCGAGGGCGCGCGGCCGAGGGGAGGCCGCCCCGATCGCGGCAGGGCAGATCCTCCCCGCGGCGATCTTCGCGAAATGCCATCGGATGATTGCGGTTTTTCCTGACGACCCCGGCATTGACCTGAGCGGTGATTCTGCCGTTTTGGCAGGCATATGCCTGAAACTTGCGCGGAGCGCCTGCCATGCTGACCGGGTTCGTGCTGTTCTACGTCGGCGCGGTGCTGTTCCTGAACGGCCTGTGGCTGATGGGCCGCATCGCCGATCGCGAGATCGTGGTGATCAACGTGATCGCGGCGCTGGTTTCGGGCGCGGCGGTCCTGCAGGACGCCTTCGGCAGCTCGGCGGGCGCGACCAGCATCCGCAACGCGGCGCTGAGCCTGCTGTTCTGCACCACCTATCTGTGGGTCGCCTACAACCGGCTGTCGGGCGCGGACGGGCGCGGGCTCGGCTGGTTCAGCCTCTTCGTCGCGGTGACGACGGTGCCGGTGGCGCTGCGCGGGCTGGGGTCGGCCGCGACCGGGACCGAGTTCTGGCTGGCGGCGAACTGGGCGATCTGGGGCGTGCTGTGGTTCATGTATTTCCTGCTCCTGGCGCTGGGCCGGCCGATCCAGCGCCAGACCGCCTGGGTGACGCTGCTGGCGGGGGTCTTCACCGGCTGGCTGCCGGGCTTCCTGTTGCTGGACGGGCTCATCTGAAACGCCCCCCGCGCCCGGCGCGGGCGATCGATCCGCGCCGTGTCGCCGCCGACCGGCGACAGGGTCCTGTCGCGCCTCTCCGCCTCGGCGCGGCGGAGGCCGGCGAAAAAGATCCAGCTCGGGGAGTTCGACGAGGGTCGAGCGGGGCGACGAAATCCGTATCCGGAAATCGGCGCGGCGCAGGACCGGCCGGGAGCACCGGGAGCTTGCGCGCTTCCAAGAGGTCCCAGGGAGCGGACCGAAGGGTGAGCTGCGGAGAACGCCGGCCTTGCCGATGACGCGAAGCGTCAGTCCCTGTCGTCCAACAGGCTCACCACGCTGGCGTCTGTCCGCCGTCAGGGTCCATGGGAGGGTTTGAGGGGATTGAGCAACGGAGGGTTTCTGGCTCATCGTAACCGCCAAGGAGTGGAGATGGGCCAGAAACCCTGAACGCAGAGAGCGGCCGCCGAGAAGGTTGTGAAGGAGATCGGTCGCGCGACGCGGAAGCAGCATTCGGCGGAGGAGAAGATCCGGATCGCGCTCGCCGGGCTGCGCGGCGAGGACGGCATCGCCGAGCATTGCCGGCGCGAGGGGATCGCGCAGAGCCTGTGCTACAGCCGGTCGAAGGAGGTCCTCGAGGCCGGCAGGCGACGCCTGGCGGGCGACACGGCGCGGCAGGCGACGAGCCCCGAGGGGAAGGAGCTGCGCGCCGAGGCCGCGGCGCTGAAGGAGGCGGTGGCCGATCTCACGCTGGAGAACCGTCTGCTCGAAAAAAGCATGACCGGGGCTGGGGACGACCGCGCATGAGGCGCCCTGCCGCGGAGAAGCTCGAGATCCTCCAGCTGGTCGAAGGATCCGCATCTGCCGGTGCGCCGGACCCTGGCGCGGATCGGGGCGCCGCCCGCGACCTTCCACCGCCGGCACGACCGCTGCCGCGCGCCTGGGCCGGAGGGTCTCGAGGACCGGTCGCCGCGGCCGGGCCGGGCGTGGAACCGCATCCCCGAGCCGGTGCGGGAGCGGCTGCCGGCGTGCGCGCTCGAGGCGCCGGAGCTGTCGCCGCGGGAGCTGGCGGTCCGCTTCACCGACGAGGAGAAGTATTTCGTCTCAGAGGCTTCGGTCTATCGCCTGCTCAAGGCGCACGACCTGATCACCCGTCCCGCCTTCGTCGTGGCGAAGGCGGCCGAGGCGTTCACCGAGCAGACCACGGCGCCGAACCAGCTCTGGCGGACCGACTTCACCTGCCTCAAGGTCATCGGCTGGGGCTGGTTCCACCTCTCGACCCTCCTCGACGGCTTCTCCCGCTCCATCCTCGCCTGGAAGCTCTGCGCCCCCATGCGCGCCGGCGACGTCACCGACACGCGGGAGCTCGCCCTGGCCGCATCGGGCTGCGACACCGCACGGGGCGTCCATCGGCCTCGGCCGCTCAGCGACAACGGCTCCTCGTACATCGCGGGCGATCTCGCCCGCTGGCTCGAGGGCAAGGGCATCACCCACATCCGCGGCGCACCGAACCACCCGCAGACCCAGGGCAAGATCGAGCGCCGGCGCCAGACCCTGAAGAACCGGGTTCTGCTCGAGACCTCCTGCCTGCCGGGCCAGCTCGAGGCCGCCGTCGGGGGCTTCGTCGAGCGCTACAACCATCGCCGCCACCACGAGAGCCTCGGCAACCCGGCCCCGGCCGACGTCGACTTCGGCCGCGCTGCAGCCATCCTTGAGGCCAGAGAGACGATCAAGAAACGGACCGTCCGAAGCCGCCGCTTGAGCCATCACGGCCGAGCGCCGTAACCTGAACCAGATGAGCCACAGCCCTCCGATGCTCGCTCAGCTCAGATGTCCCAAAAACCCGGACGACGGACACGGTAATGATCACCAACACCGTGGTCCCGGCCCAAGTGAGCACGTACTGGATGCAGTCGGCTCTCATCACGGGATCAGGGCTCGTCTACTCCCACACGGCGGTTCCGGACGGCTGGGCAGCCATGGACGTGGCGCAGGGGCGTGTGGGTGATCTCCAGGCTCCCTGAGACGCCGGTTCAAGGGGTCGTTAAAGCCCCTGGAAACTGCGGCGGACACAAATCGGGCTGATGACAATTTCGGTGTCACAAGGTGACAATTTGCGTGTCGCGCTACAGTGGATTTCAGTGTCACGCTACAACGGGATCGACAGCGGACCAACACCGCACACCTCTTCCCGTACCTGCCGCAGGCCCGTTTAAGAACCGTGCAACGGTCTTCCGCCAGAAATGTCGCTGATGCAGATTTCAGCGTCACGACGTACAGACTTCGGCGTCACGCTACAGCAACCAACCTTCGTTGTATCGAATCACAACGCGAGGCCGTTTTTATCCGATCAAGAGGAGAATTATTCGCGCAAAGAGGCGATGATTTCCGGGATCGACAAATCTGTATGATGGTCGGAGTGAGAGGATTCGAACCTCCGACCCCCTGCTCCCGAAGCAGGTGCGCTACCAGGCTGCGCTACACTCCGAACTTGCGCCTACCTATTCGCTCCCGCGAGCCAACGCAATGCAGTTTTGACGTCCGATCGGAGTCGATCCGAAAAACGTACGGCGTGCTTCCGCGGACCTTTCCCCGCGTTCAGGACCGCCCTGGCCGGCCTCTCCCGGCGCGCCGGACCCGACCCTAAGGATGGGCCGCCCGCTCCGGACGCCGCGCCGAGCTTGCCATCGACGCGCGCGAGGACGGACAGCGTGGCTGGTAAGTCGGTCCGGTCGATCGTCCTGCCCCGGAGGCGGCAGAAGCACGGCGGCGCGTTCAAGGCCAAGGGGGCGCGCAAGGCCATGCGGGGCGAAGCGCGGCGCCCTCCTGGAGCGAGCCATCGGAACGCCATGGGTCGGAGAGACGATGGCGAAGACCGAGAAGGACGCGCGCGCCGCCAGGACCTTCTTGCCGCCGGCGCCGCGTCAAGCCACACAGCGCCCCCTCCTGGAGCGCCTGACCCAGGAGGGGAAGGCGACCCGGTGGCGGGCTTTGGGCGGAAGCGAGACGCTTCCACAGGCCCTCGTTCCTGACAGGCTTGGTGTCGGCCGGGCGCCAGCCCCTGGCCTTCCCGCCGGGGCTCCAGCGGATCACGCCGTCGCGGACAGAGGCGCTGTCGGTCATCGTGATCGGCGCCGGCCGAGCGCCTCCGGCGCCGCGATCGGAACCTTGCAGCCGATCGCGGCGACCGAGGCGCCCTGCCGGGATGCGGATCTCCGACAGTCCTGCGGCGCTCATCCACGCGCCGCAAAGCCATCGACCGGAGGGCCGCCCCGCCGCCAAAGCGAGGCGCGCGCTCAGGCGAGGACCTCGGCGCGGTCCGCCCCAGCCTCCAGCCCCCGCGCCGGCCGCCGCAGGGCCCCGGCGAAATAGGCGGAAAGCGCGTCGCGGGCGTCGAGGGGCAGGACGTCGGCGACGTACTGGTCCGGACGCGCCAGCACCACGCATCCCGCCGCCCGGTCGATGCCGCGGGCGTCGAAGATGTCGGCCTTCGGGTCGGCGCAGAAGGCCTTCTCGTAGTCGCGAAGGCCGAAGCGGCCCTTGCGCGGCCAGAGGAGCGAGGGGATCTCGTCCATCGAGAGCGCCTGGTGCGGCGCCTGGAAGACGGCCCGCACGTCGATCAGGGCGTCGACGTTCGCCCCGGCCGGGGTGTGGCGGCGGACCGGCGAGTCGGGGTCGCGCTCCAGCCAGTCGCAGAGGCGCGCCAGCCGCGAGCCGGCGGCGGCGCCGTCCGCCCCGGCGAAGAGGTAGAGCCGCCAGCGGCCGTCGGCCTCGGCGGCGTGGCCGAGGTGCATGGGTTTCGCATCCGCAAGCCGGACCACCGGCGCGGAATGAAGCCGCATGCCCACCGGGAAGCCTTGGGCGAGCGCCTGATGCGCCGGATCCGCGGTCAGGACCGAGGGCTGGTAGCGGGTGGCGACGCCGGCGGTGAAGCGGCCCTGCTGGACGAAGTAGCCCTGGAACTCGGCCGGATCGACGCCCTCGGCGTCGTCGGGCGAGATCTTGGGCCTGGCGCTGAACATCTTCGCGAACTTGCCGTCGAAATCGATCAGCTCCTTGGCGATCCCCTGCCGTTCGGCCGAATAGGTGTGCAGGAGCGCCGGCTCGGCGAGGCCGCGCAGCACCGCGGCGAGCTTCCAGCCGAGGTTGAAGGCGTCCTGCATCGAGACGTTCATCCCCTGCCCCGCCTTCGGGCTGTGGGTGTGGCAGGCGTCGCCGGCGATGAACACGCGCGGCGTCCGGGCGCCTTCCTGCCCCGCGGGCACGTCGTCGAACTTGTCGGCGAGCCGCTGGCCGATCTCGTAGACCGACCACCAGGCGACCTGCTTCACGTCGAGGACGTAAGGGTGGAGGATGCGCCGGGCGGCGGCGACGAGGCGGTCGAGGGTGATGTTTTTCGAGGCGACGCGCTCGTCCTTCCCGAGCTTGTCGAGCTCGATGTAGAGGCGCACGAGATAGCCCCCCTCGCGCGGGATGACGAGGATGCTGCCCTCTTCGGCCGAATGGATGGCGCTCTTCAGCCGGATGTCCGGGAAGTCGGTGTAGGCGAGGACGTCCATCACTCCCCAGGCCTGGTTCGCCGCCTCGCCCTTGAGCTCGCGGCCGATGGCGCGGCGAACGCCGGAACGGGCGCCGTCGCAGCCGACGACGTAGCGGGCGCGCACGATCTCGTCGCGGGCGTCGTCCTCGGCGTCGACCGGGCGCAGGCGCACGGTCACGGGCTCGGACGGATCCTGGGGCGCGGTCAGGTCGACGAGGCGCAGGCCGTAGTCCGGCGCGAGCCGGGTCGGGGCGTTGCGCATCAGCTCGAGGTAGAAGTCGTGGACCCGCGCCTGGTTGAGGATGACATGGGGGAACTCGGAGAGGCCTTCCTCGGTGTCGGGGATGCGGCCGTGACGGACGATCTTCTTGTCCGCGCCCTCGCCGGGCTTCCAGAAGGTGGTCTCGTTCACCCAGTAGGCCTCCTTCAGCACCCGGTCCGCGAAGCCGAAGGCGTTGAACATCTCCATGGTGCGGCAGGCGATGCCGTCGGCCTGGCCGAGGGTCAGGGGGCCGGTCTTCTGCTCGACGATCCGGGTGCGGATCTCGGGAAAGGCGGCGAGCTGGGCGGCGAGCGTCAGCCCGGCCGGACCGCAGCCGACGATCAGGACGTCGAGGACCTCCGGCGCCGGCGCGGCGTCGTGGCGCGCGGGATCGCCGACGCGAAAGCCGTCGAGATGGAATTGCATGGGTCGTTTCCTCCGGTTTGCGCAGCGCGCAGGCGTCCGGGCCGTGACGGGGGGCCACCGCGCGCGATCTGGTTGATTTGTTCGGGGTCGGGAACAGTCCCGCGGGCCCCGGGAAGGGGCCGGCGGCAGGGTCAGGTCATGCCGGATCGGGTCAGTCGGCGGACTCGGCCCGCGCCAGGGGAACGAGCGGCGCGCGGCTGTGCGCGTTGCCCGCGTCGGTCGCCTGGCGCAGCAGGGCGACGAAGCCGTCGCGCGCCTCGGGCGGCACGCCGGCGAGGATGTCCTCCTGCACCGCGTCTGACACCGGCATCGCCCGGGCGAGCAGCGCCCGCCCGGCGTCGCTGAGCTCGAGCACCCGGGCGCGGCGGTCGCGCGCGCTGACCCTGCGGTCGAGGAGGCCCTTGGCGACGAGCCGGTCGACGACGCCGCCGATCGTCACCCGATCGTAGGCGATGAGCCCGGCGAGCGTCGCCTGGTCGACGCCCGGGGCGGCCTGCACCGCGGTCAGCGCCGCGAACTGCACCGATGTCAGGTCGATCCCCGCCTCCGCCATCCGCGTTCCGAAAAGCGCGGTCGCGATCTGGTGCAGGCGCCGGACGAGGTGCCCGGGCATCTCTGAGAGGTCGGCCATGTCGGAACTCCTTGCTCGATCTTGGGCTTAGCCGATTCGCGGACAAATAGCAAGCATGCTTATTATTGATTGACACGCATACTTATGATGCGTATACGTCATAACAGACTCGCGACGCCGGGGCGCTTCCCCCGGCCAACCACGCCCACCGGAGGAACCCCCATGCCCACCCCCGACCAGGAGGCCAGGCGCTTCCGCACGCTCGCCTGGGTCATTTCGCTCTCGACCGTCGGCCTGATGTTCGACGGCTATGACCTCGTCGTCTACGGCACGGTCGTCTCGACCTTCCTGCGCGACCCGGGCCAGATCGGCCCGGTCGATCCCGCCCTCGCCGGCGCCCTCGGCAGCTACGCCCTCCTCGGGGTCCTCGTCGGCGCGCTCTTCGCGGGCAGCGTCGGCGACTTCCTCGGCCGGCGCAGGATGATGCTCGGCGCCTACGCCTGGTTCTCGCTGGCGATGGCGGCGACGGCCTTCACCCACAGCGCCGCGGCCTTCGGCTTCTTCCGCTTCCTGACCGGGCTCGGCGTCGGCACGCTGCTCGCCACCACGGCGGCCCTCGTCTCCGAGTTCGCGCCCAAGGGGAAGAAGAACCTCTGCAACGCCATCACCTATTCCGGTGTGCCCCTGGGCAGCCTCGCGGCGGCGGCGCTGGCGATCCTGCTGCTCGAGCACATCGGCTGGCGCGGCATGTTCCTCATCGGCGCGCTTCCCTTCGCGACCCTCCTGCCGCTCGCCCTGTGGAAGATGCCCGAATCGGTCGCCTGGCTCGTCTCCCGCGGCCACATCGAGGAGGCCCGCAAGGTCGCGGCCGAGACCGGCCTCGACATGCCCGAACCCGCGGCGACGCCTGCGCCCGAGGAAAGCGGCGCGGCCGGCTACCGCGGCCTCTTCGGCGACTTCCTCGTCCCGGCCGTGATCATCGGGCTGATGAGCGCCACCGGCCTCCTGCTCGTCTATTCGCTCAACACTTGGCTGCCCGAGCTGATGCTGCGCGCGGGCTTCAACGCCAAGGGCTCGCTCTCCTTCCTGCTCGTGCTCAACGGCGCCGCCGCGCTCGGGCCGATCGTGGTCGCCCGCTTCGCCGACCGGTTCGGGCCGAAGCCGGTCGTCGCCGCGAGCTTCCTGCTCGGCGCCTGCGCCATCGCCGCGATGACGCTGCGCCTGCCGCTGGCGCCTCTCCTCGCTATCGTCGCCCTGGTGGGGATCGGCACGAGCGGCACCCAGACGCTGATCTACGGCTTCGTCGCCAACTACTTCCCGACCCGCGTCCGCGGGGCCGGCGTCGCCTGGTGCGCGGGCTTCGGGCGGCTCGGGGGCGTGGGCGGCCCGCTGATCGGGGGCCTGCTGATCGCGGCGGGGCTGTCCATCGAGACGATCTTCTTCGTCCTCGCGGGCCTCGCCCTCCTCGGCGTCCTCCTCACCCTGGCGGTGCCTTCCGGGACCGTCGTCCCCGAGGCGCGGATGAAGGCGGCGCGCTGAGCCGCGACGCCGGCCCGGCGCGCCGCCGCCGGGCCGCCCGTCCCCCTTCCCCGCGGCGGTGGACTGTCGCCGCGGGACGTGCAAGATCGCGCCCAAGGCCTTGAGGACCCCATTCGAGGAGCGGGCGCGGAACATGTCCGACGGATCGGAACGCAAGACCAGGATCACCTCCAGCCACTGGGGCGCCTTCGAGGTCGACGTCGAGGGGGACCGGATCGTCGCGACCCGGCCCTTCGCGGGCGACCCCGATCCCTCCGGAATCCCTGCGATCCTCCCGGCCGCCGTGCATCACAGGAGCCGGGTGCTGCGCCCCGCCATCCGCCGCGGCTGGCTCGAGGCCCGGACGCGCGACGGGCGGGGGAGCGAGGATTTCGTCGCCCTGCCCTGGGACGAGGCGCTCGACATCGCCGCCGCCGAGATCGCGCGGGTGCGCGCGGACCACGGCAACGCGGCGATCTTCGGCGGCTCCTACGGCTGGGGCTCGGCGGGCCGCTTCCACCACGCGCAGAGCCAGCTTCACCGCTTCCTGAACGCGATCGGCGGCTACGTCGCCTCTTTCGGCAGCTACTCGACCGGCTGCGCCCAGGCGATCATGCCGCACGTCATCGGCGTGAACTTCCTCCAGCTCCTCTACGAGCACCAGGACGACTGGCGGACGATCCACGACCATACCGAGACGCTGGTGATGTTCGGGGGCATCAACCCCAAGAACTCCCAGGTCAGCATGGGCGGCGTCACCGAGCACGAGACCGCCGGCTGGTTCGACCGCTTCGCCGCCCGGGGGATGCGCCGCATCAACATCGGCCCGCAGCGGGACGACGCGCCGGAGGGCTGCGAGTGGCTGCCGCTCCGGCCCGCCTCGGACACGGCGCTGATGCTCGCGCTCGCCCATGTGCTGAAGACCGAGGGCCTGCTCGACCACGGGTTCCTCGCGCGCTGCGCCGTCGGCTTCGACCGCTTCCGCCCCTATCTCCTGGGCGAGACGGACGGCGCGCCGAAGTCGCCCGAATGGGCCGCGCCGATCTGCGGCGTCGCGCCCGAGGCGATCCGAGCGCTGGCCCGGCGCATGGCCGCGACGCGCACGCTCATCACCCTCTCCTGGTCGCTGCAGCGCGCCGAGCATGGCGAACAGCCCTACTGGATGTCCGTGGTCCTCGCCGCCATGCTCGGCCAGATCGGCCTTCCGGGCGGGGGCGTCGGCTACGGCTACGGCGCCATCGGCGGCGTCGGGCGCTCTCTGCTCGGGCTCCGCGGCATGACCCTGCCGCAGGGACACAACCCCGTGCGCAAGGTGATCCCGGTGTCGCGGATCGCCGACATGCTGCGCAATCCCGGCCAGCCCTACGATTTCAACGGGCGGCGCGAGCCCTTCCCGGACATCCGGCTCATCTACTGGGCGGGGGGCAACCCCTTCCACCACCACCAGGACCTGAACGCCTTCCACGAGGCCTGGGGGCGGCCGGAGACGATCATCGTCAACGAGCCCTGGTGGACGGCGACGGCCAAGCGCGCGGACATCGTCTTTCCGGCGACGACCCCTTACGAGCGCGAGGACATCGGGCGCACGAACCTCGACGACTACCTCTTCCACATGCCCCGGCTGATCCCGCCGGTGGGCGAGGCGCGCGACGACTACGCGATCCTCGCGGGCCTCGCCGACCGGCTCGGCGCGGGGCCCGCCTTCACCGAAGGCCGCAGCGCGGCGGACTGGATCGACGTCCTCTACGGGGAATTCCGCGGGCTGGCGGCGGCGGAGGGGGTCGAGGTTCCGGATCTCGACGCGCTGCGGGAGCGGAACTGGGTCCGCCTGCCGATCCGCACGCCGGGGCCGAACCGGACGCTCTTCGCGCCCTTCCGCGAGGATCCGGAGGCGCATCCCCTCGGCACGCCCTCCGGCAGGATCGAGATCTTCTCCGCGACGATCGACGGCTTCGGCTACGACGACTGCCCGGGCCATCCGGTCTGGCTGCCGCCGCGGGAGTGGCTGGGGGCTGCGACCGCGGCCGCGCCGCTCCACCTCGTCTCGCCGCAGCCGGGCGACAAGCTCCACAGCCAGCTCGAGGCGGCGCTCGCCGACGCCCCCGGCGCCCGGCCGGAGCGCATCGCGATCCACCCCACGGACGCGGCGGCCCGGGGGATCGGCGACGGCGACCTGGTGCGGGTCTTCAACGCGCGGGGCGCCTGCCGGGCCCGGGCGCGGCTTTGCGAGGGCATCCGGCCGGGGGTGGTGGCCCTGCCGACCGGGGCCTGGTTCGGGGACCCGGGCGACAACCTCGATCCCCACGGCAACCCGAACGTGCTCACCCTCGACGTCGGGACCTCGCGGCTTGCGCAGGGGTCGAGCGCCCACACCGCCCTCGTGGAGGTCGCCCGCCTCGACGCCTGAGGGCCCGCCGGCCGCCCCCTCGCTTCGGCGTTCCGGGCCGGCGTTCCGGGCCGCGGGGGCGCGACAGGAGGCGCCCGCCTCCTTCGCGCCCCCGCCGGCCTGGGGATCCTGCCCCTTGGGCCGGGCCATCGGCGGCGCGCCCGAAAGAGCCTGCGCGAAGGCCTGCTCCCGCGCGGACCATAACACGCGTGTTACGTGGGTCATCCTCTTGGCCTGAAACCCTTTTCCGAAAAACGTTCAGGCGATCTCAACCAAGGTTGACGATTTCTCAAAAGCCCATCGCGACGCCCCTCGAAACGACCCCGGCACCCCAGGCGCGCGCCTTCTCGACCCGTTCACACAGATGAACACCGGGTTGACGCCGCAGAAAATATTGAATTATTTCAAAAGCATGACCCTATTTTCACGCGTGAAATTCTCCCCGTCCCGCAGCCTCGGAACGGGGCGCAGGGTCTTCTGCGGCCTCCCTCAGAGCTTCATCGAGTCGAAATGGCCGCGCAGCAGCCGGGCGCTGGCGGCGAGGGCCGCGTGCTCCTCCGGGGCGAGCTCGGGGAAGAGGTCGGCCGCGACCCCGGCCCGGCCCACCACCCGCGGGATCGACAGGGCGACCTCGCGCACCCCCTCCACCTCCGGGGTGACGATGGAGACCGACAGCACCGCCTGCTCGTTCCGGGCGATGGCCTGGACGATCCGGGCGAGGCCCGCGCCGATGCCGTAGTAGGTCGAGCCCTTGCCCGCGACGATGCGGTAGGCGAGGTTGCGGGTCTCGGCGTCGATGCCCGCGCGCACCGCCTCGGTCAGGGGCGCGCCCATCTGGGCGGCGAAGGCCGCAAGCGGGATCGCCCCCGCCCGGGCGCAGGACCAGCCGAGCACCTGGCTGTCCCCATGCTCGCCCAGCACATAGGCGTGGATCGACCGGGGCGAGATGCCGAGATGGCCGCCGAGCAGGCTGCGGAAGCGGGCGGTGTCGAGGATCGTCCCCGATCCGATGACCCGCGCCCGGGGCAGGCCGGAAATCGCCTGGGTGACCTGGGTCATCACGTCGACCGGGTTCGAGGCGATGAGCAGGATCGGATCGGGACAGACCTGCAGGATCGCGCCGATCACCTCGCGGAAGACGGCGGCGTTGCGCCCGAGCAGGTCCACCCGGGTCTCGCCGGGCTTCTGGGCGACGCCTGCGGCGATGATCACCACCTCGGCCCCGGCGAGCGCCTCGTAGCCGCCCGAGACGACGCCGGTGTCCGAGCCGAAGGGCATGGCGTGCAGGATGTCGAGCGCATGGGCCTCGGCGAGCCGGGGGTCGCGGTCGACCAGCGCCACCTCGGTCGCCGCACCCTTCAGCCCGATGGCGTAGGCGGCGGCGCTGCCCACCATGCCCGCCCCGACGATTCCGACCTTCATGCGCGCCTCCTTCGCTTTCGCCTTTCCGCCTCCTAGCACGGAAACCGCCGGCGGATCGCCGGAAAGGCGTCCCCCGCCCGGCCCCGGGATCCGGCCCGGGCGCGCGCCCATCGCCCCGTCCTCGGCCATTTGTCCTCCGCCATTTGACGGAGGAAACCGCGGCGCCGATGGGGCATTGTTGCGCCCGGGCACGGGCCGCGCGCCAGGAGAGCGACGGCGCAGGGTCCGCGAGCGGGGAGAGCCACATGCGCGACATCGACCACCTGATCTTCTTCGGCGACAGCCTGAGCGATCAGACCAACATGCACGACCTGACCCGCCGCACGGCGATCGTCACCCTCCCGAGCCAGACGATGGGATACGGCGCGGCCTTCAGCAACGGACCGGTCCAGTCCGGGGTGACGGCCGGGGCCCTCGGCGTCACGCTCGCCAATTATGCGGTCGGCGGGGCCAAGGCGGTGGGGAGCCTGACGCTCGAGGACTATCTCGTCCCGCGGCTCGGCGGGCAGGTCCCCGACCTCGACATCTTCCTGCCCGACGCGGATCCGGCGGACCTCGCCGCCGACATCTCGCTCGGGGGCCAGATAGGGCGCTTCCTCGCGGATGCGGCGGCGAAGCCGCCGGCGGAGGGGACGGCGGCGGCCTTCCTGATCGGGCTCAACGACTATTCCGAGTGGCGCCCGACCAGCCCCGAGACCGCCCAGGCCGAGGCCGCCGCGCTGATCCAGGCGGTGCTCGGCGCGACGATCCAGGCGGCCGCCGGGGCGGTGGCGGCCGGGGTGGAGACGGTCGTGCTCTACACCATGCCGAACGTGGACTTCTTCCCCTACGCCGGATTGCAGACGCCTCAGACGGTGGCGCTGGGCAACCAGATGATCGCCGCCCACAACGCAGGCCTCGCCCAGGGCGCCGTCGCGCTGGAGGCGCTGGGGGCGGCGGTCGAGACGGTCGACCTCAACCGCATCTCGGTCGAGCTCAAGGCCGACGCCGAGACCTTCGGCCTGCGCGGCGATCTCTTCGTCGCGCCGGTACTGCTCGCCACCGGGGGCAACCCGCGCCTGGTTGAGCAGCCGGACGGAAGCTGGATCGGCGTGTTCCCGACCAATCCGGCGACCGCGGGGGTCGACCCGGACCAGCTCGCCTTCTGGGACCTGGTGCATCCGACGGCGGCGCTCCACGGGGTCTGGGGGGTCTTTGCCGCGACTTCGCTAAGCGCGAAGACCTTCTTCCTCGGCGCGGGGGACGACGACCTGCGCGGGACCCGGGGGGCCGACCTCGTGCTGGCGGGGGCGGGCGAGGACCGGGTGGCGACGGGCGGCGGGGCGGACGTGATCCTCGGCGGGCTCGGGAACGACCGGCTGGCGGGGGGCGCGGGCGCCGACATCCTGGCGGGGGGCGCGGGCGACGACGTGCTCCGGGGCGGCTGCGGCGCCGACATCCTGGCCGGAGGCGCGGGCTGGGACCGGCTCTTCGGCGGATCGGACGCCGACCTGCTGATCGCGGGACCGGGCTGCGACCGGCTCGACGGGGGCGCGGGCGACGACGCCTTCCTGCTGGCGGAGGGACGGCCGGGCGGGCCGGCCTCGGGGATGATGATCGGCGGGAGCGGCGAGGACACGCTCTATCTCCTGGTGAGCGACGCGGTCCGGGCGGCGGTCGAGGCGGAGTGGCGGCCGGGCGCGGCGCGCCAGCATCTCGACGCGCTGGGGCTGCGGACGGCGGGGGTGGAGCATGTGGTCTTCCTCGACCCGGCGACCGGCGTCGAGGGGATCGACACGCCGGCCCGGATCGACGAGGCGACGCTCTGGGGCTTCGTCTGACGTCCTAGGGCGGCGGGGCGGCGGGGACCGGAGGGGAAGCCTCCGGCCCGCCGCCCTCGCCATGTGGGGCGCAGCGCGGGGTTCGCGCCGGGGGGGCGCCTGTCCCTTCGATGCCCCTGCGGGGAATTCATCGACAAACGGCCCTCGCGGCGGCGCGCGGGCTTCGACAGAGGGGCGAAGAGGCCCTGCCCGAGACGCACCCCGACGACGGTCAGGCTGGCCCGACGTCCTGATGACGCCTGCATGTACGGCCCAAGTCCTGCGGGGCGCCCTGTTCGGGGCGAAGAGGCGTCCTTCGCCGCGACCCAGGGGAGGACGGGCTCCGCAGCGGGCGCGGCTCGTGATCGGGGCGCGGGAAGAGGCTGGATCACTCCTGAAACGGTTCCGAAATCGGAAGGCGGCGAAGCGCCGCGGATGCGGCTTGACGGGTCATCTTGCGCAGGTATTCGTATGACGAGTTCCCTGCGCCTGAATTCGGAGGCCATCGGCTCCGGACTTCGCCGGCGGCACGCCTACCCGACATGTCTGGACTGATTTTCCTTCGCACCGTTGGCCCAGAGGGTGAACCCATGCGGACTTTCTTCGATGCCGTTTCCGGCGCGCGTCTTGCGCGGCGGCCCCATGTGCTTGCGCTCGGCGGCTTCGCTTTGGCGCAGCTTCTCGCCGGCGCCGCCTACGGGCAAGCCTGCAACGGCAGCGCCAACCCTGCGCCGCCGAACGTCGCCAACATAAACGTCAGCGGGACGACGTACACGCCCCAGGCGCCCCTGAACGACGGGGCGACCGGCGAGCCCGGATGCGACGGCGGAAACGGCGGCTACAACCAGAACGGCGGCCCGGGCTCGCCGGGCGCACCGGGGCCGAGCTTCGCCGCGACCTACTCCGACGTCACGGTGACCGGGGTCTTCGACAGCTTCCGGCCGGTGACGGCGATGGTCGGCGCCAACGGCGGGGCGGGCGGCCGCGGCGGCGACTCCGGCGCGGTCGCCAGCAGCTCCGTCGTCCCCGGCGACGGCGGGGCGGGCGGCGACGCCGGTCGGGTCGCCGTGACGTTCGGCGGCGACATCACCCCGGCGACCAGCGCGGACGAACTCGAGGTCGCCCTAGGCGTCCAGGCCATCGGCGGCCTCGGCGGCAATGGCGGCGACTCGAGCGACCAAGGCATCTACATCAAGGCCGGCGGGACCGGCGGCGACGGCGGGAACGGCGGCGCCGCAACCCTCGCCCTGACCACGGGCCGCCTCGTCGCCGACGCGGGCGTGGAGGTCTTCGCCTATGGCGGCCGCGCCGGCTCCGGCGGCGACGCGCCGACCTTCGACGTGCTCGACAAGGTCATCGGCGGCAACGGCGGCAACGGCGGAAATGGCGGCAGCGCCGCCGCGACGATCGACGCCGGCGTCACGATCACCGCGAATGCGTCGTCGGTCCAGGTCGACGCCAGCGGCGGCGACGGCTATGACGGCGGCACCGCCCATGCCGACGGCAGCGTCCCGCCGGCCGAGGCGGCCGGCGGCGCCGGGGGCATCGGGGGGATCGGCGGCACGGCGACGGTGAGCTTCGCCGGGGCCGCGAACCAGAGCATCGACGGCCGCGATCCGCTCGTCGTCTCGGTCGTCTCGGCGACGGCCAACGGCGGCGACGGCGGCGACGGCGGCCAGGCGAACGGCGGTCTCAACGAGGGCGGCGGCTCGGGCGGCGCGGGCGGGGCGGGCGGCGCGGCGACGCTGACCTTCACCGGCAGCGTCACGGCGAGCGCCCCGGACGACGCGGCCATGCCGATGGGACAGGGGCTGCTGGCGCAAGCGAGCGGCGGCTTCGGCGGTTATGGCGCCCAGGCGAGCTCCTTCTCCGGCTACGGCGGCAACGGCGGCGCGGCCGGCGCCGGCGGCAGCGCCACGCTCAACCTCGGCACGACCAGCGCGGGCGGGTCGGTGAGCACCACCGGCTCCCACCTGCACGGCGCGGTGGCGCAGAGCGTCGGCGGCGGCGGCGGCGACGGCGGCAGCGGGGCGGGCTTCGCCACCAGCGGCGGCGCCGGCGCCAAGGGCGGCGACGGGGGCGGCGTCGCCGTGACGGCCGCCAACGTCGAGATCCTGACCAACGGCGACGCCTCGAAGGCGATCATCGCCCAGAGCGTCGGCGGCGGCGGCGGCATCGGCGGCGACTCGGACGAGATCGCGGTCGGCGCCAGCGTCGCGATCGGCGGCAACGGCGGCTTCGGCGGCAACGGCGCGGCCGTCGGCGTGACGGTGGGCGCGAGCACGATTCTCGGGACGTTGAGCACGAAGGGCGGCGGCGGCGTGCTGGCGCAGAGCATCGGCGGCGCCGGCGGCTCGGGCGGCACCGCCACCTCGAAGGGCGTCGGCTTCTTCGCGCTGACGATCGGCGGCGGCGGCGGGACGGGCGGGACGGCCTCGACGGCGACGATCGACAGCGCCGGCCTCGTCACCACCTGGGGCGACAACGCCCCCGGCCTGCAGGCGCAGTCGGTCGGCGGCGGCGGCGGCAACGGCGGCGTCGGGGTCGCCACGATCGGCGGCATCGTCCCGACCACGGCGGTGTCGGTCGGCGGCAACGGCGCGACCGGCGGCACCTCTGCCCTCGCGCAGGTCACCAACGAAGGGCAGGTCTCGACCTACGGCAGCGACTCGGTCGGCCTCAAGGCCCAGTCGATCGGCGGCGGCGGCGGCAGCGGCGGGACGGCGGCGGCCACCGCGATCAGCGTCTCGGTGAGCGAGGACGCCCCGGCGGTCTCGGTCTCCTTCGCGGCGGGCGGCGCGGGCGGCTCGGGCAACACCGGGGGCGCGGCCACGGTCGGCAACAGCGGCATCGTGACGACCGCCGGGCACAGCGCCTTCGGCGCGCTCGCCCAGTCGGTGGGCGGCGGCGGCGGCACCGCGGGCGACGCCAGCGCCGCCTCCTGGACCGGAGGCGGCTCGGACACCGCGGTCGACATCAACGTCTCGGTCGCGCTCGGCGGCCGGGGCGGCACGGGCGGCGACGCCGGCGCGGCGGGCGCCACCAACTCAGGCCTCATCTACACCGTCGGCCAGGACGCCCACGGCCTCTTCGGCCAGAGCGTCGGCGGCGGCGGCGGGTCCGGCGGCGCCGGCGACAGCTCCTCGACCTCGGTCCTCGCGGGGGGGACGGTCGGCGTCGCGATCGGCGTCGGCGGCGCGGGCGGCGCCGGGGGCAAGGGCGGCCAGGTCACGGTCGCCAACAGCGGCTCGATCGGCACCACCGGCGACGCGGCGGACGGCGTCTTCGGCCAGAGCGTCGGCGGCGGCGGCGGCGACGCGGGCGGCGGGGTCTCGGCCAACAGCGGCGGCCGGGTCTCGGTCGCGGTCAACGTCGGCGGCGACGGCGGCGCGGGCGGTGACGGCGGCGCGGTGAGCGCCAGCAACACCGGCGTCATCGCGACGCTGGGCACCGGCGCCTACGGGCTCGCCGGCCAGAGCGTCGGCGGCGGCGGCGGGCGCGGCGGCAAGCCGGGCGCGACCGCCGGCGGCGCCGACGACGACCTGCCGCTGTTCGTTTCCGACCAGATCTCGAACGGCTTCGGCGTCGCGGGCGGCGTCACCAAGGTCACCGACCAGATCTTCCTGCTGAACGATCGCCTCAAGAGCGACGTCAGCACCCTCGAGACGCTTCAGGAGAAGATCACCGGCAAGGTCCAGGACCCGGAGAACCCGAAGAGCTTCAGCCCCTCGATCGACGTCGCGGTCGCGGTCGGCGGCAAGGGCGGCGCGGCGGGCCAGGGCGGCGCCGTGACCCTGACCAACGGCGGCGGGATCGCCACCAGCGGCGCCCATGCCGACGGCGTCATCGGCCAGTCGGTCGGCGGCGGCGGCGGCGTCGGCGGCGCCTCCTCGGCCAGCGGCGGCGCCACCGACGACACCACCTACGAACTCAACCTGTCGCTCGGCGGCGCCGGCGGCGCGGCCGGCACCGGCGGCCAGGTCACGATCACCAACGCCGGGTCGGTCCAGACCTCGGGCGTCTCCGCCTTCGGCATCGTCGGCCAGTCGGTCGGCGGCGGCGGCGGCGTCGGCGGCGCCTCGGGCGACGGCGCCACCGGCGACTCCAACCCGGGCTCGGCGCTCAGCTTCGGCCTCAGCCTCGGCGGCGCCGGCGGCGCGACCGGCGACGGCGGCCAGGTCACGGTGAACGCGTCGAGCGCGGTCACGACCTCCGGCAAGCACGCCGTCGGCATCTTCGCCCAGTCGGTCGGCGGCGGCGGCGGCCTGGTGCGCACCATGACCACCGACCAGCAGGGCGACCAGTCGAAGTCGAACACCTCCGACGACCCCGACACCCACAACATCTTCCTCGACGTCGGTCAGGCGGGCGCGGCCGGCGCCAGCGGCGAAGGCGGCGAAGCGAGCGTCAATCTGAGCGGTGGAACCGTGACCACAACGGGACGCAACGCCCACGGCGCAGTCGCGGCGAGCATCGGCGGGGGCGGCGGCGCGATCGGCGGCGGCGTGGTGAACCTGATCCAGCGCGCCGCCGGAGCCGGAGCCTCTTCGGGCAACGCGCGCGGCGCAGAAGTAAGCCTCAAGAACGCCACAATCGACGTGTCCGGCGAGGGCGCGGTCGGCGCCTGGGCCGCGTCCATCGGCGGAGGCGGAACGCTCATGATGACGGACGGCAAGGACGGCGTGGTCCAGAACGCGCCGGGGACCGGAGACGCCGGCGTGGCCGTCGTGTCGCTGATATCGTCGCATGTCACCTCGACCACCGGGCCGGCCGTGATCGCGCATTCGATCGCCGGCGGCGGCGTCTCGCCGCGCGACGGCGGCGCGGGCTCCGCCGACGTCACCACGGGGTTCTACAACTCCCTCACCTTCTTCGGTCCCGGCGTGGCCTCGGATGCGGTGGTCGAGGTCATCGGGAGCACGGTGACGGCCGGAGACGCGCCGGCGATCGTCGCGAAGACCGCCGGGGACATCGACATGGGCAACGACGGGAACACCACCGCGAAGGGCTACGTCAACATCGCCCTGTCGAGCGTCATCACAAACACGTCGAAGGACCATCCGACGATCTGGATCGAGAACATCGGCAAAACGCTGGATCAGATACAAAACGCCGCCGGCTCGACGATCCAGAACCTGGCCACGGGGGGGTATGCCATCTTCAACGGCTATGAAGGCCCGGGCCTGAGACTCACCAACAACGGCACCATCATCGGAAACATCGACACCAATCAATCCGGCACGCTCGCGGAAGACCTCGGGGCGCCTCAGCCGCTTATCAGCAACGGGCGGAAGGGCGTGCTCGCGCCCTACGACACGCTCGAGCTCGGCGGCGGGACGCTGCGCAACGCCGGCACGATCGAGCCGGGCGGCATCGGCCGGATGCAACCGACCGAAATCGACGGCGATCTGGTCCAGACGTCCACGGGCCAGGTGCGGTTCGATCTCGACTCGGTCGCGGGCAAGGTCGACACGCTCCACGTCACCGGCACCGCCGAGCTCGCGGGCGGGCTCGCCTTCGCGCCGAAGACGCTCCTTCCCGGCAGCCACGAGGTGCTCGTCGCCGACGGCGGCGTCACGCTCAAGGACGCGCTCTCGGCCGGCAAGACCCATGTCTTCAGCTTCACGCCCGCGCTCGCCGGCGACCGCGTCTCGCTGTCGACCGAGGCGGATTTCGCCGCCAAGGGCGCCGGAAGCGCCGATCGCAGCTCCGTCGCGGACCACCTGCAGCGGGTCTGGGATTCGGGCGGCGAGGGCTTCGCCACCGGCTTCGCCACGCTCGCCTCGATCGGCGACGGCGATGCCGCCGGCTACGCCGACGCGCTCGACGCCATGTCGGGCCGGTCGGTGGCGGCGATCGGCTATGCCCGCTACCTCGGCAGCCAGTCCTTCGCCCAGTCGACCTACAGCTGCCCCCGCTTCGAGGAAGGCAGCGTGATGCGGACCGAAGCGGCCTGCGGCTGGCTGCGGGTGCGCGGCGCCTGGCTCGATCGCGACGCCTCGGGCGACGACCCGGCCTTCGACCTCGACGCGGTCACGACCTCGATCGGGGGCCAGACGCGGATCGACGACGGCCTCTTCCTCGGCGGCGCGCTCGGCTGGGAGTCGAGCCGGCTGAACGACCAGGGCGACTCGACCAGGGTCGAAGGCGACAGCTATCTCGCGGCGGTGTCGCTGAAGCGCGAGACCGGGCCCTGGACCCTGACCGGCGCGCTCGACCTCGGCTGGGGCGACTACGACAGCACCCGCAAGATCGCCTTGGGAACGGCCTCGGAGACCGCGAAGGGCTCGCCCGACGCCTTCACCGCCGGCGCGCACCTGCGCGCGGCTTACGAGATCCCGCGTGGCGTCTGGTACATGGAGCCCGCCCTCGACGTCGACCTCGTCTATGTCAAGCTCGACAGCTATACCGAGCGCGGCGCCGGCGAGTTCGATCTCGCGGTCGACTCCGCCGACACCGTGGTGCTGGCCGGCACGCCCTGGCTGAAGCTCGGCCGGCGCATCGATATGGCCAACGGCGGCACGCTCGACGCCTTCGTCTCGGGCGGGGTCAGCTTCTCGACCGGCGAGGATTTCTCGACGACCGCCCGCCTTGCGAGCGTCCCTTCCCGCGGCGGCGACTTCACCACCGAGATCGACAACCCGA
Organism: Amaricoccus sp.; assembly: GCA_965243535.1. Lineage (GTDB taxonomy): Bacteria > Pseudomonadota > Alphaproteobacteria > Rhodobacterales > Rhodobacteraceae > Amaricoccus. The sequence goes on from CBDEVG010000038.1 coordinate 96,756, forward strand.
GCGTCGTCGGCCGCGTCTCGGCCGGGATCGACCTCTACGCCACCGACCGGGTGGAGCTCCGCCTCCAGTACGACGGCAGCTTTGCCGACGGCCAGACCAGCAACGGAGGCCAGTTCCGCTTCAGCTACTTCTTCTGAACGGGGACTTCGCCGCCGGCGCCCCGGCGCTCCCGAGGCCCGTTCTCCGCGCCTCGGAGGGCAGCGGCGAAGCCCCTTCACATCGCCACGCGACGGGTTTCGAGCGGCGTGCGCCGGCTCAGGCTCTCGAAGCCGGCGGCGGCGACTATCTGAAGGTCGCCGACGTTGCAGCCGGCGGACTGCGGCTCCCGCCCCCGGACGTGGAGCCCGAGGATCATCCCCTCTTCCAGCCGGTCGTAGGCGTGGGGGAGGTGTGGCAGGCGTTCTGCCCTCCCGATCGCGTGGCCGAGGTTCGGGTCGTAGGGCCCGAATGGGACCGGACAAGCGCGCATCAGCCGCCGCCCCTGCGCCTCTCACAGACTGTTCAGAAACTCGGAGACGGGGCGCTTTCGCGGGATGTCGGAACGCCGGCGAAGGATTTTCGGCCGATTCCGGCGGTCAACGTCGAATGTTCGGCGTGCATATCGCGCCAAAAGACCGGAGGACCAAGCCGGGATCGAATTTTCAAACAATCTCTCGTCGGCGTCGGGCCCGTATTGCCGCCGGCTCTCGCGCGGGCTCTCGTCTTCGGCCCTGCTCCAGTCGAGGGGACGATGCGCGTCTCCGCGTCCTAGAGCAGCCCCGCCTCGACGTAAGGGGGCGAAGGCGGCGGCGTCGAGGTCGCGGATCAGCGTCCCTGGCCAAGCCACCCTCTCCGCCGCCTCGGGGCCGCGAACGCAGGGGTCGGGCGCCAGTTCCTGCCGGTCGCTCGACGCGCCCAGCGCGATCATCCGCGCGGTATGGCCCTGACAGGCGACGTTCGAGACGGGGAGGTTGACGAGGTCGCCCCGACGCAGCGCCCGGCCGTAGGGCTTGCCGCAATGGGTCCCCATGCGTTCGCGCCGGTCTGAACCGGCGCGCCGACCGCGCCGGATCGAGCGACGCCGCATACCAGCGCAGGGACAGCCCCTTCGACGGAAGGGCGGGCGTCGTCCAGCGTTGAACGACATCGGAAGCGCGAGCAGGATCGACCCGGTCAGGAAGGCGCGCGTCAGGAGCCCGAGACCCCGATCACCGCCCAGGCGAGGGTCCCGCACCCCGTTCGTCGTCAGCCTCGGCCGCTGCGCGCGGGCGAGGAGCGCCGCGCGCAGCCGCGGACCCGCGCGCCAGGAGAGCCTGACGCGCGGGTCCGCGGGCAGGCTGACCAGCCCCGTCCCCTTGACGCCGAGCCGCAGCCTGCGCGCCCGCCCCTCCCGAACGGATCGCGGAGGAAGGCGCCGAAACTCCCCATCCCCGACCCCGCCCTACAGGCTGATCCCGAGGAGAAGCGCGAGCGGCGCGAGGAGGAACGGCGTCATGACGCCGATCATGGGCCAGGCGAGAAGCGTATCCCGGCGGATCATGACGCCGTTCCCCCTTGGCCTTTACCGCGCCCCGATGCGGTCGAAGGTCCGGGTCCGTTCGGCGCGATGCGGGTTGAGCGCCGCCCAGTCGGGATAGGCCGCCGCCAGCCGTTCCGCCGTCACGTATTGCGCCCCACCGCCGAGAACGCCACGTCCCGGTCGGGATCATCGCCGTCGAGTCCGTAGCCCGCCGCCTTCACCATCGGCCTCAGGAGGGGCGACGCGCCTCCTCCCAGGGTCCGGGAAAGGTGGCGATCCCCACCTGCCCGGCGGCGGCGCGCGCCGGTCCCCGACGGAACAGCGCCGGGACGGATCAGCGCCGGGGCGGATCAGCGCCGGGGCGGATCAGCGCCGGGGCGGACGGGTGAAGACGCGGCGGGCCAGCGCGACGGTCATCGGAGTTCTTCAGGCCTGGATGGCGGGAAAGACGTGCAGGCGGGCGGGCTCCCGGCGCGCGCGGATCGCCTGTTCCCGGTCGGGCCGGGCCGCGTCGTCGCGCGACGCAAACGTCTTGAACCGGGCGCTCTCGGACCGCGCCGCCTCGACGCTCAGGAAGGGCCCCAGGCGTCATCGCCCGCTCGAAGCGCGGCGAAAGCCCCCGCCGAGGGCGTGGTGGCGCGCGCAGCTCCTCCGGGCGGCAGGGGACAACGACCGCGCTGCCGGCGCGGAAGGTCAGCGGCCGGCAGAGAGCGATCTTCGATCCGTCGGGGGCCGTCAGCCACCTCCCGCGACCATCGCGCGGATCCGGTTCGCGCGCCCGATGAAGCCGCTGACGAAGAGGCTGGCGGGAATGTCGCAGCTCTCCTCGGGCGAGCCTGCCTGCTCGATGCCGCCTCGTGCATTCCCACGAGCGGATCGGCGACCGCCTGCGCCTCCTTCTGGTCGTGGGGAGCCCCGATGGGGGCGATCCCGACGTCCTCCCGCATCCGCACGCGCTCGGCCTGCAGCGCCCGATCGAGCCCCCGGTCGAGCGTCCCGAAGGGGTCGTCCCTGAGCAGCGCCGCCGGATCGGGGCGCGCGCGCGGGCCGCCGCCACGCGCTGCTGCTGTCCGCCGGAGAGGCGGGGCGGACAGCGGCCGGCGCAGGACCGGAACCGCACGAGGTCGAAAACCCGCGCGGCCCGGGGAGGGCCGCGAGGCCGTAAGGCGATGTTCCCGGCGACCATCAGGCGAAGAACGCGAAGGTCTGGACCACCATGCCGAGCCGCCGCCGCACCGCTCCCCCCGTCAGGTCCCGCCCGTCGAGCAGGAGCCTGGGCCTCGCGGGGCCCCCTCAGAGGAGCCGGGCGGCACTCTTCACGGCCAGCAGATCGACCTGCCGGATCTCGGGCGGGACGGCGAGCATGTCGTGCTGCTCCTTGCGCAAGGACTTCACGATCTGGCCGTGGATGTGCCGCTCCCGCCCTTCCTCGTCGAGGAAGGTGTCGTAGATGCCGTAGGTGTGCTCCTCCACCTTGAAGGCGTACCAGGAGACCGTCCCGCTCTCGTCCAGCGCGTGGCGCTGCATGTCGTTCAGCCAGGCCTCGAGCTGGATGGCCTTCTCCGGCTTCGCGGTCAGGGTGACCAGCAGCCCGACGTTGCGCGGCGAGGTGCGCAGCGTCACCGGCGCGGCGGCCTGCTGGGCGATGGAGGCGGGCTTGCCCGGCTTGAAGAGCGAACCCGGATGGTCGGCGCGCAGCTGCGGATGGCCGTAGACCACCTCCCGCAGGGTCTGCGGCGCCTGCTCCTCCGCCTGGGGGATCAGGCCGCGGCGGCGCAGCTCGGGCGTGATCAGGTCGCGGAAATCCTCGAACGTGCCGAAGTTCGTCACCCGGGCGATGTTGAACCCGTCGACGTCGGCGACCTCCAGCCACTCCTCGAAGTGATCGACGACCGTCCGGGGCGAGCCCACCACGCTCGCGCTCATGCCGCCGACGCAGAGCCATTCGGCGAGGCGGCGCGGCGTCCAGACCAGCTCGCTGTCCACCCGGGTCAGCATGTCGCTGAAGGCGCGAATGCCGTCGCCGCGGAACTGGTCGAGCGGCTTGTCGGGATCCGCCCCGACGAGGTCGATCCCCGTCCAGCCGCCCCAGAGCGCCAGAGCCGCGTCGACCTGGGCGCGCTCCTTGATCTTCGCCAGCTTCTGCTGCGCCAGGTCGTCCGTCTCCGCGACGATCGGGGTCAGCATGATGATGATCTTGAGGCTGCGCGGGTCGCGGCCCTGCTCGGCGGCCAGCATCCGGTACTGGTCGACGACGGTGCGCGTGTCCTTGGGGTTGGTGCCGATCAGGAACACCGCCTCCGCATGGGTGGCGGCGAACTTGCGGCCCCGGGCCGAGGCGCCCGCCTGGAAGAGGAAGGGCGTGCGCTGGGGCGAGGGCTCGCAGAGATGCGCGCCGGGCACCTTGAAGTACTTGCCGGCGTGGTTGATGTCGTGGACCTTGGCCGGATCGGTGTAGACGCCGGACTCCACGTCGCGGATGACGGCCCCGTCCTCCCAGGAGCCTTCCCAGAGCTTGTAGCAGACCTCCATGAACTCGTCGGCGACGTTGTAGCGCTCGTCATGCTCGATCTGGGCGTCGAGCCCGAGGTTCACCGCCGCGCTCTGCTGGTAGGAGGTGACGATGTTCCAGGCGATGCGGCCCTTGGTCAGGTGGTCGAGGGTCGTCATCGTCTTGGCGAACTTGTAGGGCAGCTCGTAGGTGAGCGAGACCGTGGCGCCGAAGCTCAGCCGCTTGGTCACCGCCGCCATGGCCGCGATGGTCATCAGCGGATCGCCCACGGGCGCCTGGGCCGCGGTGCGCAGGGCCGCGTCGCGGTTGCCGCCGTAGACGTCGTAGAAGCCGAGCACGTCGGCGATGAACAGGCTGTCGAAGCCGCCCTGCTCGAGCACCTGCGCCAGCTCGGTCCAGTACTCGATGTCCTTGTAGTTGTGGGTCTGGTCGCCCGGATAGCGCCACATCCCCGGATTCTGGTGGACGACGCAGTGCATGTCGAAGGCGCTGAGAAGGATGCGGGAGCGGTTTTTCGTCGGGTCGGTCATGTGGCAATCCATGGGTTCGCGGGCGGGCCGAGGGCCCGGCGGGTTCGCGGGTAGGCCGAGGGCGCCGCGCCCCTCGGGGCGCAGCCGCTGGCGCGCGGGGAGGATCAGATCTTCGAGGTGACGATCGAGATCGGCTGGATGCGCGGCGGGGCGGCCAGCAGATCCGCGCCGACCTGCCCCAGGGCCCTGGCGATCTCGCCGTCCAGATGCGCCGCGCGGGCCTCCTCGGTGAAGAAGGTGTCGAAGACGCCGAACTTCGTGTCGGTGATGCGATAGGCGTACCAGGTCAGCGTGCCCGGCTCGCGCGCCGCCGCGTGGAGGGCGTTGCTGAGCAGGGCCGCAAGCTCCTCCTGCTTGCCGGGCTTGGCGTCGAGGGTGACGAGCAGCCCCTCGGCCGGCCCCCTGGCGCTGGACGGCAGGGGCGCGGCGGATTTCCTGGTTTCGGAACGGTTGGGCGTGATGGCGTTCATGAGGTCTCACCTGTTTCGGGGTGCGGGCCGCGAGCGGCCGGGAGTAGAGCGCAGGGCGCGCGTCACGACGCGGCCCTGAGGTTGCCGCCGTGGCTGCCGCCGGCGAAGACGCGGCGGACGCCGAACTCGCTGAGGAAGTTGTTGCGCTGCTCCGGCCGCTCGATCCCCAGCACGGGAAACAGCAGCTCGGCCACGCGGTAGCTCTCCTCCAGGTGCGGATAGCCCGAGCCGATCACCGTATCGACGCCGGCCGCCTGGTATTCGCGCAGCCGCTCCGCCACCGTCTCGGGCGAGCCGACCAGCGCGGTGCCCGCCCCGGCGCGCACCAGCCCGATGCCGGCCCAGAGGTTGGGCGAGACCTCGAGCCTGTCGCGCCGGCCCTGATGGAGCGCGAACATCCGCTGCTGGCCGACGCTGTCGCTCTCCTTGTTGAAGCGCTGCGCCGCCTCGGCGATCACCTCGTCGGAGAGCTTTGAGATCAGCTTGTCGGCCGCCGCCCAGGCTTCCTCGTCGGTCTCGCGCACGATGAAGTGCAGGCGGATGCCGAAGGTGACCTCGCGGCCCTTGCGCGCCGCCGCGGCGCGCACGCGGGCGATCTTCTCGGCGACCTGGGCCGGAGGCTCGCCCCAGGTCAGGTACTTGTCCGCCCGCCCGGCCGAGAACTCGATGCCCGCGTCCGAGGACCCGCCGAAGAACAGCGGCGGCCGCGGGTCCTGCACCGGCGGATAGCCGAGCCGCGCCCCGATCGCCTTGATATGGTCGCCCTCCAGCGTCGCCTCGCCCTTGGCGAGCAACTCCTCGAAGACGGCGAAGAACTCCTCCGCATGGTCGTAGCGCTGGTCGTGGGGCAGGAAGAGCCCGTCGCCGGCCAGCTCCGCCGGATTGCCGCCCACCACGATGTTGAGCAGCAGCCGGCCGTTCGACACCCGGTCGAGGGTCGCGGCCAGCCGGGCGTAATAGGCGGGCGAGGCCACCCCGGGCCGGATCGCCACCAGGAACTTCAGCCGCTCGGTGAAGGGCGCGAGGGAGGCGGCGGTGACGAAGCTCTCCTCGCAGCCGACCCCGGTGGGCAGCAGCACCCCCGAATAGCCGAGCCGGTCCACGGCCACCGCGATCTCGCGCAGATAGGCGTTGTCGGGCGCCCGGTTCAGCTCGCTCGAACCGAGATAGGCCCCGTCCCCAGACGTCGGGATGAACCAGAAAAAATCAATGGGCTTGGTCATGGTCTTCTCTTTCTTGCGGCTCCGGCGGTCCAGCGGCCGGAGCGATGTCCCGGAGGCCAAGGCGGGCGCGGGTCAGCCGGCGGCCCGGACCGCGGCGCCCGCGGCGAGGGCCGCGATGCCGGCGCAAAGCTCCGCAGCCACGTGCTCGGCGTGGCGGGTGACCTCGGGCACGCCCATCAGCTCGCCCACATGGCCGCGGGCGAGCGGCCCGACGACGAAGAGCGAGGCCGAGGGCCGGTCGCCCGCGTCCACCGCCCGACAATGGTCGGCGACGAGGAGGCCGAGCCCGTTCGGGTCGGGACGGATGACGCCCTCCGCCGCGAGGCCGCGGAAGACCGGGTTCGAGCGCAGGGCCGAGCCGTGGTCGGGGCCGGTGGTGACGACCACGGCGTCGAAGGTCGCCGTCTCGGTCACCGCGCCGCCCCGCCGCCGCCAGCTCACCTCGACGCCCTCCTCCACCCTGCGGGCGGCGACCAGGCGCGCGGCGACCCTGTCGAGACGGCCCGCCCGGACGAGGCTGTCGAGCGTCTCCTCGACCTGGGGCGCGACCCGGAAGCGATGCACGTCCCAGAAGGCGCGCAGGTGGCGCAGCAGGCGGCCGCGCTCCGCCGGGGGGAGCGCCGCCCAGATCGGCTGGCCCTGGTCGCGCACCCGGTCGAGCGTCGCATGCCAGCTCTCCCCGCGCGCGCGATCGGCCGCCACGGCCGCCCGGATGCGGCGCAGGAGCGCGCGGGCGGTGGTCGCGGGCGCCGCGGCGAAGTCCGCCTCGCTCTTGCGTGCGACGGCCCCGTGCCCGCGCGAACGCAGGCCGTGGCGGGAGAGCGCGAGGATCCGGCCGCGATGCCCGCGGCGGGCGAGGCTCGCGACCACGTCCGCCGAGGTGAGGCCGGTTCCGACGATGAGCAGGTTCCGGCTGTCGGCGAGGCGCGCCGTCCGGGCGGCGTCGTAGGGATCGGCGACCAGCCGCGGCCAGTCGGCGAGGCCGCGCAGCGGCGCGGGCAGCGCCGGGACGGGATGGCTCATGGCGAGCACGACGAGATCGGCCCCGAAGCTCGTCCCGTCGGCGAGGTCGACCAGCCAGCGCGCCCCGGACCGGTGGAGCGCGACGGCCGCGGTGCGGCGATGGCGCAGCGCCCCCTGCTCCAGCAGCGGCGCAAGCTGGGCCGCGACGTAGCGGCCGAAGATGCCCCGCTCGGGGAAGAAGTCGCCGCGGAGCGTGAGCGTCCCCGGCGACATCTCGACCCGGGCGGCGGCGAGCCAGTCCATGAAATGGTCGGGCTCGGCGCTGACGATGGTCATCTTCGACGCCGGCACGTTGATCCGGTGCGCGGGCTCGTCCGTCGAATAGGCGAGCCCGCCGCCGAGCGCCGCGCGCGGCTCGACGACGACGATCTCCGCCGCGCCCGGCGCGATCGCGCGCGCCAGGTGGAAGGCGGTGATGGCGCCCGAGAGGCCGCCGCCGAGAATGGCGACGACCGGGCGGCGGCGGGGAGTGTCCATCATCATGGCTCGGGCGCTCGTTGCTGCTGCGGGAAGGACGGCGGTCGGCCGTCAGCTCCAGGCGTGGTAGGGCGGGTTCACGCCGTTGAGGTAGTAGTTGCCGACGATCGCGTGCTTCCAGCGCACCGGGTCGTGGAGCGTGTGGGTGCGGGCGTTGCGCCAGTGCCGGTCGAGGTTGTGCTCGGCGAGGGTCGAGCGGGTCCCGGCGAGCTCGAAGAGCTTGTTGGCCGCGGCGATGGCGAGCTCGGTCGTCACTACCTTGGCCTCCGCCGTCGCGACCTGCGCCTCGGCGACGGTCGCGACGGTGGGCTCGGCCACGGCGCGGTCGATCTTGTCGCTCGCCACGTCGAGAAGCGCGGTCCCCGCCCGCTCGCGGATCTTGAGCTCGCCGATGGCCTGGACGGTGTAGGGGTCCTGCCAGGCGTGATCGAGGCCGCTGTCGACCCAGGCGCGGGCCTTGGTGCGCACGAAGTCGATGGTGTCGGCGATGGCGGCCCGGGCGATGCCGAGATCGACGGCCGCCTGGATCACCTGGAAGATCGGGCCGTCGGCGGTCGGGACCTCGTAGCCCTTGTAGCCGGGAATGAGGTGGGTCTTCGGCACCTTGACGTTGTCGAGGATGACCGTGCCCGAGAGCGTCGTACGCTGGCCGAAGCTCGACCAGTCGTCGATGACGGAGAGCCCCGGCGCGCCGCGGTCGGCGATGGCGTACCAGGCGCGGTTCTGGTCGTCGAGCGCCACGATCGGCACGTAATGCGCGAGCAGCGCGCCCGAGGAATAGAACTTGCGGCCGGTGACGATCACGTGGTCGCCCGCGTCGGTCCAGGTGGTCTGGAAGTCGACCGCGCGCTTCGAGCCGAACTCGGAGAAGGCGTTTCCGAAGCGGGCGCCCTTCAGCACCTCGGCGAAGAGCAGCTTCTTCTGCGCCTCGTCGGCGACGGTGCGGATCGCGGCGACCACGCCGAGATGGTTCTGGGGGATCTGGCCGAGCGAGGAATCCGCCTCGGCGATGATGGCGATCACGCGATTGAGCGTGACGTAGGACAGCTCCGGCCCGCCGTACGCCTTCGGCACGTTGATCGACCAGAGCCCGCTCTGGGAAAAGGCGTCGAGCTCGGCGAGCGGCCAGATGCGCTCGCGGTCGCGCTGCGAGGCGCCCTTGGCGAAGTCGGCGGCGAGGTCGCGGGCGATGGCGAGGGCTTCGTCGTCGGTGCGGATGACGTGGGCCGGCTGCGAGGGGCGCGACACCGGGGGCACGGGCGCGCCGGCTTCGGCGACGGGACGCGTGTGGAGGGTCATGCGATCGGTTCCTTGACAGGGGCGGCGGGGCGGGCCTTCGGCGCGCCGCCGAGATAGAGGTCCTGGATGTCGTCGCGCGCGACGAGCGCGGACGCGGGGCCGGAGAGCGCGCTCCGGCCGTTCTCGATGACGACGCCGCGGTCCGCGTGGGCGAGCGCGACGACGAGGTTCTGTTCGGCGACGAGGATCGTCAGGCCCTCGGCGTTGAGCGCCCGGAGCGTCGCGAAGATCTCGGCGACGACCAGGGGCGCGAGGCCCATCGACGGCTCGTCGAGCAGCAGGAGGCGCGGGCGGGACATGAGCCCGCGGCCGATGGCGCACATCTGCTGCTCGCCGCCGGAGGTGAGGCCGGCGGCGACCCTGCGCCGCGCCGCGAGGCGCGGGAAGAAGCCGTAGACCTCCTCCAGCGCCGCGCGGGTCGCGGCCCGGCTCGCGCCGGCCGCGACGGCGCCGGTCAGCAGGTTCTCCTCGACGGTCAGCGCGCGAAAGCAGCGCCGGCCCTCGAGCACCTGGACGAGCCCGGCGCGGACGAGCTCGGCCGGGGCGCGCCGCGCCACGTCCTCGCCGCGAAAGACGATCCGCCCGGCCGTGACCGCGCCCCGCTCGGCGGCGAGCAGGTTGGACGCCGCCTTGAGCAGCGTCGTCTTGCCCGCGCCGTTCGAGCCGAGCAGCGCCACGATCTCGCCCGCGCCCACGTCGAGGTCGACGTGGCGCAGGGCCGAGACCGCGCCGTTGTAGGCGGCGGCGACGGACTCGAAGGCGAGGAGCGGCGCGGACATGGCGCTCAGTTCGTCACGACGATGTCGGCGTCGGCCTCGGTGCGGATGGGCAGGCCCTTCTCCGCCGCATAGGCTTCCGACGACTTCTCGATGATCGGCCGCAGCAGGGCCCAGTCCGGGGCGATCCAGTCGGAGACGACGTTCCACTTCTGGCCGTCCCACTGCTGGAAGGTGACGTAGCCCTCGCCCTCGTGGTTGTCCCAGGTGACGTTGATCGAGTGGAAGAGGTTCTCGGCCCCCAGCGCCTTCACCCGCGCGGGGTCGAGCTGGAGATGCTCGAAGCCCCAGCGCACCTCGTCGCCGGTGAGGGTGCGATGGCCGAACTTGCCTTGAGCGATGCGCACCGCCTCGACGTTGAGGATGCCGTTGACGATGCCGAGGTTGTGGTAGACCGAGCCGATGCGCTCCTTCTCCGCGAGGTTGCCGGCGCCGGCGCCGTAGACCGTCTCCTCGATTTCCTTCACCACCGGATAGTCCTTGCCCGAGGCCTGGGTGGTGATGGCGGTGTAGCCGACGGCCGCGTCGCCCGCCGGGCGCACGTCCTCCTCGGAGTTCGACCAGACGTTGCCGATGATGCGGTCGGCCGGGAAGCCGTTCCTCTGCGCCGTGGTCAGCGCCACCGGGTTCATCACCCCCCAGCCGCGCAGCACCACGTAGTCGGGCCGTTCGCGCCGGATCTGCAGCCACTGGGCCTGCTGCTCGTTGCCGGGATGGGGCACCTCGATCTGGGTCAGCTCGAAGCCGTATTTCTCGGCCAGCAGCTCGTAGATCGGGATGGTCTCCTTGCCGTAGGGCGAGCCGTGGTAGAGGACCACGATCTTCTTGCCCTTCAGGCCGGCCTCGCCCCCCTCCTTCGCGGCGATGTAGTTCACGATGCCCGAGGTCTCGCTGTAGGGGTTGAGCAGCAAGGGGAAGACGTAGGGAAACACCCGCCCGTCGGTGGTGTCGGTGCGGCCGTGGTTGATGGTGACGAGCGGCGTCTTGTCCGCGGTGATCCGGTCGATCATCGCATAGGCGATGCCTACCGAGAGCGGGTTCCAGGCGGCGATGCCCGGATGGCCCTTGAGGCGCTCGTAGACTTCGACGCCCTTTTCCACCTCGTACTGGGTCTCGCCCTCGGACCAGGCGAGCTTGACCCCGTTCACCCCGCCGTCGCGGGCGTTGACGAGGGTGAGATAGTCGATGAAGCCGCCGAAGAAGCCGGAGCCGCCCGCGGCGTAGGGGCCGACGCGGTAGCTCTGGAGCGGGAAATACTGCTCGTCGGCGAGGACGGGCGTCGAGAGGAAGCCGAGGCCGAGGCCGAGCGCGGCCGGGCCGAGGATGCGGGTGAGGTAGGACACGGGTATTCTCCGGTGAATGGGGATGTCAGGCCTTGGAGCGGGCGATCCGACATCGGACGCGCTCCAGGACGGCCGACAGGCCGTCGGGCTCTGCGACGAGGAAGAGGATGACGAGAAGCCCGAGCAGGATGCGCTGGACGAGCTCGAGCGTGCCGGAATCGACCGCCCCGCCGAAAAGGGCCGAGGCCGCATTGGCGAGCAGGAGCGGCAGCACGACGATGAAGCCCGCCCCGAGAAAGGCGCCCCGGATCGAGGCGAGGCCGCCGATGATGACGATGAAGAGGATCTGGAACGACCGGTCGAGGTTGAAGCCCGCGGGCTCCACCGTGCGCAGGTAGGCGAAGGCCCAGAGCACGCCCGCGACCGCGATGATCGCCGAGGAGGCCGCGAAGGCGAGGAGCTTGGTGCACAGCACCGGCACGCCGATCACCCGGGCCGCGGTCTCGTTGTCGCGCACCGCGATCATGTCGGCGCCGACCGGCCCCGAGACCAGGCGCGCCGCCGCCGCGGTGACGAGGAGCGTCACCGTCACCGCGAAGAGATAGCGCCCGACCGGCCCGTCGAAGGCGAGGCCCGCGACCTCGATCCGGGGCGCGGAGATGACGCCCGAGGGGCTGTCGTTCGAGAACCAGCCGAACTTGGTCAGCGCCCACTGCACGAAGAACTGCGCCGCGAGGGTCGAGACCGCGAGGTAGAAGCCGCGGATGCGCAGGGACGGCAGGCCGAAGACCACCCCGAAGGCCGCGCCCGTCAGGGCCGCGAGCGCGATGGAGGCGACGAGCGGCAGGCCGGGAACGCGCAGGTCGAAGTTGTAGGCGGCGAAGGCCCCCACCGCCATGAAAGCCGCGGAGCCGAGCGAGAGCTGGCCGCAGTAGCCGGTGACGAGGTTGAGCCCGACGCCGGCGAGCGACAGCGCGAGGAACGGCAGAAGGATCGCCTCGATCAGGTAGCCGGGCGCGAAAGCCGGCACGACCGCGTAGGCGACGAGCAGGAGCGCCGCGGCCGGAAGCGCGTCCCGCAGGCGCAGGGCGGGCGGCGCGGCGGCGGGGGCGACGGCTGGGGCGGGGATCAGGGCCATCTCAGTACCGCTCCGCCAGCTTCTGGCCGAAGAGGCCGGTGGGCCGGACCAGCAGCACGACGAGCGCCACCGCATAGGCGAACCAAGTCTCGACGCCGCCGCCGACCAGGGGCCCGACATAGACCTCCGCGAGCTTTTCCGTCGCCCCGATGGCGAGGCCCGCGACGATCGCCCCGAGGATCGAGTCGAAGCCGCCGAGCACCAGCACCGGCAAGGCCTTCAGCACGATCAGCGACAGCGAGAACTGCACCCCGAGCCGCGCGCCCCAGAGGAGGCCCGCGACCAGCGCCACGAAGCCCGCGGCCGTCCAGACCACGCCCCAGATCACCGGCAGGCGCAGGCCGACCGCAAGCGCGGCGAGCTGGTCGTCCGCCACCGCGCGGAAGGCGAGGCCGATGCGGGTGAAGCGGAAGAACGCGGTCAGCCCCGCCACCATCGCGCCCGCGATCGCCGCCGCCACGAGGTCGAAGGTCGAGACATAGACGCCCGCGATCTCGAAGGGGGCGTTGGAGACGCCGAGGTCGAGCCGGTGGACCTGCGTCCCCCAGAGGAGCTGCGCCGCGCCCTCGAGGATCCAGGAGAGCCCGAGCGTCGCCATGAAGAGCGTCATGGGCGAGCGGTTGACGAGCGGGCGCAAGACCGCGCGCTCGATCCCGAAGCCGAGCGCCGCCATCGCGGCCAGCGTCGCGACCAGCGCGCCGACGAAGGGAAACCCGTGCTCCACCAGGCTGACGAAGGTCAGCGCCGCGAAGAGCACCATCGCGCCCTGGGCGAAGTTCAGCACGCCGGAGGTCTTGTAGATCAGCACGAAGCCGATGGCGACGAGCGAATACATCACCCCCGACAACAGGCCCCCGACCAGCACCTCGACGAAGAAGAGAAAGGCGTACCCGTCCATCACGCCGCCTCGGCGCCGATATAGGCGCGGATCACCTCGGGATCGCGCCGCACCGTCTCGGGCGCGCCGTCGGCGATCTTGGCGCCATGGTCGAGCACGGCGACCCGGTCGGAGAGCGCCATCACCACGCCGATGTCGTGCTCGATCAGGATGACGCTGAACGGCCGCTCCGCCCGGGCGAGGCGCAGGAAGCCCGCCATTTCGGCCTTCTCGGTCGGCGTCATGCCCGCCATCGGCTCGTCGAGCAGCAGGAGATCCGGCCGGGCGACCAGCGCGCGCGCCAGCTCCACCCGCTTCTGGAGCCCGTAGGGCAGCGTTCCGGCCGGCCGGTCGAGCAGCGCCTCGAGATGCAGCAGCGCCGCGACCTCCTCCGCCGCGGCCCCGATCGCCGCGTTCTCGCGCCGCGCGGCGCGGAGGCTCGCGACCTGGGCGAAGGCCCCGGCCCTGCGGGCATGGGCGAGGCCGCTGGCGATGTTGGCGCGCACCGAAAGCCTCGGGAACAGCGCCAGGTTCTGGAAGGTCCGCGCCACGCCGAGCGCGGCGAGCCGGCCCGCCGGCACCTGCGCGAAACTCTCCGCGCCGATCGTCACGCGGCCGGCGTCGGCCCGGTAGAGCCCGCTGATGACGTTGACGAGCGAGGACTTGCCCGCCCCGTTCGGCCCGATGATCGCCCGGATCTCGCCGCGCCGCACGTCGAGGCTCACGCCCTTCAGCGCGCGCACGCCGCCGAAGCTCAGGCTGACGTCGCGGAGCGCGAGCGCGGTCGCCGGCTGCGCCGCCGTCCATTGTCCCACTTTCGCGTCCGGCCGCGCACGAAAGCCGGCCTCCGCGTCCGGCTGTGCGTCAAAGCCGCCCTCCGCGCCCGGCGGGGCGCGAAAGGGCGCCTCGACGCCCAGGAATGCGCCGTCCATGCTCAGCTCCTTGAATTCCCGGTCGGCCGGGGCGCGCTCCGGCCGAGGCCGCCGCGCCGCGCGATGCCGACGATGATGCGTTCGTCCGGGGTCGCGCGCGCGCTTCAGGCCGTGAGCGGCTGCGCGTCGGCGCGGAGGGTCTCCGCCCGCGGGGGGGCCGGACAGAGGAAGGGGGCGAACTGCCCGATGGCCCGGTCGAGCCGCTGGAGCAGCGCCTCGGACACGAGGACGCCGTCCCGGAAATCCGCGTCCGAGGCGTAGACCCCGGTGGCGAGCGTCTGGGCCTCGAAGAAGCCGAGGAGCGGCCGCAGCTGGTGCTCGATGACCAGCGCGTGGCGCGCGCCGCCCCCGGTGGCGCCGAGCAGCACCGGCTTGCCGAGCAGCGCCATCGGGTCGAGCAGGTCGAGCAGATGCTTGAAGAGGCCGCCGTAGCTCCCCTTGTAGACCGGGCTCGCGAGCACGAGCGCGTCCGCCTCGAGGAGGAGGTCGACCGCGCGCCGCGCCGGCGCATCCAGGTCCGCCAGGCGCGACGCCCCGCCGAGCGAGGCCGCGATCGCGGAGAGCTCGACGACCACCGGTTCGCGCCCATAGCGCGCAGCCGCCCGGCGCACCGTCGTCTCCACCAGCACGCGCGTGCGCGACGGCTGGCTCAGGCTGCCGGAAAGGCCCGCGATTTTTCCGTTCATGACGTGCCGTCTCGAATCACTACTTACTTGATCGAGATTAGCGTATAAAAAATCGGCCGCAACCCTCGAAGTCGCTTCAGGGGCGAACCGCGCGCGCCTTCGGCCGAAGCCCGTCCCTGGCGTCCGTCGGGTCCGCTTGCCGGCCGAGGCTCACGCGGCGCTCTCTGGCCGCACGGCGCACGCCCCCCGCCCGGCCGGAGAGCCGCCCCCGCGCGCCTCTCCCCCGCGACCGGCGATGATGGCAAGAACAAGCCGTGAGACGCTGAAGACCGCGTTCAGGCGCGCCTTGCGGATGAGGACATGGGCGAAGTCTGCGCCATAAATGCCTGTCGGCCTCGCCCCCCGAGGCGATCGCCGGCCGCAGGCCAGAGCCCACCTTTCAGCGGCGGGCGTCCGGGGACGCGCCGGATGCGGCAGGCCGCGCGCGCCCCCCGCCAGGCCCGCCCGAAATCCGACGCGGATCCGGGGCGCGGATCCAGGCCTTTCCTTCGCGCGTGAGCCTAACCCGGACGACGGCGCGCGGCCCCGCACGCCGCCAGGGAGCGCCGCGATCGCCTCAGCCGGCGGCGCGGACGGCGGCGTCGGCCGGCGCCGGGACCTTCGCGAACCGCCGTGCGCCGGCGACGCAAGCGAGGACGGCGGCGCAGGCCAGCGCCATGGCGGGCGTCACCGGCTCGCCCAGCAGGAGGGCGGCGAGCGCAAGCCCGAAGAACGGCTGGAGAAGCTGGAGCTGGCCCACCGCGGCGATCCCGCCCTGCGCGAGCCCCCGATACCAGAAGACGAAGCCGATCAGCATGCTGAAGAGCGAGACATAGCCGAGGCTCGCCCATTCCGCCGCCGTCACGCCCCCGAAGGACCCGGGCCAGCGGAGAAGGCAGAGCGCTCCCGTCACGGGCAGGGACAGCGCCAGCGCCCAGGTGATCACCTGCCAGCCCCCGAGCCTGCGCGCCAGCCGCCCGCCTTCCGCATAGCCGAGGCCGCAGAGCAGGATCGCCGCCAGCATCAGCGCGTCCCCGACCCGCGACCCGCCCGCCCCCCACCCCAGGGCGAAGGCCGCGACGAGCCCGCTCCCCGCCAGCGCAAAGGCCCAGAAGGCCGGCGGCGGCCGCTCGCCGGCCCGGATCGCCCCGAAGACCGCAGTCGCCAGCGGCAGGAGCCCGATGAAGACGGTTCCATGGGCCGCGGTGACGTGCCGCAGCGCCATCGCCGTCAGGAGCGGAAACCCCATCACCACGCCCAGCGCCACGAGGCCGAGGGAGGGCAGGTCCGCCCGCGCGGGCCGCCGCCTGCCCAGCGCCAGCAGCAGGCCGAGGCCGAGGACACCCGCGATCGCCGCCCGGGCGGCGGTCAGGAACACCGGATCGAACCCCTGCGCCGCCACCCGGGTGGCGGGCAGCGACCCGCTGAAGATGACGACCCCGATCATCCCGTTCGCCCATCCGCTCGCCGCCTGCCGCATCGCGCCCTCCCGCTCTCCCGGGGGCTTCTGCCTTGCCGGCGGGGGCCGCGCCAGCTACACCCCAGCACGGATCGCAGGAACTGTTATGGCGACGGATACAGCACGGACGCGGATCGAACAGGTCATGGCGACGATCCGGGCCCGGATCGCGGGCCGGGCGCTGGCGGCGGGCTCGAAACTCCCCTCGGTGCGCGCCTTGGCCAGGGCCGAAGGCGTCTCGGTCTCGACCGTGGTCGAGGCCTACGGCCGGCTCGCCGCCGAAGGGGCGATCCTGTCGCGCCCCGGATCGGGCTTCTACGTCGCCGACCACCTCGCCCCGATGGCGCTCTCGGCGGTGGGGCCGAGGCTCGACCGGGCGATCGACCCGCTCTGGGTCTCGCGCCAGTCCCTCGAGGCCGAGGACGCCGCGCCGAAGCCGGGCTGCGGCTGGCTGCCGCCCTCCTGGTTCCCCGAGGCGATCCTGCGCCGGGCCCTGCGCGGCCTGTCGCGGGCCGGGGCGGGGGCGCTCGCCGACTACGGCTCGCCCCTCGGCCTGCCCGCCCTCCGGCAGCTCGTCGCCCGGCGGCTCGGGGAGCGCGGGGTGGCCGCCCCGCCCGACCAGATCGTCCTGACCGAAAGCGGCACCCAGGCGATCGACCTGCTCTGCCGGCTGCTGCTCGCGCCCGGCGATACGGTCCTGCTCGACGATCCCTGCTACTTCAACTTCCAGGCCCTGCTGCGCGCCCATCGGGCGGAGACGGCGGGCGTGCCCTACACGCCGGCGGGCCCCGACGTCGCGGCGCTGGCCGCGATCCTCGCCGAGCGCCGGCCGCGGCTCTACATCACCAATTCGGGCGTCCACAATCCGACCGGGGCGACGCTCTCCCCGGCCATCGCCCATCGGGTGCTGAAGCTCGCCGACCAGCACGGCCTCGCGATCGTCGAGGACGACATCTTCGCCGATTTCGAGCGGACGCCCGCGCCGCGCCTCGCGGGCTTCGACGGGCTCGACCGGGTGATCCAGGTGGGCAGCTTCTCCAAGACCCTCTCCGCCGCCGCGCGCTGCGGCTTCATCGCGGCGCGGCCGGACTGGATCGAGGGGCTCGTGGACCTCAAGATCGCCACGGCCTTCGGCGGCGGCCGGCTCACCGAGGAGCTCGTCCACGCCGCTCTGAGCGACGGCGGCTACCGCAAGCACGTCGAGGCGCTGCGCACCCGGCTGGAGCGCGCGCGGCGGGACGTGGGGGCGCGGCTGCGCGCCCTCGGGATCGAGCCCTGGATCGAGCCGAAGGCGGGCATGTTTCTCTGGAGCCGCCTGCCCGAGGGCTGCGACTCCGCCGAGATCGCCCGCGCCGCCCTGGCGCGGGGGCTAGTCCTCGCCCCCGGAAACGCCTTCAGCCCCTCGGGGACGGCCCAAGGCTTCATGCGCTTCAACGTCGCCCAGATGCAGGACCCGCGCGTCTTCGAGGCGCTGGCCCAGGTCCTGCCGGCGCGCTGAGCCCGCCCCGCCGCGCAGGCCCCGATCCGAACCGGCTCGGGAGAGCCCGCCGCGAAACCCTCGGGCCTTGTCGCTCCCGGCCCGTTCATGTTCATGAAGACCAGGTTAAGGCCGCAAAATACATCTAACTATTTCAATGGCATGACCTGATTTTCACGCGTGAAAACCAGCCCCTCCCGGGGCGCCGCAGCTTCGGAGAAGGGCTTTCGCAAAGGCCTCTCAGACGAAGAACGCCAGCAGCGCGGGGATGGCGAGGACCGACATCAGCGTCGAGACCACCACCAGCCCCGCCACCTCCTCCGGGCCCGCCCGGTACTTCGCGGCGAGCATGTAGGAGGTGACCGCCACCGGCGAGGCGATCTGGAGCGTCATCACCCCGAGCGCCAGCCGGGGCAGGCCGAAGGCCCAGCCCACGGCCAGCGGCGCGGCGATGCAGAGCGCGTATTTCCCGAGGCAGAGCCAGATCGCCCGCCCCAGGCCCCGGGGGTGCAGCCGCGAGATGGCGACGCCGAGCGTCACCAGCATCATCGGGATCGCCATCTGGCCGATGAGGTCGAGCCCCGAGCCCAGCCATTTCGGCATGTCCCAGCCGAAGGCGAGGAAGAGGCACCCCCCGACCGTGCCCCAGACCAGCGGCTCCTTCACCGCGGTGACCGGATTGCCGCCCCCCGCCACCACCCAGACGCCGAAGGTGAAGGAAAGGATCGCCATCACCGCGAAGACCGCCACCGCCATGTCGAAGCCGATCTGGCCGAAGGCGAAGAGCGCCACCGGCAGGCCGAGGTTGCCGGTGTTGCCGAAGGTGAGCGGCGACCAGTAGGTGGCGAGGTCGAGCCCGAGCGCCCGCGCCGCGCCCCAGACCGCCGCGCCCACCGCGAGGTAGGTCACGGTCGCGGCCAGCACCGTGTCGCGCAACAGCGCCGGGTCCACCTGGCTGCGGGTGAGCGCCATGAAGATCAGGCAGGGGATCGACAGGGACATCGACAGCCGGGTGACGAACTCGGTGTCGTAGTTCCATTTCAGTACCCGCACCCAGGCGTAGCCGACGGCGGCGAGCAGGAAGACGGGGGCGACGATCTGCGCCACCTGGAGGACGAGCGTCATGGCGTCAACCATGCCGGCGCCGCGGCCGGGCGTCGGGCCTGGGGCAATCTGGACAGGGGCGGAGGCGGGCTATATGATGGTGGGTGGTCAAGACTTCGGACATGGGGCCATGGAGACGACGACGGCGAAATTCGCCCTGGGGCAGGTGGTGCGGCATCGGATTCATCCGTTTCGCGGCGTCATCTTCGACGTCGATCCGACCTTCAACAACACCGAGGAATGGTGGGAGTCCATCCCCGAAGAAAACCGCCCGCGCAAGGACCAGCCCTTCTATCACCTGCTCGCCGAGAACGACACGACCTACTACGTCGCATACGTCTCGGAGCAGAACCTGGTGAGCGACGATTCGGGCGAGCCGGTGGACCACCCCGAGGTGGCCGAGATGTTCGGCCCCCTCGACGAGGGCGGCCGCTATCCCGTGGGCAGCCCCCTGCACTGACCCCTCCGGGCCTTTTCCGGTCGCTTTCCTGCGATCCCGGACGCGCTGCGCCCGGCCAGGGCCCGTCTCGTCGTGGGCCCGTGGATCGGTCCTGGCGCCCTGGAAGAATCCAGGGCCCCTTGCGATCGGCCGGGGCGCAGATTCCAGGCCGGGGAGCGCGCCCAGCGTCCTGGAGCGCCGGCGCGGCGAGCCGACGGGGGCGCGCCGCCGCCCTTTCACGGGGACATCCGCCGCGCGGCCTTCTGAAAGCCTGACCCAGAACTCCGGGTCGCCGGTTTGCGGCAGAGCTTCGCTGGGGGGCCTCGGCGCGATCGACCCCGGAACCGGGCTTTCGACGGCATGGGAACCTCCGGGACATCGCGGAGCCGCCCAAAGCAAGCAGGCCTGGAACGTTCGTGTCGGGTTCTGAATGACCTCTGCGAAAGTCTGTCCCGCAAGCCGCGGCAGTTTGGAAGGGCGGGATTTTCACGCGTGAAAATGGGATCAAATCATTGATTTGCTTCAGTATATTTTACGGCGTCAACCTGATCTTCATGGGTGTGAACAGGTCGAGAGCGACGGCGCTGGAAATTTTGCAGAGGTCTCTCTGAGAGCCTGACCCGAAAGTCCCGGGCCCGCCCGCCTTGGGCGGTTTCGCGATGTCCCGGCGGCTCCGGCGCCATCGGAAGCGCGGCTCCGGGGCCGATTGCGGCGACGGCTCTTCCGCGAGGCTTTGCCGCAAACCGGCGGCTTGGAGTTTTGGGTCAGGCTCTGAGGGACCCCTGCGAAAGTCCCGTTCCCAAGCAGCATCGCTTCGTGGGGCGGCTCGGACCTCACGCGTGAAAATCCATTCATATCATTGAAATAATTCCATATATTTTGCGGCGTCAATCTGAACTTCATGACTGTGAACGTCGCGTGGCGCCGCGCCGCGGGTGACGCGGAGGTTTTCCTGGCCGGCCCCTCTCCCCGAAAGCCGTTCCTCGCACTCCTCTCCTGCAAGCCTCGGTCGGCTGCGGCGCCCGGGAAAGCGCCGCCGCCCATGCCCCGGACAGCGCCCGCTGTCCCTCTCCGGCGCGGCGAGCCGATGGCTCAGACCTCGCCCAGCGCCGCTGCGCCCCGCGGTTTCCGCCGGGCGAGCGATCCCGAAACACCGACGCGAAGCGCCGTCAGAATTCTTCAACCTTGGTTGACATCCTCTGAACGACTTTCGGAATATCATTATAAAACATTCTGTTATCCCAAATAACACGCGTGTTATGACGCCCCGGCCCGGAGCCGCGCCCGTCGAGGCCTTTCGCAGGCCCTTCCTTACGGCCCGCCCCGCCCGGGACCCGCGTCGCCTTGAACGTCGGGCCGGCAGGGACGACGGCCGCCGCCCTTCCCCGGCCCTCAGAGGGGGGACGACGCGGAGCCAGCCCCCGGGGCAAGGCCCCTGCCCCGCCACGCCGCCCGGGGCCCGCGCAATCCGGGGAGCCGAAGCAGTTCCCGGAGTTCACGGACCCCCTCACAGGCCCAGCGCGCAGCCGTCCTTGCGCGGGTCCGAGACCCCGATCAGCACGCCCCGCTCCGCGTCGATCAGCACCGCTTGGGCGCCGCCCAGGGGCGCGGCCCGGCGCACCACCCGATGCCCGCGCTCCGCCAGGGCGGCGGCGACCGCGTCGGAATAGCCGGTCTCGAGCTGGAGCAGCCCCGCGTCGGGAAAGCTCCGCGGCGCGTCGACCGCCGCCTGGGGGTCCATGCCGAAATCCACAAGGTTCGAGACCAGCCGCACGTGGCCCGCCGGCTGATAGGCGCCGCCCATCACCCCGAAGGCCATGTCGAGCCGCCCGTCCCGGCTCAGCATCCCCGGAATGATCGTATGCATCGGCCGCTTGCCCCCCGCCGCCTCGTTGGGATGGCCGGGGCGCAGCGAGAACCCGGCGCCGCGGTTGTGGAAGTTGATCCCGAACCGCCGCGAGGCGAGGCCCGCGCCGAAGCTGTGGAAGACGGAATAGATGAGCGAGACCGCCATCCGGTCCCGGTCCACCACGCTGAGGCAGACGGTCTCCCGGTGGATCGCCTCCGCCGCCGCCTCGGGCGCGGCCATCGCCCGGCGCGGGTCGATGAGCCCCGCCAGCCGGTCGGCCGTGGCGGGGGCGAGCATGTGGTCGAGACGCACCCCGGGATCGGCGACGAACCGGTCGCGGGCGTCGTAGGCGAGCTTGGCCGCCTCCGCCTCCAGATGCGCCCGCTCCGCCCCCAGGGGGTCGAGCCGCGACAGGTCGAACCGCTCGAGGATCGCCGCGATCAGCAGCGCCGTCGCCCCCTGGCCGTTCGGCGGCAGCTCGACGATCTGCGTCCCCCGATAGGGCCCGGCGATCGGCTTCACGTAGTCCGAGCGATGGGCGGCGAAATCCGCCGGCGTATGGGCGCCCCCCAGCGCCTGGAGGCTCGTCGCCATGTCCTCGGCGACCGGCCCCTCGTAGAAGCCGGCCCGGCCCTCGGCGCCGATCCGCCGCAAGGCCTCGGCGAGGCCGGGCGCGCGAAAGACGTCGCCCGGCCGGGGCGCGGCGCCGGCCTGGAGATAGAAGCGCCGGGCGTCGCCGGCGAGCAGGCCCGCCGCCGCCGCCCAGTCGAAGGCGACCCGCGGGGCGACCGGAACGCCCTCCTCCGCCAGCCGGATCGCCGGCGCGACCGCCCGCGCGAGACCGAGCCGCCCCCAGTCCGCGATCAGCCGCGCGAAGGCGTCGACCGCCCCGGGCACCGTCACCGCCCGCACGTCGCGCTCGGGCATCATCCGGTGGCCCGCCGCCCGCAGGGCGTCCGCGTCGAGGCCGAGGGGCGCGCGGCCCGACCCGTTGAGGCCGAGGATGCGCGTCTCGCCCGCGGGCCGGATCAGCGCGAAGGCGTCGCCGCCGATCCCGGCCATCTGCGGCTCGCAGATGCCGAGCGCGAAGGCCGCCGCCACCGCGGCGTCGGCGGCGTTGCCCCCGTCCTCCAGCGCGCGGACGGCGATCTGCGAGGCGAGGGGATGGGAGGTGGCGGCCATGCCCCCCATGGCGTAGACCGCCGACCGGCCCGGGCTCTGGAAGTCGCGCAAGATTTCCCTCTTTGTCTCGCCGCCATAGAGCGCCGGCGCGCCCGCCTCCGCAAGCCCGCGTCAGCGCGGGGCGATGGATTGCAGCAGCTCGTTCGCCGTCGCGACCATGACGTTGAATCCGCCCAGGTCGAACCTGTTCATGGCGGCGAAGACCGCGGCGTCGCGGCTGGGCGCCATCACCGCATAGGCGAACATCCCCTGCAGCCCGCCGGTCTTGTTGAGGGTGAGCGGCATGTTCCCCTCCGGCGCCCGGATCACCCAGGCGAGGCCCATGGCGTCCATGTCGCCGCCGCTCTCGTCGAGGCCGGAGACCGGGTCGAGCCCGTCGCGCCACAGCCAGGCCGCCCGGTCGAGCGCGCGCATCTCCTGCCGGCCGTCGGGGGCCTGGGACATGATCCAGCGCAGGAAGGCCAGCATGTCGTTCGCCGTGGTGTAGAGCCCGCCGGCGCATTCGATCGTGACCGGGGTGGGGGCGAAGGGCATGGCCGCGCCGTCGAAGAAGTGCCCCTGCATCGCGTCGGCCTGCTGCGCGGCGGTGATGTCGTAGCGGCTCGCCGTCATGCCCGCCGGGCCGAAGACGCGCTCCTGCATCAGCTCCGCGAAGGGCTTGCCGCCGGTATGGGCCAGCGCTTCGCCCAGCAAGTCGAAGCCCCAGTTGGAATAGAGGATGCCCGCGCCCGGCGCGAACAGCAGCGGATCGCCGGCGAGGCCCGCCTTCTGCGCGTCGAGGGTGTTCCCGCCGAAGGGGTCGTCGGGCGGCTGCGGCGCCTGGGGGACCTCCCGCGGCAGGCCGGCGGAATGGGTGGCGAGGTCGATCAGCCGGATCTCCCGGCCGTCGAGGCTCGGGATCGGCACGCCGAGGCCGGTGCGATCCGCCAGCCGGTCGGTCAGCGCCAGTTCTCCCTTCGCCGCCATGTCGGCGAGAAGCGCACCGCAGAAGGCCTTGCTGATCGAGCCCACCCGCATGATCGTCTCGCCGTCGGGCTCCTTGCCCGACCCTGTGGCGGTTTCGCCGAAGCCCGCCGCCGCCGACGCGCCGCCCGCGGTCGCGCCCAGGATGAAGCCCGGGGCGTTGGCGCCGAGATAGGCGATCGCGCCGTTGAAGTTCACCGCCTCGCGCAGGAGCCGCTCCTGCAGGGCCGCGCCGGCCTCCTCGGCCTGCGCCATGCCCCCCGCCAGCGCCGCCGCCGCCGCCGCTGCGAGCCAAGCCTTCGCCGTCATCTTCGGTCCTCCCCGAGCCTCGGGCGGATCGCGCCCGCCTCGCGCCGCAGGAGACGTCAGCCGGCCGCGTCTGGGAAGCCTCTTCGTGGGCCCTCGAGCGGCAGCAGCCCCTCCAGCGCCGCAGGCGGCAGGGCGGCGAGCAGCTCCGCCACGCTCCGCCCCAGCGCCGGGTGCCGCCAGCGGGGGGCGATCTCGGCCAGGGGCGCGAGGACGAAGCCGCGATCCTGCATCCGCGGGTGCGGCAGGATGAGCGTCTCCGGGGCGCGCCGGCTTTGCTCTTCGGGCGGCAGGTCGCGCCAGGCCGCCTGGACCGCCGGGTCGGGCAGGACCAGATCCCCCCAGGCCAGCAGGTCGAGGTCGCAGGTCCGCGCCTCCCATCGCCCCAGGCGCCGCCGCCCCAGCTCCGCCTCGACCCCATGGAGCGCGTCGAGCAGCGCGAGGGGCGCAAGGTCGGTCGCGAGCTCGGCGGCGCCGTTCACGTAGTCGGGGCCGGCGCCCGCCGGAAACGCCGGGCTGCGCCACCAGCGGCTGCGCGCCGCCACGCGGATCCCGCGCGCCTCGAGCCGCTCCAGCGCCCGGTCGAGCGCCGCCGCGGGCGCCCGGCCGTCGAACGGCAGATTCGCGCCGAGGGCGAGTAACTTCAAAATTGAACCTTTCGGGCTCGGATCCGCTTGATTCGGCTTTTCGTTCGTCGCGGCGGGCCCTATAACCAAGGCCGGCTGGCGGCAATCATAAAACACACGCCTGTGGCCGCTCGACGGAGGTTTGGACTCGAATGTTTTATCGTGATGAGCGGCTCGCGCTCTTCATTGACGGCGCAAACCTATATGCGGCCGCGCGCGCGCTTGGCTTCGATATCGATTACAAGTTGCTGCGCAGTGAATTCGTCCGACGCGGGAAGCTCGTGAGAGCTTTCTACTATACATCGATGCTCGAGACCGATGAATATTCTCCGATCCGCCCGCTGGTGGACTGGTTGAACTACAACGGTTTCGCCATGGTCACGAAGCCCGCCAAGGAATTCACCGACTCGATGGGCCGGCGCAAGATCAAGGGCAACATGGACATCGAGCTGGCGGTGGACGCCATGGAGATGGCCCCGCATATCGATCATATGGTGCTCTTTTCCGGCGACGGCGATTTCAAGCCGCTGGTGGAATCGATCCAGCGCCAGGGGGTACGCGTATCGGTGGTGTCCACCATCCGCTCCTCCCCGCCGATGATCGCGGACGAGCTGCGCCGGCAATGCGACAACTTCATCGAGCTCGACGAGCTGCGCGAGGTGATCGGCCGGCCGCCCCGGGGCGAGCAGCACGCCGCCCGGGTCCACGCCGAGACCGAAGAAGAGTGAGCCCAGGCTCGGCGGCGGAGCCTCCCGCCGACTGCGCGCGCTGTCCGCGCCTGGCGCAGTACCGCGCCAAGGTGGCGGCGGAGCATCCCGACTGGCGGAACGCGCCGGTCCCGTCGTTCGGCGCGACGGATGGGCGGCTGCTGGTCCTCGGCCTTGCGCCCGGCGTGTCCGGGGCGAACCGGACCGGCCGGCCCTTCACCGGCGACTACGCCGGGGTCCTGCTCTATGCGACCCTGACCCGCTTCGGCTTCGCCAACGGCCGCTTCGCCGCGGATCCGGCGGACGGGCTGGAGCTGCGCGACTGCCTGGTCTCGAACGCCGTGCGCTGCGTGCCGCCCCAGAACAAGCCCACGCCGGCCGAGATCGCCACCTGCCGGTCGTTCCTCGCCGCGCGGCTCGAAGCCCTGCCGCGCCTGCGGGCGGTGGTCTGCCTCGGCCGGATTTCCCACGAAACCCTGCTGCGGACCCTCGACGTCCGGCTCGCGGCCCATCCCTTCGCCCATGGGGCGCGGCACGACGTGGGGGGGCTCGCGATCTTCGACAGCTATCACTGCTCGCGCTACAACACCAACACCGGCCGGCTGACGACGCCGATGTTCGAGGCTGTCTTCGCCGACGTCCGCCGCTATATAGACGCCGAGTGACCGGCCCCCGACGAGTTCCCGATGCGTGATCCCCTGACCCTCTACCTCGCCGCGCCGCGCGGCTTCTGCGCGGGCGTGGACCGCGCCATCAAGATCGTCGAGATGGCGCTGGAGAAATGGGGCGCGCCGGTCTACGTGCGCCACGAGATCGTCCACAACCGCTACGTGGTCGACGGGCTGCGGGCCAAGGGCGCGGTCTTCGTCGAGGAGCTCGACGAATGCCCGCTCGACCGGCCGGTGATCTTCTCCGCCCACGGAGTGCCGAAATCCGTGCCGGCCGAGGCCGAGGCGCGCAACATGATCTTCGTGGACGCCACCTGCCCGCTGGTGACCAAGGTCCATTCCGAGGCTGCCCGGCATCACGCCAACGGCCTGCAGATGGTGATGATCGGCCATGCCGGCCACCCGGAGACGGTCGGCACCATGGGCCAGCTCCCCGAGGGGGAGGTGCTGCTGGTCGAGACCGTCGCCGACGTGGCGGTCATCGCGCCGCGCGATCCGGAACGGCTGGCCTTCATCACCCAGACGACCCTGTCGGTGGACGACACGGCGGCCATCGTCGCGGCGCTGCGCGCGCGGTTTCCCGCGATCCTCGGCCCGGGGCGCGAGGACATCTGCTACGCCACCACCAACCGGCAGGAGGCGGTGAAGGCCATCGCCGGCAAGATCGACGCGCTCCTGGTGATCGGCGCGCCGAATTCCTCGAACTCTCTGCGGCTGGTCGAGGTCGGGCGGCGGGCGGGCTGCGCCTATTCCCAGCTCGTCCAGCGCGCGGACGACATCGACTGGCGGGCGCTGGACGGCGTCCGCGCGGTGGGGGTGACCGCCGGCGCCTCCGCCCCGGAGGAGCTGGTGCGCGAGGTGGCGGACGCCTTCGCCGCCCGCTACGCCGTCACCGAGATCCCGGTCGAGACCGCCCAGGAGCGGGTGGAGTTCAAGGTTCCCCGGGCGCTGCGCGAGACGGCCGCCTGAGATGGCCGCGTTCTTCGCCTATACGGACGGGGCCTGTTCGGGCAACCCGGGCCCCGGGGGCTGGGGCGCCCTGCTGGTCGCCCGCGACGCCGAGGGGGCGGTGGTGAAGGAGCGCAGCCTCAAGGGCGGCGAGGCCATGACCACCAACAACCGGATGGAGCTGACCGCCGCGATCGCGGCGCTGGAGGCGCTCGGCCGGCCCGCGCCGATCACGGTGGTGACCGACAGCAACTATGTCCGGGACGGGGTGACCCGCTGGATCCACGGCTGGAAGGCCAAGGGCTGGCGCACCGCGGACAACAAGCCCGTCAAGAACGAGGACCTGTGGAAGCGCCTCGATTCCGCCCAGGCCCGCCACCGGGTCACCTGGGAATGGGTCCGCGGCCATGCGGGCCATCCGGAAAACGAGCGCGCCGACGAACTCGCCCGCGCCGGCATGGCCCCCTACAAGCGCGACGCCAAGCGTCCTGCAGGCGCCGACTCCTAAGGCGGGCCGCAAGCCTGCGCGTGGGGGGATCGCGCCGATCTCGCCCGCCGTGGGTGCGGGCGATCGGACCGGTTTGCGGAGGACGTCAGGCGGTCTGTCTCTCGCCGTCCGGCCTGTCGATCGTCGCAAGCCGTCCTGACAGACGGGGGATCGCCAAGCCGACGATCCGCCTCGGTCCCCGTCATCACCACAACCATGACCGCGACCAGGACCTCGACCGCAAGGATCGACTTGCCGAGAGCCGCGGTCAAAACGCCTGCTCGACGGCTGTCGCGGCCATGTCGGCGCCGACGCTCAGGATGGCTTCCAGGCGCCGCTCTCCCACCGTCCCCGCCGCGCTGCCGCCAAGGGAAGCTGCGGCGTCCAGAAGGCCAGGAGCGATCGGTTCGGCGTCGCAACCGTCCGGTCGACAATGCAGATCAAGGCAGGCCTCTCTCGCTGCGCGCCCTCAGCCGACGCTCTTCGCCGACGCTGTAGAAACGCCGGGCCTCGCGCGATTCACGCAAGAGACCGGCGGATTTCCAACTGCGCCCGAAGGCGAAGCGCCTTTCGGAGGTCTGGGGCCCACCAAAGCGCCAGGGCCCGCACGGCGAGGTCCCCGCAACCCTCCGGTCGTTTCTCCGCAGCCTTTCGGCAGGTTTTTCGGGCTGGAAGGGGGCCTCCGGCCGCGCCCATCAAGACCAGAGCGCCATGCGCAGTGAACCGCGCCGGGTTTGCCGGAGGCTGACTTTCGTTAGCTACGCGGCCATGGCTTTGGTTTCCAGAGCTGCGTAGAAGTTCCTCTCAGCCTCTGCGGGCGGGACGTTTCCAATCGGCTCCAGCAGGCGGCGGTTGTTGAACCAGTCGACCCATTCGAGGGTCGCGTATTCCACCGCCTCGAAGCTGCGCCATTGGCCACGCCGATGAATGACTTCGGCCTTGAAGAGGCCATTGATGGTCTCTGCCAGGGCATTGTCGTAGCTGTCCCCGACACTGCCGACGGAGGGCTCGATGCCGGCTTCCGCCAGCCGCTCGCTGTAGCGAATGCTCAGGTATTGCGATCCGCGGTCGCTATGATGGACCAACCCCGCGCCCTTGGCCGGGCGCCGATCGTGGACCGCCTGTTCCAGGGCATCGAGCACGAACCCCGCATGGGCCGAGGTGCTGACGCGCCAGCCGACGATCTTGCGGGCGTAGGCGTCGATGACGAAGGCGACGTAGGCGAAGCCCTTCCAGGTGGCGACATAGGTGAAGTCGCTCACCCACAGCATGTTCGGCGCCGGCACGCGAAACTGGCGGCTCACCTGGTCCTGTGGGCACGGCGACTTCTTGTCAGGGATCGTCGTCCTGTGCGGCTTGCCCCGAATAATGCCTTGAATACCCATGCTCTTCATCAGCCGCGCGACGGTGCAACGGGCAATGTCGAAACCCTCGCGGCCGAGCTGCCTCCAGACCTTGCGCACGCCATAGACCCGCCAGTTCTCCTCGAACACGCGCAGGACCTCGGGCCGCAGCGCCTCATCCCGTCGGGCACGATCCGACAGCCGAGCTGGATCGGCCCGCTTCACAAGACGATCATGATAGGTGGAAGGGGCAATCGGCAGGACCCTGCAGATCGGCTCGACCCCGTGTGCATCCCGATGCGCGTCGATGAACGACACCATCACTTCGACCGGCGGTCGAGCTCCGCCATCGCAAAATACGCGCTTGCCTTGCGCAGGATCTCGTTGGCCTGGCGCAGCTCGCGGTTCTCCCGCTCGAGCGCCTTCATCCTCTCGGCCATCTCGGCCGGAATGCCCGCACGCCTGCCGCTGTCGACCTCGGCCCTCTTCACCCATTCGTTCAGCGTCTGTCCCGAACAGCCGATCTTCGCCGAAATTGACAGGATCGCCTGCCAGCGAGACCCGTGCTGGCCTTCGCTCTCGAGGACCAGCCGAACCGCCCGCTCGCGAACCTCAGGGGAAAACTTGTTCGTCGTCTTGCTCATGATGCTCCATCCTACTCAGGAGTGGGAGCCTCCGGCAAACCCGGCGCGGTTCAGCCTTCGACGTGGCCGACTCCGAGGCAGGCGTCGGCGTGCAGGCCACCGTGGCCGGGGCTGACGCCCCATGGTCCTGCCTTGCCAACGCGGACGGCAGTGTGCAGGGCGTCAGCTACGCCGGCAGCGAGGGCCGACTCTGATCCAGTAAGTTCGTGGCCAATGAAGAAACCTGTCGATGGCGCTTGGCACATAGTGCCGTCGCGCTTTCGCGATCTTTTTACCTGATCTTGGAGTGCGCCCCTGTGGCTGGACACGGGATGCCGCCTGATTTCCCCCTCGCCGGACCTCCGGAACCACCGCGATCCCACCGGCATCGATACACCCACCTCCGCCACCGCGTCCTCGCTCGATCGCCCGCCGCGATCGCCGCCCAGAACCCGACCACATCCTCGCGGATCGCAACCGGCGGCCGCCCCGACGATGAGAGCTTCTTCCGTCCAGCCAGAGCCGAGCGTCTTTTCCCAGCCATTGCAACCTCCATCCAATGGATGTTGCGACGAGCGGTTGAGACTGCTCAGTACGCTTCCGGGCCGCATCGCGTCCTGCTCGGCCGCCACGGCTTCTTCGGCTCGATGAGCCGGCGTGGAAATCCCTACGACAACCCCAAGGCCGAGAGCTTCATGAAGACTCTCAAGGTCGAGGCAGTCTACCGCATGGCATACGAAACCTTCGACGACGTCGCCGCCGACCTTCCCGCCTTCATCGAGGAAGTCTACAACGAGAAGCGCCTGCATTCCGCGCTTGGCTATCTCAGCTCTGCGAGGTTTGAAGAGATCAACCCCCCTGGCAGGGTCAAAAAGGTCGCATGATCCTGTCGAGCCATAGGGGCGCACTCCACCGGCAAGGGCCAAAGTGGACGAGTTTTAATCTGCCCGCAGCGAGCCTACCCCGCCGCTACCGTGGTCGACTTTTGCACCGCCGTTTCCAGGATGGGTACTCATCCACTACGTGCGTCTCATAGCAAATCCGATCGGCGCGCACTTCCGCCCGCCTTGCAAGTTCGCTGATGCTAGGCGACGCTCGTATTGCCATCGCTGCAAAGCGACTACGCGCGCCCGGTCCAGATGCACGCGGCACAACGGTTCGCCTGCGGCCGGGTTCGCCGCCGCTGGCAATCGGATTAGCGACGTCCTCCCAAACTCGCCAGTACGCGGTCCTTGGCCCGCCGGAGGACTTTCACCAGTTCACTGATCCAGAGCACCGAACTGGCCATCGCCGCGCAGGTCAGCCAATCGATGAGCGTCAGCGCCGTGGTGGAGAAGGCCTGCTGCAGAAACGGCACGTAGACCACACAAGCTTGCAACGCGAGCGAAAGGCCCACGGCGCCCCACAGCCAATGGTTATGGAACAGCCCGTCAAACGCGCTCCGCGTGTCAGAAGTGGCGTTGAAGGCGTTGAAAAGCTGGAACAGCATCAACGTGGTGAACGCCATAGTCTGCCCGTAAGCGATACTTCCAGAACCTCTGATCAGGCCGCCGGGCAACGAAGCGTCGAGGATGACGAGCGCGCCGGCCGCCATCACTGTCCCGATGAAGAAGATATCCATCCACATGCGGCGAGTGATCACCGGCTCGCCCTTCGGGCGCGGTAGCAGGTTCATTACCCCCGGGTTCGGCGGGTCGATCCCGAGCGCGAGCGCCGGCGCGCCGTCGGTCACCAAGTTGACCCAGAGGATTTGCGTGGCTAGCAGCGGCAGCACCAAGTCATCGTTCGCTCCGCGCAGCCCGATCACGTCTGCCAGCAGCACGCCGAAAAACATCGTCATGACCTCGCCGATGTTCGACGACAGCAGGTAGCGCAGGAATTTTCGAATGTTGGCGAAGATCGACCGTCCGACCTCGACCGCCGCGACAATCGTGGCGAAGTTATCATCGGCCAGCACCATATCGGCGGCTTCCTTGGAGACGTCGGTGCCGGTGATTCCCATAGCGATGCCGATGTCGGCCGCCTTCAGCGCTGGCGCGTCGTTTACCCCATCGCCGGTCATCGCAACCGTCATGCCCTGGCGCTGCAGGGCATGGACGATCCTGAGCTTGTGCTCGGGATTGACCCGTGCGTAGACCGACACCTCCCGCACCGTGCGGTCGAGTTCCGCGTCCGACATCGCCTCGAGCTCGGCTCCGATCACGGCCCGGCAGTCGGCGGCGATGCCGAGCTCGGCCGCAATGACCGAAGCCGTCTTCGGGTGATCTCCGGTGATCATGATCGGTCGGACGCCGGCGCCCTTTGCGCGCGTGACCGCTTCTCGGGCCTCGTCCCGTGGCGGGTCGATCATGCCGATCAGCCCGAGGAAGACCAGATCGCGCTCCACCTCGGCGTCGATTGCCTCCGGCACGATATCCCTCGGGAGCAAGCGAAAAGCGACCCCGAGGGTACGCAACGCCTCCCCGGCAAGCGCCTCGTTGCCTTGCCGGATGGCAGCTCGGCGCTCTTCGGTCAGCGGGGTCGAATCCTCGCCTACCAGCTCGTGCGAGCAGCGAGACAACAGCACATCGGGCGCGCCCTTGGTCAGCGCCAGCAGGTGCTCCTGCCGCTCGGCGTCGGTGTGGATCGTGCTCATCAGCTTGCGCTCAGAGGAGAACGGTACCTCGGCGGTCCGAACGAAGCGGGCATCGAGCGCCGCGGCCTCCAGCCCGGCCTTGCGGGCGGCGACGATTAGCGCGCCCTCGGTCGGGTCGCCCTGCACCGTCCAGCGTCCGTCGCGTTCCTGCACTACTGCGTTGTTCGCGCGGTCAGCGACGATCAGCGCGCGGGTGACCGCCGTCCGTAACGGGCCCTCGATCGGACTACCCCCCTCGCCGCTAACCTCGCCCTCGGGCGCGTAACCGGTTCCGGAGAAGTTGACCCGGCCGCTGGCGGTGACGACGACGCGCACCGTCATCTCGTTCTTGGTGAGCGTACCGGTCTTGTCGGAGGCGATGACGTTCGCCGAGCCGAGTGTCTCCACCGCCGCAAGATTCCGAACGATGGCGTTGCGCCTCGCCATGCGCTGCACGCCGATCGACAAAGCCGCCGTCACCACCGCCGGCAGCCCTTCCGGCACCGCCGCCACGGCCAGCGCCACGCCGAGGATCAGCACATCGAAGATCGCCGAGAAGCCACGCACCTCCTCAACCAGGACGATCGTTGCGATCATCGCGACCGCGATGACGACGACGATGACCGCCAGCAGTTTTCCGACTCGATCGAGCTGCTTCTGCAGCGGGGTCGTTCCCGCGCCGGACTGCTCGAGCTCCCCAGCGATGCGCCCCATCTCGGTCTGCATTCCCGTGGCGGTGACGACGGCGCGGCCGTGCCCGTAGGTCACCGTCGTTCCGCTGAAGACCATGCTGTACTGGTCGCCCAGAGCGGCCGCCTGCACGATCAAGGCCAGTTCCTTCGTGACCGGCAGGCTCTCTCCGGTGAGCGCCGCCTCTGCGGTCTGCAGCGCTGCAACCTCGATCAGCCGCGCGTCGGCGGGGACCGTGTCGCCCTCCTCGATGACGATGACATCGCCGGGGACGAGTTCCGCCGCGGGGACGCTTTGCCGCTCGCCGTCCCGGATCACCTTGGCCTGCGCCGCAGACATCTGGCGGAGTGCCGTCACCGCCTTCTCGGCCCGGGACTGCTGAAGATAGCCCATCACCGCATTGAGCAGCACGATCGCGAAGATCGCGATCGCCTCATAGGGCAGCGCTGCGTCGTGCTCGATGAGCCACAGGGCGGCGGATACCAAGGCTGCAATGATCAGCAGGATAACGAGCAAGTCTGAGAACTGGGCAAGGAAGGTGCGCCACGCCGGGACCGGTGCCTCTGCGGTCAGCTCGTTCCTGCCGTATAGTCCGAGCCGATCCGTCGCTTGCTGATGGGTAAGGCCGGATTTTCGGTCCGTTTCCAGCCGCGCGAGAACGTCGTCCACTGTCCCCGTGAATGCGTTCACTCTTGGGACGTCTTCGGTCACTGCGCGCATAGAAAAGCCCCTGAAGAAGGCTGGTGAACTGCGGTCCAGGCTTGCCGTAGGAAACGCGCTTCCAGATTCCAAGCCAATCGGCTTCATCGGAACGGACGATCGCGGCCCGTTTCGCGGTCTAATCAAAGACCATCTGCTGCTTTCCCTAAAACCTCACCCGAGCCCCGGTCAAGGAGGAGGGCGCCGTCGCGTACCCGATCGCCAGGGTAGGTTACGATGGCGTCTCCTTCTGCGACACCCGCGAGGACTTCCGCCGTCTCAGTATTGCGCCGGCCAACCTCCACCCGCGTCAGCCGGGCTCGGTCGGCCTCGGCGCGGAATACCGTCCACACGTCCGCACTACGGAAGAGAGATGAGATCGGGACCTGAAGCACGTCCTCGCCACGCCACTCGACGATCCGGACGTATACCCGGAAGCTGTCTCCCAGCGAGCCGAGGCCTGACCCCTGGTCCACGAAGTCGAGGTAAACCCGGACGCGCTGTTCTTCGATACCGAGGGCGGAGACCTTGGTGAAGGCGGCCGGGTCGATGCGCCGGACGCGCGCTGCGAGCGGCGCTCCGCCCCAGCGCTCGACATAGGCCGCCGCCCCGGGCGCGATGCGCACCGCATCGCTCGACAGGAGGTCGACCTCGATCTCCAGGTCGCCCGGTTCGCCGATCTCGAGCAGCGGCTCGCCCGGCTGTACGAGGCGCGCGCTGCGGTTGACGATCGAGAGCACGTGGCCGCTTGCCGGCGCGGTAATGTCGACGCAGCAGGCGTCGTCCGCTCCCGGGGATTCGCTCGACAGCGGCCCGATCAGCGCGGCCCGGGCGCGGGCGAGCGTCGCGTCGGCCATCTCGCGCTCGGAGCGCGCCGCATCGAGCGCCGTCTCGGCGACGCGCAGGCGGAGCGAGGCATCGTCGAGGCTCGACTGCGGGATGACGCCCCGGCCGGCAAGCGCCGCGGCGCGGTCGTGCTGGGCCTTGGCGTAGTCGAGGTCGGAAACCCGCTGGTCGACCCGCGCCTCGGCGGCGCGCAGGGCGGCTTCGCCCTCGGTGACGGCGGCTTCCGCTTCCTCGCGGGCGCGGGCATCCAGGAACGGCGGCGTCGCCGGCGCAATGGCCGCCACAACGGTCTCGAAGGCGGTCACGGGATCGCCGACCTCGACGGGCGAGCGCGCGGTGTAGCCGGCGAGCGGCGCCGAGACCTGGTAGATCTGGCGGATGCGCGTCACGCCCTCGGCCTCGACGGTGACTTCGAGCGGGCCGCGGGTGACGGTGGCGAGATCGACCGGCACCGGCTGCGGGCGGAAGGCCAGCCAGAGGAGCGCGGCGAGGGCCAGAAAGGCGATCGCGCCGAGAATGTGCCGGCGGGTCAGCAGCGCCATCTCACTCCCTCGTCTTCATTACTGCCACCAGGTCGAGCCGGTCGATGCGTCGCCGCACCATGAGTGCCGAGACCAGAGCCGCCCCGGCGATGACGAGCGCCGCGTGCCCGTAGGTCGCCGGCCGGACCACCAGCGGGATGGTAATGGTATCGGTCGAGAAGCCCCAGGCGATCAAGGCGGCGAAGCCGTAGCCCAGCAGGCAGCCGATCGGGATCGCCAGGGTCGACAGGCCGAGCAGCTCGCCGAGGAGCACGAAGGACACCTCGCTCCGGGTGAAGCCGAGGATGCGCAGGCTGGCGAGTTCGTGGGCACGCTCGGAGAGCTGGATGCGGGCCGCGTTGTAGACCACGCCGATGGCGATGAGCGCGCCGAGGAACGAGTAGAAGGTGATCGAGATCGCGAGGTTCTCGCCCATGGTCTCGCGGAAGTTGCGGCGCACCTCGGTCCAAAGCGTCATGCCGGCGATGCCGGGCGTGGCCTTGACCGCAGCGTAGAGGGCGGGAAGCTGGGCGGTGTCGAGGGAGATGTGCACCAGGTTCACTTCGGGTCCGGCCCGACGCAGGGCCGAGCCTGTGTGAGAACTCCCTGGTAGGCCCGGGCTGGAAAGCGGGTGATGGCGTCGGTGTGACGCGTGTTCGGTTGGTTGTCCGATTGGAGAAGCAGTCGCGGGCTTCAGCTCGGGATCGCGCCCAGCAAGCGACGGACGCCGACCAAGGAGATCATCCGCTTGATGTTATAGGCGAGGACGTGGAGCGCCATTTCCGTTCGGACATTCTTGAGCCGCCGCATCTGGAAGTGGGTCGCGCCCATCCAGGCCTTGATCGTGCCGAACGGGTGCTCGACCGTGCAGCGCCTCAGTGTCATCGGGTCGGGCTCGCGTCCCAGGCGTTGCCGCATCTCGTCGATCAGGTGCTCGTGCTCCCATCGCGTGATCCGGCGTTCCTTGCCGGAGGTGCAGCGGTGTTGGAGAGGGCAGTACTGGCAATCGTTGATCCAATATCGCCTGACCTGTAGCCCGTCTTCTTCCCGCGTGTACCGGTAGGTCAACGCGTTCCCGGCGGGGCAGCGATAGACATCCCGCTCAGGTTCGTAGTGGAAGTCGGCTTTCACGAACATGCCCTTGCTCCGGTTGCCGGAGGTTTCGGGGCGCGGCACGGTCGCGATGATGCCGGCCCGGTGGCAGGCGAGAATCTCGGTGCCGCTGAAATAGCCCTTGTCGGCGATGACGTGCAGATCGTCGCGGCCGAGCGCGGTCTTGGCTGACGTCGCCACCGGGCCGAGCTGGTGGCGATCGAAGCCTTGGTTCGTGACATCGTGGGTGACGATCAGGTGGGTGTCGGTGTCGACCGCGACCTGGGCGTTGTAGCCGACCAGCCCGCTGCGCCGGGCGCTGGTCGCCATCGCGCGGGCATCCGGATCGGTCAGCGAGATCTGGCCGTCCGGTGCGTCCGCCAAGGCCTCCTCCAGGGCCTTCAGGCGCTGGATCTCCTGCCGGATGCGCCCTTGTCGGCGCGCGAGATGGGCCAGCTTCTCGGTCCGGATCTCGCCCGCCTCCTGCCTGTCGATGCGGACCATCTCGTCGATGTAGCGCGCGACGTCGGCCTCGAGATGGGCGAGGCGGCTGGCGATCTTGCCCTTCGTGAAGTTCCGGTCGCGGTTGTTCACCGCCTTGAACTTGCTGCCGTCGATGGCGACGCAATCGCCCCGCAGCACGCCGATCCGGCGGCAGAGCTCGACGAACTGCGCGCAGGTCCGCCGGATGGCGGGCCCATTGTCGCGCCGGAAATCGGCGATCGTCTTGTGATCCGGCACCAGGCGGCCGGTCAGCCACATCAACTCGACGTTGCGCCCGGCCTCGCGCTCCAGCCGGCGGCTGGAGGGAACCTGGTTCAGGTAGCCGTAGACGAAGAGCTTGAGAAGGACCGCCGGGTGGTAACCAGGACGCCCCGTCCGCGCGGGCGTCGCGCGCTCGAATCCCAGCCCCGACACGTCCAGCTGCTCGACGAACAGGTCGACGACCCGGACCAGATGATCCTCGTCGACCCAGTCCTCCAACCGTTCAGGAAATAGCGTGGACTGCCCCCGGTCGATGCCCTCGATGAACCCTGACATGCCTGCCCCTGCTTTTTCGCAGAGCATACATCAAGCAGGCGTTTTCACACAGGCTCGGCCGCGAGCGCCGCGGCGTCCATGTAGACGCCCTCGCCGTAATGCAGGCGAACGGTGCCGGCGAGCGGCACGGCGTGGGTTTCCCGGGCGCCCTCCATGAGCTCGACGTCGACAGCCTCGCCCGGGCCGACGCGGAGCGCCGACGCGAGCTTCTCCGACATGAGCAGGCCGTGCTCGGGCATGACGACCGGGAGGCCGTCGGCATCAAGCAGTCGCGCCAGCCCCGGGTCGGGCGGGCGCGACTCGAGGTTGGCGCGCCGCTCGATGGGACCATGCCGGAGGGTGATCGGCACGGTCAGGCCGCCTTCAACGCCGAGCACCCCCGGCATGGCCGTGACCTCAATGACTGCGGCCCGCGTACGCGCCTCGTTGAACGTCAGGGTCGCGTCCTGGCGGTTGGCGCGGAAGAGGCTCTCGTCAATCAGGAACTCGACTGCGTCGAAGGTGAAGAGCGAGCCGACCAGGATCGCGACTGAGGCAGCGACGCCGAAAAGGGTAAAGGCAGCGCGGCCGGGCCACCGGGTGAGGCTGCGCAGGATCATTTGCGCCGTGGTCGGCAGGCCGAGCAGATCGCCGAGCCGGTCGCTGGCATAGCGCCGGTAGCGCGCTGGCTTTGGCTGCGCCATGGCGACGGCGGGGGTGAGGCGCAAGGCCGCACGCACGGCAACAAGCGCACCCGACAGCACGGCGGCGAGCCCGACCAGCGCCGAGACGGCGAAGGTGTGCAGGCTCGCGACGTAGACGAGGTAGGGAAAGCGGAAGAATTCGCCGTAGAGGCGGGTCATGCCCTGACCAGCCCACCAGCCGAAGCCCCATCCCAGGGCGATGCCGATGCCGCCGATTGCGGCGGCGAGCTTCATGTAGTGTCGGGCTACCGCAACGCTCGAATAGCCGACCGCCTTGAACAGCCCGATCTGGCTGCGCTCGAGCGCGATCAGTCTAGAGAGCACGAGGTTCACCAGGAAGGCCGCCACCAAAAAGAACACCGGCGGCATCACCCATGCCATGGCGCGCAACTGACGCAGCTCGTCGTCGACGAAGCGGTGCGACACCTGGTGCGCGCGGCCGTAGGCGCCGGTGCCGCCGTAGGGGGCGAGCAGATCGTCGATGGCGGCAATGACCGCGTCCTCGGAGGCGCCGCGCGCGAGCCCGATCGCCAGGTCGTTGAAGGCGCCCTGCTGCCCGAAGGCGGCGGAGGCCGCCTCGTGGCCCATCCAGACCACGCCGAAGCGGCGGTCGTCGGGCATCAGCCCGCCAGGGCCGATGGTGTAGATGAACTCCGGGCTCAGCACCGTGCCGACGACAGTGAGCTGGCGCAGCCGGCCGTTCAGGACTGCGGAGAAGCGGTCGCCGGGTCTGAACCTGTGCGCCTCGGCGAAGGGCGCGTTGACCGCCACCTCGTCCGGGTGAGACGGATCGGGCAGCCGGCCCGCGCGCAGGATCGGCAGGTTGAGCGCCGGCTCGCCGGAGGACGGCAGCGACAGGATGCGCCCCGTGACGGGCTCTGAGAGCCCGGGGACGTCGAGCACGGCGTAGCCGGCGACGCGGGCCTCGACCGTCTGCACTCCCGCAATTGCCGCGATGTCCTCCGTCAGCGGCAGCGGCGCGCGCCGGGCCGCTGCAAAAACGTCGGCGAAGCGGTTGCGCTCGTAGTAGGCGGCGCGGGTCTCGAAGAGCGAGACCTGTGCCCCGAAGGCGATGACGAGGATGGCGACGCCTGCGCCCAGCACCAGGGCGATGGCCAGGCTCTGCGCCCATAGCCGCCGCAGATCCCGCAGGAGCTTGGCATCCAGCGGCGGCATTACCAGGTGATCTCGGCCGGCGAGCGGCGGGTGGCGTTCTCCTCGATGCGGGCAATTCGGCCGTCAGCGAAGTAGATCACCCGGTGGGCGATCTGGCGGATCGCGGCATTGTGGGTGATGACGACCGTGGTGGTGCCGAGCTCGGCGTTGACCGAGGCGAGCGCCTCGAGCACCTGCACACCCGTCGCGCTGTCCAGCGCCCCCGTCGGTTCGTCGCAGAGCAGCACGTCAGGGCGCTTGGCGATGGCGCGAGCGATCGCCACGCGCTGCTGCTCGCCGCCGGAGAGCTCGGCCGGGAAATGCTCCAGACGATGTCCCATGCCGACCCGCTCCAGCGCCTCGCGCGGCTCCATCGGGCGGGTGGCGATCTCGGTGACGAGCGCCACATTCTCGCGTGCGGTCAGCGACGGCACGAGGTTGTAGAATTGGAAGACGAAGCCGACATGCTCGCGGCGGTAGGCGGTGAGCCCGCGGTCGTCGAGGCCGGTGAGCTCAAGGTCATGAAACCAGACCCGCCCGGAGGTGGCGCTGTCGAGACCGCCGAGGATGTTGAGCAGCGTCGACTTTCCGCTGCCCGAGGGACCGAGCAGCACGCTCATTTCTCCGGGCGGAAGCTCGAGGTCGACGCCGCGCAGGGCCTGCACCTCGACCGCACCAGTGCGATAGACCTTGGTCAGGCCGAGCGTCCGGAAGATCGGGTCCGTCATCGGTGCGGCGCCCGTTCCCGCCCATCCTCCAGTGCCCGCCGCAGGCGCCGGATCAGCGCATCGCGGGCACGCTCGTCAGCGGCGCCGGCGAGCGCGTCGTTGACGTCGAGAAAGAGGCGCGAGACGTCGTTGTGCCAGTCGAGCCGCGCCACCTGCTCCGGCCGGATCCGGGGCGCGGGCGCCTCGAGCACCCGCCGCGCTCCGGTGCGGGTCAGCTCGAAGGCCTCGTCGAGCAGCGGTCGGACGATGCGCCCGGGATCGAGGGTTCCGCTCAGGCGCCCGGCGAGGGCCTCGATGGCGGGCTCTTCGCCGTGGACGAGGAAGAGGTCGCAGCGGATCGGCAGCCGGGCGCCCACCCAGTCGACGAGCTCCGCCGCGTCCGCATGGCCGGAGTAGAGATCGAGCGTGCGGATCCGCGCATGCACCTCGTAACTGTCGCCCTGGATGCGCACGCGGCGCGCCCCGTCCTGCAGGATACGCCCGAGCGTGCCCTCGGCCTGGAAGCCGACGAGCAGCACGGTTGCCTCCTCGCGCCAGATCCAGTTCTTGAGCCGGTGCCGGATGCGGCCTGCCTCGCACATGCCGCTCGCGGCGATGATGATATGAAATCCCTGCACCCCGTCGAGCGCGATGCTCTGCTCCACCGTCTGCGTGAAGTGCAGATGCCGCGATCTGATGGCCTGCGTGAGCCCGTCTCCGCCCTCGAGCTCCGATGCGTGTCGAGCGAAGACGCGCGTCGCCTTCTCTGCCAGCGGCGAGTCCACGTAGACGGGGAGCTCCGGCAGCTCGCCCGCGCGCATCAGCTCGGCGAGATCGGCGATGAGCTCCTGCGCCCGCTCGACGGCGAAGGATGGAATCAGCAGCGCCCCGTTCGGATGGATGGCGGCTCGGACCTCGTCGCGCAGCTCGCTCCGGCGGCGCTCGTCGGTCGTCGCCTCCCTGTTCCTGTCTCCGTAGGTGGCCTCGCAGATGACGTAGTCGAGCCCGGCGGGACCCTGCGGGTCGGGCTGCAGCAGCTTGGCATCCGGGCCGATATCGGCCGAGAACAGCAATCGCAGCGGAGTCCCGCCGCCTGCGACCTCCACTTCCATCGAGGCGGAGCCGAGCAGGTGTCCTGCGTTCCACAATCGCGCTCGGACCCCGGATACGACCTCGAACCATCGTCCGTACGGCTCAGCCCTGAAGCGCTTCAGGCAGGCTTGCGCATCCGTCCCGGTATAGATCGGCGCGACCCGCGGCTCGCCGTGGCGCGCGCGACGTCGATTGAGCTGCTCGACCTCCATCTTTTGGATATGCGCGCTGTCGGGGAGCATGACGCCGGCAAGGTCGATGGTCGCCGAGGTGGCGTGAATCGGGCCCTTGAAGCCTGCCCTGACCAGCTTCGGCAGCAGGCCAGAATGGTCGATGTGGGCATGGCTGAGCACCACGGCGGATATCTCTGCCGGATCGAACGGGAACGGCCTGTAGTTCAGCTCCTTCTCGGTCTTCGAACCCTGGAACAGCCCGCAGTCGAAAAGAACCTGCCCGCCGCCTGTCTCCAGTCGGAAACACGATCCTGTCACCGCTCGCGCCGCTCCATGGAATGTGAGCCGCGGTTCCATGCTTACATGTTCCTTTCGCCGGCATGCCTGATGTCCTTGTACACTCCGCAGGTCGTCTCGACACGACACTCTCCCGCTCTGGGCAGGCAGGCGGCGGAAGGACTAGGCGCTTACTCCGAAGATCATACCGACCGCGGCAGTGGCGGCCATGGCCAGCGCGCCCCAGAAGGTCACGCGCACCGCGCCGCGCGCAATACCGGCGCCGCCCGCGGACGCACCAAGACCACCCAGAACGGCCAGTGCGAACAGCGTCGTCGCGGCGACGATGAGGGAGACTTGCGTCGGAGGCGCGAGGACGGCGACAAGCAGCGGAACCACGGCGCCGGCGACGAAGGTCAGGGCCGAGACGACGGCTGCCTGGATCGGATGCGATGTCACCGTCTCGGAGATCCTGAGCTCGTCCCGGGCATGGCTCTCCGTCCCGCCGCAGCGATAGACGATCCTTCCATCCGGCTGCTGTCGGCCGGGCGGAAGGGCCAGCTGCGTCTCGTAGAAGTCGCGCGCTTGGGCGACGTCTCTCACAGGAAGCATCACGGTTACCGGGTCGAGAACCGCAAGCTCCTCGTCCACGAGCCGGACGCGTCCATAGTCCGCGACATCTTCGAACGGTTCGTCACGATCGGCTCGGCGACGACGCTGGCGCGGGAGCTGCGGGAGGAGGGCGTGACGGCGCCCAGCGGCAAGCCGTTCGACAAGGGCGCGCTCTACCATCTGCTGAACAAGCGCACCTATCTCGGGCAGGCGGTGCACAAGGGGACGGCCTACCCGGGCGAGCATGCGGCTATCGTCGACCAGGCTCTCTGGGACAAGGTTCATGCGATCCTCGCGGAGAACGCCCGCAGCCGCTCCGCACGAACTCGGGCGCAGACCCCTGCCCTGCTCAAGGGGCTGCTCTTCGGCCCGACGGGCGCGGCGATGTCGCCGACGCACACGAAGAAGGGCGCCCGGCTGTATCGCTACTACGTCAGCCAGGACGTGCTGAAGCGCGGGCCCGACGCCTGCCCGGTCGGCCGGGTTCCGGCGGCGGAGATCGAGACGCTGGTCATCGACCAGCTGCGCGGCGTGTTTCGCCAGCCCGAGATCATCGTCGGCGCCTGGCACGCGGCGCGGGCCGAACAGGACGACGTCACCGAGGCTGAGGCGCGCGAAGCGCTCACCCAGCGCGATCCGCTATGGGACGAGCTGTTCCCGGCCGAGCAGGCGCGGATCGTCCAGCTGCTGGTCGAGCGGGTCGATGTGCGCACGCACGGCGTGCTGGGGCTGACGCTGCTTGCGCCGGAGATCGTTGAAGCGATTTTGGACGGGCGGCAGAGACCGGGGATGACAATGGCGCTCTTGCTTGAAACGCTTCCACTTGAGTGGGACCGTCAGATCGACACGTCGCGCCCTTGATTTGCGGCAAACACTCGGCACTCATTGCTCTAGAGCGGAATCCGTCCCGGCAGAGCCGGGCCGTCCGCTCTACATTATTGTTTTGTCGCGATATCTTAACCACCAGACGATCCTGTCTGGTTGGATATCGCTCTAGCTGTCAAGCTGGCGCAAGTTGCACGGCCTTTTCGAGCGAGCAACAAAAAATACCTTTGACCCTACCACAACTCGAGCGTCACCTGTTCAGCGCCGCCGACATCCTTCGCGGAAAAATGGATGCGTCGGAGTTCAAAGAATACATCTTCGGTATGCTCTTCCTAAAACGCTGCTCTGACGTCTTCGAACAGGCACGGCAGGAAGTGACGTGACCCCTTGTTTCTCTTCCACGGACAGCTGGAATCCGGACCACAGGAGAGGAACCGGAGATGAAGCGAAGCAGGTTCACGGAAGAGCAGATCATCGGGGTTCTGCGGGAGGGCGAGGCCGGCGCGACGGTCGCCGAGTTCTGCCGCAAGTATGGCATGTCGGCCGCGACGTTCTATGCCTGGAAGGCGAAGTTCGGCGGGATGGATGTGTCCGAGGCGAAGCGGCTCAGGGCGCTCGAGGAGGAGAACGCGAAGCTGAAGCGGCTCTATGCGGACGCGATGCTCGACAACGCCGGGTTGAAGGAACTCGTGGCAAAAAAATGGTGACGCCCGCCGCGAAGCGGGAGGCGGTCGCGCATCTGAGGGAGAGCCTCGAGGTGAGCGAGCGGCGGGCGTGCAGCATCATCGCCGCGGACAGGAGTTCGGCGCGCTATCGAGCCCGACGCCCTGACGACGCCGCCCTGCGGGCACGGCTGCGGGAGCTGGCGGATCAGCGGCGGCGGTTCGGCTACCGCCGCCTGCATGTCCTGCTGCGCGGCGAGGGCTGGACCGTGAACCGCAAGAAAACCCAGCGGCTCTACGGCGAAGAAGGCCTGACGGTGCGACGGCGCAGGTCGCGGCGTCGGATCGCGGTCGCACGCACGCCAATCCCGAAGCCGGATGGACCCAACAGCCGCTGGTCGACCGACTTCGTGCACGACCAGCT
This sequence comes from Amaricoccus sp., assembly GCA_965243535.1. Classification (GTDB taxonomy): domain Bacteria; phylum Pseudomonadota; class Alphaproteobacteria; order Rhodobacterales; family Rhodobacteraceae; genus Amaricoccus. The sequence goes on from CBDEVG010000038.1 coordinate 139,752, forward strand.
CGCGAACGGCCGGCGTTTCCGGGTGCTGACGATCATCGACGACGTCACCAAGGAGTGCCTGGCCGCGGTCCCCGACACCTCCCTCTCGGGCAGGAGGGTGGTGCGCGAGATGACCGCGCTGATCGCCCGGCGCGGCCGGTCCGGCGCGATCGTCAGCGACAACGGCACCGAGTTCACCTCCTCGGCGATCCTGGCCTTCACCCAGGCGGCGGGGCTCGACTGGCGCTACACCGCGCCGGGCAAGCCCACCCAGAACGCCTTCGCCGAGAGCTTCCTGGGGCGGATGCGTGACGAATGCCTCAACGAGCATCTGTTCTTCTCGATTAACCACGTCCGCGCCATCGTCGCCGGCTGGGTCGATGACTTCAATACAGCGCGGCCCCACTCGGCGATCGGCTACATGACGCCAGCCGCCTACGCCGCGACCCTGAAACCGCAACGGGCGCCGGCGCTGCGCCACCTCAAAAGCTCCGCACCGCCGCCCGTTGCTACCGTTGCGCCAAGGCGCAATTCTCAACCCACGATTCCAGTCGCAGGTGGATGAGCGACGGGGGTCACGTCACTTCCTGTATCTCGGCAAGAGCTACAGGCTCCGCCTCGTGGAAAAGCAGCTCATAGATCTGTCGCTGCGAAACGGTCGTTTCTGCCTTCGTAAGCCCTCTGTGCAGCGAGGGCGCGAGATCTTCGTGGCCTAATATGCGCGCCGGGCACAGGATTGGTTCGAACGCCAAGTGGCAGAACAGGCGAACCGGATGGGCGTGACCGTGAAGGAGGTCAAAGCTCAGGACCTTGGCTATCGCTGGGCCTCATTCGGAACTGGTGGCCGGGTATCTTTCCACTGGAAGGCCATCCTCCTGCCGCCCAGAATCGCCCAATACGTTGTGGTCCATGAGCTTGCTCACGGTCTCCATCCAGACCATTCCGCAAACTTCTGGATAAAGGTCGAGCAGCATCTTCCTGATTGGCGGTGGCGCAAAGCTTGGTTGGCGGAAAATGGCATTCAGGTTGAGGGGTTGTAGTCAGCTTTGAACGATAGGGCCCAGACCATGCAACGGTGAAAAACCTTCTGGACTTGGGAATGTCGCGATCTTCCTGTCGCTTACTCATCGAGTCCACTTATTTCGCTCCCAGAGTGACGTGCAACCCAAATCCAAGTTCGAAATCAACGGTTAAAACATCGTGCAAGATCAAAGGCCTGTAATCCGTTACCAAAATCAAAAAGTAACGAGGTATAGAGAATATGGCCCATCAGAGAGCGAATTTGGCCTTCTGAACGGACCCGCAGTCAACAGCCCAAGCGCTACAACCCTCGAAAACAACGAGAAATTCTGGCCTGATAAACGAGCAGAGAATGAGTTGTGTCGGAGTGTTGGCTGGGGAACCTGGATTCGAACCAGGACTAACGGAGTCAGAGTCCGTGGGTCTACCGTTAACCTATTCCCCAGCAGCGCCGCGGTGACATAGGCGAGCCGAAGAGATAGGTCAACCCCATCTCTTGCGGCGCGATGCGTCGAGATGCGGAGGCATGGACGCATGAAGGGCGCCGGGATGCGCGTGGCGGTGGTGGGGGCCGGAATCGGCGGGGTCGCGGCGGCGCTGGCGCTCGCCCGGCGCGGGGCGGAGGTCTTGCTGCTCGAACAGGCGGCGGAGCTGGGCGAGGTCGGGGCCGGGCTCCAGATCGGGCCGAACGGCGTCGCGGTGCTCGCCGCGCTCGGCCTGCGCCCGGCCGTGGAGGCGCGGGCGACCCGGCCCGAGGCGGTGCTCCTGCGCGATGGCCTCAATGGCGAAGCGGTGGCGCGCCTGCCCCTCGGGGCCGCCTGCCTGCGCCGCTACGGCCGCCCCTACTGGCAGTTCCACCGCGCCGACCTGCTCGGCGTCCTGGTCGAGGCGGCGCGGGAAGCGGGCGTGGACATCCGGACCGGCGCGCGGGTCGAGGCCGTGGCCGAGACGGGCGCCGAGCTGCGGATCGAGCTCGCGGGGGGCGGCGCGGTCGGGGCCGACGCGGTCATCGCGGCGGACGGGGTGCGCTCCGGGATCCGGGCGGCGCGATTCGGCGGCGCCACGCCCCAGTTCGCCGGCGCCGTCGCCTGGCGCGGCCTCGTGCCGGCGGAGCGCCTGCCCGCGGGCCTGCTCCCCGAGGCGGCCAGCGTCTTCATGGGCCCGGGGCGGCATCTGGTCGTCTATCCGCTTCGCGGCGGCTCGGTCTGGAACTTCGTTGCGGTGGAGGAGCGCGCCGCCTGGGCCGAGGAGGGCTGGAGCCGACCCGCCGACCCGGCGGAGCTGCGCGCCGCCTTCGCCGGCTGGGCGCCGCCGGTCGCCCGGCTGCTCGCGGCGGTGGAGGAGACGTTCCTCTGGGGGATGTTCCTGCACCCGCCCCTGCCCGACTGGACCCGCGGCCGGGTCGCGCTCCTCGGGGACGCCTGCCACCCGATGACCCCCTTCCTCGCCCAGGGCGCGGTCATGGCGCTGGAGGACGCCTGGGTCCTCGCCGAGGCGCTGGCCGAGGCGGCGGACATCCCCGCCGGGCTCGCCGCCTATGCGGCGCGGCGGCAGGCGCGGGCCGCACGGGTCCAGGCGGCGGCGGCGCGCAACGGCCGCATCTACCACCTCCGCCCCGGCCCCTTGCGCGCGGCGTCCTGGCTCGGACTGCGGACCGCATCGCGGCTCGCGCCCGAACGGCTGCTCGGGCGCTTCGACTGGCTCTACGGCGTCGACGTGACGGGCGGCGGCGCAACAGTCTGAGGGAGCGCGCCATCGGGCGCTGGCGCTCGCTTCGCCCGCCTGCTACGGGGCCCTGACACACCCTCCGCTCCCGCCTCCTCCGACCCGAGGTACCCATGCTCGAATCCGGAATGCTGTCGGCCTTCCTCCAGGTCATCATGATCGACCTGGTGCTGGCCGGGGACAACGCCATCGTCATCGGCATGGCCGCGGCCGGCCTGCCGCAGGATCTGCGCCGCAAGGCGATCCTCATCGGCATCGGCGCAGCCACGCTCATGCGCATCGTCTTCGCCCTGGTCGCGACCCAGCTCCTCGCCATCACCGGGCTGCTGCTCGCCGGCGGCCTGCTGCTGCTCTGGGTCTGCTGGAAGATGTACCAGGAGCTGCGCATCCCCCACGCGGTCGAGGACGAGGCGGTCGGCGCGCTGGAGGGGCAGAAGGGCTCGGGCGCGCCCCGCAAGACCCTGCGCCAGGCGGTCACCCAGATCGTCATCGCCGACGTCTCCATGTCGCTCGACAACGTGCTGGCGGTGGCGGGCGCGGCCCATGAGCATCCGGTGGTGATGGTCGCGGGCCTCGCGCTCTCCATCGCGCTGATGGGCCTCGCCTCGACCTTCATCGCGGGCCTGCTGAACCGGCACCGCTGGATCGCCTGGGTCGGCCTGCTGGTCATCCTCTATGTCGCCGGCAACATGATCTGGCACGGCTGGGAGGACGTGGCCCATCACGGCGTGCCGCTGCTCGGCATCGAGGCGCCCATGTCTGAAGCCCCCATGCCCGAGGCCCCGCCCGTCCCCGGCGACGTCCCGCCCGCGCCGCCCGCGCCCGCCGCCCCGGCGGCCCCGGCGCCCGCCCCCGCGAACTGAGCCGCCGCCCGTCCGGCCGGCCGCTTGAACCCTCCCCGCCGGCGTGAAAAGCTGGCGGGAACGGCGAGGGAGGCGGAACTGTCGGAACGGCTCGACCGGGCGGAGGCGGCGCTGGCGGGGGTGGCGCTCGGCGACGCCCTCGGAATGCCCGCCCAGACCCTGGCCCGCCCGGACATCCGCGCCCGCTACGGCCGCATCTCCGGGCTGGTCGCCCCCTTCGCCGATCATCCGGTCTCCCACGGGCTGGACGCCGGGGCGGTGACCGACGACACCGAACAGACGCTGCTGCTGGCCCGCCACCTCATCGACCGGGGCGGGCGGGCGGAGCCCTACGCCTGGGGCCGCGCCCTCCTCGACTGGGAGGCGGGGGTGCGCGCCCGCGGCCTGCGCGACCTTCTCGGCCCCTCGTCGAAGGCGGCGCTGGAGGCCCTGGCGGCCGGGGCCGATCCGACGGAGACCGGCCGGCGCGGCACGACCAACGGCGCGGCCATGCGCATCGTCCCGGTGGGGATCATGACGCCCCCCGACCCGGGCCCCCTCGCGGCGGCGACGGTCGCGGCGGCCCAAGTCACCCACGCCACGCGCGAGGCGATCTCGGCGGCCGCCGCGGTCGCCATGGTCGTCAGCCGCGGGATGGAGGGCGCAGGTTTCGACGCCGCCCTCCCCGACGCCCTGGCGGCGGCGCGGGCAGGCGCGGCGCTCGGCGCGCCCGTGGGCGAGGCGGACATGGCCGGCCGGATCGAGGCTGCCTTGGCGGCGCCGGACGAGGCGACGCTCGCGGCGCGGATCGGGACTTCGGTGGCGAGCCGGGAGTCGGTCCCCTGCGCCTTCGGGATCGTGCGGCTGGCGGGGGGCGACCCCTGGCGCGCGGCGCTCCTGGCGGCGAACGTCGGCGACGACACCGACACGATCGGCGCGATCGCCTGCGGCATGGCGGCGGCCTGCGCCGGCCTCGCCGCCCTGCCCGCAGGCCCCCTCGCCCGGGTGATCGCGGTCAACCGGCTCGACTTGCGCCCGCTGGCCGAAGGGCTGCTGGCGCTGCGGGAACGGAACGGATGAGCGGCGCGGCGGGGATCCCGGTCGACGCGCCGCGCAGGGTCACGGCGCGGCCGGGCCCCGACGGCGCCCTCCCGCATTCGGCGCACGGCGCGGAGGCACCATGCTGATCCAGCTCTCCGGCGTGATCGTCGACATGGTCTACCAGGTCGAGGCCGTCCCCCGCCCGGGCGAGGAGGCGGTGGTCCACAACGCCTTCATGGCGGCGGGGGGCGGCTTCAACGCCATGGCGGCGGCGCGCCGGGCCGGGATGGCGGTCGCCTACGCCGGCGGGCTCGGGACGGGGCCCCTGTCCGAGATCGCCGCCGCCGCGCTCGCCGCCGAGGGGATCGCCTGCCTGCGGCCGCGCGACCCCCTCCGGGACCTCGGCTGCTGCACCGTGCTGGTGGACGCCGCCGGCGAGCGCGCCTTCATCGCGAGCCAGGGGGCCGACGGCGTGGCCACGGACGCGGATTTCGCCCGGGTCCGGCCCGATCCCTCGGACTGGCTGCTGCTCTCGGGCTATGCGCTGAGCTACGCGGAGATGCGCGAGGCGGCGACGCGCTGGCTCGCCGGCCCGCCGCCGCCCGCGCCCCTGGTCTTCGACCCCTCGCCCATGGCGGCCCACCTCGACCCGGCCCGGATCCGGGCGGCGCTCGCCCGCGCCGCCTGGGTCAGCGCCAACGGGGCCGAGGCCGCGGCCCTGACCGGCCGCGACGATCCCGCCCGGGCGGCCGAGGCGCTCGCCGACCGGCCCGGGGGCGCGGTGGTGCGGGTGGGGGCGGCGGGCTGCTGGCTCGCCCTGCCCGGGCGGCCCGCGCGCGCCCTCCCCGGCCATCCGGTGCGCCCCCTCGACACCACCGGCGCGGGCGACGCCCATATCGGCGCCTTCATCGCCGCCCTCGACCGCGGCGAGGACCCGGAGGCGGCGGCGCGCCTCGCCAATGTGGCCGCGGCGCTCTCCACCCTCGGGATCGGCCCCGCCACCGCGCCGACGCTTGACGCGGCGCGGAGCGCGATGGGACAAACCGCCAGGACGGACCGGGGCGCAAGGCCCCTGGCGGAGGAAGACGCATGATGAAGCTCACGCTCGGCGCGGCGCTGGCGCTGGCGGCCCAGGCGGCCGCGGCCGACGAGATCCGGGTGCTGAACTGGCAGGGCTACGGCACCGATCTCGGCTGGGCGGTCGAGGAATTCGAGGCCAGGACCGGGAACAAGGTCGTCCACGAATACTTCACCTCCGAACAGGAGATGCTGACCAAGCTGCGCACCAATCCGGGCGCCTACGACGTGGTGCTGGTCAATTCCGCCTTCACCGGCCAGGCGACGGCCGAGGGCCTGCTCGCCCCCATCGACCCGAGCCTGATCCCGAACCTCGCGGACGTCGACCCGATGTTCCTCGAGAACCCCGACCTCAACGCCGGCGGCGCGCTGCACGGCGCGCCCTGGACCTGGGGGCTCACCTCCTTCGCGGTCAACGTCAACGACTTCCCCGAGCCGCCCGCCTCGCTCTCGGTCTTCTGGGATCCGGCGTGGAAGGGCCGCGTCTCGATCCGCGACGACGCGCTCGAGGCGGTGCAGTTCGCCGCGCTCGCCACCGGCCAGGACATCAATGACATCGCCGACATGGGGGCGATCAAGGCCGAGCTCGAATCGCTCATGCCCCAGATCCGCGCCTTCTGGACCTCCGAGAACGACTGGAACCAGTTCATGGCGGCGGGCGAGATCGCCGTCGCCACCTACTGGTCGGGCTCGG
>CBDEVG010000039.1:0-154137 GCA_965243535.1 Amaricoccus sp.
CGGAAAAACAGCCTTCTGCGGCTTTAGCGATCAATTCCTTCGAGGATCCCGCCCACGCCTTGGGACTGATGCCCGCGCGCGAAGTTCTGGGCGTCGATTTCGACCAGGTCGAGGCCGGCTTCTATCGCGAAAGGGGCAAGCGGGTCTTCGACCTGACGCTCGGCTCGCTCATGCTGCTCGCTGCGGCGCCGATCCTGCTCGGGCTGATGCTGCTGGTGTCCCTGGACGGCGGCAAGCCGGTCTTCGCCCATCTGCGGGTCGGCAAGGGCGGGCGGATGTTCCGATGCTTCAAGATCCGCTCCATGCGCCTGGACGCCGAGGCGCAGCTCGCGGCGATCCTCGCCTCCGACCCGGTCGCCGCCAGGGAATGGGCGGCGGACCACAAGCTCAGCAACGACCCCCGGGTGACCCGGCTTGGCGCCTTCCTGCGCCGGTCTAGCCTCGACGAGCTGCCCCAACTCTGGAACGTGCTGCGCGGCGACATGAGCCTGGTCGGCCCCCGGCCGGTGACCGAGGCCGAGATCGACCGCTACGGCGTCGGCGCAGTCGACTACATGACCCTGCGGCCCGGCCTGACCGGCCCCTGGCAGGTCGATGGGCGCAACGACATCTCCTATGACGAGCGGGTCGCGATGGACGTGGCCTATGCCCGCGACCACGACCTGCGCCGCGACTTCGGCATCGTGCTGCGCACCGGATTTTCGGTGCTGAAGCTCACTGGCAGATAGGGACGACGATGGCGCCCGAGGGCGTTCAGAACGCGCCCAGCCCCAGGAGCGCCCCCGCGGCCCCGGCGATCCCGGCCAGGAGCATGACGAAGTCGATTGCGAGGTCGATCCCGTCGGGCCTGGGCCTCCGGCCCGCCCCGTCGCGCCGGGCGGAGACATCCCGCAAGAGCGTCTTGAGCGCCGTCAGGACCAGCAGGCCAGAGGAAAGCAGGATCAGAATGAAGACGAAGGCGGCAAGCTGCTGCACGAGGGGATCCGTGGGGCCTGCGCGTCAGGCCGGGGCAGTATTCGCCAAAATCCTTGCCGAATCCATGCGGCCTTTCGCGACTGCGCCAAGCCACGGTCGGGCGCGGGGAAAGAGGCTGGCATGCGGGTCCTGATCACCGGCGGGGCGGGCTACATCGGCAGCCACACCCTGCTCGAGGTGCTGCTGGCCGGGCACGACGTCCATGTGGTCGACAATTTCGTCAACGCGAGCCCGGAGGCCCTGGTCCGGACGCGGGAGCTCGCCGGCCGCGGCTTCGGCCTGACCGAGGGGGACGTGCGCGACAAGCCGGCGATGGCGAAGGTCGTGGCCGAGTTCCGCCCCGAGGCGGTCATCCACTTCGCCGCGCTGAAGGCGGTGGGGGACTCGGTCGCCCGGCCCCTGCCCTATTTCAGCGCCAATGTGGCGGGCACCGTCGCCCTGCTCGAGGTCCTGGCCGGGTCGGACTGCCGACGCTTCGTCTTTTCCTCCTCGGCCACGGTCTACGGCGATCCCGAGCGCGTGCCGGTGGACGAGACCGCGGCGCGCTGGGTGACCAATCCCTATGGCCGCACCAAGCTGATGATGGAGCAGGTCCTCGAAGATCTCGCCGCGAGCGACCCGTCCTGGACGGTGGCCTTGCTGCGCTATTTCAACCCGGTCGGCGCCCATCCCTCGGGCCGGATCGGCGAGGATCCGACCGGCGTCCCGGGGAACCTGATGCCCTTCATCGCCCAGGTGGCGGTGGGGCGCAGGCCCCGGCTCGCGGTCTTCGGCGACGACTACGACACCCCCGACGGCACCGGCCTGCGCGACTACCTGCATGTGGTCGACCTGGCCCGCGCCCATCTCGCCGCCATGGACTGGGCGGCGGCGGACGAGGGCCGCGGCGCCCGCGCCTTCAACCTCGGCACGGGCCGGGGGCATTCGGTGCTGGAGGTGGTCGAGGCCTTCGCCGCGGCGAGCGGCCGGCCCATTCCCTTCGCCGTCGCCCCGCGGCGGCCGGGCGACGTGGCGCGGCTCTACGCCGACCCGTCCCGGGCCGAGCGCGAGCTGGGCTGGCGGGCCGAGCGCGGCCTCGCCGAGATGTGCGCCGACAGCTGGCGCTGGCAGATGGCCAATCCGGAGGGATACGGCGCGGGGGCGCCGCAGGAGGACGAAGCCGAAGCCCGGGCGGCGACCGGGACGTGATCGGCGCGCCGGCCCCGTCGGGGCCGGCTGCGGGAAGCGGGCGCGGGCGATCGCGCCCAGAGGGACAAGGCGCGCAGGGGACGGCGGGCCGGGGGGATCGGATTTGGGTGTGGGGGATATGACGATGGTCGATATCATAGTTTTTGGGGGCGACGGCTACATCGGTTGGCCTTTGGCGGTGGAGCTGGCTCTGGCCTGCCCCGACAAGACCGTGCTGATCGCGGACAATTTCCTGACCCGGCGCAATTCCGCCCGGGTGGGCGGCCGGCCCCTCATGCCGATCGGCGACATGGCGGAGCGGCTCGCGGCCTTCCGCGAGGTCCATGGCCAGGACAACCTGCGCTTCCGGGAGATCGACTGCGCCGATCCCGATCAAATGACCGAGCTCTTCCGCGAGACGACGCCGGAAGCGGTCTATCACCTCGCCCACCAGCGGGCCGCGCCCTATTCCATGCTGGGGCTGAAGGAATGCATCGAGACGATCTCCAACAACGAGATCGGCTTCCTCAACCTCATCTGGTCGCTCAAGGAATTCTGCCCGGACTGCCACCTGGTCAAGCTCGGCAGCTTCGGCGCCTACGCCAAGCCCGGGCTCGATATCCCCGAGGGCGACGCCTTTCTCGCCTACAACGGCCGGACCTCGGCGGTCCCCGCCCCCTTCCCCCGGTCGAGCGACGATTTCTACCACATCACCAAGATCAACGACGGCAACTTCGCCGGCCTCGCCACCCGGAAATGGGGCCTGCGCATCACCGACGTGATGCAGTCGACGGTCTTCGGCGTGGGCACCGAGGCCACCTTGCGCGATCCGCGCCTGGCGACCCGCTTCGACTATGACGAGATCCTCGGCACGGTGGTGAACCGCTTCGTCACCCAGGCCGTCGCCGGCGAGCCGATGACCGTCTATGGCTGCGGCTCCCAGACCTCGGGGATCATGGTGCTCGACGACTGCATCCGGGTGCTGGTCCACCTGGCGGGCGACCCGGCCGAGCCCGGGGCCCGGCGCATCGTCAACAACAGCCCGCGCAGCTATTCGATCAACGAGCTCGCCGAGCTGGTGCGCGCCGAGGCGGCGCGGCGGGGAATCCTCGCCCAGGTCAGCCGCAACCGCTACAACCCGCGCTTCGAGGACGGGGTCGCCTACGACTGCCGGGTCGAGACGAAATACCTCCTCAGCCTGATGACGCCGACCCCGCTCGCCACCGCCATCGGCCGCAGCCTCGAGGTGCTCGCCCCCTTCCGCGACGCCATCGACCGGGCGACGATCGCGCCGACCCACAACTGGCTCGGCGCCCAGGCCGCTCCGATGCCCGCCGGCCCGGAGGAGTCCGAGCCGGCCCGGGAGGAGATGGCCGAGGTGATCCGGCTGGCGGGGGAATAGTCCCCCCTCGAACGGAACGGCCCGCCGGAAGGCTTCCGACGGGCCGTTCGCTTTTTCGGGACCGTTGACGGGACCAGGGCCGGTCAGCCGCTATAGTATTCCCGGTACTGGCCGCGGCGATAGGCGTAGCCGTCGATCACCTGCCGGGCCGCCTTGTCCTCGTCCACCATCGACAGGACGGCGCCGGCGATCGGGGCCTCGACCGAGTTCATCTCCTTCAGCCCCTCCAGCACCGCGTCGCGCTCGGTGGCGTTCCAGCGGACCACGTAGACCACCGAATCGACCATGGCCGAGATGATCCGCGCATCGGTGACCACCAGGGCGGGGGGCGTGTCGAGGATCACCACCTCGTAGATCTGCCCGAGCTGGCGGATCAGCTCGGCGAAGCGGCGCGAGGACAGGATGTCGGCGGCGTTGCGGTCGGACTTGGCCCGCTCGCTGCGCCGCACCATCAGCGCATGCAGCCCGGTGGCGGGGTCCTCGTAGACGGCCTCCGGCAGGCTGGCGCCGCCTTCGAGCACCGAGAGGATGCCCGGGCGATCCTCCTCCGGCTCGTCGAAGAAGCGTCCCACCGCCGAGCGGCGCAGGTCGCAGTCGACGATGATCGTCGACCTGCCCATCTGCCGGCTGGTGATGGCGATCAGCATGGAGGTGATCGACTTGCCTTCGCCCGGCACCGAGGAGGTGACCATGACCAGCCGCGGCGGCGTCGCCCCGTTCGGCCGCAGGATGCTGGTGCGCAGGTTGCGCACCGCTTCCGCCAGGGCCGAGTTCGGGTTCTGCAGCAGGTATTTCACGAAGTCCCGGGTGCGCGCCCGGGCCGGCAGGGCGGGCAGCGCGCCGAGCACCTGGAGCCCCGTCGCCGCCTCGAGCTGGCGGGGCGAGCGGAAGGTGTTGTTGAAATTGTCCCGCAGCAGGGCGATCCCGCCCCCGAGCGCGCAGCCGAACAGGCCGGCGAGGGCGATCAGCAGCGGCGCGCGCCGGGACTGGGGCTCCAGCGGCGCCTCGGCCGAGGACAGGATCCGGGCGTCGGCGCTCTGCAGGTCCTCCTGCTGGGAGCTCTCGTTCAGCCGGGTCAGCAGGTTCTCGTAGAGCAGCCGGTTCGCCTCCGCCTCGCGCTCCAGCTGGCGGATGCGGATCTCGTCCCGGGACTGGGCGAGCGCCTTGGATTCGAGGTTGCGCACCGCCTGCTCCAGCTCGCTCACCCGGGTGCGGGCGGTCTGCAGGTCGACCTGCGCCACCATTGCGACCCGCCGGCCCTCGTCGCCGATGCGGTCGCGCACGGTGCGGATCTGGGTGTCGATCTGGGGAATGGCGGGATGGTTCTCCGACAGGGTGTTGCGCCGGGTGAGCAGCACCCCCTCCTCGTCGCGGTACTGGCGGATCAACTGGGATTCCGGGCTCAGGTCCTCGCCCGCCGCCAGGGCCTCCGCCAGGCGCTGGTAGCGCGCCTCGGCGGTGGTCGCCTCGCTCTGGGCGGTCGACAGGGCGGCGTTCAGGGCGGCGAGCTGCTGCTGGGTGATCTCGATCCCCTGGCCCGCGTCGGCGGAGAGCTGCGACTTCAGCGCCTCCACCGCCTCCTCCGAGGTCTGCACCTGCTGGCGCAGCTCGGCCACCCGGGTGGTGAGCCAGGTGGTCGCGGCGTTGGCGGTCTCGAGCTTCACCTGCAGCTGGTCGACGATGTACTGCTGGGCGACGGCGTTGACGATCGCCTGGGCCAGCTCCGGGGAATAGGCGCTGTATCCGATGCGGATGACCGAGGAATTGGGCACCGGCGTCAGCTCCAGCTCGTCCTGAAGCTGCTCGACCGCCGCCCGGAGCCGGAGCTGGGCCGGATCGACCGGGGTCGCCGCCTCGGGCGCGCCGCCGAGGCCGACCTGCGCCAGCAGGGCCTTCGCCCGGGCGACGAGCCCCCCGCCCTCGCCCGGGGCGCCGTCCTCGGGGGCGCCGCCCTCCTCGTTCGCCAGGACGGGATTGAAGCGCGGATCGTTCTGCAGGCCCAGGTCCTGGACGACGCGGGTCAGCAGGTTGGTCGAGCCCAGGACCTGGATCTCGTTCTCGATCTCGGCCGGGTCGAATTTCGCCGTCGGCAGCAGCTGCTGCAGTTCGGGGATGCTCGCCCGCTGGATGCCGAACATGACCGTGGCGACGGCCCTGTATTCCGGCGTCATCCGGCTGATCGCCGCCGCGGCCAGCACGGCGAACAGGAGGCCGAGGGCGCCGATCATCCATTTGGCGCGCCAGATGGAGTTCAACACCGAGCGCAGATCGATGACGATCCTGTCTTCTCCATAGCTTTTCGGATCGTTGCTGATGACCTCGGAAAGATACTCCACCACTTTGCGGTCGGCGCTTTCACGAGTCATACGATCACCTGTGAATAAACAATGGGTTCTGCATAAACCATTTGGCAATGACAGCCAACAAAGGATCGGAGCCCCATGCGCCGCCGTCCTGTCCTGTCCCGAAGCCGCGCAGAAATCGGCCGCCCCGTCCTTTCCGGCGGCGAAAGCCCTTCGCGCCCGACGTTGCCTCTGGCGTCGACGATGGCGGCGCCGCGATGAGGCTTCGGGGCAAGATCCAGGCCGATCAGGCGCCGGGTCCGGGCCGCGCCGCCCCGTCCTCCGGGGGGCTCGGCTTTTCCCCGGGGGCCGGTTCCGGTTATGCTGGCCCGTCCCGAGCCGAAGGAGCCGGATTGGCCCGCATTCCCCCTTTTCGTGGCGCGCTGCTGCGGCCCGCGCTCGCCCTGGCGCTGGCCTGGGGCCTCGCCGCGCCCGCCCTCTCCGCCGCCGAGACCCTGCCGGAGACGGCGCCCGGCGCGCCAGTCCCAGGGTCGGACGCCGCTCCCGACCCTGGGCGCGCCCCGGAGGCGAGCGGATCCCCCGCCCCAAACCCGACCGCGGAGCCGATCCCGGCCGATTCCGCGGCCGCGCCGGGTCCCGAGCCCCGGCCCGCCGCCCTGGCCGAGCCCGAGGGCGTCGATCCGGCCGTCGCCGCCCGGCTCTTCGCCGAGCCCGAGGTCGCGGACCAGACCCGCAGCGCCCTCGCCCTGCTGGAGGCGGGCGACACGGCCGAGGCGGCGGCGCTCTTCGACCAGATGATCGCCCGGCATCCGGGGATGGGCCTGCTCCACGCCCGCCGCGCCGCGGTGGCCCTGCTGCTCGCGGATCCCGACCGGGCCCGGGCGGAAATCCGGGCCGCGGCCGAGGCGGGGCTGCCCGATCTCGCCGGGGTGCTGGCCGATCCGCTCTTCGCCCCGATCGCGGGGGATGCGGATCTGCAGGCGCTGGCCGCCCGGCCCGAACCGGACGCCGGACCGGCGCCCGGGGCCGCCCCAGAACCCGCCCCGATCCGCGACGCAACGGCCCTGGTCTCCGCCGCCAACACCGTCTGGGATCCGGAGGCCGAGCGCCTGCGCCCGCGCTTCGCCTTTCCGGCCCGACCCGGGGGGGCGGTGCTGGGCCCCGGGCCCAAGACCGCCGCCCGCGACCTGCTGACCGAGCATGTCCGCCGCGGACGGGCCGCGGGCAACGCCGGCGACCTCTACGACAACCGCGACCGCGGCCATTCCCGCCTGCCGGCCCGGGCCCATCCCCAGGTGACGGCGACGGCCTATTCCGCGGCGGCCCGGGCGGCGGAGATCGACTACGGCCTCGCCGACCGGATCCTCTTCGACCATCCCACCTTCGGCAATTCCTCCACCGCCATCACCGCAGGCCCCTACTGGCGCAGCCTGCCCCGCCAGGCGATGACCGAGCCCGACGGGGCGGGACCGATGCGGCTGTGGCAGACCGCCGCCGCGAACGCCACTTACGTCTATCCCGCCCACAAGGATTTCGGCGAGGAGCAGGGCGACTTCTTCCCGGCGAACACGCCCTATGTGCTGGTCTCGCGCGGGTCCTCCGGCTCGGACCAGCCCTTCCTCGAGGCGCTCGCCATGATCCTCGCGGCGCTGAAGCCCGAGACCAAGGCCAGGGCGGTCGAGGCGGGGATGCTCAATTCCACCGTGCAGATGGTCTTTCGCCGCTCGCTGCAGAACGTCCGCTCGCGCGAGAGCTATTTCAGCGCGGACGCCCATCCGGCCGCCTTCGAGGCCTGGCAGATCAACCTCGCCCGGATGGTGAGCCTCGCCCAGTCGATCAGGCCCGGCGATCTGCCCGCCGAGGCGCGGATCCGCGTGGTCGAGGAGGACCTGGGGGCGGAGGGCGTCGACTTCTTCGGCGAGGGCCTGTCGGAGCGGCTCTTCGACACCCCCCAGGCCGCGGCGCGGATCTGGCGCTCGACCCGAGGCCGGCGCAGCATGGTCCTCTCGGCCGAGGACAGCCGCGACGCCAACGGCCGGGCGCTGAAGTTCGAGTGGCGCCTGCTCCAGGGCGACCCGGACAAGGTGAGGATCGAGCCCCTGGACGGCGGCCGCGCCCGGGTGACGATCGACTGGCACGAGCCCTTCCCGATCTCCAAGGACAACCCGGTGAAATCCTCCCGGGTCGACATCGGGGTCTTCGCGAACAACGGCGTCCATGACAGCGCGCCGGCGATCCTCTCCTGGGCCTTCCCCAGCCGGGAGACCCGGGTCTACGCCCCCGGCCCCGACGGCGCGCCGCGGGTCGTCTCGGTCGACTACGCCGACCCGGCCAAGGCGGGGGTCTACGCCGACCCCCTGCTCTACCCCCGGTCCGACTGGCGCGACGCCTATCGCTACGCTGCGGACGGGACGCCCTTGGGCTGGACGCGGGTCCGGGGCGGGACGGAGACGGTCTTCGGCCCCGACGGCGCCCGGGCGGAGACCGGCGCGGGCGGGCTCCTGCGCTATCCCCTCGTCCCCCGCCCCGACGGGACGCTCGCGGTCGAGGAACGGGCGCTCGCCGGCCCCTGAGCCCGCGTCGGCCCTCCTTCGGGGACGACGCCGGGATCGGCGTCCGGGCTTCAGCCGGCGCGACGGGCCGCCGCCGATCGGCTCCCGGAAACGGCGGACGCCTTCTCCGGCGCGCCGTTCGGAAGCGTCACCGCGAAACGCGCCTCGCGTCCAGGGACCGGCGCGCGGGACGCGCCGGCGCGGCGCGGCCGCCCGCGACCCGGACCGGCGATCCGGGCGCGGAGCGCCGCAGGACGCCCGGCGGCCGGCGGTCGTAGAACCAGCTCCCCATCCCCACGTAGGCCATCACATAGACCAGGCTGACGCCCCAGATGCTCATCGTGCCGATGATGAGCATCGTCGTCGCGAAGGTGATCATGTAGCCCAGGCGATAGCGCGTCTCGGTCTCGTCGAGCCCCTTGGCGGCGGCGACGCAGAGGAACTGCGCCACGAAGGCCAGGACGGCGAAGGCGAGCGCGGGCAGGCCGTAGCGCACCGCGGTGGCGAGCCAGAAGTTGTCGATGACCGTGCCCCGCCAGAACGGCAGCGCGATCTGGTTGAGCCCCACCCCGAAGAAGGGATGGCTGGCGATCTCCTTCAGTCCGTAGGAGACCTGGTCCATCCGGGTCTCGGCCCCGGTGGTGTTGTACACCAGGTCCTGGGCGACGAAGTCGACGACGCTCTTGGAGAAGACGATCTCGAACCCGTACCACAGGAACAGCGTCGTCGCCCCCAGCACGGCCCAGCGGTAGGGCAGCCAGCGGAAGGCCGCCGCGTAGAGGATCAGCCCGATCTGGAGCCCCATCACCAGGATGGAGGAGGAGGAGAGCGCGGTGAGGCACATCAGCCCCACGAAGCCCATGAAGGCGAGGTTGAGCGGGAAGCGGTCGCGGAAGACGTAGTAGACGTTCGCGAAGCCCATGGCGCAGAAGGTGCCGAAGAGCACCGCATGGTCGAAGGACAGCTGCACCCGCATCAGCCCGAAGCGGAAGTCCTGGGTGCGGATGTTGGCGGCCGGCTGCTCCAGCACCAGGCCGAAGAGCGTCCGCAGCAGCTCCTTGCGCAGGACGAGCTCGACCAGCGCGAAGGGCATGAAGGCGACCAGGGTGGCGAGGAAGCACCGGAAGAAGAATCGGAAATCCGCGGCGCTGCGCAGGTAGACCCGGCCGAAGAGATAGCCGAAGAACAGCTCCATGAAGGTGGAGCCGGCGTTGACGAGCTCCGCCGTGTGGTGGTTGACCAGGAGCGCGATCGCCCGCCAGGCGGTGCCGCAGAACATCAGCAGGTCGACCAGGGTGACGCGCATCTGCGGATCGGCGCGGAACCGCAGCAGCATCGGGATCGCCATGACGATCAGGAACAGCCGGTAGGGCGTCATCCGCACCCCGACGTTGAGCGAGCCGGGGATGAAGACCGTGACGAAGAAGATCGCGATCAGCCACTTGACCGTGCGGGTCGTCTCGGTTTCGGAGGAAGGGTCCTGGTCGATAGCGCTGATCGTCACCACGCGTCACTCGAATGAAGGGCGGTCGGCGAGAGGCATCCTGCCCCATCGCGGCGTCGAGGCCCAGCCCCGCCGCGCCGGGCGAGGGCCGCGGGCTTCGTCCTTCCCGGACCGACAGCCGTCATGGGGCGCGCACCTCTTGCTGACCGGGGTTTCAGGATGGGCTGAAGATCCAGGCGCGCAACCGCATGATGAATTCGGGCGGCGTCTCGGGCGGGAAGACCGGGGCGGCAGGCGGTCCCGCCTCCAGGGCCCGGGCGATGCAGGGGCCGAGGTCGGCGTCCGCGTCGGCGACGTAGACCCCGGGCTTGTCGCGCAGCCAGTTCGCCGTGGCGATCTGGTGGTCGGTGTTGTGCTCGCCCCATTGCTGGAGGCGGGGCATCATCACGATGGGCTTGCCGTACTGGCTTGCGGTGATGACCGAGCCCATGCCCGCATGGGCGACGATCAGGTCCGCCTCCGCCACGGTCCGGGTGAAGTCCGTCTGGCTCAGCTTGCGCACATGGGACATGTGGGCGGGCACGTAGTCTCCGGCCCCGATCTGGGCTAGGAGCTTCGAGCCCGGATTGGCCTCGGCCCAGCCGTCCACGCCCCGGATCAGCCGGTCAAAGGGGAACATCGAGCCGATGGTGACGAAGATCACAGCACCGAGCCCCAGAAATGCGGACCATCGGGTCGGGTGAGATGCTCCCACTGGGTCAGCCAGACGTCGGCCACCCGGTGCGCCTGCGCCCCGGAGGAGGAGAGCTGTTCCGCGTTGGCGACGGAATCGATCCAGATGGTGCGGGCCCCGAAGAGCCACTTGCCGAGGGCGAGCGCCAGCAGCCCCGGGGCGGCGCCGGTGGTCACCACCACCGCGGGCCGCTCCCGCCACAGGATGCGCGTCAGCTGGGCGATCAGCACGGCGAAGGCCGCTCGGTCGCGCCGGGTGGCGTCGCGCACGGTGTAGTAGCGATGGCCGGGGACCTCCACCGCCGAGGAAGGGTCTATGCTGACGTAGAAGACCTCGGCCCCCTCGAAGACGGGCTTCAGTCGGCGCATCTGCACCCAATGGCCGCCGCCGGAAGCGATCGCCATGATCTTGCGCGGTGTCTCGGGCATCGCGATCGCACCAAAAACTCGAAGGCGCAGGGTTCGGACTTGCGTCCGGACGCCTGCGCGACAGGCGGACAGGGGGAACTGGATCGTACCAGTTCTTAATAGGGGCGAGCCGGGCCCTTGTCCAGCGCCGCACAGGACGAGGCAGGGCCGGGACCCTGCGCCCGGGCCCCCGACATCTTGAATAAAGATCGCCTCTTCTTGGCCGGACAGGACCCGGGGAAGAGTATTCCCCGAAATCCGCATGATCGCTTCAGGTCGCGCGCAGGTCGAGGGCGCAGGCCCGGGAGGTTAAGCAAGACGCGCGAAAACCTGCCGATGCGGCCGGAAAGCGCGCTCCGTTCCTTTCCTGGAGGCCGGATGCGACCCTGCCCGGAGGCTTTTCCCGGAGCCTCCCCTCAGAGCCCCTCGAGCAGGTTCCGAATCCGGGCGGCGAGGTCCGGGCCAATTTCCGCCCCCTCCAGGGTCAGGGTCAGGCTCCGGCCCTTCAGCCGCGTCTCCAGGCTCAGGCCGTTGCGCAGCAGGATCCGTTCCGGCGCGCGCGCGGGCGCCTTCGGCGGCGCCGCCAGCCGGGCGAGAAGCGCGAGCTCGGCCTCCGGCGCGCCGGGCGCAGCCGCCTCCAGCGCCGCGCGGATGCGCGCCCCCTCCCCCGCGCGGAGCTGCTCCGCCAGCTGCAGCCCCAGCCGCTCGGGCAGGTGGGCGGGAAAGGCCAGCGCCCCGTCGAGGGCATGGACGATCTCGAGGAAAGCCCGGATGCGCGACCGCTTCGCCCGGCTCGCCGTGGCGAAGAGCGCCAGCAGCGCCGCCTTCTCGCTAGGGAACACCCCCCGCTCGGCGGCCCGCGCCGCCACCCGCGCCCGCTCGTACTGGCTGAGGCCGACGCGGATCTCGTTCTCCTCGACCATGGCCACATAGGCCTCGGCCGCGGTCTCGGGCCGGCGCACCAGCGCCCGGACCGTGGCGAAGGCGGGATCGCCGGTCTCCGCCTGGAGCGCCTTCAGCGCCGCCAGCCGCCGCCAGCCCGAGATCAGGCCGTAGGGCAGGGCGCCCGGCCCCTCCCCGGTCAGGGGCGTCACCTCGATCGGAGTGCGCTGGCCATGGGCGCGGATGCTCTCGCGCAGGGCCGCCATGTCCTCGTCCTCGGCGGGCAGGCGGTCGCGGGTCAGGTGGTCGGGCGCGATGGCGTCGAGCGGCAGCTCAAGCACCATCCGCCCCTCTTCCCGCGCCCGGCGCAGGGTCTCGGCCAGCTCCTCGAAGGCCGAGGCCCCCGCCGCCTCCGCGGCCACCCGGGCGATGGGGGGGGCGAAGCCGGGTCCGAAGGCCTTCGTCTCCAACCCGCCCCCTTCGGGGAAATGTTCCGCGCGCGGAACATCTGAAAGCGGCGTCAGCCGGCGCCGCGCCATCAGACCGCCTCCCGCCGGACGGCGTCCCGGGCCGCGATCTCGTCGCGCCGCCAGGAGGCCAGCACCAGCCGCTTCACCGCCGCCCAGGTGGCGTCGAAGGTCTGGCGGCCGCGCGCGTAGGTGTCGCGGTTGAAGTCGCGGTAGTCTGCCTCGTAGATGCCGCGGGCCTGTTCCCCCGATTGCCCCACCAGCGCCGTCAGGTCCTGCCGCCAGGGCGAGAGGGTGCGGCCGAGGTAGGCCTGCATCAGCCCCGCCATCTCCGCCTGCTGGCCGGCGTCGTAGCGGGTGACGATGGCGCGCACCGCATCCCATTCGAAGCGGATCTCGGGCCGTCCCAGCGCCCGGGCGGCTAGGTTCTCGCCCGCCTCGATCGACTGGAAGGTGGAATGCAGCATGTCGAAGAACCGCCCCGTCGAGTCGAACTCCAGGAACGAGGCCCCGAGCGGCACCAGCAGGATGTCCGCGGCGGTCAGGCCGTTGATCGTCAGGTAGCCGAGGGCGGGGGGGGTGTCGAGGATGACGAGGTCGTAGTCGGCCAAGACCGCGTCACGCTCCAGCGCCCGCTCCAGCGCCTCCCAGAGCTTCCAGCCGCGCAGGGTCATCCGCCAGACGGGGATCTGGAACTCCGCCCAGTAGAGGTTGAGCTGCGCCCCGATCAGGTCGATCGAGGGCCAGTGGGTCTTCTGGATCACGTCCCGCGTGGTCTTGCCGAGCGCCTCGGCCAGCATGTCCTCCAGGGGGGCGGGCGCCTCCCCCCGCTCCGCCCGGCGGCGGTTCTCGGCCTGGAGCCCGAGGGCGTAGTCGCGCGCGATCAGCGGAAAGACCGTGTCCCATTCGGAGGCCACCCGGCCGCCGAACATCGAGGTCATCGATCCTTGGCTGTCGAGGTCGACGATCAGCACCCGGTAGCCGTCGAGCGCCGCCGACATGGCGAGATGGGCGGCCATGGAGGTCTTGCCGACGCCGCCCTTGAAGTTCGCCACCGCGACCACCTTGGCCGGCAGGCCCTGGGGGCGCCAGGGGCGGTACTCCTTGGCGCGGGAGCCTTCCGCGGCGAAATGGGCGCGCAGGCGCAGCACCTCGTCGAGGCTGAACCATTTCGCCCCGCCCTCGGTCTCGGAGGCGCCCTGGGGCAGGGCGGGGTTCGCCCGCAGCACCCGGCGGAAATGGGCGGGGGCGACCGGGATCAGATAGCGGGTGATCTCCCAGGTGGAGAAGGGCCGGAGCCGGCGCGAGCCATCGGGGTTGAGGCCCCGGGCCACCAGGTCGGCCCGGCCTTCCGCGCAGGACCGGGCGATCCGGGCGAAGTCCTCGGCCCCGACGGGGGCTCCCAGATCCGCCAGCGCCTCGTCGGGGTTGATGTTGAAATAGGGGGGCAGCGCCTCGGTCTCGGACATCCCGCTCGGCCTCCTCAAGGGCCCATGTTCCATGTTTTTTTCAATGTACCATGATTCGCGGCACATGAAAGGGAAACCGGGACATTCCTGGATCTTCAGGGGCGGATCACGTCCATGCCCCAAGGCGCGAAAGATTTCGCCGTGTTATCGAGTGTTAGAATAGGTGTTACGCTCCACCATCTTCAGCGCAAGCCCCTTGGATCCTGGGACGATTCGCTCTTTTTCGGCGGGAGGCGATTCCGGAACCACGTTTCTCCGACTCCGAAACCACGTTGCCCCGATTCCGAAACCGCGAAAAGCCGATTGCGCCTCGCGGCGGGCTGCCGCAGGGTGGGCGTCACTGAAACCACGATGAACGGACCCGCCGTTTCATGGGGCAGGCGCTGGCAGGACCGGCCGCGGAAGCGCTCGCGGCCCAGGGCGATTTCTTCATCTGCGACTTCCTCGGGCCGCCCCCCAAGGACGACATGGCGAGCATGGAGCATCCGCTCTTCACGCTCGCGACCCGTCCCGACCGGCGGGTCCTGCGCTACGCCCACGGCGCGGCCGAGATCGAGGTGACCCCGTCCGTCAAGGGCCTGCCCACCATCCACGACAAGGACGTGCTGATCTTCTGCGTGAGCCAGCTCATGGCCGCGGTGAACGCCGGCCGGCCCACCTCGCCCACGCTCCGCCTCAAGGCCCACGACCTGCTGACCGCCACCAACCGCGAGACCAGCGGCGACGGCTATCGCCGGCTGCGCGAGGCCTTCGAGCGGCTCTCGGGCGCGCGCATCGTCACCAACATCGAGACGGGGGGCGTCGAGAGCACCCGCGGCTTCGGCCTGATCGACGCCTGGGAGATCCTGCGCGCCTCCCGCGGCGGCCGGATGGTCCTGGTGACGGTGACGCTCTCGGACTGGATCTATCGCTCGGTCCTGTCGAAGTCGGTGCTGACCCTCAGCCGGGACTATTTCTTCCTGCGCAAGCCCCTGGAGCGGCGGGTCTACGAGATCGCCCGCAAGCATTGCGGCCGCCAGGCGGAATGGCGGATCGGGCTCGAGACCCTGCTGAAGAAATCCGGCTCCACCTCGCCGCGCCGGGTCTTCCGCCGGATGATCCGCGACATGGTCGCCGAGGATGGGCTGCCCGACTACGCGCTCGCCTTCGGGGACGACGACGTGCTGGTGGTGCGCGCGCGCCGCCGTCTGCCCGCAGCGGAAGGCGAGGCGCCGCGGATCTCGGCCGAGGTCCATGAGCGGGTCCGAATCATCGCCCCCGGCTATGACGTCCACTGGCTGGAGGCGGAATGGCTGCGGCACTGGCGGGCCTCGGGCAAGCCGGTCCTGCGCGACGCGGAAGCAGCTTTTCTTGCCTTCGCTCGCGCTAGGGCGGAGCGCGCCCCGCAGCGGTAAACGTTCCGCGCGCGGAACATCCGGCGCGTTAAACATTCTGAAAACTTTCGCTTTTTTTTGCCGGACCGCAGGCCTAACCTTACGGAAAGCCACTGTGCGTCGAGAGGGATTGGGGATGCGGTATTTGATCGGAGCGGCCGTTGTGGCCTTGGCCTTGCCCTGCGGCGCCATGGCCGCCACCTTCTCCGGCGGCTGGACGGCTTCGGCCAACACCTCCGATCCGGGACTGGTGGTGTCCCTGTCGAGCGCCTCGGGCGCGGTGAACACCACCGATCTCGCCGTCGGCCAGAGCTATTCCTTCAACCTCTTCCGCATCTGGACCGACGAGGCCACGGTGAACCGCGGCGAGGACGACCAGCCGCAGCCCATCTCGGTCAGCTTCGCCTTCACCGATCCGGTGGTCTCCGGGACGACGGTCGGCCAGACCTTCGGCGAGCGCAGCCTGCTCGGGGTGATCCAGCAGGGCCGGGTGGTCTGGAACGGGCCCCTGACCCTCTCCTTCGGCCAGGGCGGCACCGGCCGCATGACCATCAGCCTGTCGAACGGCGTGTTCAACTCCGGCGTCGGCGGGCTCGACGAGGGCGCGACCGAAAGCGCCCTGGTCCGGGCGACCCTGCGCTACGACCAGGCTCCGGTCTCCTCGCCCGCGGCCGTGCCGCTGCCTGCGACCCTGCCGCTGCTCGCGGCCGGCGTCGGCGCCATCGGCCTCGCCGCCCGTCGCCGCCGCGACAAGGCGTCCTGAGCCGCGGCCGGCGTCTCCTCCCGGAGAAAGACCCGCGGGGGCCATCCTTTTCTTTCCTGCGGGGCCTGCGGACGGATCGTCCCCGGGCCCCGCGCCGTTTCGGGGCGCCTTCCCGGGACGGCCTGCCCGGGCCGTGCCCGCGGGCTCGGCCGAGGGCGTTCTCCCCCGGCCGCCGAAAGGCTTTTCTGCATCCCCATCCGCCGCAGGTCCGCTGCGGGCGCAGCGTTTCGGCGATCAATGCCTCGCCGGTCGTCCTGCGCCCTCAGCGGATATCCGGGGCAGGAGGGCCCGCTCGGGGTCGTCAACAATTCTGAAGATCAGGTTGACGTTTTTCAAATATCTCATAAAAATCAATAACTTGACTTGATTTTCACGCGTGAAAATCCGTCCCCCAGACCGGGGAACAGGCCGGGCGGCGGCGCCTGGCCTCAGCCGCCGGCGGGGGGCCGCTTGCGAGGGGCGAGGCGCAGCAGCTCCAGCCAGGCGGACATGGCCCAGAGCCGCGGATCCCCGGGCCGGGCCGCCCGGGCCTTGGCGATCGCCGCCCGCGCCGCCGGCAGGTTCCCCGCCATCCGCTGGCCCCCGGCGATCACGTACTGCTGCCGGGCCATGGCCTCCGGGTGACGCTCCAGGAGCGCGCCGTATTTCTCGGCGATGCGGATCTGGGTGGGCAGCTTGCGCAGCCTGTCCTTGGTGATGCTGTTGGCCGAGAACCGCTGCAGAACCAGGGGCTCGTCCACGAAGGCGATGGTCCCGAGCCCCGCCAGGCGGATGACGCAGTCCCAGTCGATCAGCGCCCGGATCTCGGGGTCGAACCCGCCTGCCTCGCGCAGGGCGTCGCGCCGGGCCACCAGGGTCTGGGTGGAGATCAGGCTGCTGCGGAGCAGGGCGGCCAGCAGGTCGCCCTCCACCACCGTCTCCTCCGGCCCGGGGTAATAGCGCGCGACCAGCCGGCCCGGGGCGCCGGTCTCGGGGCCATGGGGCTCGCCCAGGATCATCATCCCGCAATAGGCCGCCACGTGGTCCGCTCCGGGGGCGAGCAGCCGCGCCATCTGCTTCTCGAGCTTCAGGGGCAGCCATTCGTCGTCGCTGTCCTGAAAGGCCACCCAGTCGCCCCGGGCCTCCTCGATCCCGAGGTTGCGCGCGGCCGAGGCGCCCATGTTGCGCGGCGTCTCGATCAGCCGCAGCCGGGGGTCGGCGATGCCCCGCACCACATCTTGCGTGCCGTCGGTCGAGCCGTCGTCGACCACCAGCAGCTCGAACGCGCCCCAGCTCTGGCGCAGCACGCTCTCGATGGCGAGGGCGATCGAGCCGGCGCGGTTGTAGGCGGGGATGACGACGGTGACGGGGGGCGTGGTCACGGCCGGATCCGGGACGAAACGAAGGAACGGGTCATGGGGGCCTCGACTTGCGACCCTTCCGCTATGCACCGGAGGGCGGCTCCGGCGCAACGCCGTTCCGCGCTGCAACACGGACCGGCGGCGGCGCCCTTGTGGCCCGCAGGCCGCGGCGGTAGCTTGGCGCGGGTCGAGAGAAGCCGCCGCCTGTTTGTGATCCCCCTGCGTAACGAGGACCTCCGATGCAGAACGCCTATGTTCTGATCTCCCCCTGCAAGGACGAAGCCGAGTATCTCGAGCGCAATCTGAAGTCGATCGAGGCCCAGACGGTCAAGCCCGCGCAATGGGTGATCGTCGACGACGGATCGAGCGACGACGGCATGGAGATCGTCGCGCGCTATCAGGAACGAATGCCCTTCATCAAGGTGATCCGCCGGGACAGCGGCGCCCGGGCGGTAGGGGGCGGGGTGGTGCGCGCCTTCGAGGACGGGCTTGCGGCGGTCGACGTCGACTATGACTTCCTCTGCAAGTTCGACGTCGATCTCGACATGCCGCCGCGCTATTTCGAGATCATGCTGCAACGCATGGCGGAGGACCCGCTGCTCGGCACCTGCAGCGGCAAGTGCTATTACATCCACCCCCGTACGGGCGCCGAGGTCGAGGATCTCCATGGCGACGAGCAGTCGGTGGGACCGGTCAAGTTCTACCGCCGCACCTGCTTCGAACAGATGGGGGGGTTCCGCACCGACGTGGGCTGGGACGCCTTCGATTGCCACTTGGTCCGCTGGCTCGGATGGCGCGCCCAGAGCTGGGCCGAGCCCGAGATCCGTTTCGAGCACATGCGTCCCATGGGATCGAGCCAGAAATCGATCTACCATGGCCGCATCCGCCACGGCCGGGGATCCTACCTCCTCGGCACCCATCCGCTGTTCTTCTGCCTGGTCGCCTTGCGGCGGGTGTTCATACAGCCGCCTTATCTGACCGGGACGGCCGCCTACGCCTACGGCTATTTCCAGGCCATGGCCCAGCGAGCGCGTCGGCACGGCGACGCGGACGTCATCCGCTTCGTCCAGCGCTTCCAGCTGCGCGCGCTCAAGATCGGCAAGCGCGCCTCGGCGGAGCAGTCCTTCCGCGAGCGCCGGGCCGAGCTCGGCCTGCCGGTCACCAGCCCCGGGCATCAGGTCTGACGCCCGGGCGGGCGGCGGCTCCTCAGGCCCCGGGAACCGGCCCCAGCGGATAGCCCGCGCGCCAGCGGCCGCGCGCCTGCCAGACCTCGCGCCAGCGGGCGGCGGCGTCGGCGAAGCGGCGCTTGCCGGTGGCCTTGGCGATGATCTCGCCGCTCACCATCCGCGACCAAGGCCAGAAGCCGAGCAGGAACAGAGCCGGACCCTGCTGCCAGGCGGGAAAGTGCCGGCGGATCATCGTGGCCTTGGCGGTCAGAACCATGATGTCCTTCTTGGCCCGCCGGTCCGAAGAGGCGCCGCCGTAATGGATGATGGTGGCCTCGGGGGTCATCCGCGGCTGGGCTCCGATCTTGCGCGCCCGGCGGCAGAGGTCGGCCTCCTCGCCGTACATGACGTAGCTGAGGTCGAAGCCCCCGAGCCGGTCCCACAACTCCCGCCGGATCAGGAAGAAGCTGCCCTGGACCACGTCCACGTCGCGTTCGTCGTCGCGCTTCCAGCCGCCGAGGTCGTTGGAGTTGAAGATCGGGCTGTTGTCGAACATCACCGCGAGGCCCGTGGCCCGGCAGAACAGCCCCCAGAGCGTGACGTCGCCGAAGACGCTCATCTTGTTGAGGGTCCGGTCGCCGAAGAGGGTGCGCCCCCCCCAGATGCCCGCCGCCGGCCGCCGCGCGGCGAAGGCGATCAGCCGGTCGATGGCGCCGTCGAGCACCACCGTGTCGGGGTTGAGCAGCAGGACGAGATCGGCCCGCGCCTCGCGCACCGCCATGTTGTTCGCCGGGGCGAAGCCGAGGTTCTCCCGGCTCGCGATCAGCCGGATGTCGGGAAAGGCCGCGGCGATCGCCTCGGCGGAGCCATCGGGCGAGGCGTTGTCCACCACGATCAGCTCGAAGGGGGTGCGCGTCTCGGCGAAGACGCTGCGCAGGCAGTCGAGGGTCATCTCGCGGGTGTTGTAGCTCACGACGATGATCGAGACGACGGGACGGCCGGGCGTGGCGGTGCCAAGGTGGGGGCTGACGGCGGGATCGGACATGGGACGCGCTCCGTACTGGAAGGCTACTCGGGAATGAAGCGATTGAGGCGGTCGCCCAGGGCGAGGAGCAGGCGGCGCAGCCGGGCGTCGGCGGCGGCCTCTTCCTCGCCGGGGAGGAGGGGGGTGACGACCCGCACCAGCCCGCCGTCGGTGCGGTTCAGCGTCATGCTGTCGGTCACCGTGCGGAAGCGGGTGAGGAAGTCGTGGTGCATGCGTCGTCCCCGCCCCTCGAACCAGTAGTAGACGAGCTGGCGCTCGGTCCCCCTCTGGATCACCGCGCGGTTGAGGGTGACGATCCCGAGCCGGGTGGGGGAAAGGTCGACCTCGAAGGGCCCGAGGGCGAACATCTCCCACCCGGAGCTCGGCAGGCAGATCTCGGGGGCGTGGATCGAGCGGCCGTCGATCTGGCTGTAGTAGTAGGACAGAAACAGGTCGACCGCCGCCGCCTCGTCAGGGTTGCGGAAAAAGGCCGAGAGATAGTCGTCGGCCCCGAGGCTCGCCTCGACCTGGGGGTCGAGCACGGAGGCCGAGCCTTGCCAGCCGTCGAAGGCGAGGGGGAAGAGGCTGTAGGCGTCGCGCTCCATCCGCACCGTCTCGCGCGCGGGCGCGAGGCTCCAGGCGGCGGCGAGCGCCAGGGTGGCGAGGGCCGCGGCCTTGAGCGCGGCCGAGGGCTCCACCGTCAGAACCCGGCGCATCTGGGCCCCGAGCCCGGTGAAATCCACGTCGATCGCATCCCCGAGCGGCCGCCGGTCCCCCGACAGCCGCCGCATCCCCACCGCCATGGCGAAGAGGATGGCGATGCAGCTGAGGAAGATGATCCAGCCCTCGAAAAAATGCAGGAACCCCTCCGCCTGGCCGATGCCGTAGCGGTCGACCAGCACCCCGATCACTCCGATGCGGAAGGAGTTCATCAGGACGGCGATCGGCACGGCGGCCAGCAGCAGCGCGATCTTGTGCCAGACCGGCCCACGGTAGAGCACCGCGAAGACGTAAGAGAAACTCATGATCGGGAAGAGGTAGCGCAGGCCGGAACAGGCCTCGGCCACCTGCAGCTTGTAGACCCCGAGGTCGATGACGTTGCCCTCGAGATAGACCGGCACGCCCATCAACTCGACCACCTGCACGCCGATCTGCGACGAGACCAGCTGCAGCGCGGTGGTGATCTTGAAATACAGGAAATAGGGCAGGGGCAGCATGAAGACGAGATGCAGCACGGAGGGCCAGAAGAACCAGCCGCGCCGCGCCCCGAAGCCCACGAGGATCAGCCCGAAGATCCAGAGGATCAGCGCATAGAACACCAGGTGATCGATGCGGGCGAGATTGCCGAGCAGCGCGAGCCCGAGGGCGGCCAGGATCAGCGCCGCGCCCGGCCAGCGGTCGGTCGCCGGGGCGGGGGGCACGAACTTCAGCTCGCGCAGGAACATGTAGAAGGAAAGGACCGGGATCACCGGCCCATGGCTGAACTCCGGCCGGGCCCATTCCTGGGCGAGGCCGGTGAAACCCATCCAGAACAGCGGCAGGGTCGAGACGACCGCGAGCCCGAGCCAGGCGAGGCCGCGGGGATCCGCCTCGATCGATCCGCCCGGACTCCCCGCCTGCGTCGTGATGGTCATCCGGGCCCTCGTCACACAGTCTTACCCTGCACGCGGGGGCCCGGCCGGAAACACGACGCCGAACCCCCGTTCCGTTCTATAGGCCAGACGGACGCGAAAAACGAGGCGCCGCGGGACGGGAAGGTCAACGGGGCCCTCTGGAGCGGGCCCCGCGCCGTCAGAACTGGGTCGAGAAGGACTTGCCCACCTCGATGAACACGATGTTGCCGGTGGCGTAATCGGGCTGCTGGTCGAAGGTGCGGTAGGTGTAGCCGATGCTGGCGTTGATCGTCTCGGTCAGCTCGCGGCTGTAGACCGCCGAGAAGGAATATCGGGTGATGTCCGACTCGAAGGGCGCGGTCTCGTCCACCTGGTAGGCGGCGGTGGCGTCGAAGGCCACCGAGGAAAGATCGTTGAGCGAGTGGTCGAGCGAGATCCCGACCCCGCTCACCCGCGCCTCGCTGCCCGAGGCGGCCCCGGTCTTGTTCTGGAAGATCCGCCCGCTCAGCACTCCCCGCGGCAGGGGATAGGCGGCGCGCAGCTGGCCGGTGACGGGGGCCCCATCGGCGGCGGCGGTGTAGCGCAGCTCGCCGTTCACCGTGACGTCCTGAAAGGCGTAGCGCAGGGCGAAGCGCGCGGCGGGACCGGAGTCGGTCTCGGTGTTGCGCTGGGGGTTGTCGCTGTTGGGCGCGCGGATCTCGCGCCGTTCCCGGTGGGAATAGCCGAGGCCGAGATCGACCCGCAGCACCTCGCTTGGCTCGTAGATCACGCCCGCGTCGAGCGAGCCGAACCGGACCTGGGTCTGGGCGTCGTTGTCGGCGGAATAGTAGATGTAGAGCGCGTTCACCGCCCCCGAGACGGTGTCATTGAACCGCAGCCGCCAGCCGGCCTCGGCCTGTGCGGTGTCGCGCGGGCTGCGGTCGATGGAGGTGCGGTTGTAGTCGATCCGCGACGCCCGCGCCGAGAAGGTGTAGGAGCTCGGCGAATCCTGGGCGAGCTCCAGATCGATGCTGCCGCGATAGGTGTACTGGGTGGCGTCGACCCCGAGCCGGTCCTGGGCGTCGGTCTGGTTGTCGTCGTCGCCCTGGTCGACGGTGTCGGCGTCCACTTCGGTCTGGGTGTAGTCCAGCCCGATGTCCACCCCGCCGCTGGCCCAGTCCCGGACATAGTCGAGGTTGGCGTTCGAGGGCGAGGCGAAGGTGAAGCGAAAGTCGCGGTCAGCTTCCCACAGGGCGCGCAGGCCGGTGTCGAAGCCGAAGCCGAGGCTCTGGACGTCGGTCTCGCTCAGCACCCCGAAGGAGACCCGGGTGTCGGTGAAGTAGCTGTTGCCCCGGCGCGGATCCTCGAGGCCGAAGTTGGTGTCGAGGGTGGCGCTCTGGCTGAGGCCGATGGTCAGCAGCGGGCCGCCGGGCAGACCCAGCTCCTGGGAGACGGCCGGCCCGGCCGCGAGCGCGGCGGCGGCGGCGAGACGAAAACGCATCGCGTGCGGCCTCATTCGAAGAGGCGACGCTCGGGCACCAGGATCACGTCGCCTTCACGCATGGTGATCATCGACTCGATGGCGGCGCCGCGTTCGACCGCCTTGTAGTTGAAGGTGAAGATCTGCTCCTGCCCGTCGGCGTTGCGGCGGCGCAGCTGGATGCGCTTGGTGGCGGCGAAGCGGTCGAGCCCGCCTGCGACGGCGATCGCCTGCAGCAGGTTGGTGCCAACTTCAACTTCACGGATGCCGGGTTCGGCCACGCGGCCGAGCACGTAGATCGGGAAGGTCAGGGCGTCCTCGTCCACCGCGGTCACCGAGACGAAGACGTTCGGCCGCACCGCGAAGTTCGAGGCGAGCCGGTCGGCGATGGTCTTCTCGACGCTTTCCACCGACTGGCCCGCGGCGCGGATCGAGCCGGCGAGGGGCACCGAGATGCGGCCGTCGGGCAGGACCAGCGCCTGGCGGTTCAGGGTCTCGTCTTCGAGCACCGTCACCGAGAGGGTGTCCCCCGGCTGGATCCGATAGCCGGCGGCTTGGGCGAGAGCCATGGGCGCAGCCAGCATCAGGGTCAGGAGGGCCAGGAGAACCTGTCGCATCGTCGCCTCGTCACAATCTTTTACACGTTGGGACCGTTAGACCATGACGGGGCGAAGGGCAAAAGGCAAAACGCGGAGCCAGCCGCCTCGGACGGCGATTCCTCGCCGGCGGCGTAGTCATTCTGCAACAGGATCTTCCGTTAACTTCAGTCGTGCGGCGTCCGGAATCAAGTCCCGGGCTCGGGCTTCCCTGCGTGCCTGATCGAACGCCCGCGTGGTCTGCGCAGGGCGCTTTCCTGGCCCGCGGCGAGGCGATCCCTACGCCTTGCCTGCGCTGCGGCGGCATTTCGGGGCTTACGACGCGCGCCGGACGGCCGCATCCGGCGCGAGAGCGGACAGGCCGCCCCAAGGCCAGGGAGTTCCGGGAAATCTGGTAGCGGAGGAGGGACTTGAACCCCCGACACGCGGATTATGATTCCGCTGCTCTAACCAGCTGAGCTACTCCGCCGCGCGGGCGACCCTTTACGCGGCCTGCCTTTGGGCGTCAAGCCGGACGCGTCCGCATTCCGCCGCAGCCGTCTATTGATGGAAATGGCGATGGTGTGGCGGAGAGAGAGGGATTCGAACCCTCGAGACGGTTCCCCGCCTACACACTTTCCAGGCGTGCGCCTTCGACCACTCGGC
Source organism: Amaricoccus sp. (assembly GCA_965243535.1). Classification (GTDB taxonomy): domain Bacteria; phylum Pseudomonadota; class Alphaproteobacteria; order Rhodobacterales; family Rhodobacteraceae; genus Amaricoccus. Next base: position 23,781 of record CBDEVG010000039.1, read on the forward strand.
CATCTCTCCGGCGGCGCGACAAGAGCATTTCCGCGCGTCCCGTGCAAGGGGCCCCCTGAGACGAAACCGGTTCAGGGCGCGAAGAGTCCCGGCGCGCAGATCGGACGCTCGCGGCGTCTCCAGGCCAACCTGTCGTTAACCTTGATCGTGATTTGTCAGGGGGCGCCAAGGTTGGCGCCTGCCCGGGCCGCGGCCCAAGCGCCGCGACCGGGACCCGAGGTGATGGCGGGAATTCGCCTAGCTTCGCTTCGCGACCAATCTCGGGTTGACCCCGAGGGAGGAATTCCCAAAATCTCGGGACAATATCGTTTCATCCGACACGAAACCAAAAATAAACCAGAATAAAAAACTGTATCAACGAGGGAAAGTACGAGAAGCAAGTGAGTGAATAGTTCCTGTGTTCATGTGACGCACGCGTAAAGTCCTCTCAAGGGGACGATGTGCGTTGGCCTGACTCCTCTGCGCGAGGCCGGCCTGCCGCATGTTCCTGATTCTGCCCCATCCCCCGTCGGCCGGCCCCGGCCGGCCAACGATGTCGTCTTGCCTGGCGGCAGCCCCAGTTCCAAGGAAGTCGAGACATGACCACTTTCCGGGTCTCCAACCAGTCGCAGCTGAATTCGGCCCTGAGCAACGTGAAGAACGGCGATACGATCCTTCTCGCCAGCGGCACCTACAATTCCATCCAGATGCAGACGAACCGCCGTACCGATCACGACTTCTCCAGCAAGGTCACGATCGCTTCCGCCGATCCCAACAATCCGGCCAAGGTCAACAGCGTCAAGCTGGCGGATGTCTCCAACGTCGAGTTCCGGGATCTGGTCTTCGATTATGTATCTGGCAAGTCGTCCAACAAGCCGTTCTTCGCCGAGCGTTCCGAAAAGATCACCTTCGACAACATCGACTTCGACGGACATATCCGCAACGGCTTCGGTTCCGCCCTCGGGCTGCGCGTGAAGGACTCAAGCCAGATCACGGTCAGCGATTCCGATTTCCACGATTTCCAGAACGCCCTCAGCTTTTCCAACGTCGACGATGTCCGGCTCACGGACAATCTCGTCCGCAACATGAGCAACGACGGCTTCACCTTCGGCGGCATCAGCGGAATCCTGATCGAGGACAACACCTTCCGCAACTTCAAGTCGCCCAATCCCGCAGCGCAGCACAAGGACAACATCCAGTTCCGCGCCACGTCGGATGAAGCCCCCTCGGACAACATCGTCATCCGCGGCAACCACATCGACAGCGCCGAGGTCCGCCACGGCATCTATATCGGCAACGAGCTCTACAAGGCCGGCAACCTCTACGCGATGCACAGCAACATCCTCATTGAGGACAACTACGTGCGCAGCGCCCAGCTGCACGGGATCACGGTGCTGCACGCCAATGGCGTGACGGTTCGCGACAACACCCTGGTCCAGAACCCCGACGGCGGCTTCCGCGCCAACGTGAACGTGAACGTGCCGCTCATCAACGTCTCGATCTACTCCCATGACGTGACGATCACCGGCAACCGCGTGGCGAGCGTCCAGCAGGAACAGGATTCAAGCTGGGACATCTACAACAACTTCGTGGGCTCCAAGCAGTACCTGCACTGGCCGGGCGACTACGGCTTCAAGAAGGGCCCCGACATCTCCCGGATCGAGTCGGCGGCGGCCTCCGCCACCGCCGCGCCCCTTTCGGACGGACAGGGTTCGAGCGGGCAGGCCGATGCGGCCAAGCTGCGCTTCGGCGGCGCGTTGGCGGACGGCGACAGCGTGGTCGACATCGACGGGATCGATTTCTCCCGCGGGGACAGCTTCGTCTTCAACGACTGGAATTCCGGCACCTTCCAGGACAAGGCCGGCGGCAACGTCGTGGACGACTGGAACCACGGCGCCTCGGTGAAGGTCGATTCCCTGCTCGATCTGCAGGAGCTCATCCATTTCTCGCCGGCGGTCACGGCCGAGACCGATGGGGCCGATCTGATCCTCACCATCGACCAGGGGTCGCGGGGCTCGGCGGAGTTCCATATCTCCGGCGTCGCCGCCGGCTTTCTGGCGGCGAACCAGCCCGACCTGTTCTGATCCGATCCGCCGTCCGGGTCTTGCGCGCGCGTCCTCTCCCAGGCGCGCGTGGCGTTTCAGCCCTCGGTCTGCGCTTCCGCCGCATCCCGCTCGCCATCCTGCGCCGCAGGCGGGGCGTCGATCTCGGCGATCCGCCCGCGGGCGGCCTCGGTCTGGGCCGCGGTCGCGGCACCCGGCGTTCCGGCGAGCGCCAGGACCCGCTCGAACTGCGCCCGCGCCTCGGCCTCGCGGCCCGTCGCCAGCAGCGCCTCGCCGAGGTGGAACTGCACGAGGGCGTTGTCGCCGAGCGCCTCGGCCGCCGGGGCGAGGAAGGCGATCGCCTGGGCGGAATCCCCGCGCCGGTGCAGGATCCAGCCATAGGTGTCCTGGAACTGCGGCACCTGCGACCCGCGCAGCCGCCGGGCGATGGCGTGGGCGCGCTCGAGGCTGCCTGGATCGGCGCGCTGGGTGGCGAGCAGACTCGCCAGATTGTTCGCCACCACCGCGTTGCCGCTGTCCCGGGCATATAGCGTCTCGTAGACCGCGATCGCGCCGTTGTGGTTGCCGCGGGATTCGAGCAGCCCCGCCTGCAGGAACAGCAGGTCCGCATCCTCGGTGGCCGCGAGCCCTGCGGTCAGCGCCGCTTCGGCGCCCGTGACGTCGCCTTGCCCCCCGAGAAGCGCGACGAGCCCGCGATAGGGCTGGGCCGCGGCCGGGGTCTCGGCGATCAGCGCGCGGTAGAGCGCCTCCGCCCGGTCCGGCTCCCCTTCGGCGGCGTAGAGCCCGGCCTGCATCATTCGCAGGACGAGGTTCCGGGGCTGCGCCGCCAGGCGGCCGTCGAGCCAGGCCCGGGCGCCGGCGAAATCGCCGGCGGCCGCATAGGTCTCCATCAGCTGGGCGGTGGCGGCCTCGTCCCCTGTCGCGGCCAGCGCCTGCAGCCGGGCGAGACTTTCCGCGCCCTTGCCTTCGCCCTCCAGCCGGGCAAGGTCGATCCGGTCGGCCGCGGCCGGATCTCCCGCCTCGCGCAGGAGTTGCGCGGCCTGGCCGGCCTGGACCCAGTCCTGGCGGCGCACCTGCGTCTCGCCCAGCAGAGCGAGCAGTTCCGTGTCCTGGGGCGCCGCGCGCAGGGCGTCGGCCAGCACCGCCTCGGCCGGGTCGGTCTTGCCGTCCTCCAGCAGGAAGCGGGCGTAGCGCGCCGATTCCGCCGGCGCCCGGCCCGAGGTCTCCACAGCGAGGGCGAGGCGTTCGCCCGCCAGCGCCCGCGCCCCCTCGCGCAGGTGCGCTTCGGCCATGATCGTCATGATTTCCGGGTCGCGGGGCGCCTGGGTCAGGGCGGCCCGCATGTCCTGGATGGCGCGTTCGGGCTGGTCGGCGGCGATGGCCGCGCGGGCGCGCAGCTTGAGCGCCCCCACATGGCGTGGGTCGCCTTCCAGCGCCGCGGCGAGCATCCGGTCGCGCCCGGCGGCGTCCCCGCTGGCCGCGAGCATGCCCGCAAGCTCGACCTGCACGTCCCGGATCGCATCCGAGGGGGGCTTCCCCTCGATCAGGGCGCGCAGCGCCGCGACCGCCTCGGCCTGGCGGCCTTGGGCGAAATCGAGCCCGGCCCGGACCCGCTGGTAGGGCAGGGGGTCGGGGGCCGCGGCGATCAGCCGGTCGAGTTCGGCGGCGGCGGCCTCCGCGCCTTCGCGCTCGTAGAGGAACTGCACCACGGTCAGGGCCGGGGCGGTGTCGCCCGGGTCCCGGGCGACCCGGGCGCGCAGCGCCGTCTCTGCGCCGGCCGCGTCGCCCTGCGCGAGCAGCCAGCGCACCTGGGCGCGGGCGACCGCCTCGTCCTCGGGAAAGAGCTCCGCCATGCGGGCCAGCTCCTCCCCCATGGCGGCCTCGTCGCCCATCCGATCCAGCGCGGCGAGGCGGGCGAGATGCAGGCCCTGGTCGGCCGGGGCGGCGGCGAGGGCGGCGTCGGCCTGGGCGAGCGCCCCTTGCGCGTCGTCGGCGCTCATCCGGTCGGCGATCAGCACCATCTGGGCGATGATCGAGCCGGGGGTTTCCGCGGCGACGCCCCGGGCCATGGCGACCGCGGCCTGGCGGTCGCCGGAGCGGTAGTCGACGGCGGACTTCACCGCCCGCACCGCCGGATCCTGGGGGGCGAGCTCGAAAGCCCGGCGCGAGGCGGCGGCGGCGAGGTCGAAGTCCTGGACGCTCAGCGCCAGCTCGGCCAGCTCGCGCTGCGCCTCGGCGTTGTTGCGGTCCTGGTCGACGAGGACGCCGTAGTGATGCAGCGCCTGCTCCAGGTCGCCCTTGTCGCGCAGCAGCCGGGCATAGGCGAGGCGGGCGGCCCGATGGGTGGGATCGAGGCGGAAGACGTTGCGAAGCTCGATCGTCGCCCGGTCGGGCTCGCCTTCGGCGAGATAGGCGACGGCGCGCTGGTAATGCTTCTCGGCCCGCTCCGCCTTGCTGTCGCAGGCGGAAAGCGCCGTCGCCGCGAGCAGGGCGAGGCCGACGAGGGAAGCGCGGGCGGACGGGGCGCGCAGGGGCATCGGGAGTCTCCGGACGGACAGGGCGGGCCGGGCGCGCGCAGGCGCCGCCCCGACGACGGCATCCTAGCCCCGGGCGGGAGGGGCGCAAACCGCGATCCGCAGGTTTGGTAAGCGGAGGACGACCCAAGTGGTCTCCGCCGATCGCCCGCCGAGCGACCTTCGAGGCCGCCGCCGGTCCGTCCCGTCCCGGGCCGCGTGCTCCAGGCGATCCGAAAGGCGAAGGCCGCGCCCCGCCCCCGGACCGCGGCGCTGGCCGTCCCGGCCTCTTCGGCGCGATCAGGCGTCGGAGAGGTCCCTGCCAAAAGCCTATTTTGCAAGCCGCAGCTTCGGGAGGGGGCGGAATTTCACGCGTGAAAATGAGGTCAATATACTGATATCGTTAGATATATTCTGTGGCGTAAACCCGATCTTCATCGGTGTGAACAGATCGGGAGCGACCGCGCCGGCGGCTTCGCAGGGGCCTCTCCACGGCGAGGGAAGCTGGCCTGAAGCTGCTTGGGGCAAGCGCGCCGCGGCCGGGTCTGAACGGTGAAGGAGAGAGGGCGCCGCCCCCGACCCTCTCCAGGTCCGGCGTCACGGGCCGCCTGGCGGGCGACGATGCGCCCCGCCTGGCCTCGGGCCGGCGCATCCGGCGCTTCACATGGCGACGCGGAGTGGCGACGCAGAGCCTTCGCGCCCGATGCGCCGCGACCGGGAGGAGCCCGGACGAAGGACGCGAAAAGGCCCGGCAGAGCGATCCGGCCGGGCCTTCGGGCGATCGTCAGGGGCGCGGGCGCCTCAGTAGCCGGTGCCGCGCAGCACCACCCAGAAGGTCAGGAAGAGGATGGTGAGATCGGTCAGCGGGGACATGCGGCGCAGGTAGTCGGTGTCGTATTCCGCCCGCCCGGCGAAGGAGCCGGCGTTGCGGTCGCTGACCTGCCAGGGGCCGGTCAGGCCCGGGCGCATGCGGTAATAGGCGCGGCCCGGGTAGAGCGGGCGCTGCTGGGGCATCATCGGCCGGGGGCCGACGAGGCTCATGTCGCCCTTGAAGACGTTCCAGAGCTGCGGCAGCTCGTCGAGCGAGGTCTTGCGCAGGAACCGGCCCACGGCGGTGATCCGGGGATCGTTCTTGAGCTTCTGGCTTTCGGCCCATTCGGCGCGCATGGCCGGATCGGCGGCGAGATGGGCGGCGAGCCGGGCGTCGGCGTCCGTCACCATGCTGCGCAGCTTGTAGAGCCGGAAGATCTTGCCGCCGCGGCCGACGCGGTCCTGGGTGTAGAAGGCCGGGCCGCCGTCGCTGCGCACGAGGAGGGCGAGCAGGAGCACGAGGGGCAGGATGAAGGGCGCCGCAAGCAGGATCAGCGCCACGTCGATCCAGCGCTTGACCCGACGACGATAGAAGCCGCCGCCGCCCATCTGCGCCGGAGCCATGCCTTCAGCCGAAATCTCGGAAATGTGGGACATACCTGACCCCAACCTCGCACAACAAAGCCGCGACATCGCCCTTGCGGGCTTGACAGGCCCCGGAACCCGCCCGGAACCGGAACTCCAACACTGACTGGCGTGTGAGCCGGTACGCCCACGTTGGGCGGCGCAACGGATTCCCATCGCCACGGGGCCATTAAGCCATCTTTCGTCTCAAACCTCAATCAAAATTGCGTTGTTTTTTAATACTATGGTGAACATTGGAACGAATCAACCCAAAGTTGAAGAGCTTTTTGCATCTGCGGGATCCGCCTGCGGCGGAAGGTTTCCTCCCGGCCGCCGCAGGCCCGCGGCGGCTCCGGCCGGGGGAAAATCGCGCGCAGCGAAGCCGTTGACGCCCCCGCCCCGCCGCTCCAAAACCCCGGTCAGGACCTTTCCCGGAGATGTCGCATGATCATGGACGCGCCCGGCCACGCGGCGCTGGCGGAATTCGGCGCGGATGTCTGCGTGATCGGCGCGGGACCCGTGGGCATCGTCACGGCGCTCGACCTTTCCGCCCGCGGCGCGCGGGTGCTGCTGCTGGAAAGCGGCGGCCGGGGCGCTTCGGCGGAGGCGCAGGACCTGTCGGCCCACGAGAACCTGCGCCCCGACAACCACCAGGATCCGGCCATCGTGGTGGGCCGCCGGCTCGGGGGATCCTCCAACCTCTGGGGGGGGCGCTGCCTGCCCTACGACCCGGTGGATTTCGCCCCCCGCCCCTGGCCCGAACTGCCGCCCTGGCCGGTGGGGCCGGCGGATCTCGAGCCCTTCGCCGCCGCCGCCTGCCGCTATCTCGACTGCGGCGCGCCGGACTGGGTCGAGGACCTGCCGGGGGTCGCGGCCGACCCGGCCTTCGCCTGGACCGCGCTGGAGCGCTGGTCGAACACCCCGCGCATCCAGGATCTGCACCGGGAGACGCTGGCCGCGCGCCCCAACCTCGCGGTGGCGCTGGGGGCGACGGTCCTCGGCCTCGAGATCGAGGACGACCGGATCGCCGCGCTCGACCTGCATCTCGAAGGGCCGGGCCGCGGGCGGCTGCCCGTGCGCGAGGTGGTGCTGGCCGCCGGCGGCAACGAGAGCGCCCGGCTGCTGCTGGCCGAGCAGCGGCGGCGGCCCGACCTCTTCGGCGGGGCGGACGGCCCCCTCGGCCGGTACTACATGGGCCATGTGACCGGGGACGTGGCCGACATCGTCTTCGAGAACCAGGCGCTGCACGACGGCATGGGCTTCCATGTCTCGCAGGGCTGCTACGTGCGCCGGCGGATCACGCCCGCCCCCGAGACCCAGGCCTCGGAGCGGCTGCTGAACCTCTCCTTCTGGCCGGTGGTGCCCCGGCCCGCCGATCCCGCGCATCGCTCCGGGCCGCTGTCGACCGCCTTCCTGGTGATGTCCTTCGGGCCGCTCGGCCGGCGGCTCATCGCCGAATCGCTGCGGCGCAAGGTGATCGGCGAGCCGCCCTACCGGCGCGGCCGCCACGCGCTGAACATCCTCGGCGACCCCTTGCGCACCCTGGTCGCCATCCCGGACTACCTCTGGCGCAGCCGGGTGTCGCGGATGCGGCTGCCGGGGTTCTTCCTGACCAACCCGGCCCGGCGCTACGGGCTCGAGTTCCATTCCGAACAGCTGCCCATGCCCGACAGCCGGCTGACCCTGTCGGACCGGACCGACCGGCTGGGGATGCCGCGGCTCCGGATCGACCTGCGCTTCGCCGCCGAGGACGCGGCCTCCATCGCCCGGGCCCATGACGCGCTGGAGGCTTGGCTGACCCGCAACCGCCTGGGACGGATAGAATATCACGGGCCGAAGGCCGAGCGCGAGGCGGCGATCCTCGCGGGGGCGCTGCACGGGGCGCACCAGATCGGCACGATCCGCATGGGAGCCGACCGCGCCCATGCGGTGGTCGACGGCGACTGCCGGAGCTTCGACCTCGGGAACCTGCACGTGGCCTCGACGGCGGTCCTGCCCACCTCGGGGCAGGCCAATCCGACCTTCACCGCCGTGCAGCTCGGCCTGCGCCTCGCCGCCCGGCTGCGGCCGGCGGCCTAGGGACGCCGCCCGCGGGCGGCCCGTCCCGGCGGGTCCCGCCACCCGGCAGGAGCGGCCGCTCCGTCCGGGTTTGTTTTGCGTCTGCGAAAGCGAAGCGCGTTTGTCGCTTCCCTCCGCCGCCGAGGCGGCTAGGGTGGCGTCCGGGGTCCGCATCGGTCCCCCTTCGGATCGCATCAGGGAGAGGGCCATGCGGCGCGTCACGCTCGGGAGCACGGGCATCGAAACCTCCGCGCTCGGCTTCGGCGCCGCGTCACTCGGATCACGAGTGGACCCGGAGACGGCCGCCCGGGCCCTCGCCGCGGCGCTCGACGCGGGCGTCACCTGGATCGACCTCGCCCCGGTCTATGGCGGCGGCCGGGCCGAGGAGATCGCCGGAAGGGTCCTGCGCGGCCGCCGGGACCAGGTCCAGATCTGCACCAAGGTCGGGCTGAAGCTCGCCGGGGGGATGGGGGGCGGCCTGCGGGGCGCGCTGATGCCGCTCGCCCGCAAGGTCATCGGCCGGCTCGGGCCGCTCTCGGGGGCGCTGCGCAAGGCCGCGCCCAAGGCCAACGCCCGGCTGCCGCTGACCCCCGAGCTGATCCGGACCTCGATCGAGGAGAGCCTGCGCCGGCTCGGGACCGACCGGATCGAGGTCTACGCCCTGCACGCGGTCCCCGCCGAGGAGGTGGGCCGCGAGGAGATCCGCCGCGCGCTCGAGGACGTGGTGGCCTCCGGCAAGGCCCGCAGCGTCTCCACCGCGAGCGACGCGGCCGCGGCCGAGGCGGCGCTGGCGGCGGGCGCGCCCTACGGGGTGGTGCAGCTTCCCCTGCCGGGGCCGGGGGAGCCCGACGCGGTGCTGGGCGCGGCGGCGGCCCGGGGCGTCGGGCTCGTCACCCATTCGATCCTGGGCGAGACCCTCGCCCGCGCGGTCGCCCGGGCCCGGGCGGAGCCCGCGCTCGGCCGGGCCGCCTGCGCCGCGGCGGGGCTCGACGACCCCGAGGCGGCGCTCGCCAGCCTGCTGATGGCCCGGGCCTTCGCCCGCAACCCCGAGGGCGTCACCCTGGTCTCGATGCTCTCGCCCCGCAGCCTCGCGCGCAACGTCGCCGCGGCCGAGGCGCCGCCCCCGGCGGGCGACGCGCTCGCGGCCTTCGGTTTCTGAGAGGCCTTCGGGAAGCCTGGCGCGGGTCGCTTGACCCGTTCACATTCGTGAAGAAGGGGTTGAGGCCGCAGGACATATCGAACCATATCAATGGTATGATCCGATTTTCATGCGCGAAGTCCCGGCCCTTCCCGAAGCGACGCGGCTTGGAAGAGAGGCTTTTGCAGAGGTCTCTCCGAGCGGGCGGGCGCTCAGCCGCGCCGGAGTCCGGCCGACCGCCCGCCCCGCGGGGCCCGTGTCTTCCGGGTCCCAGGTCCGGTCAAATCTTGCGGCGGTGCGGCATTCACCAATTTAAGGGGGTGATAACGCTCGCCGATGAGGTTATGTAACGCGCTTGGGCGGCCGCGGCGGCCTGCGGGGCGCGCGACGTATGCCCCCGGTGTGTGAGTGAATTGGTGCGGGATGGGCATGTCGAGCGGCCTGACGATCTATAACGCCCATTTCGGCCTGGCCGAGCGGCCCTTCACGCTCCTGCCCGATCCCGATTTCCTCTACTGGTCGGACAACCATGCCCGGGCCTATTCCATGCTGGAATACGGCATGCTGACACACGCGCCGATCACCGTGATCACCGGCGAGATCGGCGCGGGCAAGACCACGCTTCTGCGCCACCTGCTGCGCTCGCTGCCCGGGGACGTGACCGTCGGCCTGGTCTCGAACGCCCAGGGCGACCGGGGCGAGCTGCTGCACTGGGTGCTGACGGCGCTCGACGTCGAGGTCGAGCCGGGGGCGAGCTACGTCCAGCTGTTCCGGCGCTTCCAGGACTATCTGATCGCGCAGTACGCCGCCGGCCGGCGCACGCTGCTGATCTTCGACGAGGCGCAGAACCTGAGCGTGGAGACGCTCGAGGAGCTGCGCATGTTCTCCAACATCAACGCCGACAAGGACGAGCTCATCCAGATCGTCCTCGTCGGCCAGCCGGAGCTGCGGGACCTCGTCGCCTCGCCCCGGCTGGTGCAGTTCGCGCAGCGCGTGGCGGCGGACTATCACCTGCCCGCCATGTCGGCCCAGGCGGTGGGGGACTATATCCGCCACCGGCTGCGGGTGGCGGGGGCCGACCGCGAGATCTTCACGCCGGCCGCCTGCGAGGCGGCCCATGCGGCCTCGCGCGGGGTGCCGCGGCTGGTCAACCAGATCTGCGACTACGCCCTGGTCTACGCCTTCACCGACGGCCAGGACCGGATCGACGCCGGCCTGATCGAGCAGGTGGCGCGGGACCGGCGGATGAACGACAATCTCAAGATGGTCGTCTGAACCCGGGGGCCGGGGCCGGGGGACGGCCTGCGGCGACGGCTTCGGGGACGGCTTCAAGCGACTGGGGGTAAAGAGGCGGGGATGCCCAACATCGACTTCAAGTTCTGGTTCGCGGTCTTTCTGCGCCGGCTGCCCTATTTCCTGCTGATCGTCGCGCTCTTCGCCGCGGTCGGGCTGACGCTCGCCACGATCCTGCCGCCGAACTTCCGCAGCGAGGCGAGCATCTTGGTCGAGCCCCAGCAGATCCCCGGCGATCTCGCCGCCGCCACCGTGGCGGTCGATCCCTACGAGCAGGCCCAGATCATCGAGCAGCGCATCATGACGCGCGAGACCATGGTCGAGCTCGCCAACCGGCTCGGGATGTTCGCCGACCAGCCGGACATGACCGTCGGCGCCATGGCCAAGGACGTCAGCGGCCGGATCGAGTTCATCGGCTTCGAGCCCGACGTGACGCGCCAGCGCGGCGTGCCGGGAGCGACGATCCTCGGGGTGGCCTTCAACGCCCCGACCGCTGATCTCGCGGTGCGCGGGGCGAACGAGATCGTCAACCTAGTGCTCCAGGAGAACATGCGCATCCGCACCGACCGGGCCGGCGACACCGCCACCTTCTTCCAGGCGGAGGTCGAGCGGCTGTCGGGCGAGATCGAGCGGCAGTCGGCCAAGATCGCCGAGATGAAGACGGCGAACGTCGACGCCCTGCCCGACAGCCTGAACGCCCGCCGCGCCCAGCAGCAGACCGAGCAGGAGCGGCTGCTCGCGCTCGAGCGCGAGGAGGCGGCGCTCAAGAACCAGCGCGCCACCGTGGTCTGGGTCTTCGAGCGCACGGGCCGGGCGGCGAGCGTCGCCCTCAGCCCCGAGGAGCAGGAACTCGAGAACCTCCGCAGCCAGCTGATCCAGCAGCGCGCGGTCTACGCGCCCACCAGCCCGCAGATCCGCCTGCTGGAGAGCCGGGTGGCGGCGCTCGACTCCCTCGTCTCCCAGCAGCGCGCGGCGCGCGCCGTCGGCGACGGGGCGGGGACCGCGCCCGCCTCGGCCCTGGACGTGGAGCTCGCCCCGATCGACGCCCGGCTCGAATACATCGCCCAGGAGAAGGCGGGGATCGCCCAGACCCTGGCCGATCTCGCCCAGTCGATCCAGGCGACCCCGGCGAACGAGATGGTGCTGACCGGGCTGGAGCGCGACCTCGCCAACCTCAACGACCAGTACGAGACCGCCCGGTCCCGGCTCGGCCAGGCGGCGATCGGCGAGCGGATCGAGGTCCTGTCCAAGGGCGAGCGGTTCTCGCTGATCCAGCCGCCCTCCGAGCCGACCGCCCCGGCGAGCCCGAACCGGCCGCTGATCGCCTCGGCCAGCGTCGTGGCGGGTCTCGCCCTCGCCTTCGGCTTCGTGCTGCTGCTCGAGCTGCTCAACCGCTCGATCCGCCGGCCCTCCGAGATCGCCGAGCGGTTGGGGACCGAGCCCTTCGCCACCATCCCCTACATCCGCACCGAGGGCGAGCGGCGCTGGCGGCGCAACGTCATCGTCGGGGCGCTGCTCTTCATCCTGGTGGCGGTCCCGGTGGGGCTCTGGGCGGTGAACACCTTCTATCAGCCGATCGACAGCCTGATCTGGGGCATCGAGGCGCAGCCGGCGGAGCCCGCCGGCGACGCCTCCTGACGCCTGCGCCGCAACCGATCCCGGCCCGGTGCCGGCCCTGGGGAAGAGACGACAGTCATGGAACGCATCCAAGCCGCCATCCAGAAGGCCAAGGAACAGCGGGGCGAGGTCCCGCCGCCGCCGGCGCCGACCCCCGGCCCTGCGGCCGGCCCCGCCCGCGGCGCGGGGTTCGGCGCCGCGGCGGCGCCCCTGGCCGCGGCCTGGGCCGAGCTGCCCGCCTTCACCCCCGATCCCGCCCGCATGGAGGCGAGCCGGGTCGTCACCTTCGCCGACGCCGATCCCGCCCATGCGGCCTTCGACATGATGCGCACCCGGCTCCTGCGCACGCTCCGGGCCAACGGCTGGACCAGCGTGGGCGTCACCTCGCCCACCAGCGGCTGCGGCAAGACCACCACGGCGCTGAACCTCGCCTTCGGCCTCGCCCACCAGCCCGACCTGCGGACCGTGCTGGTCGACCTCGACCTGCGCCGGCCCTCGATCGCGCGGGAGCTGGGCCTGCCCGGAGACCGGTCGGTGGGGGCGCTGCTCCAGGGACAGGCGAGCGTCGCGGAGACCTTCGTGCGCTATGGCGACGGCCTCGCCATCGCGGCGAGCGCCGCGCCCATGCGCAATTCGGGCGACCTGCTGATCAGCGCCGCCGCGGCCCAGGCGGCGGCGGGGATCCGCACGGCCTTCGCCCCCGACGTGCTGATCTACGACCTGCCGCCCATGCTGATGAGCGACGACGCGCTGGCCTTCCTGCCGCATCTCGACGGGGTGCTGCTGGTGGCGGGCGCCGAGAAGACCCGGCTCGACGAGGTGGACCGTTGCGAGCACGAGCTCGCCCAGGCGGGCAAGCTGCTCGGTGTCGTGCTCAACATGTGCCGCTACACGGGCGAGGACTACGGCTATTACGCCTGACGCGGGGCTCCCCTCCCGCGGGGGGTCGGGCGACGGCCGGATGTGACGAACGGATGGGCGCCCGGCCGCGACGCGCGGTCGGTCTGCCGGATCGCGCGGCGAATTCCCCCCAAGGATCGACATAGGACTTGCCCGGGAGACGGTCCCGGGGCATCAGATCAACCAAGGCTCTCCGCAGGTTCGAACGGGCGAAGGCGAAATAGATCGCGCGTCGCAACCTGTGGTTGTGAATTGTTTTTGTCTTCTGTACTGGGGCGGATGCGTTCATGATCCAGGAAGCGACCGTATTGGTCCATGCGGACGGTCCCGCGCGCGCGAAATTCTTCTCCGGCCTCAGCGATGGACTGCCCCCGGACATCCGGGTCTCCTTCCTGACCGAATCGCCCGAGGCGCACCGCCTGCTCACGGCCGCGGGCAAGACCGTGCGCCTGCTCGGCGCGCGGGCGGCCGCGCCCACCCCGGAGACCGACGCGCTCTACGACAGCTCGCTCTGCGGGGCGCTCGGCTCGATCAACCGCCGGGTCGCCGCCGGCTATCATGCCGAGATCCAGGCCCTGCTGGCCGAGGTCGCGCCGCAGGTGATCTGGTGCTGGAACGGCACCAAGTTCATCGACCGGGCGCTCAAGGCCTCGGGCCTGCCCTTCGTCGCCCTCGAGGCGGCCAACATCCCCGGCTGTTTCGTGGTGGAGGAAGGCGGCGTCAACGCCGAGAGCGCCACCTACCGGATGCTGGCCTCGGGCGCGCCCGTGGCGGCGCCGCCGGATTTCGACCTGGCCGCCTGGCGCGCCGCCTATGTCGCCGCCAAGGAGGGTCAGACCTCCATCCCCCAGGCCAGCGTCAGCCAGGACGAGGCCAGCGACAAACTGCGCCACCTGCTCGCCTTCTGGCGCTCGACCCCGCGCTTCGTCGGCTACCAGATCGACCGGATCCTCGGCTACGGGCTGAAGCCCCTGGTCAAGCGGCGTCTCGCCCGGCTCGCCGCCGCGCGGCCGGCCAAGGGTCGGACGGTGTTCTTCCCCCAGCAGGTGTCGAGCGACAGCCAGCTCATCTTCAACGCCGACCACGACAACCTCTCGGCCCTCGCCCTGCTCCTCGCCGAGCTGCCCGAGGGCGCGGTCCTGGTGTCGAACCTGCACCCGGCCGAGCACCGGCTGACCCGGATGCTCGCCTTCCTGCGGCTGTGCCGCAAGGATCCGCGGCTGGTCCCGGCGACCGGCGGGGCTTGGGGGCTCGTCAAGTCGGCGGACGAGGTGGTGACGATCAACTCCACCGTCGGGCTCGAGGCGGCGATCCTCGGCCGGCCCTGCCGGTTCCTCGGCAAGTCGTTCTTCGCCCGGCTCGCCCGGGACGACGCCGCGCTGAAATGGTATCTCGGGGCGCATATCCTGCCCTATGGCGCGGCCAGCGCCGCGCCGACCGATCCCCGCCTCCTGGCCCGGCTGCTGCCCCATGCGGCTCGCTGAGGATCTCGCGGCCTATCGGGCCCTGGCCAGGCAGGGCGGCCTCGCCACCCTCTTCGACATCTCGCTCGTCTACCTGGTGCTGTTCCGGCTGGGCTCTGGGCTCTACCAGCGGGCGCCGCGGATCCTCGCCCCGGTCCGGCTGCTGGAGAAGCTGCTGGAGCTGGTCTTCGGGGTCTACGTCCCCTTCGGGACCCGGATCGGCGGCGGCCTGCTGATCTACCATTACCACGGGATCATCCTGAACGGCAAAACCGAGATCGGGCGGAACTGCAGGCTCTACGCCCGGGTCTGCATCGGCAACCGCTTTCCCGGCGACGGGACCCCGCGGCTGGGCGACGACGTCACCGTGGGAACCGGCGCCTGCATCTTCGGTCCCGTCGAGATCCCCTCGGGGACGGCCATCCCCGCCAATGCGGTCGTCACCCCGAAGACCCTGTCCCAGTATGTGAGGAGCGCGTGATGGCTCAGGATCTGGCCCCCTTCGCGGACGCCGCCGCGACGTCCGCCCCCCAGCCGGATGGCGAGCCGAATGTCGGGCCGGGTTCTGAGCCGGGCGCCGCCGCAGAGCCTGGCGCAGAGCCTGCCGCCCCGGTGACCGCGGCCGTCCTGATGGCGGTCTACGGCAGGGCCGACCCGGGCTTCTTCATCGACGCGCTCGAAGCGGTGATCGAGAAGCAGACCCGCCGCCCGGATTTCGCCCTTGTGGTGGTCGACGGCCCGGCGCCGCCGGCCCTGCTCGAGCCCTTCGCGGCCTATCGCGCCCGCAGCCCCGTCCCGGTCGAGGTCCTGCACCTGCCGAAGAACGTCGGCCATTCCTGCGCCCTGCGCGCGGGGGTGGAGAAGCTGGTCGGGCGCTGCACCTACGTCATCCGCACCGACGCGGACGATCTCAACCGCCCCGAGCGGATCGCCGAGCAGATCGCCTTCATGGAGGCGCGCCCGGAGATGGGGGTGGCGAGCTCCCAGGTGGCGATCTTCGAGGGGGATCCGTCGAACCGCACCGGCCGGCGCACCATGCCGCCGGAGGACATCTACGCCTTCGCCCGCACCCGCACCCCGATCAACCACAGCGTGACGATCTTCCGGACCAGGGCGCTGGAGGACGCGACCTATCCGGACTCGCGCCTGCCCTTCGAGGACTGGTGGATCTCGCTGCGCCTGGTCAAGGCGGGGTGGCGGCTCGGGGTGGTCGACAAGGAGCACCTGGACTTCCGCGGCGGCAGCGACATGATCGCCCGGCGGCACGGGTTCGACTACGCGAAGCTCGAGATCGAGTTCCTGACGACGATCCACCGCGAGGGGCTGATCTCGACGCCCCTCTACCTGCGCAACATCGCCCAGCGGATCGTGCTGCGGCTGATGCCGCTGGACCTGGTGCGCAAGGTCTACGCCCTCAAGACCCATCGCTGAGGCGAGGCTTCGGCCGAAGCCGGGGTCCCGGGGCCCCCTGCGGATCCGGCCTTGCCGGCCGGATCGGGGCGCCCGGCGCGGCCCGGGCCGCAGGGAGCCCCGCCCGGCCGGTCAGCCGGAGGGGCGGCTCCAGAGGCAGAGAATGGTGGATTCCACCCCCGCATGGCGGCGCGACCACAGGGCGGCGGCGATGTTCTGGCCCATGTTGGCGAGCGCGATCGCCGCGGCCGCCCAGGACATGCCGAAATGGATGGCGACCCCGGCGCCGATCACCGCCCCGAGATTGGCGACGATGGTGTAGCGCAGGTAGGCCGCTTCCGCCCCGCTCATCATCATCACGTAGCCGCAGGGCCCGGTGAGGGTGTTGAAGAGGAAGCCGAGGGCGAAGATCGCCAGCGCCGGCTGCGCCGCCCCATAGGCCGGGTCGAAGAGGTCGAGCACCCGCCCGCCCCAGAGCAGGAGCGCCAGCGTCCCGGCGAGGGTCGGGATCGAGATCAGGGTGATGAACTCGAGGATGACCTTCTGGGTCAGGTCGCGCCGGCCCTCGCGGTGATAGCGGGCGAGCATCGGGGCGAGCACGATGTTGGCGGCGGTCAGCGGCATGGAGAGCAGCGAGGCGGTGCGGAAGGCGGCGAAGAAGGCGCCGATCTGCTCGGGCGGGGCGGCGAAGCCCACGGCCACCACGGTCAGGTGCTGGGCGAGGCCCGCGGCGACGGCGATCCCCCAGAAATGCAGGCTCGAGCGCCGCCAGTCCGCGAGCGGCAGGTCCCGGGCCTCGGGCTCGGGCCCGGCGCGCAGCCAGGCGGGGGCGAGCCGCCGGCCGTAGAGCGCCTGCCAGAGCACGAGCGCCCCCAAGACGGCGACGTTGAGCCAGAGCGCCGTCGCCACCCCGTAGCCCGGGGCGACGAGGGCGAGGCCGAAGGCCGCGCCCAGGGCGATCGCCCGCCACAGCAGGTCCCGCGGCAGCAGCGCCATGGTCACCGCCCCGAAGGCCCGCAGCAGATGCGACAGGAATTCCGCCGCGAGCAGGGCGACGAGCAGCGCCGCCCCCGCCACATAGGCCCCGATCTCCCCCGGCGCGCCGAAGCGGGGGGCGATCAGCCCGAAAAGCCCGAGCCCGAGCGCCCCGAGCGCCGCGCCATAGAGGCTGAGCCGCAGGCCGAAGCGCAGCGCGCCCCGCGCCTCGGTCTCCCGGTCCGCCGCCAGGGCGTAGGAGAGATTGCGCAAGGTGAGCATGGGTTGGCCGAAGGAGGCCGCCAGCATCCCGAAGTTCGCCGCGCTGAGGATGAAGGCGAAGACCCCGAAGGCCACGGGCCCCAGGGCGCGGGCGAAGGCGAGGAAGAAGACATAGCTCGCGAAGGCCCCCCCCACCTTGACCAGGAGCGAGGCGAAGGACTTGCCGGCGAAGCCGCCGGCCTTGCGGCGCAGGGTTGCGGCCAGGCTCATGCGGCGTCCGGCGGCGCGTAGCCGAAGGCCTGGTAGTCGCCGCGGTAGACGTCCCGCAGGATCGCCCGGGCCTTGGGCGAAAGGTCGCTCGAGGCCTTGGACTTGCGGCGGGTGACGTTGGTCTTCTCGGGGACAAAGGCCACCCCGAGCTTCCGGGCCACCACCTGGCAATCCTCGTCGAACCGCTCGAACCGGCCGACGAAATCGACCTTGGGGTTGAGGTCGCGGTCGCAGAGGAACAGGTGCTGGGGGCGGAAATGCCGCAGCCGGTCCCAGCGGTCGCGCTTGAGCCCGAATTCGACGAATTCGTTGATCCCGCCGTATTTGGCGATGTCCTGCCCCATGGCGGCGTCGTAGGGATCCTTGCCGCCCTCGATGAGGTAGTTGTAGGCGCTGAGAAAGCGCGACAGGGGTTCGCGGACGAAGCAGAACTTGTAGTAGCTGTCGAAGGCCGCCTTGTCCTCGGCCTCGTAGAAGTACCATTCGAAATGCCCGGTCCGGCCGGTGCCGAACAGCGCCTCGCCGAGGCTCGTCCCCGCGCTCTTGGGGATGTGCAGGAAGATCGTCCGCAGGTCGTGAAACTTCGGCAGGTAGAAGGACGAGCCGCGCATCCATTTGCGCGCGAGGTAGAAGCCCTTGGCCCCGCCCCAGTCCTTGAGGTTCTGCTTGAAGATCGCGTTCCGGGTCTCGGGAGTGAAGGCGGGCTTGGCGGTCATGGCCGCGCTCATCCCTTCACCAGCCTGTCGAGCGCCTTGAGCGTGGCGAGGAGGGCCGGGAGTTCGGCCAGGGGCACCATGTTCGGCCCGTCGGAGGGGGAGCGCTCGGGGTCCTCGTGGGTCTCGATGAAGACCGCCGCCGCGCCGACCGCGATCGCGGCCCGGGCCAGGGGCGGCACGAATTCGCGCTGGCCCCCGGACGAGCCCCCGAGGCCCCCGGGCAGCTGCACCGAATGGGTGGCGTCGAAGACCACCGGATAGCCCGTCCGCGCCATGATCGGCAGGGAGCGGAAATCCGAAACCAGCATGTTGTAGCCGAAGCTGGTGCCCCGGTCGCAGAGCAGGATCCGCTCGTTGCCGGTGGAGGCCACCTTGTCGGCGACGTTGGCCATGTCCCAGGGGGCGAGGAACTGGCCCTTCTTGACGTTGATCGCCCGGCCGGTCTCGCCCGCGGCGATCAAAAGGTCGGTCTGGCGGCAGAGGAAGGCGGGGATCTGCAGGATGTCCACCACCTCGGCCGCGCGCTGGACCTGGGGGATGTCGTGGACGTCCGTCACCACCGGGCAGCCGAACTCCTCGCGGACGGCGGCGAGGATTTCGAGCCCCTTCTCGATCCCCACCCCGCGCACGCCCTTGAGCGAGGAGCGGTTGGCCTTGTCGTAGCTCGCCTTGAAGACGAAGGGGATGCCGAGATCCTCCGCCGCGGCCCCGATCGTCTCGGCGAGCATCCGGGCGTGGTCGAGGCTCTCCAGCTGGCAGGGCCCGCAGAGGAGCGCGAAGGGCAGGTCGTTGCCGACCGCGATCTCGCCGATCTGGACGGTTTTCATGCGGGGAGATCCTTTTGCAGAATGGTCTCGATGCGGGCGACGTCCGCCGGATTGTTCAGCTCCCAGAACATCCGGCCCCGGGCCTCCACCTCGACGCACCTCAGCCGCGCGCCGTTCTCGAGGAAGCGCAGCTGTTCGAGCCCCTCGAGCTTCTCGAGCGGCCCCTCGGGCCAGGCGCCATAGGCGGCGAGCGCCTTCGGCCGGTAGGCGTAGACCCCCACGTGGTGGAAGACCGGCGTGGCGGCCCCGGGCGCCGGCGTCGCCTCGCCGGTGTAGGGGATCACCTCCTTGGAGAAGTAGAGCGCGTCGCCGCGGGCGTCGAAGACGGCGGTGGTGCCCCCGACCCGGCCGTTTCGCCGGTCATCGCGGAACAGGGCGAGGGTCTCGCCGTCGCAGCGCAGGACCGGGGTGGCGGCGTCGAGCCCGGGGTCGGCCTGCATGGCCGCGATCAGCTCCGAGAGGAACCAGGGCGGGGTCAGCGGCGCGTCGCCCTGCAGGTTGACCACGATCTCCGCCGCGATCCCCGCCCGGGCGAGCGCGTCGGCGCAGCGCTCCGTGCCGTTGCGGCAGGCCGCGTCGGTCATGATCGCCTCGGCCCCGAAGCCGCGGGCGGCGTCGAAGATCCGGGCGTCGTCGGTGGCGACGTAGACTGCGTCGGCCTCGGGGACGGCGCGGCCCGCCTCCCAGGTCCACTGGATCAGCGGTTTCTCGACGCCGCCCGCCCCCCTGAGCGGGACGAGCGGCTTGCCCGGATAGCGGCTGGAGGCGTAGCGGGCGGGAATGAGCAGGACGATCATGCGACTCCGGCCCTCAGGCAGTCGTGGATATGCAGGAGGCCCATGACATGGGCCCGGTCGTCCACCACGAAGAGCGCGCTGATCTGCGCCTCGTTCATCAGGCTCAGCGCCTCGGAGGCGAGCGAGCCGGGGGCGACGGTCTTGGGGCTGCGGGTGGCGATCTCGCCCGCGGTGCGCTGCATCAGCACGTCGATGTTGCGCCGCAGGTCGCCGTCGGTGACCACGCCCACCAGACGGTCGCCCTCCACCACCCCGGCGAGGCCGAAGCCCTTGGCGGTCATGGCGATCAGCCCCTCGCGCATGGGCGTGTCGGGGGAGAGAAGGGGCACCGCCTCGCCCCTGTGCATCAGCCCCTCGACCTTGACGAGCTGGGCGCCGAGCTTGCCGCCCGGGTGGAAAACCTGGAAATCCTCCCGGCGGAAGCCCTTGCGGTGCATCAGCGCCACGGCGAGCGCGTCGCCGAGCGCCAGCGTCGCGGTGGTGGAGGTGGTGGGGGCGACGCCGATGATGCAGGCCTCGGGGGCGGCGGGCAGCTGGAGCGTCACGTCCGCCTGCTGGCCGAGGGTGCTGTCCTTGCGGCCGGTGATGGCGATCAGCGGGATGGCGAAGCGGCGGCTGTAGGTGATGAGGTCGGCGAGCTCCGAGGTCTCGCCGGAATTGGAGATCATCAGGCAGACGTCATTGGCGGTGATCATCCCGAGGTCGCCGTGGCTCGCCTCGGTGGCGTGCACGAACATCGCCGGCGCTCCGGTGGAGGCGAAGGTGGCGGCGATCTTGCGCCCGATGTGGCCGGACTTGCCGACGCCGCTGATGATGATGCGCCCGGTGGCGCCGGCGAGGATCTCCACCGCCCGGGCGTGGCTGTCGTCGAGCGTCTGGGCCATGAGGCGCAGGGCGTCGGCTTCGATGCGAAGCACCCGCTCCATCTGGTTCAGGTCTGTGTCCTGACTGGCGACGCGTGCGGACATCGTTTCACCCACTACAATTTCACCTACTATAAATCGGGTCCCGCGACCGAGGACTCCGCGAAAACGGCCTGGATCCGTAAATGAAGATCTTTTCGCCGTTGCAGCAAGGCTTTTCGCAAAGTCGGGGAATGGGAAGCGGCGGCTTGCGCGCTTTTCCATGCAGGAACCTGTTTGCCCCCAGACAAAGACAACTTATAGTTGTTGTCGCTGCGTTTGGATCCGGCGTGGCCCGAACGATGCGCCTCCTTGGCGCGGGGCGGGATAACCAAAGGATGCGGGAGGGGTTTCCTTTGGCTTGGTTTCGTCATTTTCTTGGCGGCGCAGGAGGCGCAGGATGACGATGGAGCCGGCTTCTCTCCCGGGCACAGTCATGCGCGATGTCTTCGCCGTGATCATCCCTGCGAGCAACGAGGAAGGCTATCTCGGCGCCTGTCTCGATGCGCTGCTCGCCTCGGATGCGGCCGCAGGGCCGGTCGGCATCCTCGTCGCCGCAAACGGCTGCCGGGACGGGACCGTGGCGGTTGCCCGGGCCCGGACGGCGGCGGCCGAGGCGCGGGGATGGCGGCTCGTCGCGCTCGATATCGCCGAGGGGCATAAGACAAACGCCCTCAACCGCGCGGATGCGGCGCTCGACGGGGGACTTTTCGGATCCTTGCCGGCTTTCCGCGCCTATCTCGACGCCGATGTGATCGTCGCGCCCGCGCTGATCGGTCAGCTGCGCGCGGCGCTCGACCGGCCCGGACCCGCCTGGGCGGCCGGTCGGCTCGAGGTTCCCCGGGCCCGCAGCAGGGTCACCCGGGCCTATGCGCGGATCTGGACTCGTCTTCCCTTCATGACCCATGCGCAGGGCGCGCCGGGGGCAGGATTCTATGGAGTCAACGCCGCGGGACGGGGGCGCTGGGGCGCCTATCCCGACATGATCGCCGATGATCTCTATGTGCGGCTGCATTTTGCGCCGCATGAGCGGTTCGCCGCGCCGGCCGGCTATTCCTGGCCGATGATCGAAGGGTTCTCCCACCTGGTGCGGGTTCGCCGTCGTCAGAACGCCGGAGTAGACGACCTGAAGCGTCGCTGGCCCGAATTGCTCGCCAACGAGGACAAGCCGCGCCTGGGCCCACTGGGGCTTCTGCGGCTCGCCCTGCGCCGGCCGGGGGATCTCGCGGTCTACGGCGCAGTCTCGGCGGCGGTGCGCGCCACCCGCAAGTCCCGGCAGTCCTGGGACCGGGGACGGTAGGCCGGTCGTCCTTTCACCGTTTCAGGAGCTCAGGAGTTGGTCAGACGGCCGGAACCGGGGGCGCCGTCCCGCAAAGCGCCCCCTGGTCTTGCCTCGATGTGCGACATGCGTGACGTTCAGAGGCTGGGAAAAGCTGCGCCTCGGCGCCCGGCGCATCCTGCAGGAGACCCCTCAGATCTCGACCAGCCGCAGGCGCAGGCGGGTCGCGTCGTCGTATCGGCCGATGGCGAGGCGCGGCAGAGCGAAGGGGTCGTCGCCCGCCCGGACCAGCCGCTGGCCGAGGACCGTCGCCGAGGCGAAGCCGGTCTCGGCCGCGAGCCGGCGCACGCCCGCGTCGTGGTTGCCGTTGGGATAGGCGAGATGGCGCACCGGCCGGCCGCACCAGTCCTCGAGCAGGGCGCGGGAGCGGGCGAGGCTCTTTCGCGCCGCGGCGGGGGGGATGCGGTCGAGCAGCTCGTGGCCGTGGCTGTGGGCGCCGATGGTCGCGAGCGGATGGGCGGCGATCTCGTCGAGTTCGGCCCGGGTCAGGGGGGCGAGCGGGGTGAAGCCCGATCCCGCGGGCGCCGCGGCGCAGATCGCCTCGGTCGCCGCCTCGCGCGGGGCGGGGTCGAGCCGCTTCAGCGCCTCGAGCAGGCCGCCGATCTCCGCCCAGCGGGCCGGCCCCCGCGCCGCGCCGAAGCGCCGCAGGCCGAGCCCCTGGGCCGTGAGGTCGAGGGCGAAGGGCCCGGGGGCCTGGAGCGCGTTCATCGCCCGGTCGAACCAGTAGGGCCGCCCGGCCTCGATCTGGGCGGTGGCGACATAGATCGTCGCCGGGACCCGCTCGGCCTCCATCAGCGGCAGCAGGTGGCGATGAAGGCCCGCGTCCCCGTCGTCGAAGGTCAGGACCGCCCGGGGCCGCCCGTCCGCCGGGGCCGCGAGCGCGGCGTCGAGGGACACGATCTCCCAGTCGGCGCGGATCGCGTCGAGATGGGCGCGGAAATCCCCGGCCCGCAGCACGGTCCAGGCGTCCATGGTCTCGGCGTCGGGTCCGAGGGTGTGGTAGCAGAGGATCGCCGTCCGCCCCCCGCGCGCCCACGCTCGCGCCCGCAGCAGCCGGTAGGGCAAAGGCGCGGCCAGCGTCCGGCGGCCGAGCGCCTTGACGGCGGCCTTCAGCCCCTCCGCCGCTTGGGTCGTGGTCAGGGCGGGGGCGGCGGGACCCCGGGCGGCGCCTGCGCCCGGGTCCGGGGCGAGGGCCGCGCCCGGCAGGATTGAAGCCATGGCCCCGCTCATGGCGCGGCGAAGAGGCGGCCGAGCTTCAGCGCCTCGCCCTCGGCGCTGTGGCGCGCTCGGGCCCGATCCCGCGCCGCGGCGCTCATCGCGGCCATGGCCGCGGGGGGGACGGCGGCGGCCTCCGCCATGGCATGGGCCAGCGCCTCGACCTGGCCCGTGGGGACCAGCCAGCCGTTCACCCCCGGCAGCACCAGCTCGGGGATGCCCGCCACATAGGTGGAGATCACCGGCCGGCCGAGCGCCATGGCCTCCATGATGACCACCGGCAACCCCTCCTGGAAGGAGGGCTGGACCAGGACGCGGGCGGCGAGGAGCTCCTCGCGCACCTGTGGGCTGGAGATCCAGCCGGTGATCCGCACTCGGTCCTTAAGGCCGAGGGCCGCGATGCGCGCCTCGATTTGGGAGCGCAGCTCGCCGTCGCCGGCCAGCGTCAGCCGCGCCGCGGGCAGGTCGGCCGCGACCCGGGCGAAGGCCTCGATCAGGATCAGATGGCCCTTCTCCCCGCTGAACCGGCCGATGGAGAGGAAGACGGGCTCGGCCGGCGGATCGCTGCGCGCGCCGGCGAAGAAGGCCTCGTCGATGCCGCAATGGACGACCTTGACCTTGTCCCAGTCCTCGGGCGCCGCCTGGCGCAGGAGCTGCCCGCGGGTGTAGGCGCTCACCCCCACCACGAACCGCGCCCCGGCGATCTTGCGGTCGAGGGCGAGCCGGGGGGCGTTGTCGGATTCGTCCGCCCCATGGGCGGTGAAGCTGTAGGGAGGCCCGCCCAGGAGCCGCACGAGCAGCGCCACCTCGGCGCTGTTGGTGCCGAAATGGGCGTGGAGATGGGGGACTCCTTCCGCCTCCAGCCATTCGGCGATGCGGCAGGCGTTGGCGAGATAGATCAGGTGATAGGGCAGCGGGCGCACGGATTTCCGCCCCATGGCGATCGCGGCCCTGAGCGCCTCCCAAAACCGCCGGGGCCGGGCGAGGGCCATCCGCGCCGTGGCGGCGACGAGCGGCCCCGCCCCGTCCTTCAGCACGTAGCGGGTGCGGGCCTGTTCCTCCCGGTCCTCGGGGTCGATGGCGGCGTCGTCCCAGCCGCGCAGGGCGATGCGCGTCACCCGAGCCCCCAGCCGCTCCAGCGCGCGGATCTCGCGGCGGATGAAGGTGTGGCTGACCTTGGGATAGGTGTTGACCAGATAGGCGACCCGCAGCCCGGCGAGGGGCGCCGCCGCGGCGGCCCCGGCCTCCAGGGTCGTCTCCGGGGCCCTCTCCGAACCCGGGCCGGCGTCCGGGACCGGCTCCTGCCGGAATTCCTGATGCGAAATGTCGCCGTCCACCTGCCGCCTCCCGGTGTCCCCCGTGCGGCGCACCCTAAACCGCGCCGGCGGGGAGCGTCGATCCGAGGGGTGGAAACCAAGTTAATGAAACGCAGTCGACAGGAAAGCGAGACGGCGCCAGCTTGTGCGCAGTTTGTAGAATCTTAGTGAACTCCGCTCCAGATGGCGCGGCAAGAGGTGAGCACGTGGCGGCGTCGAAACTCCAACTCTCTGCGGAGCCTGTGGGACTCGTCGCATGCAACGCACCGGATTACTACCGCAAGTTTTGTGATATCATCGCTTCAGGCGCAATAGTCGTGCCTCTGCGGGAGGCGGAGGATCGATTCCGCCGCGACGCCTGCGGCATCGCCCGGGTCGTGACGCCCGATCCGGGGTTCGGCTGGATCGACGGGGCGCAGGCCCTTCCCCCGGGGCCCGAGATCGCCCAGATCGCCTTCACCTCCGGCACTCAGGGCGAGCCCAAGGGGGTGATTCTCACCCGCGACAACCTCGCCGACACCGCCGGCCGGCTGGTCGCGGTCCAGGGGCTCGACGCGGGCGTGCGCGAATACGTCGGCGTGCCCATCCACCATTCCTTCGGCCTCGGCCGCTGCCGCGCCGTCGCGGCGGCGGGAGGCCGGGCCTATGTGCCGGAACGCGGGTTCGACCCGCGCGAGATCCGCGCCATGCTCGAGGCGGGCGAGATCAACGCCGTCTCGGCGGTGCCCTCGCTGTGGCGGGTGGCCTTGCGCAACCGCGACATCCTCGCCCCCGTGGGCGACCGGGTGCGCTGGATCGAGATCGGCAGCCAGCCCATGTCGCTCGAGGACAAGCGCGCCATGCTCGCGCTCTTTCCCCGGGCGCGGATCGTGCAGCACTACGGCCTGACCGAGGCCTCGCGCTCGACCTTCCTCGACCTCCGCGAGGCGGCCGCGGCGGGGGACGCGGCGCTCGACACGGTCGGCGCCCCGAACGGCGCGGCCGAGGCGGCGGTGGACGACGCCGGGCGCATCCGCATCCGCGGGCCCCATGTGGCGCGCGAGCTGATCGTCGGCGGCGCCCGGGTCCCCAACGTCGATGCGGAGGGCTGGTTCGTCACCCGCGACCTCGGCGAGATCGAGGGGGGGCGGCTGCGGTTCCTCGGCCGGGCCGACGACATGCTCAACCTGTCGGGGGTCAAGGTCTCCTCCGACCTGCTGGAGGCGCGCATCGCCCGGGCGCTCGGGGCGGAGGGCGAGATCAGCGTGGTGCGCATCCCCGACGCCGACCGGGGCGACGGGGTGCTGGTGGCGGTCCGCCAGACCTGCCCGGCCTCCGACGCCCGCGTCGCCGAGGCGGCGACGGCGGCGCTGGCCGAACAGGGGATCGCGGCGGCCTCGGCGGTGCGCGTCGGCCGCTTCGCCGAATTCCCCACCACCGACGCAGGCAAGATCCGCCGCTTCGCCCTGGCCGAGGACTGGCTCGCCCGGCAGGGGGCAGCGCCCGCGCCTGTCCCGGCGCCCGGACGTCTCGCTCGCTGCATCATGGCGTTGAAGCGACCGAAAAGCGCGGCGACCGTGTCGGAGGTGTTCGCGCGCTGCTTTCCCGGACGCGACATCCGGCCGACCGACAGCTTTGTGAGCCTAGGAGGCGATTCCCTTACCTTCGTCGAGGCCTCGATCGCCCTTGCCGAGGTCCTGGGCGACTTGCCGGAAAACTGGCAGGACATGGCGCTCGCAGAACTCGCCGCGTTTCGCCCCAGCCACAGCGCCATCCGGCGCATCGACACGACGCTCGTGCTGCGCTGCATCGGGATCGTGGCGATCGTCACCTTTCACTTCACGCCGCTTTATGTAGGCGGCGCAACCTTCCTTCTGCTGGTTGCGGCGGGCTACAATTTCTCGCGTTTCCAGTTGGAGAACGTGGCGGCCTCGGACCGGGTCGGTCCGATGCTCGCCTCGACCTTCCGTATCGTGCTGCCGATGTGGCTGATCTCGACTGCGATCCAGCTGCGGCATGGACAGTTCGATCCGACCCTGTTCTTCGCCATCTCCAATTTCTGGAGTCCAAGCTCGCAGGAGCTCGATTACTGGTTCGTGGAAGCGCTGGTCCAGATCCTGCTGCTCATGACGGCGCTCTTCGCCTGGCCGGCGGCGCGGCGGGCGGAACGGGCCAATCCCTTCGGATTCGCCCTCGGCGCGGTCGCGGTCGGCGTCTTTCTGGTCCTGAGCGGGCCGCTGGTCTGGGACACGAGCTATCTTTTCGATCGCGCGCCCCACATGGTCTTCTGGATGTTCGCCCTCGGATGGGCGTTGCAGCGGGCCCCTGACAGGGCGGGCAAGGCGCTGGCGCTGGCGCTGGCCCTTGTCTTGCCGCTGGCGGTCTGGGGCGTGACGAACTGGCCCTTCTGGATTTCCAACGGGCCATGGTGGATCTGGGGAGGATGCCTCATCCTCGTATGCTTCTCGACTTTGCCGGTGCCCTTTCCCCTCGATCGCCTGATCCCTTTGGTGGGGGGAGCCTCGCTCTTCATCTACATCACCCATTGGTCGGTGCGAGGTATCTGGCGGCGGATCGCGCCGGTCGATTCTCCGGCGCTTGACGTCCTGGTCGCGCTCGCCGTCGGCGTCGCGCTCTGGCTCGCCTGGGAGGCGGTCGTCCGCGAGACCCTGCGCTGGCGGACCTTGCGCCGGGTGACGCAATAGAGCCTCGGCAGGAGACGAAACGGCTTTTCCCAAAATAACTAAAAGGAAAAAATGAGGTTTCATTTCAGCCCGGATCAGCCTTTCCTTGGGCGGACGATCGGATCGGCTTCCGCTACGGAAAGCGATCAGTTCAGGAAAGGTTTTGCCGTTTTCGGATCCGGCGAGGGCGGTCAGCCCAGTGAATGACGTCGCCGACCCCACTGTCTCGCGGCGGCCACGCGGCCCGATCCATCGGCGCATGCAGGCAGGCGGCCCGGTTTCGCCAGGGCCAGGTCGGCGGCGCGGCTGATCCGGCGACGCGTCCAGAACCAGGAGACGAGGATGCAACGAGAGGACGACGCCTCCGGATGGAACAGGCGAGGAGCACGCCGAGCGAGCCTGGCGGCGCCGGCGCTTCTGCTGGCCGGGATTCTGCTCCTGTCCGGCGTTCCTGCCTGCGCCCAGCAGGATGAGGAGGCCGCGCATTTCGTGGTGGCCGACGAGCCGGTCGCGCCGGGATTCGGGCCCTTCACCGCGACGGTGGAAGGCGTCGGCGCCGGGAGCCGGCTCACCTGGGGCGGCTCGGGCTTCGAGCCGATCGTCGTGCGCACCATGTGGAGCGCGACCGAGGACGCGCCCGACCGGGTGATCGCCGGGCCCTGGGCGGTCTCCCATTGGGACACGCTGCGCACGGGCGCGCTCGACGGGGCCGCGGTCGACGTCTACCGGGTCTCGGGCGGCCGGATGGAACGGGTGCGCCGCGACCGGATCGCGCCGGGCGGGCATCAGGCCAGCGGCTGGAACAGCGCGCTGCCCGACGCCAGCCTGGTCGCGCCCGGGGCGCGCAGTTTCGATTTCGCCTTCGCCTCTTGGCACCGGCCCTCGGCCGAGACCTGGTTCGCGGTCCAGGCGGTGGGGGAGGACGGCGCCGTTTCGGCCCCCTCGGCGCCCGCCAGGATCACGAGCCCCGCCGCCCTGCGCGACATTCCGCTCAAGCCGGCCTTCGTTCCCGCTCCGGAGGGGATGGCGCCGCCCGAGGCGCCGGCCGGCCCGGACGTCCCCGCGGCCCCGCAGGGGCTGACCGCGCAGATGACGCCGGAAGGCTTCGTCCGGCTGGCCTGGACGGCGGCGGCGGATCCCGCGGCCGGCTGGCGGGTGCTCATCTCGGATCTGCCGCCCGAGGCCCATGAGGGCTATTTCGCCCGGCTGAAGGGCGGGACCGCCGGCACGCCGATCCGGGCGGGCGACATCGCGATCCTGTCGAAGACCTTCGACACCGCCTCACGCAAGCGCTTCCACACCAACCGGGTCTGGGAGGCCTGGGGCGAGGTGGGGCTGACGCGCCAGCCGCTGCTCGAGTTCTTTCCCGACGACGACCCGCGCCGGACCTGGCGGCTGGCGCGCCACGAGCCGGGCTCCCCGGTCGAGGATCCGGGCGAGACCTATGCGGAGATCACGCTCGACCGGGGCGTCGCGACGCGGATCGGCGCCTATAACCACGGCAGCCCGGACCAGCATTGGTACGAGGTGCTGGAGCCGGGCCGGACCTATCTGATCGAGTTCTGGGCCAAGGCCGACCGGCCGAAGAAGATCGATTTCCGCGTCGAGGGCCCCTACGAGCGGCCCGGCGCCGCGCAGCTCCAGCCCAAGACGGCGGTCCTCGGGCCGGAATGGCGCAAATATGCGGCGCGCTTCGTCCCCAAGGGACCGGCGGCGCCCGATGCGGGGCTCGGCTGGATGGGGATCCAGATCGAGGGGCCGGGGACGGTCTCGATCGACAATCTGCGCATCCGCCCCGAGGACGCGGCCTGGCTCGACCTCGACGCGGTCGACTACGCGCGGCTGGCGGAGTCCGGGGTGGAGGCGCTGCGCAGCCATGGGCTCATCAAGACCAAGCGGCGGACCTACGACCTCGGCCAGCTCACCAATCCGGGCGGCGCGACCGGGATCGACATGATGAACACCCTGCCGCAGACGCTCGCGATCGCCGAGCGGGCGGGGGTCGACCCCTGGCTGCAGATCGAGCCCCATCTCTCGCCCGAGGAATGGCTCGGCTTCGTCGAATATCTCGCGGCGCCCGCCCCGGGGGCCGGGGCGGCGGAGGCGCCCTGGGCGGCCAAGCGCGCGGCCCAAGGGCGCGCGGCGCCCTGGAGCGAGGCCTTCGACCGGATCTATCTCGAGCTCGGCAACGAGACCTGGAACGGGCTCTTCGCCCCCTGGGCCTTTCCGCAGATGCCGGACAACGAGACCGGCGAGATGCTGTGGCGCGGCCAGGTCTACGGCCTGTTCCAGGAGCAGGTGATCCGCAAGCTGCGCGAGAGCCCCTGGTGGCAGGCGGCCGGGCTCGAGGACAAGGTCGTCTTCGTGCTCGGGGGCTGGGGCGGCACGGAATACGGCCGATACGCCGCCGAGGCCTCGCCCTCCTCGGAGCTGCTGACCATCGCCGCCTACAACGGCGGCTGGGATGCGGGCAAGGGTCCGCCGCAGCCGACGCCGCAGGGCTTCTTCGAGGTGCTGAACGACGTCTCCCAGTCGGCGATCCCCGACGCCGACCTGCTGGCGGGCCAGGCCGCGGACATCGCGGCGCTGCGGGACGCGCCGCTGGCGATCGGCACCTACGAGGCGGGGCCGGGCTATGCGCTCGACGGGCTGAACGGCGACCAGGTCACCGAGGCGCAGGCGGCGGAGCAGGAGCAGGTGATGAAGAGCGTCGCCGCCGGGACCGCGACGCTCGACGCCTTCCTCGCCCGGGCGGAGCGGGGCTTCGGGGTGCAGAACTTCTTCACCTTCGGCGAGGGGCGCTACTGGCGCTCGCACGCCCGGCGGATCGAGGGCGGCCAGGCGCATCCGGCCTGGGATCTGCTCGCGCTGCAGGGCGCGGTCGGGCGGGGCGAGATGCTGCGGGTGGAGACGGTCGAGACACCGCGGGCGGACGTGCCCGCGACCGCCTGGCGCGAAACGGTGTCCGACGCGCCGCTGATCGGGGCCTATGCAGCGCGGGAAGGTGATCGGCTGACGCTTACCCTGGTCTCGCGGCGTGCGCCAGGCTGGCCCGAAGCGGATGAGAATGGGGAGACTTCCGTGACAGTGGACCTGCCCTTTGCCCGGGCGGCGCGGGTCATGCGGCATCACATGAGCGGGCCTTTCGACGCCAACAACATCGAAGGGCCGAATGTCCGCATCCTCTCTGAACCAGCGCCCGAGGGCTGGTTCGCCGATGGGCGGCTCTCCGTTCCCACCCTGCCGCCTGGTCAGGCGGAAATCTATGTCTTCGAAGGAATCTCGAATGACTGATGGCGCCACGCCGCTCCGGTTCTCGCCCCAGGAGCAGGCGCGGATCCGGGAGATCCTCGACGGCAGTCTTGAGGCGACTGTCCACGAGATGTCCGAGCGATTCTTTGGCCGGGCGGGCGACGGGGGCCCCGGCCAAGCGTCTGCGATTGCGCTCGGCTGGATCGAGCCGGGGTCTAGGGGCCGGCTCACTCCCACCGGTTGGCTCGCCGCCGACAGCTGCCGGGAATATCGCTTCTGGGAGGAGCGGGGCCGCCGGCTTCCTTTCGAGCAAGGAGCGCCGCCGTTCACGGCCGATTATCTCGCCGGGCGGACTGTGTTCGAGATTGGTTGCGGCATGGGAGCTAATCTCATGTCCCTCGCCCCTCTGCCGGGACGGCGCATTGGCGTCGAGCCGACGCCCATCTATCGCCAGCTCGGAGACATCTTTCGGGACATCCAAGGCTTGCCGCCGCTTGAAATCCGTGCGGGGACTGGGGAGGCGATTCCGGCGGCGGATGGCGAGGCGGATGTGGTGCTCTGCATCACCGCTCACCAGTATATGGACGTGCGTCCCGCCCTGGCCGAGATGGTGCGCATCCTGCGGCCAGGGGGCGAGTTGCTGCTGATCGGCGGCACGCTTGGCGCCTATCTGCGCAGCAGCGCTCCTCTGCGATCACGCTCGGACCTGATCACCTTGGTCAATACTTTCGGCTACATGGCTACGGGACGGCGGCCGCTTCCGGCGCGCGCGCCATCGACCGCGCGACCGATCTATCCGACCAGAGCTCATATGACGCGGCTGCTGCTGCGGGCGGGTCTAGCGCCGGAGAGCGCGCCGGTCAGGATGGGAACGGAGACCTGCTTCGTCGCCCGCAAGCCTGACCGGTAGGAGCTCAAGGCAGACCGCATTCCGGAAATTCGCCGTGGCATCGGGGTCTGAAAGACCATTGCAAAACGCCTCTGATCCGTGAGCCGCTGTGTTTGGCGGATCGGAGGTTTGGATGGGGCGGGAGACCAGACGGCTGAGCTTGGCGGAGGGGCTGGTTGGAGACGGCACGGGTAGGGCACAGCTGGACCGGATCGCCGAGGCCCTCGACGGGGGCAGGGTTTTGGACGGGATCATGCGCCGCGACCACCGGCATCGGTCGCTGATCCCGGATGAAATCGCCCGCAATTGCTCGCTCGTTCTGATCGACTGCGCGATCGAGGGGGTCTTCGGCGCGCTGAAGCGCAGCTACGGCTGAGGCCAGGTCCGCGACCGCAACGCCGCCCAGCTCGACTATTCTGCCTCGCTCTCAACCTGTGCCGGCTCGACGTCTTCACCTGCGGACTGAGCCGGACTCACCCTCGCGACCTCGTACTTCCGGTAGCCCCGAGTCTCAAGGTGACCTTTGCCTGCATTCAGGACCGTGGCAGAATTGGAATCTGAACCGCGCCGGGTTTGCCGGAGGCTGACTTTCGTTAGCTACGCGGCCATGGCTTTGGTTTCCAGAGCTGCGTAGAAGTTCCTCTCAGCCTCTGCGGGCGGGACGTTTCCAATCGGCTCCAGCAGGCGGCGGTTGTTGAACCAGTCGACCCATTCGAGGGTCGCGTATTCCACCGCCTCGAAGCTGCGCCATTGGCCACGCCGATGAATGACTTCGGCCTTGAAGAGGCCATTGATGGTCTCTGCCAGGGCATTGTCGTAGCTGTCCCCGACACTGCCGACGGAGGGCTCGATGCCGGCTTCCGCCAGCCGCTCGCTGTAGCGAATGCTCAGGTATTGCGATCCGCGGTCGCTATGATGGACCAACCCCGCGCCCTTGGCCGGGCGCCGATCGTGGACCGCCTGTTCCAGGGCATCGAGCACGAACCCCGCATGGGCCGAGGTGCTGACGCGCCAGCCGACGATCTTGCGGGCGTAGGCGTCGATGACGAAGGCGACGTAGGCGAAGCCCTTCCAGGTGGCGACATAGGTGAAGTCGCTCACCCACAGCATGTTCGGCGCCGGCACGCGAAACTGGCGGCTCACCTGGTCCTGTGGGCACGGCGACTTCTTGTCAGGGATCGTCGTCCTGTGCGGCTTGCCCCGAATAATGCCTTGAATACCCATGCTCTTCATCAGCCGCGCGACGGTGCAACGGGCAATGTCGAAACCCTCGCGGCCGAGCTGCCTCCAGACCTTGCGCACGCCATAGACCCGCCAGTTCTCCTCGAACACGCGCAGGACCTCGGGCCGCAGCGCCTCATCCCGTCGGGCACGATCCGACAGCCGAGCTGGATCGGCCCGCTTCACAAGACGATCATGATAGGTGGAAGGGGCAATCGGCAGGACCCTGCAGATCGGCTCGACCCCGTGTGCATCCCGATGCGCGTCGATGAACGACACCATCACTTCGACCGGCGGTCGAGCTCCGCCATCGCAAAATACGCGCTTGCCTTGCGCAGGATCTCGTTGGCCTGGCGCAGCTCGCGGTTCTCCCGCTCGAGCGCCTTCATCCTCTCGGCCATCTCGGCCGGAATGCCCGCACGCCTGCCGCTGTCGACCTCGGCCCTCTTCACCCATTCGTTCAGCGTCTGTCCCGAACAGCCGATCTTCGCCGAAATTGACAGGATCGCCTGCCAGCGAGACCCGTGCTGGCCTTCGCTCTCGAGGACCAGCCGAACCGCCCGCTCGCGAACCTCAGGGGAAAACTTGTTCGTCGTCTTGCTCATGATGCTCCATCCTACTCAGGAGTGGGAGCCTCCGGCAAACCCGGCGCGGTTCAGATGCCCTGACGACGCCGCCCTGCGGGCACGGCTGCGGGAGCTGGCGGATCAGCGGCGGCGGTTCGGCTACCGCCGCCTGCATGTCCTGCTGCGCGGCGAGGGCTGGACCGTGAACCGCAAGAAAACCCAGCGGCTCTACGGCGAAGAAGGCCTGACGGTGCGACGGCGCAGGTCGCGGCGTCGGATCGCGGTCGCACGCACGCCAATCCCGAAGCCGGATGGACCCAACAGCCGCTGGTCGACCGACTTCGTGCACGACCAGCTCGCGAACGGCCGGCGTTTCCGGGTGCTGACGATCATCGACGACGTCACCAAGGAGTGCCTGGCCGCGGTCCCCGACACCTCCCTCTCGGGCAGGAGGGTGGTGCGCGAGATGACCGCGCTGATCGCCCGGCGCGGCCGGTCCGGCGCGATCGTCAGCGACAACGGCACCGAGTTCACCTCCTCGGCGATCCTGGCCTTCACCCAGGCGGCGGGGCTCGACTGGCGCTACACCGCGCCGGGCAAGCCCACCCAGAACGCCTTCGCCGAGAGCTTCCTGGGGCGGATGCGTGACGAATGCCTCAACGAGCATCTGTTCTTCTCGATTAACCACGTCCGCGCCATCGTCGCCGGCTGGGTCGATGACTTCAATACAGCGCGGCCCCACTCGGCGATCGGCTACATGACGCCAGCCGCCTACGCCGCGACCCTGAAACCGCAACGGGCGCCGGCGCTGCGCCACCTCAAAAGCTCCGCACCGCCGCCCGTTGCTACCGTTGCGCCAAGGCGCAATTCTCAACCCACGATTCCAGTCGCAGGTGGATGAGCGACGGGGGTCACGTCACACCCATATCCGCCTCCTGACCCGACGCCTCGCAAGGTACTGCTATGTCTCATAGAGTTTCGAGTTGGGCTCTCAGATGGCTACACCGAAATCTCCACCGTCTTGACCGACGGGACCCGCGGCGTTTGTGGTCAGCACCTCCGTGGGAGTTCGGTAGTCGAGCCCGGAGTGGGGGCGCTCGGTATCGTAGCGTCGGCGCCATCGCTCGATCTTCGCTGGTCCACCTTCGCGCCGGAATCGTGCTCCTTCAGCACCCGATCCCGTTCTCATCTCTGAAACGCTTGGGCTTCATTGGCTCCTCCTCCCTATTGATTCAAAGGCGAAGACACTTTCTCGAAATAGTCCTGATACTGTTGGAAAGATCAGGGAGATCAACCTGCAATCCTGTCACGAAATCATCAATAAATTTGCGGCGGCCTCCCCGAGATGACTTTCACAGAGGCCTCTCAAAGGATCGTTTCGATCCTGCCTTCCGATTTGGATTTGGTCGTCGGGGCGGCGCTTTGCGTCGCGGATTTCTCAGTATAGCCGAGAATCGCCCCGGCGAGCAGCCAAGTGAAAGGCGTGAGTGGCGAATTTGGCAGTAGATCGAACATGTTGAAGGCGAGGATGAGCGCGACGGGCCCCACATAGGGAGAAGCCGTTGCCCCCGGATCGCGTCCGGCCTTGCGGGCGAGCAGGATCAGGGGCAGGCCAAGCAGGCCGAACTCGACGAGATAGCCGCACCAGCCGAAGACACTGATCACGATCAGCCAGCGACCGTCGAGCACCGTTCCGGTTTCGCCTGTGACAGGATCGCGCACGACGTTTCGGCCCCAGCCCCCCCAGCCGAAGATCGGCCGCTGCTGGGCATGCGCGAGGACGGCTTCTTCGTTCTCGAACCGGAAGGAGAGGGATTCTGCGCGTTCCTGCTGGATCGCGGCCGCCTGTTCGGTCATCGCCTCGACCGGAATCAGGCCGGTTCCGCGCAGGATCGGATAGCCGATGACGACGCAGGCCATCAGCGCCGCGACCCGGATCTGGGTCCGACGCCCGGTGAAGAGCACGAGCGGCAAGGCGACGAGGGAGTAGGCCCAGGCCCCTACCGTCTTGCAAAGCACGAGCAGGACGGTGAGGTATCCGCCGACGAAGGAGAACAGTGCAAGGCCCGCGCGCCAGAGCCCGAAGGCGGCGATGACCGTGGTCAATGTAAAAAACGCCACAACCAGCCCATGGCCGAGAAACACGACCGGACGAAAGCCGCCGAAGCGGATCTGCTGGTCGAAGGAATGTGGAAAGAAGCCGTAGACCCAGATGTTGACCCTGGGGCTAAGGCGGATTTCGAGCAGCATCGGGATCGAATAGATGACGCCGGCGATGGCGAGGGCGAGCAGGATCTCGCGCTGCGCCTCCTCGGTGGCGAGATGCTGGCGCGCGAGGAAGAAGGGGAGCAGGAAGATCCCCTGCTTCACGATCACGGCCACTGCATCCCGCACTGGCAGGCCAGGCACCACGACTGGGCCCACATAAATCGGGTCGAGATTGGTCAGAATCGTTCCGAAGGGACTGACGATAAACAATGCCAGCAGCAGTTTGGTGAGAGGCGCCCCCTCCAGCAGCGGCGTCCGCTTTCCCAAGATCAGGACGACAATGGCGAAGACCGCCAGGTTGGGGATCGAATCCTTGTCAAGCGGCGGGACGATGGGCGCGTTTATCTCTGTATAGGGCGGAAGAATGAGATAGGCGCACAAAATAGAAAAAATGATAGCTCTTTCTATTTTCATGGTTTTAAAAAATAAAAAAGATATTATTGGCCAAAATATTAGCATTGCATATGCAAATGTATTCGGCATTGTATTTTACAATTCAATGAGTTATTTGATTAAATACAGGATTACCTGAAATGGTGATGATCGAAAGCGCAAGATACAAGGTATAGGCTCCGACAAGCACGGCCATGCCCAAGCGGCGCCCGCTCCAGAAATGAGCCGTCGAAATGGCCAGAGTGATCAGCAACGGAACCTCGACATAACGCTGCCAGGCGTAACTCTGGTTCATAAGTGCAGCGACGTAGAGACCGAACATGACCCATTCTACGGGGATGCGACCGAGACGCCACGCCGTCTCGAGATGGCAGGCGATCACGAGGCATCCCACAAACAGCGGTCCGAACAGAAGGATCGGCCGCCCGAGGAGGAGCGGGGAGACGTCGGCCAATCGCCAGATCACCGAGAAGCTCCGGCTGAGGGGCGGGCCGGGCGCAGTTGGGACAGAAAGCCAGAGGGCGGATGCGGCGACGAGGGCGCCGGCGGCCCAGACGAAGACCGCAGCCGTGACTTTCGGCAGGCGGCTCGCCGCCAGAAAGGGAACGCCGAGAATGCCGGCGAGGCCTACCGCCTGGACGAGGACGGGCAAATTCAGGGCGCTGGTTTCGTGGAAGCGGTAGCTTTCAGGGACCAGCCCTCCCCAACTCAGGAACACAGGCGACAGGATCGCCAACGGCGTGACAACGACGAGCCCGATGAGCAGATACGTAGGCCATCCCTTCCGGGGACGAAGCGGCAGGGCATGCAAGGCATATACCGCAGCCACAGGCAGGAAAATCTGGCGTGATAGCGCCATCACGCTGGCGCCGAGAGCGAAGACCAAGCCGCCGGCGACGCCGAGCGGGATGAACAGCATCGCGCCAAGCGCGATGACATAGCCGAGATAGGCGGGGCCTTCGGTGACCAGAAAGGTCGCCGGCAGCAAGAAATACGTTGTCGAGAGCACGGGAAGGGACAGGCACAGAGCGGCCGACAGGTCCCGCGAGAGGGACAGGCAGTAGGTGAACGCGAGGCTGAGGGTAGCGGCGCCCACACCGCAGAACAGCAGCCGCACCAGCGGGCTTCCCGAGACGACCTCCCCCACCCCGAAAAGGCGCGCCGCCAGCGCGACGAGGATATGCGTTCCTGGCGTCATCGCGCCGATCGTAGGAAAATCGGGCCGGATGGGATGGTTGATGAAGTGATTGGCGAGGGGCAGATGGAATTCCCGCTCGTCGAACACGGCCCAGTTGGTGGAATGGAGATCCGCCAATGATCCGATCGTGAAGAGGAGGGCGAAGGCGAGGGGAAAGCTCGTCCAGAACGCCCGCACAGGATTCGCCGCTCGTTCTGTGGAAACAATCATCGCTACAGCGCACTCCAGATCGAACGGCCTATCGCATTGCGGATGTTATAGGCCTGCCTGTCATGGCGAAACCCTAACGAAAAGCACCCAACAGCCGGGAAGGCGCAATCCCGGCTGCCGGCGGTTTGATGCCCCACGGCCCTATGCCCTGGTTCGGGGCGCGAGGCGGTTCTTCAGCCGCCGCGCATGTCGCACTAAGGCGCGGACCAGCGGCAGGCGGTCTTTCAGTGTCGGGGCGCTGATGTCGGATCGAGAGGAGCGCTGGTGGCCCAAGGCCGGCACGGCCGCAAGGACGCGCAGGTCAGGGCGGCTGCGGCGAAACCAGTTGTAGGCGCCGTCGATATGCATCGGGCCACCGTCAGGATCCCCGGGCGGGCGGTTCAGCATCGCCTCGAGATAGGGGACCAGCGCCTCGATGGCGGGCCGTCGGAAGGCGACGAAATGGGAGCAGAGCATGCCCTGCGCGGGCGCGAGTTCGATCAATTCGGCTGTGCCTGCTGGAGGGGAAGGACTGCCCGCCGGTGGAAAGCCGTAGAATATGGCCCAATTCTCCCGGGCGATGCGGTCGAGCACGGCTTTGCCCTGGTCAACAAGCGCATCCGAAAAGTCGAGGTCATCCTCGCAGATCAGCAGTCGCGCAACGCCGGCGTCCCGCGCCTGGCGTAGGACGCCGAGATGGCTGAGGAAACAGCCCCGCGCGCCGATCCCGGGAAAAGGCCCCGGCTCACCGGGCTGGCAGGCGGCGAAGAGATGAGCCTGCGGACGGCCTCTGGCCTGGCCGTCGGCGAAGGAGAGACCGAGTCGGGCGAGTTGTTCCGAGACCTCCGCGCGCCGGTCAGAGCGGGAAGGGAGATTGATGATCCAGAGATCCCCGCAGACCGCGAGGAGCTTCTCGCCCACGGCGGGCGCAGAGCGCTGCCTGCTCACGGACCGACCTCGGCGGACGGCGCCGCGACCCCGGCCCGATCAAGCGCGCGACTGGTCAGGCAGGATCTCTGCAGAGCTAAGGTATTAGGCATAAATTTCCATCATCCTCGATTCTCGATCGCCGAGAGAGCATGGGTATGGGCTCATAATCCGCGCCTTTCGCTGCACTGAGCCTGATTCTGGAGCCATAGCCTCAATCATGAATGTGGAGAAGTTCCTATCGCGGCTTTGCGTCGCCGTATTCGCCTTCGGGGTGTTTTACCGTCTGCATCCTCTTGCGATGGACAACGCGCGGATCGCGCAGTTCTTCATCACCGAAGACGGTTATCTGATGCTGACCGTCTCGCGGAATTTCGCCGCCGGCCTCGGCCTGTCCGTCTCGGGGGGGGAGATCGCGACGAACGGGGTCCAGCCGCTCGCCACCTTCCTCTTCGCCTTGCCCTACGCGCTTGCAGGGGGCGACAAGATCCTCGGGCTCATGGGGGTGATCCTGATCTCCGCCGCGGTCTCCGTCGCCGCCGCCTGGGCGATCTGGCGCTTCGCCCGGGCGGCGCTCGTCCCCCAGGACCCGAGCCCCGTCTGGCCGCTCCTGGTCGCCGCGCTGTGGTTCGTAGCGCCGCTGCCGCTGCTGCACACGATGAACGCGCTCGAGACCGGGCTCTACACCCTCGTCCTCGTCCTCGCCGTGCTGCGCTTCGGCGCCTTGGCCGCGCGGGGCGGGATCTTTCCCATGGCCGACCGGCTCACCTTCGGGGCGCTGCTCGGCCTCGTCTTCCTCGCGCGCAACGACGGGGCCTTCTTCGTGGCCTCGGTCCTCTTCGTGCGCTTCGTCCAGGCCCAGGTCGAGGGCCCGGCGACGCGGCGGCTGTCCTTCGGCGAGGCGCTGGCCGAGGCGGTGCCTGCGGGGCTGATGAGCCTCGTCGTCGCCGCGCCCTGGCTCGCCTACAACAAGCTCCAGTTCGGCTCGATCGTGCCGATCAGCGGCCAGTCCCAGTCGATCGCCGCCGGCTTCGGCTCGAACCTCGGGCTCGCGCCGGAAAAGCTCTTCGAGACCATGTTCCCGATGCTGCCGATTCCGGCGGCGCTCGAGAGCTCCGCGCTGGCGAACGCCCTCCTCGGGCTGGTCGTGGTCCTGGTCCTCGGCGCCTTCCTTTTGGGGGCGATGCGGCGGGGCGGGGCCTTCCGGGCGCCGCTGCTCGCCTATGCGCTGCATGGGGTCCTGCTCTTTTGCTATTATGCGCTGTTCTTCGGCGCGCCCTGGTTCCTCAGCCGCTATTTCGCCCCGCTCGCGCCGCTGCTGATCGTGGCCGCGGTCTCGGTCGGGCTCGACCTCGCCCGCCGGCTCGCCCCGGCCCGGCCCGGGCGGCTCGCCGCGCTCGCGGGGGCGGGGGCGCTCGGGCTTGCGCTGCTGCTCTCGGCGCGGCTGCTGCTGCCGGGACAGCACGTGCACGAGCATTTCCAGGTGGTCGACTGGGTCGACGCCCATGTGGCCGAAGACACCTGGGTGGGCGCGGTGCAGACCGGCACCCTCGGCTACTGGCACGACCGCACCATCAACCTCGACGGCAAGGTGAACCCCGCGGCGCTGGCGGCGCTGCGCGCCAAGGGCGACGTGCTCGACTACGTGGTCGACAGCCCGATCCAGTATCTCGCCGACTGGACCGGGCTCGCCGGCTGGGTCGACCGGGGCGACGCGCGCTTCTCGGAGGCTTTCGAGGTGCTGGTGGACGAGCCGGAGCGTAATCTCTCGGTCCTGCGCCGCCGCACCGCCCCGCCGCCGCTGTGACCGCGGAGGCGAGAGGCTCACTGAGCTGGCGCGGCCTCCGGTGGCGGCAGGAGGGGACGGACGATGATGATCCGGCCCTCCGCGTCTTCGAAGACCTGCGCCGGCGGCCCGAGTTCGGCGTGCCAGTCGGCCGCGGCGAAGCAATCGAGGTTGCTTTCGATCTGGCCCGGCTCCTTGAGGATGTATTTGACGCCGCGCGCGCGAATGAACTCCCACAGCCGGCTGCGCTTCACCGCGGCCAGCACGTCATCGTTGATCACCCCATCAAGGTTGACGAGTCCGGTTCTCGAATAATAGCCGAGACCCTAGCGTTCTAGGCCGCGGTGACCGCGCCGAGCTTCTTTCGGGCGTCCTAGAGCGGAACCCGAGCTGATTTGATCTTGAGGATTCCCTTGATGGGTGGGTTCTGATGCAAGCTGTCTGCCGGAGGGGAGGCCGGCAGGCATGTCGAAAGCGCTTTCTGTCGATCTTCGGACACGGGTCTTGGCTGCAGTGGCCGCTGGGGCGACGCATATGGAGGCTGCGGCTCGTTTCGGGGTAAGTGCGGCGCGCGTGAGCCGGTGGCGGCGGCTGGCGCGAAAAGGGCGCGCTGCGCCCCGGGCCTCTGGGCGGCGACCGCAGGCGCACGTGATCGAGGCCCATGCGGCGACGATCCTAGAGGTCTTCGAGGCGCGCCGCGACATGAGCCTCGAGGAATTGCGCACTGAGCGGGCCGGACGCGGGCTGTCGTTCGGCTACGGCACGCTGTGGCGGTTCTTCCATCGCTGCGGCTGGACGCGCAAAAAAGACCGCCCATGCCGCCGAGCAGGAGCGCCCTGACGCGCCTCGGAGAGGCGGCAGGCCTGGTTCGATGGCCAAACCGATCTCGACCCGGAACGGCTGGTGTTCATCGACGAGACCTGGGCGAGCACGAACATGGCGCGTACCCATGGCCGTTGTCGCCGCGGCAAGCGGCTGCGCATGGCCGTGCCGCACGGCCATTGGAAGACCACGACCCTCGTGGCCGGCCTCGGCGCCCGGGGCGTCGTCGCGCCCTGGGTGCTCGACGGGCCGATCAACGGCGTTCGCCATTGTCGCTCGGACCAATGGCGCGACATGGCTCACCCTTCGAGACCTATGTCCGCAGGGTCCTGGTCCCGGAGCTCAAGCACGGGGACGTCGTCGTGATGGACAACCTCTCCAGCCATAAGCGGCCGGAGGTGCGCGCCCTGATCGAGGCCCCCGGCGGACGCGTTCTCTATCTCCCGCCATACAGCCCCGACTTCAACCCGATCGGGAAGGCCTTCGCCAAGCTCAAGGCCCTGCTGCGCAAGGCCGCCGAGCGGAGCGTCGAAGGCCTGTGGCGCGCCATCGGACAACTCGTCGACCTCATCACGCCCGCCGAGGCTCTGAACTACTTCGAAAGCTGATGATATGAAGTAGACTGATAAGATTCCGCTCTAAAGTCAAAACCCATGCAAATCTTCCATATAATTACGACGACGAGAGTGATGTGGAAGAGAAGTTGTTGGCGAGTTTTTCGTATATAGTTGAGATGTGCCGTCAGTACTTGAGGCGGCAGAAAATGTGTTGGATGATGTTGCGTCGCTTGTAGGGAGTGGCGTCGAACGGGTTCGGATGCTTTCGGGTCGGATTATTGGGGATGACCGGCATCGTTCCGCGGTCGACAAGGTGTCGCCCCAAGCCCCGCGCATCATAGGCGCAGTCGGCGGCGAGCGCCTTCGCGGCCGAGACCTGAGTGAGCAGGACGATCGCGGCCCTGACGTCGCCGAGTTGACCCAGGGTCACCTCGAAGGCGATGGGACGGTCTTGCGCGTCGCACAGAGCGTGGATCTTGGTCGTGCGGCCGCCGCGCGAGCGAACGATCCCCTGTTCTTCCGCCCCCTTTTCCGCCGGCCGCCGGGCGATGCGCTTTGGCGGTGGTGGACTCGAGCGCCTGAAAGTCATCCTCGGGCGAAACCTGGCGCAACGTCTCGAACAGGCGCTGCCAGACGCGTCGGCGCGACCATCAGTTCCAGCGATTGTAGACCGTCGTCACCGGGCCGTATTCGGCCGGGCAATCGCGCTAGCGGCAGCCAGACCGCAAGACATGGACGATGCCGCTGATCAGGCGGCGATCATCGACCCGCCGCGCGCCGGGCTGGTTCTTCGGCAGATGCGGTTCGATCATCGCCCATTGCGCATCGCTCAGCCAGAACCCGTTCGCCATCGTGACCTCCATTCCACGACAGAGAACCACATTACAAAACAATCTCAAAATGGTGATTGGGTTTGGACCCTAGAGCGCCGCTTCGATGTAGTGGGGCATATGGGCCCGGTTCGAGGCATAGCCGTGCCGGAAGACGCCGAAGCCGGTCGCGGTCGCGTTGGCGCAGGGGAAGGCCAGCGCCAGGGCCGGGCTGCAGACCCGCTCGGCCCGCAGGCTCGCCGCCCGCTGCAAGACCAACTCCAGCGCGATCCCGAGCGGGATGAAAAAGAGGGCGAGCGCCGGTAGGATGTAGCGCAACTCGATCCGGTGAAAGACTAGGTAATAGCCCGCATGGATCGCAACATAGCCCATGCCCGCAAGGCCGATGCGCGCCGGGGGCCGGGCGCGGAAGACGAGGAGGGTCGCCGGGACGCCGGCCACAAGGTCCCCTACCGCTCGGGCCGCGGGGAGCATGCCCTTGCCGCCGGGGGCGAGGCCGGGGAAGAGCCCGAACAGGTTGCCGATGTCGGACGACTACCAGATGAAGGACCAGATCTGCCGCTCGAAGACATCGAGCATCTTGGCCGGGTCGCGCGTGTCATAGGTAAGCCCGGTCAGCAGCCGCACCGCGTGGCGGCTGTTGGGCAGCAGCATCTCGGAGACCTGCCAATTGAAGGCAAACCACGGCAGGAGCAGCAGCATGACGATGAGGCCCGCGATCGCCGCGAGACCCACGCGCCGAAAGAAGGGCGCGGCGGCTCTGGGGCGACGGTCGAGTTCTACCCAGACCAAGGCGTAGCCGACGAGCAGCAGGTCGAAGCGGGAGAGCACGGCGAAGCCGACGCGCAGCCCGAGGTCCGTGACGGCGCGGGGCGCGCCCACGGGTCCGGTCGTCATCTCGTCCATCACCGTCAAGGCGGCAAAGGTCGCGAGCGAGGTCTCGAGGCTGCAGAGGTTGACGCTGAGGGTGCGCCAGTTCAGCAGATAGAGTGCGACGAGGGCGAGGGTGAGCCAAGGCCGCAGGAATCGCCCGAGAATCCGCGCGAGCATCATCCCTTGCGCCACGTGCAGCAAGAGGGTCACGGTCAGGGGGGCATGGACGAGCATGTCCCCCGAGAAAACGAAGGCGAGCAGAACGCAAAGCAGCATCCAGAGAGGAGGATATCCATTGGTGAGAGAGACGCTGTCGGAGGTTGCTCCTGCGCCAGAGGCGATATACTTCACGACTTTCATATAATATGATTTATGGTTTTATATGAAACGTCCAAACATGAAATTTACTAAAAATCATTCTAATAATAAAATAATAAAAAATGATATTTAATTTATATTTTTTAACACATTCAATCGCTATTTTGAAAGAGCGCGCCGCCAATTTCCAGATATTTTTGGATTATTCCAGTTTTTTACGCAGCGGAATAATGAAGAATATTTCGTATCACGCCCATACGGTTCCGGCGGCGCTCGGGCCGCGGTCTGTTCTGGGTGGAGGTGAGCGATGGTGGGAGGAGCGGTGATGAGCCTTCTGGGACGCGCGCGCGCGCGCATGCCGGGCCGCGGGGGCCTCGGCGCCCGGGCGGCTCGGGCCGGGATCTGGAGCGTGGCGGAGATCGGGATCGGCAACCTGCTGCGCCTCGCCGGCAATCTCGTCATGACCCGGC
Source organism: Amaricoccus sp. (assembly GCA_965243535.1). Taxonomy (GTDB): domain Bacteria; phylum Pseudomonadota; class Alphaproteobacteria; order Rhodobacterales; family Rhodobacteraceae; genus Amaricoccus. Next base: position 67,450 of record CBDEVG010000039.1, read on the forward strand.
TGCTGGTCCCCGAGGCCTTCGGGCTCATGGCCATGGTGGCGGTGGTCCAGATCGCCCTCGTCATGTTCACCGATCTCGGCATCACCCAGAGCGTGGTGCGCTCGCCGCGCGGGGACGAGCCGCGCTTCCTGCGGGTGGCCTGGACCGTGCAGGCGCTGCGCAGCCTCGGGATCGCGGCGCTGGTCGTCGCGGCGGCGGGGCTGCTTGCGGTCCTCGCGCCGCATTTCGCCCCCCCCGACAGCGTCTACGCCGATCCGGTCCTGCCGGCGCTCGTCGCCGTCTCCTCCCTCGGGCTGGTGCTGAAGGGGCTCGAGTCGACCAACGCCAGCCTCGCCGACCGGCGGCTGCAGCTCGGCCGGCTCGCCTTGGTGAACCTCGCCGGCCAGGCGGCGGGGCTGATCGTGATGGTCGGCTTCGCCTGGATCCATCCCTCGGTCTGGGCGCTGCTCTGGGGCGGGCTCCTCGGCGGGGCGCTCACCACCGCCCTCACCCATCTGGTCTTCGACGGCCCCCGCATGGCGATCTCCTGGGATCGGGGGATCGCCGAGGAATTGTGGCGCTTCGGCAAGAACATCCTCGGTGCCTCGGCGCTGGGGTTCTTCGCCAACAACGCCGACCGGCTGATCCTGGGCGGGCTGCTCGGCATCCGCGACTTCGGCTTCTACGTGATCGCGGCGACCTGGGCGCTGCTCTTCGTCACCATCGTGGAAAAGCTCGCGGGCCAGGTCGGGCTCGCCACCCTGTCCGAGGCGACCCGCGAGCGGCCCGAGGAGATCCGGGCGCTCTACCGCCGGTTCTCCCGCGCCATCGACGGGATCTGCGCCGGATCCTTCGTCGCCTGCTTGGCGGGGGGGCCGCTGCTGATCCACCTGCTCTATCCGGCGGAATACGCCGCCGCCGCGGGCTTCATCCCGCTCCTGTCGGTCATGATCCTCGCCCGGCGCTTCGTGCCGCTGAACGGGCTGCTGCTCAGCCGCGGCGACAGCCAGTCGCTGCTGCATGTCACCGCCATCCGGGCGCTGGCGATCTTCATCGCCTTGCCGACGGGCGACCTCTTCTTCGGCATCGCCGGCGCGGTGGCGGGCTCGGCGCTGACCCAGGCCTTCGGCGCGCCCTATCTGATCTGGCGGGCCCGCGACGTGCTGGGGCCCGAGGGGATCCGGCGCGAAAGCCTCTGGACCGCGGCGATCTTCGGGATCGGCGTTTGCCTCCTCTTCATCTTCGGGGGCCTATGAGAGCGATGACCGCGGGGAGGACGGCGGAATGGAGATCCTGAGCCATCGGGGCCACTGGCTGGTCCGGGAGGAGCGCAACGCCCCCGTCGCGCTCGCCCGCTCCTTCGAGGGGGGCTTCGGGACCGAGACCGACCTGCGCGACTGCGCCGGCGCCCTCGTCGTCGCCCATGACCCGCCCCCGCCCGGCGCCCTGCCGGCGGAGGAGCTCTTTGCGCTGCACGCCCGGCTGGGGTCCGGCCTGCCGCTCGCCCTCAACATCAAGGCGGACGGGCTGCAGGCGATGACCTGCGCGCTTCTGGAGCGGTTCGCGGTGCGGGACGCCTTCGTCTTCGACATGTCGGTCCCGGACACGATCCAGTGGCTGAAGACCCCCGTCCCGGTCTTCGTGCGCGAGAGCGACGTGGAGCCCGAGCCCGTGCTGCTCGACCGGGCGGCCGGGGTCTGGCTCGACGGCTTCGGCTCGGACTGGTGGGAGGCGGCGACGATCCTGCGCCATCTCGACGCCGGGCGGCGGGTCTGCCTGGTCTCGCCCGACCTGCACGGCCGGCCGCATTTACCAGTCTGGGACAAGCTCGCCGCGGCGGGGCTTGACGCGGCGGCGGGTCTGATGCTCTGCACGGATCATCCGACGGATGCGCGCAGGTTCTTTGGCCAAGAGTATTTGGGAGGCGCCGTAAAGCCATGAGGATCGAAGCGGTCGTATTCGACATGGACGGCGTCCTGATCGACGCCAAGGACTGGCATTACCATGCGCTGAACCAGGCGCTGGGATATTTCGGCTATGCGATTTCGCGGGCCGATCATCTTTCGACCTTCGACGGCCTGCCGACCCGGCGCAAGCTCGAGATGCTGACGCTGGAGCGCGGCCTGCCCCGCGGCCTGCACGGCTTTCTCAACGACCTCAAGCAGCAGTACACCATCGACCAGGTACATCTGAACTGCCGCCCGGTCTTCGTGCACGAATACGCGCTCTCCAACCTCAAGGCGATGGGATACAAGCTCGGCCTCGGGTCGAACTCCATCCGCTCGACGGTGGAGCTGATGATGCGCAAGAGCAATCTCGACGCCTGGCTCGACGTGATGGTGTCGAACGAGGACGTGGAGCGGGCGAAGCCCCATCCGGACATCTACCTCAAGGCCGCCGCCCAGCTCGGGGTCCGGCCCGAGGCCTGCCTGGTGGTGGAGGACAACCAGAACGGCATCAAGGCGGCCGAGGCGGCGGGCTGTCCGCTGCTGGTGGTCCAGAGCGTCCTCGACGTCCAGCTCGACCGGATCCTCGACGCGATCCGCGCAGCCGAAAGGGTTCCCGCATGAGCATGAAGGTGGTCCTGCCCATGGCCGGCGGCGACGAGTCCTTCCGCAAGGCGGGGTTCCTCTTCGCCAAGCCGCTAATCGAGATCGCCGGCCGGGCGCTGGTCGAGCACGCCTTCGCGCCGCTCAGCGCCATCCCCGGGGCGGAATTCGTCTTCGTCATCCGCAAGGAGGACGACCTGCGCTTCCATCTCGGCGAGGTGCTGCGCCTGCTCCGTCCCGGCGCCAAGGTGATCCGGGCCGAAGGCGAGACGGCGGGCGCCGCCTGCACCGCGCTGCTCGCCGTCGAGGAGATCGGCCCGGAGGAGGAGCTGCTGATCGCCAACGCCGACCAGGTGCTCGACTTCGACGTGGCCGGGGCGATCGGCCGGCTGCGGGGCCGGGGGCTCGACGCGGGCACGGTGGTCTTCGATTCCGTCCATCCGCGCTGGTCCTTCGTCAAGACCGACGCCGAGGGCCTGGTGGTCGAGGCGGCGGAGAAGCGGCCGATCAGCCGCAACGCCACCGCCGGGGTCTACTGGTACCGCCGGGGCCGCTTCTTCGTCGAGGCGGCCAAGGAGATGATCTCCAAGGGGGCGAGCGTGAACGGCGGCTTCTTCGTCTGCCCGACCTTCAACGAGCTGATCCTCGCGCAGCGCCGCATCGGCGTGGAGCGGATCGAGCGCGGCCAGTATGTCTCGCTCGCCTCTCCCCAGGCGGTGGAGGATTACGAGAAGGCGCTGGCGGTGAGGGCCTGAGGGATGAAGCTCCATCGCCTCGAGGACATGACCAAGGGCTGGTTCGTCGGCGATTTCGCCCCCGTCGCCCTGCGCAGCAAGGACGCCGAGGTGGCGGTCAAGACCTATCCCGCCGGCGCCCATGAGGCCCGCCACCGCCATGACGTGGCGACCGAGGCGACGCTGATCCTGTCGGGCCGGGCGCGGATGGGGGACCGGATCCACGAGGCCGGGACTATCGTGGTGATCGAGCCCGGCGAGGCGACCGATTTCGAGGCCCTGACCGACGTGGTCACCGTGGTGGTCAAGACGCCGAGCGTGGCGGGGGACAAGTACGAATGCTGAACATCGTCCTGCCCATGGCGGGCCGCGGCTCGCGCTTCGCCGATGCGGGCTACGACCTGCCGAAGCCGCTGATCCCGGTGCTGGGCGTGCCGATGATCGAGCTCGTCATCGCGAACCTGACCCCCCGGCGGCCGCACCGCTTCCACTTCCTCGCCCGGCGCGAGCATGTGGAGGGCTTCGGCTTGGCGGAAAGGCTCGCGGCCTGGGCCCCGGGCTCGACCCTGACCCTGGTCGAGGAGGTGACCGAGGGCGCGGCCTGCACCGTGCTGCTCGCCCGGGCCGGGATCGACAACGCCGACCCGCTGATGATCGCCAATTGCGACCAGTACGTCGATGCCGACATCGAGGCCTATCTCGACGCCATGGGCCCCCCGGAAGGACCCCAGGCGGACGGGCTGATCATGACCATGTGGGCGGACGATCCCAAATGGTCCTTCGTGCGGCGCGACGACTCGGGCCGGGTGGTCGAGGTGGTGGAGAAGGTCGTGGTCTCGAACGAGGCCACCGTCGGCGTCTACAACTTCGCCCGGGGCGCGGATTTCGTGCGCGCGGCCGAGGCGATGATCGCGGACGGGCGGCGGGTGAACGGCGAGTTCTACGTCGCCCCCGCCTATGACGAGCTGATCCGCGAGGGGGCCGAGATCCGCTGCCATGACATCGGCGCGGGGATGCACGGGATCGGCGTCCCGGCCGATCTCGACGCCTTCCTCGCCACCGAGACCGCGCGCCGCGCCGTGGCGCGGATGCGCGGGGCGGCGGCGTGACCGGGGGCCGCAGCCTCCTCGACCGGATCGCCGGCCGGCTGCAGCGCTGGTCGATCGCGCGCCAGAACGCCGAGGGTCCCGACTACGCCACCCTCCACCACCGCCCCCGGCTGGCGGCGCAGGTGGGGACCTGGTCCGAGCCCGCCCTCGCCCTGCCGCCCATGGCGGTCGCCATGCAGGGGCCGGTGATGGAGGACGGCTCCACCCGCCAGACCCTGGCGCTCTACGCCCGGACCATGCCCGGCGTGCGGCTGATCCTCTCCACCTGGAAGGACACCTCCCCCGCGCTGCTCGATCCCATCGCGCGGCTGGGGGTCGAGGTGGTGCTGAACGACAAGCCGGACTTTCCCGGCATGTTCAACGTCAACATGCAGATCGTCAGCGCCGCGGCGGCGGTGCGCCGCGCGGTCGAGGGCGGCGCGGAATGGGTGCTGAAGACCCGGGTCGACCAGCGGCTCTACGCCCCCGACGCCCTCGCCTTCCTGCACGCCATGGCGACGGCCTTTCCGGCGGCGGAAGGGACCGGCCAGCGGGCGCGGATCATCGGCGTCGGCCAGGGGTCGATGAAATACGCCCCCTATCACGTGACCGACCAGACGGTCTTCGGCGCGGCCGAGGACATGCTCGCCTACTGGACCCCGCCCCTGCGGCTGGAGGACTGGCCCGAGGGCTGGCCGCGCGACGCGGGCGAGGCGTTCCGCGCCATTCCCATGGGCGAGCTCTGCCGCCGCGCCGCGGCGGAATGCTATTTCGCCAGCCGGTTCCTCGCGCGGCTCGGCCGGCCGCTGGACTGGAGCCTCGCCGACAGCTGGGCGGCCTATCGCGATCATTTCTGCTTCGTCGACTATGCCGGTACGGATTTCTTCTGGATCAAGGGCCAGACCTTTTCCCAGCGCGAGCACAGCACCCGCTACGACGCGATCACCAACCGCGCGGAGATGCTGTTCCGCGACTGGATGCTGCTCTGGAGCGGCCGGCTCGACCCGCGGACCGCGGCCGTCCATGAGGCGGCCGCTTTCGGCGGAGCGTTCAACGCCGCCCTGCCGGCGCCGGCTTGAGCCGGCTCCGCCGCGGGGCCGCCGCCCGCGCGCCCGGCCAATTCACGTCTGGCCAATCCGCGCCCGGTCACTCGGAGGCGGCGCCGGCGCCCCGGGCGACGCCGGTGCGCGGGTCGGCGGCCACGGTCTCCCAGACCAGGCGCTGGAGCGCCAGCACCGTCTCGGGCGGCGGGGGCGCGGCGGCGGGCGAGCCGTCGGCGTGCAGGAATTCGGCCGGCAGGCCCTCGGGGCTCCGCTGATAGAGGACGGCGTAATGGACGGTCGCGACCAGCCAGGCCCCGAGATCGCTCATGTGGATCGGATCCTGCGTCCCGTCCGGGGTCTTGAAGAAGAAATCCTCCCGCCGCGCCACCCCCGGAAGCTCGCCCGCCTCCGCCGCCCGGATCGCGCGCGCCAGGACCTGGCCCGCGGGGATCAGGTAGATCGGCGCCCCCCCCGGCCGGGCCGCCGCGCCGCGCAGCAGTTCGCCCTCCCAGTAGCGGGGCAGGTCGGCGTCGATGCGTTCGAGGAACCCCTCGGGGTCGTCGAGCTGGTGCCAGGTCTCGTAGAGATAGACCCGCACGTCCGGCCGCCCCGCCCGGGCCGCCTCGGCCCAGCGGGCGAGATAGGCGGGGCTCGCCCCCCAGCGGATCGCGTCGCGAATCTCCACCGATTCCGTCAGGACCACCGCGTCGTAGTCGCCGCTCGCCAAGGCCTCCTTGGCGGGACGGAAGCGGGGATGGGCGTTCTCGGTCTCGAAGCCGGCGATCTCCACCCGCGGCTCCCAGTGGTTGCGCAGGGCCGTGCCCCAGCCGAGCTGGCTCTCGTAGCCGTGGCCGGGCCCCGCCATCCGCGCCAGCATCGCCGGCATGTCGCGCCCCACCAGGCTGTGCCCGAGGTGAAAGACCCGCATCGGACCCTGGGGCGGCGGCAGGGGCCGGGCGTAGAGGGCGGCGAAGGCCTCCGCCCCGAGCGGCGCGACCGGCGCGGGCAGCGGCGGCCCCTTGCGCCGCCAGCGCCAGCCGAACGCCGCCGCCCCGACCGCGAACAAGCCCGCGCCCGCGCCCCAGAGCATCCGTCTCCGCATGGTTCTCACGTTCATGAAGGTTTCCCGGTCATGCCATTTTCATGCGATATTTACGCAGCCGCAGGAGGGATTTAAGGCCGTCATGATCCCGACCGCCCAAAACCGCGAGCCGCTGCGATGAAGGATCTTCCGTCCGGGGACACCCTGCTGCTCAGCGTGAGCGTCCCGCTGCACCGCGGGCCGGAGGGGGGCTTCCTGCTCGAGAACCAGGCCTGCAACGCGCTGCGGCTCTGGGCCGAGCATTTCGATCGGCTGATCGTGGCGATCCCGGTCGAGCCCGGCCCCCCGCCCCCCGCCTGGATCCCGGTCGAGGCCATCGGCCCGGCGCTGGCGCGCATCGAATTCGTCGAATTGCCGGTCGCCTGGCGCCCCGACCAGTTCTTCCGCGCGCTGCCTGCGACGCGGGCCAAGCTGCGCGCCGCCATCGCCCGGGCGGATTACGCCAGCTTCGCCATCGGCGGGCTCTTCGGCGACTGGGGCTCCGTCGGCGCCATCGAGGCGCGGCGGATGGGCAAGGCCCATGCGGTCTGGACCGACCGGGTGGAATCCGAGGTGGTCCGCCACGGGGCGGCCACGGCGCCCACCTGGCGCGCGCGGCTTCGGATGCGGCTCACGCATCGGCCCATGGCCTGGCTGGAGCGCCATCTGATCGGCCGGGCGAATGTCGGGCTGTTCCACGGGCGCGAGACCTTCGAGACCTATGCGCCCTTCGCCCAGGCGGCCGAGCTGGTGCACGACATCCACATCACCCATGAGGACCATATCGACGCCGCGACCCTCGCCGCCAAGCGGGCGGGCGCGCAGGCGGGACCGCTGCGACTGGTCTACGCCGGCCGGGCCGATCCTATGAAGGGGTCTTTCGACTGGCTCGAGGTCCTCGAACGGTTGGCGGCGCGGGGGGTCGATTTCCGCGCCGAATGGCTCGGCGACGGCCCCGATCTGCCAGCGATGCGCGAGCGGGCTGCGGCGGCGGAACTCGGCGAACGGCTGCGCCTGCCGGGTTTCGTGCGTGAGCGGGGCGAACTGCTGGCCGGGCTGCGGGCGGCGCATATGATCCTCTTCTGCCACAAGACCCCAGAATCGCCGCGGGTGCTGATCGAGGCCCTGGCCTCGGGGACGCCTCTGGTGGGCTATGACAGCATCTTTCCCCGGGATCTGATCGCCGGGCATCGCGGCGGGCTCCTGACGCCGCTGAACGACGTCAGCGCCTTGGTCCAGGCCGTAGCAGGGCTGGACGCCGACCGACGCAGGCTCGCCGATTTGATCGATCAGGCGGCGGCGGACGGAACCCAGTTTGAGGACGTGAAGGTCTTCGCGCATCGCAGTGAGGTTCTCCGGAAGCATCTCGGATCCTTCGTCAGGCGGCAAGGCTGAAACCCACCAGGACCAGCCCGTTTCTCGGATGAAGCGGCCCGCAGCCGGTCGCCGGGGCGAAGGGGGTGGCGCCTTCGGCGAACGCGGCCGCGAGCGCGCCCGCCGGTCCCAGGCGCACCGTCAAGCCCGGCGAAACCGATGAGCCGCCCCGAGAGCGGGCGCTGCGCCTTGTAGGCCGCCTCCTTGGCCGCGAAGACTAGCCGTCCGGTCCGGGTCGGGGGCGGCGGCGCAGCGGTCGCGCTCTTCGGAGAGCAGGATTTCCTCGGTGGCATCCGCGGGCAGGGCGTCGTCGGGCTCGACGTCGAGGCCGAGCGCCGCATGGGCCGCGGTCCGCGCGACGACCGCGAGCGCAATCCCGTCCGCATGCGGGATCGAGCCTGCCACGTCCGGGGGCCAGACCGGTGACCGGTCGGGCGCCATGGGAATGGCCGCCGGGGAGAGACCGAGCGCCGCTAGGGCCCTGCGGGCGGCCGCCCGGCCGGCGGCGAATTCCGCCCGGCGGGAGGGCAGAGCGCAGGTCATCGCCGCCGCCTCCTCGGGCCAGGGATCGGAGGCTGCGCCGATGGCGCAGGCGCCGGCCGCGACCCCGGGGCCGAAGGCGGCGGGCGAGCGCGGCGGCGGCCTCCGTCCGGGCGGTCATGCCGGCCATCCGGCAGGCCGGGATGCGGCCGCGGCCTCCGGCCCACGCGTGCGTCCGGCGGGGCGACCGGAGCGGAAGGGACGGGGCCCGCTCAGGCCCCGCGCCCCGCGCGCAGCGCCCGGCGCTTGGACATGGTCTCGGCCTGGGCGGCCGCGGCGACCGGCTCCGCCGTCGGGGCGGGAGCCGCCGCCGCGCCGCCGTCGAGATGCCGGGCCAGCGCGTCGAGGGTCGGGAAGCGGAAGATGTCGGTGATCGAGAGCTTCGTCGTCCCCAGCGCCGCGCGGATCTCGCGATGCGCCTGGACCGCCAGCAGCGAATGGCCGCCGAGGGCGAAGAAATTGTCCCGCGCCCCGATCTGCGGCAGGTTCAGCACCCGCGCCCAGACCGCCGCGATCTTCGCCGCCACGTCGCCCTCGGGCGCCGCATAGGCCTCGGCCGGGGCGGGGGCCGCCGCCCCCGGCGCCGGCAGGGCCTTGCGGTCCACCTTGCCGTTCGGAGTGAGCGGCATCGCCTCGAGCTGGATCAGATGCGCCGGGACCATGTGCTCCGGCAGCCGCGCCGCCAGATGCGCCCTGAGCGCCTCCGCCGCCAGCCAGGTCCCGCCGGTGACGTAAGCCGCCAGCCGGACATCCCCCGGACCCGCCTCGTGGGCGGTCGCCACCGCCTGGCGGACGCCGGGGAAGGCCTCGACCGCCGCCTCGATCTCGCCGAGCTCGATGCGGTGGCCGCGGATCTTCACCTGGTGGTCGGCCCGGCCGAGGAAGTCGATCCCCCCATCCGCCCGCCGCCGCACCAAGTCGCCGGTGCGGTACATGCGGCCATCTGCGAAGGGATTGGCCACGAACCGTTCGGCGGTCAGATCCTCGCGCCGCCAGTAGCCCCGCGCCACCCCCTCGCCGCCGATCCAGAGCTCGCCCGCCACGCCGACCGGCGCGGGGGCCCGGGCCTCGTCGAGCACGTAGAGCTGGGTGTTGGCGATCGGCGTCCCGATCCCCACCACCGCCTCCTCGGCGGAGGCGCGGGCGGTGGAGGACCAGATCGTCGTCTCGGTCGGCCCGTACATGTTCTCGACCGTGGCCGGGGTGGCCCGGGCGAGGTCGGCGACCAGCGCCCCCGGCAGGGCCTCGCCGCCGATCAGCAGCCGCCGGACGCCGGCCAGCGCCGCCCGGCTGTCCTCGTTGCCGGCGATCATCCGGGCCATGGAGGGGGTGCATTGCAGATGGGTGACCTGGTGGCGCACCAGCTGGGCGGCGATGGAGAAATCCTCCGCCGCCGGACCCTCGCCGGCGTTCGCCCGGGCCAGAACCTCGGCCAGCGGCTTCAGCCCCTCCATCACCACCGACGACGGGATGCCGTAGTCGATCAGGCAGGCGATCTCGTCGACGCCGATGCGCTTGAGCTGCTCCACCCGGTCGAGGGCGTCCTCCACCGTGCCGAAGAGCCCCGAGTCCTCGAAGTAGCGCTGGAAGGCGAAGTCGAGGATGCCCTCCATCTCCTCCTCCGACAGGCTGCGCAGGTCGATCTCCATCGGGTTCGTCACCCCGGCGGGCTTCTTGAAGGCGGGGAAGGCCCAGGCGTATTGCTTGATCAGCGCGGCGGCGGCGCGCAGGTAGTCCTTCATCGGACCCCGCGCCGTCTCGCGCGCGGTCTCGCGATCCGCCGCCAGATAGCTGTGCAGCATCAGCGTGACCTTGTGGTCCGCCGGATCATGGCCGGCGGCGCGGAGCGCGTCGTGATAGATCACGATCTTCTCCGCCACCTCGTCGATCGACTGGCCGAGCAGGTGGGTCAGCACGTTCGCCCCCAGCGCCCCCGCCTCGCGCCAGGTCTGGGGATTGCCGGCGGTGGTCACCCAGATCGGCAGCTCCTTCGAGACGGGGCGCGGCTGGGTCGTCACCGCGAAGGGTTTTCCGCTGGCGGTCGGGAACTCCACCGCCTCGCCGCGCCACAGCCGGCGCACCTGGTCGATCGAGTCGAGCATGGCCTGGCGGTTGGCGGGGGGCGTGTTCTCGGGGCGCAGCACGAAGTCGTCGGGCTGCCAGCCCGAGGCGATGGCGAGCGCGGCGCGGCCGTTGGTGAGGTTGTCGATCACCGCCCAGTCCTCGGCGATGCGCGCCGGATGGTGCAGCGGCGCGACGCAGGAGCCGGCGCGGACGGAGAGGTCACGCGTCACTGCCGCGACCGCGGCGCCGGTCACCGCCGGGTTCGGATAGGGGCCGCCGAAGGCGTGGAAATGCCGCTCCGGCGTCCAGACCGCCACAAAGCCGTTCGCGTCGGCGAATTTCGCGCCTTCGAGCAGCAGCTCGTATTTCTTCGGGCCGGCGCCGTCGTCGTTGCCCCAGTAGAAGAGGCTGAACTCCATCGGCCGGGCCGAGCTGATCCGCCCCCCCGAGACCAGCGCTCGGTCCGCGTCGCCCATCACCACCACGCGGAAGCCGCGGGCGAGCGTCCAGAACAGCTCCAGCACCGAGATGTCGAAGCTGAGCGAGGTGACGGCGAGCCAGGTTCCCGCGGGCTCCGCCGGGACGCGGTCGTCCATGCCGGCGAAGAAGTTGATGACGTTGCGATGCTCGATCATCACCCCCTTGGGCCGGCCGGTCGAGCCCGAGGTGTAGATGAGATAGGCCAGATCCTGCGGCCCCGCGCCGCCTTCAGGCGCGGTCGCGGGCGCCTCCGGGATGCGGGGATCCGCGTCGAGGACCAGCACCTGGGCCTGGTGCGGCGGCAGGTCGCCCACGAGCGCGGCCTCGGTGACGATGACCGGCGCGCCGCTGTCCTCGACGTAGAGCGCGACGCGATCCGCCGGATAGGCCGGGTCGAGGGGCACATAGGCCCCGCCCGCCTTCCAGATGGCGAGCGCGCCGATCACCAGCAGGGGCGAGCGCCGGGCCGAGAGGCCGACCGTCACCCCGGGACCGACCCCCATCGCCTTCAGTACATGGGCGGCGCGGTTCGCCTGCGCCTCCATCTCGGCATAGGTGAGCTCGGTCGCCTCGTGGACCAGCGCCACGGCGTTCGGGGTGCGGGCGGCCTGGGCGGCGATGGCGGCGTGCACGGTGAGGCCGCGGTCGTAGTCCGTCGCCGTGCGGTTCCAGCCGTGGAGCACGAGCTCGCGCTCGGCGGGCGGCAGAACGGGCAGGTCGGCGAGCGTCGCGGCCGCGCCGGCGGCGATGGCCGCGGCCAGGAAGTCGAGCCGGGCGGCGAGGAGCGCCGCCATCTCGGGCGCGACCCGGGCGGCGTCATAGGCGAGGGCGGGCGCGCCCTCGGCCAGCGTCAGCGACAGGGCCGCGCCCGGCGCCTCGGCGCCGAGGCCGACGGCGATCTCGGGCCGGGCCCAGCCGATGCCGGGATCGCGCAGGGGGAGGTCGGCGGGATAGGCCGGGCGGCGGCGCGCCCGGGCGAGGCCCTCCTTGAGGCCAGCGGCGAAGTCCGCGACCGGGGTCGTCGGATCGGCGGCGACGCGCAGCGGGACCCAGTCCGACAGGTAGCCCGGGGCGCGGGGCCTGCCTGCGTCGCTGACCGCGAGGTCGAGCCGGCCGCGCCCGTCGAGCCCGGCGGCGATCAGGGCGAAGGCGGCGAGGAGCGCCTGGGGATCCCCCCCCGGCAGGGCGATGCGCCGGGGGTCGGCCTTGCCGGCCCGGGCGGCAGGCACGGCGAAGGGCAGGGCGGCGGGGACGAGATCGCGCAGGGCGGCCCGCCACCCCTCCTCGCCCGGGGTCACGGAGGCGAGCGCGGCGTCGATCTCCTCGGCCTCGCCCTCGGTCAGGGGGGGGAGGACGTCGCCGGCCCGGGCGATGCGGGTCGGGCAGGTCTCGGCCCCGGTCTCCAGGTCGCGCAGCCCGTGGAGCGTCACAGCCCCTGTCCCGCAGGCGACCGTCAGCGCCCCGGGCTCGGCGCCGAGCACCGTCCCGGGCGCGCCGGCTCCTTCGGCCTGCGACGCGGCGCCGACGGCGTAGACCCGGCCGCCGATCGCCGCCTTGGGGACCGCCAGCGGATTGGCGTAGCCGCCATGGTCAAGGGCGCGCACGAGCCGCAGGACCTCGGCCGCCGGCCGGCCGAAGTCGAGCCGGGCGTCCGCCCGCGGCCGGTCGGCCCGGGCATGGACGCGGCGCCCCGCCAGATCCTGCGCCGCGCCGGCGAGGTCGCCTTCGAGGATGCCGGCGGTCAGCTCGGCGAAGCTGTCGATCCCCGCCTCGAAGCACTTGGCGTTCAGCGTCAGGGCGGTCTCGCCCTCGGCCACCGGGAAGAGGCGCCGGGCGTAGACCTCGCCCGCATCCACCCCCGGGGTGATCCGGTGCCAGGTCACCCCATGCTCGGGGTCGCCCTCGATCAGCGCCCAGAGCGGCGCGTTCAGCCCCGCCCGGCGGGGCAGGGGCCCGTCGTGAAAGTTCGCCGTCCCCTCGCGCGCGAGGCCGAGCGCCGCCGCAGGCAGCATGTCGAGGTTCGCGACGCTGAAGAGCCAGTCATGGGGATGGCCGGCGAGCCGCCCGGCCCAGCCGGGGGCCTTGTCCATGACGGGGATCCCTCGGGCCTCGGCCCAGGCGCGGACCTCCGGCGAACGGGTGGCGACGGCGGCGATCGCCTGGCCCTGGGCCAGCCAGTGCCCGGCGCATTGCGCGAGCAGGGATTCGTCGCCGATGAAAAGCGCGGTCTTCTCGGTCATCACTCGGTCACTCCGCCGCCGCGGGGCGCGGGCCCTCAGGCCTGCCCCCGGGTCCAACATTCACGTCGAGGCCCCGCGCGAAGGCGCGGGCGTCATGGGCGATCAGGTCGCGCAGGAACCGGTCCGGATCGCAGAGCTCGCCGCCCGAGACCGCCCGGCGCAGCCGCCAGATCGTCCCGCCCGCGACCTGGGCCAGGGTGGCGGCCAGCGCGCCGGCCCGGCCGTGGTTCTTGGCGAAATAGCGCCAGCGGCTGTCGAGCCAGAAGCCGGGGATGCGCGTCCAGTCCTTCATGCCGGTGGAGGCGGAGCCGACATGGGCCACCTCGCTCGCCCGGACGTAGTCGGTGGGCGCCCCCGCCAGCGCCCCCCGGCGCAGCAGGTCGGTCTCCTCGAAATAGAGGAAGAAGCCCTCGTCGAAGAGGCCGATCCGGTCGAGGACGGAACGCCGCATCATCAGGCTCGCCCCGGCGAGCCAGTCCACCCGCATCACGCCCTCGCCCGGGATCTCCAGGGGGACCACGTGGCGGCGCAGGACCCTGGAGATCGGCCCGGTCCGCGCCGCGCCCTCGAGCTCGGACCAGACCGAGGGAAAGCGAAAACAGGTGGTGTGGGGCCCCCCGTCCGTGCCGTGGATGTAGCTGCCGGCGAAGCCGACCTCCGGGTGCGCCTCCAGGTGGTCGCGCAGCAGCCGGACGGCGTCCGCCGCCGGAAAGGCGTCGGAGTTCAGAGTATAGACGTAGTCCGGCGCCGACCCGTCCGGCAGGCCCGCGCGGATGCCGACGTTGTTGCCCGCGCCGTAGCCGCCGTTCCAGCCCGACTGGATCACCCGCACCCGGTCCCAGCCGCGGGCGGCGACCTCGGCGCGCAGCCGCTCCTCGGAGCCGTCGCCGGAATCGTTGTCGACGATGGTGATCGCCCCCGCGATCCCCTCCATGGCCCGCAAGGCGGCGGCGGTGGCGTCGAGCGTCATCTCCGCCGAGCGCCAGTTCAGGATGACGGTCAGGACGGTCGCCCCGGAAGGGGCACGGGGGGATGTCGCCTCCGCAGGGAGGCCGGGAAAAGCCCCCTTTTCGGAGGCGGAGGAGGACGCGCCCGCGCCGGAGACGGAGGAAGGCGCGGCGGACCGGGGATCAGGCTCGGTCATGGGCTATTCCGCCGCCGTGCGGAAGCCGGGGGCGGGGACCGCCTCGGCCTCGCGGATCGCCGCGCGGATGTGCGCGGCCAGCGCCCGGACATTGGGCTCCAGCACCATGCTGTCGTGATCTCCGGGCGTCTCGACCACTTTGAGCCCCGGCGCGAAGGGGGTCCAGAGGTTGTCGGGATAGACATATTCCCGCGCCGCGCTGACGAAGCGGCCGCCCGTCACCGGGAAGCGGCGGTCGAGGGGCGGGCGGAACAGGATCGTCCGCCCCGTGCGGGGCTGGAGCTCGTAGACGCCGATCGCATGGCGGAAGGCGTCCTCGATGGCGCGGTTGTGGAACTCGTGCGCGGACTCCGCCGGCGCCTCGGACCGGGCGCGCAGGGCGTCGCGATAGGCGCGCTTGGCCCGGATCCAGTCGGCGACGAAGGCGGGGCCCTGGTCGCGGATCTCGGCGAGCCGGATCAGCAGCTTGTCGGGCTTGCTGAGCGCGGGCGGCCGGGGCAGGGGCGTGTCGAGCAGCATGGTCAGCGCCACCTCCTCGCCCGCCGCCTCGAGCTGGCGGGCCATCTCCCAGGCGGTCAGCCCGCCGCCGGAGAAGCCGCCGAGCAGATAGGGCCCGTGCGGCTGGATCTGGCGCAGCTCCGCCAGACAGTCGGCGGCGGCCTCCTCCAGCGTCAGGTGCGGGGCCTGGTCGCCGTAGAGCCCGCGGGCCTGCAGCCCGTAGAACCGCCGGTCTGTCCCGATCAGCTGGGCGAGATGGCGCAGGTTCAGCACATTGCCGAACATGCCCGCCACCAGGAAGAAGGGCGTGCGCGGGCCCCCCTCGCCCTGGTGCATCGGCACCAGGTGGGTGAAGCGCCGGGCGGAAGCGGCCGGAGCCGCGGGCGCGCCGGCGGCGTCCTCCTGCGGGCCGATCCGGGCTTCGATCAGCGCGGCGCAGGCGGCAATGGTCGGGGCCTCGAACAGCACGGAGATGGGGAAGTCGGCGCCATAGGCCTTGCGGATCATGGCGAAGAGCCGGACCGCGATCAGGGAATGGCCGCCGAGGTCGAAGAAGCTGTCCTCGACCCCCACCTGGCCCACCCCGAGCAGCTCCTGCCAGAAGCCTGTCAGCGTGCGCTCGACGTCGTTCCTCGGCTCCACGTAAGCCGTGTCGAGGTCGGGGCGGGCGAAGCTGCGGTTCTCGCCCGCCTCCTCGGCGCCGGTCCCGGCCTGGGCGACCAGCGCCGGCAGGTCCATGGAGGAGACCGCCACCTGGGGCAGGCCGAGGGCGAGCGCCCGGCCGAAGGCCTCGGCGCCCTCCTGGGCCCGGATGCCCTGGGAGAGGTTGTGGCGCAGCCGCGCCTCGGCGGGCGAGAGGGGGCGGTCCTCCGCCGGGCCTTGCGGGAATTCGAGCTCCCGCGGGTCGGGCCGGGCGGCGAGGTCGAGCCCGGAGTCGAGCCGGCGGATGGCGAAGCCCTCGACCTCGACCAGCACCGCGCCCGAAGGATCCGTCAGGGTCACGTCGAACCGGGCGAAGGGGGCGTCGGCGCGGTTCTCGCCGGCGTTGCGCACCCAGCTGCGGATCTCGGCGGGCAGGGGGCCGTGGACCCGCACGGCCCCATAGGAGACCGGCGCCCAGAGATGGCGCGGCTCGTAGCCCGCGATCAGCCCCATGGCCCAGCCGGTGGCGAGATCGAGCAACGCCGGATGCAGCAGCCAGCCGGCGGCCAGATCCCCGCGGAAGGCCGCGGGCAGCGCCAGCCGGGCGACGCCCTCGCCGCGGCCGTCCGGCCCGGGGCCATAGGCCTCGCGCCGCAGCACCCGCCAGCGCGGCCCGAAGTCGAGATGCGCCTCCTGGGGGGAGCGCAGCCCGGCCGGATCCTCGCGCAGCCCGTCCCGGCAGCGCGCCTCGATGGCGGCGATGTCGAGGGGTCGGGGGGGCGCAAGGCCGAAGCCGATCCGGCCCTCGGCGTTGAGCTGGAAGCCGACGCGGCCGCCCGCCTCCGCCGCGCTCTGCACGGCGAAGTCGTAGCCCGCGTCGCTGCGGGCGAGACGCAGGCGCATGTCCCGCGCGGCCCCCTCGGGGATGGCGAGGGGACGCAGGAAATAGAGGTCGCGGATCTCGAAGGCTCCGGTCTCGCCCTGGGCCTTCAGCGCCTCGGCGACCAGTTCGAGATAGCCGGTGCCGGGCAAGAGCGCCTCGCCCGCGGCCGTGCGGTGCTCGCCGATCGCCCAGAGCCGGGCGTCCCAGGTCGCCGTGAAGAGGCGGGCGCCGGCGGCGTCGAAGGTCGCGGCCTGGAGCAGCGGCGCGGCGGCGACCGTCTCGACCGGCGGGGGCGCGGGAGCGGCCAGGGCCTCGGCGGCCATGCCGACCTCGGCCCAGATCCCCCAGTCGATGGCCGTGACCCGGGTCGCCCCGCCCTTGCCCGCATCCTTGCCCGCGCGCGCGGCGGCGTAGGCGTTGAGGTATTCGTTCGCCGCCACGTAATCCACCTGGCCCGCCGGGGCGGTGATGGTGGAGGAGGAGGAGAACAGGATCATCCGCCCGAGGGATCCGTCGGGGAAGGCTTCGGCCAGCACCCGCGTGCCGTGGATCTTCGGCGCGAAGACCTCCTCGATCGCCGCGGGACTCTTGGCGAGCAGGGGCGCGTCGCCCACCACGCCGGCCGCGTGGATCAGCGCGTCGACCCGGCCGAAGCGGGCCTCGACCGCGGCGCGGGCGGCCTTCATCTCCTCGAGGTTGCAGACGTCGCCCGCCACCGTCAGCACCTCGGCCCCCGCCGCCTCCAGCGTCTGCACGGCGCGGATGCGGGCGGCGAGGCGGTCGCCGGGGGCGGAGACGCGCAGCCGGGCCGCCCAGGCCTCGCGCGGGGGCAGGGGCTGGCGCGACAGGAGCGCGAG
Organism: Amaricoccus sp.; assembly: GCA_965243535.1. Lineage (GTDB taxonomy): Bacteria > Pseudomonadota > Alphaproteobacteria > Rhodobacterales > Rhodobacteraceae > Amaricoccus. The sequence goes on from CBDEVG010000039.1 coordinate 84,646, forward strand.
CCGCGCGCCCTTCTCCGCATGGAGCCGGGCGGCGAGCGTCAGGCCGACGCCGCCGAAGCCGCCGGTGATCAGGCAGACCGCCCCCTGGGGCAGCGGCGTCTCCGCCGGCGGCAGGGGGGCCTTGCGCCAGGCGAGCTCGTGCCGGCGGCCGTCGCGGCGGGCGGCGGAGAGGCTGGCGGGCGCGGCCAGCAGATCCTCGATCAGCTCCTCGGCCAGCCGGTCGAGCGCGGCGGCCCGGCCCCGGCCCTCGGGCAGGACCACGTCCACCGCGGCGCAGGTCACCCCCGGCAGCTCGCGCGGGATCACCCGCAGCGGGCCGGCGAGCGTCGCCTTCTCCGGATGGGACAGCGCCTCGTCCCGGACCCGGGCCGCCCCGTTCGTCACCGCGACGAGATGGATCGGCCGGGGCAGGTTCTCCTCGGCCAAGGCCTGGGCGAGGAAGACGAGGCTGTAGAAGCCCTGCTCCTGGCAGCGGTGGAAGAAGCTAGATCCGGGCCGGTGGCGCGTCCCCTCGGTCGTGAGCCAGAAATGGGCGATCCGCGCCGGGGCGAATCCCTGGGCCACCAGGTCGCGGACCAGCCGGTCGTAGTCCTCGCGCCCCCGTTCCGGGGCGATGACGTAGGTCTCCGCGTCAAGCCGGACGAAGGCGTCGCCGGCGCGCACCTCCGCCACCCGATGGCCCGCGCCCCGCAACCGGGCGATGACCCGGGCGGCGAGCCCCGCCTCGTCGGCGAAGACCACCCAGGCGCGAGGCTCGGCCGTGGCGAGATCCTCCTCGCAATCGGCCTCGCGCGGACGCCAGACCGGCTTCCAGCCCCAGCCGGCGATGTCGGGGGTCCGCTCGGGCCAAGTCTCGGCCTCCGGGGCGGCGGCGCCTGCGCCGGGCGCGATGAAATAGGGCTGGCGCTGGAAGGGATAGGTGGGCAGGTCGACCTTCAGCCGCCGCGTCTCGCCCCAGAGCGGCGACCAGTCGACGGGAACCCCGAGCGCCCAGAGCCGGCCCAGGGTCGCCACGAAGACCGCGTCGTCCGCCGCCGCCTGGTCGGGATGGCGCAGCGAGGCGAGCGCTTGGTTCGAGGGGACCCCGTTCGCCTGGGCGAGGGAGGTCAGCGCCCGGCCGGGGCCCACCTCCAGGAAGACCCGGGCGGGGCCCGCCAGGTGGCGGATGCAGTCGGCGAACATCACCGTGCCGCGCAGATGTCCGACCCAGTAGTCGGGATCGGTCGCCTCGGCCGCGGTCAGCGGCCGGCCGGTGCGGTTGGAGATCACCGGGAGGGCGGGCGGGGACAGCGGGATCGAGCGAAGGTAGGCGCGGAACCGCTCCAGGATCGGCGCGAGCATCCGGGAATGGGCGGCGATGTCGATGGCGATGCGCTGGGGCTCGACCTCGCGGGCGCGGAGCCGGGCGGCGAGCGCCTCGAGGCTCGCGTCGGGCCCCGAGACCACGCAGAGCTCCGGCGCGTTCACCGAGGCCATGTCGAGATCCTCGCCCAGCAGCGGGCGCAGCGCCGCCTCGGAGAGCGGCACGCTCAGCATCCCGCCCGGCGCGATCTCGTCGAAGAGCGTCCCGCGCAGATGCACCAGGCCGAGACAGTCCTCGAAGGACATCACGCCCGCGAGGCAGGCGGCGGCGTTCTCGCCCATGGAATGGCCGACCAGCGCCGCGGGCTGAACCCCCCAGCTCATCCAGAGCCGGGCGAGGGCGTATTCCGTGATCATGATCAGCGGCAGCTGGACCGAAGGCTTCTTCAACCGCTCGGCCGCCGCGGCCATCGCCTCGGGCTCGGGCAGCCAGAGCGCCTTGAGGTCGTAGTCGAGCCGGGGCGCGAGCCAGTCGAGGCCGCGGTCCATCCATTCCCGGAAGACGGGCTCGGTCTCGTAGAGGTCCCGCGCCATGCCGGCGTATTGCGCGCCGCCGCCAGGGAACATGAAGACCACCTCGGGCGTCTCGGCCAGCGCCTGGTGGGTGAAGACCTTGCGCGGGTCTCCCTCCTCGAGCAGGGCCGCCGCCTGGGCGTGGTCCTCCGCCACCAGCACCCGGCGATGCTCGAAGGCGCGCCGGCCCTCCTTCAGGGTGAAGGCCACGTCCGCGAGCGGCTGCTCGGGATGGGCGCGCAGATGCGCCGCGAGGTTGCGGCCGGCCGCATCGAGCGCCGCCTTGGACCGGGCGGAGAGGACGAGGAGCTGGAAGGGCCAGTCGCTCTCCTGCGAAGCCGCGCGCTCGGGCGCCTCCTCCAGCACGGCGTGGGCGTTGGTGCCGCCCACGCCGAGGCTGTTCACCGCCGCCCGCCGCGGCGCGCCGAGCGCAGGGAAATCCGACAGCCGGTCGTTCACCCGGAAGGGCGAATGCTCGAAGTCGATCGCGGGGTTCGGCGCCTCATAGCCGAGCGAGGGCGGCAATCGGCGATGATGCAGCGCCAGGGCCGCCTTGATCAGGCTGGCGACGCCCGCGGCGGTGTCGGTATGGCCGATGTTGGTCTTGACCGAGCCGATCCGGCAGAAGCCGGTCCGGTCCGTGCTCGCCGCGAAGGCCTCGGTCAGGGCCGCGACCTCGATCGGATCGCCGAGATAGGTCCCCGTGCCGTGGCATTCCACATAGCCGATGGTCTCGGCGCCGACCCCCGCCGCCCGGTGCGCCGCGGCGATCGCCGCCGCCTGGCCGTCGACGGAGGGCGCGAGATAGCCTGCCTTGGCGGCGCCGTCGTTGTTGACGGCCGTGCCCTTGATCACCGCCCAGATCCGGTCGCCGTCGCGGATCGCGTCCTCAAGCCGCTTCAGCGCCACGCAGCCCGCGCCCGAGCCGAAGACGGTGCCCTGCGCCCGGTGGTCGAAGGCGTGGCAATGGCCGTCGGGGGAGAGGATCTCGCCCTGCTCGAAGAGATAGCCGCGCCCCTGCGGCAGCTCGATCGTCACGCCGCCCGCCAGCGCCAAGTCGCACTCCCCGTCGAGGAGCGCCCGCGCCGCCATGTGGACGGCGACGAGCGAGGTCGAGCAGGCGGTCTGGACGTTGACGCTCGGGCCGCGGAGGTCGAAGACGTGACTCACCCGGGTGGCGAGGAAATCCTTGTCGTTGCCGGTGTGGCGCAGCAGGAACATGCCCGTGCCCCGGACCAGATCCGGGTTCGAGCAGATGTTGAAGTAGAAATAGCTGCCCATGCCGCAGCCGGCGTAGACCCCGACCGGCCCGGCGATCCGCTCGGGCGGCAGGCCCGCATCCTCCAGCGCCTCCCAGGCCACCTCCAGGAACTGGCGATGCTGGGGGTCCATGATCGCGGCCTCCTTCGGCGAGAAGCCGAAGAACTCCGCATCGAACCGCTCGAACCCCTCCAGGGGCGCGGCGGCGGGAACATAGTTCGGCGCGCGCATCCGGGCGGGACTCTCGCCCGCCGCCAGTAGCTCCGCCTCGGTCAGGCGGCGGATGGATTCCACCCCCCCCGCGAGGTTCTCCCAATATTCGGCGATCGAGGTCGCGCCCGGCAGATGGGCGGCCATGCCGACGATGGCGACATCGCCCCTGCGGTGCGTCGCGGGAGAAAAACGGTCGATCATGACATCACGCAAGAAAAAGAAGCGCCCACCCAAGCGGCCCCCCGCCGCCGCTGCGGTCTCGTCCCGGGATCGCAGGGATCGGACGAGAGTTGCGCAGCCGTCTGGTCTTTTACGGCCTTTCCGGTTTGCTCGCCACCGGAATGATGTTCTTTAACCATCATCTTTGATCGGATCACGATTAACCATACGGCCATTTCATTTGTACTCGATCAGGCCGGCGGGCCGGCGCGCCAGCCTCCGCCCGAGATATTCGAGCGCCCCGGCCGCCTCGGGGATCTTGCCCAAGGTGAGGAAGAAGGCCCTTTCCCAGGCCGCCCGCCCGCCCCCCGCCCGCAGGGCCAGCCGGACGATCTGCGCCGGCCAGGCGAGCAGCAACAGCAGCGCCCAAGGAGTGACGAGCGCGCCGAGCAGCGCGGCAAGGGGCAGGCCCGCGCCCCAGATCAGCGCCCGGCGGGTCTCGCCCACCCAATGCCGCTCCGGAGGACGCCCATGCAGCGCTGCGCCCTCGGCGAAGGCGTGCCCCGCCCGCCGCGACCGGCTCCACCATTGCGCGAACCGGGTCATGGCGGCGTCGTGCAGGGTCATCTCACGGTCGATGCGCCAGACTTCCCAGCCGGCGGCGCGCAACCGGACGCAGAGCTCGGGCTCCTCGCCGGCGATGAGACTCGGATCGAAGCCGCCGGCCGCAGCCACTGCCTCCCAGCGCATGGCGGCGTCCCCGCCGCAGGCGAGGGCGGGGCCGACGGGGGTGTCCCATTCCGCATCGCAGAGCCGGTTCCAGCGCGAGGCCTCGGGAAAGCGTTCCCGCCGGCGGCCGCAGACCACCCCCGCCCGGGGATGGGCGGCGAGGAAGTCGCGCGCGGCGGCGATCCAGCCGGGACGGATCTCGCAATCGCCGTCGACGAACTGGACGATGTCCGGGACCGCGCCCGCGGCGAGGGCCTGGATGCCGGCGTTGCGGGCCCGCGCCGCGGTGAAGGGGGTGGAGAGATCCAGGTCGACCGTCTCGGCCCCCAGGGCCCGGGCCGCCTCCAGGCTGCCGTCGGTCGAGCCGGAATCCACATAGACGATCCGCTCCGCCTCGCCCTGGAGCGAGGCGAGGCAGGCCTTGAGCCGGGCGCCCTCGTTCCGGCCGATGACCACCGCGGCAAGTAAAGATCTTGTCTTCGCCCGTGTCCTCCCGGCGTCCCGGATCTTGTCCTCGTCCGCCACGACCGTCTGCTTTCCCAATCCGCCTCCGCCATCCTTCGTCATGGATCTCTTGCTTGAAAGGCTGGGACCGGCGGGCTGAGACGGGGACGCAATTGGAGTCCTTCTGCACCGCAGCGCATCCGGCGATTCTGCGCGCGGCTCGGATCTGATGAGGCTCGGAACCAGATCTCCCATGGCCTCGGGATCGGACGCAACGTCTAAGTTTCGGTTAACCTCGCCGACGCGGACATTGGTAAAGGCTTGGCCAGCCTTTCATTGTCGAAAGCTACAACCGACGCGGCGGACAAAAGTCGGCCGCAACCCCGGTAATCTCGATTATGATGAATCCGGGGCACGCCGCGCGTCCTTTCGCATTCCCCGGCGAAGTCAATTCTTATGAAATTCATCATAAGGCGCAGGAGTGATTGCACGGGGCGCATCTTGGTGGGAAACCCCTTCCCGGGGTGGACGGCTCCGGTGCAGGCCGGAACGCGACGGATTGGGAGTCGGGGCATGGATGCATCTGCGATGACGCTGGAGACGGAGATGGCTTCGCCCGTTCTCGTCATCGACATGGACGGAAGCTTGGTGCGCGTCGACACTCTGCACGAGGCGCTGCTGGGCATCATCGCGACGAAACCCTCAGCCACGCCCGAGGTCCTGCGCGCCCTGCGTCAGGACAAGGCCGCCTTCAAACGTGCGGTCGCCGACCATGCCCTGACCGACGCCGCGCGCTTGCCCTTCGACGAGAGCGTACTCGAGCTCGTTCGCGCAGCCCGGGCCGAGGGGCGGCGGGTCGCGCTCGTCTCCGCCTCGGACCATCGCCAGGTCGAGGCGGTGGCGGCGGCGGTCGGCCTGTTCGACGAGGCCTTCGGCACCGGCTCGCCCGAGACGGAGGGGGTCAATCTCGCCGGGGCGGCCAAGGCCGCCTTCCTGACCGCGCGCTATGGGGCCAAGGGTTTCGACTACATCGGCGATTCCGCCGCCGACCTGCCGGTCTGGGCGGCGGCGCGGCGCGTGATGACCGTGCGCGCGGGCAGGTCCCTGCGGGCGGCGCTCGCCGGCGCAGCCCCGCAGGCGGAGCATCTCTCGCCCCCCGCCCGGGGCCTGCAGGCGCTCTGGCCCTATCTCAAGGCGCTGCGGCCGCATCAATGGTCGAAGAACCTGCTGATCTTCGTCCCCGCCCTCGCCGCCCACGCCTTCGGCCAGCTGCCGGAGGCCTTCGCCGCCTTCGTCGCCTTCAACCTCGTCGCCTCGAGCGTCTATCTCGTCAACGACATGCTCGACATCCAGGCCGACCGGGCCCATCCGCGCAAGCGCAACCGGCCTTTCGCCAGCGGGGCGATCCCCGCGGCCCATGGGGCGGTCCTCGCGCCGCTGCTGGCGCTCGCCGCCGCCCTGATCGCGCTCCTCTTCACGCCCCCCGCCTTCCTGGGGGTGCTGGCGCTCTATTACTGCGTCACCTTCGCCTATTCGCTGACGCTGAAGCGGCGGCTGATCATCGACGTCTGCACCCTGGCCGGGCTTTACACGCTCCGGCTGATCGCGGGCTCGGCGGCGACCGACGCGGCGCTGTCGCCCTGGATCCTCGCCTTCTCGATGTTTCTCTTCCTGTCGCTCGCCGCGATCAAGCGCCAGGCCGAACTCGCCGACCAGCTCAAGGCCGGGGGCAACGGATCGGCGGGCCGGGCCTACATGGTCGAGGACCTGCCGGTGATGCGCGACATGTCGCTGTCCGCGGGCTACGCCGCCATCCTGGTCTTCGCGCTCTATATCAACAGCGACGCGGTGGTCGACCTCTACCGCCGGCCGGAAATCCTGTGGGCGATCTGCCCCCTCCTGCTCTACTGGATCAGTCGGATCGTGATGATCACCCATCGCGGCTGGATGGAGGACGATCCCATCGTCTACGCCGCTCGGGACAGGAACAGCATCGTGGTGGTGGCCCTCGCCGCCTTGGTCATCCTCGCCGCCGGGCCGGTCTGAGAGGCGCGCGGGTGGATCTGATCCGGCTCTCGGCGCTCTACGCCGCCTTTGCCGCCGTGGCGACGGCCGCCAACCTCTGCGCCCAGGCCGCGGCCGGCCAGGCGCTGGGGACCGCGCCCGGATCGCTCGGGGCCCGCTACTGGCTGGCGCTCGCCTTCGGCACAGGGGTGGGGCTTGTGGTGAAATACGCGCTCGACAAGCGCTGGATCTTTCGCGACCGGGCCAGCGGGCTCAAGGCCCATGGCAAGCGCTTCGGCCTCTACACGGTGATGGGCCTCGCCACCACGGCCGTCTTCTGGGGGGTGCAGACGGCCTGCGTGCTGGTCTGGCGCAGCGAGACCGCGCTCATGGTCGGCGGCGCCCTCGGCCTCGCCATTGGCTATGTGGTGAAATACCGCCTGGACCGGCGCTTCGTCTTCACGCCCGGGGACGCGGCCCCGTGACCGGCGCGGCGCGCGAGATCTCCGGCTGGGGCCGCTGGCCGCGGCGGCGCTGCCGCGTCGCGACGCCCGCCTCGCCCGAGGCGGCGGCGGCCCTCCTGGCGAAGGCGGAGGAGCCCGCGATTCCCCGGGGGCTCGGCCGCGGCTATGGCGATTGCGCCATGGCGCCCGCGCTCACCCTGTCCAGCCGGCGGCTCGACCGGATGCTGGCCTTCGACCCGGCGACAGGCGTGCTCAAGGCCGAGGCGGGGGTCTCTCTCGGGGCGGTCATCACGACCTTCCTGCCCCGGGGCTTCTTTCCCGCCGTCACACCGGGCACCAAGCTCGTAACCCTCGGGGGGGCGATCGCGGCGGACGTTCATGGCAAGAACCACCATGGGGCGGGCAGCTTTGGGGACCATGTAGACTGGTTCGACCTGACCGGCCCCGACGGCGCGACCCGCCGCTGTTCGCGCGACGAAAACCCCGAGCTCTTCGCCGCCACCCTCGGAGGGATGGGGCTGACCGGCATGGTCGCCCGCGCGGCGATCCGGCTGCGGCCGGTCGAGACCGCCTGGATCCGCCAGCGCACCCTGCCCGCCCCGGATCTCGACGCCGCCATCGCCGCCTTCGAGGCCAATCTCGACGCCACCTATTCGGTGGCCTGGATCGACTGCCTCGCCCGGGGCGCCTCCCGCGGGCGCAGCCTGGTGCAGCTCGGCGAGCACGCCCTCGCCGCCGACCTGCCGCCCGAGCGCCGGGCCGCGCCGCTGGAGGCGCCCCGCCGGCCCCGCCGGCGGGTGCCGCTCGATGCGCCGGGCTGGGCGCTGAACCCGCTCAGCGTGCGGGCCTTCAACGGCCTCTACTGGCGGGCGGGGCTGCGGGGGCCGCGCGACCGGCTGACGGACTGGGACAGCTATTTCTACCCGCTCGACGCCATCCTGGAGTGGAACCGCATCTACGGCCGGCGCGGCTTCGCCCAGTACCAGAGCGCCCTGCCCCTCGCCGCCTCCCGGGACGCCCTGGCCGAGCAGCTGGAGGCGATCGCCGCCTCGGGCCTCGGGTCCTTCCTTGCGGTGCTCAAGCGCTTCGGCCCCGGGGCGGCGGAGCGGCCGCTCTCCTTTCCCATCGAGGGCTACACCCTCGCCCTCGATTTCCCCCTGACCTCGGAGGCGCTGACGCTGATGGACCGGCTCGACGAGATCACCCTGGCCGCCGGCGGGCGGATCTACCTCGCCAAGGACGCGCGCATGACCCAGGCCACGTTCGAAGCCGCCTATGGCGCGGGCCGCACCGCCTTCGCCCGGCTGATCGCGGCGCAAGGGGGCGCAGGCCGCTTCGGCTCGCTCCAGTCCCGGAGGCTAGGGCTGTGAGCGCCGCCGCAGTCACGAGCCGGACGATCCAGGGTCCCGCCCTGATTCTCGGGGCCGGCTCGGACATCGCCCGGGCCCTGGCGGACCAGCTCGCCGCCCGGGGCCATACGCTGCGGCTCGCGGGCCGCGACCCCGCCCGGCTGGAGCGCGACCGGGCCGATCTCGCCCTGCGCCATGGGGTGGAGGTCACGACCCATGCCTATGACGCCACCGACCTCGGGGGGATCGAGGCCTTTCTCGACGCCCTGCCCGAGACCCCGCGGATCGCGGTCTGCGCCGTCGGGCTGATGGGCGATCAGGAGGAGAACGCCCGCGACCCGGCCCGGGCGGCCCGGGTGGTCGCCACCAACTTCACCGGCCCGGCCCTGACGCTCGAGGCGCTGGCCCGGCGGATGGCGGCCTCAGGCGCGCCCGCGGCGATCATCGGAATCAGTTCGGTCGCCGGGGACCGGGGCCGGGCCAAGAACTATGTTTATGGCGCGGCCAAGGCGGGCTTCACCGCCTGGCTGTCGGGGATGCGGCAGAAATACGTCCGGAGCTCCCTGCGGGTGATCACGGTCAAGCCGGGCTTCGTCGCCACCGCGATGACCGAGGGCATGGACCTGCCCGGGCCGCTGCTGACCACCCCCGAGGCCCTGGCGGGCCGGGTGCTCCGGGCGCTCGACCGGGGAGGGATGGTCCATGTGGACCTGCGCTGGCGCGCGGTGATGGGGGTGATCACCCACCTGCCCGAACGGATCTTCGCCCGAATGAAGTTCTGAGGGATCTGGGCGGCGACCCTCGCCGAGTTTGGGAGCAGAGCATTTCGCTGGCAAGACCGGGCGACGCATGGAAAGCGTCGCGCCGACCCTAGTCTCAGGCTTCATAACCAGAAGATGAGGGTTGCGGCGATGGAGATGGCGCTCATGAAGGCGTGGGCGCAGCGATCGTAACGGGTGGCGATGCGCCGCCGGTCCTTGAGCCTGCCGAACATGCGCTCGATGCGGTTGCGTTGCTTATGGAGTTGGGTGTCGCGGAGGGTCGGCGCCTGGCTCGCCCGGCCGGGGATGCGGGGGATGATCTCGAGGCCGGTCAACGTCTTGGGGAACCGATCGCTGTCGTATCCCCTGTCGGCGATCAGCCTGTCGTCCCCTGTCGGCGATCAGCCTGTCGGCGTCCGGCAGGTCGGGCGACACGGTCGCCGCGCCACGATGGTCGCTAGAGCGATATCCAACCAGACGGGATCGTCTGGTGGTCAGGATATCGCGACAAAACAATAATGTAGAGCGGACGGCCCGGCTCTGCCGGGACGGATTCCGCTCTAGAGCGAAGTCCCACCCGGCTGCACCGGGTGGGCTGCTCCAGCTGTTTGATTTGACGCAATCTCTTAATCACCGGACGATTCCGTCCGGTTGGATATCGCTCTAACCTGGCCTTCGGTGCGCAGCAGGATCAAGGGCTTGCCCTCGCCGTCGCAGACCGCGTGCCGTCTGGAGTTCAGGCCGCCTCTGGCGCGCCCGATGCGGCGGGGATTGCAGGCGGACCAGAAACCGACCCAGTGGGTCGGTTTCCAGCCGGAAACCCCTTTTTGAGCAGCCGGGCGGCGGTGCGATGAGCCTGCAGGCGCGTCGCATCGATCATCACCGTCTCTGTCGCCGCGCTCTCGCCGGCCAGCGTCGCGAAGACCCGGTCGAAGACGCCGATCCGGCTCCAGCGGATGAAGCGGTTGCAGGGCGCCTTCGACGGCCCGTAGACGGCAGGCGCGGCGCGCCCCATCAGCCCGCGCGCCCCGGATGACAGGAATGATCCCGGAGATCGCCCGCCGGTCATCCGCCCGAGGCACGCCGCGCGGCGTGTGCGGCGGCAGCGGCTCCAGGCGGGCGAACCGGGCTTCGGAAAGCCGGAAGCAGCGCTCCGACAGCGCAAACTCCCGCATTTGGAAGCTTGAAGCACACCTCGGAGCATAGAGGAATTCCGTCTATGAGACCTGAACCCTAGGCGTCTTTGGAGATGCGGTCATTGGGGTCGAGTCGACTGATACTCAACCTTTCCCGATCAAGGAGCTCCCCAATGACCGATCAGACCCTCTTCGTCGCTCTCGATGTCTCGCTCGAGACGACCGCCATCTGCATCGTCGACACCGACGGTGCGATCCGTCGCGAAATCTCCGTGCAGACCGAGCCCGAAGCGATCGGCGTCATCCTCGAACCCGATCGCGGACAAATGGCGCGCATCGACCCGCGTCAGGCGGCCCCCAGCGGAGGCTTACGGATAGCCTCGCGCGCCTCGGGTTCAACGTGGTGCTGATGGAGACGCGCCAAGTGCGCGCGGCCTTATCGGCGATGGTGGTAAAGACTGACCGCAAGGACGCGCGCGGCATGGCGCAACTGCTGCGGGCGGGGTGGTTCCGGCCGGCGCATGTCAAAACCCCGGACGCCCGCGAACAACGGGCGCTGCTCTCGGCGCGCTCGACCCTCGTCGCTCGGCTGAGAGATATCGAGAACAGCCTGGCTGCTGCGCGGTTTCGGGTTGCGCATCCCGCGCAGCCTTGGAAGCCGGTGGGAGGGGACGGTCCGCGATTGCTTCGAAGGCCACGCCGCGCTGCTGGCGATCTTCGAGCCTCTGCTCACAGCCCGGCGCGCCCTCCAGGAGCAACTCGGCGTCCTTGATGCCCGGGTCCGCGAGACGGTGCGGTTGGACCCGGTCTGTCGCCGGCTGATGACCGCGCCCGGCGTCGGACCCGTGGTCGCGCTCACGTTCCGCGCCGCCGTCGACCGACCCGAACGCTTCGGCGCATCGCGTCAGGTCGGCGCGCATTTCGGCCTGACGCCAAGACGCTACCAATCCAGGGAGACTGATCGCGCCGGCGCCATCAGCCGCGCCGGCGACGCCTCGGTCCGCGTCGCCCTGTTCGAGGCGGCGCATGTGATCCTGACCCGCGTCAGAGCGTGGTCGGCTCTGAAGTCATGGGCCATGGCCGTGGCCCGCCGACGGGGGGCACGGCGCGCCAAGGTCGCGCTGGCCCGCAAGCTCGGGGTGGTGCTCCACCGGATGTGGGTCGCCGGCGCCGACTTCCACCATACACGGCCCGCCGCCGCGTGATCCCCCCGATTGTCACCGCTGAACAAGGTCCCTTCTGAACGACGCCATCCACGAGGTCCCCTGAGAAGGGGGGCAACCCTGGGAGCCGGGGACGATGGTCAGGATCAAGACGATGGTCAGGATCAAGCCGCTGGACACCTTGGCGCACCGACGCCGCTTTGAAGATCGGCTGACCTGCCTCCTCCGACCGCATCATGGGACGACCGCCGCGTCGATCCCGAACACCCGATCCCGGAACGGCGCGCTCTCCAAAGGCTTTGAAAATGCTTGAACCCAAACCCCAATGACAGAAGGTTGCCCAGGCCAGCCCCCGGACGGGGGCCAGCCTCCTTGCGGATCAGAACAACAAATGGTCCGCGGTGAAATCCGCCGGAACTGTGTCATGGACCAAGATGGTCCCTCCACTGTAGCGGATCAGCGTGTCCGACCCTTGGCGGGTGAATGTGACATCAGCCCGCGAATCGATCCCGTCCCGGAAAGCGAGAAAATCGGTGTCCGGATTGAAATCGACGATGGTGTCGGCCCCATCGCCGGCGTCGAAGATGAAGCGATCCGCCCCCTGGCCCCCGGTCAGGATGTCAGCCCCTCTCCCGCCATAGAGCCGATCATCGCCGGTCTCGCCGAAGAGACGATCGTTCCCCGCCGCGCCATAGAGCCGGTCCGCGTTCCGCCCGCCGTAGAGCGCGTCGTCGCTTTCCCCGCCGTAAAGCCGGTCGATGCCATTTGCGCCCTGCAGGGTCACGCCCGTTGGCACATGCGGATGTTCGACTTCGCCCTCGACGGTGACGGTGACGGTCCCCTTGGTGAAGTTTCCCGAGACATCGCCCACCCAGTACTGGAAGGTGTCCGTCCCGCTGAAATCCAGATCCGGAATGTAGAGCACAGCGCGGCCGTCTTCGCTCTGCAGCACCCGGCCATGCTCCGGCTGGAGCAGGCCATCGACGCGTATCGCGCCGCCTTCCGGATCCCGATCGTTCGCCAGCACGTTGATAAGCAGGGGCGTATCGACGGTGGTGTTCGCCCGGTCCGCTCCGGCGACAGGCGCTTGGCCGCCCAAGGTGATAGACCCATGGTTCGTCGCCCCTATCGAGGCGAGCTGGGCGTTCGACATGTCGAGCGTGATGATGGTTGAGAACTTCAGCAGTTCCCCCGTCGCCCGGTCTGCGACGAAATCATCGACCAGCAGAACCTTCCGGCCATCGGCGGTGACGTGATACCCCTGATCCTGCAGCATAGGAACGAAATGTTCGTAGAATGTCCCACCCTGCAGATCGTCGACGCTTACGAACTGCCGGTTCCGCGAGCCGATCGAATCGGTCTTGGTGCCGTTGAAGTAGAGAGTCTCGTTCCAGGAGAGCGTCCGGTCGCCGCTGGGCGTGAAGTTGAGCCGCCCGGGGACAAGATCGTCCGAGGACATGATCCGGTGCCGCGCGGAGTTGTAGCCGCGGTACTGGGCGCCGACGTCGCCCATCTCGACATCGATCAGCACATGGCCTACGTCGCCATTGACCACCGGGAAGGTGAACACGTTGTCGCTGAAGTCGACGCCAACGGGGAAACCATCGATCTTCATGCCGTTGACGACGACGTCGAAGGCGTTGCCCTCGAAGCGAAAGCCGAGTTCCGCATTGGCGACCGCCTGCCGGTTCGTCGTGCCGATCAGGTCGATGTTCTTGATCGTGTAGTGAGAGGTGTAGGTTACATCCATCCCGAGGGAGGTTTCCCAGTTCAGGAAGCCGTCTAGGATGGTGCGGACATCATGTCCTTGGCGGGAATCCGCCCTGACGACGATGAAGCCGGCTTGGGTGCCAAAGGCCTCATTGTCGTGAAAGCCCTGGATTGGGGCCTGGTCGAGGCGCACCTTATCCGCCCCATAGGCGATCTCGGGATGGTCGACCGTGTCCGCCCCCGGGTCCTTGGGCGCCGAGCGGTGCATCCAGACATAGCCGTGGGTGGTATTGGCCGCGACGTTGTCCCGAGCCTCCACCAATCGGCCGGCGAAGAAGAAGCCGTCGCCCGTGCGGCCGTTGTCATGGCGCGGCAGGTCGGATTCTTGTTTCACCGTCGCACCGCCATAGCCGATCCCCTCGGTCTTGATAGCGATGTTGTGAATCCAGGCGCCGGTCTCGTCGCCGTCCTCGGCGGCATAGGCCGCGCCGAAGATGTCGAAGGCGGCGTTGTCCGCGAAGACCGCATTCGAGGAATGATGGGCGAAACCCCAGCCCGGCGAGCCGGAGACGGCGTTGCCCACGACCATGGCAGGGTTGTCCTGGTCATCGAGCCCGGTCTTGTGCAGATGCAGGGCATAGCGGCCCTTGACGTTCGAGATCGCAGTGACGGTATCGAGGGCGCTCGCGTCCCAGGCGGGCCGAGACTTGTCGGTGCGGCCTAGGTCGTCAAAGGCGGCGTAGCGCACGTCGATGTCGTCGGAATGCATCAGCATCACGTGGCCGCGCTGCTGGACGGGGGTCGATTCGCCGTCCTCGCTGTGGATCGTGACGTTGCGCGTCATATTCGAGACATAGGCGTGCAGATCGGCGCGCGGGGTATCGTGGTCGTAGGTCAGAGCCCTGTTGAGGGTGATCCGGTTGCCGTTGATGGCGGTGATCTGGACCTCTTCGTCCTGACTTTCCTGATGGACGACACGGCGGGCGCTGTCGCTCCAGCTCCAGCCGGTCTTGTGGGTGCCGGTCAGCACGATCGTGTCGCCCACCCGCCAGCCGTCTGGGGCCTCCGACAAGGTGATGGTCCGGTCGCCCGCCATGGGGGCGTCGTCCACCTTGAGGAAGGATGTCTTTTCGGCCCCGTGGATCTCGACCGCGCCGTGGGAGACAATCCCGCGGGAGAAAAGCAGCGGGTCCCAGGAGGTGTCGATGTTCCCGTTGTTGGCAATGACGATCTCGGCCTTGACGTTAGCCGCGATCGGATCATGTTCGGAGCCGATTTCAAGCTTGCCGCTCGGCGCGACAACCATAGTGTCGACGACCATCTTGGTGTTGGCGTCGGTGGCGAACTTTAGCTCTCCATCCACCCGGATAGTGAAAAGCGAGGCGTCGCTCCGGCCGTCATAGGTGACGGTGGCGGCCTCGGGGATCAGCACTTTGGCGCCTTCGCCAGGGATGCGGCCCTGATACCAAGTGTCCGGGTCGAACCAGTCGCCGCTGGCAATCGCTACATGGGTCGCCTCGGAGCGGGGCACTAGGTCGAGCACGGCCTCATGCTCCCGCGCCATGCCGGGGTCATCGGAATGGGCGTGGTTTTCGGCTTGGGCCATCACCGACCGCACAAAGGCCGTGATCTGGGCTTGGGTGGCTTGGAGGCTAGGCAGCGGGATAGCCGTGGGGGAAACGACGTGATCGTCCTCGTGTTCCATGGGTCCCTCAGAGATCGTCGCGGAAAGCGGGCTGGGAAGCTGCGCTGAAAGCGGGAAAGGCCTTCGAGCAAGGGGATGTGCACTGCGACATGAGTTCCTCCTTCGGCGCTTCCGAATGGTCGCCTGGGATCGGCGTTAACCATACGGACGGTTTACAAACCGTTGCGTCGGGGAAGCTTCACTGGTCAAGCGACGGGCAGAGGTCCCGAGGACAGTCAGCAATTTCCCGCTCTAGTCGTTTTTCGACAAAGCTATAGTCTTAAAAGTTGTATTGCATATCCTATAGAGATACGTCCGAATCAAACGGATATTACACGCAATACGATTGAATTCTCTCTTGCTTATCCAGTTTTGTCTTGCTGCGATTGCGAAATGAACGCGAGTCCGAAGACAAGAAGGCCCGCCGTCCAGTGGGCGGCGGGCCTTAGAAAGGCGGACGCCTCCAAAAACCGGTGCGCTTTCGTCGGATCGATGATTCACTCGGCCTTGGGACGAGGCGGGGCGTATCATGGGGCGACAGGCTGGACTGTTCGACATCGAGGAGCGGTTGCGGGATCTCTCGGCGAAGGGTGACGACCTCGAGCGGATCAACGCGCTGGTCGACTTCGAGGCGTTCCGACCCGAACTCGAGCGCGCCGTGCCGCGCTCCGACCGGGCCCGAGGCGGCCGACCGCCGTATGATCACGTGCTGATGTTCCGCCTCCTGATCCTCCAGGCGAGCCATTCGCTGTCGGACGAGCGGACGGAATACCTGGTCAAGGATCGGCTCTCCTTCATGCGCTTCCTGGGGCTGACGCTGGCCGACCGGGTGCCGGACGCGAACTCGATCTGGAACTTCCGCGAGGCGCTGACCCGGGCGACCCTCGACGGCGTCCCGGCGGTCGAGGCGCTGTTCCGGCGTTTCGACGCGCAGCTTCGCGCCGCCGGCTTCATCGCCATGGGCGGGCAGATCGTCGATGCGACCGTCGTGTCCGCGCCGAAGCAGCGCAACACCGAGGACGAGAAACAGGCCCTGCGCGAAGGACGCATCCCCGAGGACTGGGCGCGGAAGCCGGCGAAGCTCGCTCAGAAAGACCGGGACGCCCGCTGGACGGTGAAGCAGGGCAAGGCGAAACCCGGGCCTGACGGGGCGCCGCGGCTCGCCATCGCCATCCCGGTCTACGGCTACAAGAACCATGTGGGGATCGACCGCCGGCACGGGCTGATCCGCACCTGGACGGCCACCGATGCGGCCCGCCACGACGGCGCCGAGCTGCCGGCCCTGCTCGACCGGAGCAACACCGCGAGCGGGGTCTGGGCGGACACTGCCTACCGCTCGGCGAAGAACGAGGCGCATCTCGCCGAGGCGGGCTTCGTCAGCCGCATCCATCGGCGCAAGCCCAAGGGCCAGGCGATGCCGCAGCGGACCGCCCGCGCCAATGCGGCCAAGTCCGAGGTGCGTTCCCGGGTCGAGCATGTCTTCGCTCGGCAGAAGGGGCCGATGGCCCTAGTCGTGCGCACCATCGGCCTCGCGCGGGCCAGGGTGAAGATCGGCCTCGCCAATCTCGTCTACAACATGCGCCGCATGGTCTGGCTGGCCGAAGTCACCCCCGCATGAGCGCCATGGGCGGGCTGAGGGCCGCCGGGCTTCCCGCGCCAGTGGGCCGATGTCCTACGCTCCGCGTCTCCAAGACGACGCGACGCTTCACCACAGAACCGAAAACATCGTTCTTGGAGGCGTCCAGGCGGTCGCGCCAGACAGGAATCAGTCCCGTTCGTAACCGTAGTGATAGCGTTCCACGTCCGGGTCGTCTGCCCGGTTAAGGATGATGCCGAGAAGCGGGGTGCGACCCTCTATGAGCTTGGCGCAGCGACGGATTTCCTCGGCGCGGGTGACGCCTCCGCCGGCTACGAGCAGAGCGCAGTCCACATGGGGCGCAAGTGCAAGGAAGTCGTCGCACGCGAGCATCGGCGGCAGGTCGAGGACCAGCAGATCAAGCCCGAGCTCTTGCTGGATCCGCGTGAGCGTGGCGCCGGTCCTGGGATCGCTCAACCGTTCGGCGGCGTCCGCCAGCGGCCGGTCGTTGCAGGCAAGGGCGAGATTGTCGCCCAAGCGGCGGAAATGGGCGGCCAGCGACGGCGCACCCTCCAGCAGCGGCCCGATCTCCCCCGCATCGGTCACGCCGAAGATTCCGGCAAGGCTCGGCAACCGAAGGTCCAGATCCAGCAGCCCGACCCGCAGAGACCGCCGCCGGGCGAGGCTCAGCGCGAGATTGGCTGAGACAAAGGTCTTGCCGCAGTTCTTAGTGGGGGAGGTGATCGCGATGCGGCTCCAGCCACGTTCGGTCATGGCTTGAGCCACTCGGGTTCGCATCATGTCGAAGACGCCATGAGCGGGATCGACGCGGCTGTGGCTGACCAGCCTTCCCCGGTCGCTCTGCCGTTGGGAAAGAACCAGAGGGGGCAGCGCCGCCCATGCGGCCTCCCGGCTTTCCCCCATGGCGGCATCGTTTCTAGATGTGGCGTCCATTCCTCGGTCCGGTCGTCCGGCCACCGCGCCGGCCGGCGAATCGAGATGCGACGGCCAGTTGATCTCATCCCTCATCCCGTGCACCCCCACAACCCATACCCTCCTCTAACGCGCGAGAAGGGGAACTCAATCATGTCCTCCGCGCTTTTCGCGGCGCCGCAGCAGCGACTCCCGAAGCGTCATCATATCGTAAAAGTATTATCACTCTACTTAATGGTGAGATCTCCAAATTTCGTTCATTATATGTGATGGAACTCGTTGATCCCCAGCCCATGTTGGGCGATCTTCGACGCCGGTGGGTTGCGCTTCATCAAGGGCGCGCGGCGGATAATTATATCCGCGTTTCGGATCTTGCTTTCGGGGGGGAGCGCCGATGTCTGAAGAATTTCGTCTGGGGCCGAGATACGGGGGCGTATCGGTCAACCTGCGCGACGGCCAGTCCCTTCTTGCAGCCTCAGCGGAACGACTCAAGTCCGGCGACGGCTTCGCTGTCGCCACGCTCAACCTCGATCATCTGGTCAAGCTTCGCGACGATCCGACTTTCCGCGAAGCCTATCTGCGGCACGAGTTCGTGGTGGCCGACGGGCATCCGATCGTCTGGACCTCGTGGCTTGCCGGCCGGCCGGTCCGCCTCGCGCCCGGCTCTGATCTGGTCGTGCCCTTCGCCCAGCTGGCCGCCGCCTGCGGGGCACCGGTGGCGCTCATCGGCTCCACGGAAAAGGCCCTGCGAAAGTCGGCGCGGGTGCTCCGCCGCCTCGTACCGGAGCTCGAGATCGTGGCGCAGATCGCGCCGCCTTTTCCCTTCGATCCGGACGGGCCTTCAGGCGATGCCCTGATCGACCAGATCTCCAAATCCGGCGCGCGGTTCGCGATTTTGGCTCTAGGCGCCCCCCGCCAAGAGCGGTTCGCTGCTCGTTGCCGGAACGAACTGCCCCATCTGGGCGTTGCCTCGATCGGCGCCGGGCTCGATTTTCTCGCCGGCGAACAGCGCCGGGCCCCGCGCTGGATGCGCCGGACAGCGCTGGAATGGTTGTGGCGGGTGCTATCGGATCCGCGCCGGCTCGCCGCGCGTTATGCGCGTTGCGCGCTGCTCGCGCCCTCGCTGCTCGGCGAGGCTGCGCAGATGCGCCGGGCTGACGCCGCAGCCCTTGCCGCCGCCACGGCTCCAGTGCCGCACCATGCGAGCCACGCCGCCGAACTGCCCTGAACGCTGGGCCCCGTTGGCGGCCACGCATACCGATATCGCGCGTTTATTCCCATAGATGGAGTGCGTCCCTGAGGCTGGACACGGTTAGGCTGCCTGCTTCCCTCCTGCTTGGGCTTTCGGAGTATGAAAGCCGATGCCGAGACTATAGCACTGCGTTCAAGCGCTACGTCGTCGAGGAATACTATACCGGTTCGACGCTGCACGCGTTGCGCAAGCAGCACGACATCTGCCGGCAGATCATCCGGGTCTGGATCGAGAAGCACAAGGCCGGGGCCTATGACGTTGACGCCGAAACCGTGGACCTAATCCAGGAGCGCGACGCGCGCCTGGCAGCGCTTGAGCATCTCGTCGGCCGCCAGGCGCTCAAGATCGAGTTGTTTCAAAGGGGACTGCGGGAAACGGTCCCTCGCCGAAAAACATGCCTGGCTCTGTGATCACCGGCCCGAAGGCGTCACCGTCGAACGAGAGTGCGAGCTAATGGAGGCTGCGCGCGCTCCAGCTTCTCCGCGGAACCCGCGCTCCGACCCGTCAAGGCAATGATCCTGACCGCGATCACGGCGATCTGTGAGGAGCACCCCGCCTATGGATACCGGCACGTCGGTGTAGAACTGCGCCATCATGGCTTGGTGGTGAACGCGAAGAAGGTGCGCCGGATCATGGCCGAGAATAGCCTGAACCCGAAACGGCGGCGGCGCTACGTGGTCACGAGAGAGGTCAACCATAACGACCTGATCTTCTCCAATATCGCCAAGCCGTTCGAGGTTCACGGGCCGGACCAGCTCTGAGTCGCGGATATCACCTATGGCACCGTCGCAACCGGCTTCGTCTACCTCGCGGTCATCCTAAAACGCCTGGTCGCGCAGGGTCACGGGTTACGCCCTCGACCGCAAGATCGACGCCCGTCTTGCCATGGAGACGCTGAAGGCGGCGATCGTTTTCCGGCGGCCCATGCCCGGCTGTGTGTTCCAATCGGACTAGGAATCCCAGCCCGCGTCCGGGCCGCATCGTGTCCTGCTCGGCCCCCATGGCTTCGTCGGCTCAATGAGCAGGCGCGGAAATCTTTAAGACAACTGACGTGACCCCCGTCGCTCATCCACCTGCGACTGGAATCGTGGGTTGAGAATTGCGCCTTGGCGCAACGGTAGCAACGGGCGGCGGTGCGGAGCTTTTGAGGTGGCGCAGCGCCGGCGCCCGTTGCGGTTTCAGGGTCGCGGCGTAGGCGGCTGGCGTCATGTAGCCGATCGCCGAGTGGGGCCGCGCTGTATTGAAGTCATCGACCCAGCCGGCGACGATGGCGCGGACGTGGTTAATCGAGAAGAACAGATGCTCGTTGAGGCATTCGTCACGCATCCGCCCCAGGAAGCTCTCGGCGAAGGCGTTCTGGGTGGGCTTGCCCGGCGCGGTGTAGCGCCAGTCGAGCCCCGCCGCCTGGGTGAAGGCCAGGATCGCCGAGGAGGTGAACTCGGTGCCGTTGTCGCTGACGATCGCGCCGGACCGGCCGCGCCGGGCGATCAGCGCGGTCATCTCGCGCACCACCCTCCTGCCCGAGAGGGAGGTGTCGGGGACCGCGGCCAGGCACTCCTTGGTGACGTCGTCGATGATCGTCAGCACCCGGAAACGCCGGCCGTTCGCGAGCTGGTCGTGCACGAAGTCGGTCGACCAGCGGCTGTTGGGTCCATCCGGCTTCGGGATTGGCGTGCGTGCGACCGCGATCCGACGCCGCGACCTGCGCCGTCGCACCGTCAGGCCTTCTTCGCCGTAGAGCCGCTGGGTTTTCTTGCGGTTCACGGTCCAGCCCTCGCCGCGCAGCAGGACATGCAGGCGGCGGTAGCCGAACCGCCGCCGCTGATCCGCCAGCTCCCGCAGCCGTGCCCGCAGGGCGGCGTCGTCAGGGCGTCGGGCTCGATAGCGCGCCGAACTCCTGTCCGCGGCGATGATGCTGCACGCCCGCCGCTCGCTCACCTCGAGGCTCTCCCTCAGATGCGCGACCGCCTCCCGCTTCGCGGCGGGCGTCACCATTTTTTTGCCACGAGTTCCTTCAACCCGGCGTTGTCGAGCATCGCGTCCGCATAGAGCCGCTTCAGCTTCGCGTTCTCCTCCTCGAGCGCCCTGAGCCGCTTCGCCTCGGACACATCCATCCCGCCGAACTTCGCCTTCCAGGCATAGAACGTCGCGGCCGACATGCCATACTTGCGGCAGAACTCGGCGACCGTCGCGCCGGCCTCGCCCTCCCGCAGAACCCCGATGATCTGCTCTTCCGTGAACCTGCTTCGCTTCATCTCCGGTTCCTCTCCTGTGGTCCGGATTCCAGCTGTCCGTGGAGGAGAAACAAGGGGTCACGTCAGATGCAATCCGGCTTGCTGATTTCCTAGTGGAGGTCACGAAGACGTACTTCTCGTTGGCACCGGGGGCTGATATCGTTGGCGGAGCGGCAGACATAGCGACCACGACGAAGTAGGAGGGGTTCAAGTGGATCCGAAGAAAACATTTTTACCCGCAATAGCTTAACAGGAGAGACCTTGACCATGTATGCTAAGCCGTCGCAGAAGATCGACTTTCCCTATCAAGAGCAGCGTCGTGACTTGGGGTCGGTTTTCGCTAAAGCGCAGGATGCTGGGGAAAAGCTGTCCCGCGACGCGGTGCGACGAATCGAAGCGGCTACCGCCAAGGCGAAGGTGAAGGCGGACGCTGCCACCGACTAATTCTTACAGTTTTTGCCTCCCAGAGCACCGGGGATGGAGCGCTAGCCGTATCAAACCTTTCTATTTGTAGCGAGCTGCGACGCGCCGCTGCTGGCCTTCGAGAAGGAGGAGGCGAAGGCGCAGCGCGAGGAGCACGGCGCCTGGCTGAACCGTCACGCCCTCTGGAAGGGCGACCGCGAAGCGCATCCTCGCCGAGGCCAAGCGGGGCAAGGGCGAGAAGCGCGACGGCGCGGAGGCCGACCTCCACGGCCTAGGGCCGGAGCCTGCCGCGCCGCCCTCGCCCGACCGCACGGTGACGGAGCCGACCTATGAGGGGCTGACCCGGAAGTATGCGGAAGGCATGCCGAGCCTCGGCATCTTCTCGGACGAAGGCGGCCAGTTCCTCGGCGGCTTCGCCATGAACGGCGACAACCGCCAGAAGACGCTGGCGGCCCTCAACGACCTCTGGCAGGGCAATCCGATCCGGCGGCTCCGGGAGGATCGCCGTAACCATCTGGCTTGGGCCGTGGGGGATCAGGTTTCCGGCTTGTAGGCCATAATGCGTTCGATCACGTCGCTCTCGCATTGCTGGTGGGCGAGAAACTGATGGACGCCACCCTCCCAGGTTCGGACATCGGCGAGGAATTCCTGCAGGCTTTCGACGCCGCGGTCGGTGAAGGTTGTGATGCCCTCTTCGGCGCCGTCGTGGACGTGGATCATCTCGCCGTCGTCGATGTGGTCGGGGTTCGAGCTGATCAGCTCGATGAGCTCGCGGCTCTCGCCGATCCTCTTCGCGACTTGGTCGAGGGCGTGGACGTGGGTGACCCGGGCCATCAGGCCGCCTTCCGTTGGGTGGCCTGGCCGCCGCCAGTTCCACGGGAGCAAGTCCGGAAGGCGCGAGACCGGCAGGTTCGGCATGCGGGTGAGGACGTCCGCCAGCCAGGCCTGCGGATCGATGTCGTTGAGCTTGGCGGCGACGATCAGGGAGTACATGAAGGCCGCGCGGTCGCCGCCGCGCTCGGAGCCGGCGAAGAGCCAGCTCCTCCTGCCGAGGGCGACGCCGCGCAGCGCTCTTTCGGCGCAATTGTTGGTCAGGCAGACGCGGCCGTCGTCGAGGAAGCGGGTGAAGCCGGTCCAGCGGCCCTTCTCGAACATGTAGTCGATCGCCCTGGCGACGGGCGCGCGCCGCGGCATCCGGGCGCGTTCGGCGAGGAGCCAGTCGTGCAGTTCGTCGACCAGCGGGCGGGCGAGGCGACGCCGGGCCTCCAGACGGTCGTCCGCGGCGAGGCCGGGGATGTCGCGCTCGATGTCGAAGAGCGCGTCGATGCGCCTGACCGCCTCCAGCGCGACCGGGGAGATCTTGTGGGCCGGCCTGCCCTTGCGGACGGCGCCCGCGATGTCGGCGAACTCGAAGACCTTGCGCCGGGCATGGCTCCAGCAGAGCGCGCTCGCCCCCGGCCTCGGAGCGCGGCCGGGCCGGTAGAGGTCGTTGTAGCCGCCATAGGCGTCGGCCTGAAGGATGCCGCGCCAGCCGGCGAGATGCCGGTTGGGGTGGGTCTTCTCGCGATCGGTCGAGAAGAAGAACAGCGCGGCGGGCGGAGCCCCGCCGGCAAGGGGGCGGTCGTCGCGGACATAGGTTCAGAGCCGCGCGGTGCGTGTCTCGCCCCGGGCGAGCAGCGGCACGGTGGCGTCGTCGCCGTGCAAGCGCTCGGCCGCGCGCACGTGGCCGGCGATCAGCGCATGGAGCGGCTCCAGCGCGACCGTGGCATGGCCGACGAGGTCGGCGAGCGTCGACAGGCTGAGATCGACGCCTTCACGCGCGAAGCGCTCGGCCTGGCGGTTCGGCGGCTGGCGCTGGCCATATTTCTCGAAGGCCGCCCGCGCGATGAGCGCGGGGCCAGCCCAGCCGCGCGGGATCGCGTGGAACGGCGCAGGCGGCTGGCTGATCCGCTCGCAGTCCGAGGTCGGATGAACTTCTCCCGCACGGTCTGGATCACCTTCCACCGGCGCGGGGTCACTTCCAGCGTCTCGGGGACGTCCTCGCCCATGCGCACGATCCGGGAAGAGCCGCAGCCGCTGCACGTGGTTGGCGCCTCGACCACGATCCGTTCACGCGGGAGGTGCGCGGGGAACGGCTTGCGCGCCGGACGGCGCGGCGGGACACCTCGCTCCATCGAAGCCTTCGCCGAGGAAGCGTCGGCGGCGATGGCGTCCTCGGCGGCGGTGGTCTCGAGCTCCTCGAGCTGCAGCTCGATCAGCCGGGCGCGGCGTTCGGAGCTCCGGCCATACTGCTCGCGCCGGAGCTTCACGATCTCGAGCCTGAGGTGGGCGATCATCGCCTCGGAGGCCGACATCGCCACGTGGGCTTGCGCCGGCTCGGCTTCGGCGGCCGCGGCGCGGGCCTCCGACGCGGCCAGCGCGGCGGAGAGCCGGGCGGTTTCGGAGGCAGTGTCGGACATGGCCGCATCTACGCGGCAGACGCAAACCCCAGATAAAACAGCGGCCTACGGTCGGTCAACCCGCCTTCGCAGGGCGCTGCGTCCAACGCGGGTTGCGCCAGTCGATGCCCTCCGGAAGATAGCCGAGCTGCGCCGCCGAGATCGCCGCCGCGGTCCCGCCCTGGCTTACCGGCCAGATGAACCTCCCCGCCTCAAGCCGCTTCAGATAGAGCGACATGCCGACCCCGTCGCGCCGGAGGACCTTGACCCGGCCGCCGCGACGACCGCGGAAGCAGAAGACCTCGCCCCCGTGCGGATCGCGCCCGAGGCCCTGCCGGATCTTCAGCGCCAGGCTGTTCATCCCGCAGCGCATGTCCGTCACCCCGCCCGCGATCCAGACGCGCGCTCCTGCCGGAAAGGCGATCATGCGCCGTCCAGAACCGGAAGCGGCCGCGCCGGCAGGGCCGGGTCGATCCGCGCGGGAGCCACGACCTGTCGGCCGTTCGCCAGCGTGATCGTGACCCTGTCGGCGCAGGAGAGCTCCGGGTCGGGCGAGCGCGGCGCCTCCGCCCTCGGCGGCGCGGCGGCGATCGTCACCGGGGCGAAGGTCACCGACGGCTCCTGGCCGAGCAGACCCTCGCGGCGCTCCTTCCGCCACCGCGTCAGCAGCGTCCGCGAGATGTCGTGGCGCCGAGCCGTCGCCGCCGCGCTCCGCGGACGCGACAGGCTCTCCTCGACGATCCCGACCTTCTCGGCGGCAGGCCAGCGGCGACGGCGGCCGCTATCGGTCACGGAGAGAAGCTCGACTTGAGGCATGAAGCTATGGGCGTCCATAGCTTCAGCCTCCTAAGCCCTCGCATCGACCCGCGTCAGGCGGCCCCCAGCGGAGGCTTACGGATAGCCTCGCGCGCCTCGGGTTCAACGTGGTGCTGATGGAGACGCGCCAAGTGCGCGCGGCCTTATCGGCGATGGTGGTAAAGACTGACCGCAAGGACGCGCGCGGCATGGCGCAACTGCTGCGGGCGGGGTGGTTCCGGCCGGCGCATGTCAAAACCCCGGACGCCCGCGAACAACGGGCGCTGCTCTCGGCGCGCTCGACCCTCGTCGCTCGGCTGAGAGATATCGAGAACAGCCTGGCTGCTGCGCGGTTTCGGGTTGCGCATCCCGCGCAGCCTTGGAAGCCGGTGGGAGGGGACGGTCCGCGATTGCTTCGAAGGCCACGCCGCGCTGCTGGCGATCTTCGAGCCTCTGCTCACAGCCCGGCGCGCCCTCCAGGAGCAACTCGGCGTCCTTGATGCCCGGGTCCGCGAGACGGTGCGGTTGGACCCGGTCTGTCGCCGGCTGATGACCGCGCCCGGCGTCGGACCCGTGGTCGCGCTCACGTTCCGCGCCGCCGTCGACCGACCCGAACGCTTCGGCGCATCGCGTCAGGTCGGCGCGCATTTCGGCCTGACGCCAAGACGCTACCAATCCAGGGAGACTGATCGCGCCGGCGCCATCAGCCGCGCCGGCGACGCCTCGGTCCGCGTCGCCCTGTTCGAGGCGGCGCATGTGATCCTGACCCGCGTCAGAGCGTGGTCGGCTCTGAAGTCATGGGCCATGGCCGTGGCCCGCCGACGGGGGGCACGGCGCGCCAAGGTCGCGCTGGCCCGCAAGCTCGGGGTGGTGCTCCACCGGATGTGGGTCGCCGGCGCCGACTTCCACCATACACGGCCCGCCGCCGCGTGATCCCCCCGATTGTCACCGCTGAACAAGGTCCCTTCTGAACGACGCCATCCACGAGGTCCCCTGAGAAGGGGGGCAACCCTGGGAGCCGGGGACGATGGTCAGGATCAAGACGATGGTCAGGATCAAGCCGCTGGACACCTTGGCGCACCGACGCCGCTTTGAAGATCGGCTGACCTGCCTCCTCCGACCGCATCATGGGACGACCGCCGCGTCGATCCCGAACACCCGATCCCGGAACGGCGCGCTCTCCAAAGGCTTTGAAAATGCTTGAACCCAAACCCCAATGACAGAAGGTTGCCCATAACAGAATGGGCGATTTTGGAAGGCACGGTGGCCGCATGGAGCAGATCTGCGCGGCAAGGGGAACTTCACTTGGCGCCGAGCGAACGCGGATCGGCGAACCGGCCGTGTTCCTTGCCCATGGAGGCGGAAACCGTTCGCCTATTCCTCCGTCCGGGCGAAGCTGATTTTTCCACCGAGACTCGCATGCCCGACGACGCGCTCAAGGATCGACTGGATCGGCTGGATGTGCCGGTCGATCGCCCAGAGCCCGGCCGGCAGGGCGATGGCGACGAAGAGCGCGGCGAGCGCGAGGATGGCGGTCCGGCGCACCCGCTCCGCGCGGGTGCGCACATAGGGGATCGAGGCCAAGGGCGCGATCTCCAGCTGGCGCTGGAACTGGGCCGTGCTGCGCAGCGCCGGATTCAGCATCTCGAGCAGCAGCGCTAGCCCCAAGGCGAGGCCGAAGCTCGCCCCGGCGCCGAGGACGAGGATCTTCTTGCGGCTCGGCGCGATCGGCCGGTCGGGGGGCAGCGCCCGCTCGATCACCTCGAAGCGCTCGGCCTGCTGGGTCTCCTCCAGCCGTTCCCCCGTCTCGGCCTCGGTGCGCTTGCGCACGATGACCGCATATTGCTCGAGCAGCGCGTCGCGCCGCCGCTCCAGCTTGGAGAGGGTGGTCTCGACCTGAGGGGTCGCCTGCAGCGAAGCCTGGATCTGCTCCCGCCGGTCGGCGATCTGGCGGCGCTGCTCCTCGAGCAGGACGATCTGCGAATCGAGCAGGTCGACCTGGCGCTGGATGGACCGCGCCCGCGCGCTCCGGGCCGGGGCTCCCGAGGCCTGGGTCCGGTCCTCGCCCAGCACGGAGCGGATCGCCGCGATCCGGCCGCGCAGGTCCTGGATCTCGGGATGGGTGGGCGCGAGCTTCTGCTGCTTCTGGACGAGTTCGGTCTCGAGCTGACGCAGGAGCGCCGCCTCGGGGGAGAGCGATCCGGCGGCGTCGTCGTCGGCGAGGCCCGACTGCAGCGCCGCGCGCTGGTCCTCGATGGTCTGGATGCGGCGGTCGATCTCGAGGCTCGAATCGAGCAGCCGCCCCATCTCGTTGTGGCGGAACTCCACGCTCTCGGGCAGCAGGGCCTCGTTCGCGGTCTTGAAGCTGGTGATCTCGTGGTCGAGGGCGCTGATCTCGTCGGCGAGCCGGTTGCGCTCGTCGTCGAAGAACCGCAGGGTCTCACGCGTCTGGGCGGCGCGCGCCTCGAGGTTCTGGGCGAGCAGCGCCGCGACGAATTCGTTGGCGATGGTCGCCGCCTCCTCCGGGTCGCCGTGGCTCACCTGGATCGCGACGACCGAACTGCCGGCCGGCTGGCCGAAGCCGGTCTGCCCGAAGGTCTCGTTGTGGATGATCGTCGCCTCGCGCAGGGCGGAGATCTTCTCGTTCTCCGTCATTTCCGGGCGATCGGCGTAGAGATGGAGCTTTTCGATCAGGGCGGCGACATTGTCACGGGCCATCAGCCGCTCCTGAATCAGCCGCAGCCGCTCCTGCGCGGAGGAGGTGACCGTGGAGCGGGCGAGCTCGTCGGGGATCTTCTGGCTCTCGACCAGAATCCGCGCCGAGGCCTGGTAGCGCGGCGGCAGGGTGAAGGCGAAGAAAGCCGCAGCGAGGACGCCGGTCACGCAGACGAAGGCGATGAGGATCGCCCGGCGGCGCAGCATCCGCAGCACGTCCTGGAGGAATTGCATCTGGTCCATCCGCCGGCCCTCCTTCAGGCCGGGCGGGCCGGCGCGGCCCGCCTCGCCTCGGCCCGATCCCGCTCCGCGGCCGCGCGCAAATGCCCCGGCCCGTCGCCAGCATACCGCCGGGCGGCGCCCGGACGCCAGCCGTCGCGCGGCGCGCAGCCCCGCGACGGGGGGATGGGCGACGACGGGATGGACAAGGACCTCGGGACGGGACCGGACGGAAAAATCGACTGCGCGGGCGTCATCTGTGTCTCCGGCCGTTCCGTCCCCGCGGGAGGCGAAGACCGCGAAACGCGGACAGGGGGTCCGGGACTTTTCATCTGGCCTATTGGTTTAGATATTCTTTTCAAATTCTTCGTTCAGCCGCAAGCGGATCGCCCCAGCCGGCCGCCTCCCTTCCTTTGGACATGGACCTTGCCCGCGTTCAAGGCGCCGGCCGCCTCCTGGTTAACGGGCGTTGCGCGCCGCGGCTGGAGGGCGGACGGACGGGTAAAAGGTTCTCAACCGGGCGGGACCTAGAAACGGCCGCGGCCCCGAGCGGGGTCGGACCCTCCCTCGCCTCCGGATGCGGGACCCACATCCCGGGAGGGGGCCTTCGCGGAAGGACTTCCGGCCCGGATCGCCGCCCGACTTTCGCCTGAGACTTCTGCCTGAGACCGGGATGCCGAAGCGCATTCCATTCCAGCCGGAGGATGCGCTTGCATCCGAGGCGCGCGAGCGGGCCGCGGGGATGCGGCGTCGGCGCGGCCGGGTCCTGCGCGGCGGCGCGCGTCCCCGGGGACCCCAAGGCTGGCGCGCCGCGGCGCGCCCTGAGGAGCCCCGATGACCGACACGTTCAAGACCTTCGCCCGCAGCCTCACCTCTCCCCCCGAGAACGCCCATGCGATCGTTCCCGACGACGCCGCGGATCTGCCCCATGTCACCCGGGCGCTCTATGTGGGCGGCGGCGGCGACGTGGCCGTCCGGATGATGGGCGGCGGCGAGGCGGTGTTCCGCAACCTGCAGGCGGGCAGCCTGATCCCCATCCGAGCCACGCGGATCCTGGCGGCGGGCACCACCGCCGGCGACCTCGTCGGGCTCTGGTGAACGGATGCGGATCTTTCTCGGAACCGGCCTCGGGCCGGGCCTGTCCCGGCCCGGCGGCCCCGGGCCGGAGGGCGGCGCGGGTCCCCGGATGCTGCGGGCGCCCCGGATCGCCGGGGCGGAGGCTGGAGAGGGGAGGATCGGCGCGCGCCTGGCGCTCGATCCCGGCGAATGGCGCGGGGCCGAACGTCTCGTCTACGCTTGGCTGCGGGACGGGGAGCCGATCGCGGAGGCCGGGGGCATGCTCGCCTATGCGCCCGTCACCGCCGACGACCGCGCCCTCCTCGCCGCCGAGGTCACGGCCCATGGGGCCGAGGGCGCGACCGCGCAGGCCCGGACCGCCCCGATCACGATCGCTTTTCCGCCGCCCGTCGCCGTCGCTCCGGAACGGGAATTCGCCTACACCCAGATTACAGGAACCGTGACCTTGGACATTTCCTCCTTCTTCAGCGGCAGCTCCCTGAGCTTCGGCGTGCTCGGCGAGGGGCTGACGATCGACCCGCAGACGGGGTTCGTCACCTTCGGCGCCGGCAGCCTGGCCTCGGGCGTCACCTTTCGCCTCATCGCGCGCAATTCCGGCGGCGAGGCGCGAGTGGATTTCACCCTGCGCCACACGCCCCAGGTCGCCCTCCCCGCGGCGACGGTCGCGCCGCGGCTCTCCGGAACGGGCCGGGTGGGCGAGCCCCTGGTCGCCGATCCAGGGGCCTGGACCGGCGCGACCGCCATCGCGCTGCAGTGGCTGAAGGACGGCGCGGCGATCGAGGGCGCG
Organism: Amaricoccus sp.; assembly: GCA_965243535.1. Taxonomy (GTDB): domain Bacteria; phylum Pseudomonadota; class Alphaproteobacteria; order Rhodobacterales; family Rhodobacteraceae; genus Amaricoccus. The sequence continues at coordinate 114,046 of CBDEVG010000039.1, forward strand.
ACCGGCGTGGAGTTCATCCCCGGCGACTCCGAAGACGGCGCCCGGATCGCCTGTCGGGCGACGGCCTCGAACGCCGCCGGCTCGACCACGGCCGAGACCGCGGCGATCCTGGTGGTCCAGGCCCCGCCCGCCCTGGCCGGCGCGCTGGCCGACCAGATCCTGCCGGTCGCAGCGGGCGCGATCGGAATCCCCACGGCCGGGGTCTTCTCCGGACGCGGCCTGCGCTTCGCCGTGGCGGGCGCGGGGGCGACGATCGACGCCGCCGGGGTGGTCTCGATCCCCACCGCAACCGCCCGAGCGGCGGAGCAGGTGACGGTGACCGCGACCAATTCCGGCGGCTCGGCGGAGGCGCGCTTCTCCGTCCGCATCCTCGCCGCCCCGACGGCTCTGGCCGCGCCGGCGGCCTCGGTCCTCGCCCAGGGGACCGGGACCGCGACGGTGGAGGCGGCCGGCTGGTTCTCAGGCGAGGCCCTCGCCTTCGCCCTGGAGGGCGGGCCGGCGGGCGCGGCCATCGCTGCCACCGGCCGCGTGACCCTGCCGCTCGCCGCCGCCTGGGCGGGCGAGGTCACGGTGCGGGCGACCAACGTCGCCGGCGCCGCGATCCAGCGGCTATCGCTGCGCATCCTCGCCGCCCCGACGGCTCTGGCCGCGCCGGCGGCCTCGGTCCTCGCCCAGGGGACCGGGACCGCGACGGTGGAGGCGGCCGGCTGGTTCTCAGGCGAGGCCCTCGCCTTCGCCCTGGAGGGCGGGCCGGCGGGCGCGGCCATCGCTGCCACCGGCCGCGTGACCCTGCCGCTCGCCGCCGCCTGGGCGGGCGAGGTCACGGTGCGGGCGACCAACGTCGCCGGCGCCGCGATCCAGCGGCTATCGCTGCGCATCCTCGCCGCCCCGACGGCTCTGGCCGCGCCGGCGGCCTCGGTCCTCGCCCAGGGGACCGGGACCGCGACGGTGGAGGCGGCCGGCTGGTTCTCAGGCGAGGCCCTCGCCTTCGCCCTGGAGGGCGGGCCGGCGGGCGCGGCCATCGCTGCCACCGGCCGCGTGACCCTGCCGCTCGCCGCCGCCTGGGCGGGCGAGGTCACGGTGCGGGCGACCAACGTCGCCGGCGCCGCGATCCAGCGGCTATCGCTGCGCATCCTTGCCGCCCCGACGGCTCTGGCCGCGCCGGCGCCCGTGACCTTCCTGCAGGGGACGGGCGTCGCGACCGTCTCGACCCAGGCGTTCTTTTCCGGCCCCGACCTGGCCTTCGCGCTGGAAGGCGCGCCTGCCGGGATCACAATCCAGCCGGGCTCGGGGCTGGTCAGCCTCGCCACCGACGCGCCCCGCACGACCGAGCTCGTCATCCGGGCGACCAACCCCGCCGGATCGGCCACGCAAAGGCTGTCCCTCACGGTGGCTGCGACCGTGTCGGATTTCTCGACCGCGGCCGAGGTGGCGCGGATGTCCTTCCTCTACCAGTCCGAAGCGCCCTCTTGGACGGCGGGGGCAGGCTTCGGGCGGCTGAGGTCGGCGGCTGCTGACCGGGCCCATGGCGACTGGCCGCTGGCGCGCGGCGACGGGCGCTACCGGGCGCTCGCCCGCTGGTCCATGGACGGCCAGACCATGACCCAGGCCCGGCCCTTCGGCCTGAGCGGACGAGTGAGCAAGACCGGCTCGGATTTTCTCGGCCTACAGGTCTACGCCCTGCTCACCACCGCCGGCGCGCGCCAGATCCAGATGCGCGTCTACAGCGGCGCGAGCGTCGGCACGAGCATCATCTCGACCGCCGCCTCGGCCTGGAACTGGGACGTCTGGAACTGGTTCGAGGTCGAGTTCGAGGCGGGCCGGATCCGCGCCCGCATCTATGCCGAGACCGAGGCCCAGCCGACGACCTGGCAGGCGACGGCCGCCACCACCCATCTCGCCCCCGGCGCCTTCGGGCCGATGAGCCAGGGGTTGAACGGGCTTGCGCCGCTGGCGGACATCCGCAGGCTGGAATATCAGCCGCTCGCCTCCGCCGCCGGGGCCGCGCCCGCCGCGGCCCAGGACGCGGATTGGAGCCTCAGCCAGACCAAGGTGCAGCAATGACGTATTACACGGTCCGGCTGGTCGTCGGGGGGCCTCTCGCCGAAGCGGCGGCGGTGGAGTGGACCCGGGAGGCAGCCCCCATCGACAGCGCCCGCGGCTGGGAGCCCTGCCTGCGCCAGACGGACGGGAGCTGGCGCTTCTGGAGCCACGACCCTGGGGCGGAACGGCACCGCCTGGCCCCGGGCCGCGTCGGCGACATCGCCATCCGCTACCGCGTGGCGGCGGCGGGCCCCTGGTCGGCCGCCTCGGCGGCGCGCAAGGAGATCGTCATCGTCGCGGAGTCCGAGACCGAGGAGCGCGACGACCCAACCCTGCTCGCCGCGCCTTTCGCGCTCGCCGCGCCGGCGCTGCTCGGGACGGGGGTGATCGGGACCGAACTGTCGGCCGATCCCGGACGCTGGGGGGGAACGCCCGCCCCGGCGGTCGCCTTCCAGTGGCGCCGGGAGGGGACGGCGATCCCCGGCGCGACCGCCCGGGCCTATGCCCCGGGGGCCGCGGACGACCGCTGCGCCATCGACTGCCTGGTGAGCGCGCGCAACGCCGTCGGTTCGGCCGAGGCGGCGGCGGGGCCGGTCGCGATCCGCCACGTCGCCCCGACCCGGCGGGCGGATCTGCCCGAGGAGATCTTCGACCAGAGCGAGGAGCCGGCGCGGGTCGAGACCGCCTCCGCCTTTTCGGGCCAGGCGCTGACCTTTTCCGCCGCGGGCTTCGCCATTGATCCGACGAGCGGGGTGCTGACCCTGCCGCTCGACCGGCCGGTCTCGGGGGCCGAGGCGGTAGTGGTCGCGATGAATTCCGGCGGCTCGGCCCGGGCCGTGCTGCGCTACGCCGTCGAGGCTGCGCCCGTCGTCCCGCCCCGCACGCTGGGCGCGGCGGATGCGAGGGTCCTGCGCAGCGAGTGGACGCCCGCGGGCCAGGCCGCGACCTTCTCGCCGGCGCTCGCCCTGCCGGGGCTCGCCGGGGAGACGGCGCCCCTGGTCGAATATTGCACGGACGCCGATCCTACGGCGGCAAGCGCAGCTTGGAACCCGGTCGCGGCGCGGGCCGGGGCGGCTGGGGTTTATGAACTCGCCGCCGCCAGTTCGGCGGCGCGGACCGACCCGCGGCTCTTCGCCGCGGCCGAGACCGCCCGCCGCGGCCGGCTCCGGCTGCGCTGGCGGCCCGACGCGACCTCGCCCTGGTCGGCCGCCTCCTCGGCCCTCGCCGTGCCGCTGCCCGCCGCGCTGCCCGCCCCCACGGAGGCGATGATGGCGATGAGCGTGGGCCGGTCCCTGCTGCGCTACGACCGCGAGGAGGGGGGCAGCGTCAGCGGCAACACGCTCGGCGGAATGCAGACCCGGACCTATGACGGGCACAACGTCTTCATCATCGCCCTGGCGGCGCTGGCGGGGTCGACCGCGCGCTATGGGGGCAAGACCCCGGCGACGCTGCTGCTCGAGCAGCTCGCCTACTGGACCGCCGGCGGCAACGCCCCCGCGGCCATGGGCGGCTATTCGATGCAATACGCCGTCAACTTCGCCTGCACCGTGGCGGTGGCGAAGCTGGTCGACCCGGTCTGGAGCGCGCTGACCGATCTCCAGCGGACCCGGCTCGACCTCGTCATGAAGGGCCTGCTCGTCTCCGCCGCCTGGCAGAACGCCGACGCCAATCCCTTCGTGGCGTCGAACGGACTCGAGCGCAGCATCGCGGGCGAATCCTACGGCCGCGCCTGGTCGCCGAACCTGACCATGGGCTCGGCGACGATGCCCTTGGTGGTGGCCGCCTACATGGGCGGGACCGCGGCGGCGGAGACCTTCCTCAACGGCTTCGACCGGGCCGCCTTCGCCGCCCAGGTCGCGGCGGCGGGCGGGCTCTCGGATCTCCAGGCCACCTTCAGCCAAGACTGGACCACCACCCGCGCCGGCCCCACCGCCACCCAGCTCCAGGGGGCGATCCGCAACTACCGCTACTTCGGCTTCACGCTCGCCCAGACCGAAGAAGTCCTCGTGCGCGAGCTGAACACCATGTGGTTCCATCCCATCGCCCCGGGAGCCGTGAACCCCGCCGCCCCCGGCGGATACGGCATCTTCGAGCCGCTGACCGCAAACAACGTGCCGCGGCCGAACCGGGGACGGAACGCCTGGGTCGGGGCGCTCGCCGACCAGGCGGCCTGGGCGGATCTGCCGAACCGCGGGCTCATCGGCATGGCCAAGGAGCTCGACAGCGCCGACGGCGGCATGTCGGCGGCGGGCTTCGGCTCTTCGGGAGGCGGGCCGCGCTCGGCGATGAGCTACGCCCACCACGGCAGCCGCTGCATCCTTCTGCCCACCCTCACCCTCGCCGCCTACGGCCAGCTCGACCGGAGCAGCGCCCGGCTGCAGGACGCCTTCGCCCGACAGTCGCGAGGGGTGACGGACCTGCAGTACCGCACCGCGCGCGGCCACCGCTCCTTCGCCAAGGGCGGCCGGCTCTGGGGCAGCGCCAACAACGAGGACTGGAACGAGACCCAGGCTGCGGAATGGCGCTCCGCCTCGCTGTGGGGACTGTGGTCGGAGGTGGGCGCCCCCTGGGCCGCCCGGGGCTGATCCCCCCGCGTCGCGGCGGGCCCTTCCGGCCGAGCGCCCCGCTCCTGTCGCCGGCGCGCCGCACGCGCGCCGGCATTAATCTTGTTGCGCCGCGGCATGGATTGTGCGGGGCCGGATTTTGGCGTATGCCTGCAACCTCGCGGCCTTGTTCGCGCCGCACCGCCGCCCGCCGGGCCTGTCGCTCCGGCGGGGGGAGCGTGGAGTGATGGGTAACGATGCTTGAGAACTACAGGAAGCTCCTGGGTCTGCTGGATCGCAGGGAAAAGCGGCGCTTTTATCTTCTTTTCGCCATGATGGTGATCTCGGCCATCGTCGAGACGGTCACCATCGCCGCGATGTTTCCCTTCCTCGCGGTGGTCGCCCGGCCCGAGATGATCGAGCAGCATGAAAAGATCTCGATGGTCTATCATCTGCTCGGATTCCAGGACACGCGGACCTTCCTGGCCGTGTCCGGCGCGGCGGTCTTCTGCATCGTCTTCTTCGGCCTGCTCTTCGCCACCGCGACCCAGTACGCCATCTATCGCTACACGGCGATGCGCGGCTATTCGATCGGGGGGCGGGTGTTGCGCGGCTATCTCAGCCAGCCCTATTCCTGGTTCCTCAGCAAGCACAGCGCCGATCTCGGGGCCACCATCCTCACGGAGGTGAACGAGGTCATCATGCGCAACATGCTGCCGGCGATGAAGCTGATCGCCCAGGGCGCGGTGGCCTTCTTCCTCATCCTGCTGCTCGTGGTGGCCAATCCCATGGCGGCGCTCGGCGCGCTGGTCCTGCTCGGAGGCAGCTACGTCCTCGTCTACCTGGTGGTGCGCAAGCGCATCAGCCGCATGGGCCATGTGCGCAAGGCCGCCAACATGGACAAGTACAAGGTCGCGGGCGAGGCCTTCGGCGGCGTCAAGGACGTCAAGCTCATGGGGCTCGAGGATTCGTTCCTGCGCCGCTACGAGCGGCCGGCCCGCCGCTCGGCCGAGGCGAATTCGCTGATCGGCGTCGCCTCCGAAGTGCCCCGCAACATCCTGCGCGCGGTGGCGCTCGGCGGCATCCTCGCCTTCGTCGTCGTCATGCTGATCCGCGGCCAGGACATGAGCGGGATGCTTCCTGTCCTCGGTCTCTACGCCTTCGCCGGCATGCGCCTGCTGCCGGCGCTGCAGCAGATCTACAGCTCCGCGACCACCATGCGCTTCACCGTCTCGATGCTCGACCGGGTCCATGCCGACCTGATGAGCCTGCCCAAGGGCGAGGACGCGAGGTTCCCGGCCGCTCCCGAGCCCCTGCCCCTGCGCGAGAAGCTCGAGCTTCGCGACGTGCGCTACGCCTATCCCTCCGCAGAGCGCGGGGCGCTGAACGGGCTCACGCTCTCGATCCCGGCCCTTTCCACCGTAGGCGTGGTGGGCGGCACCGGCGCCGGAAAGACCACCGCGGTCGACGTGATCCTCGGCCTGCTGCGACCCCAGGAGGGCGTGGTGGCGGTGGACGGAACTCCGGTGACCGACGACAGGCTGCGCGCCTGGCAGCGATCGGTGGGCTACGTGCCCCAGCAGATCTTCCTGATGGACGAGAGCGTGGCGGCCAACATCGCCTTCGGCGTCCCGCAGAAGGAGATCGACATGGCCGCGGTCGAGCGCGCGGCCCGCATCGCCGAGCTCCACGACTTCATCCTGCGCGACCTGCCCGAGGGCTACGAGACCGAACTCGGCGAGCGGGGCGTGCGGCTCTCCGGCGGCCAGCGCCAGCGCATCGGCATCGCCCGGGCGCTCTACCACGACCCGGACGTGCTGGTGCTCGACGAGGCGACCTCCGCCCTCGACAACCTCACCGAGCGGGCGGTGATGGATGCGGTCCACAACCTCGGCGGCAAGAAGACCATCATCATGATCGCCCACCGGCTGAGCACGGTGCAGGATTGCGACATCATCTTCCTGCTGGAGCACGGGCGCGTCGCCGCTCAGGGACGCTACGACGACTTGGTCGAGACGAGCGACCATTTCCGCCGCATGGTCAGCGGCGGGCGCGGCTGAGGGCCGCCCCGCCCCCGGCGATCAACCTGATGTTAGCAACGCCGCTCCCACAAGCGGCAGGCAGGAAAGCGAGGCGGCCATGGCGCGGCGGCGGATCGACGACATCGCGGGACTGCTTCTCGTCGAGCCGAAGAAATTCGGCGACCACCGGGGCTTCTTCTCCGAGACCTACAACCGGGCGCGGCTGGCCGAGGCGGGCTTCGACCGGGAGTTCGTCCAGGACAACCAGTCGCTCTCAGCCGCGCCGGGCACCCTGCGCGGCCTGCACTTCCAGACGCCCCCCTTCGCCCAGGACAAGCTCGTGCGCGTCACCCGCGGCGCGATTCTCGACGTGGCGGTGGATCTCAGGGCCGGCTCGCCCACCTACGGCGACCATGCGGCGGTGGAGCTTTCGGCCGAGAACTGGCGCCAGCTTCTCGTCCCGGTGGGGTTCGCCCATGGTTTCGTCACCCTCGAGCCCGACACCGAGGTCATCTACAAGGTGACCGCCTATTACTCGCCCGAGAACGACGCCGGGCTGCTCTGGTCCGATCCGCTGATCGGCATCGACTGGAGCGCCGCGCCGGCCGAGCCGACCCTGTCGGCCAAGGACGCCGCCGCCCCCGGCTTCGCCGGCTTCGTCTCGCCCTTCGTCTGGGAGGAATCCGCCCCATGAAACTGCTCGTCACCGGCGGCGCCGGCTTCATCGGTTCGGCCGTGGTGCGCCAGGCGATCGCCGACGGCCACGAGGTGGTCAACCTCGACGCCCTCACCTATGCGGCGAGCCTCTCCAACGTCGCCTCGGTCGCGGAGAGCCCCGCCTATCGCTTCGAGCAGGCCGACATCCGCGACCGCGCCGCCCTCGACCGCATCTTCGCAGAGCATCAGCCGGACGCGGTGATGCATCTCGCCGCCGAGAGCCATGTGGACCGCTCGATCGACGGGCCGGCGGAGTTCATCGACACCAACGTGGTCGGCACCTACACCCTGCTGGAGGCCGCCCGGGCCTGGTGGGGCGGCGGGCGCGGCAAGGCGGGGCGCGACTTCCGCTTCCACCACATCTCGACCGACGAGGTCTTCGGCACGCTCGGGGCCACGGGCGCCTTCACCGAGGAGACCCCCTACGCCCCGAACTCGCCTTATTCCGCCTCCAAGGCCGCCTCGGACCATCTGGTCCGGGCCTGGGGCGAGACCTACGGCCTGCCGGTGGTGGCCTCGAACTGCTCGAACAACTACGGCCCCTTCCACTTCCCCGAGAAGCTGATCCCGGTCGTCATCCTCAACGCGCTCGCCGGCCGCGATATCCCGGTCTACGGCGCGGGCGAGAACGTCCGCGACTGGCTCTACGTGGAGGACCACGCGCGCGCCCTGCTGCTGGTGGCGACGAAAGGTCGGCTCGGCGAGAGCTACAACATCGGCGGCAACGCCGAGGCGAAGAACATCGACGTGGTGCGCCGGATCTGCGCCGTCATGGACGAGCTGCGCCCCCAGGCCGCCCCCCACGACCGGCTGATCCGCTTCGTCGCTGACCGGCCCGGGCACGACTTCCGCTATGCGATCGACGCCTCGAAGATCCGCGCGGAACTGGGGTGGACGCCCTCGGTGACCCTCGACGAGGGGCTGGCCAAGACCGTCGCCTGGTACCTCGCGAACGAGGACTGGTGGCGGGCGATCCAGGACCGCGGCCACGCCATGGAGCGGCTGGGGCTCGCCCAGGCGGCGGCCGGCTGATGCGGCTTCTGGTCTTCGGCGAGACCGGCCAGGTGGCGCGGGAGCTCTCGCGCCTCGCCGCCGCCCGAGGGATCGCGCTGGAGGCCCTCGGCCGGGACCGGGCCGATCTCGCCGACCCTGCGGCCTGCGCCGCGGCCGTGGCGGGCGCCGAGGCCGACGCCGTGATCAACGCCGCCGCCTACACCGCCGTCGACCGGGCGGAATCCGAGCCCGAACTCGCCCACGCCGTCAACGCCGCGGCGCCCGGGGCCATGGCCCGGGCCGCCGCCGCCCGGGGCCTGCCCTTCCTGCATGTCTCGACCGATTACGTCTTCGACGGCGCTCCCGGCCGGCCCTGGCGCGAGGACGACCCCACCGGCCCGCTCGGGGTCTACGGGGCGACCAAGCTCGCGGGCGAGCAGGCGGTCGCCGCGGCGGGCGGGCCGCACGCCGTCCTGCGCACGGCCTGGGTCTTCTCGGCCCATGGCTCGAACTTCGTGAAGACCATGCTGCGCCTCGGGGCCGAGCGCGACAGCCTGCGGGTGGTGGACGACCAGATCGGCGGGCCCACCCCGGCGCGCGACATCGCCGCGGCGCTTCTCGACATCGCCGCGGCCTTCGCCGCCGGCCGGGGCGTCTGCGGCGTCTTCCATTTCGCGGGCGCGCCTTCGACCAGCTGGGCGGGCTTCGCCCGGGCGATCTTCGCCGCCTCCGCCGCCCGGGGCGGCAAGACATCCTCCGCCGCGGGCGGCGGCAAGGCCCCCGAGGTGATCCCCATCCCTTCGGCCGACTATCCCACCCCGGCCCGCCGGCCGCTCAACTCCGTCCTCGACTGCGCCCGCATCCAGGCCGCCTACGGCATCGGCCAGCCCGACTGGCGCGCGGGCCTCGACGCCGTCCTCGGAGATCTCGCATGACCGACGCCCCGCCCCGCAAGGGCATCATCCTCGCCGGCGGCTCCGGCACGCGGCTGCATCCGATCACCCATTCGGTCTCCAAGCAGCTCCTGCCGGTCTTCGACAAGCCGATGATCTATTACCCGCTGTCGGTGCTGATGCTGACCGGCATCCGCGAGGTGGCGATCATCACCACCCCCGCCGACCAGGACCAGTTCCGCCGCCTGCTCGGCGACGGGACGCAGTGGGGGATGCGCTTCGCGTACATCGCCCAGGCGAAGCCCGAGGGCCTCGCCCAGGCCTATCTGCTGGCCAAGGACTTCCTCGACGGCGCCGCTTCGACCATGGTGCTGGGCGACAACCTGTTCTTCGGCCACGGCCTGCCCGACATCCTGCGGGCGGCGGCGGCGCGCGGGGCGGGCGGCACGGTCTTCGGCTACCAGGTGCGCGATCCCGAACGCTACGGCGTGGTGGACTTCGACGCCTCCGGCCGGGCGCTCTCCATCGAGGAGAAGCCGGCGAAGCCGAAGTCGAACTTCGCCGTCACCGGGCTCTACGTGCTCGACGGGACCGCCTCCGCCCGGGCGGCGGAGGTCAGGCCCAGCCCCCGGGGCGAGCTCGAGATCACCGACCTCCTGAACATGTACCTCGCCGAGGGCGCGCTCTCGGTCGAGCGCATGGGCCGCGGCTTCGCCTGGCTCGACACCGGGACTCACGCAAGCCTGCTCGACGCCGGCAACTTCGTGCGCACCATCGAGGAGCGGCAGAACCTCAAGGTCGGCTGCCCCGAGGAGATCGCCTTTTCCCAGGGCTGGATCGACGCCGGGGCCCTGCGCCGGCTGGCCGAGCCCTATCTCAAGACCGAATATGGCCAGTACCTGTTGCGGATCGGCATGATCGCCTGACCTGCGAGGCCTTGGCGCCTTGCAGTCGGCCCGCTTCGCGTTCACAAACAGCGAAGTGATCCCGATGTCGCGCGTAGCGGAGTGAGAAGAGTCCATGAAGATCACCGTTTTCGGCACTGGTTATGTCGGCCTCGTGCAGGGGGCCATCCTCGCGGAGGTCGGCCATGACGTGCTTTGCGTCGATGTGGACGCGGCCAAGGTCGAGGGCCTGAAGAAGGGCGTCATCCCGATCTACGAGCCCGGGCTCGAGGAGATCGTGAAGCGCGGCCATGCGGAGGGCCGGCTGAACTTCACCACCAGCGCCGCCGAGGGCGTGACCCACGGCAAGGTGCAGTTCATCGCCGTGGGCACGCCTCCCGACGAGGACGGCTCGGCCGACCTGAAGTACGTGCTCGCGGTCGCCTCGACCATCGCCGAGCACATGAAGGAGCCCAAGGTCGTCATCAACAAGTCGACCGTGCCGGTGGGCACCGCCGACAAGGTGGCGGCGAAGCTGCGCGACGTGCTGGCCGCCCGCGGCTCGGACCTCGCCTTCCACGTGGTCTCGAACCCGGAATTCCTGAAGGAGGGCGCGGCGGTCGCCGACTGCATGAAGCCCGACCGGATCGTCATCGGCACCTCGAGCCCCGAGGCCGAGGACGTCCTGCGCGAGGTCTACGCCCCCTTCAACCGCAACCACGACAAGATCATCGTCATGGACGTCCGCTCCGCCGAGCTGACGAAATACGCGGCCAACTGCATGCTGGCGACCAAGATCTCCTTCATGAACGAGATCGCCAACCTCGCCGAGCGGCTCGGCGCGGACGTCGAGGCCGTGCGCCAGGGCATCGGCTCGGATCCGCGCATCGGCTATCACTTCATCTACCCGGGCGCGGGCTACGGCGGGTCCTGCTTCCCCAAGGACGTCAAGGCGCTGATCCAGACCGCCCGCGGCATCGGCTTCGACCCGATGGTGCTGCAGGCGGTCGAGGACCGCAACGACGCCCAGAAGGAGGCGATCTTCGCCAAGATCTCGCGCCACTTCGGCGGCGATCTCAAGGGCCGGACCTTCGCGCTCTGGGGCCTCGCCTTCAAGCCCAACACCGACGACATGCGCGAGGCGGCTTCCCGCGTGCTGATGGAGGCGCTCTGGGCGGCCGGGGCCAAGGTCCAGGCCTTCGACCCCGAGGCGATGGAGGAGACCCAGCGCATCTACGGCGACCGGGCGGACCTGGCGCTGGTCGGCACCAAGGAGGCGGCGCTGCGCGACGCGGACGCCCTCGTCATCCTGACCGAATGGCAGACCTTCCGGGCCCCGGACTTCGACCTGATCGGGGAGAAGCTCAAGGAGAAGGTGATCTTCGACGGCCGCAACCTCTTCGAGCCGGCCCGGATGGCCAAGCGCGGCTTCGCCTACTACGCCATCGGCCGCGGCCTGACCGAGCCGCCGGCGGCGGCCCAGGCCTCCGACGCCGCCTGATCCCATGCGCGTCCTCGTCACCGGCGCCGCCGGCTTCATCGGCTACCACGTGGCCCGGGCGCTGATGGCCCGGGGCGACTCGGTGACGGGATTCGACGTGGTCAACGACTACTACGACCCCGCCCTCAAGGAGGCCCGGCTGGCCGAGCTCGCCGCGGCCTCCGCGGCGGGCCCGGGCGCCTTCGCCTTCGTCCGGGCCGACCTCGCCGACCGGGCGGCGGTGGAGGCGGCCTTCGCCGACCACGGCCCCTTCGACCGGGTGATCCACCTCGCCGCCCAGGCGGGGGTGCGCTACTCCCTCGAGAACCCGGTCGCCTACGTGGAGTCGAACGTCCTCGGCTTCACCTATATCCTCGAGGCCTGCCGCCACGGCGGCGTCCCGCACCTGACCTACGCCTCCACCTCGAGCGTCTACGGCGCGAACGCGACCATGCCCTTCGCCGAGACCCAAGGGGTGGACCATCCGCTGCAGTTCTACGCCGCCACCAAGCGGGCGAACGAGCTGATGGCGCACGCCTACAGCCATCTCTACGGCCTGCCGACCACGGGCCTGCGCTTCTTCACCGTCTACGGCCCCTGGGGCCGGCCGGACATGGCGCCGATGCTCTTCGCCTCCGCGATCCTCGAGGGCCGGCCCATCAAGCTCTACAACGAGGGCCGGCACAGCCGGGACTTCACCTTCATCGACGACATCGTCGAGGGCGTGGTGCGCGCCTCCGACCGGATCGCCGAGCCCGATCCCGACTGGGATCCGCGCGACCCCGACCCGGCGACCTCCAGCGCCCCCTTCCGCCTCTACAACATCGGCAACAGCGCCCCCGTCCAGCTCCTCGACTTCATCGAGGCGCTGGAGGACTCGCTGGGCCGCAAGGCCGAGCGCGTGCTGATGCCGCTCCAGCCCGGCGACGCGCTCGACACCTACGCCGACAGCGACCGCCTGGCGCGTCGAATCAACTGGCGGCCCGCCACACCAGTCGCAGAAGGGGTGGCGCGCTTTGCGGAATGGTATAAAAGCTACGCCAACTCCCCCACGCCATGACGCTCTTTTCAGGCCTTACATGCAGTTGTCCGCCCTTACCCCCGAATCTGCCGAAGAGGTCGTGGCGACGGTCGAGGATGCAGGGATCCGCTACGAGCTGTTCCTGCCGAACGCCGACCGGGACCACATCCAGAAGCTGATCCGCGGCAGCGGCGCTCCTTATGAGCGGGACATGCTGCGCGACATGGCCTCGCGGCTGTCCCCCGGGGCGCTGGTGGTCGACGCCGGGGCCAATATCGGCAACCATTCGGTCTATCTCGCCAAGGTCGCAGGGGCGCAGGTGGCGGCCTTCGAGCCCAATCCCGCTCTCTGCGCCGCGCTGGAGCGCAGCCTCGCCCGGAACGGGATCGAGGGGCAGATCCGGCTGCGGCGCATGGGCCTCGGCGCGGGCCCGGACAAGGCGCGCTTCTCCGCCGAGATCCCCGACAACCTCGGCTCCCAGTCGCTCGTCCTCGGCGCGGGCGAGGTTGAGGTGGCGCCGCTCGATTCCCTCGACCTCGGCGCCCCGGTGCGGATGCTCAAGATCGACGTCGAGGGGATGGAGCTCGAGGTGCTGCGCGGCGCGGAGGGGCTGATCGCCCGCGACCGGCCGATCCTCTATGTGGAATGCTACCAGGACGCCGGCTTCGAGGCGCTGCTCGACTGGGCCGAGGCCCGGGACTATCTTTACTGGGAGACCTTCAACTCCACCCCCACCCATCTCTTCCTCCCCCGCGAGACCGTGGCCGAGGGCGAGACCCTGCGCCGCCTCGCCCGCTGGAAGGCGCTGCGGGACACGAGATTCGCCGACCGGCTGCGCGAGGCCCGCAGGGAGGCCGAGGCGGCGAGGGTCGACTTCGCCGACCAACTCGCCCGCGGCCAGAGCGCGCTCGCCGCGCGGGAGGCCGAGCTGCAGGCCGCCCAGGACGCCCTCGCCGAGGCCCGGGCGGCGCTGGAGGCGGCGCTGGCCGAGCGGATGCGGCTCAACGTGCTCCTCGCCACCGAGCGCGGCGCCGCCCGCAACGCCGCCCAGGCCGCGGAGCGCCGGCTGGGCGAGCTGCGGGGCGATCTCGGCCGGGCCCGGTCCGAAATCCTCAAGCTCGAGAAATACGGCCGCGAACTGGAGCAGCGCCATCTCGACACCCTGCAGAGCGAGGCCTGGCGCGCCACCGCCCCCGCCCGCGCCCTGCTCCAGAAGCTGCGCCGCCGGCCGGCCCGACCGCCCTTCAAGCCGCGGCTGCTCACGCGCAAGATCAGCGCCGCCGAGCCGACCCCGCCCCCGCCGCCCCGGACCGAGGCCCCGCTCCTCGCCCCGGTGGCCCAGGTCGAGCGGTCGCAGAACGTCTACGCCTTCATGGCCACCTATCCGGCGCGCGAGGCGAACCTGCCGCAGATCGTCGCCGCGATCCTGCCGCAATGCGACGTGCTCGACGTCTATCTCAACGAATACGAGCATGTGCCCGAATGCCTGATCCACGAGCGCATCGTGGTGACCATGGGCAAGGACACGGGCGGCAATCTCAAGGACAACGGCCGGTTCTACAACTGCGGCCTCTATCCCGACGGCTACCACGTCTTCGTCGACGACGACATCATCTACCCGCCCGACTACGTGGCGAAGCTGACCGCGGGCATCCGCCGCTTCGGCTACCGGGCCATCGTGGGCCTGCACGGCACCACCTATCGCGCGCCGCTCACGTCCTATTTGCGCGACCGCTCGGTGCTGCCCTTCTACGCCAAGACCCCGAGCGCCTTCGTCGACCAGCTCGGCACCGGGACCACGGCCTATCACACCTCGACCTTCATGGCCGAGCTCGCCGAGTTCGAGACCGAGGGCGTGGCCGACCTGTGGTTCGCCCGGCTGGCGGCGGAGCGGGGCACGCCCATGCTCGCCCTCGCCCGGGAAAAGGACTGGCTCGTCGCCATGCCCGAGATCGGCGAGACGATCTTCCGCCAGATGCAGCGCGACGATTCCAGGGAATCGGCGCTGCTGGCCGAACGGCTGGTCCCGGCCCTGCGCCGCGGCCCCCGGGCGGGGATGGCGGCGATGATCGGCGCGCTCTACACGCCCGACCATCTCGCCCGCCACGGGCTCGACCTGGAGCTGAGCCGCGGCGGCGCCTTCGGGACCCTGCCCGAGGCCGCCTCGGGGACCGCGCCCATCCGCTTCAGCCTGATCGTCACCGGCTGGAACTGCGCGAGCCTGGTGGACGCCTGCTTCGGCTCGCTGGAGCGGCTGCAGGCCGGAGGCTTCGACCTCGAGATCCTCGCCTATGACGACGCCTCCGACGACGGCTCCTGGGAGAAGCTCGCCGCCTGGACCGACCGGCTGAACCTGCGGATCTTCCGCGGCGAGGAGAACCTCGGGCCCGCCTTCGCCCGGGACTTCCTGCTGCGCCGGGTCGAGGGGGGCGACCGGATCTGCGTGCTGCTCGACATGGACGACCAGCTCCTGCCCCATGCCCTGCGCGAGCTCGAGCGGATCTACCGCGAGACCCCCGACTGCTGGATGACCTACGGCAACTGGGTGAACCAGCACGGGGTGGTGAACACCGAAGGGATCTACACCGCCGAGGAGATCGACAGCCGCGCCTACCGCAGCCAGGACGTCTTCAAGTTCACCCACCTGCGCTCGTTCCGGCGCTTCCTCTACGACCGGGTGGAGCCGCGCCACCTGAAGGACCCGGAAGGCGTCTGGCTGCGCTACTGCTCGGACGTCGGGCTGATGCTGCCGATCGCCGACCAGTGCGCGGGCCGCAACGTGGTGGCGCTGACCGAGCCGCTCTATCTCTATGTCCAGTACCGGGCGAGCGGCACGCAGAAGCGCTTCGGCGCCAAGAAGCGCGAGGTCTTCCGCTACCTGCGCGACAATCCCGAGCTGTTCCGCCACGGCTGAGCCGCGGGCGGCCCTCCCCCCGGGCGGGGAGGGCTCAGGAGCCGCGGCGGCTCAGGACACCACCTTGAGCCGCTTCACGTCGCCGAGCGTCGAGAGCTGGTAGAACTCCGCCAGGGCGCCCATCGTCCGCTCGGGGGGCAGGCCCGCCAGATCCACATAGGGCTTGGCCTTGGCCTGGTCGGAATAGAGCAGGTCCTCGGGGAGGTCGCCGAAGCGGCCGATCCCGGGGTTGAGCCGCCGGCCCATGGCGATGGCCTCGTCGATCATCTCGTCCGAGATCACCCGGAAGGGCTTCCCCTTGCCATGGGCGAGGGTGATCTTCGGGATCTGGCGCCGCAGGCGGGCGTAGATCTCGGGCGCGAGGTCGAGGCCGTTCAGGACGTATTTCGCCGCCAGGGTCGCCGGGGGCGGCATGGCGTGCAGGCGGCCGCCGGGCTCCTCCAGCCCCGCCTCCGGCGTCCAGCCGAAGCCCCGGGCGAAATGGGCGAGAAGCCCGCCCTCGCTGCGCGTCGCCGCGTCGAAAGAATGGATCCGCACCGAGCCGGGCCCGAAATCCGCCTCCAGGTGCTCGGCCACGTCTTGGATCGCCGCCAGGTGGCCGAGCCCCTTCACCACCTCGGCGAAGGGGCGGGATTCGGTCGTGGCGATGATCCGCTCCGAGACCAGCGAGTTGAAATAGTCGCCGAAGTTCCGGACGTAGAGGGTGAAGCGCACCCGCTCGCCCAAGGTCGCGCGGATGTTGTCGCTGAGCGACCGCCGCCGCCCCTCGGTCCGGGCCGCGGAGAGATGGCGGAACATCACCTCGGAGGACAGCAGCACCGGCATGTCGGCGCGCAGATCCGCCGCGGCCGCGCGCAGCCGCTCCCAGTTCGGCGACTTTTCCCCCGCCGCCAGGGCCTCGCAGATCTTGTGGGCGGCGCGCTGCTCGCGCGTGTCGGTCACCGCCGTGTCGTCGAACACCCGGGCGAGTCCCGCCTGGCGCAGCCGCGCCTTGTTGATCCGCAGGAACTCCTGGATCGTCGTGGTGCCGGTCTTGTGGGTGCCGATATGGAATTCGACGGCCCGATCGGCGCCGGCCGACCGGAAGGGAAAGATCTTCATGCTGTCTGGTCCTGGCCGCTCACCGCGGGATGGCGCGAACGAAATGCGCCGTCCGCAGGAAGGGCGGATACTGGTTGAACACGGGAATGTCCGCAAGCCGGAGCTCGCCGGGATGCAGGAAGCGCAGGCCCGCCGCCTCCAGCGCCTCCTCGTAGAGGACCCGGGTGCGCGGCTTGAAATGCGCGGGCCCGGACCCGATCCGCTCCACGAAGGTCTCGGTGAAGAGGAAAATCCCGTCCGGCGGCAGGGCGCTCGCGATGTTGCGCAGCGCCGCCCGCCAGTCGGCGTCGTCGACGATGTGGAACAGCACCTCGGAGGCGATGATGATCTCGGCGGGCTCGGCGGACTGGCGGGCGATGTTGCGCAGGCTGTAGCGCCCCTCGGGGCACATGCGCGCCGCGTCCTCCACCGCGATCTCGGACAGGTCGTAGCCCGCATAGGGCAGGTCGGGGGCGAGCAGGCTGCCGAGGAAGCCGGTGCCGAAGCCGATGTCGAGCACCCGCCGGCCGCTTCCCGCAAGCCAGCTCGAGGGGTTGCGCTTCTCCGCCAGGATGCTCC
Source organism: Amaricoccus sp. (assembly GCA_965243535.1). Classification (GTDB taxonomy): domain Bacteria; phylum Pseudomonadota; class Alphaproteobacteria; order Rhodobacterales; family Rhodobacteraceae; genus Amaricoccus. The sequence goes on from CBDEVG010000039.1 coordinate 131,214, forward strand.
GCACCACGGCGGCGAAGAAATAGGCCTGGACGATCTTGCGCTGGAGCATCTCCTCGGGCGAGCGCGAGATGTTGCCGGTGGCGCGATGGTCGCCGCGCAGCTTCCGGTGCCTTTCGCGCCAGTAGGCGACTTGATCGAAATCCTCGGCCATCCCTGCTCTCCGGGTCGCTTGCACGCTTTGCGAACGGCTACATCCAGGCAGGTCCCCGGTCCACCGGAAAGCGCGGGGGGCCGGCCGGGTCCCGAACTCAAGGGTCAGTGGCCCGGCCGGGCCCAAAGCGCGAGGGTCAGGGGCCCGGCCGGGCCCCGTGCGCAAGGGTCAGGGGCAGGCGCGGACGAAATGCGTGGTCCGCAGCAGGGGCGGATACTGGCGGAACACGGGGCTGTCCGCGAGGCGGAGCTCGCCGGGCAGCAGGAAGCGCAGGCCCGCCGCCTCCAGCGCCTGCTCGTACATCGCCCGGGTGCGCCGCCGGAAATGCGGGGGACCCAACTCGACCCGCTCCACGAAGGTCTCGGTGAAGAGGAAGACCCCGTCCGGCGGCAGGGCGCTCGCGATGTTGCGCAGCGCCGCCCGCCAGTCGGCGTCGTCGACGATGTGGAACAGCACCTCGGAGGCGATGATGATCTCGGCGGGCTCGGCGGGCGCGCGGGCGATGTCGCGCAGGCTGTAGCGGCCTTCGGGGCACATGCGCGCCGCGTCCTCCACCGCAATCTCGGACAGGTCGTAGCCCGCATAGGACAGGTCCGGGGCGAGCAGGCTGCCGAGCAGTCCGCCGCCGAAGCCGATGTCGAGCACCCGCCGGCCGCTTCCCGCAAGCCAGCTCGAGGGATTGCGCTTCTCCGCCAGGATGCTCCGCACCACGGCGGCGAAGAAATAGGCCTGGACGATCTTGCGCTGGAGCATCTCCTCGGGCGCGCTCGAGATGTTGCCGGCGGCGCGCGGGTCGCCCCGCAGCTTGCGGTGTCTTTCGCGCCAGTAGGCGGCCTGATCGAAACTGGCGGACAGTTTCTGCATGGAGGGGCTCCGGCTGAGTTCGACGGGGGCGCGGCGGGGAGGGGCCCCGAAGGTCGCATGCCGACCGGCGGAAGATCCACCCCGAAACGCAACCGCAAGGCGATTCGTCCGCCGGTCGGCCGGAAGGGGGGTTGCCCAGGGACCCGTGATCCCCGAGGGATGGCGCCGCAGGAGACGCCGCAGGGAGGGACAGGATGCGCGACCGGAGCGCCAGGCTCGGCTCGGGAGAATCCGGCCCCGGAGGCCCCGGCCGCGCGGGGCCGGGACGGGGGCTGCGCCCGTGACGGAGCCTTCGCCGGAGCCCAGGACAAAGCCCATGACGCAGCCTGCGACCACGCCCCCGACCGCCCTCGCGCCGGATCCCGCGCCGGATCCCGCGCCGGAGTTCCTGCTGATCCGCATCATCGGCAACGACCTGGAGCCGCGGCACCGGGCGGGCCAGTCGCGCGACAACCTGCGCTTCATCCTGGAGAACGAGCCGCCGCTCCCTGGCTGCGGCAAGCGCTTCCTGCTCAACCGCATCGTCGACGGCGCCGAGGAGGCGCGGCTGGCCGCCCTGCTGGCCGCGCACGGCCAGACGCCGATCCGCCTCCCCTTCGATCCCGCCGCCTATCGCCGCGCGGGCTGGGACACCGCCCGGATCCCCGCGGGGCTGCTGACCGGCCAGGCCCTGGCCAAGCTGGAGCCCGAGGCGGTCGACCGGCTGTGGCACGCCACCTGGGCGCGCAAGAACCGGGCGGTCATGAACAACAACGGCGCCCGCAACGCGGCGCTCGCCGACGGCCGGGCGGCGGGGGCGGGCTGGATCCTGCCCTGGGACGGGAACTGCTTCCTCACCGCCGGGGCCTGGGCGGCGCTGCGCGCGGCGGTCCTCGCCCGCCCCGACCTGCCCTGTTTCGTCACCCCCATGGCGCGGATCGCCGAAAACGCCGACCTGCTCGTCCCCGGCTTCGCCCCGGAGGCGCAGGAGGAGCCGCAGATTCTTTTCCGCGGCGACGCGGCCGAGGACTTCGACCCGGCCTTCGCCTATGGCCGCCGGCCCAAGGTCGAGCTCTTCTGGCGGCTCGGCATCCCGGGGCCCTGGGACAATTGGAAGGACGACCCCTGGGATCCGCCCCGCCGCCCCGCCTCGCCCGACAAGGGGCGGTTCGGGACGGCCGGCTGGGTGGCGCGCCTCGCCTCGGGCAAGGAGCATCTGGAGCAGGCGGACTTCGCCAGCTTCAAGGCCCGCGGCGCCGCCCGGCGCGAGGGCATCGCCGCGAGCCTCGCCCGGCTCGACGCGCGCCTCGGCCCGGCCCCGGATCCGCTGGGGCTCACCTGCTACGCCACGGCCGCGGTGGACGGGCTGGAGGGCCCGCTCCGCGACGCGGTGGTCGCGGCGGCGGAGGCGGCGCTGGAGCGCGGCCCCTTCAGCGTGATCCACAAGACCAGCCTCCCCCCAGGCAAGAACCGCCAGGACTACTGGCACCCGGCCCCCTACTGGTGGCCGAACCGCTGGATCCCCGGCGGCCTGCCTTACGTCCAGCGCGACGGCGAGCGGATCCCCGGCACGCGGATGTACGAGCCCGGGAGCGAGGCCTTCGATCGCACCCGGCTGCAGCGGCTCTTCGACGACACCACCGCCCTGGCGCTGGCCTTTCGCCGCACCGGCCGGGGGGCGTTCGCCGATCACGCGGCGCGCAACGTCGCCGCCTGGTTCGTCGATCCCGCCACTCGGATGACCCCCCACCTGCGCTACGCCCAGGTCCGGCGCGGCCGGAACTGGAACCAGGGGACCGGGGCGGGGATCATCGAGTTCAAGGACCTCTACTACTTCCTCGACGCCGTGCGGATCCTCGAGGCCGGCGGGGCGCTGCCGGCGGCGACGCGGGCGGGGCTCGCGGACTGGCTCCGGGCCTATCTCGGCTGGCTCGAGACCAGCCGCCAGGGCCTGCGCGAGCGGGGCGCGCGCAACAACCACGGCACCTACTTCGACCTGCAGACCGGGGCGATCCTCGGCTGGCTGGGCGAGCGGGAGGCTTTGCGCCGGGTCCTGATCCGGGCGGAGACGCGGCTTGCGTCCCAGATCCGCAAGGACGGCGTCCAGCCCGAGGAGATGAAGCGCAAGACCACCGCCCATTACGTCTTCTTCAACCTGCAGGGCTGGCTGAACCTGCTGCGGCTGGGCCGGCGGACGGGGCTGCTCGACCCGGATCTGGGCCCGACTCTCGGCCCGGATGGGCGCGCAGATGGGGGCGCGGGCCCCTGGGCGCGGCTGGCGGCGGGGGTGGGCTGGGCCCTGGATCAGGACCTGGCGGCCTGGCCCTTTCCCCAGCTCGACCCCTTCGACGCCGACCGCGCCGCGCCCCTCGCCCTCCACGCCGCCGCCCTGGGGATCGCCGCCCCGCCGCGGCCCGCGGCCCCGCCGGTCTTCGACCCCCACGACGGGATCCCCCCCTTCTGGGAGCTCGCCGTGGGTCCCGGCGGGGAGGGGTGAGCGAAGGACAAGGCCAAGGCGCGCGCCATCCCTCCCGCGCCGCCGCGCTCCGGCCCCATCGAGCCGATCCCGCCCTTCCCTTTCGACTTTCAGGGGGCATGAAACCTGATCGTGCAAGACGGACTCCGCCAAAGGGGAGAAGAGGCCCCGGCGACCCCAAGGGCCGCCGCCTTGCAGGAAGGCGGCAAAGAGGGCCGAGCATCCGCGCCGGGCATGCGGGGGCCTTCGGAGAGCCGCCTGCGAAACCCTGGACGCGGTCGCTGCCGACCCGTTCACACTCTCTGAAGATGAGGTTTGGGGCTGCAAGATATATTGAATGATTACAATATACTGATCCGCTTTTTACGCCTGAGGCCCCCCCTCTCCCCAAAGCGCTGCGGCGGGGTGAGGCGGCTTTCGCAGAGGTCTCTCAGATCTCCCCGAGGCCAGCGTTCCCCGCCAGAGGGCGGCGCGAAGACCGCCCTGGCGGCCCCAGGGCCGCCTTCGCCGGCCGCTCGTGCGGCCGCGCGTCAGCGCCGGGCGAGCGGGGGCCCTTCAGGGCTCCCCGAGGCCGGCGCTCCCCCCGGCGCGCGGGCGGAGAGGACCGGCGCGGCGGGAGGCCCCTTCAGCTCCGCCCGAAGTCGTCCTCGATGCGGATGATGTCGTCCTCCTCCAGGTAGGAGCCGGTCTGCACCTCGATGATCTCCACCGGAATGCGCCCGGGATTGGCCAGGCGGTGCACGCAGCCCATCGGCAGGAACACCGACTCGTTCTCGCGCACCGTCAGCACCTCGGCGTCGCGCGTCACCTCCGCCGTGCCCTGCACCACCACCCAGTGCTCCGCCCGGTGGTGGTGCTTCTGCAGGGACAGCTTCGCCCCCGGCGTCACCTGGATGCGCTTCACCCGGAACCGCGGCCCGAGGTCCATCGTCTGGTACCAGCCCCAGGGCCGGTAGACCCGCGCCGGCGTGCGCGCCTCCGGCCGCCCGGCCGCCGCGAGGTCCGCCACCAGCCCCTTGATCTCCTGGCTGCGCTCCAGCGGGCAAACCAGCACCGCGTCCGGCGTGTCGATCACCGCCAGACCCTCGACCCCCAGCGCGCAGACCAGCCGCCCGTCGCTGCGGACGTAGCTGTCGCGGCTGTCGCGGACCACCACGTCGCCCGCCCGCGCGCCGGCCCGCGCCACCCCGGCCGCGTCCTTCTCCGACAGCGCCCAGACCTCCTTCCAGTCGCCCACGTCCGACCAGGCGAAATCCGCCGCCACCACCACCGCCCGGTCCGTCTTCTCCAGCACGCCCACGTCGAAGGAGACCTTGGGCGCGGCGGCGAAGGAGGGCCCCGGCTTCAGCGCCCCGAGGTCGAGCCCGCCCTCGGCGAGCCCGGCCCGGACCGCGGCCAGGGTCGCCGGGGCGTGGCGCTCGATCTCGCGCAGCATGGCGTCGGCGCGGAAGCAGAGCATGCCGGCGTTCCAGAGACAGCCCTCGGCGGCCAGCTCCGCCGCGCGGACCGCGTCGGGCTTCTCCACGAAGCGCTCGACCCGGAAGCCGCCCCCCGGCAGGGGCGCCCCCGGCTTGATGTAGCCGAAGCCGGTGGCGGGCCCGCGCGGGGCGATGCCGAGGATGACGATCCCGCCCCCGGCCGCCGCCGCCGCCGCCCGGGCGGCGGCCTCGGCGAAGGCCTCGGCGTCGGGGATCATGTGGTCGGACGGCAGCACGAGGCCGATGGCTTCGGGGTCGCGCCCGGCGAGGACCAGGGCGGCGAGGGCCACCGCGGCCAGGGTGTCGCGCCCCTCGGGCTCGAGCACCAGGTCGACCGCCGCCCCCACCTCCGCCGCCTGGTCGGCGGCCATGAAGCGCAAGGCCGCCCCCGCCACCACGATCGGCCGGGCGAAGGCGGGTCCGGCGAGCCGGCGCAGGGTGTCCTGGAAGGGCGCCTCGCCGCCAAGGACGGGGGCGTGCTGCTTGGCGAAATCCTTGCGCGACACCGGCCAGAGCCGGGTGCCCGATCCGCCGCAAAGCACGATCGGCGTGATGGCGACCGGGCCGGGAACCGGGGTCTCCGCCGGGCCGGCGGCCGAAAAGGGGGCGAGGTCCACGGAAAATCCTCCCTGTGGTTTCCGGCCGAAGGATCCTGGCGTGAAGGCCCCCGGGCCCGGGACTGCGAAGGCGGCGCCCCGAAGGGGCCCCCGGAACCAGGATAATCCTCCGGGGGAGACAGCATAACAGCGCAATTCCTCTATCGTTACTGAACGGACGCCGCTGAAACGTTCCGCATCGGAAACTTCCGCGAACCCTTCGACGCGGTCGTTCTTGACCTGTTCATACTCATGAAGGCCAGGTTGACGCCGTGAAATATACATAATTATATCATAGGCTTGATCCCATTTTCACGCGTGAAATTCCGCCTTTCGCAAAGGCTGCGGCTTGGGGGACAGACTTTCGCAGAGCTCGCTCGGAGGACCTGCCCCCGGACCCTCCCCCGAGCAGGGGGCCGCGAAAAGGCCCTTCGCCTCTCTCCCGGTTGACTTCCGCCCCCCGCCCGGCCATTCCGCGGCCCGGATCGGCAGGAGGCCGGATCGGCGGCGGGCGACGATGCAGACCATCCTCCATATCGGGATGCCGAAGACCGGCTCCACCGTGCTCCAGGACCGGCTGCGCGCCTCCGGTCCCGCGCTCGCCGCCCGGGGCGTGCTCTATCCGGAAAATCCGCCCGGCTGCCCCTTCAACAACCACCGGCTGCTGCTCTTCGGCTTCGTGCCCTTCGACAAGCTGCCCCGGCACATCCGCAAGATCCCCGCCTACCGGCCCGAGACCCTCGCCGCCGACTACGCCGCCTTCCGCGCCCATCTCGCGGCCCAGGTCGCCGAGGCCCGGCCCGAGCGGATGATCCTCTCGACCGAGAGCCTGTTCCGCGATCTCGGGGGCGGCGCGCGGCGGGCCCTGGCCGAGGCCCTCGGCCCCTATGGGCCGGTCACGGCGGCGGTCTACCTGCGCCGGCCCTCGGCCTATTACCTCTCGGCGCTCCAGCAGCATTTCAAGAGCTCGCACAAGGTGGCGCCCCCCCGGGTCCCCGCGCCGCTCAAGGTGCTGCGGGCCTATGGGGCGCTCTTCGGGCCGAAGGCGGCGCATCCGCGGGTCTATGACCGGAGCCTGCTCGCCGAGGGCGACATCGCCGCGGATTTCCTCGCCGCCTACCTGCCCGGCGCCGGGCTGGGGGCCGCGGACCTCGCCCCCGCGAGCCGCACGAACGAAAGCCTCAGCGCGGAATCCATGGACATCCTGCGGGCCTACCGCGCCGATTTCCATGGAGAGCGCGACAACGTCAGCGCCCCGGACAGCAGCCAGCTCGTCCGGGTGCTGGCCCGGATCGACGGCCTCGTCGAGGCGCCCCGGCCGCGGCTGCGCCCCGAGATCGCCGAGGCGGTGGACTACGCCAATCCCGACGCCCTGGCGCTGCGCGACCAATGGGGGCTGGTCTTCCCCGGGCTCGACTACGAGCGTCTGGGGCGCATCCGCCTGCACGACCGCGGCCTGCCGGCGCTGCTGCGCGACCGGCTGCGCCCCTGGCGTCTGGATGAGGTCGTGCCGATCGACCGCGACCTGCAACAGGCGATCCTGGGCCGGCTCGCCCGCAGCCGCTGGGGCTGGGCGCCCGCCCGGGCCCGCTGGATCGCCGGCCTGCGCCGCGCCCGGACCAGGGCCGGGACCGGGGCCTGATGGCGGCGCCCCTCTTCTCGGTGATCGTCCCGGTCTATCGCCACTGGGACCTCGTTCCCGGCCTCCTGGCGGCGCTGGCGGCCCAGGAGTTCGGGGATTTCGAGATCCTGCTCGCGGACAACGCCCCGCACGAGCCGCGCCCGCCCCTCGCCCTGCCGGCGAACGCCCGGGTGCTCGCCTGTCCCGAGCCCGGGTCCTATGCGGCGCGCAATGCGGCGATCCCGGCGGCGCGGGGGCGGGTCCTCGTCTTCACCGACGCCGACTGCCGGCCCGATCCCGGCTGGCTCAAAGCCTTCGCCGCCGCGCTCCCCGACGGAGGACCCGAGCGGCTGCTCGCCGGGCCGGTGCGGATGACGGCGGAGGGCGCGACCCCCTCCCGCTGGGAGGCCTACGACCTGATCCGCGGCATCCCCCAGGCCCATTACGTGCAGCTCGGCTATGCGGCCACCGCCAATCTCGCGGTGCCGGCCTCGATCTTCGCCCGGCTCGGAGGCTTCGACCAGACCCGCATGTCCGGGGGCGACGCGGCGTTCTGCCGGCGGGTCGGGGCGGCGGGGGTGCCGATCGCCCTGATCGACGGGGCGAGCGTCGCCCATCCCGCCCGGGCGAGCTTCGACGAGCTCGCCCGCAAGGCCCGCCGGGTGAAGGGCGGCCAGATCCGGGGGGGAAGCCGCGCCTTCCGCCTGAGCTGGCTGCTGCGCAGCCTGACGCCGCCCCTCCGGGCGCATCGCCGCTTCCTGTTCGCGCCCTACCCCTGGGCCCAGCGGCGCGACGCGATCGCGACGCTCTACCGGCTCTGGGGGGTGGAGCTCGCCGAGATCCTGCGGCTTTTGCGCGGGGGGACGCCCGAGCGGCGGTAAGCCTGCGGAGAAAATCCTTCTATACGCCGGCGCCGGCGCGAGATAAGCATTTTCCGTGTCAGGCCTCCGGCGCAGGGCGGTTCGCGCGCGGGGGGCCGGGGGACGTCTGCAGGCGCGCGCGTCCCCGAGGTTTTTGCGTAAGCGGGGAAACGGGTATGGATCGCTGGGTTTTCATCCACATCATGAAGACGGCCGGAACGTCGTTCCGCACCATGCTGGAGACGACGCCCCAGGCGGCGATCTATCCCACCAAGGAGGAGCTCGCGGTCAACTACCACCGCTGGTACCTGGCCGCGCCCGAGCTTCTGCGGCGGATCGAGGCCGGCGAGGTGGACCTCTCCGACCGGCAGTTCCTGTGCGGCCACTACGCCGCGGCCCTGACCGAGGCGCTGCCCGGGACCTGGCGGCGGATCACCTTCCTGCGCGACCCGGTCAAGCGCAGCCTGTCGATGATCGCGCATCGCCACAGCCAGGCCAGCAAGCTCAACCGCTTCTTCAAGCCGAACATCTCGAAGTGGCTCGACAACGAGACCTTCGTGGAGAAGCAGATCCGCGACTACCAGACCAAGATCTTCGCGATCGACCCGCTGGCCGAGGTCAACACCCCCGCGCTGGTGGACGAGGCCGCCTTCGCCCGGGCCAAGGCCCGGCTGGAGGAGGTGGACTTCGTCGGGCTGACCGAACAGTACATGCCCTCGATCGGGATCCTCGAGCGGATGGCGGGGATCCGCTTCGCCCCCCTGCCCCACGCCAACAAGAGCCGGGGCTACACCGCCACCGACGCCGAGATCGCCCGGATCCGCAAGCTCGTGCCCTATGACGTCGAGCTCTACGAGATCGCCCGGGAGAAGCTGCGCGCACAGCTCGCGGCCGCCGCCTGAGCGGCTGCTCCGCCCTCCGGCGGCGGAGAGCCGGGATTTCGGGATCCTGGCGCGACCAGACCCATGGGAGCGGCCCGTCCGGGCTTCCGGGCGATCGTCCCGAGGGCGCGCAAGATGCTGCCGGGAAAAGCGCCATGGCGCGGCGAGTCGTCTTTTCCCCCGCCTGTTGGCGGGGCCCCGACTGCTCTCCAGGTTTCAAGGCCGTATGAAGACCGGAGCGGCATGATCCGGCCGGCGCCGGCTTTCCGCTGGCGGCCTGGCGGGGTTCCCGCCGAGCCTTATCCTCTCCGGCGCTTCCAGATTCCGCGGGCGAGGTTGTTCGCCAGGGCCCAGGCTGCCGGCGCGGGGGAAAGGCCCGCCACCTCGCGGTAGACCCGCCAGGTCGCCGCGGCGGCCGCCAGCTTGTTGCCCGAGAGCGAGCCTGGGCTCACCCGGTAGTCGAGCAGCACCTCGGGCAGGCCCGTGGCCTCGGGGATGCGCCGCAGCAGCGTCAGCCACAGCCCGTAGTCCTGGCGGCGCGGCAGGTCCGGCATTTCCGCCCGGCCGAAGACGCCCGTGTCATAGGCGGCCGTCGAGCAGCAGATGGCGTTGCCCTTCAACGCCTCGGCGTAAGTGAGGCGGGGGGGCACGTCGACCCGGGAGAGCGGCCGGCCCTCCTTGTCGATGCGCTGGTAGGCGGTGAAGACCAGGGCCGCGCCAGCGGCGAAGGCCGCGCCCTGGGCGGCGAGCTTGCCCGGCCGCCAGCGGTCGTCCGCGTCGAGGAAGGCGATGTAGCGCCCCCGCGCCGCGCGGATCGCCGCGTTGCGCGCCGCCGCCGCCCCCCGGGGGGCGTCGAGCCTGAGGGCCCGGATGCGCGGATCGCGGTCGGCGAAGCCCCGGGCCAGCGCCGCCGAGCCGTCGGTCGAGCCGTCGTCCACCAGAAGCAGCTCCCAGTCGGGCCAGGTCTGGGCCCGGACCGAGGCCACCGCCTCGCCCAGGGTCGCGGCGGCGTTGCGCGTCGGGGTGACGACGGTGAAGAGCGGGTCGGCCATGGCGGGGGAGGTCACTGGTCGAGCAGCAGCCGGGCGTGGCGGCGCAGCAGGTAGGCGCCGATGACGAAGAGGGTCAGGCCGAAGCCGATGACGTAGGGATAGGAGATGAACAGCGGGTCGTAGCTGCCGTAGAAGCCGCTGCGCATCAGGGCGATCACATGGGTGAGCGGGTTCCACCACAGGATCGACTGGAAGACCGGCGGCACCGACTCGAAGAGGAAGAGCGTGCCGGAGAAGATGAACAGCGGCCGGGTCAGCACCGCCCAGACGTTCTTCCAGGTGGGATAGAGCCCGAAGAGCACGCAGTTCACCGACCCCACCCCGAGCCCGATCAGGCTCGCGAGGGCGAAGGCCGTGATCAGCGCCGCCGGGTCGAGCACCACGTGCAGGCTGAAGACCAGCACGATCCCCGAGATGAGCAGCACGGCGGTCATCAGCGAGGTGAAGAAGGTCAGCACGAACTTGGCGATCACCGCGTCGAGGGTGGTGACCACCGGATAGTTGAGCAGGCCCTTGTTGGAGCTGACCGCCTGGGAGATCCCCCGGGCCATGGCGTTGTAGAGGGTGTAGGGCACCATCCCCGAGGCGTAGAACAGCATGAAGCTCGTCCCCAGCGGCGGCTTGCGCAGGGCGAGGCTGAAGGCGATGGACAAAAGCGCGATGCCGCCGAGCGGCTCGAGGATCGCCCAGATGTAGCCCCCCGAGGACCGGCCGAAGCGGGTCGCCATCTCGCGGATGACCAAGGCGCTCACCACCCGCAGCCAGCGGAAGCGGGGCATGGCGGGCCGCAGGGCGGCTTTGGAGGGAGAGATCGTGCTCATGGCGCCGTCCAGGGCTTGGAGCCGTTTGCCTTCGGCCGGAACGGGGAGTAGATCTCGCGCCGATGGCGTGGCAAGCCCCTTTTCGAGCCGCCGGAGACCGCGATGAGCGATGTGAAACCCGATCCCGCCCAGGGCGCGGCGGCCGAACGGCGGCGCGCGCCCCTGCGCGCGGTCGAGAGCCCCGCCCCCGAGGCGCCCGGTCCGGAAGCCCCGGTCCAGGCCTCCGCGCCGGCTGAGGCCGAGCCGCGGCCGGCCCCGGCGGCCGCTCCTGCTCCCGCCGCCAAAGCCGCTCCTGCCGCTCCAGCGGCTCCGACTGCGCCGGCTCCGCGCCATGCGGCCGAACACGGGCCGGCCGAGGCGCCGCCGCCCCAGCCGCGGTTCCTGCCCCGGCCGCTGTCCCGGCGGATGATGCGGATCCGCGCCAACCGCGCCGCGGCGGCGGATCCGAAAGCGCCGGTGGCGATCCCCGCCGCCGAGATCGAGCTCGCCCCCGCCGCCCCCCGGGCTGCGCGGATGCAGCTGCGCCACAAGGCGATGGTGCTCTCGTTCCTCGCCCTGGTGGTCCTGCCCTTTCTCGCGGTGACGGCCTATCTCTACGGCCGGGCGGCGAACCAGTACCATTCCGAGGTCGCCTTCTCGATCCGCTCGGAGGAAGGCGCCTCCGCCGCCGCCGGCCTGCTCGGGGCGATCACCAACCTCGGCACCGGCTCGGCCTCGGACATCGACATCCTGGCGGAATACATCCGCAGCCAGGGGATCGTGGAGACGATCGACCGGGAGCTCGACCTGCGGGCGATCTTCAACCGCGCCGAGGGGGATCCGGTGTTCACCCTCGGGCCGGACGCCTCCATCGAGGAGCTGACCGACCACTGGCGGCGGATGGTGCGGATCTCCTTCGAGACCGCCGCGGGCATCCTGCACGTGGAGACCCGCGCCTTCACCCCCGAGGACGCCCAGGCCGTCGCCCAGGCGATCCTGCGCCATTCGAGCGCGCTGGTGAACCACCTGTCCGAGCAGGCCCGGTCCGACGCCGTCCGCTTCGCGTCCGAGGAGCTCTCCGAGGCCGAGGCGGCGCTCTACGCCATGCGCGCCAAGCTCGCGGCCTTCCGGCGCGAGAACCGCATCGTCGATCCCTCCGGCGACGTGGCGGGCCAGGCGGGGCTCGTCAACGCCCTGCAGACCGAGCTCGCCCAGGCCCTGGTGGAGCGCGACATGCTGCTCACCTATGCGGACGAGCGCGACCAGCGGGTGGTCCAGGCCAACCGGCGGATCGACGCGATCGAGGCCCGGATCGAGGCCGAACGGGCCTCGCTCGGGGTGCCCGGCGCGGGATCGGCTTTGCCGGAGGTGGTCGGCCGCTACGAGGAGCTGCTGGTCGACCTGGAGTTCGCCAACACCGCCTATACCCAGGCCCTGGCCAATCTCGCCGCGGCCCGGGCGGAATCCCGGCGGCAGTCGCGCTATCTCGCGCCCCATGTGCGGCCGACCCTCGCCCAGACCGCGCTCTATCCGAACCGGGCGCTGCTCGCGGGGCTGACGCTGCTGTTCCTGTTCCTCGGCTGGTCGGTGGCGATGCTCGTCTACTACAACGTGCGCGACAACCGCTGAGGGCGGCGGGGTGATCGAGTTCCGCGACGTCTCGAAATACTACCTGACGCCCACCAGCCGGAAGGTGATTATCGACCACCTGAACCTGCGCCTGCCGGCGGGGTCCAAGGTGGGGCTGCTCGGGCGCAACGGGGCGGGCAAGACCACGCTCCTGTCCATGGTGGCGGGAACGGCCGCGCCCGCCTCGGGGCAGATCCTGCGCAAGGGGGCGATCTCCTGGCCGCTGGGCTTCGGCGGCAGCTTCCATCCCGACCTGACCGGCATCCAGAACGTGCGCTTCGTCGCCCGGATCTACGGCGTCGACAGCGACTCCCTGGTCGCCTACGTCGCCGATTTCGCCGAGCTCGGCGATTTCATGAAGATGCCGGTGCGCTCCTATTCCTCGGGCATGAAGGCGCGGCTCGCCTTCGGCATGGCCATGGGGATCGAGTTCGACTGGTACCTGGTCGACGAGATCACCGCCGTGGGGGACTCGCGCTTTCGCCGCAAGTCGCTCGCGCTCTTCAAGAGCCGGCTCAAGGACGCGGGCCTGCTGATGACCTCCCACTCGGTGGGGACGATCCGCAGCTACTGCACCGCGGGCGTGGTGCTGGAGGGCGGCCGGGCGCGCTATTTCGCCGACGTGGAAGAGGCGATCGCGGTGCATGAGGCGAACCTCGCGCAGGCCTGAGCGGAGGCCGGCCCCGGACCGCAGGCGGGCGCGCGCGGCGGCGGAGACCCCCCGATAACACGCGTGAAATCGAAATCAAGATACTGATATAAAAAGAAATTCAGAATTTCGTTTACCCGATGGCAAGATGGGTCGATGGCCGCGCACCCGGACTCAGCACCCCCGCGCCGGGCATCGACCGACCCTGTCCCCGGCCCCCTCGCCCGGGCGTCGGGGGGCCAGACGCGAAGACGCCCGCCTGAGGGCGGGCGTCCCGAGGCTTCGGCGGGCGGGTTTCCGGGGGGCCTTAGGGCCCCCGCGATCAGCCCTTGGGGACCGGGACCGGCCGGCCGCCGCGCCGGGTTTCCGGGGCGGGGGCCTCCACCGCCGCCAGATGGGACGGGGTCTCGGCCATGCCCTCGACCAGGGGCCAGACCGCGGCCGACTGGGGGGCGGCCTGGCGCTCCAGCGCCTGCATCATCAGCGCCTGGGCGATCGAGAGCCGCGGCAGGCTCGCCTCCAGCAGGCTGAGCCGGTTGGCGAAGATCCGCGTCTCCTCGGCCACGGTGCGGGCCGCCACCATCTGGGCGGCGATGGCCTGGGCCTCCAGCCGCGCGGCCTCGGCCTCGGCGTCGGAGCCGGCCGCCTCCAGCGCCGCGAGCCGCTCGCCGGCCCGGGAGAGTTCGGCCGCGAGCTGGTCGAGGGCGCCCTTGGCGTCCCACGAGGCGAGGCCGCGCTCGATCTGCGCCACCCGCGCCTCGACCGGGGCGAGCCGGCCGAGCGCCGCCTCCAGCCCTGCCTCCTTCTGGGCGTGGAGCGCCGCGAGCCGCTCCGCCAGCTTCGCCTGGGGGCTCTGCGGCCCTTCGAGCGCCGCGAGCCGGGAATCCGCCGCGGCGAAGCCCGCGGCCTGGGCGGCGGAGAGCCCGTCCAGCCGGCCGCCGAGCCGGCCGTCGAGCGCCGTCGCCGCCGCCTCCTGGGATGCGCGCAGGGCCTTGATCGCCGCCTCCTGCGCCGCGCGCAGGCCCTGGATCGAGGCCTCCTGGGCGGCGTGCAGGTCCTCGGCCGTCCCTTCCTGGAGGAGGCGCAGGGCCTCCAGCCGCTCCGCCAGGAGGTCGAGGGCGGCCTGGGGATCCCGGGCGGCGAAGGCCGTCTCGAGCTCCGCGACCCGCGCCTCGACCGGGGCGAGCCGGCCGAGCGCCGCCTCGAGTCCCGCGTCCTTCTGGGCGTGGAGGGCCGCCAGCCGGTCGAGGATCTCCGACTGGGCGGCGCCCGCGCCTTCCAGCGCCGCGACCCGGCCGCCGAGCGTCCCCGCCGCCGCCTCCTGGGCGGCGCGCAGGTCGCCGACCGCCGCCTCCTGGGCGAGGCGCAGGGTCTCGACCGCGGCCCCCTGGGCGGCGCGCAGGGCCTCCAGCCGCTCCGCCAGCTGGTCGAGGGCGGCCCGGGGGTCCCGGGCGGCGAAGGCCGCCTCCAGCTCCGCGACCCGCGCCTCGACCGGGGCGAGCCGGCCGAGCGCCGCCTCGAGTCCCGCCTCCTTCTGGGCGTGGAGCGCCGCGAGCCGCTCCACCAGTTCCGCCTGGGGGCTTTCCGCCCCCTCCAGCGCCGCGAGCCGGGAGTCCGCCGCGGCGAGCCCCGCGGCCTGGGCGGCGGAGAGCCCCTCCAGCCGGCCGCCGAGCGCCGCCGCCGCCGCCTCGATCCGGGCGTCGAGGCGCGCGAGCGCCGCCGCCGGGTCGAGCGCCGCGATCGCGCGCCCGAGGTCGGCCACCTGGGCCTCGACCGGGGCGAGCCGGCCGAGCGCCGCCTCCAGCCCCGCCTCCTTCTGGGCATGGAGCGCCGCGAGCCGCTCCACCAGTTCCGCCTGCGGGTTCTCCGCCCCCTCCAGCGCCGCGAGCCGCGCCTCCGTCGCCAGGGCGACGCCGTCGAGCCGGGCGCCCAAGCGCTCGCCGAGCCCGGTCATCGCCGCCTCCTGGACGGCGCGCAGGTTCTCCACCGCCGCCTCCTGGGCGGCGCGCAGGCTCTCCAGGGCCGCCTCCTGGGCCGCCTGCAGGTTGCGGTCGGCGGCCTCCTGAGCGGCGCGCAGGTTCTGGTCGGCCGCCTCCTGGGAGGCGCGCAGGCTCTGATCGGCCGCCTCCTGGGCGGCGCGCAGGGCCTCCAGCCGCTCGCCCAGGCGGTCGAGCGCCTCGCCGGGGTCGCGCAGGGCGAGGGCCACCTCCAGCTCGCGCTGCTTGGTCTCGATCGGGGCGAGCCGGGCGAAGACCGTCTCGGCCATGGCGTCGCGCTGGCCGTAGAGCCGGGTCATCTGGTCGGCGAGCTCGGCGAAGGGCGGGGTCGCGGCCTCGAGCCCCGCGAGCCGGGCCGCCATGGCCTCGAGCCGGGTCCCCTGCTCCTCGAAGAGGCCGCGGGTCTCGGCGAGGTCGCCCATCTGCTCGAGCACCCGCAGCCGGGCGCGCAGCTGGTCGAGCCCGGCGAGGGCGGTGTCGAGGCTCGCGTCCTTGTCCCGGACCAGGCCGAGGATGCGCGAGGCCATGGCCTGGAGCCGGCGCTCGGCCGCGCCGTCGTCGCCGACGGCCTCGAGCTTGGCCAGGACGTCCGCCTGAAGCCCTTCCATCGCCTCCATCCGCAGCTCGATCCGGCGGATCTGGCCCTCGGGGAGGGGCTCGGCCAGGAGGGGCGCGGGGGCGGCGGCGCGGGGGCGGCGGGCGAACCAGGCCCCTCCGCCGATCAGCCCGACGGCGCCCGCAAGCCAGGCCGCAAGGGGAAGGGAAAGGGGCTCCATGGGCACGGCCTCGCGAGGGTGGGATCGCCCCAGACCTGCGCCGGAAATGGTTAGCGGCCGGTTAACTTTTCCCCGAAGGACGAACCCGAAACGGAAGGCCCCTGCGCCTTGCGGCGCGGCCGCCACATCCGCCGCAAAGGTTAACCAATCGTGAAGTTAACCTTATGACTGCATTGAATTTTATGAATATGCGGCATAGTTTTACAGTGGGTGTGGGAGAAATGTGATGCATGTCGTGAGTTTACTTGCGAAAAGCGCCGTTTTCGCAACGTTGATTTATGTTCTCGGCGCGATTTCCGGCAATGCCGCCGTGCTCGACATCACCAGTTTCAATCGGAGCGAGCATGCGGCCGCCCGGCAGGCGCTGTCCGCCTTCCAGAAGGGGACGGATCTCGAGCCCGGCAAGGCCATGTCCGGCGTGCGGACCGAGACCTTCTCGAAGTTCAAGGCCTGGGACGGGACCTCGGGGGCGGTGAACCCGAAGACCGCGGTCGGCGCCTTCACCGCGCTCGGCGGGCGCGGCGACGGCGGCTCGGCGATCAACGGCGGGACCGGCCTGCAGGTGCGCAACGAGGACCCGTGGAAATGGGGCCGCTTCAACTCCGGCGGCGCCGGGGGCAAGTGGCTCGACAGCAACGACACCCTCGGCATGCGCTGGGAGGTGAAGTCCAAGGGGGGCTTCAACGCCCTCGGCTTCCTGCTGACGGACGTGGCGGACGCGGGGGCGCGCTTCTCGATCAAGGTGGGGGACACGCTGTTCTCGGACCTGCTCGGCGCCTCGGGGCGGCTCGCCAACGGGTCGATCCAGTTCGTGCGCATCCTGCTGCCCGCCACGGTGACCAACCTGACGGTGGAGCTGCGCAACAGCCGGCGCAACGACGGCTTCGGCATCGACCGGGCGAGCGTCGGCCGCGTCGCCCCGGTGCCGCTGCCGCCGGCGGCGCTGTTGCTGACCTCGGGCGCCGCCGCCCTCGTCGCCCTGCGGCGGCGCCGGGCGGCCTGAAGGAGCGTTCGTCAGGGGCGCCGGGGGGCGGAAAGCCGGCCCCCCGGGGCCTGGAGCGCTCCCCGGCCTTCGCGCGTCCGGGAAGGCCGAAGGCGCAGGGGGCGTGTGGGGCGCATCCAGCAGGTTCGCGCTCGGGTTCGTCCGGCGAACGTCAAGGGAAGGCGCGTGGGGGAGCTTCGGAGGGCCGCCCCAAGGGAGGCGTCCTGCGGGCGCGCGGCTGCTTGGCGAGGCTTCGGGCGAGGTTCCGGGACCGAATCGGCCGCCGGCGCGGGGCTGATGTGGGGCTCGCTCGATGCGGCCATGGCTGGCCTTCCCGGCCCGGCCGCTCCATGAGAGGAAAGGCGACGACGGAGCGGCGCCGCCGAGGCCCTCCGACGGGCGTTTGCCGCGGCGAAGAGGAAAGGCGCGCGATCCATGCCGAGCAGACGGCGCTTTCTGGCGGGTTCGGCGGCGGCGCTCGGCGCCCCCGGCCTGCCCCTCGCGGCCGGAGCCGGCGGTCTGGCCGCGTCCGCCACGGGGGCCGTCGCCGCCCCGGGCGCAGGACGCGCGATTTCTCCGATCTTAACCGTTCTGGTCAATTACTCCCTCGCACAGGCGCAGCCCGGTCCCGAGCCGGGCGCGCAGGACCCCACGACCGGACAATCGGAGCGCCCTTCTCCAGACGCTCCTTCCCGTCCGCAGCTGGACCCGGGGCGCCCCCCAAGGAGAAGCGACATGGGCGCCTTCGACCTGAGCGGAACCTTCCAGCTCAACGTGACCTGCCAGATCCTCGACCAGGGCGAGGCCTACCGGCCGGGAACCCGGCTCTTCGTCTACGCCGCCGGCACCGACGTCCCCGGGCCCGTCTTCCGCGACCCCGGCCTGACCGAGGCCCAGGCCCTGCCCCTCGTCGCGGACGCGGCCGGGGCCTTCCCCGCCCTCTACGTCCCCCCCGGCGCCTACAAGGTCGTCGTGCGCGACGAGAGCGGCGCCGTCCTGTCCCAGAAGGACGACATCCCCGCCTATTCTCCCCTCGGCCTCGGCCTCGTGCGCGGCTTTCCCGAGGTCGCCGCCCTCCTCGCGGACCGGAGCCTCTGCTACGGCCGCGAGGCGGGCCGGCAGCAGGTCGCCCCGGGCGCGCTCGTCGAGACGGCCGAGGGCGGCTTCGTCTACCGCATCGCCCCGGCCGAGGCGGCCGACGCCCACCTCGCCACCGCGGGCGGGGTGAAGCTCCACGCCGTGCCGGTCGCCGGCCTCTACATGACCCCCGAGCAGCTCGGCTACAGCGCCGCCGCCGCCAACTGGGGCGCCGTCGCCCAGATCGCCTGGAACGCCGGATACGTCCTGCGTCTCGGACCCCGCGAATACCTCACGTCCACGACCGCCTACATCCGATCCAGAACAGGCGTGATCGGAGAGGGCGACCGGGTGAGCGGGGTCAAGGCCGTCGACGGCTTCGACGGCAACGTCATCGACACCGAGAGCTTCGCCGCCCTGCGCACGGCGGCGGCGGTGGAGACCGACAGCGGCCTGACGCTCCAGCCGGTGCTCAAGGATTTCTACATCGACGGCAACCGCGCCGGGTTCGGGGGCGCGGTCAGCGCCGACAACGGCATCGGCGTGCGGCTTTATTGCCGGATGCCGGCCATCACCAACCTGCGGATCGTCTACTGCGCGGCCCACGGGATGCAGACGGCCCTCGACCACGGCGCCCAGCCCGCGAGCTTCAACAGCCTCGACCACAGCCGCATCGGCTTCGTCGAGGGGCTCACCATCATGGACTGCGGCTATGAGGGCTGGGTCTTCCAGGGGCCCGCGGACATCCCCTGCAACCGGGTGTTCGTCGGCAATAACGGCCGGGCCAGGACCGGGATCTACGACGCGCTGAACCGCACCACGAGCCTGGTCTTTCCGGGCGAGACCGTGGACGGGCTGGTGCTCGACAACGTCGGGGCGGAGTTCTCCAACGGCCACAGCTGGAACCACCAGCACGGCCGCGGCATCCGCATCCGCACGGACCGCAGCGGCGTCCGGGCCCGGTTCTTCAACATGATCTCGGAGGGCAACTGGGGTCAGGTCGACATCGGCAGCGGCGCCCGGGTGGAGTTCTACGGCGAAATCCACGGCAACGACGGCGGGCCCCGCAACGAGCGGGTGTTCTACGACGCGGTGAACGTGGCGGGCTCGGCCTTCGCCGTCGGCCAGACCCTGACCGGGATGACCTCCGGCGCGGTCGGGACCATCGCCTCGATCGAGCAGCGCACCCCGACGAGCGGGCTGATCATCGTCAGCTTCGCCTCCGACGCCGCCCGGGAAAGGCGGTTCGCCGACAACGAGCGCGTCACCAACGGCACGCGCCAGGTGACCGTGCACCGGCCCGACTACTACGGCGCGGTGCCCTGGTGGCGCGACGACTCGATGCAGGGCAACCTGGTCAGCCTCAAGGTCTTCCAGACCGGGCTGAACGACGGCGGCACCATGCTGCGCATCGGCGGCCAGAACCACGTCTACACCGTGCAGTGCCAGTCGAGCACCCCGCGCTTCGGCCACGGGATCGACCTCTACGGCGACAACGTCACCCTTTCCGGCTACGTCGAGGGCCGCGCCCGCACCGCCCCGAACGGCCAGGCCAGCGCCGGGCTGATCGTGCGGGCGGGGGCCGAGCGGGCGAACATCGACCTCACCGTCCGGTCTTGCCAGCAGAACGTGCTGTTCGAGGATCCGGGCCTGGGCAGCCGCTTCGACATCACCTCGGTCGACCCGATCGGCGACCACATGAACGGCCTCGCCGCCCTCGCCCCCGCGGCCTGGTCCCGGGCCCGGCTGACGGCGGTCTCCGGCGGCGCGACCCTCTGGGAGAACCGCACCCAGGCGGTGGCCGACGTCGACCTCTCGATCGCCACGCTGCAGGAGATCGCGCTCTCCCATGGCCAGCCGATCGCGCCGGCCGCCTCGAGCCTGGGGGCGGCCCTTTCCTGGAAGGCGGGCGCCACCACGGCGATGCCGGTCGTCGAGCAGCTCTACGTCTATTCCGTGAGCGCGACCCAGGCGGTGGTGCGGCTCAAGCTCGCGGCCGGGGGCCGGGGCGTGGGGAGCCTCGCGCTCTCGAGCCTGCCGCGGGGCTGAGAGGGGTCGCGCCGGCGGCTCGACGCCGCCGGCGCGTCCGAAACGCCGTCGTCGGTGGACTTGGGGCCGCGAAGCTGCAAAACGGGCTTGCCCGCAGCGCGCCGCGCCGCGATGGTCGGAGGATCGGGCTCCAGCCGCCGCGCCGCGATCGCCCCGGCAGGCGCGCCGCGAGCCGGAGTGAGTTTGTGCAGATGAGCGCCAGCACCGCCTACGCCCCTTCCCCTCCCCCCGGCGTCCTGGTCATCAGCCGCGATACGCTGGCCTTGGTCGCCTGCCTGGGCTTGGGCCTGCTCTACGCCAATGCGATGTTCTTCCGGCTCTCGAGCCTCAACGCCGTCTGCTACCTCACCATCCTGGCCGGGGCGGGCGCCTATTTCCTGTCGGACACCCGGCGCAGCCCCTGGGGCTATCTGCTCCTGCCGGTGATGCTGGTCTTCAACGAGAACCTCGCCTTCGGCTACCTGATCCTGCTCTTTCTGCAGAAGGACGGCCTGTCGCCGCGGCCCCTGCGCGAGGACAAGGATCTTCTAGTGCTGCTGGTGCTGGGCGCGCTCATCATCGCCTACAGGCTCGCCACCAGGGGGGTGGTCTTCTACGGCGGCCTCGGCTTCATCGGCCGGATGGAGGTGGGCTTCATCCATCCCAACCTCGCGCCGCTCTTCTGCCTGATGCTCGCCTATTACGCCCGCCATTACTGGAGCCGGACGGCGGCGATCCTCGCCGTCCTGCTCTTCGCCGTCTCCGTGGCGGTGACCGGATCCCTGGGCAAGATCCCCCTGCTCCTGGCCTTCGTCTTCAGCGGCTGGCTCTTCCGCCATCGCCGGATCGTCTATCACCTGACGGTCTGGGGGGTGATCCTGGTCTCGATCCCGCTCCTGCTGTCGGTCAATCCGGAGGTCACCCGGATCGTCAGCGGCCGGAACCTGATCTTCCAGCAGCTCATCGACGTGATGGGGTGGAAGTCGCTGGTCCTCACCGTGTCCCAGTCGGAGATGGTCAACGCCCCCATCCTGCGGCAGTTCTTCCGGAACGACTACTGGCAGGCCATGCCCTTCGATTCCGTGGTCTCCAACGCGGTGGCCATCGGCGTCCTGCCCAGCCTGCTGCTCGCCGCGCTTGCGGGGCTGTTCTCCACTCCCGACAACCGCAAGGATTTCGACCGGCGGATGGCCTTCTGGATCTTCGGCTTCTCGTCCAACCCGCTGACGATCTGGACGCCGATCTTCCTGTTCGCGCTGAAGCGGTCGCCGCCGGAGCGCGCCGCCCGTCCCAGCCTGCCGGGCTGAGCCGCGCCTGGCCCTCCCCGAGCCTTTCCGACCGGAGATACGACCGATGACCTCTCTCGCCTGCTTCAAGGCCTACGACATCCGCGGCCGGCTGGGGGAGGAGCTTGACCCCGCGATCGCCCGGGCGATCGGGCGGGCCTTCGTCCAGGCGCTCGACGCGAAGACCGTGGTGGTGGGCCGCGACATCCGCGCCTCCTCGGAGGAGCTGGCGGCCGCGCTCTGCGCGGGCCTGACCGAGGCGGGGGCGGACGTGCTCGACCTCGGGCTCTGTGGCACGGAGGAGATGTACTTCGCCGTCACCCATCTCGATGCCGACGGCGGCATCGAGGTGACGGCCTCGCACAATCCGATCGACTACAACGGCATGAAGATCGTCCGCCGCGGCTCGGCCCCGCTCGACGCCGCATCCGGGCTCGACCGGATCAGGACGCTCGCCGAGGCGGGCGCCCCCGCGCCGGCGGGCGTGCGGCCTGGGACGGCGCGGCCCGCGGAGGGCGCGCGGGCGGCCTATGTGGCGCGCGTGCTCTCCTTCGTCGACGTGGCGGCGCTGCGGCCCCTGAAGATCCTCGTCAACGCCGGCAACGGCGCGGCCGGCCCCACCTTCGACGCCATCGCCGAGGCGCTCGCGGCCCGCGGCGCGCCCCTCGACTTCGTGCGGATGCATCACGCGGCGGACGGGAGCTTCCCGAACGGCATCCCGAACCCGCTCCTGCCCGAGAACCAGCCCGCCACCGCCGCGGCCGTGCGCGCCGCGGGCGCGGATTTCGGCGCGGCCTGGGACGGGGATTTCGACCGCTGCTTCTTCTTCGACGAGACCGGCCGCTTCGTGCCCGGCGAATACGTGGTGGGGCTGCTGGCCGAGGCCTTCCTCGCCCGCGACCCCGGGGCGGTGATCGTCCACGACCCGCGGGTGGTCTGGAACGTGATCGACGTGATCGCCAGGGCCGGGGGCCAGGCGCATCAGGCCCGCACCGGCCACGCCTTCCTCAAGCAGGCGCTGCGCGACACGGGCGCGGTCTATGGCGGCGAGATGTCGGCCCACCATTATTTCCGCGACTTCGTCTTTTGCGACAGCGGCATGATCCCGCTCCTGCTCATCGCCGAGCTGGTGAGCCGGCGCGGACAATCCCTGGGCGCGATCCTCGCGGCCCAGATGGCGGCCTTCCCCTCCTCCGGCGAGATCAACTTCCGACTCGCGGACCCGGCCGCGGCGGTGGCCCGGGTCCGCGCGGCGCTGGAGCCCGAAGCCCTGGCGGCGGACGAGACCGACGGGCTCAGCCTCGCCTTCGCCGACTGGCGCTTCAACCTGCGGTCGTCAAACACCGAGCCCCTGCTCCGGCTCAACGTGGAGGCGCGGGGCGACGGCGGATTGGTCGAACGGGGCGTCGCCCGGCTGCGCGAGCTGATCGAGGGCTGACGCCGGCGCGCGGAATCCCGCGGGACCAAATGCCGCAGCCGGCCCGGCCCAACCGGCCGAGCGGGACCCGGCTGTCGCCGCGGCCGTTTTCTTCCTCCTGACCCGTGGAATACGATCTTCGGAGGCCCTGAGAGGATTTTGGGCAAAGCCCCGCCCAACCTGGGGCGATTGTGCAACGCACAGCAAAAAACATTGACACATCCCAGGGCTGTAAGAGATTTATTAACCAGAAAGCCGGTACGATTGAGGGTTTTTTTGCCATGACGTTTTTGATCGACGGCTCTGCGGAAAAACAGCCTTCTGC
>CBDEVG010000040.1:0-166202 GCA_965243535.1 Amaricoccus sp.
CGATGGCGGTTGACGATCGTGCCGTGCCAGCTCGACCCGGCCTCGAGCCGGCGGGCCATGTCCTCGAAGAACGCCGGGGGCTGCATCCCGCTCGCCAGCAGGTCCTGGGGCGCGCGCCCCAGCGCCTCCTCGCGTCGCCAGCCGGTGGTGGCCTCGAAGGCGGGGTTCACGTAGGTGAAGACCCGGGCCGCGTCGGTGATCTCCACCGGATCGCCCACCTGCTCCACCGCGGCGGCGAGCAGGCGCAGCTCCTCGGCGCGGCGGCGCTCCTCCGTCACCTCCTGGGTCAGCAGCACCCGCCCCCCGTCCGGCGCCCGGCTCTCGCGGATGCGCAGCCAGCGGCCGTCGTGCAGGCGCTGGACGTGGTCGCTGCGGTCGCGGCCCCGCATCGCCCAGCCGGTCCTCGGCGAAGCCCCGCGCCCATCTCCGGGTGATAGACCGGCCCCCGCGCCAGCGCCGCCCGCAGCATCTCGCCGAAGCGCCGGCCGAGCGCCAGCTCGCGCGCCACCGCCGGCATGACGTGCTCCGGATAGCGGGCGTTGTAGAACGCCACCCGGTCCTCCGCGTCGCAGACCAGCAGCCCGTCGGGCAGCGCCTCCAGCGCGTCGCGCAGCCGGTCGGCCTGCCGGCGCAGCGCCCCCGTCTCGCGCGCCCCGGCCGCAAGCGCGGCGAGCGCGGTCCCGAGGCTCGCGAGGGCGAGCAGCGCGGCGGGCGCGGCGGCCGGGGTCTGCGCCGCCGCCCAGGCCCCGGCCGCCGCCGCCAGCCCCGCCAGGACCGCGGTCGCGGCGCCCAGGCGGCGAAAGGCGGGCGCGGGATCTGCGGGCATGGATGCGTCCTCTCGCCTTGGCGGTGGGCCCGCCGGTCCCGCGGGCCGCTCCAGTCTGGGGATCCGGCCGCGCGCCGGTCAAGCTCGGCCGGCAAAGCCTCGCCCCCCGCTGTTTCCCCGAGGTTGCCGCGGCGGCGCGAATTTGTTTCAACTGTCGCGCCCGAGGCAGGAGATCCCCATGGCGCGCATCGCCGTCGTCGACGACGAGACCGATATCCGGGAAATGCTCGCGGACTACCTCGGGGGACTGGGGCACGAGGTGGCGACCGCCGGCGACGGGGCGGCGCTGGAGGCGCTGCTGGCGGCGGGGCCCGCGCCCGACCTCTTCGTGCTCGACCTGAACCTGCCCGGCCGGGACGGGCTCGAGATCGCCCGCGACCTGCGGGCGCGCCTGGACCCCGGCATCGTCATGCTGACCGCCGCCGGGGGGCTGGTCGACCGGGTCGTGGGGCTGGAGGTCGGCGCCGACGACTATCTCGCGAAGCCCTTCGACCTCGCCGAGCTCGCCGCGCGCATCGCCGCGGTGCTGCGCCGCCGCCCGGGCGGCGCGCCGGCGGCGGGGCCGCGCTTCGGCGGCTTCACCTTCGACCTGCGGGATTTCTGCCTGCGCGACGCCGGCGGGGCGGCGGTGGATCTCTCGCCGATGGAGGCGGACCTGGTGGCGGCCTTCGCCACCCATCCCGGCCGGGTGCTGAGCCGGGACGAGCTGATGCAGCTCGCCCCGCCCCGGGACGGCGAGAGCTGCGACCGCAGCATCGACAACCGCATCGCCCGCCTGCGGCGCAAGCTCGAACGGAACCCGGACTTTCCCGAGCTGATCAAGACCGTCCGCGGCGCCGGCTACGTCTTTCCTGGCTGACCCGCCCCGGCCGAAGGAGCGCCGGCGGGGGCGGGACCTCAGGCGCTCACGCGACCGGCGGCGCCCAGTTCAGGAAGAACCCGACGTCGCCCGGCATCCCGCCGGGAAAGTTGATGACCATCGCCTTCAGCCGATAGCCCTGCGGCTTGCCGAATTCCTCGTAGCGCTCATAGAACTCCCGCGCCTTGCCCTGGAGCGTCTCGGGCCAGCGGGGATCGTTGTTGTTGATCGCCCGGCCGCTGTCGCTGCACAGCGTCGAGGGAAAGCTGTAGACCATCGCCTCCATCTTGCCGTCCTTGACCGCGTTCATCACCAGGCGACGAACCATCGCGATCTCGTCCTCGCTCACGTGCTTGTGGAGGAAGTCGGCGGCGAAGTCGGCGAGCTTCTTCTGTTCGGCCTCGCGAAGGGCGCGTTCCGCATCCGCCTTGGCCATCTCGTTGTTGAGGATGGTCATCCGCAGCTGCTCCGCCGTAACCGGCGTCCCCTGCGCTTCGGTGTGCTGTTCGCTCATGGTCCTGCCTCCGCATTTGAGCCGGCGGGACTATAGCACCCGCCGCAAAGCCGCGCCCAGTCGAACCTCGGTTCGGACACGATCCGGCGATCGGCGCCGCCGCGGCGCGTCGGGCAAACCGCCCCAAGCCGCCGGCCCCAAACCACCCGCCCCAAACCACCCGCCCCAAACCACCCGCCCCGAACCACCCGCCCGAAACCACCGGCCCGAAACCGCCCGGCGCTGTCATTTCCCCCCGCGCGCGCCTATCTGTCCCCCCGCGCGCGCCTATCTGAGTCGGACGCCGGCCGCAGCGAGGGACCCCCATGACCCGCCTCGAGATCATTTCCGACCCGGTCTGCCCCTGGTGCTACCTCGGGGCGGCCAACCTCTTCCGCGCCCTGGAGGCGCGGGGCGACAGCCCCTTCGCCCTCCGCTGGCGGCCCTTCCAGCTCGACCCGGACCTGCCGCCCGGGGGCCTGCCGCGCGGCCCCTATCTGGAGGCGAAGCTCGGCGGCCCCGAGGGGGTGGCGCGCGCCCACGAAAGGCTCGGGGCGCTCGCGGCCGAGGCGGGGCTGCGGCTCGACTTCGACGCCATCTCGCGGGCGCCCAACACTTTCGACGCCCACCGGCTGATCCGCTGGGCCGAGGCGGAGGGCGTCCAGACCCCCGTGGCGCTCGCGCTCTTCCGCCGCTACTGGCAGGCGGGCGAGGACATCTCCGACCCGGAGGTGCTCGCCTCGGTCGCCGCCGAGGCGGGGATGGACGCGGGCCTCGCCGCGCGCCTCCTCGCGAGCGACGCGGACCGGAAGGAGACCCGCGCCGAGATCGACGCCGCCCGCGCCATGGGCGTCGCCGGCGTCCCCACCTTCCTCGTCGCCGGCCGCTACGCCGTCTCGGGCGCCCAGCCGCCGCAGGTCTGGGCCCGGCTCGCCGACGAGATCGACGCCGCCGCGGCCGAGATGGGCTGACCTCCCGCGCCGCGGGCGCCGCCACTCCGCGCCGCCGCCGCCCAACCCCGCAGGCGCCCGCCCCGCGCCGCCGCCTTGGCACAGTTGCAACAAATCCCGCCCCCGGGGGCGGGCCGGCTGAAACGCCTCCGCCCCATACCCGCGGCTATCGACGCACAGGCGTCCGGCATCGCAAGGGAACAGACGGATGGCGATCCTCACCGGCACCAACGGCCACGACAACAGCGACCTCGGCGGCGCCGACCTCTTCGGCACGGACCAGAGCGACTTCATCTACGGCTACGACGGCGACGACTACATCAACGGCCGCCGGGGGGCCGATTCGATCTTCGGCGGCCGCGGCCACAACACCATCTTCGGCGGCGAGGGCGACGACTACGTCCACACAGCGGGGCTGACCGGCCGCTACGACGGCGGCAACGGCGTCGACTCCCTCGACCTCTCTGCGCTCGGCCAGCGCGCCTATGTCAGCCTCGCCCAAGGCCTCGGCAACTTCGGGGCGATGAACCTCACCTCGGCCACCGCCTTCGTCATGGCGAATTTCGAGAACGTCAGCACCGGCGCCGGCGCCGACGTCATCCTCGGCTCCGCGGCGGCGAATCGCATCAGCGCGGGCGCGGGCGCGGACCGGGTCTGGGCCGGCGGCGGCGCCGACCTCGTCTATGGGGGCCAGGGCGACGACGTGATCCGGGGCGAGGCCGGCGCGGACGAGCTCCACGGCAACGAAGGCCAGGACACGCTGCGCGGCGGCGCGGGCGACGACGTGCTGCTGGGCGGGACGGGGAACGACCTCCTCGACGGCGGCGCGGGCTTCGACACCGCCAGCTACGCCACCCACAACGCCGCGGTGAACGTGGACATGACGGCCGGAACCGCCTGGAGCCGGGTCGGGAACGTGAACGAGACCGACACGCTGGTCGGCGTCGAACGGGTGGTGGGCTCCGCCTTCGGCGACCAGGTCGTCGCCGGGGCGACCACCACCGTCGACGGGGCCGCGGGCGACGACTGGGTCTGGTCGGGCTCGGGCGCGAATCGCCTCGTCGGCGGCGCGGGCGTCGACAGCCTCTCCTACGGCTACTCGACCAGCGGCGTGCGCGTCAGCCTCGCCACCGGCGCGGCCTCGGGCGGCTTCGCCCAAGGCGACAGCATCACCGGCTTCGAGCGGCTCTACGGCTCCGCCCATGCGGACGCGCTGACCGGCGACGCCCTCGACAACCAGCTCTACGGCAACTGGGGCGATGACACGCTCCAGGGCGGGGGCGGCCGCGACCTGCTTGTCGGCGGGGCCGGGGCGGACGCGCTCCAGGGCGGGAGCGGCGCGGACACCTTCCAGTTCGCCGCCGGCGACAGCCCGGTCTCCGGACCCGACCGGATCCTGGATTTCCAGCGCGGCCTCGACAGGATCGACCTGGCCGGCGTCGACGCCAACCAGCACGCCTCGGGCTGGCAGGATTTCTCGAAGGTGACGACCTATGCGGCGCCGGGCTCCCACCCGGGCTTCACCGCCGGCACGGTCAACGTGCGCCACGTCCAAGGCGACACCCTCGTCGAGATCAACACCTCGGACAACACCACGAACGGCCACGACGCCCCCGAGATGCTGATCCGGCTCGACGGGAGCCACGCGCTGACCTCCGCGGATTTCCTGTTCTGACGATTTCGCGGAACCGGAGCGGTGCGCCGGGGGTTCTCTTGCGCCGGCGGGGGCGCTAAGGAATCCCCGTCCGATCCGCGCGGCTTCGCGCAAGACAACCGAGGTAAGCCATGGCTTTCGAACTTCCCCCGCTCCCCTACGCCCATGACGCGCTCACCGCGTCGGGCATGTCCAAGGAAACCCTCGAGTTCCACCACGACATCCACCACAAGGCCTATGTCGACAACGGCAACAAGCTGATCGCCGGCACCGAATGGGAAGGCAAGTCGGTCGAGGAGATCGTCAAGGGCACCTACAAGGCGGGCGCCGTGGCCCAGTCGGGCATCTTCAACAACGCCTCCCAGCACTGGAACCACACCCAGTTCTGGGGCTGGATGACGCCGACCCCCTCGGGCCTCCCCGGCGCGCTGGAAAAGGCGCTGACCGAGTCCTTCGGCTCCGTGGACAAGTTCAAGGAGGAATTCTCCGCCGCGGGCGCGGGCCAGTTCGGCTCGGGCTGGGCCTGGCTCGTCAAGGACAAGGACGGCTCGCTCAAGGTCACCAAGACCGAGAACGGCGTGAACCCCCTCTGCTTCGACCAGACCGCGCTGCTCGGCGTCGACGTGTGGGAGCATTCCTACTACATCGACTTCCGCAACAAGCGCCCGGCCTACCTCACCAACTTCCTCGACAAGCTGGTGAACTGGGAAGCGGTCGCCGCCGGTCTCTGAGCCCGCCCGACCCTCTGGCGCCCTGTCCTGTCGCGGCAGGGCGCCGTCGGATCCCCGACCCGATCCGGCCCGGGTCGCGTCCGCCCCTCAGCGCATCGCGCCTTTTCCCGAACGCCGCCCGAACCTCCCGATCCGCCGGCGTCGAACTCGTCCGGCCGCCGACAGGCCCCCCCGTCTTGACCGTTCGTCTCGCCCGCCCCTCAGCCGGCGCCCGGGTCAGGCCGCCTCACTCCGCCCATTCCCGGTCGCCGGTGAAGACGATGGTCAGCCAGCGGTCCGCCTCGGCGCCGCCGATCATCCCGCCGATCTCGTCGCGAATCGCGTCCCAGTATTCGATGGGCCGCGCCGGCCCCCCGGGCGGCACGATGAAATAGAGCTCGATCAGCCGCGCCCGCCCCACCCGCGCCGCATAGGCCTTGTGGGCCGCCAGCCCGTGGCGCGCCACGATCTCGCGCGCGACCGCGTCGATCTGGGCCATCAGCGCCGGCGGCGTCACCAGCAGGATGTCCGCCAGCGCCCGGCGCACGATCGACACCGGCATGGGGATGATGACGAGGCAGACCAGCGCCAGCGCCGCCGGGTCCACATAGGGCCCGATCCAGGCCCAGTCGGTCCCTTCCGTCGCGAGGCCGAGCGCGAAGGCGGCGAGCAGCGCCCCGGTGATCCCCCCTGACATGGTCCAGGACCGCACGTCGAGCCCCACCAGCGCCGAGCGGATCCGCCGGTTCGCCCGCGCCTCGACCAGCGCCATGGCCGCGCAGACCGCCGCCACCACGATCGCATAGGCGACCGCCCAGCCGAATTCGAGCGGCCGCCCCCCGGAAAGCAGGCTGCCGACCGCGTTGACCAGCGCATAGACCGACACTCCGATCAGCAGGGTGCCGTTCAGCGCCAGCACCATCGGCTCCAGGTGCCAGACCCCCATCGAGAACCGCTCCCGCAGCCGGTCCGTCCCCGGGGTCTCGGCCGCATGGGCGGCGATCAGCCGGGCGACGATCAGGGCGACGCCGCTCATCCCCGCGTCGGCCAGCGCGTACATCCCGTCGAAGGTGATCGCGTAGGAGCCGGAGAGCAGGCCGAACAGGATGCCGAGGCTGGCGACGCCCACCGTCACCAGGATCGAGGCCCGCAGGATGCCCTGCTCCGTCATCTCCCGCCCGATCGTCTGCCCCGCCGCCTGCTTGGCCATCCCGCCCCCCGCCGCCCAAGATCCGGGGCAGCTATAGCCGGGCCGGCCGCCCGAGGCGAGGCCGCCCGTTCCGTCCCGCCCGCCTGCTCCGTTGCGCCCGCTCCGTTGCGCCCGCCTGCTGGCTCCGTTCCGCCCGTTTTCCTTCGCACCCTTCATCCGTCCGCTCCGTCCGCCCGTTCCATGCGGTTGTCTCAAATGTGACGATGGCCCTGCGGCTTTGGCGTGCTATGCTTCTCCTTAGGGAGGCCGCGGCCTCGGGGTCGCAGGCCTGCTGACAAAAGTCGGAGGAGCCATGACCGAGACCATCGGAAACCCGCTCTCCTGGAGCGTCGACGCCATAAGGGGCGCCGGGAGGCGGGTCGAAGCCGCCGCCGAAACCGTCGGCAGCCACGACCTGACCGAACCCAAGGTCCGGACGATCGACATGGAGGACCTGCGCGAGTGCCTCCGCCTCGGCTGGGAGGATTTCAAGGCCTGCCGCAGCGACGTGGTCTTCCTCGTCGTGCTCTATCCCATCATCGGGCTCGCCATGGCTTGGATGGCGTCCCACGGCCGGCTGGCGCCGCTGCTCTTCCCGGCCGCGGCCGGCTTCGCCCTGGTCGGGCCGGCGGCGGCGGTGGGCCTCTACGAGCTCTCCCGCCGGCGCGAGCGCGGCGAGGAGCCGAGCTGGGGCGACGCGCTCGCCGTGACCGCCTCGCCTTCCTTCGGCGCCATCCTCGCCCTCGCGCTGATGCAGGGCCTGGTCTTCGCGGTCTGGATCGCCACCGCCCAGGGCATCTGGGCGATGTCGCTGGGGCCGGACGCCCCGAACTCCGCCATGGCCTTCTTCCGCGAGGTGCTGACCACCGAGGCCGGCTGGAGCATGGCCATCACCGGCCTCGCCGCCGGGGCGATCTTCGCCGGGGTGGTGCTGGCGGCCAGCGTGATCTCCTTCCCGCTGCTCCTCGACCGGCCGGTGGGCCTGCCGGTGGCGGTGCTGACCTCGCTGCGGGTCGCGGCGCACAACCCCGGGCCGATCATCGTCTGGGGCATGATCGTCGCCGGCCTGCTGGCCCTCGGGACCCTGCCGCTGTTCCTCGGGCTGATCGTGGTGCTGCCGGTGCTCGGCCACGCCACCTGGCACCTCTACCGCAAGGCGGTCGTGCCGCTCCCCGGTTGGCGCTGAGCGCCGACGGTCCGGGAAGACGCCCATGAAAAAGCCGCCCGCCCCCTCCCCGGGGCGGGCGGCCGCATGTCAGGCCTTATTCTTCGGACCTTACTCCTCGGGCCTCACTCCGCGGTGGCGGCGGCGCGCCGGGCGGGCTCCAGCACCCGGCGGACCAGCAGCTCGGCGATCTGCACCGCGTTCAGCGCCGCGCCCTTGCGCAGGTTGTCGCTGACGCACCACAGGTTGATGCCGTTGTCGATGGTCGAATCCTGCCGGATCCGGCTGACATAGGTGGCATAGTCCCCCACCACCTCGACCGGGGTGACGTAGCCGCCGGTCTCGCGCTTGTCGACGACCATGATCCCGGGGGCCTCGCGCAGGATCTCGCGGGCCTCCGCCTCGTCGAGGAATTCTTCGGTCTCGATGTTGATCGACTCGGAATGCCCGACGAAGACCGGCACGCGCACGCAGGTGGCCGTGACCTTGATCTTGGGGTCCATGATCTTCTTGGTCTCGGCGACCATCTTCCACTCTTCCTTGGTCGAGCCGTCCTCCAGGAAGACGTCGATGTGGGGAATGACGTTGAAGGCGATCTGCTTCGGGTAGACCTTGGGCGCGACCTCCTGGCCGGGGACGTAGATGCCCTTGGTCTGGTTCCAGAGCTCGTCCATGGCCTCCTTGCCGGTGCCCGACACCGACTGGTAGGTCGAGACCACCACCCGCTTGATCTTGGCCCGGTCGTGGATCGGCTTCAGCGCCACCACCATCTGCGCGGTGGAGCAGTTGGGGTTGGCGATGATGTTGCGCTTGGCGTAGCCCATGACCGCGTCCGGGTTCACCTCGGGCACGATCAGCGGCACGTCATGGTCGTAGCGGTAGAGCGACGAATTGTCGATCACCACGCAGCCGGCCTTGGCCGCCTTGGGGGCGTACTGCTTGGTCGCGTCCGAGCCGATCGCGAAGAAGGCGATGTCCCAGCCGGTGAAGTCGAAGGTCTCGAGATCCAGGGTCTTCAGGGTCTTGTCGCCGAACGAGCACTCGGACCCGAGGCTTTTCCGGGAGGCCAGAGCGACGATGTCCTCGACGGGGAATTCCCGCTCGGCGAGGATGTTCAGCATTTCGCGGCCCACGTTGCCCGTGGCGCCGACGACGGCGATGCGATAGCCCATCATGTTTCTCCTGAATCGCGCCCGCGCTCATGCCGGTTTTGCGCGCCGAATGCAACGCAAACCGGGGGGAGGGGGCGTCTCGCCCTTGGGGGAAGGTCAGCGTGTGCTTGCGCGCGCCGCTGAGCGACCGCCCCTCGCTGTTCACGGTGGCGTAGGGATAGACCGCGTCCTCCGGCAGGTTCGCCGGCCAGCCGAAGGCGCCGACGAGCGCGCGCTTGAGAGAGTCGGCGCCGTGGGCGCCGAGGCCCTTGGTGAAGAGCCGGCCGTCCTTCTCCGTCCCGAGCGCGGCCGGATGGGCGTCGAGGTAGTCGAGCGCCTGCTGCGGCAGGTCGGCGAGCGCCTTGGCGACCTCTGGGCCGAGGGCCGCGAGGTCGAGGTCCTTTCAGGGCTCGAGGCCGATCCTGGCCATCTCCGCCAGGATCGGCCGATCGGCGGCGTCCGGGGGCGCGACGTCGCACATGAGCTTCGCCAGGCGGTCGAAATAGCCCTCGACGCCCATGTCCAGGATCACCTTCTGCGGCTTGTCGGTCATCGAGAAGCCGGGATCGACGGCGGGCGGGATCGGCGCCTCGTACTGGGCGTCGCCCATTTCCGAGAGGGGCGGATGTCGTACTTCGCCTGCAGCGCGTTCACCGCCGCGTAAGCCGCCTCGGTTCCGTCGGCGTAGGTGCGGCCGAGGATCAGCCTGTAGCGGGTCGGCATCTTCATCTGGATCATGCCGTCCGGGACCGCGCCGCTCCAGCCGGGGCCTGTGAGCAGGAAGGTCTTCGACGCGCCGCCCCTTGTGCGGCCGCCCCCCGAGAAGATCGCCGACATCCAGAGGTCGTACATCGGGAAGACGACGTAGCGGTCGCCCATGTCGGGACAGGTGAAGACCCAGGGCTCGTCGCCCATGTCGATCCAGCCCAGCGAATGGAGCGTGTCGGCGTTCGGCCGAGCCTGTGTGAAAACGCCTGCTTGATGTATGCTCTGCGAAAAAGCAGGGGCAGGCATGTCAGGGTTCATCGAGGGCATCGACCGGGGGCAGTCCACGCTATTTCCTGAACGGTTGGAGGACTGGGTCGACGAGGATCATCTGGTCCGGGTCGTCGACCTGTTCGTCGAGCAGCTGGACGTGTCGGGGCTGGGATTCGAGCGCGCGACGCCCGCGCGGACGGGGCGTCCTGGTTACCACCCGGCGGTCCTTCTCAAGCTCTTCGTCTACGGCTACCTGAACCAGGTTCCCTCCAGCCGCCGGCTGGAGCGCGAGGCCGGGCGCAACGTCGAGTTGATGTGGCTGACCGGCCGCCTGGTGCCGGATCACAAGACGATCGCCGATTTCCGGCGCGACAATGGGCCCGCCATCCGGCGGACCTGCGCGCAGTTCGTCGAGCTCTGCCGCCGGATCGGCGTGCTGCGGGGCGATTGCGTCGCCATCGACGGCAGCAAGTTCAAGGCGGTGAACAACCGCGACCGGAACTTCACGAAGGGCAAGATCGCCAGCCGCCTCGCCCATCTCGAGGCCGACGTCGCGCGCTACATCGACGAGATGGTCCGCATCGACAGGCAGGAGGCGGGCGAGATCCGGACCGAGAAGCTGGCCCATCTCGCGCGCCGACAAGGGCGCATCCGGCAGGAGATCCAGCGCCTGAAGGCCCTGGAGGAGGCCTTGGCGGACGCACCGGACGGCCAGATCTCGCTGACCGATCCGGATGCCCGCGCGATGGCGACCAGCGCCCGGCGCAGCGGGCTGGTCGGCTACAACGCCCAGGTCGCGGTCGACACCGACACCCACCTGATCGTCACCCACGATGTCACGAACCAAGGCTTCGATCGCCACCAGCTCGGCCCGGTGGCGACGTCAGCCAAGACCGCGCTCGGCCGCGACGATCTGCACGTCATCGCCGACAAGGGCTATTTCAGCGGCACCGAGATTCTCGCCTGCCACCGGGCCGGCATCATCGCGACCGTGCCGCGCCCCGAAACCTCCGGCAACCGGAGCAAGGGCATGTTCGTGAAAGCCGACTTCCACTACGAACCTGAGCGGGATGTCTATCGCTGCCCCGCCGGGAACGCGTTGACCTACCGGTACACGCGGGAAGAAGACGGGCTACAGGTCAGGCGATATTGGATCAACGATTGCCAGTACTGCCCTCTCCAACACCGCTGCACCTCCGGCAAGGAACGCCGGATCACGCGATGGGAGCACGAGCACCTGATCGACGAGATGCGGCAACGCCTGGGACGCGAGCCCGACCCGATGACACTGAGGCGCTGCACGGTCGAGCACCCGTTCGGCACGATCAAGGCCTGGATGGGCGCGACCCACTTCCAGATGCGGCGGCTCAAGAATGTCCGAACGGAAATGGCGCTCCACGTCCTCGCCTATAACATCAAGCGGATGATCTCCTTGGTCGGCGTCCGTCGCTTGCTGGGCGCGATCCCGAGCTGAAGCCCGCGACTGCTTCTCCAATCGGACAACCAACCGAACACGCGTCACACCGACGCCATCACCCGCTTTCCAGCCCGGGCCTGCCAGGGAGTTCTCACACAGGCTCGGCCGAGACCCCGCGATAGTCGGCGGGCGGGTAGCGCTTCACGTTGGCGAAACGCCCCATCGGCGCGCGAATTTCCTCGACCGTGTCGACGTTGGTCGTCTGCACCCGCGTCACCTCGGCGGTGATGAGCGAATAGCCGTCGACATGGGCGTCGAGCGCGATCTTCTTCGCCGCGTCGACGGTCAGCGCCTGGGCGCCGCCGGCGGAGGCGGGCAGGCTCGTCGCCAGGAACAGAGCGGAAACAGGTCTCAGGAGCGGACCCCTTCTTGCGCGGTCCCGGCGGAACCGGCGTTGCCATCGCCGGAGGACCAGCGCATAAAAATCGACGGCGGCGCCGATGATCGCCGCCCCCAGGGTCATGATCCTCCTTGTTCCGCCCGACCACGCATTTTGCGCCAGTCCCGGTTCGGCTGGCCCGGGACCCCGGCGCGCCGTCGATGATCTCGGTGACGGCGCTCGCCGGGGTTCCGACGGCGGTGCGCCAGGCCTTCGGCGACAAGGTGCTCCAGCACGCCAACCGGGCGGCCATGCTCGACATCGAGCGGATCGAGGACCGGGACTGCTTCATCCCGCACGCCACGATGACGAGCTTCCTCGCCGAGATCGAGCGGCGCACCGGCGAGCGCGACCTCGGCCTCCTGCTGGCGCCGGCGCTCCGCATCGGGACCTACGGGTGCTGGGGCGACTACGTGCTCGGCGGCGAGACGCTCGGGGAGGCCTTCGCCCGCGCCGCCGCCTCGATCGGCTATCACAGCCGGGGCGACCGGGCGGCGCTGTCGACCCGGGACGGCGTCGCGCGCTTTTCCTACCAGAGCGCGGCGCGGGGGCGGCCGGGCTATCCGCACGTCGCGATCGGCGCGGCGGCGGTGACGCTCGATCTGGTGCGCTCCTACGCGCCGGCCTCGGGGCGGCCGCTTGCGATCGAGTTCGACCTGCCGCGCCCGCGCCAGACCGGGCGCTTCGAGGAGACCTTCGGCTGTCCGGTGCGCTTCGACGCGCCGCGCCTCGCCGTCCGTTTTCCCGCCGTCCTGCTGGCCGCGCGGCGGCCGCCGGGCGCCGGGCGGCGTCTGGTGACGATCGAGGATCTCGCCCGGTCGCGGCTCAGCCCGGCCAGCCGCGACGATTTCGTCGGCGCCGTCGCGGCGCAGATCTGGACGCAGGTGCTCGCCGGCGCCGTCTCCCTCGACGGGGTGGCCCAGGCCTTCGACGCCAGCACGCGGACGTTGCAGCGGGCGCTGAACCGGAACGGCGTCGATTTCCGCAGCCTCGCGAACGGCATCCGGGCCCGGCGGGCGGCGGAGCTGCTGCGCGGCGCCCCCGCCTCGGTCACCGAGATCGCGGCGGAGCTCGGCTATTCCACGCCGGCCAATTTCGCCCGGGCCTTCCGCAAGGCCACCGGACTTGCGCCCGACGCCTTCCGGCGCAGCCCGACCGCGCCGCTTCCCGGCTGGCCGACCGGAATGACCGGCTTCTGAGGGCCGGCCTTCGGACGCCGCCGCATGGACCGTCGCAGGGACCGAGGGGCGGGTGCGGGCCGCAACCCCTTCCAAGACGACTTTACCGGGTCACAAGGATGTTGGGGGCCCGCCATCCGCCGCAGGGCCCGACCCGAAAGTCCGGCACGCTGGCGCGCGGAGTTTCGCTCGGGATCAGCGCCGCGATCGGCCCCAGGGTCTGGGCTTTCCCCGGCGCCGGAGCCGCCGGGACATCGCAAGGCCGCCCAAGACGTGCTGGCCCGGGGCTTTCGGGCCGGGCTCCCGGATTCGCGCGCCCAGGGCGGCCATGGCGTCGCCGCCAGCCACGGTTTTCCTTCGGACCAGACCGCAGGTTTTTCGCAATCTTTCTGGAGAATGCGTGAAGATTTTTTGGAATATACCCTAATTACAAAGGGTTGACTGCATTTTCACGCGTGAAAATTCTCGCCCCTCGGCCGCCCCCTGCGCAAGGGGGCGGCGGGGATGTCCCGGCCGTCAGTCCCAGGCCGGCGCCAGCTCCTTCGGATCGACGATCCGACCCTTGGCCGAGCCGAGGGCGAAGATCCGGGCCATCTCCTCCTGCGTGAGCTCGAAGTCGAAGATCGACAGGTTCTCCCCCAGCCGCGAGACCTTGGCGGTCTTGGAAAGCGCCACGACCCCCTCCTGCTGCACCAGCCAGCGCAGCGCGACCTGGGCCGCGCTCTTGCCATGGGCCCGGCCGATCTCGGCCAGGACCGGGTCCCGCGCCGACTTGCCGTCCGCCATGGCGTAGTAGGCGGTCAGCGACACGCCCGAGGCCCGGCAGGCGGCCAGGAGCTTCGACTGGTCGAGCCAGGGGTGGTACTCCACCTGGTTGGTCGCGATCGGGGCGGGGCTCAGCCGGATCGCCTCGGCCATCTGGGCGACGTTGTAGTTGCTCACCCCGATGTGCCGGGTCCAGCCCCGGTCCCGCACCGCGTTCAGCGAGGCGATCTGCTCGGAATGGGGCACGTCGCTGCCCCCCGGCCAGTGCAGCAGCAGCAGGTCCACGTAGTCGGTGCGGAGCTTCTCGAGGCTCTTCTCCACCGAGGCGGCGAAGCGGCCTTCGGCGAACTCGCTGACCCAGACCTTGGTGGTCAGGAAGATCTCCTCCCGCGGCGCGCCGGACTCCGCGATGGCCTCGCCCACCGCCGCCTCGTTGCCGTAGATCTGGGCGGTGTCCACGTGGCGAAAGCCGGCGGCCAGCGCCGCGGGCAGGACCGACAGGACCTCGTCCTCGGTCATGCGGAAGGTGCCGAAGCCGAGCGCGGGGATGTTCGCGCCGTTGGCGGGGACGATATGCATGGGGGCTCCTCCGGGAGCATTGGATGTTCGCGGGCACTCTTTCCCGCTCCGCCCCGGCAGTCAACGCAGCTCCGCCCCGCCGCCCGCCTCAGCGCGGCGGGCTGTAGACGACCGGGGCCGTGATCGTGAGCGCCGCCCCCGGCGGCGGGGCGGGCAGCGGCGAGGCGCGCCGGCCCAGCGCCAGCGCCGCCTGGTCGAGCAGCTCGCTGCCGGAGGAGGTCGTGAGCCGCACATCCGTCACGTTTCCCGCTGGGTCGATGGTGATGCGGATGTCGGCCCGGCCCACATCCCCGCGCCTGCTGGCAGCCGGGGGATACCGCTTGAGCCGCATCAGGTGGGCGATGACCCGCGCCCGCCAGTCGGGGACCGCCTTGCCGCCGCCGCCCGCCGCCGCGCCGCCGGCGCGCGGCGCCTGGGAGGCGGCTTGGCCGGCGGCGCGGGTCCGGGCCTTCTGCGGGGCGGCCGCTTGGACTTCGGCCTCGGCCTTGGGCGGCCTCTCGCGCGCGGGTTTCGAGTCGGGTTTCGAGTCGGGCTTCGGCGGGGGCGGGGCCTCCGCCGGCCGCAGGTCCCGGGGCCGGGCGAGCGGCCGGTCCGCCGGGGGCGGCAGCGCCGCCTCGGGCAGGACCGCCGGCGGGGCGCTCAGCGGGCTCGGCGGCGGGACCTGCGGCGGCAAAGGGGCGGCCATCTCGGGCAGGGTCATGTCCGGGGGCGTCGGGTCGGGCAGCCGCTCCTGCGCGGTCTCGACGATCTCCGGCGCGTCCGTCAGGTGATCGCCCGGCGCCGTCTCCCCGGGCGGGGCCGCGGCGGGGGCCTCGACCATCTCGATCATCACCGCGGGCCCCCCGGCGTCGAGCGCCTCGGGCGGGGGCGTCCGCAGCGCCCAGAGCGCCGCGCCCCCATGGACGGCGAGCGCCAGCGCCGCCGCCGACAGCCAGAGCCCCGCCCGCGGGCCGGCCCCGGGGGCCGGAAAATCCGCCGCCGCCGTCACGGTCGGAGCGCGGGAGCCGCCCCCCCGGATCCCCCGGGAGACCCGCCGGTCGCGCCCGCGCCCGAGGTCGCGCCCGCGCCCGCCTCGGGGGTCGCCCCGAGGGGCGCCGCCTCCAGCCCGACCAGCGCGATCTTCAGGTAGCCGGCGGCGCGCAGCAGGTTCATCACCTCCATCAGCGCGCCATAGTCCACGCTCTCGTCGGCGCGCAGGTAGATGCGGGTCTCCCGGTCGCCCCCGGCGGCGGCGTCGAGCGCCGGCCCCAGCCCCTCGCGCCCCACCGGCGCGTCGCCGAGCGCCAGGCCGAGGTCCTTCTGCAGGGTCAGGTAGACCGGCTCCGCCGCCCGCGGCGCCGGCTGCGCGTTCGAGCCCGGCAGGTCCACCGGCACGTCCACGGTGGCGAGCGGCGCGGCGATCATGAAGATGATGAGCAGGACCAGCATGACGTCGATGAACGGCGTCACGTTGATCTCGTGGGCCTCCTCCAGGTCCTCGCCCTCGGAGCGCCGATTCAGGCTGCCGGCCATCGCCTCACTCCGCCGCCGCGGCGAGACGGGGCCGCGCGACGAGCCGGCGGTGGTCGAGGTCGCGGCTCGCCAGCCGCTCCACCGCCGCCGCCGCGTCGGCGAGCCGCGCCTTGTAGGCGGCGGTCTGCCGGGCGAAGTGGTTGTAGATCATCACCGCCGGGATCGCCGCCACCAGGCCGAGCGCGGTGGCGAGCAGCGCCTCGGCGATGCCCGGCGCGACGACGGCGAGGTTGGTGGTCTGGGCCTCGGAAATGCCGATGAAGCTGTTCATGATGCCCCAGACCGTGCCGAACAACCCGACGAAGGGCGCGGTCGAGCCGATGGTGGCGAGAAGGCCCGTGCCCACGGCCAGCCGCCGGCCCGCGCCCGCCTCGATCCGCGACAGGGAGGAGCCGATGCGCGGCAACAGCCCCTCCACCTCGCCGGCGCGGATCGCCTCGGCGCTGTCCTCGGCCTCGGCGCGGGCGGCGCGGACCATCCGGGCGACCGGCCCCCCGGTCCCGGCCAGCGCCGCCTCCGCCTCCGCCAGGGTGGGGGCGCCCGCCAGCGCGACCAGCCCGCGCCGGGCCCGGGCGGAGGCGGCGAAGAGCTCGACGCTCTTGGCGATGGCGATGGTCCAGGTGACGAGCGAGGCGAGGGCGAGGCCGATCATCACCGACTTCACCACTGCATCCGCCGCCAGGAACATGCCCCAGGGGGAAAGGTCGTGCGCCGCCAGCCCCCCCTGCTCCCCGGCCGCGCCCGGATGGGCCGCGGCGGGCGCGGCGCCTTGCGCCGCCGGCTGCGGGAGGGCGCTCCCGGCGGCTTCGCCGGACGGCGCCCCGGCGGCGGCCGTCGCTCCGGGAGCCGGGGCGGCAAGGGTCGGCGCGGCAGGCGGGGATAAAGCGCCGCCCTGCGCGCCGGCCGGGGAGAGCGCGCCGCCTTGCGCGGCGGGCGAAAAGAGCGCGCCGGCCTGTGTGGCGGCCGGGGGCAGGGCCCCGCTCTCCGCAACGGCCGGCGCCTCGGGCTGCGCCGGCAGGGCCTCGGGCTGGGTGAGGGCAGGGGGCGCAGTGGCCGCCGGGGGCGCGAGAGCCTCCTGGGCGAAGGCGCCCGCGGACGCCGCCAGCGCCAGGGCGAAAGCCCCTCCCATCACCCGGTCCCTCATGCGTCCCGCTCCTTCCGGCCGCCTCCGCGGCGCCTCATGCGATCCGCGCCGGACGCCGGTCCCCGGTCCGGGGGGCGTGGCGTGCGGCGACGATCCCTTTCGGCTGGCGCAGGCGCGGACGCCCTTTGGCTTGCCCATCGGACAAGGGCGCCTTGGCCTCCGTCCCAATCCCGGGTAAATTACTCAGGCAAGCCGCCCTTGCCAAGGCCGCATCGCAGGCGCGCCGGCGCCCGGCCGCTCAGTGCCGGAAATGCCGCATCCCGGTGAAGACCATGGCGAGGCCGGCGGCGTCCGCCGCGGCGATCACCTCGGCGTCGCGCATCGATCCGCCCGGCTGGATCACCGCCGTCGCCCCCGCCTCCGCCGCGGCGATCAGCCCGTCGGCGAAGGGAAAGAACGCGTCCGAGGCCACCACCGACCCCTTGGCGGGCGAGTCGGCCAGCCCCAGCGCCGCCGCCATGTCGACGGCCTTGCGCGCGGCGATGCGGGTGCTGTCGACCCGGCTCATCTGGCCCGCGCCCACTCCCACCGTCGCGCCGCCCTTGGCGTAGACGATGGCGTTCGACTTCACGTGCTTGGCCACCGTCCAGGCGAAGAGCAGGTCCTCGAGCTCCCGGTCGGTGGGCGCCCGCCGGGTCACCACCTTCAGCGCCTCGCGGTCGAGCCGGCCCGAATCGCGGTCCTGGAGCAGGAAGCCCCCCGCCACCTGCCGCCAGGTCAGCCCCGCCGCGGCCGGGTCGGGCAGCGCCCCGGTGGTCAGCAGGCGCAGATTCTTCTTCGCCGCGAAGATCTCGGCGGCCTCCTCCGACACGCCTGGCGCGATCACCACCTCGGTGAAGATCTCGGCGATGGCCCGGGCGGTGGCCCCGTCCAGCTCCCGGTTCAGCGCCACGATGCCGCCGAAGGCCGAGGTCCGGTCGCAGTCGAAGGCGGCGCGATAGGCGTCCTCCAGCGTGTCGGCTCGGGCGACGCCGCAGGGGTTGGCGTGCTTGACGATGACGCAGGCGGGACCGTCCTCTGGGGCGAACTCCGCCGCCAGCTCGAAGGCCGCGTCGGTGTCGTTGATGTTGTTGTAGGACAGCTCCTTGCCCTGGAGCTGGACCGCCGTCGCCACCCCCGGCCGGTTCGACCCGTCGCGGTAGAAGGCCGCCCCCTGGTGCGGGTTCTCGCCGTAGCGCAGGGTCTGGGCGAGCCGCCCCGCCGCCGCCCGCCGCCGCGGCGCGGCCTCCTGGAGCGCCCCCGCCATCCAGGCGGAGACCGCGGCGTCATAGGCGGCCGTGCGGGAATAGACCGTCAGCGCGCAGGCCTTGCGGAAGGCGAGCGTGGTGCCGCCCCCCGTCGCCTCGAACTCCGCGAGGAAGGGCTCGTAGTCCTCCACGTCCGTCAGGGCGCAGACGAAGGCGTGGTTCTTCGCCGCGGCGCGCAGCATCGCCGGCCCGCCGATGTCGATGTTCTCGATGCAGTCGTCATAGCCCGCGCCGGCCGCGACCGTCGCCTCGAAGGGATAGAGGTTCACCACCAGCAGGTCGATCGGCCCGATGCCATGGGCCTCCATCGCCGCCTTGTGCTCCTCCGCGTCCCGCAGGCCGAGCAGGCCGCCGTGGACGATCGGGTGCAGCGTCTTGACCCGCCCGTCCAGCATCTCGGGGAAGCCGGTCAGGTCCGACACGTCGCGCACCTCGAGCCCCGCGAGGCGCAGGGCGGCGGCGGTGCCCCCGGTGGAGACGAGCTCAACCCCCGCCGCCGCCAGCCGCTCGGCCAGGGGCACGAGGCCGGTCTTGTCGGAAACGGAAAGCAGCGCGCGGAGGATGCGGACGGAATCGGTCATGGACAGGGGCTTTCGGACGGGTTTCCCGCCCCGCCGGCTCAGCGCGGAGCCTCGGCGATGCGGGCGAAGGACCAGGTGACCTGGCCCAGATACTCGACCACCTCGGCGCGCACAACCACCTGGGAGGCGGCGCGGATCTCGCCCCCGTCGCGCCAGCTCGACGGCGCTACCGAGACCCGGCCCCCGCCCGCCCGCAGCTCCCAGATCTCCCCCGTCGGCAGTTGCAGCAGCGCCGCGTCCCCGTCCATCTCCGCCGCCACCTGGGGATGCAGGTGGAAGCGCACCGCGAAGCCGGGCGCCTCGGCCCGGTCGAAGGCGGCGCGCGCCCGCGCGTCCGGCGCCGTCAGGATCTCCTCCCCCCGCGCCTCCTGTCCCCGCGCGTCGACGAAGATCCGCCGTTCGTGGATCAGGCCCGCCCGGGCCGCATAGCCGTCATGGGTGGCGAGCAGCCACATCCCGCTCGGATCCTGGGCCTGGCGCACCAGCACCGCCGCCGCCGGCCCCGCGTCGCCCAGGGCGAGCTCCACCGTGGAATGCGCCCCCGTCCCCGGCGCCCCCGGCCCGACGTTGGTCACGAAGGGCTGGCGGCCGAGGCTCATCTCGAAGGCGAGCGGGCCGAGGTGCCCTCCCGGCGGCGGCGGCGCCCCGTCCATCAGCAGCGCGATCCGCCCCCCCGCCAGCCGGGCGTAGCCCATGGGCAGCCGCGGCCGGGGCTGGGTCTCCAGCCGCAGCTCGGCCAGCGCGGCGTCGAGCGCCATCTCGTCGCCGCCGCCGCCCCCGTGGAACCGCCCCATCCGCCCGTCGCCCAGGCGCAGCGGCCGCACCGCCGCCGTCATCCGCACGATGGCCGCGAGATGCGCTGGATCCGCCGACAGCCCGGCGTCCTCCACCACCCGCGCCGTCCAGATCAGGAGCGCCAGCGCCTCGGCCAGATCCGCGGGCCGGCGCGAGGCGACCGCCCCCTCGGGCCCGACGCTGATCTCCGCCAGCGCCCCCAGCCGGGCGACCGCCTCCGCCGCCCCGGGCCCGGGCGCCAGCCGGTGAAGCCAGACCAGCCCCGCAAGCGCCCGCAGCCGCGGCAGCCCCGGCTCCGCCTCGGGCCAGGCCCGGTCGAGATAGCGCCGATGGGCCGCCAGCGCCCGCCACAGCCGGGCGGCCGCCCCGGGCTCCAGCCCCTCGGAGAGCAGCGCCGCATGGTCGACCAGGCGCATGGCGCGCAGACCCGCCCGCTCCGGCGTCCAGCCGGGGCCCCGGCCCGCGCCCGACCGCGCCACCCAGGCGAGCGTCGCGGCCTGGGCGAAGCCGCGGGCCGCGCGGCTCCCCAGCGCCGCGAGGTCGTCGAGCCAGGCGAAGG
This sequence comes from Amaricoccus sp., assembly GCA_965243535.1. Taxonomy (GTDB): domain Bacteria; phylum Pseudomonadota; class Alphaproteobacteria; order Rhodobacterales; family Rhodobacteraceae; genus Amaricoccus. The sequence continues at coordinate 20,192 of CBDEVG010000040.1, forward strand.
TCTCATCCGCCTCGGGCCCCGTCCAGAACGCCGCCTCGCCCGCCCGGACCAAGGCCGCGCCGCGGTCGGCGTCGCCGAGGATCATCGGCCGGGGCAGCGCGGCGGCGGGGGCGGGACCGCCGGCGCCCAGCCAGGCGGCGCGCGCGCGCAGGCGGTTGCGCGCCCGACGCGCCGGGTCGAACAGCCGATCGGCGAAGGTCCTGTCGGTCAAGGCGGTGCGGTCCTCTGCGGCGGAGCGTCACATTAGGGCCGCTCGGTCCCGCTGTCACTCGCCCCCGGCGGTGGACCGCCGCGCGAAGAGCGCCGCGTAGAAGCCGTCGATCCCGCCGCGCTCCGCCCAGAAATCCGGCCGCAGGCGCAGCGCCCCGGCGGCGTCGACCCACCCCTCCGGCGCGCCGAGCGCCGCGGGATCGATCGCCAGCCGCGCGACGTCCGCGCGCGCGGCGAAGGCCGCCGCCTGGGCCTCCCCCTCCGCCGGCAGGATCGAGCAGACCGCGTAGACGAGCCGCCCCCCCGGCGCGAGCCAGTCCCAGGCCCGCGCCAGCAGCGCCGCCTGCAGCCGGGTCAGCGCGCCGAGGTCGCGCTCAAGGTGCGGCAGGTCCGGGTGGCGGCGGATGGTGCCGCTGGCCGAGCAGGGGGCGTCGAGCAGGATGGCGTCGAACTCCGTCTCCGGCTCCCATTTGAGCGCGTCCGCCGCCACGATCCGGGCGCTCAGGCGACAGCGGGCGAGGTTCTCCTCCACCCGCTTCAGCCGGGGCCGCGACAGGTCCACCGCCGTCACCTCCGCCCCGGCGGCGGCCAGCTGCAAGGTCTTGCCCCCCGGCGCCGCGCAGAGGTCGAGCACGCGCTTGCCCGCCACGTCCCCGAGGATGCGCGCGGGCAGGGCCGCGCCCGCGTCCTGCACCCACCAGGCCCCCGCCTCATAGCCCGGCAGGGCCGAGACCTGCGCGCCGGCCGCCCGGCGCAGGCCGCCGGTGGGCAGGATCTCCGCCCCCAGCGCCTCGGCCCAGTCCGCCGCCGCGCCGGGATCGCACAAGGTGAGGTCGAGGGGCGCCGGGGCGCGGTGCGCCTCCGCCACCGCCGCCGCCGCCCCCTCGCCCCAGGCGGCGGCCACGGGCTTGCGGATCCAGCCGGGCAGGCTCGCCTCCGCCGCCTCGGCCCAGGTGTGGGGCGCTTCCGAGACCCGCCGGGCCACGGCGTTGACGAGGCCCGACAGGTGCCGCGCCTTGGGGTGGCCCCGGGTCAGGCGCACGGCCCCGTCCACCGCCGCATGGGGCGGCACCCCGTCGAGGAACATCTCGGCCGTGGCGAGCCGCAGCGCATGGCGCGCCGGCGGGGCGGGGGGCTTGCGCAGATGCGGGGCGAGCACCGCGTCGATCCGGCCCAGGTGGCGCAGCACGCCCGCGGCCAGCGCCTGGGCCCGGGCCCGCTCCGCCGGGGCGAGATGGCCGAGATCCGCCGCCTGGTCGGCGAGCGTCCGGCCCGCGTCGAGCACGCCCGAGACCAGCGCGGCGGCGGCGGCGCGGGCGGGGTATCCCGGTGCGCTCATGGAGGGGGCGCTCATGGAGGGGGCGCTCACCTCTGCCCCGGCCGGCGCCCGGCCGAGGGGATGCTGGTCTGGCGCAGCGCCGCATGGGGCGCGACGGGCGCGCGGCCGCGGAACTCGCCCGCCATGGCCTCCAGCGCGCGGATGCGGTTCTCGGCGGCGGGATGGGTGGAGAAGAGGTTGTCCATCCGCGCCCCCGACAGCGGGTTGACGATGAAGAGCGGCGCCGAGGTCGGGTTGCGCTCGGCGGTCGGCATGACGATGTGCCCCGCCGCGCCGGAAATCTTGCGCAGCGCGTTGGCGAGGCCGATCGGGTCGCGGGCGATCTCGGCCCCCATCCGGTCGGCCGAATACTCCCGCGTCCGGCTGATGGTCATCTGGATCAGCATCGCCGCCATTGGGGCGAAGATGACCGCGAGCAGCACCCCGAGCGGCCCGAGCGGATTGCGCTCCCGGTCGCCGCCGCCCCCGAACAGGAACCCGAACTGAGCGAGCATCGAGATCGCGCCCGCCACCGTCGCCGCGATGGTCATGGTGAGCGTGTCGCGGTTCTTGATGTGGGCGAGCTCGTGGGCCATCACCCCGGCGAGCTCGTCCCGGCTCAGCAGGCGCAGGATGCCGGTGGTCGCCGCCACCGCGGCGTTCTCGGGATTGCGGCCGGTGGCGAAGGCGTTCGGCTGGTCCTCGCGGATGATGTAGATCTTGGGCGTCGGCAGGTCGGCGTTGCGGGCGAGCTCTCCGATCATGTCGTAGAGCTCCGGCGCGCTCGCCCGGGTCACCGGCTCGGCGTTGTGCATCCTCAGCACCGCCTTGTCGGAGTTCCACCAGGCGAAGGCGTTGGTCCCGATGGCGAAGACGAGGGCGATCAGCATCCCGCCGGTCCCGCCGATCAGGTAGCCCACGCCCATGAACAGCGCGGTGAGCGCGGCCAGCAGCAGCATCGTGCGGAAGTAGTTCATCGCCTCTCGTCCCTTGCCGAAGCCTGCGCCGGCGCATAAGTCCGGTCCCATGACCGAGCCTGCAGCATATAGTGAACCCTCCGCCTCCGAAAAGGAGGCGCGGATCGCCGCCGCCGCCGCCCGGGCCCTCGCCGAGGCCGAGGCCCGTCGCGCCGCCGCGCCCGCCGTCCTCCTGCCCGCCGAGCTCGGCGGCCGCGACGGCCCCGAGCCCGTACGCTACGGCGATTGGGAAAAGAAGGGCCTCGCCATCGACTTCTGACGCCTTCGCGCGCGGGGCCGTGGACGCTTGTCCCATCCACGGGACGAGGGCGAGAGGGTCGGCCGCAGTCTCCTCGCAGCAGGCGCTGGCGTGTAGAAACCGCTTGAGTTTGAAGAAGCGTCGCTCGACCAGGGCGCAGAGGTCCTGACAGACGGATATCGCCCACGAGGGTGGTGTCGTGCTTACGGAGCGGGCGCCCTTACGGGCGATCGGGTAGCGAAGCGCATTGCTGTCGCACACGCAAGCCATCGCTTCCGACGGTCTGAGAGCCCTCTGAAAAACCTCCCGCGCGGTCGCTTTGGGACATGTTCATACTCATGAAATTCAGGTTAAGGTCGCAAATTATATTGAAATATTTCAATGATTTGACCTGATTTTCACGCGTGAAATTCACCCCCTCCCGAAGTGGTGCGGCTTGAAAGAGGGGCTTTTGCAGAGGCCTCTCAGAGATGGGATTGAACCGCGCCGGGTTTGCCGGAGGCTCCCACTCCTGAGTAGGATGGAGCATCATGAGCAAGACGACGAACAAGTTTTCCCCTGAGGTTCGCGAGCGGGCGGTTCGGCTGGTCCTCGAGAGCGAAGGCCAGCACGGGTCTCGCTGGCAGGCGATCCTGTCAATTTCGGCGAAGATCGGCTGTTCGGGACAGACGCTGAACGAATGGGTGAAGAGGGCCGAGGTCGACAGCGGCAGGCGTGCGGGCATTCCGGCCGAGATGGCCGAGAGGATGAAGGCGCTCGAGCGGGAGAACCGCGAGCTGCGCCAGGCCAACGAGATCCTGCGCAAGGCAAGCGCGTATTTTGCGATGGCGGAGCTCGACCGCCGGTCGAAGTGATGGTGTCGTTCATCGACGCGCATCGGGATGCACACGGGGTCGAGCCGATCTGCAGGGTCCTGCCGATTGCCCCTTCCACCTATCATGATCGTCTTGTGAAGCGGGCCGATCCAGCTCGGCTGTCGGATCGTGCCCGACGGGATGAGGCGCTGCGGCCCGAGGTCCTGCGCGTGTTCGAGGAGAACTGGCGGGTCTATGGCGTGCGCAAGGTCTGGAGGCAGCTCGGCCGCGAGGGTTTCGACATTGCCCGTTGCACCGTCGCGCGGCTGATGAAGAGCATGGGTATTCAAGGCATTATTCGGGGCAAGCCGCACAGGACGACGATCCCTGACAAGAAGTCGCCGTGCCCACAGGACCAGGTGAGCCGCCAGTTTCGCGTGCCGGCGCCGAACATGCTGTGGGTGAGCGACTTCACCTATGTCGCCACCTGGAAGGGCTTCGCCTACGTCGCCTTCGTCATCGACGCCTACGCCCGCAAGATCGTCGGCTGGCGCGTCAGCACCTCGGCCCATGCGGGGTTCGTGCTCGATGCCCTGGAACAGGCGGTCCACGATCGGCGCCCGGCCAAGGGCGCGGGGTTGGTCCATCATAGCGACCGCGGATCGCAATACCTGAGCATTCGCTACAGCGAGCGGCTGGCGGAAGCCGGCATCGAGCCCTCCGTCGGCAGTGTCGGGGACAGCTACGACAATGCCCTGGCAGAGACCATCAATGGCCTCTTCAAGGCCGAAGTCATTCATCGGCGTGGCCAATGGCGCAGCTTCGAGGCGGTGGAATACGCGACCCTCGAATGGGTCGACTGGTTCAACAACCGCCGCCTGCTGGAGCCGATTGGAAACGTCCCGCCCGCAGAGGCTGAGAGGAACTTCTACGCAGCTCTGGAAACCAAAGCCATGGCCGCGTAGCTAACGAAAGTCAGCCTCCGGCAAACCCGGCGCGGTTCAGATCACGATTTTCCGCTTGGTCCAATCTCCCTGCCGGCAAGCACGTCCGCCATGTCATCGCCGCATCGAGGAGCGCCATGGCGCATCCGGGCGAGGGCGAAGGATCGGCAAGGATGACGGCGATCCCGAACTCCTGCCGGGGGGTGTCCACGGCTTCGACAAACGCGCCGCCCCTGCGCCTTGCGCTTCCGGGGCGGTTCTCCTGCCGGATCGCGGCGACGAGGGCGTCTCCAGCCTCGCCGGGGGTCGGTTCCAGCCGTTGGCCGTCCGTCGGCGCCGGCGACCGCGCAGATCTTGGCGGTCGGCCCGCCTTATCTCGAGTCGCTGGCCTCCTCGACCCTCCCATCCGACCCTTGCCGGCTTCGACGCCCCTGGTTTGACGGCCGCCCCATGTGGCGGACCCGTACGCAGGACCGGTCGATCCTCCCGATGTCGCCATCGCAGCTCGTCGACACAGCCGCGAGCGGACGATCCCCCGCCCAAGAAGCGATTGCGAGACGTGTCGTTCGCGGACCGGGTTGTCGGCGGGTCCCGCCACAGGGCCCTCATCCGGAACCGCGGGAGGAGGCCGTTGATCCTCCCCCAGTCTTCGACCCGCCGCGGCCCGCGAGGTCTGTCCGGCGCCGGTGGCTCGACGGCCCCTGCTTCCTCGCCAAGTTGGCATCGCATTCAACCCTCCCTTTCGGAAGGTCGGATCGGAGATCCTGGCGGACCGGCCTTCTGTCCATGGCGACACGCCTCGGCGCGGCCCGCCGGCGCCTTGTTAACAGGTGTTGCGATCCGGTTGACGTTTTTTGGATAATATAATGATTGCAATGCATTGATCTCCATAACACGCGTGTTGTGCTGTGCCATTCCGCGCGTCGGCCCCCATCCGGGTTGCTGTCCGCCCAGGTTTTCCCGGGGCGGAAACGGGGGCGGGCCCGGGGTGCACGCCGCGCGTCCCGGCTTGTCCGCCGCCTCCGGCCCGCATAGACGGGGACCGGATCGAGGGGAGACGCCATGAAAAAGCCTCAGAGCAAGCCCCGCAGCATTTTCGAGGAGGTGGGCGCCGAGGGCCCCGCCCCGGTCGTCCCCGCGACCCCGCGCCGCCGCGAGCCCGAGCGGCGGGCGATCGCCGTCTGGCTCTCCCTCCTCTTCGCCCTGGTGGTGGCGATGATCGCCGTCGGCGGGGCGACCCGGCTGAGCGACGCGGGCCTCTCCATCACCGAATGGCGGCCCGTGACCGGCGCGCTCCCCCCCGGCGACGAGGCCGCCTGGCAGGCGGAATTCGACCGCTACCGCGCCACCCCCCAGTTCGAGCTGGCGAACCCCGAGATGACCCTGCCGGAGTTCAAGTCGATCTACTGGTGGGAATGGGGCCACCGCCAGCTCGGCCGGGCGATCGGGGCGGTCTGGGCGCTCGGTTTCCTGTGGTTCGCCTTGCGCCGGCGGATCCCGCCCGGCTGGACCCCCCGCCTGCTCGGGCTCGGGGTTCTCGGCGGGCTCCAGGGGGCGATCGGCTGGTGGATGGTCGCCTCCGGCCTCGCCCCCGGGATGGTCAGCGTCGCCCCCGTCCGGCTCGCCATCCACCTCGGCCTCGCCTTCCTCATCCTCGGGCTGATCGCCTGGTACGTCATGGCCCTGCGTCGGACCGATGCCGACCTCCTCCAGGCCCGCCGCCAGCGCAACGAGGGGCTGATGGCCTGGGGAACGGCGCTGACGGCCCTCGCCTTCATCCAGATCCTGCTCGGGGCGCTGGTGGCGGGGCTCGACGCCGGGCGGACCTACATGGAATGGCCGATGATGGGCGGGAGTCTCTTCCCGCCCGACGGGCTCGACCTGACCCCGGTCTGGGTGAACTTCATCGAGAACCCCGGCCTCGCCCAGTTCGATCACCGCATGGCCGCCTACCTGCTGCTGGTCGTCGCCCTCATCGCCTGGGTCCGCAGCCGGCGGAGCGCGATGGTCCATATCCGGCGGGCCTTCGACGCCATGGTCCTCATGGTCCTCGCCCAGGTCGGGCTGGGGATCGCGACCGTGCTGCACGGGGCCCAGCTTCACGTCGCGCTCACCCACCAGGCGGGGGCGGTGGCGACCTTCGTCCTGATCCTGCGGGCCCGCTTCGCCGCGCTGCACCCGCGGGCGCAGAAGATCGCCCGGGGGTAAGGCGGGGGGCCGAGGTTCGGTCCCCCTCCTGGGACGGGTTTGCGAGGACAGGGCGTAACACGCGTGATATGCGGGTTATATTGCTGTAAGGAAAGGATTTTCTGAAAAGCGTTCAGGAAATCTCAACCTTGGTTGACGATTTCCGGCGGCGATTTGCGGAGGTCCCTTGCGAAGGGCGGGGCGGAAGCCCGGGCCCGACTTGATCCTCCGCTATATCCGACAAAAATAGTCTTGATGTGCGCCGATCGTCCCTCTAGACCGGCCTCGACCTGGAGAGGCGAGGGCGGAGCCATCGGATGAGAAACACCAGACTGCTGGCGGCGATGAGCGTGGGGGCGAGCCTGGCTGCGGCCCTGGGCGGCGGCGCGGCGACGGCGGAGCCGACCTCCTACCCGCTCCGGATCGAGAACTGCGGCCAGACCGTCACCTTCGAGAAGGCGCCCGAGCGGGCCGTCGCCCTGGGGCAGAACAGCGCCGAGGTGCTGCTGCTTCTGGGCCTCCAGGACCGGATGGCGGCGACGGCCTTCTGGCCGAACGCGGTGCTCCCCGAGCTTGAGGAGGCCAACGGCCAGGTCGAGGTGCTCACCGTCGAGTTCCCGACGCTCGAGTCGGTGCTGTCGAAGCAGCCCGACTTCGTGGCGGCGATGCTCGTCACGCTGATGGGCCCCGACAGCAAGGTCGCCAAGCGCGCGGATTTCGAGACCCTCGGCATCCCGACCTACCTGTCCCCGAGCGCCTGCTCCACCCAGCAGACCGGCAAGGACGCCTATGGCAGCCGCGACCAGCTCTGGACCATGGACCTGCTTTATCGGGAGATCGACGAGCTGTCGCGGATCTTCGACGTGGCGGACCGGGGCGAGGCCCTGATCGCCGACTTCAAGGCGCGCGAGGCGGCGCTCCGGGCGCAGTTCAAGCCGGACGCGGACCTGACCTTCCTCTTCTGGTTCTCCAGCCCCTCGCCCGCGGACGACGCCTACCTCGGCGGCGGGCACGGCCCGTCGGGCTATATCGCCGACATCCTTGGCGGCCAAAACGCCATCGCGACCGACGCGGAATGGCCGACGCTGGGCTGGGAGGGCATCATGGCCGCCGACCCGAAGGTGATCGTCGCGGCGCAGGTGGACCGCAACCGCTGGGATCTCGACACGGCCGAGAACAAGATCGCGCTGCTCACCTCCGACCCGACCATCAGCCAGATGGAGGCGGTGCGGGCGGGGCGCATCGTGGTGATGAGCGGCGCGGCGATGAACCCGAGCATCCGCACCCTCTACGGCGCCGAGCAGGTCGCCGAGCAGCTCCGGGCGATCGACCTGTCGCAATGACCTCGGAGGCGGCGGAGCAGGGGGCGCTCGGCCTCGTCCTGCTGATCGGGTTCTCGATCGTCGTGCTGGTCTTCGCGGTCGCGGTGGCGGCCTCGATCGGCGACTATCGCATCGCGCTGCGCACCGTGTTCCTGGCAGGGACCAACGGCCTCGGCCTGACCCGGGCCGAGCTTCCTCCGATCGAGGAAAGCGTGGTCTGGAACCTGCGCCTGAGCCGCGCCCTGGTCGCGGCGCTGGCGGGCGCAGGCCTCGCGATCTGCGGCGCGATCCTCCAGGCCTTGCTGCGGAACGCGCTCGCCGAGCCCTTCGTGCTCGGCGTCTCCGCCGGCGCCTCCACCGGCGCGGTCAGCGTCCTCATCCTCGGCGTCGGGGCGGGGGGGCTGTCGCTGTCGATGGGGGCCTTCGCCGGGGCCTTCGCCGCCTTCGCCCTGGTGGCGCTCCTCTCGAACGGGGCGACCAGCGGGCCGAACCACACCATCCTGGCGGGCGTCGTCGCCTCGCAGCTCTTCAACGCGCTCACCTCCTATATCGTCACCACCTCCGGCAACGCCCAGCAGGCGCGTGACGTCATGTTCTGGCTGCTCGGCAGCTTCGGCGGCGTGCGCTGGCCGGACTTCCAGCTGCTGCTCGTCGTGGTGATCATCGGATTTGCGGCCTGCATCTGGATGGCGCGCTCCCTCGACGCCTTCACCTTCGGGGACGAGGACGCCGCGGCGCTCGGCGTGCCGGTGGCGCGCATCCGCCTGCTGCTCTTCGCGGTGACGGCCCTGGTCACGGCGACGATCGTCAGCATGGTGGGCTCGATCGGCTTCGTCGGCCTCGTCGTGCCCCATGCGGCGCGCCACATCGTCGGGCCCATGCACCTGCGGCTGCTGCCGGCCTGCGCGGTGCTGGGCGCGGTCTTCATGGTCGTCGCCGACATCGCCTCGCGCACGATCGCGGCCCAGCAGACGGTGCCGATCGGCGTGGTGACGGCGCTGGTCGGGGTGCCGTTCTTCGCGCTCATCCTCTATCGCTCGCGGCCCCAGGCATGAGCGTGCGGGCCGAGAACCTGGTCTGGGGCGTGCGGCGCAAGGCCATCGTGCGCGGCGTCTCGCTGTCCGTCGCGCCGGGCGAGACGCTGGGGCTGCTCGGCCCCAACGGCTCGGGCAAGTCCTCGCTGTTGCGGCTGCTCGCGGGGCTGAAGCGGCCTCAGGCGGGGCGGGTGGAGATCAACGGCCAGGATGTCGCGCGCACCCCGCGCCGGGCGCTGTCCCGGCAGGTGGCCTTCGTCCAGCAGAACGCCGCCACCGACGCCAACGTCACCGTCCGCGACGTGGTGCGCCTCGGCCGGACGCCGCATCGCTCCGCCCTGTCGGGCTGGTCGGCGGCGGACGAGGCGGCGGTGTCGACCGCGCTGGCGCGGGTCGACATGGCCGGCCGCGCCGCCCAGCCCTGGCAGACCCTGTCGGGAGGCGAGCGCCAGCGCGTGCACATCGCCCGGGCCCTGGCCCAGACGCCGCAGGTGATGTTCCTCGACGAGCCGACGAACCACCTCGACATCCATCACCAGGTCGAGATCCTGCGGCTGATCCGGGATCTCGACCTGACGAGCGTCGTGGCGCTCCACGACCTCAATCTCGCGGCGATGTTCTGCGACCGGATCGTCGTCCTGCTGGCGGGGGCCGTCGTCGCCTGCGGCACGCCCGAGAGCGTGCTGACCGAAGCCTTGCTGCGCGAGGTGTTCCGGATCGAGGCGGGCGTCGGCCCCTCGCCCTATCACGGGCGTCCCCATGTCCAGCTGATGGGGGGCTGAGCGCCGTTCGGGGCCGGGGAGCGGCCTGACGCCGCCCCGATCGGCGGGCGGCTTGACGCCGCCGTGGGGGTCGTCCTTCAGTCGGCCCAGGCGGGCTTGCGCTTCTCGACGAAGGCGCAGACCCCTTCGGCGGTGTCGGCGTCGAGCATGTTCGTCACCATGGCCTCGCCCGCGAGGGCATAGGCCGCCTCCAGCCCCAGCTCCGCCTGGTCGTAGAAGGCGCCCTTGCCGATCGCCACCGCCGCGCCGAGCTTGGCCGCGACCGTCTCGGCGAGATCCCGGGTCGCCGCGGCGAGGCCCTCCGCCGGCGCGATGCGGTTGACGAGGCCGAGGGCGCGGGCCTCCTCCGCCTCGATCAGCCGGCCGGTCGTCAGCATCTCGAAGGCGGCCTTGCGCGGCACGGCCCGGGTGAGCGCCACCATGGGCGTCGAGCAGAAGAGGCCGATGTTGACCCCGTTCACCCCGAAGCGGGTCCCATCGGCAGCCACCGCCATGTCGCAGGCGGCGACGAGCTGGCAGCCGGCGGCGACCGCCACCCCGTGCGCCTCGGCGATCACCGGCTGGGGCAGGCGGGGCAGGGCGGTCATCACCCGGCTGCACCGGTCGAAGAGCGCCTTGTAGAAGGCGCGGCCCGCGTCCTCGTCCGTGCGGGCCGCCGCCATCTCGCGCAGGTCGTGGCCGGCGCAGAAGGCCCGGCCCGCGCCGCGCACCACCACCACGCGCACGCTCCGGTCGCGCGCGAGGTCGTCGAGCCGTCCCTCGATCGCGGCGAGCATGGCGACCGAGAGGGCGTTGAGCCGGCCGGGGTCGTTGAGGGTCAGCGTCGCGATCCCGCCCGCATCCTCGCGGACCACCAGTTCCTCGGCCATGCCATCCTCCGCTGCGGCCGCCTCCGGGCCGCCGGAGGCTCCGGGCGCGGCGGCGGGTCGGGGGGAGACTAGCCCCCCGGGTGCGAGGCGGCAATCGGGCCCGGGCGCGCAAGGGCTTTGCGCGGGCGCCGGGGGAGGGAGGCTTGACGCCCAGGGTCCGCGACCGCCACCCTGCGGGCCCTGACCGCCCCCCTGACCGCCCCGGAGACGCCGCGTGACGCAGCCCGTGATGACCATCCCCGAACTCGCCGCCTTTCTGGACGAGGTGTTCCCGGAGGTGCGCGGTCGGTTCGAGATCCTCGACCTCGGGTCCTTTTCCGCCCTGGTGCGGATGACCGCCCGGGCCGAGGACCTGCGGCCGGGGGGGACGGTCTCGGGGCCGGCGATGTTCGCGCTGGCGGACGTGGCCTTCTACATCGCCACCCTCGCGATGATCGGGCCGGAGCCGCTGACGGTGACGACCAACGCCTCGATCGACTTCCTGCGCAAGCCCGCGCCGGGGCCGATGCTGGCGGAGGCGCGGGTGCTGAAGCTCGGGCGGAGCCTGTCGGTGGGCGACGTGCTGCTGCGCTCGGAGGGAGCGGAGGCGGCGGCGGCGCGGGCGAGCCTGACCTATTCGATCCCGCCCGACCGGCGAGCCGCGGCCATCTCGTCGCGCAGCAGGTCCCAGACCACCGCGAGCAGCACCGGCCCGATGAAGAGTCCGATCGGGCCGTAGGCGACCGCCCCCATCATCACCCCGGCGAAGATCAGGAGCCGGGGCGTGCCGAGGCTGCTGCCGAGAAGGGCGGGCTTCAGCGGCAGGTCGAGGAAGGTGCCGATCGTCAGCCAGACGGTGAGAAGCGCGGCGGCCGCCGGGGGCTGGGCGAACCAGGCCCAGATCGTCACCGGCACCGTCACCGGCATCACCCCGAGCTGCAGCGCCGAGAGCGCCAGGACCGCGAGCGCGAGGAGGCCCGCCGCGGGGGCCCCGCAGACGACGAGACCGGTGCCGATCACCAGCGCCTGGATCGCCGCCACCCCGAGCACGCCGCGGGCGACCGTGCGCACGGTGCCGCTGGCGATGTCGACGAAGCGCGCGCCTCGCCGGCCGAGGAGGATGGAGGCCGCCGAGCGCGCCTCCTGCCCCAGCCGGGCGCCGGGGACGTAGAGCGCCCCGGCGAGCACGACCGCGGTCAGGAAGATCGCCATGCCTTCGGCGAAGTGCAGGGCGGGCCGCGCCGCCGCCTCGCCGAAGCCGAGGAGGCGCGGGCCGAAGCGGGCGGCGAGCTCCTGGATGTTGGTGCGGGCGAGATCCCAGTTGGCCTCGATCGCCGCGCCGACCATGGGCAGGTTGCGCACCGCCTCGGGCAGGTCGGGCAGGTTCATGCGCCCCGCATGGATGCGCGAGAGCAGGATCTCGGCCGATTGCACCGCGCTGTGGGCGAGCACGGCGATCGGCCCGAGCACGAGCGCGAGGGCCGCCAGGGTGATCGCGGCGGCGGCGGGCCAGGCGCCGATCCGCGCCGCGAGCCAGCGCCAGAGCGGAAAGAGCGCCGAAGCGGTCACGATCGCCCAGAGCGCCAGTTCGACGAAGGGCCCCACCAGCCGCGCCAGCGCCCAGAGGAAGGCCGCGGCGAGGATCAGGCGCAGCGCCAGCTCGGGCGTCCGGGTCTGCGGATCGGCGGGGGGGATGGGCATGGGGGGCTCCGGGGATCCTCGGGGGACGGCGGCGACGGTAGGGCCTGGGACGGTCCGGGCGCAACCGGCGGCTTGCGCATCGCGGCGCGGCGGGGATAGTTGCGCAGGAATGCTGCGCGTTGTCCTCGCCCTCGTCGCCGCGGTGCTGATCGTCGCGGTCGTCACCCGCGCCCTGCCGGTCTGGCGGGCGTTCTGGGCGCTCGTGGCGATCATCGCCCTCTATTTCGTATTGAAGTTGACCGGCGTGATCGACGCCCTCGCCCCCACACGCCAGCCCTGGTGGTGAGCGCGGCGGCCCTCCTGCCGATTCCCGCCGGCCCCGCCGGCCGATTCCCCTCGGGCCGCGCCGTCCCGGCGCGGAGTCCGTCCCGCCCAGGAGTCCGCCCCATGCCCCGCCGGCCCGTCCCCCTCCGGAGGCTTCGGCCATGATCGCCGTCATCTTCGAGGTCTGGCCGGCGGAGGGCCGGCGGGCGGAATACCTTGACCTCGCCGCGGCGCTGCGGGGACGGCTGGAGGCGATGGACGGGTTCATCTCCGTCGAGCGGTTCGAGAGCCTGACCGAGCCCGGCAAGCTCCTGTCGCTGTCCTTCTGGCGCGACGAGGCGGCGGTGCGCGCCTGGCGCAACGTCGAGGCTCATCGCGCCGTCCAGGGCCGTGGCCGGGGCGAGGTCTTCGCGGACTATCGCCTGCGGGTGGCGGGGGTGCTGCGCGACTATGGCCTCGCCGACCGGGCGCAGGCGCCCGAGGACAGCCGCGCCGCGCATCCGGACTGACGCGGCCAAGCTGAGGGGGGCAAAGAGGTTGGCCGGGCGGACGGGGTCGAACTGACCGAGCGGCCGGGGGCGCAGCGCCTGCGCCGGCTTGCTCCGGCGGCGGGGGACGCTAGGTTGGGCCCGGAACGAGGTCTGGAACGGGGCCTGGACCCCGCGAGGCCAAGGGCGCGCAGGCCGCGGGCCCGGGGCGGAACACGGGCGGCGCGTAGCGCCGTCGCAAGGAGGCGGGATGACGCGACTGGTGGGACTGGCCGGGAGCCTGCGCAAGGGCTCGCTCAACAAGGCGCTGCTGCGCGCGGCGGTGGCGCTCGCCCCCGAGGGGACGGAGCTGGTCCCGGCGGGGATCGAGGGAATTCCGGTCTATGACGGCGACCTGGAGGCGGCGGAAGGCATTCCCGCGGCGGTCGCCGCGCTGAAGGACCTGGTGGCGGGGTCGGACGGGCTGATCCTCTTCACGCCCGAGTACAACAACTCCATGCCGGGCGCCTTCAAGAACGCCATCGACTGGATGAGCCGCCCGCCGGCGGACAGCGCCCGGGTGTTCTCGGGGCGGCCGGTGGCGGTGGTGGGCGCCTCGCCGGGCGGCTTCGGCACCATCCTCAGCCAGAACGCCTGGCTGCCGGTCCTGCGCACCCTGGGGACCCGGCCCTGGTACGAAGGGCGGCTGATGGTCTCGCGCGCGGGATCGGCCTTCGACGCGGCGGGCGAGCTCACCGACGAGAGCGTCCGCGGCCAGCTCCGCGGCTTTCTCGCAGGCTTCGCCGCCTTCGCCGCGCGGGAGGCCGTCTGAACCCCGCGCGCCCGTGGACGGCCGCCTAAGCCCGCGCGGCGCCGGGGCGGCCGCTTGACATTGCGCGCCGCCGGGGCGGCTGCGGCGACGATCTTCCCTTGATCACGCGGGCTTGGGCGCCAAACTATTGGACAGCGCGACACTGCGGCGACTCGTCGCATCGCAGCGAGGAGGGCCCGGCTTGGAACCGCTCGCCTTCGAGGCCGAGATCAACGGCATGCGTCGGCTGGAGGACGTCTGGAGCGTCACGGTCGCCTTCGCCCGCGGCCTTGGCGCCCTGAGGCTCGGCTATCATCACCTGCCGCCGCCGGGCGCCCCCGACTCGGGCCTGCTGCGAGTGGAGAACGACGGCTTCGCCGAGACCCTGCTCGGCCAGTATCTCGTCGCCCGCGCCGCCGGGGCCGCGCCCCTGGCCGCGAGCGCCCAGAACAGCATCCATCCGGTCTATCTCGACGACATCGAGCGCCGGGCGGACCTGTCGGCGCGCGAGCGGCAGACCCTCGCCGCCTATCGGACGGGCGGAGTGGAGAACGGCCTCGCCTTCTCGGTCTACGGGCCGCACGCCCGCAACGGCCTCTTCGCTGTCGAGCTCGGGCGGGAGGATCGCCGCCTGCCGCCCGACCGGCTGGCGGCGCTGCGCTGGGGCGGCCAGGCCATGCACCTGCGCTATTGCGAGCTGCTGCTGCCGAGCCTGGGGGAGCTGCCGGCCCTGTCCGACCGCGAGGCGGAGATCCTCGCCTGGGTGGCGCGGGGCAAGAGCAACGCCTCGATCGGCGAGATCCTCGGCATCTCCGCCCATACGGTCGACGCCCATCTGCGGCGGATCTACCTCAAGCTCGGGGTGGTCGACCGGCTGTCCGCCGCCCTGCGGGGCCTCGGCTTCGGATTGATCCGCGTGGACGCCTGACGCTCACGCGATCACGTTAGGGGAAGAATGGTATTGTGTACAACTTTACCGATCAAGTATTGGACCGGTCTTCGGAAGGGGATCGACGCATGCGCCTTGGGGGGAAACTCGACGACCGCCTCGTGCGCGCCATGCGCGCCGGCCCCGACGCCTTGCCGGAGGATCTGGGGCTGCTCGTCGCCTACCTGAGGCTCCTGGCCGGGTTCCTGGAGGAGAAGGCCAACGAGCTGGAGCCCGACTGGGCCCAGGCCTGCGCCGCGACCGCCGAGATCGAGACCCTGCACCGGCTGGAGGCGGCGGTGGCGGAACGCGCGATCTCGGTGCCGGCGGACGACATCGCGGGGGTGCGGGCCAAGCTCGAGATCTGGCGCGCCCTGGCGGCGGGCGCCCCGGACAGCGACATGTCCCAGGCCCATAACCGGCTGATCCTGTCGATCGACGCCGACCTGATGCGCCTCCAGCGCCCGAAACGCTGAGGGCGACTCGCCGTCATCGTCCGGCCGCGCTCATCGCCGCCGCCACCCGGGCCCCCAGGGCGGCGTTGTTGCGCACCAGGGCGATGTTCGCCTCCAGGCTGCGGCCATCGGTCAGCTCCAGCACCTTGGCGAGCAGGAAGGGCGTCACCGCCTTGCGGCTGACCCCCGCGGCTGCGGCTTCGCCCAGGGCCTCGGCGATGCGGACCTCGATCGCCTCGCGCTCGAGCGCCGCCTCGGCGGGAATGGGGTTCGCGATCAGCAGCCCGCCGCCCCCGAGCGCGAAATGGCAGGCGGCCACCGCGGCGATCTCCTCGGGGGTGGCGCAGACGTGGTCCACCGCCTCGCCGCTCTCGGGCGTGAAGAAGGCCGGGAAGGCGGCGGTGCGGTAGCCGATCACCGGCACGCCTTGCGTCTCCAGCACCTCCAGGGTCTTGGGGATGTCGAGGATCGACTTCGCCCCGGCCGAGACCACGGCCACCGGGGTGCGGCCGAGCTCGATCAGGTCGGCGGAGATGTCGAAGCTCGCCTCCGCCCCGCGATGCACCCCGCCGATCCCGCCGGTGGCGAAGACGCGGATCCCCGCCCGCGCGGCGATCGCCATGGTGGCGGCGACGGTGGTGCCGGCGGTGGCGCCCTGCACCATGAGGGGCGCGAGGTCCCGGCGGGAGGCCTTGGCGACGTCGCGCGCCCGTCCGAGCCGCTCCAGCGCGTCCTGGTCGAGGCCCGCGGTCAGGCGGCCGTCGAGCACCGCGACCGTGGCGGGGACCGCGCCTTCGGCCCGGACCACCGCCTCCAGCGCCAGGGCGGTCTCGACGTTGGCGGGCCAGGGCATCCCGTGGGTGATGATGGTGGATTCGAGCGCCACCACCGGCCCGCCGGCCGCCAGGGCCTCCGCCACCTCGGCGCTTCGCGCGATCTCGACCATGCCGCCGCCTCCCTGCCTGCCCGGCGATCCTGCACCGGCCGCGCGGCGGTTGCCAGCCCCGGCGGGCGCGGCTAGCCTCCGCGGCAAATTCCGGGAGAGAGACCCCATGGCCTACGGCTTCGACACCTTGCAGATCCACGCGGGGGCCCGCCCAGACCCCGCCACCGGCGCCCGCCAGACGCCGATCTACCAGACGACCGCCTACGTCTTTCGCGACGCGGACCACGCGGCGGCGCTCTTCAACCTCCAGGAGGTGGGCTACATCTATTCCCGCCTGACCAACCCCACCGTCTCGGTCCTTCAGGAGCGGATCGCCACGCTGGAGGGGGGCGTCGGCGGGGTCTGCTGCTCCTCCGGGCATGCGGCGCAGATCATGGCGCTGTTCCCCCTGATGCGGCCGGGCTGCAACGTGGTGGCCTCGACCCGGCTCTACGGCGGGACCTACACCCAGCTGACCCAGACCATCCGGCGCTTCGGCTGGTCGGCGAAGTTCGTCGACCTCGACGATCTCGACGCGCTCCGCGCCGCCATCGACGACGATACCCGGGCGGTGTTCTGCGAGAGCGTGGCGAACCCCGGGGGCTATGTCACCGACATCCCGGCGGTGGCCGAGATCGCCCATGAGGCGGGGGTGCCGCTGATCGTCGACAACACCTCCGCCACGCCCTGGCTCTGCCGGCCGATCGAGCAGGGGGCGGACCTGGTGGTGCATTCCACCACCAAGTACCTGACCGGCAACGGCACGGTCACCGGCGGCTGCGTGGTGGATTCCGGGCGCTTCGACTGGTCGGCCTCGGACAAGTTCCCCTCACTCAGCCAGCCCGAGCCCGCCTATCACGGGCTGGTCTTCCACGAGACCTTCGGGCCCATGGCCTTCACCTTCCACGGCATCGCCGTGGGCCTGCGCGACCTCGGGATGACCATGTCGCCCACCACCGCCTTCCAGACCCTGCTCGGGATGGAGACGCTGAGCCTGCGGATGGAGCGGCACGTCTCGAACGCGGTCAAGGTGGCGGACTGGCTGGAGCGGCACCCGGCGGTGGAGCGGGTCACCTATGCGGGCCTCGCCTCCTCGCCCTATGCGGAGCGGGTGGCGCGGCTCTACCCGCGGGGGGCGGGGGCGCTCTTCACCTTCGCGCTCAAGGGCGGCTTCGACGCCTGCGTCCGGCTGGTCGATTCGGTCGAGCTGTTCAGCCATGTGGCGAACCTCGGCGACACCCGCTCGCTGATCATCCATTCGGCCTCCACCACCCATCGCCAGCTGACGCCGGAGCAGCAGCGGGCGGCCGGGGCGGATCCGGACGTGGTGCGCTTGTCGATCGGGATCGAGGCGGTGGAGGACATCATCGCCGATCTGGACCAGGCCCTGGCCAAGGCCTCGGCCTGAACCGGGGGAGGCGGGGCGCTGGGCGCCCTGCCTCGACTTTGCCCCGGCCGGGCGCTGGCCGTCCGGCCTCGATCCTTGCTCCGGCAGGGCGGGGGGCCGCCCGGCCTCGACCCTAGGCCCGGCAGGGCGCTGGGCGCCGTGCTTCGATCCTCGCCGATGCGGGGCGCCGGTGACGGACGGAGGATTTCACGCGTGAAATGTGGATCAACACATTGAAATAAATGTGTTTTCCGAAAATCGTTTACCCAATGGCCATCTTCGTTGACGCGCCTGTCCGCGACGGGGAAGGCGGTCAACCGAGGCCGGTCAGTCGGCGGGGAGAACTTCGGGCTCCGGGTCGGCCTCGGCGGCGAGGGCGGCGCGGACCCAGCCGGGGCTGTCGGCCTTGCCTTCGGCGATCGGGCCGTCGGGGCCGTGGATCGACGCGGCGCCCGTGACCTTGCCGAGCCCCGGCAGCCAGCTTGCGGGGCCGAGCGCCGCCGCGAGGGCCACGACCGTCCCGGTCTCGGCCGCCCGGGCGGCGGCGGCGGCGCGCAGGGCCGCGGCCGCCTCGGCGTCGCCGGCGAGGGCGGGGGCGAGCAGGAGCCGCGCCCCGGCGGCCGCCAGATCCCGCGCCGCCTCGGGCCGGAGCAGGTCGGCGCCGATCAGCACCCCCACCGGCCCGAGGGCGGTGTCGAAGACCTCTCCCGGCGCGCCGGGGGCGAGGCCCCAGGCCTCGGCGAGGGCGGCGGGGGGCGCGGCCTGGTCGAAGGCGGCGCGCCGGCCGTCGGGGGCGAAGAGGCGGGCGCGGTCGTGCACCGTCCCGTCCCGGTCGCGCATCGGCCCCGAGGCGGCGAGGATCACCGCGCCGAATTCCCGCGCGAGGCTGGCGTGCAGGTCGTCCACGTCCTTGATCCGGGCGGTGAGCGCCTCCGCCGCCCGGGCGGCATCGCCGGCGTTGTCCTCGCCGGCGAGGCTCGCGAGCTCCAGCGCGGCGAATTCCGGAAAGGCCAGCAGCTTGGCCCCGCCCTCGACCCCGGTGCGGACCCAGAGACGCAGCTTGCCGACATATTCGTTCCAGCGGTTGTGCCAGTCGATCGGATAGGCGGCGACGG
This sequence comes from Amaricoccus sp., assembly GCA_965243535.1. GTDB lineage: Bacteria > Pseudomonadota > Alphaproteobacteria > Rhodobacterales > Rhodobacteraceae > Amaricoccus. The sequence goes on from CBDEVG010000040.1 coordinate 38,899, forward strand.
CGATCTGCATCCGGACCCTCCCCCGGGGATGAGAAGGCGGTCATTCGGGCGCCGGCGCGCGGCGATTGCAAGCGCAATCGACCCCGGTCCCCGCCGCCCCGCCCGGGCAGGGCCGGGGCTGATCCCGGCCGGGCACGACGAAGCACCGGGCATGACGAAGCACCGGGCATGACAAAGCCGCGAACGCGGGAGGCGCGTCGCGGCTGGCGTCAGGCCGGGAGGAAGGCGCGGCGATTCGCTGGCTCAGGCGGCCAGCGGCGAGATCACTTGATCTTGCCTTCCTTGTATTCGACGTGCTTGCGGGCGATGGGGTCGTACTTCTTGACGACCATCTTTTCGGTCATCGTCCGGGCGTTCTTCTTGGTCACGTAGAAATGGCCGGTGTCGGCCGTCGAGTTCAGCCGGATCTTGATGGTGGTGGGCTTCGCCATGGTCGTCGTCCTCTCGGCGCAGGTCGCGCGCAGCTGTGCCGCCCGCCGCCGCGGGCCAAAAACCAGAGCGTCCTTCTATCGCCTCGCCCGCGCCTGTCAAGGGCGCTTGCCTTCCCGGCTTGGGCGGCCGATACCGGCGGCGCCATGGCCGCCCCCTCCGACACGCTCCCCGCCCGGTCCGCCTCGCAGCCGCTCAAGGCCTTCGCCTGGATGCTGGGCGCCATCGCCGCCTTCGTCTCCATGGCGGTCGCCGGGCGCGAGATCCAGGTGGAGATGAACACCTTCGAGCTGATGCTCTATCGCTCGGCGATCGGCTTCGGGCTGGTGGTGGCGATCGCGGCGGCGCGGGGCACGCTCGGCTCGATCTGGCGCACGCGCCATCCCGGCCTGCACGCCACGCGCAACCTGTTCCATTACGCCGGCCAGAACCTGTGGTTCTATGCGGTGACGGCGATCCCGCTCGGCCAGCTGGTGGCCCTCGAATTCACCAACCCGATCTGGGTGGCGGTGCTGTCGCCCTTCCTCCTCGCGGAGCGGCTGACCCGCGCGCGGATCTTCGCCGCGCTGCTCGGCTTCGCCGGCGTGCTGGTGGTGGCCCAGCCCGGGACCTCGCCCTTCGGCCTCGGCCATGCGGCGGCGCTGGCGGCGGGGCTGTGCTTTGCGCTCAACACCCTCTTCACCCGCAAGATCATGGCCTTCGACCAGGTGATGTGCGTGCTCTTCTGGATGACGCTGAGCCAGGGCGTCGCGAGCCTGATCCTGAGCCTGCCCGGGGGTATCCCGGTTCCCTCGGCCGGGATCCTGCCCTGGATCGGGGTCGTCGGCCTTTCGGGCCTCGGCGCCCATTACGCGCTCACCTCGGCGCTGTCCTTCGCGCCTGCGGGAGTGGTCGCGCCGATGGAGTTCCTGCGCCTGCCGATCATCGCCATGATCGGCATGTGGATGTACGGCGAGCCCCTGCGCCTCGCGGTCTTCGCCGGCGCGGCGCTGATCATCGCGGGCAACCTGATCGGCCTGCGAGCGGAAACCCGGCGGCGCTGACAATCCCCTTTTGTCGTGCACTGCGGCATGCTAGGCGGGCCGCGCGACGTCATCGGACCGGAGCCAGACATGAACATCGACAAGATCCCCGCCGGCAAGAATCCGCCCCAGGACATCAACGTGGTCATCGAGATCACCGGCGGCGCCGCCGGCGGCGCGCCCGTGAAGTACGAGATCGACAAGGATTCGGGCGCGGTCTTCGTCGACCGGATCGTCAACACCCCGATGTTCTACCCCTGCAACTACGGCTTCGTCCCGAACACCCTGCACGCGGACGGCGACCCGACCGACGTGCTGGTGCTCTGCGACTTCCCGCTCGCGCCGGGCGTCGTCATCCGCTGCCGCCCGGTGGGCGTGCTGAAGATGGAGGACGACGGCGGCATGGACGACAAGCTGATCGCCGTGCCGGTGGAGAAGGTCGACCCGTTCCAGGCCGGCATCCAGGACCTCGAGGACATCGCCCAGAAGACCCGCGACCGGATCAAGCACTTCTTCGAGCACTACAAGGATCTCGAAGCCGGCAAGTGGGTCAAGGTCATCGGCTGGGGCGACAAGGCCGAGGCCGAGGCGATCCTGCTCACCTCGCTCGAGGCGATCAAGTCCAAGGCCTGATCGTCGCATCCGTGACAAATGCGCCACAAGGCGCGGCCCGGGCGGCCGCGCCTTTTTCGTTGCGCGGCAAGGCGCAAGCGGTCTTGGGGCCGCTTCGCTCCGAACAAGGGGGCGGCGCAATCGAACTGGCGGTCCGGCCGCAAGTCTTGACCGGCGGCCGGTCCTGCCGGCCAGATGTTTCCCGAGGTTCGACACAGGATCGACTTGGGAGGATGCCGCCGATGAAGCGATCTGTTCGGCTCCGTTTCGGCGCGCTGGCGTCCGGCGTCGCGCTCGTTCTGCCCGGCGCCGCCTCCGCCGCGGCGCTGGAGCATACGGTGCCCTCCTTCGTGCGGATCTTCTACGAGGACGGGACCTACGGGGAGGTGGGGCTCGCCTATTCCGCCCCCGACCTCGACGGCAAGGGCGGCAACAAGCCGCTGGCCTTGGGGGGCGGGCCGGTCGAGGGGAACACCGGCGACCTGCTGGAGAACTTCTGGACCTTCAACGCGGCGCTGAAGGGGGATTTCACGTTCGACGACCGGCTGTCCTGGCTTGTCACCTTCGACCAGCCCTATTCGGCGAACACCCATTACCGGCAGGGCAGCTTTCCCGCAGGCTTCAGCTATGCGGGCACGGACGCGGACCTCAACACCTACCAGTTCACCGCCGGGCTCGCCTATGACGTCCATCCGGCCGTCAAGATCTACGGCGGGGTCCGGGCGCAGCGGCTGGACGCGACGGCGGCCCTGCCCATCCTGGCGAACTATAGCATCGACGCGGACGACGACTGGGGCTTCGGCGGCTATCTGGGCGCGGCCTATTCCCGGCCCGAGATCGGCCTCAGGGTGGCGCTGACCTACGCCTCGAAGATCAAGCACTCGCTCGCCACCACCGAGCGCTCGACGCTGTTCGGGCGCGAGGACGACACGACCGACGTGGAGACGCCCCAGTCGGTGACGCTGGAGGCCCAGACAGGGGTGGCGGAGGGCACGCTGGTCTTCGGGTCGATCCGCTGGGTGGACTGGTCGGAGTTCGCGATCGAGCCGCAGATGTACGCGGACATCACCGAGGTGGTGCTGGGCGAGCGGCGGGCGCTGGTCGACTATCCCAAGGACTGGTGGACCTACAACCTCGGCGTGGGGCGGCAGCTGACCGAGGATTTCGCCGCCTCCTTCTCCGTCACCTACGAGCCGCAGGTGAACGAGGTGCTGACCACGCTGGGGCCCGTCGACGGCCGGACCACCCTGAACCTCGGGGCGAGCTACGAGGTCGGCCGGGCGACGATCTCGGGCGGGCTGGTCTATGGCTGGCTCGGGGACGCCACCAACCTGCTCGACACCAAGTATCGCGACGGGACGGTCTTCGGCGCGGGGCTGCGGGTCGGCTACAACTTCTGACCGAGCGTCGGGGACGGGACCGGGCTGGAGCGACGTCCAGCCGGGCGGGATCGTCCGGCGGTCAAGAGGGCGCAAAGGCGCAAGGATCCGGAGCGGACGGCCCGGTTCCGCCGGGATGGATCGGGCTCTAGAGCGGAATCCGATCAGTCTGCATCGTACCCTGCGGTGGCGAAGTAGTTGGCGCACTCGGCGGGGCTGAATGTGTCGACAATGCGTCCGACGGCGCTCCAGAGGCCTGCGACGGTGCGCTCTGCGGCTTTGCGAAGCAGGGCCTTGAGCTTGGCGAAGGCGTTTTCGATCGGATTGAAGTCGGGGCTGTAGGGCGGGAGGAAGAGGAGCTCTGCGCCAGCGGCCTCGATGAGCGAGCGCACCTTCGGCCCCTTGTGGCTGGAGAGATTGTCCATGACGACAATGTCGCCGGGCCGGAGTTCGGGCACGAGCACCCGGGCGACATAGGCCTCGAATGCGTCGCGGTTGATCGGCCCGGAGAGGACGAAAGGCGCGATCATGCCGCGCAGCGTGAGGGCGGCGACAACGGTGGTGGTCTTCCAGTGACCGTGCGGGACGCCGACACGCAGGCGCTCACCGCGCGGCGCACGGCCATGGGTGCGGGCCATGTTGGTCTTGGCCCAGGTCTCATCGATGAAGACGAGCCGGGAAGGCTCGAGGTCGGGTTGGCTCTCGAACCAGGCCTCGCGCCGCTTCAGGACGTCCGGGCGGTCCTGCTCGCTGGCGTGCGCCGTCTTTTTTTGCGCGTGATCCGGCGCCGGGCGAAGAACCGCTGCAGCGTGCCGTAGCCGAAGGCGTGACCCCGGGCCGCCAGCGCCGCACGCAGTTCCTCCACCGTGAGGTCCGGCGTTTCCGCCAGGAGCCCGAGCACCAGATCGGCCTGGGCCTCGATCCGACCCGAGCGGCGGTCCCCGCCGAGCGGGCCAGGAGCCACGTCGCCCTTCTCACGCTCCCGCCGCCGCCACCGGCTCACGCTCGCGGCACTCACTCCAAACCGAACTGCCGCCTCCCGATGCGTCGCTCCCAACGCGACAGCCGCGAGAACCCGGGTCCGAAGGTCGACGGAGAGCGCTTTCGACATGCCTGCCGTCCTCCCTCCGGCAGACACCTTGAATCAGAACGCTGCAGACAGGGGAATCCCCGAGATTCAATCAGCTCGGCTTCCGCTCTAGAGCGAAGTCCCACCCGGTTGCCCCGGGTGGTCCGCTCCAGCTGTTTGATTTGACGCAATATCTTAATCACCGGACGAGTCCGTCCGGTTGGATATTGCTCTAGAGGGGACTCCCTCTCGGCAAAGCCGGGCCGTCCGCTCCAGATTATTGTTTTGTCGCGATATCCTGACCGCCAGACGATCCCGTCTGGTTGGATATCGCTCTAGGCGTCTGCGCGGATCCGGTCCACGGCGGCGCGGGCGATGGGGGAGAGGGCCGCGCCGTCTTCGGCCGCATAAGCGAGGATGCCGGCCCGCATCCGCGGGTCCCAGAAGCGGCGGATGTGGTCGGCGACCGCGGCGGGCGCCTTGGCCTCGCCCTGGCTCGCCATGTTAAGCGCGATCTGGTTCGCCATGCGCACCAGCTTGTCAGCCTGCCGCAAGATAGTCTCCTTCGTCGTCGGAAAGGCGCAGCCGGTCGGGGCGGGTGAAGACCTCGAACCCGTCGGACCGGGCGATGCCGATCAGGGTCATGCCCGCGGCCTCGGCGGTGCGCAGCGCGAGCGCGGTGGGGGCGGAGGCGGCGGCGAGCGCCGGCGCGCCCAGGCGCGCGGCCTTCTGCACCATCTCGACCGAGATGCGGCTGGAGAGGATCACCATGCCGCGGGAGGCGTCCGTCTGGGTCCGGGCGAGCGCGCCCACGAGCTTGTCGAGGGCGTTGTGGCGGCCCACGTCCTCGCGCAGGGCGACGAGGCCCTCGGCGGGGGTCCAGAAGCCGGCGGCGTGCAGGGCCCGCGCCTCGGCGTTGAGACGCTGGGCGGGCTTGAGGCTCGCCATGGCGGCCATGACCTCGGCCGGGGTGAAGCGTCCGCCCGCCGCGACCCGGGGCGGGGGCGGCACGGCGGCCTCGAGGCTGTCGACGCCGCAGAGCCCGCAGCCGGTGGGCCCGAGGATCGCCCGGCGCCGCGCGGTGACGGCGCGGCCCGCGTCCGGGGCGAGCCAGAGCCGCACCTCCCAGCCGTCGGGATGCTCGGCCGTTTCGATCTCCCGGATGTCGCCGGGCAGGGCGACGCCTTCGGTGATGGCGAAGCCGAGGCCGAAATCCTCCAGGTCGGCGGGGGTGGCCATCATCACCGCATGGGTGATCCCGTCATGGACCAGGGCGACGGGGACCTCCTCGGGCACCAGCCGGTCGGCGGGGCGGGCCTGGCCGCCGGCGGAGACCCGGAGCGGCCGGGTGGCGTGGAGCGGCTCGGTCATGACGCCCACCTGCGGAGCCCGGCCGCCCCGGCCCGACCCGCCGCGCCGTGGCCCGGACCGGCCGGGCGGGCTTGGGCGGGGGAGCGGGCCGGGAGAGGGCGGGCCCGAGCTGGGCGGGCATGGAGGGGGCCGGATCGAGCCGAGGGAGCGTGGAGCGGGTGGATCAGCCACGGGCGGGCGTGGAGGGGGCCGGACCGAACCGAGGGAGCTGCGCGGAGCGGGCAGGTTCGCCACGGGTGGGCGTGGAGCGGCCCGAACCGAACCGAGGGAGCGCGGAGCGGGCTGGACCGAATGGAGGAGGCGTGGAGGGATTTGACCTGGACGGAACCCGCCTGGATGCGGCGGGGCTGAACGGACCTGGCTCGGACGGTACGGACCTCGCCGGAGCTGGCCCCAGCGGCGCGGGCTCGAACGGAAGGAGCCCGGATGGAACTGGCCTGAATGGCGCGCGCCTGAACGGCACGGGCCCGGATGGAACGCGCCTGAACGGAAGGGGCGAAGAGGATGCGGGCGGGAAGGCGTCGGGCGGGGGCGCGGCGGATGGGAAGGCGGCGGGCGGGCGTGGCGCGGGCCTGGACGGGGCGGGGGCGTGGCGTCGCCGCGCGCCGGCCGGCCGGCCGGAGGCGGCGCGCCCGGATCGAGGACGCCTTCGGCGGCAGGGCGGCCCCCCGCCCGTCCCGCGCCGGGAGAGGGGCGGCGGGGCCGGCGGACGACGCGGCGGAGAGAGAGAGGGCGTGCGGCCGCGTCGACGGTCGGCGCGGCCGCAAGACGGACTCGCAGGGCGCGGCAGGCCCCCCGGCCTGCGACCTGGACCCCCATGGCGCGGCAGGCTCGTTTGTCCGCAAGGCGGATCCGCACGGCGCGGCAGGCCCGCCCATCCGCACGGCGGATCCGCACGGCGCGGAAAGCTCGCCCGCCCGCAAGGCCGACCCGGCCGACCCGGCCGCCGCGGCAGGCCGGCCCGTCCGGGACGCGGCGGGTCCGCGTCGAAAGACGCCGCCTTGCCCGGCCTCGTCCTGCCGCCCTCCGGTCATTCCGCAGCGATCCTCCGGCTGCGGTCGGAGAAGTCCTGGTAGTCCTGTTGGTCGTCGGTCGGGCCGTTGGAGGGCGTCACCTGCACCGCGGTCACCTTGTATTCCGGGCAGTTGGTCGCCCAGTCGGAGTAGTCGGTCGTCACCACATTGGCCCGGGTCAGCGGATGATGGAAGGTGGTGTAAACCACCCCCGGCGCCACCCGTTCGGTGATGAGCGCGCGCAGCGCCGTCTCGCCCGCGCGGCTGCGCACCGTCACCCAGCCGCCGTCGGTCACGCCGCGCTGTTCGGCGTCGTGGGGATGGATCTCCAGCCGGTCCTCCTCGTGCCAGAGGATGTTGTCGGTGCGCCGGGTCTGGGCGCCGACGTTGTACTGGCTGAGGATGCGCCCCGTGGTCAGGATCAGCGGATAGCGCGGGCCGGTGCGCTCGTCCGTGGGCACGTATTCGGTGGGCACGAAGCGTCCGAGCCCCCGGGTGAAGGTCTCGGTGTGCATGATCGGATAGCCGAGCGGGTGCTCGGCGTCGCAGGGCCACTGGATCGAGCCGTGCTCCTCGAGCTTCGCGTAGGTGACGCCGGCGAAGGTCGGGGTGAGCCGGGCGATCTCCTCCATGATCCGGGAGGGATCGCGGTAGTCCCAGGGCAGGCCCACGGCGCGGGCGATGAGCTGGGTGATCTCCCAGTCCGCATAGCCGTTCCTGGGCGCCATCACCCGCCGGACCCGCTGGATGCGGCGCTCGGCGTTGGTGAAGGTCCCGTCCTTCTCCAGGAAGGTCGAGCCCGGCAGGAAGACATGGGCGTAGTTCGCCGTCTCGTTGAGGAAGAGATCCTGCACCACCACGCAGTCCATGGCGGCGAGCCCGGCCGAGACGTGGCGGGTGTCCGGGTCCGATTGCAGGATGTCCTCGCCCTGGATGTAGAGGGCGCGAAAGGTGCCCTCCACCGCCGCGTCGAGCATGTTGGGGATGCGCAGCCCCGGCTCCGGGTCGAGCGCGCAGTCCCATTCCCGCTCGAACAGGGCGCGCACGTCCGCCTCGTGGATGTGGCGGTAGCCCGCGAGCTCGTGCGGGAAGGAGCCCATGTCGCAGGCACCCTGGACGTTGTTCTGGCCGCGCAGCGGGTTCACCCCCACCCCGGGCCGGCCGATGTTGCCGGTGGCCATGGCGAGGTTGGCGATGGCCATGACCGTGGTCGAGCCCTGGCTGTGCTCGGTCACGCCGAGGCCGTAGTAGATCGCGGCGTTTCCCCCGGTGGCGTAGAGGCGCGCGGCCTGGCGGACGAGCGCGGGGTCGACGCCGGTGTAAGAGGCGGTCGCCTCGGGCGCATGGCGCGGGTCGAAGACGAAGGCGGCCCAGGCGCGGTAGTCCTCCGGGTCGCAGCGGTCGCGGATGAAGGCCTCGTTCGTCAGGCCCTCGGCGACGATGACATGGGCGAGCGAGGTGACCAGCGCGACGTTGGTGCCGGGCAGCAGCGGCAGGTGGACGTCGGCCTCCACATGGGGGGTGCGGACGAGATCGATGCGGCGGGGGTCGGCGACGATGAGGCGCGCGCCCTCGCGCAGGCGCTTCTTCATGCGGCTGGCGAAGACGGGATGGCCGTCGGTCGGGTTGGCGCCGATGACGAGGATGACATCCGCGGCCTCGACGCTGTCGAAGTCCTGGGTGCCGGCGCTCTCGCCGAAGGTGGTCTTGAGGCCGTAGCCGGTGGGCGAGTGGCAGACGCGCGCGCAGGTGTCGACGTTGTTCACGCCGAAGCCCTGGCGGATCAGCTTCTGCACGAGGAACACGTCCTCGTTGGTGCAGCGGGACGAGGTGATGCCGCCGACCGCGCCCTTGCCGTGTTCCTTCTGGATGCGGGTGAAGTCGGCGGCGACGCGGCCGATCGCCTCCTCCCAGGTGGTTTCGCGCCAGGGATCGGTGATCCTGTCGCGGACCATGGGCTTCAGGATGCGGTCCGGGTGGGCGGCGTAGCCGTAGGCGAAGCGGCCCTTGACGCAGGAATGGCCGCGGTTGGCCTTGCCGTCCTTCCACGGGACCATGCGCACGACCTCCTCGCCGCGCATCTCGGCCTTGAAGGCGCAGCCGACGCCGCAATAGGCGCAGGTGGTGATCCTGGAATGCTCCGGCGCGCCGATGTCGTGGACGGCCTTCTCGATCAGCGAGCCGGTGGGGCAGGCCTGGACGCAGGCCCCGCAGGACACGCAGTCCGAGGCGAGGAAGCCCTCGTCCATGCCGGCGACGATGCGGCTGTCGAAGCCGCGGCCCTCCACCGTGAGGGCGTAGGTGCCCTGGACCTCCTCGCAGGCGCGCACGCAGCGGTAGCAGACGATGCATTTCGCCGGGTCGTAGGAGAAATAGGGGTTGGAGCCGTCCATCGCCTTGTGGAGGGGGTTCTCGGCGTCGAGGCATTCGGCGGCGACGTGGGTCGCGCCGGGAGCGTAGCGCTGTTCGGTGAGGCCCACGGCCGCGGCCATGCGGGGCATCTCCGACAGGCCCGCGGCGGGGTCGGCGAGGCTGGGGCTCGGGTGGTCGGAGGCGTAGAGCTCCATCACCCCGCGGCGCAGGCGGGCGAGCTTGTCGGTCTGGGTGTGGACGACCATGCCCTCGGAGACCGGGGTGGTGCAGGAGGCGGGGGTTCCGGCGCGGCCCTCGATCTCGACCAGGCAGAGCCGGCAGGAGCCGAAGCTCTCCAACATGTCCGAGGCGCAGAGCTTGGGGATTTCCGTGCCCATCTCCATGGCCGCGCGCATGACGGAGGTGCCGGCGGGGACGGTGACGGTCTCGCCGTCGATGGTGAGGGTCACCAGGGTTTCCGCGGGGGAGGCGGGGGTTCCGTAGTCGATTTCACGGATGAGCGTCATGGCTGGACCTCCCGGTGGACGTGGCGGTGGTGCGCGTCCGGGTAATGGGCGTGGCTGTGGGTCATCGGGTCGTGCCGGTGGGCGTGGCGGTGCCAGGTCCCGGCGGGAACCGGCGGGTCGTGGGGGTGCTGGTGGTGGGCGTCGTGGCGATGCCAGTGGGCGTGCTCCAGCGCCGGGTGGGCGTGGGGATGGTCGTGGCTCTCGGTCAGGTGGAGCCAGACCCCGAGCGCCATCAGCGCCCCGGAGGCGAGGAGGACGGGGGTGAAAGAATCGCCTAAGGCGACCGCGAGCGCCGCGCCGAAGAAGGGGGCGACGGCGAAATAGGCGCTGGCCCGGGCCGCGCCGAGCTCTCGCAAGCCGACGACGAAGAGCGAGAGGCTGACCCCGTAGGCGAGGAAGCCGAGGAGGAGCGCCCCGGCGAGGGGGCCGGGGGCGGGCAGAGCGGCCCCGAGGGCGAGGGCGAGGCCGGTGTTGACCGCGCCGGCGACGAGGCCCTTGACGCTGGCGATCCAGCTTGCGTCGGCGAGGGAGACGCGGCGGGTGAGGTTGTTGTCGATCCCCCAGGCGAGGCAGGCCCCGAGGGCGAGCAGCGCGGGGACGGGGTCGGCGACCTGGAGGCTGCCCCTGGTGGCGAGCAGGACCGCGCCGGCGGCGATGGCGAGGAAGCCGAGGCCGACGCGCAGGTCGACGTTCTCGCGGAATGCGATCCAGGCGATGAGGGCGGTGAAGACCGCCTCGGCGTTCAGCAGCAGCGCCGCCTCGCCCGCCGTCATGCGGGCGAGGGCGAACATCAGCAGCGCGGGGCCGACGACGCCCCCCGAGAGGATCGCCCCGGCGAGCCAGGGCAGGTCCGCGCGCGGAAGGGCCACGGCGGGCTGGCGGGTCGCCCGGCGCCAGAGCGCGAGGCCGAGGCCGGAGCCGAGATAGAGCAGGCCCGCGAGCATCAGCGGGTCGGCGGCGCCGAGCAGGAGCTTGCCCAGGGGCGCCGCGAGGCCGAAGAGGGCCGCTGCGGCGAGGGCCGCCCGGACGCCGGGATGGGCGAGCGCCTGACTCGTTTCGCGTCCCGTGCCGCGTCTCATTCGGCCGCCACCCGGGCGGGGGCGCCGCGGCCGAAGTCCTCGGGGAAATGGGTGAGCGCGCTCAGCACCGGATAGGGGGTGAAGCCCCCGAGGGCGCAGAGCGAGCCGAACTTCATCGTGTTGCAGAGATCCTCGACCAGGTCGAGGTTCTCGGCCACGCGCTCGCCGGCGATGACCCGGTCGAGGGTCTCGCGGCCGCGGACGGCGCCGATGCGGCAGGGGGTGCACTTGCCGCAGCTCTCGATGGCGCAGAAGTCGAAGGCGAAGCGCGCCTGCCGCGCCATGTCGGCGGTGTCGTCGAAGACCACGATTCCGCCGTGACCGATGAGCCCGTCCCGCGCCGCGAAGGCCTCGTAGTCGAAGGCCGTGTCGAAGAGCGCAGGCGGGAAATAGGCGCCGAGGGGGCCGCCCACCTGTGCCGCCTTGACCGGCCGGCCCGAGGCCGTGCCGCCGCCGATGCCGTCCACCAGATCGCCGAGCGTCATGCCGAAGGCGGTCTCGAAGAGGCCGCCGTGGCGGATGTTGCCGGCGAGCTGGATCGGCATGGTGCCGCGGGAGCGGCCCATGCCGTAGTCGGCGTAATGCTTCGCCCCGTCGGCGAGGATGTGGGGCACGGCGGTGAGCGAGAGCACGTTGTTGATGACCGTGGGCTGGCCGAACAGCCCTTTGTGGGCGGGGAGCGGCGGCTTCGCCCGGACGATGCCGCGCTTGCCCTCCAAGCTGTCGAGGAGCGAGGTCTCCTCGCCGCAGACATAGGCACCCGCGCCGATCCTGAGCTCCATGCGGAAGTCGTGGGCGGAGCCGGCGATGCGCGCGCCGAGCCAGCCGGCGGCCTCCGCCGCCGCGATGGCCTCGGCGAGGGCGGCGGCCGCATGGGGGTATTCGGAGCGGAGGTAGACATAGCCTTGGGTCGCGCCGGTGGCGATCCCGGCGATGGCCATGCCCTCGATCAGCTGGAAGGGGTCGCCCTCGAGGATCATCCGGTCGGCGAAGGTGCCGCTGTCGCCTTCGTCGGCGTTGCAGACGATGTATTTCCGGGGGCCCTGCGCCTCCGCCACGGTCTTCCACTTGACGCCCGTGGGGAAGCCCGCGCCGCCCCGGCCGCGCAGGCCCGAGGCCGTGACCTCGGCCACCGTCGCCTCGGGGCCGAGCGCGATGGCGCGCATCAGGCCCCGCCAGCCGCCATGGGCCTCGTAGTCGGAGAGCGACAGCGGGTCGGTGACGCCGCAGCGGGCGAAGGTGAGCCGGGTCTGGCGGCGGAAGAAGGGGTGGAGCTCGACCGGGCCGATGGAGGCGGGATGGGCGAGGGGGGTTCCCGCCGCGAGATGGGCGACGAGCGCCTCCGCGCCCAAGGCGTCGAGCGGGCCGAAGCCGTGGCGCAGGCCGTCGATCTCGACCTCGACCAGCGGCTCCAGCCAGAGCAGGCCGCGCGAGCCGGTGCGGGTGAGGGAGATGGGGAGCCCGGCGCGGCGGGCGGCGGCGGCCAGCGCCTCGGCGACGGCCTCGGCGCCGCAGGCGACGGCGGCGGCGTCGCGGGGGACGAAGAGCCGGATCATGCCGAGACCTCCGCCAGCAGGGCCGCGACCTTTTCCGGGGTCATCCGCCCGTGGATGCGCCCGTCGACCATGGCGGAGGGCGCAGTGGCGCAGAGGCCGAGGCAATAGACCGGCTCGAAGGTCACGCGGCCGTCCGCGGTCGTCTCGCCGCAGGCGACGCCGAGCGCCGCCTCGACCTGGGCGACCAGCGCCTCGCCCCCCATGGACTGGCAGGCCTCGGCCCGGCAGAGTCGGAGCACGTGGCGGCCGTGGGGCTCCTGGCGGAAGTCGTGGTAGAAGGTGACGACGCCGTAGACCTCCGCCCGGCTGAGGTTCAGCGCCTCGGCGATGAGGGGAATCGCCGCGCGCGGGACGTGGCCGAAGGCCGCCTGCATGTCGTGCAGGATCGGCAGCAGCGGACCTTCGCGGCGCAGATGCCGGTCGATGATGGCCTGCGCCTCGGGCTCGCTCCAGCTGGCTCCGCGCATCCGTTCCTCCCTTTTCCGCCCATCATAGATGGGGCGCGCCGGCGTTCAATGCGATGGTTCCGTCGCCCGATCAGGGTTCCTGATCGGAGGCCATGATCGCCTGGGCGTTGGCGATGAAGCGGGCCGTCAGCGGCGCATGGACGTCCCGGGGCGGCAGGATCAGCCCGACCTGGTGGGTCGCCTCCGGCTCGACCAGGGGAATGGCCCGCAGGCCGTTGCGGAGCTCCCCCCGCCCCACCGGCGCGATGGTGGCCCAGGGCCCCGCCCGCACATGGGCGAAGAGCGCGAGGAGCGAATTCGCCTCCAGCGTGCAGGCGGGATCCGCGCCCGCGGCGCGCAGCCGCCGGTCGATCAGCCGGCGGTTCTGCATGTCGGGGGTGAGCAGGCAGAGCCGCAGCCCCGCCGCCTCGGCCCAGCGCACCGTCTCGCGCCCGGCGAAGGGGCCCTCGGGCCCCACCAGCAGGGCGTAGCGCTCGGCGTAGAGGGGCAGGCCGCGGAAGCGGCCGAGCGGCTCCTCGCCGAGATAGGAGACGCCGATGTCGATCTCGAGGTTCTCCAGCGCGTCGAGGATGCGCGCCGAGGTGAAGGAGAACACGGTGATGGCGGCCTGGGGGTGGGCCTCGGCGAAGGGCGCGAGCAGGGCGGGGAGGGCGAGCTCGGCGGTGGGGATGACGCCGAGGCGCAGGGTCCCCTCGCCCGGGCGGCGCAGGGCGGCGGCCTCCTGACGCATGGCGCGGGCGTCGGCGGTGAGCCGGCGCGCCCAGTCGAGGATGCGCTCGCCCTCTGGCGTGAAGCCGCGGAACCGCGAGCCGCGCTCGACGATGAGCACGCCGAGCTGGTCCTCGAGGCTTTTCACCGCCGAGGAGAGGGTGGGCTGGGCGATCCCCGCCGCTTGGGCCGCCCGGCCGAAATGGCGCTCCCGGGCGAGGTGGAGCAGGAGTTCCAGTTTTTCGATCACGCCGCATTCTAGCCGGGGGCGCGGGCCGAGGGGACTCCGTCTTTCGATTGGGCTTTCGGCTGGGCCTTGCGACGCGCGGGCGGCGGGGCCGCCGGCGGGGTCAGGCGATGCGCGAGACGACGAAATCCGCGAGATCGGCGAGATCGTCGCGCAGCGCGCCTGCGGGCAGGGGCGCGAGGGCGGCGCGGGCGCGGGCGGCATGGGCAAGGGCGGTCTCGCGCACGCTCTCCAGCGCCCCGTGGCGCAGCATGAGCGCCCGGGCGGCCTCGAAGTCGCCCTCGCGCTGGTCGCCCTTCTCGATGGCGCGGGTCCAGAAGGCGCGCTCCTGCGCGTCGGCGGCGGCCAAGGCGCGGATCACCGGGAGCGACATCTTGCGCTCGCGGAAGTCGTCGCCGGCGTTCTTGCCGAGCTCGGCGCTCGCGCCGCCGTAGTCGAGCAGGTCGTCGGTGATCTGGAAGGCGATCCCGAGCGCGTCGCCGTAGTCGCGCAGGGCCTCGACCCGGTCCTCGGGCGCGCCGGCGACGACGCCACCTACCTCGGTCGCGGCGGCGAAGAGCGCGGCGGTCTTGCCGCGGATCACCTGGAGGTAGACGCCTTCGGTGGTGGCGAGGCTGGCGGCGGCGGTGAGCTGCAGCACCTCGCCCTCGGCGATGACGGCGGAGGCGTTGGCGAGGATGTCGAGCACGCGCAGGCTGCCGGTCTCGACCATGAGCTGGAAGGACCGGGCGAAGAGGTAGTCGCCGACCAGCACGCTCGACTTGTTGTCCCAGAGCAGGTTCGCGGTGGGCCGCCCCCGCCGGCGGGCGCTTTCGTCCACCACGTCGTCGTGGAGGAGGGTGGCGGTGTGGATGAACTCCACCGTCGCGGCGAGCTTGAGGTGGTCGGCGCCCTCGTAGCCGCAGAGCCGGGCGGCGGCGAGGGTGAGGAGCGGGCGCAGCCGCTTGCCCCCGGCCTCGACCAGGTGGGCGGTGACCTCGGGGATGCGGGGGGCGTGTTCCGAGGCCATGCGGTCGCGGATCAGGGCGTTCACCCCGGCCATGTCGGCGGCGAGCGCGGCCTGGAGCCGCTCGAAGGGGGGGAGGATGCGCGCCGGCTCGTTCATGGCTGCCTCTCGACCAGGCGGGGCAGGGTCGGTAGGCTGCGGGCCATGAAGGAAATCCTGCGCTCGACGGATCCGACGGTCATCGCCTTCGCGACCGCCCTGTTGCGGGCCGAGGATATAGACTGCTTCGTTCTGGACGTCCACATGAGCATTCTGGAAGGCGGCATCGGCCTGTTCCCCCGCCGCCTGACCGTCGCCGACCGCGACGCCTTTCGCGCCCGCGCGATCCTCGCCGACAACGCGATCGACGGCCTGACCCGATGAGCTTCAGGGAGGAGGCGCTGACCCGGGACGCGTTCCTGGGCGGCCGGATCCGGCTGTGGCAGCCGAAGGCGGGATATCGGGCCGCGATCGATCCGGTGCTGCTCGCGGCCTTCGCGCCGGCGGTTGCGGGGGAGCGGGCGCTCGACCTCGGCTGCGGGGCGGGGACGGCGGCGCTCTGCCTCGGCGCGCGGACGCCGGGGCTGGAGCTGCACGGGCTGGAGGTGCAGCCGGCCTATGCGGAGCTCGCCCGGCGCAACGCGGCGGAGGCCGGGATCGGGTTGACGGTGCACGAGGGCGACCTGCGGCGGCCGCCCGCGGCGCTCCGGGCGCTGAGCTTCGACCTGGTGCTGGCCAATCCGCCCTATCACCCGGAGAGCGCCCCGGGCGCGGCCGATTCGGGCCGGGACGTGGCCCATCGCGAGGGCGAGGCCGGGCTCGCCGACTGGATCGACGCGGGCCTGCGGCGGCTGCGACCGGGGGGACGAATCGCCCTCGTGCATCTGGCCGAGCGTTTGCCGGATGTTCTCGCCGCGCTGAAAGATCGCGCCGGATCCGTGGAAATCCTGCCGGTCGGGCCGTGGGAGAACAAACCGGCCCGGCGGATTCTTGTGCGGGCGCGCAAGGGATCCCGCGCCGCCCTGCGGCTTTGGCCGGTTTTAACCCTTCATGAAGGTAAAACGGACGTAAGAGATCGCGTGGGATATGCTGAGCGCGCAGAACGCGTGCTGAAGCGAGGCGAAGCTCTCTTGCCTGATACACGCTAAGGTAGCATTATCTTCAGTAAAGACACCCTCAGGCTGCCGGCGCTGTCGTGCCCGCGAAATGGAGACCGCAAATGCGCGTTGGCGTTCTGTTCCTTGTTCTTGCGATGTTCTTGACGCCGGCCGCCGACGGGGTGGCGAAGACCATGGCGAACGACCACAGCGCGATGATGATCGCCTTTCTGCGCTACCTGACCGCCGGGCTGATCGCGGTGGCCCTGGCCCGGGCCAGCGGCCGGCGCATCGAGATCCCGCGGGGCGACCGGGCGGGGCTCGTCCTGCGCACGGCGCTGATCATGGGGGCGATGACGGCGCTGATCGCGGCGCTGGGCATGGTGCCGATGGCCAAGGCGGTGGGCGGCTTCCTGATCGCGCCCATCGTCTCGGGCCTGCTCGGGGTGCTGGTCTGGGGGGAACGGCCGACCGCGCCGCGGCTGCTCGGGTCGGCGCTGTCGGTGGCGGGGGCGGCGGCGCTGATGCGGCCCGAGGCCGGGATCGAGGCGGGGA
The DNA here is from genome assembly GCA_965243535.1 of Amaricoccus sp. Lineage (GTDB taxonomy): Bacteria > Pseudomonadota > Alphaproteobacteria > Rhodobacterales > Rhodobacteraceae > Amaricoccus. Next base: position 55,367 of record CBDEVG010000040.1, read on the forward strand.
GCCTGTTCGCGCTGCTCGGCGGCGCGCTGCTCGGCGCGTATCTGTCGGCGACCCGCGGGGCGGGCTCGGCCACCGATCCGCTGTCGACCCTGGCGGTGCAGTGCCTGCTGGGCGCCGCCATGCTCGCGCCCTTCGCCCTCGCCGGCGGCGCGCCGCAGATGACGATGGAGCTTGCGGGGAGCGCGCTCGCGCTCGGCGCGATTTCGGCGATCTGCCATTTCCTGACCGTCGCGGCCTATCAGCGCGCCGAGGCGACGGCGCTCGCCCCCTTCCTCTACTTCAACATGATCACGGCCATGGCCGCCGGCTATTTCTGGTTCGGCGAGACCCTGTCCGCGTCGGCGCTCATCGGCCTCGGCGGGGTCGCCGCGGGAGGGATCGTCACGCTGATGCGCTTCGAGGCGCCGCGGCTGGCGTTGCGCCTGCGCCCGGGAGCCGGCCTGCCGGGTCTTGCTTGAGAGACGGCCTGAAAATCCGGACGGGTCGATCCGCGGGGTGTTTTCGCGCCCCGGAGCGTCGCGCCTGTCCGCCGGCATCCCGAGGTTGACGGAAAGGATCTCCTGTCGAAATCCCGAAGGCGCCCGCCGGCGCGCCGCCACCGCCGGTCCAGACAGCCGCTAAAATGCCCATCAGCTTCGCGTGAGGCTTCGGACCGCGCGGCGTGACAGGTGGGTCGATTCGTGTTTCACTCGTCCTCCGCCTGCATAAACGAGGAGGACCGCATGACTCTGAGCTCCCACCTGTCCGAGCTGCGCAAGAAGCATCAGGCGTTGTCCGAAACCATCGAGGCCGAGCAGCGCTCGCCCTCTTCGGACGACATCGCGATCAAGCAGCTCAAGGTGAAGAAGCTTCATCTGAAGGAAGAGATCGAGCGCCTCTCGGCGATGCCGATGCAATAAGCCAGATCGGGGTCGCCGCGGCGGGGGGCCCTCAGACCTGGGCCTTCCGCCGCGGCGACGATCGCGCAGCGATCAGCGCCCCCAGCGTGATCAGCGCCGCCGCGACGCCGAGCCCGAGGCTCGCCCGGCCGGCGCCCGCCAGCACCAGCATCACGGTCGAGACCAGGGGCGCGGCATAGGCGCCGACCCCCAGGAGCTGGATGTCGCCGCGCTTGCAGCCGATGTCCCAGAGATAGAAGGCCGCCCCGACCGGCCCCACCCCCAGCGCCACGGCCGCCCCCCAGGCGCAGAGCCCCTGCGGCCAGACCGTCGTCTCGAAGGCGAAGTGGCAAAGGGCCGAGAGCGCTGCGGCGGCGAGGCAGAAGACCGCCACGCTGGCGGTGGGCGCGTCGCCCGCGCGCCGGCTCAGCACCGAATAGGCCGACCAGATCAGCGCCGCCGCGCCCGCGGCGATGAGCCCCGGCAGGTGTTCGGGCGCGAAACCCATCCCGGGCCCCGCCACCGCCAGCCAGGCCCCGGCGAAGGCGAGCCCGGCGCCGACGAGATGGTTCGGCCGCAGCCGCTCGCCGGGCAAAAGGCCGGAGAAGAGCACGATCAGCAGCGGCCAGAGATAACACACCAGGCTCGCCTGCACCGGCGGCGCCCAGCGGAGCGCAAGGAAATAGACGGCATGATAGCCGAAGAGACCGCCGATCCCCAGAGCCCAGACCGCCGGCGGCAGCCCCGCCAGGGCCGAAAGCCCCGTCCCGGAGGCGAAGAGCCAGCCGAGGCCGACGAGACCCCCCAGGGTGAAACACATGGCGGCGAGCTGAAAAGGCGGCACCGGCCCCACCGCGACGGTCAGCACCGCGAGCAGCGACCAGAGCGCGATCGCCCCGAAGCCGAGGAGCGTGGCGCGGGCGCGGGCGGGCGCGACGCTCACGGCCGGTCCTGCGCCGCGCGGCGCAGGAAGTCGACGATGAGCCGGGCCCAGGCGGCGCCATGGACCTCGCGCCCGAGCGTCGCGCGCGCGGCCTCGGCTTCGGCCGCGGGAAAGGCGGTTCCGGCGCGGAGCGTGATCAGCGCGTCCATGAACTCCGGCCCGAATTCCGGATGGGGCTGCAGGGTGATCGCCTCGGGCCGTTCCGGGTCGCCGTAGACGAGCGCGGCATAGTCGCAATGGGCGGAGCGGGCGATCACCGTCGCGCCTTCGGGCAGGGCGACCACCTGGTCCTGGTGCACCGCGTTCACCGCGAAACGGTCGGGGATGTCGGCGAGCCAGGAGGGGCGGGCGACCAGCTCATAGTCCTGGACGCCGAGGCCCCAGCCCCGGTCGGACTTCGCCACCTTGCCCCCCAGCGCCTCGGCGAGGATCTGGTGGCCGAAGCAGATCCCCACCACCGGCACGCGCGCGGCGACGCAGGCGCGCAGGAAGGCCTTGAGCGGCTCGATCCAGGGCAGGCCGTCGTAGACCCCGTGGCGGGAGCCGGTGACGAGCCAGGCGTCCGCCGCCTCGGGCCCCGCGGGCATCTCGCCCGCCACCGCCCGGACGGTGAAGAACGCGAGGCCCGGATCCGCGGCGCCGAGCAGGGCGGCGAACATGGCGGGATAGTCGCCGTGGCGGGCGCGGAGTTCCTCCGCCACCTCGCCGGTCTCCAGGATGCCGATCCTCATCGCCCGCCTCCGCGCCTGACTGCGCGCGTGTCTCCGCGCCTGTCGCGCCCGCCGGTTTGCCGCGCCCCGGGGCCGGCGGCAAGGGGTTGCGTTCTGGTCCCCCTGCGCCATCCTGACCCCACACAAGGGAGGACCAAGGATGCCGACAGACCTGACCCGCCGCGCGGCGCTGGCGCTGGCGCTCGCCGCCGCCCCCGCGCTCGCCTGGGCCTTTCCCGACAAGCCGGTGACGCTCGTCATCCCCTTCGCCGCAGGCGGGTCCACGGACGTGGTGGGCCGCATCGTCGCCGAGAAGATGGGGGAAAATCTGGGCCAGCAGGTGGGGGTGGAGAACGTGGGCGGCGCCGGCGGCAGCCTCGGCGCGACCCAGGTCGCCCGCGCCCAGCCCGACGGCTACACCATCCTGATGGGCACCGTCGCCACCCATGCGCTGAACCCGCTGATCCTGAAGCAGAAGCCCTACGACCCGGTCGAGGACTTCGCCCCCGTCTCGCTCCTCGTCATCGTGCCGAACGTGCTGGCGGTGAACCCGGAGCTGCCGGTCAACAGCGTGCAGGAGCTGATCGACCTGGCGAAGAAGGAGCCGGGGACGCTCGCCTACGCCTCCTCGGGGAACGGCACGCCGCTGCATTTCTCGGGCGAGCTCTTCAAGCACATGGCCGGCGTCGACATTCAGCACGTGCCCTACAAGGGGTCGGGGCCGGCGCTGACGGACGTGCTCGGCAATCAGGTGCCGATCATCTTCGACAACCTGCCCTCGGCCTCGGGGCATTTCAGCTCGGGCGGGCTGCGGCCCCTGGGGGTGACCACGGCGGAGCGGGCGCCGTCCTTCCCCGACATCCCGGCGATCGCCGAGACCCTACCGGGCTACGAGACCTACACCTGGAACGCGCTCTTCGCGCCGAAGGGCACGCCGCCCGAGGTGGTGGCCGAGCTGAACGCGGCGGCGGCGGCGGCCATGGCCGATCCGGCGGTGGCGGCGCGGATGAAGGAATTCTCCGCCGAGATCGTCGCCTCCTCTCCGGAGGCGCTGTCTGAGCACGTGAAGGCCGAAATCGCCAAGTGGACCCCGGTGGTCGAGGAGGCGGGCATCACCATGGAGTGAAGGCCCGCGGGCCCGCCCCGTCCTCCGGGGACGGAGGGCGGGGCGGCGTGGGGAAGGAACCCGGCGCGCGGATGGGGTCCGGACCCTGTGCTGCGCCCCGACCAAGCCGGGAGAAACCCGGCGCGCGTGGGTTGGGGAGGCGAGGCCCGGCCGCCGAGGAAGGGAACCCGGGGCGCGCGGGCGGGTTGGGGAGGCGGCATCCGAAAAGGGGAGACCTTCCATGACCGACCTCGCCCGGTCCCGCATCGCGATTCTCGCGACCCACGGCTATGAACGCTCCGAGCTGCGCGAGCCCCTGGAGGAGCTGCGCGCCCAGGGCGCGGAGGTCGAGGTGGTCTCGCCCGAGGCGGGCGAAATTCGGAGCTGGGATGGCGACGACTGGGGCGACAGTGTGCCCGTGGACCGGAACCTCGCTGAGGCGTCGGTCGCGGATTACGACGCGCTGGTGCTGCCGGGGGGCCAGATCAACCCCGACCGCCTGCGGACCGAAGGCGCGGCGGTGCGTTTCGTGCGGGATTTCGTGGAGGGGGGCAAGCCGGTCGGCGCCATCTGCCACGGGCCCTGGCTGCTGGTTGAGGCCGACGTCGCGCGGGGGCGGGAGGTGACCTCCTACGCTTCGATCCGCACGGACCTGACCAACGCCGGCGGAAAGTGGCGGGATGCGGAGGTGGTCGTGGACCGCAACCTGGTGACCTCGCGCAAGCCCGAGGATCTGCCGGCCTTCATCGCCGCGCTGATGAGCCGGATCGTGGAGAGCCGCCGCCAGCCGGCGGCGTGAGCGGGGCGGGCGCAGGCCCGCCCCCGGCAGGCGTCAGGAGAAGAACTGCGCGCCGTTGGCGCTGATGGTCGAGCCGGAGATGAAGCCCGCGTCATCCGAAGCGAGGAAGACCACGCAGCGGGCGATTTCCGAGGGCTCGCCGAGGCGGCCGACGGGGATCTGTGGGATGATGCGCTCGTTCAGCACCTTTTCGTCGATGGCCTTGACCATCTCGGTGCCGATGTAGCCCGGCGCGATCACGTTGACGGTGATCCCGGCCTTGGCGCCTTCCTGGGCGAGCGCCCGGGTGAAGCCGATGTCGCCGGCCTTGGCGGCGGAATAGTTCGCTTGGCCAGCCTGGCCCTTCTGCCCGTTCACTGAGGAGATGTTGATGACGCGGCCGAACTTGCGGTCGCGCATCCCGCCCCAGACCGGGTGGGTCATGTTGAACACGCCCGACAGGTTGGTTTCGATGACTTCCTTCCACTGCTGGAGGGTCATCTTGTGGAACATGGCGTCGCGGGTGATGCCGGCGTTGTTCACCAGCACCTCGACCGGGCCCAGGTCGGCCTCGACTTGGGCGATGCCCGCCTTGCAGGCGTCGTAGTCGGCGACAGACCACTTGTAGGTCTTGATGCCGGTTTCCTCGGTGAACTTCTTCGCCGCGTCATCGTTGCCGGCGTAGTTGGCGGCGACGGTGTAGCCCGCCTCCTTCAGCGCGATCGAAATCGCCGCGCCGATGCCGCGCGAGCCGCCCGTGACCAGAGCCACACGTCCCATGGTATTCCCCCTTTGAAGTGAAGTCTTTTGCAAGGGGACGGGGCGCGCCTTCGGCCCCGTCCCCGAATGCCGTCAGGGCCGCTCGATGCAGAGCGCGACGCCCATGCCGCCGCCGATGCACAGCGTGGCGAGGCCCTTCTTGGCGCCCTGCCGCTTCATCTCGAAGAGCAGGGTGTTGAGCACCCGGGCGCCCGAGGCGCCGATCGGATGGCCGATGGCGATGGCGCCGCCGTTCACGTTCACCTTGGCCGGATCCCAGCCCATGTCCTTGTTGACGGCGAGCGCCTGGGCGGCGAAGGCCTCGTTCGCCTCGATCAGATCCAGGTCCTCGACCTTCCAGCCGGCCTTGGCCAGCGCCTTGCGGCTGGCGTAGATCGGGCCGACGCCCATGATCGCCGGGTCGAGGCCGGCGGTGGCGTAGGCGGCGATGCGGGCGAGCGGCTCGATCCCGCGCTTCTCCGCGTTCTCGGCGGTCATCAGCAGGGTCATCGCCGCGCCGTCGTTGAGGCCCGAGGCGTTGCCGGCGGTCACGGTGCCTTCCTTGGAGAAGGCGGGCTTGAGCTTCTGCATCGCCTCGATGGTCGCGCCGGCGCGGATGTATTCATCCTTGCCGACCACCACGTCGCCCTTGCGGGTCTTGAGGGTGACCGGGATGATTTCCTCGTCGAACTTGCCGGCCTTCTGCGCCGCTTCGGCCTTGTTCTGGCTGGCGACGGCGAATTCGTCCTGCATCTCGCGGGTGATCTGCCACTTGGCGGCGACGTTCTCGGCGGTCGTGCCCATGTGGTAGTTGTTGAAGGCGTCCCAGAGGCCGTCCTTGATCATCGTGTCGGAGAACTTCAGGTCGCCCATCTTCTGGCCCGAGCGCAGGTGCGCGGCATGGGGCGAGAGCGACATGCTTTCCTGGCCGCCGGCCACCACCACCTCGGCGTCGCCGAGCAGGATGTGCTGGGCGCCGAGCGCCACCGCCCGCAGGCCGGAGCCGCAGACCTGGTTGAGGCTCCAGGCCGCGCTTTCCTGCGGCAGGCCGGCGAGGATGTGCGCCTGCCGGGCCGGGTTCTGGCCCTGGTTGGCGGTGAGGACCTGACCGAGGATGGTCTCGGAGACGTCGGCGGCGTCGACGCCCGCCCGCTCCAGCACCGCCTTGATCGTCGTCGCGCCAAGCTCGTGCGCGGGCGTGGAGGCGAAGGCCCCGTTGAAACTGCCCACGGGCGTACGGGCCGCCGATGCGATGACGATGTTGGTCATGAGAGTCCTCCTAGGCTCGCGTTGCGGGGGCTCGGGAATCGCCGCCCTTGTCGCGATTGACTGGCCTCTCGTCGCACAAACCTCGCACGCGCTCAACGAAAATGGCCTTGCCCCCAGCGCCGTTCCGCTATGCGTCAGGCAGGGACGTGGGCCTTCACGAAATCCGCGAGCGGGCGCCAGACCTGGGTCCGGCCGGCGCTTCCGATGATCATCCCCACATGGCCCGTGCGCGGCGTCTCGATCCGGGCCCCCCGGATCGCCTCGGGCAGGGCGCGTGTGAGGGCGGGAGGCGCGATGGAATCGCGCTGGCCGCAGAAGGCGATCGTGGGGATGCGGATCGCCCGCGGGTCGACCGATCCGTCGAGGAAGCGCCAGAGGCCCTTGGCCGTCAGGTTGCGGATCTGCCAGTCGATCAGCACCGTGCGGGCGGCGCGCAGCGCCATCGGCGTCCCGTCGGCGAGCCAGTCCTCGAGCGCGACGAAATGCCGGGCCGGGGCGCTGTCCGGGTCGAGGCGGGACAGCTTCTGGAACTTCAGCGCCGCCTGCATCGGGTTCACCAGGGCGAAGAGCCACTGGAAGAGCGAGACGGGAACGAGGCCGAAAGCCTGGGCCATGGCGTCGAGCCGCCGCTCGACCTTGAGGGGCCCCTCCGCCCGCAGCATGGCGCGCAGCCCCCCCGCGGTGCCCCTGGTCGAGGCGAAGTCCCAGGGCGCGCCGATCACGCCCAGGGCCGAGACCGCGCCGGGCCGCCGGGCCGCGAAGCCCGCGGCGATGGCGCCGCCCATGCAGTAGCCCACCAGCGCCGGCCGCCGGCCGGTCGCGGCCTCGAGCGCGGCGAGCGCCGGGGCGAGGCGCCGCGCGCCGTAGTCGTCGAGGGAGAAGCCCGCCTCCCGCGGGCCGGGCTCTCCCCAGTCGAGCAGCGCCGGGCGCAGGCCGAGCGCCGCGAGCCCGCGCATCATCGAGGAGCCCGGCATCAGGTCGAGCACGTAGGCGCGGTTGATGAGGCTCGGCGCCACGAGCACGGGCGGCCCGTCCGGGTCGGTCGCCTCGGGCGCCTGGCCGTAGTCGAGCAGCCGGGAGCCGGAGTCGCTCCAGATCGCCGGCGGGTCGACCATCGTCCGGCGATAGGGATGGGTCTGCCAGGCCTCCATGCCGCGGACGGTCGCGCTCAGCCGCGCGCCGATCTCGGCCGCCACCGCCGCTTGGTCGAGCGCCGGGCCGAGGCGGGCCGCCTCCTCGGCGAAGGGCGGGGCCCAGGGAAAGCCCGGCTCCGAGGCCCGCGGCGCCGCCATCAGCGCCTGGGCGTAGCCCGCGAGCGCCGCCGACAAGTGGAAGATCAGCGGCGAGGGCTCGCCGAGGCGGAAGTCGGGCGGGGTCATCGCCGACGTCGTCCCGGGGGCGGCAGGACCCCCTCGACCGCGAGATGCACGAGATGGCCTTCCCAGAGGTCGAGATAGGCCGCGGCGCGGCGGCGGGCGTCGTCCTCGCAGGGCGGTTCCGGGGCCTCCGCGGCGTTTTCAGGCGATTCGGGAAGCTTCTGTGGCATTGCGACTGCGAATAAACGTTGCGCCGAGAACGACCAGCGGTAAGTTGGCCTCTAGCACGACCTCTTGTCAGGAGACAGCCGCTTGGCCGAAAAGAACGATAACCCGGGCGAGCCGATCATCATCAAGAAATACGCCAACCGTCGGCTCTACAACACCGCCAAGTCGAGCTACGTGACGCTGGACCATCTCGCCCAGATGGTGCGCGAAGGGCAGGACTTCGTGGTGAACGACGCGAAGACCGGCGAGGACATCACCCGCGGGGTGCTGGCCCAGATCATCTTCGAGGAGGAGGCGAAGGAGGGCAACACCATGCTGCCCGCCAACTTCCTGCGCTCGCTGATCCGGCTCTACGGAGACACGCTGCAAGGCTTCGTGCCCGGCTATCTCGACGCCTCGATGGAGACCTTCGCCAAGAACCAGGAGCGGATGCGCGAGCAGGTCCGCCAAGCCTTCGAGGCGAATCCCGCGCTGGCGAACTTCGAGGCGCTGGCCCGCACGAACATGGAATGGTTCGAGAACGCCATGCGCATGTTCGCCCCCTTCACCGCCGGAATGCAGAAGGGCCAGGGCGGCAAGCCCGGGGGCAAGGAGGTCGAGCTCGACACGCTGAAGCGCCAGCTCGCCGCCATGCAGGACCAGTTGAACAAGCTGGTCAACAAGGACGGGTGAGGGGAGGGGGCCGCAAGGCCCCGCTCAGCCGGCGCGCGCGTCGCGCCGGGGCGCCTGGGGGCGAATCGGCCGCGCGGCGGGCCGGCCGTAATAGTAGCCCTGCAGGCAGTCGACGCCCGCCTCCGCCAGCCAGGCGGCGTCGGCGGCGTTCTCCACCCGCTCGGCGACGACCATCATCTCGAAATGCCGCGCCGCGGTCAGCAGGCATCCGACCAGCGCCTGGGAATCCCGGCAGCGCGCCACCCCTTCGACGAAGCCGCCGTCGAGCTTGACGATATCGAAGCGGAAGTCGCGGAAGTTGCGGAAGCCCGTCGCCCCGGCGCCGAAGTCGTCGAGCGCGAAGGCGCAGCCGTAGCCGCGCACATGGTCGAGGAAATCCATGGTCTGGCCGGTCTGGGCGATGGCGTCGGTCTCCGTGATCTCGATGATCAGCCGGCCGGTCGTCCGCGGCCCGTGGCGCTCCGCCCCCTCGGCGAGGGTGGCGAGCCAGGCCGAATCGCCCATGGTGCGGGGCGACAGGTTGATCGAGAGGCGCAGGCCCGGGTCGGCCGCCAGCTCGCAGAGCGCGGTCTCGAGCGCCAGCCGGTCGATGGCCCGGCCGATCTCGTTGTCCTCCACCTGGGCCATGAAGGCCGATGCGGGCTGGACCCGCCCCTCGGCGTCGACCAGCCGGGCGAGCATCTCGTGAAAGGCGATGAAACCCGGATTGTCCGCCCGGACAACAGGTTGGAAATGGAAACGCATCCGTCCCCGGGCCAGCGCCTGGGCGATGGCGTAGCGCAGGCGCGCCCGGGCGGCGAGGGTCGCGCCAGGCGCGGGCGCACCGTCCTCCCCGGCTGCGAGCGCGCGCAGCAGGGCGACGGCGTCGAGGCGAGGGGGGTGGTCCATGTCGCGAACCCTTCCGGCGTTGACCCTGAGACCAGGCCAGATAACGGAATGTTCGTTAATTGTCCCTGAACGACGGGGGCGGGAGGTGGTCGGGGCGGCGAGATTCGAACTCGCGGCCTCTGGTACCCAAAACCAGCGCGCTACCAGGCTGCGCCACGCCCCGACGGCGCCGGTCTAGCGCGCTGAGGAGCCTTGCGAAAGGGGCAAGGCGGTTTGCGAGCTGCCTGCGGGCTCATTCCCCGGGCATGATCCCGCGGCCCGCGATCACGTCGCGCAGCTTGAGCACGAGCAGGACCGCGACGAGCACCAGGGTGACGCCGTTGGCGAGGATGACCGGCAGCTCGCCGATGCCGAGGCCGTAGACCAGCCACAGCGCAATGCCGGTGGTCAGCACCAGCAGCATGGATAGGTTCAACCCTGCGGTCGAGCGGCTGCGCCAGGTCTGGATCACCTGGGGCAGGAAGGCGAACGTGGTGAGCGCAGCGGCGACGAGGCCGATCGCATCGACGAACGAGGTCATGGGGGAAGCCGGAAAAGGAGGACGAACGGCGTCAGTATGGCCCCGCCCCGCCGCGGGCGGTAGGGGCAGTTTTCGCCAAGCCGCCATGCGCCATGATCATGACGGCCAACATCTGGACGCAAGGCCCGAGACCGGCTAGACGAATCCGCCCCGGGAGCGCCGGGACAAGCGGAAGAGTGGCCGAGCGGTTTAAGGCACCGGTCTTGAAAACCGGCGACGGGCGACCGTCCGTGGGTTCGAATCCCACCTCTTCCGCCAATTTTATTGTTATCAATTTGAAATACAGATATTTTTCTGGTTTCAGACTGTTCGGCCCGCCAAGAAACCCCACAACCAAAAACGCTGTGCTGCGGCTGATAGCGGCTACTGCAATGCCATTGCGTAAAGATCCCATCACGAGAACCGCTCCGAGTTGCGGATCCGATAGTGCCGATCGGTGTCCTCGCGTCCTGAACTCGTGTTCCTGTCGATCCATCCCCAGGCCTCGGCGTTGGTGGCGCAGACGGCGAGCACTTCGCCGGCGACAGTCTGGACCTCGTGCCGACCATCAGGATAGGCCGCGACCCGCAAAGCATCCTCACGCAACAGAGGCATGGCCTGCGCCGGCTGGCATTCGGCCAGCGCCTGGTCGATGCACAGGCGGGCGAGCTTGAGCTTGGCGGCGTTCATCTCGGCATAGCGCTCCTGCCGCCGTCGCTTCCGCGCTCCAGTCACGAGGCGGCCCGTGAAGAGCAGCAGCTCGGCAGGCGGGATGAGCGGAACCAGGGCGGCCAGTTCGGCGTCCGCCGGCGCGCTGATGACGCCGTGGCTGTCGCGGATATCTGCTCCGGGCGGGCTGCGCCTGGCGGCTGTTGCCGCATGACTTCCCGCCGTGGCAGGCGGTCCACCATTATCTGTGCCGCTGGGAGCGCGAGGGGGTTTGGGCTGGCGTGCTCCACACGCTCCTCATGGCCGATCGCGAAGGCGCGGGCCGGGAGGCCTCGCCCTCGGCTGCGATCCTCGACAGTCAGACGGTCCGGACGGCCGATCAAAAGGGGGATGCAAAGGCTATGACGCCGGAAAGCGCATCCACGGCCGTAAGCGTCATATCCTGACGGACACGGACGGTCGGTTGCTCGCGGTCGAGGTCCACGGCGCCGATGTCCAGGATCGCGACGGGGCGAAGGGCGTCCTCAAGCGATCCCGGCGGCGCTTTCCCTTCATCGGGTGTCAATCGGCGCGCAAGTTTGCCCCCCAATCGGCTTCCAATTTTGACCCCGTCTGGGCGCGGAGCGGGACCCGGCCCGGCGTAGCGGTGCGGATGGCGGAGACGGGCCGGGTCCCGCTCCGGTGAGGCGCTGAGGCTCGGCTTCAGGCTCGGTTTTTGAAGCGCCAGCTCTCGTTGCCGGTCTCGACGATGTCGCAATGGTGGGTGAGCCGATCGAGGAGCGCGGTGGTCATCTTCGGGTCGCCGAAGACAGCGGGCCATTCGCCGAAGGCGAGGTTGGTGGTGACGATGACCGAGGTCTGCTCGTAGAGCCGGCTGATCAGATGGAAGAGCAGCTGGCCGCCGGCCTGTGCGAAGGGCAGGTAGCCGAGTTCGTCGAGCACAACCAGGTCCATGCGGCAGAGATGGTCGGCGAGACGGCCCTGACGGCCGGCGGGGGCCTCGGCCTCGAGCTTGTTGACGAGGTCAACGACGTTGAAGAAGCGGCCGCGGGCGGCCGCGCGGATGCAGGCGCGGGCGATGCCGACGGCGAGGTGCGTCTTACCGGTGCCTGTCCCGCCGATCAGCACCAGGTTGCGCTGCTGGGCGAGGAAGCCGCCGCCGGCGAGGTCGCGCACGAGCGTCTCGTTGATCGGCGTGCCGTCGAAGGTGAATTCCTCGATCTCCTTGGCGAGCGGCAGCTTGGCGATGGCGATCTGGTATTTGATCGATCGCGCCAGCTTCTCGGAGAGTTCGGCGGTCAGCAGGTCGCTGACGACGCGCTGCGGCTCGTGCTGGCGCTTCACGGCCGATGCGACGATCTCGTCGTAGGCGGCCCGCATGCCGAAGAGCTTGAGGTCGCCCATCGTGGTCATGATCGCGGCTCGCGCTCCATCATCCGCTCGCCCTCCTGAGGCTGTCGTAACGGGCGCAGTCGGCGACGGGCTCATGCCGCAGCCGCAACGCCTCCGGGGTCATGATCGTCGCCGGCGGCCCTGGATCGCGCTGGCGGAAGAGGATGTTGAGAATGACGTCGGCTGAATGGACGCCCTCCTTCAGCGCCTCGGCGCAGGCGGCCTCCACGGCGGACAGGCCGTCGGTCAGCACCGCGCCGAGCACCTCGACCATCTGCCGGTCGCCGTCTCGAACGGACCGCAGCTTCCGACGCACGCCCGCGAGCGCCGCAGAAAGAACCCAGTCCTGGAAAGGCGCGCCGTTCCTGAGCGCGCCGGGTTTGCGAGCCAGAACAGGCACATAGCGCCACGGGTCGTAGATGGTCTCGCCGCGCCCGAAGGCTCGGCGATGCTGCCCGACCACCCGGCCGTCCTGGCGAAGCTCGATCCGATCGGCATAGGCGCGGACTTCGACCGGGCGCCCCACCGCGCTGGCCATCACCGAGTATTTGTTGTTGTCGAACCGCACGAGGCAGGTCTTCGACGGCGAGACCGGCGTCGCATGGAAGCCGTCGAACGGACCGGCATAGGGCACGAGGCTCGGCCGCTCCGCCTCGAACATCTGCCAGATCGTCTTGTCCCGGACATCCGGATGCGGCTGCGCCTTCGCCCAGACGATGCAGCGGTCCAGAAGCCAGGCGTTGAGTTCATCGTAGCTCCTGACCCGCACCCGCGGCGAGAAGAAGCGTTGCCTGACCGTGCCGACCTGATTCTCGACCTGGCCCTTCTCCCAACCAGACGCCGGGGCGCAGGCGACCGGCTCGACGGGGTAGTGCCCGCACATCTGCTGGAAGCGCCGGTTGTAGACCCGGTCCTTGCCCACCAGGATCGCGTCCACCGCGGTCTTCATATTGTCGTAGATGCCCCGCGTGCAGGCGCCCTTGAAGAAGGCGAACGCCCGGTCATGGGCGTCGAACATCGAGCCATCGGAGCGCCACCGGTTCGAGCCCGATGGCGAGGCTCCCGGCTCTCGCGCGGATAGGCCCGGACGAACATCATCCGGCTGTGGCAGAGCCGGACCTGAGCCACCTTCACCGTCACGGTGACCCCGGCGATCAGCGCCACCTCGTGGCTCCAGTCGAACTGATAGGCCTCGCCAGGCGCAAAGCTCAGCGGCACAAAGGTCGCCGCCGTCGCGGCCGAACGCTCCCGCCGCCAAGACGCCGCGTACCGGCGCACCGCGTCATAGCCGCCCGAGTAGCCAAGCCCGCGCAGTTCCTCGAAGATGTGGATGAGCGTCAGACGTTCCCGGCTGGCCCGGGCTGCGTTCGTCGCCAAAAGCCGGTCCAGCTCGTCCCGCCAGGGCCCGATCTTCGGTTGCGGCTGAACCTTCCGCTCGTATTCGAAGTCCGTGGCACCGGATCGCAGGATCTTCCGGACCGTATTGCGGGAAACATCCAGCTCCCGGCTGATCTCCTGGATCGACCGACCCCGCACATAGAACTCGCGGCGTACCCGCGCGATCGTGTCCACGCCCTTCATCCCCCGCCACCCGTCCAGAAAACCAGGACAGGCAGTGCCGCATCAAACGGGAGAGGGGGTCAATTTTGGACGCCGATCCCGCAACTCAGGGGGTCAACATTCCATGCCAAGCCACACATCGGGCGCATCTTCGCCGACGGCGGCTATGCCGGCAGGCTGATCGCCTGGGCAAGCGACAAGACCCATGTCGCCCTCGAAATCGTCCGCCGCATGCCCTGGATGAAAGGTTTCGTCGTCATCCGCCGGCGCTGGGTCGTGGAGCGCACCTTCGCCTGGGTCATGAAGTGCCGACGCCTCGTCCGGGACTACGAGGAACTCACCCGCGTCGCCGAGACGCTCATCACCATAGCAGCCGCCGCGACGCTTCTCAGGCAATGACAGTGATCCTTCTCAAACGCGCTCTGAGGTGAGCCCATCTTAGCGGCATTCGTCGCAAAGCGGCCCTGACCCGCCGCTCGCGCCAAGCGCAGCGGACGGCCGTAGGCAATCCACAGCCGCCACGCTCCTCTTTTCCATCTCGGATCAAATCCGAACGGATACCCAAATTCCGACTGTTGCGCGAGGACGGCCGGCTTGGCCTGTGCCGTCGGAATTTTGAAACATTTGAGCGGATTGCTTCAAGTGGGCGGTCGCTTCAAGATCACCCTGGATTTAATAGACCGAATCGTCTATTAAATTTTCATGCTCCAGAAAGACGCGCCTCCTCCGCCTTCCCAGAAGCCTCGCCGCGGTCGACCGCGGGGGGCGCCTGACGCTTCACAGGCACGCCGCGACCTCATCCGCGCCGGGCTCGAACACCTGACCGAGAAAGGGTATTCTTCGGTCGGGGTCGACGAGATCCTGGAGGTTGCGAAGGTTCCCAAGGGAAGCTTCTACCACCACTTTCGCAACAAGGCCGATTTCGGCTTGGCGCTCATTGCAGCCTACGACACCTATTTCGCCAAGCTTCTGGATCAGGCTTTTCTCGATGAAGACCACGCACCGTTGGAGCGGCTGCGCCTCTTCACCAAGAAGGCCGAGGAAGGCATGGCACGCCACGGCTTTCGGCGCGGATGCCTCGTCGGAAACCTTGGCCAGGAAATGGGGGCGTTGCCCGACGACTTCCGTGGCGCGCTCGTCGGGGTTCTGGAGACATGGCAGAAGCGCACAGCGCAGCTTTTTCGGGATGCGCAGGCATCCGGGGAGCTGTCCGCAGAGCATGACCCCGACGCCCTTGCCGAAGCGTTTTGGATCGGATGGGAGGGCGCGGTTTTGCGCGCCAAGCTCGAGCTGCGCCCCGACCCGCTTCGCAGTTTCACCAAGACGTTTGTTCGCCTCTTCGAGATCCAGACACCAAGATAGCTGAGGGACAAGGCCATGAAAGCCGTTTTGATCGAGAAATCCGAAGCCACTCAGTCCGTTTCGATGACGGACCTCACCGAGGAGCAGTTGCCCGATGGGGACGTCTTGGTCGACGTCGCCTATTCGACCCTGAACTACAAGGACGCGCTGGCAATCACTGGCAAGGCGCCGGTTGTACGGCGCTTCCCCATGGTGCCGGGCATCGACTTTACCGGCACGGTGGCTCGGAGCAGCCATGCCGAATTCAAGCCCGGCGACCGGGTCATCCTGAACGGTTGGGGCGTGGGCGAAAAACACTGGGGCGGCCTGGCCGAGCGCGCGCGGGTCAGCGGAGACTGGCTGGTTCCCTTGCCGGCGCCCATTGACTTGCGGCAGGCCGCAGCGATCGGCACTGCGGGCTATACGGCCATGCTTTGCGTCCTCGCGCTTGAGCGGCACGGGGTCATGCCCGGCGATGGCGAAATCGTCGTGAGCGGCGCGGCCGGAGGGGTCGGCAGCGTCGCCACGGCGCTTCTTGCCGCGAAGGGCTACGAGATTGCGGCAGTCACGGGCCGCGCCTCCGAGGCGGACTACCTGCGCGGTCTGGGGGCCGCTTCGGTGATCGACCGCAGCGAACTTACCGGCAAGGTCCGGCCGCTGGGCCAAGAGCGCTGGTCCGGGGGCATCGACGTCGCGGGCAGCACGGTGCTGGCGAACATGCTGTCGATGATGAAGTACAGGGGGGTCGTTGCCGCCTGCGGTCTTGCGGCAGGTATGGACCTCCCCTCGTCAGTTGCGCCGTTCATCCTGCGCGGCGTGACCCTGGCCGGGGTCGACAGCGTCATGTGCCCCAAGCCCGACCGCCTCGAAGCGTGGGCCAGGCTGGCCAGTGATCTCGATCTTGGAAAACTCGAGGAGATGACCACCGAACTGCCCTTCGCCGAGGTCATCGAAACCGCACCGCGCTTCATCGACGGGATGGTCCGCGGACGCATCGTCATCCCAATCAACCCCTGATCTTCTGCCGAGAGATTGCGGAATGAGCCACCGATCCGAGCGCGCCGGACAGCTGCGTCTTTGCGACTGCCCTGACTGGCTGTACCTTCTCCACGAGTTCGATGCGCTCTACCGTCATGGTTCGGCCGGGGGTAGCCGCCTGATCCGGGCGCACCGCAAGCGGGTGCGGGATGCTCTCGCGGCGATCATGGATTCCAATCCGGAGATCAATGATCGCGCCCCCGAGGTGAAGCCGGTCACGGCCCACCTCGGCCGGGCGCTCGATCTCGGGGAGAGGGGCGCGGTGCAAGGCATGTCCAGAGCGTTGGCACGTGTCGCGGACAAGCTCACCTGGGAATACGGCTACGAAAAGGTGCCCAGGGCGCTCGCGCGAAATTACGCCTATTGCGAGATCCTGGGCCCGCGGGGGCCGATCTGTGCGGAGAGGCTGGTACTGGGCTTTGTGCTCTTCGCCCCGAGCACGACCTACCCGCAGCACAGCCACAAGGAGATCGAGGAGAGCTACATCTCGGTCGCGGGAGCCTGGTCTGAGAACGACGCGGCGGTCCATGCGCCCGGATCCCTGATCCTGAACCGCCCTAGTATGGAGCACAGGATCACGACGGGTGAGCTTGCCCCCTGTCTTTTGGCCTATGCCTGGACCGGCTCGGAAGAACGACTGAACCAACCGGGCATGAAACTCAGCTCGCCCCGAAAGGCACGGATGGCGCAGGGGATCTGAGGTCGGATTGCACACCTGCGTCACATCCGAATTGGCCGGCGCGCCGTCGCCGCCGCCGCCATCCGGCAGGCCTTCATCCAGCCCGACAGCAAGACCGCCGGCGAGACCTGGCGCCGCGTCGCCGGCCCGCTCCGCGCCCGCTGGCCCAAGCGCGCGACGCCGAGGGACGAGAGCGCAACCGACGCGCGCGCCGACATGGGCTTCCCGGCCCAGGGCCGCGCCAAGCGGCGCAGCGCAAACCCGCTCGCGCCCCTCGCCAAGGAGGCCAGGCGCCGCGCCGACGTCCTCGGCGTCTTCCCCCACCGAGGACGGCCGCGTCCGTCTGATCCGCGCCGTCCTCCTCGAGCAGAACGACGAAGGGCGGAGCCGGCGCCGCTCCACGCGGCTCGAAGCCTTCGCCCAGATCGACGCCGCTGAAAGCGATCCGCTTCCCAACATCACACCGCAGCCCCCCCGATGCTCTCAGATGGCTACACCGAAATCTCCACCGCCTTGACCGATGGGACCCACGCGACCCGCCAAGGTGGTCAAAAGCGGAACGGCAGCGCCAGATCTCGCGCCGGTTGCGTCGCGGAGCCAACCAAGCATAGGCCTTCAGACCCGCTACCAGACCCGCTACGCTTTCCCATCCCGCGCCGCTCGCCGCTTTGAAACGTAGGGCGGGAAGTCGGTTCAACGGCCTCGCTTTTCGTCCGCGTGGGCCTGGGTCAGGCCGGATGGGGCCTGTGACGTGGATAGGGGGCATTTCCAGAAAGTTGCGCAGATTCGCGCGAGGAGACCTCCGCCTGGCCGTGATCCTCCGGACGCCCCGCAGACCGCGGCGCCCGCCCCGTGACGCGCCCGCCCCGGCCCGACCTCAACCCCCGCAGCGTGACGCACCGCTGTCACGCTCGCGTAACGCTGACAGTGGTTAACCTTCCTCAACAACCAGAAAGGGTCAGGACGCCATGCACGACGCCATCGCAGAAAGGAAGCTCCCGCCAGTCCTGGCGGACGCCTGCGAAGGGGAAGCCTTCGCCGCGATCGCCGATTCCGAAGTCGAGGCCTCCCCCGGCCGCGCTGCGCTGCGCGCCATCGCCGCCAAGATCGGCCGGACCCGGCGTCCCGGCGAGGAATCCGACATTCCGGCCGGCGCGACCTATCTCGCCCAGTTCGCCGTCCACGACCTCGACCTCCGCTCGCGCGAGGACGTCACCGGCCAGCCGCTCCTCGACCTCGCCCTGATCTACGGCGACGGCCCCAAGCATGACGCCTTCCTCTTCCAGGTGCCCGAAGCCCCCGGCGAGCCGCGCTGCCTGCTGCGCATGGGCCGCGCCCGGCCTTCTGCGAATTCCCCCGCCTGGGGCGCCGCCCGCGACCTGCCCCGCGCCGCCTGCCCCCATCTCGACGCCCATGGGGTCGAGAGCCGCAGCGAGGTGATGATCCCCAACAGCTTCTCCGACTCGAACCTGATGCTCGGCCAGACCCAGACCCTCTGGGCCATGCTGCACAACGCCGTCGCCGGGCGGGTCCTCGAGCGCCATCACGACACCCGCGCCGCCTTCGAGACCGCCCGGAGGGTGACCCGGCACGTCTATCGCTCGGCGATCCTTCACGACGTGCTCGGCGCTTTCGTTCTCGACCGGCTGCGCGACCGCTACGCCGTTGACCGGCCCCGCGCCGTGCAAGGGGCCGCGCCGGCGCAGATGCCGCGGGTCTTCCTCAGCGGCGTCGCCCGCATCGGCCATTGCCTGGTGCGCGAGATCTACGCCCTCAACGCTCGCCGTCCGGTCGAGGGCCTGCGCGGCCTGATGCGTCACAATTCCACCGGCCGGCCCTCCGACATGCCCCTGACCGAGGACTGGCTGCTCGACTTCGGCCTGTTCTACGACGTGGACGGCGTGAAGGCCCAGCGCGCCCGGGCGATCGGCCCCCATGCGGCCCGGCCCTTCGGGCTCGGCGGCGGGGTCGGCATCGACGCGCCCCGGGCGGACGACGGGCTGATCCTGCGCGATCTCGTCGCCTGCACCGAGGCGGGGATCGCGCCCAAGGGGCGTATCCCCAGCGTCGCCGCGCTGGTCGCCCGGGTCGAGGCGGCGGATCCGACCCTGCTCGAGGGCGCCTTCGCCCGCGACGCGGAGCGCCGGGTCGCCCGCCTCGCCGAATGGCTCGCCGACGTGAAGCTCGACCCGGACATGCGCCGGCGGCTGGCGGAGGATCCCCCGCTCGTCCTGTTCCTGATGATCGAGGCGGAGGAGGACGCGGGCGGCAAGTCGCTCGGCGCGCTCGGCTCGATCCTTTTCGCCGAGACGCTGATCTCGGCCCTGCCCGAGCCGGCCGGCGCGGCCGACCTGGCGCTGGTCCGCGAGACGCTCTTCCAGGGACCGCCGCCCCGGCGGATGGCCGACCTCGTGCGCTTCCTCCAGCGCCACCACCAATTCCCGGAGGGCGCGCGCCTGCATGCCCCCGATTCCCCGCGGCCCGCCCCCGCACGGCCGCAGACCAAGCCAAAGCCATCGGAGACCATCATGCTCGACAACAGCGCCGCCCCCGCCGCCCCCGCCGGCCTCTTCGAGGTGGCCGACTACATCGAGCTCGGTCGGCTCGTCGCCGACTGGACCCGGGATCCCGACACGCGGCCCGGTTCCATCGGCGAGCTCGTCGCCCAGCTCGACGGGATCGCCCGCGTGCCCGACAGCTTCAAGGAGGTGAAGTTCGTCGATGGCGAGGTCGAGACCCTGGTCATCCGCCTGCCCGAGCGCAGCGTGATGGAGCACACCCTGAGCGCGCTGGAATCGCTGCTCGTCGGCGAGCGCTACCACCTGCCGAAGTTCTACGACGACATCTATCACCGGCATTTCGGCCCGGAGATGACCCCACTCGACACCTTCCTCGCCCGGATGGGCGACTACACCATCGCCCAGTGCCGCTGACCCGCGGCCCGGGCCCCGCCGCAAGCCGACGCGTCCGGTTTGCTTCCTCCTGACCAGACTGCGGCGGCTTCGGCCGCCGCTTTTTTCGCAGGCCCGGGACGCGCGGGGGACGGATCCGGGGGGCGGCGTCGCCCCGGTTGCCCCGCGCTTCCCGCTCGCGCTAGGATCGTCCCGCCGAGCCGCGCCGCAGAAGGGTTTGCCAGGCCCCGGGCGCGCGGCGTCATGAGCCCCGGGGGAGAGGCCGATGCCCAGCATTGCGCGCGATGCGAAACTTCAGACGATCATCACCACCTTCGAGACCAATCCCGGCATGTGCCAGGACCTGCTCGACCTGCTGACCGACGCCTATGATTCCTTCATCCGCCGCCAGCCCGGCTTCATCGCCGCGGGCCTGCACGTGAACGACGCCCAGACGCGGATCGCCAACTATTCACAGTGGGACCGGCGCGAGGACTACCAGGCCATGCTTCGCACCGAAGAGATGCGGCGCCGCAACAGGGAAATCACGAAACTGTGCCGGTCGTTCGAGCCGGTGATGTATGAGGTCGCCCAGGTCTTTAACTGACCCGAGCGACGCCGGCCCTGCGAGAATCCGCCGCGGCCCGTCCGGTCGCGGCGGCTTGATTTCGCAATTGCAGCATTATGTGGTAGTCTATCCGAACGGAAAACCATCGCATTCCCCCTGCGAAGGAGATGAAGGATGACGACGACACCCACGACGCTCGGCCGGGTCCGGGACGTGATCGAAGAGGAACTGGGCGGCTTCCGCCATTTCGCCGCGATGCCGGCGGCCGAGCTCGAGCACATGGCGGAACGCTTGGCCCGGGCGATCGCGCCGGTGCTGGCCGGCGACCTGCCGAACCGGGAGGCGGAGCCCGCCCGCCGCGACGCCGCCTGACGTCGCTCACCGGCGCGGGGCCGATGGCTCCGTCGCCGGTCAGCGCCTTGCGGCGAAGAAGCGGGTGAGCAGCGCGCCGCAATCGGTCTCGCGCACGCCCGCGACGATCTCGGGCCGGTGATGGGTCTGGGGATGGGAAAAGACGCGGGCCCCATGCTCGACCCCGCCGGACTTGGGATCGGAGGCGCCATAGACCAGCCGCGTCACGCGGGCGGCGGCGATGGCGGCGGCGCACATGGGGCAGGGCTCCAGGGTGACGTAGAGCGTCGCGCCCGGGGCGAGGCGCTCCGATCCGACCGCCGCGCAGGCGGCCCGGATCGCAAGGATTTCCGCATGAGCGGTCGGGTCCGCAAGCTCCCGCGTGCGGTTGCCGGCCTGGGCGAGCAGGTCTCCGCCCGGGCCGGCGAGGACGGCGCCCACCGGCGTCTCGCCCCGGAGGGCGGCGGCGCGGGCCTCCTCAAGGGCGATCTCCATCAGGGGGGCAAAGGATGTCATGCCCTCTCTTGTGGCGCGCCGTCCTGTCCTCGGGCAACCCTCTCCTCGGCCGTCCCCGGACGTGGTCCGGGGACGGCCAGGGATCGGTCGTCGATCAGTCGTCCTTCCACTTGGTGGAGGCGATCTGGTGGATGGTCATCCCCTGGGCCTCGTTGAAGGTGAGGCCCGAGCCGGCCACCAGCTGTTCGGCGGCGGCCCGGGAGATCTGGCCGGAGGCCAGCGCCTGGGACAGGGTTTCCGCCGAGGCGGCGCCCGCAAAGGCGGCGAGGGCGGCGCTCAGGATCAGAATGCGTGAACGGGACATGGGTGGTCCTTTCCAGTGATATAAAACGAAACAGTTTCGTTCTGACTGGAAACATGCGCCGCGATTCCCCATCTGTCAAACAGAAACTGAACCGTACCGTTCGATATCCTCACGACGGCGTGTTGATGGACGGCGATGCGGATCGCTGCTAACGTGACGCGAAGGAGAGCCAAGGCTTGGACGATCGCCTGACCGACAATCCCGCCATCCATGCGCCGCTCCCGGCCCTGACGCCGCGGGCGGAGCGCAAGCTCGCCCAGGTGCTGGCCGGGGCGCGCGAGGTGATCTTCGCCCATGGCTTCCAGGCCGCGAGCGTCGACGACATCGCGCGCGCGGCCGGCGTGTCCAAGGCGACGCTCTACCGCTATTTCCCCGACAAGGCCTCGCTCTTCGCCGCGGTCATGTCCTCGGACTGCAGCTGGCAGTGCGAGGATCTCATCCCGGTCGAGACCGAAGGTCGGCGGCTGGAGGACATTCTGGCCGACATCGCCCATTGGGTGGCCGGCCGCGCCCTGTCCGAGGAAGGACAAAGCGCCTTTCGCGCCGCCCTGGCGGAATCGGAGCGGTTCCCCCAGCTCGGCGCCGCCTTCTATCGCATGGTCGACAGCGGCCGGCGCTGGCTCGCCCCCGTGCTCGCCGCCGCGGCGGAGCGGGGCGAGATCGAGACCGGCGATCCCGACCTGGCGGCCCGGCGCTTCATGTCGCTCTGCCGGGGGGACCTGTTCCTGCGCCGGCTGTTCTGCGGCGCGGGCGCGGTCGGCGCGACCTGTGTCTCGAATCACATTGAGGATGCGGTCGAGGCCTTCATGCTGATGTACCGGCCGCGCCGTTGACCTGGGAACCCGAACGAATCGCCAAGCGCCTGGCCCGCGCCGGCGTCGCCTCGCGTCGGGCGGCGGAGGCCATGATCGCCGAGGGCCGTGTGGCGGTGAATGGCGTCGTCATCGACACCCCCGCGCTCAAGGTCGGCCCCCGGGACAAGGTGGCGGTGGACGGCAAGCCGGTGGAGGCGCCCGAGGCGATCCGGCTCTGGCGCTACTACAAGCCCATCGGCCTCGTCACCAGCGAGGCGGACGAGAAGGGCCGGCCGACGGTCTTCGCCAGCCTTCCCGCGGATCTGCCCCGGGTGCTGAGCGTCGGACGGCTGGACCTGAATTCCGAGGGGTTGCTCCTGCTCACCAACGACGGCGGGCTGAAGCGGCGGCTGGAGCTGCCCTCCACCGGCTGGGTGCGCAAATACCGGGTGCGGGCGCGCGGCGCGCCCGAGGACGCCGCGCTCGAGCCCCTGCGCCGGGGTGTGACGGTGGAGGGCGAGCGGTTCGCGCCGATGAGCGTGGCGATCGACCGCCAGCAGGGGTCCAACGTCTGGCTGACCGTCGGCCTGCGCGAGGGTCGCAACCGCGAGGTGCGCCGGGCGCTGGAGACGGTGGGGCTGGAGGTCAACCGGCTGATCCGGATCTCCTACGGGCCGTTCCAGCTCGGGGAGCTGATTCCTGGCGCGGTGGAGGAAGTGCGGCCGCGCGTCCTGCGCGAACAGCTCGGGGTGGGGGTCGAGCCGAAGCCGGACAGGCCGGCGAGGTCGCCGCGGCCCGCGGGACGGGGCCGCGGCGGAACGAAGGTCAGACCTTGAGCGCGCCGGCGCTCTTGCGCCCGTCGCGGCCATCGATCAGCTCGTATTCGATGGGCTGGTTGTCCTTCAGGGTCTGAAGGCCCGCCGCCTGCACGGCCGTGATGTGAACGAATATGTCCTTGCCGCCGTCAGCGGGCTGGATGAAGCCATACCCCTTCTCGGTGTTGAACCATTTGACCGTGCCTTTTGCCATGCGAGACAGCCCTTGAGTCCAGTGTCGGCGCGAGATGCGCCGGCGTCGCCACCACCCCGCGGCCACGCCGCCGGGATTGGCCTTGTGGACACACGTTGGTGCCCTTTGTTCTACCGCAAATCAGCCTCTGAAAGAAGCGCATTGTCCCGCAGGCGACAGACGCGGCACTGGTAAGGTCCTCCAGGGCCTACTATGTAAGCAAGCAAGTGCTTCTCAGAGGAAAAACGCGGCTCCCATGTCCTCCAGCTTGCGGCTTGTCGCCTATGTCGTCCTGGTCGCCGTGGTGCTCGCCACCGGATTCGGCGCGCTGGGGGCCTGATGGCGGCGCGACGTTTCGGCGGCCGGCATTCCCCGGGACCGCGTCCGGAGGCGGGCGCGCCGCCCGCAGCCCCGTTCCGCGGCCGCGCCGCCGCGCGCGTGTCGGTGCGGGCGCGGCTGATGTATCTCCTGCCCCTGCCGCTGCTTTTCGCCGGGCTCGGCGCCATCCGGCGCGGCTCGGCCGGGGAGATGCTGGCGGAGCTCGGGGGCTTTCTCGGCCTCACTTTCGCCGCTTGGCTCCTGAACGAGGGACTGCGGGCCGAGGCGGCCTTTGAGGCGCGCGCCATCGCCCGGCCGCCCGCCATCCCGCGCAAGCTCTTCGCCGCCGTCCTGACCGGGGCGAGCGTCTTCGCCGTGGGCCTCCTCAGCCTCGGGCAGGGGATCCTCGGGGCGGCGGCCTTTGGGCTCGTGGCGGGCGCGGCGCAGGCGGCGGCCTTCGGGCTTGACCCCATGCGCAAGAAGGGCGTCGAGGGGGACGACTTCACCACCGACCGCGTGGCCCGGGCCATCGACCAGGCCGAGGCGCTGGTCCGCGACACCATCGCGGCCGCGGCCCGGCTGGGCGATCGCCGGCTGGAGGGCCGGGTGGACCGGCTTGCGGACCAGGCCCGCGAGGTGATGCGCGCCATCGAGACGGATCCGCGCGACCTCGCCCGCTCGCGCAGCTTCATCCATGTCTATCTGAAGGGCCTGCGCGACGCGACGGTCAAGCTCGCGGATCTGGAGGCCCGCCGCCCGGACCCGCAGGCCCGCGCCCAGTACGAATCGCTGCTCGCGGATCTGGAGCAGAGCTTCGCCGCCCAGCGCGTCGGCCTGCTCGAGAGCGACCGCACCGATCTGGAGGTGGAGATCGAGGTGCTGCGCGACCGGCTGCAACAGGACGGGCTCGTCGCCCGCTGACGAGGGAGAGAACGCATGTCCCAGGATGTCCGCGCCCAGGCGCAGGCGACGCTGGAGGAGGTCCAGGCGGTCACCGCCGCGGTCCTGCCCGAGCCCAAGGGCGCGCTCGCCCCGGTGGAGACGGGAGGCGACCCCGCGCTCCGGGCCGAGATCGAGCGGCGCAAGGCGGAGCTGAACGTCTCCGACACCCAGTCGATCATCCGCTTCGGCTCCAAGGCCCAGGCCGAGCTGCAGGTCATCAGTCAGGAGATGCTGTCGGGCGTCCGCAACAAGGACGTGGGCCCCGCAGGCAATTCCCTGCGCGAGATCGTCAGCTCCATCCGCGGCTTCTCGGTCGATGAGCTCGACCCCAACCGCGAGCGGAGCTGGTGGGAACGGCTGACCGGCAAGGCGAAGCCGGTGGCCGAGTTCATGGCCCGCTACGAGGAGGTCCAGGGCCAGATCGACAAGATCACCGGCGACCTGCTCGGCCATGAGCAGACCCTGCTCAAGGACATCAAGTCGCTCGACAAGCTCTATGAGAAGACGCTCGCTTTCTATGACGAGCTGGCGCTCTACATCGCCGCCGGCGAGGCGCGGCTGGCGGAACTCGACGGGGCCGAGATCCCCGCCAAGGAGGCCGAGGTCCAGGCCGCGCCGGAGCAGACCGGGGTGATGAAGGCGCAGGAGCTGCGCGACCTGCGCGCCGCCCGCGACGACCTGGAGCGGCGGGTCCACGACCTGAAGCTGACGCGGCAGGTCACCATGCAG
The DNA here is from genome assembly GCA_965243535.1 of Amaricoccus sp. GTDB lineage: Bacteria > Pseudomonadota > Alphaproteobacteria > Rhodobacterales > Rhodobacteraceae > Amaricoccus. Next base: position 80,512 of record CBDEVG010000040.1, read on the forward strand.
AGCCTGCCCTCGATCCGGCTGGTTCAGGAAAACGACAAGAGCCTCGTGACCAAGATCAATTCGACCTTGGTCAACACCGTGCCCCTGTGGGAGACCCAGCTCGCCCAGGCGGTGACCATCCACCGCTCGCGCGAGGCGGCCGGGGCGGTGCGCGAGGCGAACGACCTGACGAACGAGTTGTTGACGAAGAACGCCGAGAACCTGCGTCAGGCGAACAAGGAGATCCGGACGGAGATGGAGCGCGGCGTCTTCGACATCGAGGCGATCGAGAAGGCCAACGCCGATCTCATCGCCACAATCCAGGAGAGCCTGCAGATCGCCGACGAGGGCAAGGCGCGCCGCGCCACCGCCGAGGCGAGCCTCCTGCGCATGGAGGAGGAGCTGAAGCAGACGCTGGCCGCAGCCTCCGCCCGGGCGGCCGGTCCGGGGCCGCAGGTCGGCGGCAGCGTTTCGGGGCGTTGAGCGAGGCGGGATGGGCGGGCGAGGGACGACAAGCGGAGCGTGCGGGGTGGCCTTGGCGATCTTGCTGGCGCTCGCCGGCTGCGCCTCCCGCGACATCCCGCACACCGCCGCGGCCTCGCCCCAGTCCATGCCCATGGTCGATCCGCCCCTGCCGCGGGCGGCGCCGCCCGTCGGCTCCTCCCAGGAGCTGTCGGCCTTCTACGCAGGGGTGCAGGGCGAGCTGACGGCCAGCGGGCGGATGCGGGTCGACACCAATCCCCCGGACATGCCCTTCACTGTCGACGACCTGGTGCGCAATTTCGAGCGCATCGCGATGATGGACGAATACGTCTCCGTGGGCGGGCGCTACATCCACGCGGAGACGCCGGCCCTGCTGCGCCGCTGGAACCGGCCGGTGCGGGTGGGGGTGGTGGTGGGACCCTCGGTCCCGCCCGCGGATGCGGCCCAGGACCGGCGCAACGTGGCGGAGTTCACCGCCCGACTCGCCCGCCTGACCGGGCTCGACATGCGGGTGAGCGACGGGCCGGACGTGAACTTTCTGGTCATGGTCCTGTCGAGCGACGAGCAGTCGGTGGCGGCGCAGGTCACGTCGCGCCAGTTCCCGGGCTTTCACCCGGCCGTGCTCGACCAGATCGCCAACACGCCGCTCGACACGTTCTGCACCGCCTACGCCTTCGCCGAGCCCGCCGCGCCCTCGACCTATGCGGCGGTGATGATCCTGATCCGGGCCGAGCATCCGCCCTTTACCCGCGCTTCCTGCGTGCACGAGGAGATGGCCCAGGCCATGGGCCTGCCCAACGACAGCCCGGACGCGCGGCCCTCGCTCTTCAACACCAACCTGGAATTCGCCTTCCTGACGGATCACGACGAGATCCTGCTTCGGATGCTCTACGATCCGCGGCTGCGTCCGGGGATGTCGGCGGCGGAGGCGCGGCCGCTCTTGCCCGCCATCGCTCGCGACGCCATGGCCGCCGAGGCCGCCTCCCAGGCCCGGACCACGGCGGCGGCGGGGTTGTAGGCGCGGGGCCCGCGCGCGGCGCGGTGAGGTGACGACAGCCGTTTCCCGCGGCTATAGTGTCGCAGGCGGGGCGCGGCGCGCCCGGGACGCAGGGATGCAGGCATGTCCATCTTCGACTTCCTCCGCGGCGAGTTCATCGACGTCATCCACTGGACCGACGACAGCCGCGACACGATCGTCTGGCGCTTCGAGCGCGAAGGCCATGCGATCAAGTACGGCGCCAAGCTAACGGTGCGCGAAAGCCAGGCGGCGGTCTTCGTCCACGAGGGCGTGGTGGCGGACGTGTTCGGCCCGGGCCTCTACGAGCTCGAGACCAACAACCTACCGATCCTGACGACGCTCCAGCACTGGGACCACGGCTTCCGCTCGCCCTTCAAGTCCGAGATTTACTTCGTCAACACCCGCCGCTTCACCGACCTGAAATGGGGCACGCGCAACCCCATCCTGTGCCGGGACGCGGAATTCGGCATGGTGCGTCTGCGCGCCTTCGGCAGCTACACCATGCGGGTCTCCGATCCGGCGAAGTTCCTGACCGAGATCGTCGGCACCGATGGCCAGTTCACCACCGCGGAGATCGAGGCCCAGATCCGCAACGTGATCGCCACGAACTTCAGCCAGATCATCGCGACCTCGGGCATCCCGGTGCTCGACATGGCGGGCAACACCATCGACCTCGGCAAGATCGTGCTGGACCGGATCGCCCCCAAGATCGCCGAATACGGGTTGGAGCTGCCGGGCTTCTACATCGAGAACATCTCGCTCCCCGAGGAGGTCGAGGCCGCGCTCGACAAGCGCACGGCCGCCGGAATGGTGGGCGATCTCGGGAAATACACCGAGTTCAGCATGGCTGAGGCGATGACCAAGGCCGCCGCCAATCCCGGCGGCGACGGCGGCCTCGGGGCGGGACTCGGCGCCGGCATGGGCATGGCGATGGCCGAGCGCATGGCGCGGGGGCCCTGGGGGCCCGTGCCCCAACCCGCCTCGCAGGCCGCCCCCCAGCCCGCGCCTGCGCAGGCCGCCCCGCCGCCGCCCCCGGCGGACAAGGTCTGGCATGTGGCGCAAGCCGGGCAGGCGACCGGGCCCTTCGCCCGGGACCAGCTCGCGGCCATGGCGCGGGAGGGCCGGCTGACCCCCCAGACCCATGTCTGGAGCGCCGGCGACGCCGCCTGGACCCGGGCGGGCGAGGTTGTCGATCTTGCGCCCATGTTCGGGCCGACCCCGCCGCCGCCGCCGCTCGACTGATCCCATGGCCCTGACCGACGCGGGCTCGGCCGAGCGCCGCTTTCCCTGCCCCTCCTGCGGCTCTGGTCTGCGGTACGACCCGGCGAGCCAGGGAATGCTCTGCCCCCATTGCGGCACGCAGGTCCCGATCCCGCCGGGACCGCGCGGCCTGCCGGAACTCGACCTGCGCGCCGTCACCGAGGCCTCGCTGCCGGCGGAGGCGCTGGAGGAAGTGCGCACCACCCGCTGCGGGAACTGCGGCGCCGAGATCGAATACGACGCCGCCATCCACGCCAAGGAATGCCCGTTCTGCGCGACGCCCTTGGTCTCGGGCACCGGCACGGCGCGCCACATCAAGCCCCAGGCGCAGCTCCCTTTCCTGCTGAGCGAGGCGGAGGCGCGGGCGGCCATGGGGAAATGGCTGGGCAAGCTCTGGTTCGCGCCCTCCGATCTGACGCAATACGCCCGCGCCGACCGGGCGATGACCGGGGTCTACGCCCCCTACTGGACCTACGACGCGGCGACCGAGACCGACTACACCGGCCAGAAGGGCGTCGCCCGGACCGAGACACGCCACGTGCCGGTGGTGGTGAACGGTCGCCAGACCATGCAGGCCCAGACCGTCACCCGCATCGACTGGTATCCCGCCCGGGGCAGGGTGCGGCGCGACTTCGACGACGTGCTCGTCCTCGGCTCCACCAGCCTGCCGAAGCGCTACACCGACGCCATAGCCCCCTTCGACCTCTCGGCGCTCACCCCCTATGACCCGCGCTATCTCGCCGGCTTCCGGGCCGAGGCCTATACGGTCGGGGTCGAGGACGGCTATGGCGAGGCCAAGGCGATCATGAACCGAGTGATCGAGGGCGACATCCGCCGCGACATCGGCGGCGACCAGCAGCGGATCGGCGGGATGCAGACCCGGGTGGGGCGGCTGACCTTCAAGCACGTCCTGCTGCCGGTCTGGCTGGCGGCCTTCCGCTATCGGGGCAAGTCCTACCGCTTCGTCGTCAACGGCCGCACCGGCCAAGTCGAGGGCGAACGGCCCTACTCGCAGGTCAAGATCGCGCTGGCGGTTCTCGCCGGCCTGCTGCTCGCCGGGCTGATCGCCTGGCTGATGATCCGGAACGGTTGAAAGGCCCGCCATGCGCCGCATCCTCTGCGTCCTTCTCGCCGCCGCAGGTCCCGCCCTGGCCCAGGACCTGCCCCCCGCCATCGCCGCGCTCGGGGCCGAATCGGCCCAGCAATGCGCCGACATGGGCGGCTCTCCCCGGATCGGCCCGGCCTTCGCCACCGCGGTCGACCTGAACGGCGACGGGCGGCTCGACCATGTGGTGGACCTTGCCGGGATCGAATGCGTCAACGCCTGGTCGGCGCTCTGCGGCAGCGCCGGCTGCCCGGTGTCGATCTGGATCGACGGGCCGCAGGGCCCCGAGCGGAGATGGTCGGACTACGCCCAGAGCTGGACGCTCGACGGCGCGGGGCCGCAGATGGCGGTGGTGGTCACTCGCCACGGCTCGGCCTGCCCCGGGGCGGCTTCGGGGGCGGAAAGCTGCACGGAGCGGCTGACCTTCGGCGCGAACGGGGCAGGGACGGGAACGGCGGCGCCGGCCGACGCCGCACCCGCGCATCCGGCGCCCGCGGGCCCCGGCTGGACCCTGCGCGCCGCGCCCGAGGGCGGCAAGGCGGCGGTCAGCCAGGGCGCCGGCCCGGTGGCGAGCCTCGCGCTCTTCTGCCTCGGGGGCGAGCCGTTCCTCGCCGCGACCTGGCGCGCCCAGCCGGGGCCCGAGGCCGCCCGGCTGGACTTCGCCTTTTCCGGCGGCCCGGTCAGCGTCTCGGCCCGGCGGGAGGAGGGCGCGGGCGGGGCGCTGGTCGCCTCCCTGCGGGGCCAGCCCCTGGCGGCGCGGCTCGCCGGCAAGGACGTCGAGACCGTCCTGTCGGTGGACGGGAAACCCCAGGGCAAGGTGTCGCTGAAGGGCTCGACCCGGGCGATCCGCGGCGCGCTCGCCTCCTGCGGCGGAGCGTGACGCGCCCCCCGATTGACGGGGAGGGCGGGGCGCGCCTAGACCAAGGCCTGGCCGGGCGGAGCCGTCCGGCCGCCAGGAACGCGGCCCGTCAGGTTCCCAGGGCGGCCAGGCCGGCCCTTGGGCGCGAGGCTGCGGCGGAAAAGGAGCAGTCCATGCGACGCAGGCGTCTCATCACCCTCGCAGGCTTCGGGGTTGTCGGTCTTGGTCTTTCGGCGTGCGGGGGAGGGGGCGGGGCCTCCTCCCGGGGCGAGTCCCGCGGCGGGCCCGGGGTGCTCGCCGCCGCCCGGGGCGCCGGCGCGGCGCGCTTCGCCCGGGCGGCCGAAGGGACGGAGCTGGCGACGGCCCTGGCGGGATCGGGGCCCTTCACCGTCTTCGCGCCCAACGACCGGGCCTTCGCCGCCTCCGGCGCGGCGCGGCTGAGCGGCGAGGCGCTGACGACCTTCCTCGGATATCACGTGGTGCCCGGCGACCTGACGCTGGACTTCATCGAGGGGTTCGACCTCAACCACACCACGATGATCGGCAAGCCGCTCAACGTCGACGGCCGGTCCGGGACCATCCGGGTGGGCGGCACGGCGACGGTGACCCGGGCGGAAATCCCGGCGGCGAACGGCCTCGTCTACATCATCGACCAGACGGTCCGCCCGCGCTGACAGGGCGGCCCTTCCGGCGGGGGCCCTGGACAGGACCCGGGCGGCGGCCCTTGCCTCCGCGGCTCGGGGCGGAAGTCCGCCCGCCCCGAGCGCCCGGGCTCAGCCGAGGTCGAGCTCGACCAGCAGGTCCTTGGCGTCCACCTGAGCCCCCGGCGTCACGTGCAGCGCCTTGACCACCCCGGCCTTCTCGGCATGGAGGCCCGTCTCCATCTTCATCGCCTCGATGGAGAGGAGCAGGTCGCCCGGGTTCACCGGCTGGCCTTCCTTGACCGCGATCGAGGCGATCACGCCGGGCATCGGCGCCGCCACATGGGCGGGGTTGCCCGCCTCGGCCTTGGGCCGGCGCGGGGCGCTGGCCTGGGCCTTGCGGTTGGGGACGCGGGCCGTGCGGGGCTGGCCGTTCAGCTCGAAGAACACCCTGACCTCGCCGTCGGCGTTGGTCTCGCCGACGGTCTGGAAGCGGATCTCCAGCGTCTTGCCCGGATCGATCTCCACCGAGATCTCCTGCCCCGGCTCCATTCCGTAGAAATAGACCGGGGTGGGCAGGGTGCGCACGGGCCCGTATTCCGCATGGCGGCGGGCGTAGTCGAGGAAGACTTTGGGATACATCAGGTATCCGTTGAAGTCCTCGTCATCGATCGCGATCCCCGGCAGCTCGCCCTCCAGCTTCTTGCGCAGGGCGGCGAGGTCGGCGGGCGGCATCACCGCGCCGGGCCGGTCGGTGAAGGGGGCCTTGCCCTTGAGGATCTTGGCCTGCAGGGCCTTGGGCCAGCCGCCCGGGGGCTGGCCGAGGCCGCCCTCGAACATCTCCACCACCGATTCGGGGAAGGCGACCTCCACCGCCGGATCCTCGACCTGCGCGCGGGTCAGGCCCTGGGCGACCATGACCAGCGCCATGTCGCCCACCACCTTGGACGAGGGCGTGACCTTGACGATGTCGCCGAACATCCGGTTCACTTCGGCGTACATCTCGGCGACCTCGTGCCAGCGTTCCTCCAGCCCCATGCTGCGCGCCTGGGCCTTGAGGTTGGTGAACTGGCCGCCGGGCATCTCGTGCAGGTAGACCTCCGAGGCGGGCGCCTTCAGCCCCGCCTCGAAGGCCGCATACTGCACGCGCACCGCCTCCCAGTAGTCCGAGAGCTGGCGGACGGCTTCGATGTCGAGCCCGGTGTCGCGGTCGGTGTGGCGCAGCGCCTCGACGATCGAGCCGAGGCAGGGCTGCGAGGTGCCGCCCGAGAAGGCGTCCATGGCCGCGTCCACCGCATCCACGCCCGCGTCGGCCGCGGCGAGGATGGTCGCGGCGGCGACGCCGCTGGTGTCGTGGGTGTGGAAATGGACCGGCAGGCCCACCTCCTCCTTCAGCGCCTTGATGAGGACGCGGGCCGCGGCGGGCTTGAGCAGGCCCGCCATGTCCTTCAGCCCCAGCACGTGGGCGCCGGCGCCCTTCAACTCCTTGCCCATGGCGACATAATACTTGAGGTCGTACTTGGCCCGCTCGGGGTCGAAGATGTCGCCGGTGTAGCAGATCGCCGCCTCGCAGATCTTGCCGGAGTCGATCACCGCGTCCATGGCGACGCGCATGTTCTCGACCCAGTTGAGGCTGTCGAACACGCGGAACACGTCGACGCCCGACTCCGCCGCCCGCGCGACGAAGGCCTGCACCACGTTGTCGGGATAATTAGTGTAGCCCACCCCGTTCGAGGCGCGCAGCAGCATCTGCGTCATCAGGTTCGGCATGGCCGCGCGCAGGTCGCGCAGGCGCTGCCAGGGACATTCCTGGAGGAAGCGGTAGGCCACGTCGAAGGTCGCGCCCCCCCAGCATTCCACGCTGAAGAGCTGGGGCAGGAGATGGGCGTAGACCGGCGCCGCCTTGATCATGTCATAGGAGCGCATCCGCGTGGCGAGCAGGCTCTGGTGGCCGTCGCGCATCGTGGTGTCGGTCATCAGCACCTGCGGTTGGGCGAGCATCCACTCCGCCACGGCCTTGGCGCCCTTCTCCTCCAGAAGCTGGCGCACGCCCGGGGGCGGGGCCTCGAAGGGAACCTTCGGCAGCCGGGGCGCGCGCGCCTCGGCGGGCGGCCGGGGCCGGCTCGCGGTCTCGGGATGCCCGTTGACCGTGATGTCGGCGATGTAGGTGAGGATCTTCGTCGCCCGGTCCCGCCGCGCGCTGAACTGGAAGAGCTCGGGCGTCGTGTCGATGAACTTCGTCGTGTAGCTGAGGTCGAGGAAGGTCGGGTGCTTCAGCAGGTTCTCGACGAAGGCGATGTTGGTGGAGACGCCGCGGATGCGGAATTCGCGCAGCGCCCGGTCGAGCCGGGCGATGGCGGCCTCGGGCGTCGGCGCCCAGGCGGTGACCTTCTCCAGCAGAGAATCGTAGTAGCGGGTGATGACCGCGCCGGAATAGGCGGTGCCGCCGTCCAGCCGGATGCCCATGCCGGTCGCGCCGCGATAGGCGGTGATGCGGCCGTAGTCGGGGATGAAGTTGTTCTGCGGGTCCTCGGTGGTGATGCGGCACTGGATGGCGTGGCCGTTCAGCTTCACGTCCGCCTGGGTGGCCGCGCCGGTGGCCTCGGCGATGGTCGCGCCTTCCTCGACGAGGATCTGGGCGCGGACGATGTCGATGCCGGTGACCTCCTCGGTGACGGTGTGCTCCACCTGCACCCGGGGGTTCACCTCGATGAAGAAGAACTCGCCCGAATCGCGATCCATCAGGAACTCGACCGTGCCGGCGCACTCATAGTTCGCCGCCCGGGCGATCTTCAGCCCCAGCTCGCAGACGTAGTCCCGCTGCTCCTGGCTCAGATAGGGCGCGGGCGCGCGTTCCACGACCTTCTGGTTGCGGCGCTGCACCGAGCAATCGCGCTCCCAGAGGTGATAGATCGCGCCGTGCTTGTCGCCGAGGATCTGCACCTCGACGTGGCGGGCGTTGAGGATCATCCGCTCCAGGTAGCCCTCGCCGTTGCCGAAGGCCGCCTGGGCCTCGCGCCGACCCTCGAGCACCTTGTCCTCGAGCTCGTCGGGACCCAGGATCGGCCGCATGCCGCGTCCGCCGCCGCCCCAGCTCGCCTTCAGCATCAGCGGATAACCGACCTCGTCGGCCATGCGCCGCACCTCGGCCATGTCGTCGGGCAGGACCTCGGTGGCGGGCACCACCGGCACGCCGGCCTTGATCGCCACCTTGCGGGCGCTGGCCTTGTCGCCGAGCATCCGCATCGTCTCCGCGGTGGGGCCGATGAAGGTGATGCCGTTCGCCACGCAGGCGTCCACCAGGTCGGGGTTCTCCGACAACAGGCCGTAGCCCGGGTGGATCGCGTCCGCGCCCGACATCTTGGCGACCCGGATGATCTCGTCGATCGAGAGATAGGCCGCGACCGGCCCCAGCCCCTCGCCGATGCGATAGGCCTCGTCCGCCTTGAAGCGGTGGAGGCCGAGCTTGTCCTCCTCGGCGAAGACCGCGACGGTCCGCTTGCCGAGCTCGTTGGCGGCGCGCATGACCCGGATGGCGATCTCGCCCCGGTTGGCGATGAGGATCTTCTTGAAGGTCGGCATGGAAGAGCGGATCCCGACTGAGGTTGGGGGAAAGCCGGGCGACGTTACGGGCGGCTTTGCCGCAATGCAACGTCGCCGCTTCGCCGCGCAGGGGCGACAGGCGGACAATGGCGCGGGATTGCGCGCGAATCTGGTCGAATCGGCGCGGAAACCGCGCCTTCGCGATCGGTCACGTCTCCCGCGGCCGGTCCCCGACCGCCGCAGGGGGCTTCGGCGTCGGGTCGGCGGGCGCCTCGAGCACCACCCCCGCCATCAGATCCTCGACGAACAGGCTCAGGAGCTGCGCCCGACTCTCCACCCCCGCCTTGCGGTAGATGGCGGCGCACTGGGCGCGCACCGTGCCCTCGCGGGTCTCGCGCAGGGCGGCGATCTCGGCGACGCTCAGACCCTTGACCGTCAGCAGCGCCACGTCGCGCTCGGACCGGGTCAGGCCCCAGCGGCCGAAGCTCTCCTGCATCAGCTCGACGAAGGCCCCGCTCGCCGCCCGCATCCTGCCCCGCAGGTCGCGGTTCTGCCGGATCAGGCGGCGGATCTCCAGCGCCCCGAGCCCCGAGCCGATCAGCAGCGCGGCGATGGCGGTGAACTCCACCAGCGGGTGGATCGGGTTGGAGACGAACTCGTCGAGCTCGCCCAGCACGTCGACCAGGAACAGCGCGGCGCAGACCGCCTGGAAAACCGTCACCGCGACCAGCCCGCGGTGACGGCCGATGTCGGCGAGGATCTGGCGCATCCGACTCCCATCCGGCGGATCAGCGGCGCTTGCGCCCCGTGATCATCGCCGCGACCAGGTTCTCGCCATGGCGGCGGCTCTCCCAGACTACGCCGGTCAGATGCAGCGCCACAAGCAGCAGCCCCAGCTGGGCCAGCCCTTCGTGCAGCTCCTCGACCCAGCTCACGCCCCAGAAGGCGTCGAGCCCCATCATCCAGCCGGTCGCGGCCAGGCCGAGCACGGTGGCGAGCAGGGCCGCCACCATCGCCCCCCCGGCCGGATTATGGCCGAGGTAGCGTCGCTCCCGCCCCGCCGCCGCGTCGCGCACATAGGCGACGAAGCCGCGCGGGCTCGGGATGAAGTCGGCGAACCGGGCATGGGGGCTGCCGACGAAGCCCCAGACCAGGCGGATCGCCACCGCGCCGGCGGCGATCCAGCCCAGGGTCTCGTGCAGCGCCCGGGGATCCTCCCAGAGCTGGGCCCCGAGAAAGGCGGCGGCCAGTGTCCAGTGGAACGCCCGCACCAGCGGATCCCAGACCTGGACCTCGCCGGCGCCGGCCGCGTCGTCGGGTCGCGCCGGGCTCCCGGCCATCAGTCGGTCTCGCGCTCGAGCTCGGCGCCGGTGCTGGGGTCGAAGTAGATTTCGAGCTTCTGCTTGCCGTTCGTACCGTAGATTTCATAGCAGCCGTCGCTGACCTTCATCTCCCGGATGCGGCCGCCGGCTTCCTCGAAGCTGCGGGCGACCTCCCACATGGGCTTGGTCTGGGCCATGGCGGAACAGTCGGGGCCGGCGAAGGCTGGAACCGCAAGCAGGGTGAGGGGCAGGGCGGCGAGCAGGCGATAGGTCATGATCGAAATCTCCAGATGTCCGGCGCTGCGCCGGCCCTGTCGACCTGCGCCCGGGGCCGGGGCCCGCGCCAGTGGCGCAGCGCTTATTTCGACGCCATAAGCGCGCGCTTATGCGGCGGAATGCTTCGAACAGAGAGAGAACGCGGCTTTTCATTCCCGCCGGACCGCATTAGGTTGACCGGTCATGAGCCCCTTCGCCCCCGACCCGATGGACGAGGCGGACGCCTTCGACGCCGCCGCCCGCGCCCCGCTGTCACAGCGGGCCATGGCCGCGCGTCCGGCCCCCTGGCTCGACGCTCTCAACCCCGCGCAGCGCGAGGCGGTCGAGACGCTCGACGGTCCCGTGCTGATGCTGGCGGGCGCGGGCACCGGCAAGACCCGGGCGCTGACCGCCCGCATCGCCCAGCTTCTCCACACCGGGCGGGCGCGGCCGAACGAGATCCTCGCCGTCACCTTCACCAACAAGGCCGCGCGCGAGATGAAATCCCGCATCGGCGCCCTCGTCGGCCAAGTGATCGAGGGAATGCCCTGGCTCGGCACCTTCCATGCGCTCTCCACCCGGATGCTGCGCCGGAACGCCGAGCTGGTCGGGCTGCAATCGAATTTCGCCATCCTCGACTCCGACGACCAGCTCCGCTTGCTGCGCCAGCTCGTCCAGGCGGCGAACATCGACGAGAAGCGCTGGCCCGTGCGCCAGCTCGCGAGCCTGATCGACGGCTGGAAGAACCGCGCCTTGGGGCCCACCCGGGTGCCGGCGTCGGAGGCCTCCGCCTACGCCCATCGCGGGACGGAGCTCTACGCCGCCTATCAGGAGCGCCTGCGCACCCTGAACGCCTGCGACTTCGGCGATCTGCTCCTGCATGTGGTGGGCATCCTCCAGGCGCATCCGGACATCCTCGCCCAGTACCAGCGCTGGTTCCGCTACATCCTGGTGGACGAGTATCAGGACACCAACGTCGCCCAGTACCTGTGGCTGCGGCTGCTGGCCGGGGGGCATCGCAACATCTGCTGCGTCGGCGACGACGACCAGTCGATCTACGGCTGGCGCGGCGCCGAGGTCGGCAACATCCTGCGCTTCGAGCAGGATTTTCCCGGCGCCCGGGTCATCCGGCTGGAGCAGAACTATCGCTCCACCCCCCATATCCTCGCCGCCGCCTCCGGGGTGATCGCGGCGAATTCCGCCCGGCTCGGCAAGATCCTCTGGACCGACCTTTCCGAGGGGGAAAAAGTCCGCCTGATCGGCCACTGGGACGGCGAGGAGGAGGCGCGCTGGATCGGCGAGGAGATCGAGGCGCTCAATCGCGGGACCCGCGGCCTCGACCCGGTGGCGCTCGACGGCATGGCGATCCTGGTGCGCGCGAGCTTCCAGATGCGGGCGTTCGAGGATCGGTTCCTCACCATCGGCCTGCCCTATCGGGTGATCGGCGGCCCCCGCTTCTACGAGCGGCAGGAAATCCGCGACGCCATGGCCTATTTCCGCGTGGCGGTCAGCCCGACGGACGACCTCGCCTTCGAGCGGATCGTCAACACGCCCAAGCGCGGCCTCGGCGACAAGGCGATGCAGGAGATCAACCGCGCCGCGCGGGAGGCCGGCGTTCCCCTGCTGGAGGGGGCGCGGCTGCTGGTCGAGGCGGGGGGCCTGGGCGCGCGGGCCCGGGGCGCGCTCGGCGCGCTCATCGACCAGTTCGACCGCTGGGGCGCCGAGCTGAGGGTCGAGGGCGGCGACCATGTGGCGCTGGCCGAGCGGATGCTGGACGAGAGCGGCTACACCGCCATGTGGCAGGCCGAGAAATCCCCCGACGCCGCCGGCCGGCTCGAAAACCTCAAGGAGCTGGTCAAGGCGCTGGACGAGTTCGAGAACCTGCAGGGCTTCCTCGAACACGTCAGCCTCGTCATGGACAACGAGGCCGAGGGCGACGTCCCCAAAGTCTCGATCATGACCCTCCACGCCGCCAAGGGGCTGGAGTTTCCCGCCGTCTTCCTGCCGGGCTGGGAGGACGGGCTCTTCCCCTCCCAGCGCTCCATGGACGAGAGCGGGCTGAAGGGCTTGGAGGAAGAGCGGCGGCTGGCTTACGTGGGCGTCACCCGGGCCGAGCGGATCTGCACGATCAGCTTCGCGGCCAACCGCCGGGTCTACAACCAGTGGCAGAGCCAGATGCCCTCGCGCTTCATCGACGAGCTGCCGGCGGCCCATGTGGAGGTGCTGACCCCCCCGGGCCTCTACGGCGGCGGCTACGGGGCCGCGGCGGCGCCCGCCGCGTCCGGCCCTAGCATCCTCGACCGGGCGGCCAAGGCCGACGTCTACAACTCGCCGGGCTGGCGGCGCATGGCGGCCCGCGCGGCCGAGCGTCCGACCGGCCAGCCGCGCGAGGCCCGCTCGATGGTGATCGACGCCGAGGCCACGCCCGCCTACGCCCCCGGCGCGCGGGTCTTCCACCAGAAGTTCGGCTACGGCACGGTCCGGGACGTGGAGGGCGACAAGCTGACCGTCGCCTTCGACAAGGCCGGCGACAAGAACGTCGTCGCCCGCTACGTCACCGGCGCCGACGACGCGCCCTTCTGAGAGACCTTTGCCACCCTCCGGGCGCGATCGTTCTCGACTCGTTCAGGATCCTGAAGATCAGGTTAAGGCCGCGGAGAATATAAAATCATTTCAATGGCTTGATCCGATTTTCACGCGTGAAATCCGGCCCTCGTCGAGGCGCGGCGGCTTGAGGGAGAGGCTTGCGCGCCGGTCTTCCCGAGGGAGCCCCCGCGTCAAACCGCCAGCATCTTCAAGCCTTGGGTGACGTCCGTGCGGATGGCGAGCCGCAGCCCGGGCTCGTCTCCGGCGCGCAGCGCGGCGATGATCTTGCGGTGGTTCTCGGTCGCCTGCTGCCGCTGGAGTCGCTCGTAGAGCATCCGCATGGTCGGGCCGGACTGCAGCCAGACGGTCTCGACCAGCCCGAGAATCGCCGGCGCCTGGGCCCGCAGGTAGAGCGTGCGGTGGAATTCCAGGTTGGTGCGCACGTAGCCGGCGGCGTCCCCCTTGGCCACCATCTCGTCGATGACGCTGTTGATTGTCGCCATCCGGTCGATCAGGGCCAGATGCGCCCGAGGCAGGGCCCGGCTGGCCAGCTCCGGCTCGAGCAAAGCCCGCAGCGCCGCCAGCTCCTCGATGCGCTCCGGGGTGAGTTCAGGGGTGGAGACCCTTCCCGAGGGGCTGAGCTTCAAGGCGCCCTCCGCCGCCAGCCGCCGCACCGCCTCGCGCGCAGGGGTCATCGACACGCCGAATTCCGCCGCGATGCCGCGCAGGGTCAGCGTCTGCCCAGGCGCAATCAGCCCGTGCATGACCCGAGCGCGCAAGGTGCGATAGAGCCGTTCATGGGCGGGCAGCGAGGTTTCCGCCCCCGGCCGCTCACTCACCCGCATGCTCCTCCGCAGCGGCGGCGAAATCATAGCGATGCAAGGACGGTCCGTTGCGGCGCAGCCAAGCGCGAGCCTCGGCCATCTGCGGGCAGAGCGCGGCGACCTCGGCCCAGAATCGCGGGGAATGGTCCATGTGGACCAGATGCGCCGCCTCGTGCGCGGCCACGTAGTCGAGCACCTCGTCCGGGGCCATGATCAGGCGCCAGGAAAACATGAGATCGCCGAGGGAGGTGCAGGAGCCCCAGCGCGCCTTCGGATCGCGCAGGGTGAGGCGTCCCATTCGCCGCCCGAGCCGGGTGGAGTGGGCGTCCACCGCTGCGAGGCACCGCTCTCGCGCGGCTTCCCGCAACAGCCGCGCCGCCCGAATTCCTGCACGATCGGGCGACCCGCCGACGAACAGCGCATCCACGCCGATCCGGTCGCGTCCATCGGGAGAGGTCAGGACCAACACCTCCTTGCCGCGGAATGGCAAGCGCGCCCCGTGGACGACTGGAATGCGGGTAGGCGCCGCGGCCATTTGCCGCCGCAGCCACCCCTCGTTCTGCAAGGCGAAGGACCGGGCGCGGGCGACGGAGACGCCAAGCGGCAGGGTCAGCACCGCGCTCGGCGCGGTCTGGGCGTGGCGGAGGGTCATCCGCCGCGCCCGAGAATTGCGGCGCAAACGGATCTCGATCGGAGGATAGCCGATCGAGATCGCTTCTGGCATGGCCTGCTCCGGATTCTGGCGTCAGGCCGCCACGTCCGCCGCGACCGGCTGCCGCTGGGCGCGGATGAATTCGCGCACCCCCGGCTGGATGGTGTTCCGCCAGCGCGAGCCGTTGAAGACGCCGTAGTGTCCGACGCCGACCGCGACGTGATGCTTGCGTCGGTCGGCGGGCAGGCTGGAGGCGAGGTCATGGGCCGCCTCGGTCTGGCCGAGCCCGGTGATGTCGTCCTTTTCGCCCTCGATGGTCATCAGGCCGATGTCGGTCATCGCCGAAGGCTCCACCAGCCGGCCCCGATAGCGATATTCGCCCTGGGCCATCAGCCGCTTCTGGAACACCCTCTCGATGGTCTGGAGATAGAACTCCGCGGACAGGTCCATGACCGCGAGATATTCGTCATAGAACTTGCGATGCGCCTCGGCGCCGTCGCCGTCGCCCCGGACCAGGTTGCGGAACTGGCTCACATGGGCGTCTACATGGCGGTTCACGTTCATGGCGAGGAAGGAGGAGAGCTGCAGGAAGCCCGGATAGACCCGCCGCATGGCGCCCCGGTTCGGCCACGGCACGATGGTGACGACGTTGTTCTCGAACCAGGCGAGCGGCTTCTTGTTGGCGAGCTCGTTCGGCTGCTTCGGATTGCGGGCGGTGTCGATGGGCGAGCCCATGAGGGTGAGCGAGGCGGGGCGGCGGGGATCCTTGTCCATCGCCATCAGGCTCGCCGCGGCCATGACCGGGATGCCCGGCTGACAGACCGCCATCACCGCGATCCGCTCGCCGTCCAGGGACAGGTGGCGAATCATTTCCATCAGATAGTCGGTGTAGTCGTCGAGGTCGAAGGCCCCCTCGGACAGAGGCACGTCCCGGGCGTCGAGCCAGTCGGTGATGTAGACGTCGTGCTCGGGCAGCATCGACTGCACCGTGCCGCGCAGCAGGGTCGCGTAATGGCCTGACATCGGCGCGACGATCAGCACCTTCGGATCGCGGCGATGAGCCGCCGCGGCGCTGTCCCGGCGGAAATGAAGCAGCTGACAGAAGGGCTTCCGCCAGACGACCTCCTCGACGATGGGCGTCTCGACCCCGTCCACAGTCGTGGTCGGGAGACCGAACTCCGGCTTGCCGTAGCGCCGGGTCGCGTTGATGAACATCTCCAGCGCCGCCGAAACGGCGCGGGTCCCGTAGTTCCCGGGCATGAGATTCATCGGATGGCGCATGACCTGCTGGCCAAATTGCGCCACAGCCCGCATGGGCGAGATAGCCGCATGCGTCATCTCGTAGGCGTGGTACAGCATCCCAACCCCCGGGACCGTAATTTTCTTTCGTGGTAGTGATCGTAACGTTTTTGCGACGCGCTTCAAGTGCGCCGCAGCGGTTTCTCCGCGGCCTGTGACATCTGCGTTAACGCATAATCCTTTGACAAGCGGTGAACGCTGTGGCACGCGACGCGCCGATTCACCAAACAACCTGAGGACTCGCGATGCCCAAGGACGAATGGGGCGCCAAACGGGTTTGCCCCCAGTGCTCGACGCGATTCTACGACCTGCGGCACGACCCGATGACCTGCCCGGAATGCGGCGCGACCTTCACCCTCGACAGCATCACCGCGGTCAAGGCGAAGGCGCTGCGTCCCGAAAAGGTCAAGCCGGAGCCCGTGGACATCGACGATATGGGCGATATCGACGCCGATGAGGTCATCGCCGACGACGATGACGACATCGCGGCGGACATCCTCGAGGACGAGGAAGACAACGTCGATCTGGACGAGATCGCCGATGTCGCGCCCGACGAGGAAGAAGGCTGATTTTTCCCCTTGCACAGCCGCCGCGCCCTCTCTAAAGAGCCCGGGCGCGGCGGAAACGCCGACCCGATGGGGCCATAGCTCAGCTGGGAGAGCGCTTGCATGGCATGCAAGAGGTCAGGGGTTCGATCCCCCTTGGCTCCACCATCACCCAAATCGACGGTCCGGACAGTCGCCGCATCCTGAGATGCGGCGCGGGCTCCGTGACCCCGCATGGTCCGGGCCGCCCGGATCGGCGCTGGCGTATCCTCCGCCCAAGGAGCCCTATGGGCGGTCCGGTCTGCGGCGTTGGACGCGGTCCTGCCGAGGCGGGAGTTTCCCCCTGCCGCGCGCCCAAAGCGCCGGCGACGCGGACATGGAGGGACGCATGGGCGACGACGGTTTTCGCAACTTGGTGCTGGGCGTGCTGCTGGCCATCATGGTCGGCTGGCTGCTGGCCGTCGGCCGGCCGATCATCCTGCCCATCGTGGCGAGCCTGATCACCGTCTACATCGTGCTCGGGCTCGCCGACCTCATCGGCCGCACGCCGGTGGTGGGGCGGGCCTTGCCCTCGAGCTTGCGCCACGGGCTGGCGGTGTTGGCGATTCTCGGGGCGCTCGCTGGGCTGACGCTGGCGCTGGCGGCGAACGTCAGCCAGATCATCGCCTCCTGGCCGGTCTACCAAGAGCGCCTGCTGACGCTCGTGCAGAAGGTCGCCGTAACCATCGGGGTCGAGACCGAGCCGAGCTGGACCACGCTCCGGGCGGAGCTGCTGGGCCGGATCAACCTCCAGCGCACGCTGATCGCCTCGGCGGCCTCGGTCTCGGGGATCCTCGGGACCTTCTTCGTGGTGATCGTCTATACGGGCTTCCTGTTGGCCGAGCGCGGGGTCTTCGCCGGCAAGATCGCCCGGCTCTCTTCGGACCCGGGCCGCGTCGCGCGCATCCGGCAGGTGATCGAGGACGTCAATGCCCGGATCGGCGCCTATCTGGTGACGAAGACCCTGATCAATCTGCTGCTCGGAGCGTTGAGCTATGGGGTGCTGCGGCTGCTCGGGATCGAGTTCGCCGGCTTCTGGGCGATCCTGATCGGGCTTTTCAACTACATCCCCTATCTCGGATCCTTCCTCGGGGTGATCCCGCCCGCGCTGATGGCGGCGCTCCAGTTCGGCGGGGTCTGGCCGGGAGTGATGGCGGGGCTTGCGCTTTCGGTCCCGCAGATCGCCATCGGCAACTTCATTGACCCCTGGCTGATGGGCCGGTCGGTGAACCTGAGCCCCTTCGTCATCCTCGCGAGCCTCGTGGTCTGGAGCACGATCTGGGGCGTCTCCGGGGCGATCCTCTCGGTGCCGATCACCGCGATCCTGGTGATCGTCCTGTCAGAGTTCCAAGGCACCCGGCCGATCGCCGTGCTGTTGTCGCTGGACGGCGAGGTGCAGGGCGCCGGGCGCGGATCCGCCTCCGGGACGGAGGCCTGATCGGCCGATCCGTTGTTTTTACGGAAAACGGCGTTTAAGGCAGGGAGTTCGACGGAAATCTCGCCGGCGACGTCCAGGGGGCAAGGGCCGCCGTTAGGCGACTGGCCTTGGGAAGATTGGCCTTGGGAAGGTGGGCGTTGGAAAGGCGACCTCGGGAAACGGAGAATCGGGAGAGCCCTCCCCTCAAAGGGCTCTCCCGATCCCGCAAGCGTGCCGTCGGAGGGGTCCCACCCCAAGACCCGGCCGGTCCTCGCCGAACGCGCCGGGCCCCCACCGAACCCGGGCGCTCTAGGCGCGAGACCGAACGGCTCCTCCGACCGCACGACCCTGGGGTCCAAGCGGACAGCAACTCTGCAGCGGCTGGAAGCGACGGGAAAAATGGGCGTTTCTGCCGCGGCCGTCGTAAGGACATCTAGCCGCAAATGTCTGGCCTGGTCAAGAACGTAACGGAAACAATTCGATCCAAATGCCTGAAGCCGGGGCGGCCCCGCGCAGGGCCGCCCCTCTGACAGTCTGTCGCGCCGGAGGATCAGTAGCGATAGTGCTCGGCCTTGAACGGCCCGGCCACCGACACGCCGATATAGTCGGCCTGTTCGGGCCGGAGCTCGGTCAGCTTCACGCCGATCTTGGCGAGATGGAGCCGCGCCACCTTCTCGTCGAGGTGCTTGGGCAAGGTGTAGACCTTGTTTTCGTACTGGTCGCCCCGGGTCCAGAGCTCGATCTGGGCGAGCGTTTGGTTGGTGAAGGAGGCCGACATCACGAAGGATGGATGCCCCGTGGCGTTGCCGAGGTTCAGGAGCCGCCCCTGGCTCAGCAGGATGATGCGCTTGCCATCGGGGAAGTGGATCATGTCCACTTGGTCCTTGACGTTCGTCCACTTCAGGTTCTTGAGCTGGGCGACCTGGATTTCATTGTCGAAGTGGCCGATGTTGCCGACGATGGCCATGTCCTTCATCGCCCGCATGTGGTCGAGGGTGATGACGTCCTTGTTGCCGGTGGCGGTGATGAAGATGTCGGCGCGGCCGGCGGCCTCGTCCATCGTCACCACCTCGAACCCGTCCATGGCGGCCTGGAGCGCGCAGATCGGATCGACTTCGGTCACCATGACGCGCGCGCCCGCGCCGCGCAGCGAGGCGGCGGAGCCCTTGCCCACGTCGCCGTAGCCCAGCACGACCGCGGTCTTGCCCGCCATCATCGTGTCGGTGCCGCGGCGGATGCCGTCCACCAGCGATTCCTTGCAGCCGTACTTGTTGTCGAACTTCGACTTCGTCACGCTGTCGTTGACGTTGATCGCCGGGAAGGGCAGGCGGCCCTTCTCCATCAGTTGGTAGAGGCGATGGACGCCGGTGGTGGTCTCCTCCGACACGCCCTGGATCGCGTGGCGCTGCTTCACGAACCAGCCGGGGGACTGCGCGAGGCGCTTCCTGATCTGGGCGAAGAAGTACTCGGCTTCCTCGCTGTCGGGGTTCTCGATGAGGTCGGTCTCGCCTTCCTCGACCCGGGCGCCGGTCAGGATGTACATGGTGGCGTCGCCGCCGTCGTCCAGGATCATGTTCGCGCCCCCATCGAAGGCGAAGATCCGGTCGGTGTAGGTCCAGTAGTCCTCCAGCGTCTCGCCCTTGACGGCGAAGACCGGGACGCCCGCGGCGGCGATGGCGGCGGCGGCGTGGTCCTGAGTGGAGTAGATGTTGCACGAGGCCCAGCGGACCTCGGCGCCGAGCGCGACCAGGGTCTCGATCAGCACGGCGGTCTGGATGGTCATGTGCAGGGAGCCGGCGATGCGGGCGCCCTTGAGCGGCTTGGCCTCGCCGAACTCGGCGCGCAGGGCCATCAGGCCCGGCATCTCGGTCTCGGCGATCTCGATTTCCTTCCGGCCGAAATCCGCCAGGGCGATGTCCTTGACGACGAAGTCCCGCTCGGCGAGGGTGAGCTTCTGATCCACGGCGATCTCCCGAACCTGCGATCTGAATGTCGCGGAGCGGCTTATCACCGCCTGCGCGCCGCGACAACGGTCGAGGGGGGCGGGCGCCGGGATCCCCCGGGGAGGTTCGGACAGGTTCGATGAAGCAGCTCGTTTTCGCCGCCGGCCTCGCGCTTGCGGCCCTGTCGGCCTCGGGCGCCGCGCGGGCCGACATGATGTCCGCCTGCCAGCCGGAGATCGGCCAGTATTGCAGCGCGGTCTCCAAGGGCCGCGGCCGGATCGCCGCCTGCCTGGTCGGCCGGCTCGACAAGCTCAGCGCCGCCTGCAAGCCCGAGGTCCAGGCGACGATGAAGAGCCCCTTCATCCCGCGGGACATGCGGGCGATCTTCCAGCCCGGGTTCAGCGCCCCGGTGCCGGCGAGCTGCGCGGCGGCGGTCAGGACCTATTGCGGCGGGATCACGACCCAGGGCCGGGTCTTCGCCTGCCTCTACGCGGTCTCGGACAAGACCGGCGGGGCCTGCGCGGCGGACGCCCAGGCGGCGGTGGCGGCGGCGTCGAAATAACGTGGCGCGGCGCGCCTGGCAGAGGATGCTCTCGGGGCGGCGGCTCGACCTGCTCGACCCCTCGCCGCTCGACGTGGAGATCGAGGACATCGCCCATGGCCTCGCCTTCGTCGCCCGCTGGAACGGACAGACCCGCGGCGAGCATCCTTTTTCGGTGGCCGAGCACTCGCTGCTGGTCGAGGACCTCTACGGCCGGATCTGCCCCGGGTGCCCGGCCCGCTGGCGGCTGGCGGCGCTGCTCCATGACGCGCCGGAATACGTGATCGGGGACATGATCTCGCCGGTGAAGTCGGCGATCGGGCCGGGCTACGCCGAGCTCGACCGGCGGCTGGCGGCGGCGGTCCACCTGCGCTTCGGTCTGCCGGCCGTGCTGCCGGCGCCGGTCAAGGCCGGGATCAAGCGGGCGGACAAGGTCTCGGCCTGGCTGGAGGCGGTGCGGATCGCGGGCTTCGGGGAGGGGGAGGCGAACCGGCTCTTCGGCGCGCCCCGGCTGGAGGGCCTGGCCGAGACGGCCCTGCCCCTGCGCCCCCCGATGGAGGTGAAGGCGGCCTTCCTCGCCCGGCACGCGGAGCTGACGGCGGCGTGAAAGGGGAGGCGCTTTCACGCGTGAAAATGGGTTCAAGATATTGATATAATTTATATTTTCAAATTTTGTTCACCGGGCGGAAACCTGTGTTAGCGATCCGGATCAAGCGCCGGAGGATTGAGTGACGACAGGCGACAAGATCAAGGAAGGCATACGGATTCTTGCGGCGCTGGCGGCGGTCGCGCAGGATCCGACGCCGCTGTCGGCGCTGAAGGCCGGACCCGGGCTGCTCGACAGCCTGAAGAAGATTGCGGCCAGTCCGCCGGCGAGTTTCGCGCGGCTAGCGGAGGAACTGGGTCGGTCCGGCGCCACGGTCTTCGCCGCCCTGCCGGAGAAGCCGCGCGACGCCGACAAGCTCTATTCGCCGACGCAATTCGCGCGGCCTTTATGCAGGAGGTCATGATGCGGCCAGGCGATCTGTCGGCGCGGCTGGAGCGGGTCGACCGGCTGACGCGGCTGGAGATGGTGGCGCTCGGCGACCGGTTCGAGATCGTCGGCATGCATGCGCTCTCCGACGCTGAACTGCGCGAGGCGCTGGAAAGGCGGGCGGAAGACTGGCGCCGGCTGCGGGACGAGATCGAGGCGATCGACGAGCGGACCGCCGGCCTCGGCAACCTCAAGGCGGCGGCGCGGGAGGCGGCGGCGCGGCTGGACTTCGCCGAAGTCGAGGCGCTGCTGTCGCGCGTCGACGAGGCTGAAACGGAGGTCGCGGCCGAAACCAAGATCCTGCGTGCGGACAACGCCTTGCTGCGCGGGCGGGCGGAGGAGGCCTTCGCCCTCCTCTCCGCCGCCGCCGACAGCTTCGGCGGCATCGACGCACTGGAGCCGGCGCGTCGGCGGATGCAGTATGACGATCGCCTTTACTCCCACGGCCTTCGCTACGGCGGCGTCGGGATCCCCCTGGCCGCGAAGATGAACCGGGCCGCGTTGGAGGACCTTTCCGAGGAAGACGACGCGCGGCTCTGGGCCCAGGCGCAGAACAACCTCGGGATCGCGCTTCAGGCGCAGGGGGAGCGGCTCGGCGGTGCGGAGGGCGCCGCCCTGCTCGACGAGGCGGTGGCGGCCCTTCGCGGCGCCCTGCGCGTGTGGACCGAGGCGGCGTATCCGGTAGTCTGGGCGCTGACCTGGAGCAACCTCGGGATTGCGCTCCAGGCGCAGGGGGAGCGGCTGGGCGGAGCGGAAGGGGCCGCCCTGCTCGGCGAGGCGGCGGCGGCCTATCGGGCCGCACTACGCGTGTGGACCGAGGCGGCGCATCCGGTGGACTGGGCGATGACCCAGACCAACCTCGGGATTGCGCTTCAGGCGCAGGCTGAGCGGCTCGGCGGGGCGGAGGGCGCGGCGCTGCTCGGCGAGGCGGCGGCGGCCTATCGGGCCGCGCTACGCGTGTGGACCGAGGCGGCGCATCCGGTGGACTGGGCGATGACCCAGACCAACCTCGGGATTGCGCTTCAGGCGCAGGCTGAGCGGCTCGGCGGGGCGGAGGGCGCGGCGCTGCTCGGCGAGGCGGCGGCGGCCTATCGCGCCGCCCTGCGGGTGCGGATCGAGGCGGCGCATCCGGTGGACTGGGCGATGACCCAGAACAACCTCGGGAATGCGCTTGCGGTGCAGGGCGAGCGGCTCGGCGGGGCGGAGGGCGCGGCGCTGCTCGGCGAGGCGGCGGCGGCCTATCGCGCCGCCCTGCGGGTGCGGACCGAGGCGGCGCATCCGGTGGACTGGGCGATGACCCAGACCAACCTCGGGAATGCGCTTGCGGTGCAGGGCGAGCGGCTGGGCGGAGCGGAGGGGGCCGCCCTGCTCGGCGAGGCGGCGGCGGCCTATCGGGCCGCGCTACGCGTGTGGACCGAGGCGGCGCATCCGGTGGACTGGGCGATGACCCAGACCAACCTCGGGATTGCGCTTCAGGCGCAGGCTGAGCGGCTCGGCAGGGCGGAGGGCGCGGCGCTGCTCGGCGAGGCGGCGGCGGCCTATCGCGCCGCCCTGCGGGTGCGGACCGAGGCGGCGCATCCGGTGGACTGGGCGTGGACGACGGAGAACCTGGGGCTCGCCTGGGAAAGTCTGGCGGCGATCGAGCCCGGCGATGATCCGCGAAAGCCGCTGCAAGAGGCGGCCGCCTGTTTCGAGGCGGCGCTTCGGGTGTTTGACCCGGAAACCATGCGCTACAACCACGACAAGGCCGCCGCAGCCCTCGCCCGGGTCCGCGCCAAACTGGCGGGGCTCCCCGATCCGGCTTGACGCAGCCAACCGGCTGCACCACCTAGGCCGGGAACAGGCCCGGGCCCCTGGGGGTCGGGGCCGATGACATGGAGCGCGCCCGCATGGACCTCAACCTCAGGACCGAGCCCAAGGACGATCTCGTCAAGGACGGGACCGACCAGACCTTCATGGCCGACGTCATCGAGGCCTCCATGGAGGCGCCGGTCGTCGTCGACTTCTGGGCGACCTGGTGCGGGCCCTGCAAGACCCTCGGTCCCCTTCTGGAGAAGGAGGTCGCGGCCGCCAAGGGCAAGGTCCGCATGGTCAAGATCGACGTGGACAAGAACCAGATGGTGGCGTCCCAGCTCCGCGTGCAGTCGATCCCGGCGGTCTTCGCCTTCTTCCAGGGACAGCCCGTGGACGCCTTCATGGGCGCGCAGTCGGCCGGCCAGGTGAAGGCCTTCGTCGAGCGGCTGGCGCAGATGGCAGGCGAGGCGCCGGGCGTCGAGGAGGCCTTCGCCGCGGCGGACGAATTGCTGGAGGAGGGCGACGTGGCGGGGGCGACCGAGATCTTCGCCGCGATCCTCGCCGAGGAGGAGGGGAACCTGCGGGCGATCTCGGGCATGGCGCGGGCGCAGCTGGCGCTCGGGGAATACGCCAAGGCCAAGGACATCCTCGCGATGGCGCCCAAGGGCAAGGAGGGCGATCCGCTGATCGCGGGCGTCCTCGCCCAGGTCGAGCTCGCCGAGGCGGCGGCGGAGGCGGGCCCTGCGGACGCGCTGGAGGCGGCCGTGGCGGCGGATCCGGACGACCACCAGGCGCGCTACGACCTCGCGCTCGCCCAGGTGGCGCGCGGCGATGCGGAGGCGGCGGTCGAGACGCTGCTGGAGCTGTTCCGCCGGGATCGGGAGTGGAACGACGGCGCGGCGAAGGCGCAGCTCTTCAAGCTCTTCGACAGCCTGGGGCCGAAGTCCGAGGCCGCGGCCAAGGGGAGGCGGCGGCTGTCGTCGATGATCTTCGCCTGAGGCGGGGCGCATGGCCCGGCGTTTCAGCCTTGCGGATCTGCCCGAGAGCATCCCGGTCTTTCCCCTGCCCGGGGCGCTTCTGCTGCCGCGGGCGCGGCTGCCGCTCAACATCTTCGAGCCGCGGTATCTCGCGATGCTCGAGGACACGCTGAAGACCCCGCACCGGCTGATCGGGATGATCCAGCCGATCACCGTGGCGGAGGCGGGGGAGGCGGGGCGGCTGCATCATATCGGATGCGCCGGCCGGGTGACGGCCTTCCAGGAGACCGAGGACGGGCGGTATCTCATCACCCTCTCCGGGGTCAGCCGCTTTCGCTTGGGCGAGCGGGTGGAGGGATTCGCGCCCTATCTGCGGGCGCGGGCGGACTGGACGAGCTTCGAGCGGGATCTCGGTCGGGCGGAGCAGGATCCGGGCCTGGACCGGGGGGCGTTCCTCGACGTGCTGAAGCGGTATTTCGAGACGGCGCAGCTCGCCTCGGACTGGGACAGCCTGACGGAGGCGGACGCGGAGCTGCTGGTGAACTCGCTCTCCATGCTCTGCCCCTTCGACCCGGAGGAGAAGCAGGCGCTGCTGGAGGCGCCGACGCTGGCCGAGCGGCGCGAGACGCTGGTGACGCTGATGGAGTTCGCGGCCCGGGGCGGCGGCGAGGAAGGGGCGATGCAATGAGCGGGCGGGAGATCGGGGGCGCGGAGGCCGGGAGCGTGGAGAGCGGGGAGCCGGCGGGGGCGGGGATCGACCCGCGGCTCCTGGACCTGCTGGTCTGTCCGGTGACGCGCGGCGCGCTGACCTATGACCGGGAGCGGCAGGAGCTGGTGTCGCGGGGGGCGCAGCTCGCCTTTCCCATCCACGACGGCATCCCGGTGATGCTGGTCAGCGAGGCGCGGCCGCTGGAATGAGCGCGGTCGCTTACGAGGCGGCCCTGGAGCGGGCCGGGACGGGGGCGTTCCAGCGCCGGCTGCTCGGGGTCTTCGGGCTGGTCTGGGCGGCGGACGCCATGCAGGTGCTGGCGGTGGGCTTCGCCGCGCCCTCCATCGCCGCGAGCTTCGGGCTGAGCTTGCCGGGCGCGCTGCAGACCGGGACGGCGTTCTTTCTCGGGATGCTGATCGGGGCCTGGGTCTTCGGGCGGCTGGCGGACCGGTTCGGGCGGCGGCGGGTGCTGGTTTGGACGGTGGCGGCGGATGCGGTCTTCGGCCTGCTGTCGGTGTTCGCGCCGAGCTTCGTCGTGCTGATGGGGTTGCGGTTCCTGACGGGGGCGGCGGTGGGGGGCACCCTGCCGGTGGACTACGCGCTGATGGCGGAGTTCCTGCCGCCGCGCAGCCGGGGGCGCTGGCTGGTGATCCTCGAAGGCTTCTGGGCGGTGGGCACGCTCGCCGTGGCGCTTGTGGCCTGGGGGCTGAGCCTCGGGGCCGCGGCGGAGGCCTGGCGCTGGATCTTCCTCGCCACCGCGCTGCCGGCCTTCGTCGGGGTCTGGCTGCGGCTGAGCCTGCCGGAATCGCCGCTCTACCTGCTCGGCCAGGGGCGGGAGCCGGAGGCGCGGGCGGTGGTGGACCGGATGCTGGCGGCGAACGGGCGGCCGCGGCTGGAGAGGGAGGCGGTGCTGGCCGCGCCGGCGCCCGCGCCCGCGGGCGGCATCCTCGCGCCCGGGCTCCGGCGGCGCACGGGGCTGATCCTCGCGGTCTGGTTCCTGGTCTCGATCAGCTACTACGGGGTCTTCGTCTGGGTCCCGGCGAAGCTCGCCGCCGAGGGCTTCGGCTTCGTGCGGGGCTTCGGCTTTCTGGTGCTGGTGGCGCTCGCGCAGGTCCCCGGCTACGCTCTCGCCGCTTACGGGGTGGAGGCCTGGGGCCGCAAGCCGACGCTGATCGGCTTCCTGCTGGCGAGCGCCGCGGGCTGCCTGATGTTCACCTTCGCCGCCGGGCCGGGGATGGTGGCGGCGGCGCTTCTGCTCATGTCCTTCGCCCTGCTCGGGACCTGGGGCGGGCTCTACGCCTATACGCCCGAACTCTTTCCCACCGCGCGGCGCGCCACGGGGATGGGGGCGGCCGGGGCGATGGCGCGGCTCGGCGGCTTGCTCGCCCCGTCGGCGCTGGCGGGGCTCTTCGCCGCGAGCTTCGCCGGGACCATCGGCCTCTTTGCCGGGCTGCTGATCGTGGCGGCGGCCGCGACCGCCTTCGTCGAGGTGGAGACCCGGGCGAGCGCCTTGGCCTGAGCGGCCGCGGCGGTCCCTTTCCCTGGGCGCCGCCTTCGGAGGACGCCTTTCGGGCGGCGGCTCTGGGAGGCGCCTTTTGGGCGGCGGCCTTGGACAGACGGGCGTCCGGGCGCCGTCCCGGCCGGCTTCGGAGACTGTCTCGGAGACGGTCGCGGAGACTGTCCGGACCTGCGGCGGCGGAGCGCCGGCGCGGGCGTTTCGGGATCCCGGCAGGAAATCCGGCCCGTCACTTTCGGGAGAGGGGCGGGACGGCGCGACGCCCCGGTGCGCGAAAGCGCCCGTCGGATCGACCCCTCCGTTTCAGGCAGCCTCTCAGCGGATGGAGAGGCGGGGGGCGGGGCCGAGCGGGATCGGGCCGAGGCGCATGAAGCCGCCGGAGAAATCGAGCGGCGCCTCGATGACGTTGCGGTCGCCCCCGAGCCGCGCGATCAGCCCGAGGCCGCCGCGCAGCGCCGAGGCGAGGGTGGCGTTGATCGCGCCGGAGCGTTCCGCCACGTCCACCATCTCGCGCCAGTTGCGGGCTCGCAGGTCGAGGCGGCCGGAGGCGAAGCCCTGGGCGTCGGCCTCGAGCCGGCCCTTGCCCCGCAGGTCGAGCCGGCCCCAAGTGAAGGTCATGTCGTCCACCCGGAGGGTCCGGATCAGCGGCGGCGTCTCCTCGATCGCCAGCCGGTCGAGCGGCCGGTCGAAGGTCGCGGTGGCCCGGACGGAGGCGACCTCGATCGCCTGGTCGAGCAGCCCGCCGCCGTCGAAGGCGAGCCAGCCCTCGGGCAGGGTCAGGTTCTCGGCGGTGAAGGCGAGGTCGTAGGCGTTGGGCGGCGGGTTTTCCCCCTCCGCCTGGCGCAGCGCCACCTGGCCGTGGGCGAGGCCGATCTCCCAGCCGGTGGTCTCGCCCCGGACCCGCAGGCCGTCGAGCTCGATCGTGGTGCGGCGCAGGCCGAGCCGCAGGTTCGGCTCCACCACCACCGAGCCGCGCATGTCCTCGGAGAGGATGCGCGCCCGCCCGAACAGGGTGGCGAAGGTCTGGTCGTGGGGCCAGACCGCGATCAGGTGGTTCGGCTGGTAGGCGAGGGCGTGGAGGCGGAACTCGGGCGCGGTCCAGCTCCACCCGCCGGCGGGGTTGGAGAGCTCCACCCCGGTCAGCAGGGTGTCGAGCCGGTAGGGAAAGCCCCCGACCGAGACCTCGGTCGCCTCGGCCACCCAGCCCGCCTCGCGCCGGGCGGCGAGCCAGCCCTCGATGGCCCGGTCCTTGGCCGTGGCGAGCAGGAACCACCAGCCGACCCAGGCGGCCACGGCGAGGGCGATGATTGCCAGGATGATCCGCATGGCGTACCTCCTCGCCGATCGCGCGGGCGGGCGCAAGCCCCCGGGGGGAGACGGGATGGACGCCTGGGTCTTTGGGTATGGATCGCTGATCTGGAAGCCGGGCTTCGACTGGGCCGAGCGGCGGCTGGCGGTGCTGCGCGGCTATCGCCGGCGCTTCTGCATGACCTCGATCCACTACCGCGGCACCCCGGAGACGCCGGGGCTGGTGCTGGCGCTCGACGCCGATCCCGAGGGGCTGTGCCACGGGGTGGCCTATCGGCTCGACCCGGAGGGCGCGGAGGAGGCCATGGCCTACCTGCGCGCGCGGGAGCTGGTGAGCTACGCCTATGACGAGCATCTGCTGCCCCTCGACCTGGAGGACGGCCGGTCGGTGGAGGCCTATGCCTATGTGATGAACCGCGCCCATCCCCAGTACCGCGGCGGGCTGAGCCTCGCCGAGCAGGCGGAGGTGATCGCCCATGCGGCGGGTCCGATGGGGCCGAACGCGGAATACCTGATGAACACCGTCGCGAGCCTCGCCGACCTCGGGCTGGAGGACGCCGAGCTCGCCGAACTCGCCGCGCTGGTGCGGGCGCGGGCGGGGTGAGCTGAGGGGCGCTGAAGGCGTGCGCAGGTCCTGCGCGATTTAGAGGCGCCGGGTGATTCCCCCCGCGCGCGAATTCCTCTAGGATTCCCGCGACCTCGGGAGCCGGAAAGGGCCGTGATGATCCAGGACCGCAGGACGGAGCCGCAATTCTCGCAGCCGGTCCGGCAGATCGTGATGATGCTGATCGTGCTCGGCCTCGCCTCGGCCGTGGCGATCCTGCTCTATCCGACGATCTCGGGGGTGTTCCTCGCCTCGCCCTATCTCAACAGCTTCATCGTCTTCGTCTTCCTGATCGGCGTCGGGGCCTGCGTCTGGCAGGTGATGGCGCTGATCGCGGCGGTGAGCTGGATCGAGGGCTTCGCCGGGGATCGTCCCGGCCGCGAGCGCGCGCCGACCATGCTCGCCCCCCTCGCCGCGCTGCTGGCGGAGCGGCGGTCGCGCCAGGCGCTGAGTTCGGGCTCCACCCGCTCCATCCTCGACAGCGTGGCGACCCGGATCGAGGAGCAGCGGGATCTGACGCGCTACCTCATCAACCTGTTGATCTTTCTCGGCCTGCTCGGGACGTTCTACGGGCTCGCCACGGTGGTGCCGGCGGTGGTGGACACCATCCGCAGCCTCGCCCCCAAGGAGGGGGACAGCGCCGTCACCGTCTTCGACAACTTCATGTCCGGGCTGGAGGGGCAGTTGGCGGGCATGGGCACGGCCTTCGCCTCGTCGCTGCTCGGCCTGTCGGGCTCGCTGATCGTGGGGCTGCTCGATCTCTTTTCCAGCCACGGGCAGAACCGGTTTTATCGCGAGCTGGAGGAATGGCTGTCCTCCTTCACCAAGCTGGGGATCACCGGGGTGGACGCGGACGAGGCGCTGACGCCCGCCACGCTCCTCGGGGTGATCGAGCAGACCGCGCTCCAGATCGACCAGCTGCGCGAGGTGGTGGAGCGGGCGACGGCGCGCGCCGAGGAGACCGACATGCGCATCGAGGCGCTTGCGGGCCTCATCGCCTCGCCCGAGCGGCTGGAGGAGAGCCGGCGGCTTCAGGAGCGGCTGGTGGCCTCCCAGGAGCAGGTGGCGGCGATGCTGACGGCGCGCGACGAGGAGGCGGGGCGGCTGGATGCGGAGACGCGGGCGCGGCTGCGCTCGATCGACACCCAGGTGCTGCGCATCCTGGAGGACATGGCGGCGGGGCGGCAGGATCTGGTGGCCGAGATCCGCGGCGACGTGGCGGGCCTGACCGAGGCGCTGCGCGGCCTCGCCCGGGGCCGCTGATGGCCCCGGCGCGCGGCAAGGGCGGCGGGCGGTTCTCGCCGGCGATCTGGCCCGGCTTCGTCGATGCGATGACGGCGCTGATCCTGGTGCTGTTCTTCGTGCTGTCGATCTTCATGATCGTGCAGTTCGTGCTGCGCGACACGGTGACGGGCCAGGCGCGGCGGCTCGACGAGCTGGCGGGGCAGGTGAACACGCTGGGCGACGCGCTGGGGCTCGCCCGCGCCGAGACCGACCGGCAGAGCGCGCTGGTCGCGACCCTCGCCCAGGCCCGGGACGCGGCCGAGGGCCGGATCGCGGAGGCGGAGGCCCAGGCGGCGGCGCTGCTCGCCCAGAACCGCGACCTGGCGGGCGCGCGCGACGCGCAGGCCGAGGCGGCGCGGCTGGCGGCGGCGCGGGCCGAGGCGCTGGAGGCGGTGACGGCTTCGCTGAAGGCGGAGGCGGCGGCCAAGGGCGAAAAGCTGAGCGCGGCGGAGGCGGAGCGCCTGACCGAGGCGGCCGCGGCGGCGGAGCTGCGCAAGCGGCTGGAGGGGTCGCAGGCGGAGCTGACCGCGCTGACCCTGAGCCTGGAGGCCGAGCGCAAGCGGGCGCAGGAGACGCTGACGCTTCTCGCCGCGGCGGAGGCGGCGCGCGACCGGCTGCAGGGGGACGAGGCGCGCCAGCTTACGGACGCGGAGCGGCAGGCGGCCGAGCTCGCCCAAGCCCAGGCGCTGCTGGCGCAGGAGAAGCAGGTGAGCGACGAGGGCCGGCGCGAGGTGGCGCTCCTGAACCAGCAGACGGCGGAGCTGCGCCGGCAGCTCGACGGGTTGCAGGGGCTGCTGGACAGCGCGGCCGACCGGGACGCGGACGCCAAGGTGCGGATCGAGACGCTGGGGGCGAACCTGAACGCGGCGCTCGCGCGCGTCGCCTCGGAGGAGAGCAGGCGGGCGGAGCTGGAGGCCCGGGAGCGGGCCCGGCTGGAGGCGGAGGCGGTGGACCTGCGCCGCTACCGCTCGGAGTTCTTCGGGCGGCTGGGGGCGATCCTGGGGTCGCGCGAGGGGGTGCAGGTGGTGGGCGACCGGTTCGTCTTCCCCTCGGAGGTGCTGTTCGCGCCCGGCTCCGCCACGCTCGCCCCCAAGGGGCAGGCGCAGGTGGCCCGGGTGGCCGAGGTGCTGCGCCAGGTCGCGGACCAGATCCCCCCGGAAATCCCCTGGGTGCTGCGGGTGGACGGGCACACCGACCGCACGCCGCTGTCGCCGGGCTCGCCCTTTCGCGACAACTGGGAGCTGAGCCAGGCGCGGGCGCTGTCGGTGGTGCGCTTCCTGATCGAGCGCGAGGGATTTCCGGCGGACCGGCTGGCGGCGACGGGTTTCGGGGAGTTCCAGCCGATCGACACGGGCGACGGGCCGGAGGCGCTGGCGAAGAACCGGCGGATCGAACTGAAGCTGACGGAGCGGTAGCTGTCAGGGCGGCGGCTTTGGGGCGGCCTTGCCCGGGGCGGGCTATTCGGGCGCGGGCTTGCCCGGTTCGGGCTCGAACCAGACTCGCTTGGCGCAGAGGGCGCCCTCGACCCCATGGGCGGAATACCGCTCCGCCGGGACGTAGGGGCCGGCCTCGGAGAACTTCATCTCGCCGATGATGCCCACATGGCGGAACCGGGTCAGGGAGACGTCCCGGATTTCCGCGAAGCGGATCGTCGCCACGGCGTGACGGTCTGGGATGAAGTATTCTTTTTCATCCGTTTCGTCGGTCCTGTTGAAGCCGTGGATGCGCAGGCTGCCGACTTCGCGGGGTTAAAGGTCGATGTCGAGCAAGTAGCCGTCGTGGAAGACGGGAAGTCGATGTCGAGCACGTAGCCGTCGTGGAAGACGGGGCAATAGCCGAACCAGTCGATGATGGCGTCGGCGCCGGGCAGGTCGTCGGGCGGTTTCATCAGGGCTCGCCTCCTGCGACGGGATCAGCGGATCAGAAGCGCGGTCAGCCAGAGCCCGAGGCCGAAGACCGTGTGGCCGATCAGCCCCTCGATCCGTTGCCGCCCGGGGTTCGGGGTGCGGGAGGCGGCGACGCCTGCGCCGAGGCCGGGTTGCAGCAGGAACCAGCCGGCCGCGAGCGTCGCGATCCCGAAGGCCCAGGCGGGCAGGAGGGTCGGGGCGGCGAGCCAGCCGGGGCCCATGAGCAGGGCGAAGGCGACGCCGTAGACGATCCCCACCGCGTAATGGAAGGCCCAGCCCAGGGGGACTTCCCGGGCGAAGGGTTCCGCCCGGGCGATGTCGTCATGGAAGACCTTGCCCCGGCGGAGGTGCCAGACCCAGCGGCCCATGCCGCTCATGTCGGGGACCGCGCCGCCGCCGCGCAGGACGAGCCAGAGGTCGAAGAGGATCGTCGCGCCGAGGCCGAGCAACGCGCCCTTGAGCAGGATCATGGAGTCTCCCGGGAGGTCAGGACCGGCGTTCCAGGCGCCACCGCAGGCGCTTTTCCAGCGCGCGCAGGGCGAGGGAGAGGCCGATCGTCATGGTGAGGTAGAGGAAGGCGACGACGTTGTAGGTCTCCATGTAGCGAAACGAGCTCGCCGCATGGAGCTTGCCGAGCTGGGTCACGTCCGCCACCCCCAGCACCGAGACGAGGGCGCTGTCCTTGATGAGGGCGATGAAGTCGTTGCCGAGCGGCGGCAGGACGATGCGGAGCGCCTGGGGCAGCACCACGCAGCGGAACCGCGCCCAGCGATGGAGTCCCAGCGCCTTGGCGGCCTCGACCTGGCCCGGATCCACCGCCTGGATGCCCGCGCGGAAGATCTCGGCCAGGAAGGCGGAATAGGCGAGGGCCAGCGCGGCCACGGCCCGCGCCAGCATCGAGACGTCGCGGGTCTGGAGCGGGTCGAGGCCGAGAGGCGCGGCGAGCGCGTTCCAGCCCGCGACCGCGGCCGGAACGCCCACGAAGGCGACGTAGAGCAGGAGCACGAGGATCGGCACCCCCCGCATCACCTCGACGTAGAAGCGCGCGCCCTGGCGCAGGACGGCGGAGCCGGAGAGGGCGGCGAGGGCGAGCGCGAGGCCGAGCGCCACGGCGGCGGCGAAGGCCGTGAGCGTCACGCCCAGGGTGACGCCCACCCCCTTCCACAGCACGGCGAAGATGGCGGCGTGGGCGGGATCGCGCGCGATCTCCCAGGAGAACCAGGCGCTGAGCCCTAGGAGCGCGGCCAGCCACCAGGGGAACTCGCGCTTCTGCTTGGGCGGGTTCACTGCTGGTTGCGGGGATAGTCCACGAACCATTTCTGGCTGAGCGCGGCGAAGGTCCCGTCGGCCTTCATCTCGGCGATGGCGGCGTTCACCGGGGCGACGAGGTCGGAATCCTTGGGGAAGATGAAGCCGAAATCCTCGCCGGCCATGGGCTCGCCCACCAGCTTGAGCTTGTCGGGTTCGGCCGCCGCATAGCCCTGGCCCGAGGCGCCGTCGGTCAGCACCAGGTCGACGTCCCCCGCCTTGAGCGCCTGGACGCTGGCGCCGAAGGTCTCGAACAGGCGCATGCGCGGGTTCTGCTCATTGCCGTCGAGCAGGTCGTAGACCGAGACATAGAAGGGCGTGGTGCCGGGCTGGGCCCCGATCAGGGTGTCGTCGGTGGCGATGAAGCTCGCCTGGTCGTGGAAGCGGGTCTCGTCGGCGCGGACCAGCATGAACATCTCGGAGCGCAGGTAGGGGTCGGAGAAATCCACCGCCTGGCGGCGGTCGTCGCGGATGGTGATCCCGTCCATGCCCATGTCGTACTGGCCCTCGGAGATCGCGGGGATCATCGCGTCCCAGCTTGCCGAGGCGTAGGTGACCGAGAGGTTCAGCCGCTTGGCGATTTCGTTCACCGCATCGTATTCCCAGCCGATGGGGGCGCCGCCCTGGGGGGGCGTGAACTGGAGGGGGGGATAGGCGTTCTCGGCCACCACGGTGATCTCGCGCCCGCCGAGGTCGGGCAGCTCGGCCAGGGCGGCCCCGGGCAGGAGCGCGAGGGCGAGGGCGAGGGTGCGGGCGGAAGCGAGGCGCATGGCGGGGACCTGTCGGTTTGCGGCGGGGCGACCATGCCGCGCCCGCGCGGCGACGGCAAGGCGGGCCGTGGGCGTGGCGAGAACGAGGCGGGCCGGCGACGGCGTGCAGGCCGCGCCTGCGGCGACGGGAGGGCAGGTCGGGCGTAGCGGGAAGGTCGGGCGTGGCGGGAAGGTCGGGCGGCGAATGACCGCTTTCCGAGGTCGCTCGGGCTCGCTAGCCTGCCGGGGAGATCGTTTCAAGGGAGCTTACGATGACGCGTATCCTGGCGCTCGCCGCCTTCGCCCTGGCCGCCGCGCCCGCCCTGGCGGAGCCGATCGCCCCCAAGGTCATGGTCATCACCATGTTCGGCGGCGAGGCCAAGCCCTGGCATGAGGGGCGCAAGCTGGAGACCAGGGTCGCCGTCCCCGGCCTGTCGGCGGAGGCGCCGGAGGTGGCCTGCGACGGGGCGGGGCTCTGCGTCATGACCACCTCGATGGGCTACGCCAATGCGGCGAGCTCCACCGCCGCGCTGGCGCTGAGCGCCGCGTTCGACCTGCGCGAGACCTATTTCATCATCGCGGGCATCGCCGGGGTCGATCCCGCCGACGGCACCACCGGCGGGGCCTATTGGGCGGAGCACGTGGTGGACGGCTGGCTGCGCCACGACATCGACCCGCGGCAGATCCCGGCGGGCTGGCCGAGCGGCGCGGTGGCGCTGGGCGCGGCGGCGCCGGGGGACCGGCCCGGCTGGCGGGCGGGGACGGAGGTCTTCGACCTCAATCCGGCGCTCGCCGCCAAGGCGCTGGCGCTGACCGAGAAGGTCGAGCTGGCGGACAGCGACGCGGCCAAGGCCTATCGGGCGAAATACGCCGAGCCGGCGGCCAAGGCCGCGCCTTCGGTCAAGATCTGCGACACGGTGTCAGGGGACACCTACTGGCATGGCGGCCTGATCGGGTCGGCGGTGCAGGGCTGGACCTGGCTCATGACGGACGGGGCCGCGAACTACTGCACCACCCAGATGGAGGACAACGCCACCCTGACCGCCCTGAGCCGGGCGGCGGCGGCGGGACGGCTGGACCTTGACCGGGTGGCGGTCTTGCGCACGGCCTCGAACTTCGACCGGGAGGCGCCGGGAATGACGGCGGCGGAATCGCTCGCGGCGGAGTCGGGCGGGTTCGGACCCGCGACGACCAACGCCTATCGCGTGGGGGGGGCGCTGGCGGATGCCATCATCGCCGACTGGGAAGCCTGGCGGGTCGGGGTTCCGGCGAGCTGAAGCGGGCGGCCGGAGGGCGGCGGGTCCGGGGCTCCCGCGTGCAGGGGTCAGGCTCCCATGCGGCGGCGGTCTTCGCGGCGGCGAAGATCCGGCGCGCGCGGGCGCAGGCTCTCTCGCGAGCGCGCCCCGCCACCGCTCATAGCCGAGGCGCGCGGGCGGGTCAGGCGGCGTCCCGGGCCGTGGCGGCGGCCAGCAGCGGCTCCAGCAGGCGGGCGGCGAGGAAGCGGACCACCGGCGCCGCCACCCCGTCGCCCGCCAGGTGGTAGGCCTCGCCGTAGCGGGCCGGCAGGCGGTAGGTCTCTGGCAGGCCCATGAGCCGGGCGGCTTCGCGCGGGGAGAGGAGGCGCGAGCGGATGCGCGCGCCCTCCACCACCAGCAGGGTCTGGCGGCTGGAGCCCCCGGCGGGGGTGCGCAGGCAGCCGGCGGCGCCGTCGAAGCGGACCTCGGCCCGCTGCTGGGGCCCGTCGGGCCCGGGGCGGGTGCGGCGGTAGACCGCGCCCACCTGCCGGCCGCCGGCGGCCTGGGCTTCGGCCACCCGGGCGCGGTGCAGGGGCGCCATCAGGGCGAGCAGGCGGTCGGTCTTGGCCTCGGCGTTCCAGCAGACGCCGGCCGGCGTCTCCTCGATCAGGTCGGCGAGGGCGAGGGTGCGCGGCGGCGCGGCGGGCAGGCGCCACCAGACCCAGGCGGCGGCGGCCTCGGGGCCGAGGGCGGCCTGGGCCTCGCAGAGCGCCCGGGGATGGCGGCGGGGATCCGGGCCGGGGGCGGTCAGCGCGGGCGGGATCGGCAGGCGGGCGTCGGCGGCGAGGACGAAGATCCGCGGCCGGCTCTGGGGCAGGAATTCGGCGGCGTCGACGGCGAGCGCCCCGACCCGCCAGCCCCCCGCGGCGAGGGCGGCGCAGAGCGCGGCGAAGTCCCGGCCGCCGCGGGAGCGCAGCAGGCCGAACACGTTTTCCAGCGCCACCAGCCGGGGCGCGCGGCCTTCGGCGCGCAGGGCGGTCATCAGCCGCCAGAACGACCAGAAGGTCCCGGAACGGGTGGCGGCCTCGGGCCCGCCGAGCCCGGCGCGAGCGCCTGCGAGCGACAGGTCCTGGCAGGGGAAGGAGGCCCAGGCCAGATCCGCGCGGCCGGGCAGGTCGGCGGGGGAGAGCGCGCCGACGTCGCCGCAGACGAGATGGTCGGCCCCCCAGTTCTCGCGGTAGGCGGCGGCCTTGCGGGGGTCGAAGTCGTTGGCGAAGGCGCAGTCCCAGCCGGGGCCGAGGCCCGCCCGGGCCATGCCGCCGCCGGCGAAGAATTCGTAGAAGCGCGGGGCCTGGGGCAAGCGGAAACCGGAGGCTGGAGGGCGGGGTCTCCACCCTAGGGCTTGCGGGACCTCAGCGCCAGATCCCCGAGATGCGGGACATGAGCCCCTGCCGCGGGACGCCGGCGCCGGGGGGGAGGGGGCGCAGGCCGTCCGGCTGGAGCGTGGCGACGGAGTCGTCCTCGAGCACGAGGCAGGTGAGCGGGCCGCCCTTGGCCACCCCGGTGTCGATGGCGATGCGGTTCGGCCGGCGCTGGACCTCGGGGACGATGGTGTGGCCATGGACCACGACGAAGCCGAAGTCGTCGGTGGAGGAGAGGAAGGGCTCGCGGATCCAGATGCAGTCGTCGCGCGTCTGGTCCTCCAGCGGCACCCGGGGACGCAGGCCGGCGTGGACGAAAACGTAATCGCCGATCTGCCGCCAGAGGGCGCAGCGGGCGATGAAGTCGCGGTGCGCGTCGGGGAAGGCGGCGGCGAAGGCGTCGCGGGTGGCGCGAGGGTCCGTCTCGGTGGCGTCGGGCACCCCGTAGGAGGCGAGCGTCGCCGCGCCCCCCATGGCCGAATGCAGCCAGTGGTAGGTGCGATCGAACCAGTCGGGGTCCTCGAGGTAATGGGCGATGTAGCTGTCGTGGTTGCCGAGGAGGAAGTCCGTGGGAAGTTCCGAAGCCTCGAGGGCGATCAGGGTCTCGATCACCCCGCGGCTGTCGGGGCCGCGGTCGATGTAGTCGCCGAGGCAGATCAGCCGCGCCCGCGGATGGGGACGGGCGACGAGGTCGGCGCAGACGCGTCCGACCATGTCCTCCAGCAGGTCGCGCCGGCCGTGGATGTCGCCGAGGACGTAGAGCCGCTGGCCGTCGGTCGGGTCGGAGCTGGGGTAGGGCATGGACGGGCTTCCCGAAAAGCGGAACGGGCGCCCCATGGGGCGCCCGCCGATCTTCACGCCGGTGCGGCGGAAGTCACTCGATGATTTTGGAGACGACGCCGGCTCCGACGGTTCTGCCGCCTTCGCGGATGGCGAAGCGGAGCTTCTCCTCCATGGCGATGGGGGCGATGAGGGTGACCTCGAACTTCAGGTTGTCGCCGGGCATGACCATCTCGGTGCCCGCGGGCAGGGCGACGGTGCCGGTGACGTCCGTGGTCCGGAAGTAGAACTGCGGCCGGTAGTTGGCGAAGAACGGCGTGTGGCGGCCGCCTTCCTCCTTGGTCAGGATGTAGGCCTCGGCCTCGAACTTGGTGTGCGGCTTGACCGAGCCGGGCTTGCAGAGCACCTGGCCGCGCTCGACGCCGTCGCGGTCGACGCCGCGCAGCAGCAGGCCGACGTTGTCGCCCGCCTGGCCCTGGTCGAGCAGCTTGCGGAACATCTCGACGCCGGTGCAGGTCGTCTTCTTGTTCGGCCGGATGCCGACGATCTCGAGCTCCTCGCCCACCTTCACCACGCCGCGCTCGATGCGGCCCGTCGCGACCGTGCCGCGGCCGGAGATCGAGAACACGTCCTCGACCGGCATCAGGAACGGCTGGTCGACCGGGCGCTCGGGGGTCGGGATGTACTCGTCCACCGCCGCGAGCAGCTTGCGCACCGCCTGCTCGCCGATCTCCGGGTCGCGGCCTTCCAGCGCCGCCAGCGCCGAGCCGGTGATGATCGGGATGTCGTCGCCGGGGAACTCGTAGGAGGTCAGCAGCTCGCGCACCTCCATCTCCACCAGCTCCAGCAGCTCGGGGTCGTCCACCTGGTCGACCTTGTTGAGGAAGACCACCATCGCCGGCACGCCCACCTGCTTCGCCAGCAGGATGTGCTCGCGGGTCTGCGGCATCGGGCCGTCGGCGGCCGAGACCACCAGGATCGCCCCGTCCATCTGCGCCGCGCCGGTGATCATGTTCTTGACGTAGTCGGCGTGGCCCGGGCAGTCGACGTGGGCGTAGTGACGGTTCTCCGTCTCGTACTCCACGTGCGCCGTCGAGATCGTGATGCCGCGAGCCCGCTCCTCGGGCGCCGCGTCGATCTGGTCATAGGCCTTGAACTCGCCGAAAAACTTGGTGATCGCCGCCGTCAGCGACGTCTTGCCGTGGTCGACGTGCCCGATCGTCCCCACGTTCACATGCGGCTTGTTCCGCTCAAACTTCGCCTTCGCCATGATGGCCTCTTCCCAGGTTTCGCGGAGGCGCTTCCCCGGCCCCCGTCTGCGGTGCGGGCCCGAATAGAGGGAAACGGCCCTCAATGCAAGCGAGCGCCGCCGGACGGGACGCGCAGGCGCCCGTCGCACGGGCGGGCCGGTCGGGTAAGGCTGGGCGCGGGGGCCGGTCGCTCTGGTCGGTCGCTCTGGGGCCGGTCGCTCGGGCCGGTCCTCGGGATTGCGTCGAATGCGCCGCGCTTTGGCGGAAAGCGCGTAACGGAGCCGTCACGCTGGCCGCGCTATCCCGGCGCGCAGAGGCGGGATCGAGGGCCGGGTCATGGGTGTGGCGAGCGTGTTGTGGTGGGCGGCGGCGGCGGCGATGATCCCGGCCGCGCTGCGTCTGCGCGATCTGTCCGGTCCGGCGGAGCGCGCGGGTCTGGCGGGCGCCGCGGCCATGTTCCTGGCCGTGGCGCTCGGCTTCTTCCGGCCGGTTCCGGCGCTGGCGGGGCTGGATCTGGCGCTGGCAGGGTTGTGCGGGCTGGCGCTCGCCGGCTGGCTGCCGGCCCTGGCGGCGATTTTGCACGGCGGGCGGCTCCGGGCCGAGGTCTGGCTGATCGCCTCGGCGGGGCTGGGCCTGCTGGCGCTCGCGGTGATGGCGGGGGACCTGCCAATGATCTTCGTCGCCGCGCCGGTGGCGGCCCAGGCGGCGAGCTTCAGCATCGGCATGGCGGCGCTTGGGACGGGGGAAGCCTCCGGCCGCGCCGGTTGACTGCGCGTTTCTGCACGTTTATGCACGGTCATCCCCAATTCAGGACGGGTGCGCCGTGTCGACGTCTGTTTCTCCCCCCTCGCTTTCCCCCGACCGGCTGTCGTCGGAGCGTCTGCGCGACATCGAGGCGCGGCTCGCCCGCGACGGTCGGGTCGTGGCGGCGGAGCTCGCCCGCCTCTATGGCGCCTCCGAGGACACCATCCGGCGCGACCTGCGCCGACTGGCGGCCGAGGGGCGCTGCCAGCGCGTCTATGGCGGCGCGCTGCCGGCCACGCCCTCCAAAGGGGTCCTGAGCGTCCGGGCCCAGATCGCGCCGGAGGCCAAGGCCGCGCTCGGCGCGGCGCTGGCGCGGCTGGTCGAGCCGGGGATGACCGTGTTCATCGACGCGGGCACCACGCTCATCGCCTGCGCCCGCGCCCTGGCCGCGGCCGGGCCCGGGGCGATGGCGGGGGTGACGGTCGTCACCCACGCGCCGGCGATCGCGGCGGCCCTGGTCGAGGTCGAGGGCCTGCGCCTCGTCACACTGGGCGGCGTCGTCGACCGGGAAGTGGGGGCGGCGCTGGGGGGCGGCGTGCTGGCGGCGATCGCGGGCGTGCGCGCTGACCTGCTGCTGCTCGGGGCCTGCGGCGTCGACGCGGACGCGGGGATCACCGCCCAGAACCCGGAGGACGCCGCGGCGAAGCGGGCGATGGCCGCCCGATCGGCCCGGGCGGCGACGGCGGCGGACCGGACCAAGCTCGGCGCGGCGGCGCCCTTCGCGGTGATGGATCTCGCGGCCTGCGACATCCTCTGCGTCGAGGCGACGACGCCCGCCCCCCTGCGCGACCGGCTGGCGGCCTGCGGCCCCGCGCTCATCGAGGTGTGAGATGACGATGCAGGGACTGGCCGGGCTGGCCGCGTACATGCCGCGGGAGCGCGCGGCGGCGTCGGCGCTGTTCTGCGCCAACGGCTATGTCGTCGGCAACTGGGCGGCGCGGATCCCGTCGTTCAAGACCGGGCTCGGGATCGACGAGGCGGCGCTGGGGCTGATGATCCTCGCCTTCGGCCTCGGCTCGCTGGCGATGATGCCGCTGGTGGGCCTGTGGATCGCCCGGCGGGGCTCGCGGGCCATCGCCGTGGCGACCGGCCTCGCCATGGCGCCGATGCTGCTGGCGCTGACGGGGGCGCCGGGGCCCTGGAGCGCGGCGGTCGCGCTCGCGCTCCTCGGGGGGCTGGCGGGCGGCATGGACGTGGCGATGAACGCCAACGCCGTGGCGGTGGAGCGGCGGATGGGCCGGGCGATCATGTCCTCCTGCCATGCCTGGTGGAGCGTCGGCGGGCTGATCGGCGCGGCCTCGGGCGGACTGCTGATCGCGCGGCTGGGGACGGCGGGCCACGGGATCGCGGTGGCGGCGGCCACGCTGGCGGTCCTGGCTGCGGCGGCGCCGGCGGTGCTCGCGGACGCCCCGGCGGCGGCGGCGACGCGGCCGGGCCCGGGCGGGCGCAAGAAGGCGGGGCTGCTGCCGGCGCTGGTGGGGGTGATGGCGCTCTTCTCGATGATCCCCGAGGGGGCGGCGCTCGACTGGAGCGCGCTCTACCTGCGCGACGAGCTCGGCGCCTCGGCCGAGGCGGCGGGGCTCGCCTTCGCGGCGTTCTCGGGGACCATGGCGATCATGCGCTTCTCCGGCGACCTGATCCGCGACCGCTTCGGCGCGGTGCTGACCCTGCGGGTCTCGACCCTGGTCGCGGGGGCGGGACTGCTGGCGGCGGGGCTGAGCGACAGCGTCCTCGGGGCGGCGGGGGGATTCGCCCTCGCCGGGCTCGGGATCGCCAACATGGTGCCGATCGCCTTCTCGGCGGCGGGAGGGCTGCCGGGGCTCGCGCCGGGAATCGGCATCTCGATCGTCACCACGATGGGGTATTCCGGCCTGCTCTTCGCGCCTTCGCTGATCGGATTCATCGCGCGTTACACAGGGCTTTGGCCGATTTACGCGACCCTTCCGCTGCTCTATGTCGCGGTTCTCGCGCTCTCGGGGCTGGCGCGCCACGCCGACCCCGCCCCGGCGGAGAAAGCCCGGGCGGAGCGCCCCGCGGCCTGTTGACATTCCAGGGCGATCCCCCTAGGTTCCGGCCGCTCAGGAGAGGCCCATCGGCGCTCTCCTGTCAGCCATAACTGGCGGTCACGACTCGGGCCTCTGCCCCAGTCCTCTGGAATTTCGCCGCGTCGGCGTCCGAGTCCCTCGGCGCGGGCGTGGCGGCTGGCGTTGCGCGGATCGCCGCGTCGCGCCTCGATACGAAACGGTGTAGACGAGGATAGAGACTCGAATGCCAACGATCCAACAGCTGATCCGCAAGCCGCGGCAGCCGCGTGTGGCGCGCAGCAAGTCGCTGCACCTGCAGGCCTGCCCGCAGAAGCGCGGCGTTTGCACGCGCGTCTACACCACCACGCCGAAGAAGCCGAACTCGGCCATGCGGAAGGTGGCCAAGGTGCGCCTGACCAACGGCTTCGAGGTCATCAGCTATATCCCCGGCGAGAGCCACAACCTTCAGGAGCACTCGGTGGTCCTGATCCGTGGCGGCCGCGTGAAGGACCTTCCGGGCGTGCGCTACCACATCCTGCGCGGCGTTCTCGACACCCAGGGCGTCAAGAACCGTCGTCAGCGCCGGTCGAAGTACGGCGCGAAGCGTCCGAAATAAGGGGAACTGACAGATGTCCCGTCGCCATAGCGCCGAGAAGCGCGAGGTCCTGCCCGACGCCAAGTTCGGCGACCGCGTGCTGACCAAGTTCATGAACAACCTGATGCACGACGGCAAGAAGTCGGTCGCGGAAGGCATCGTCTACGGCGCGCTCGACCGCGTCGAGAAGAAGATCCGCCGCGCGCCGATCGAGGTCTTCCACGAGGCCCTCGACAACATCAAGCCGTCGGTCGAGGTCCGGTCCCGCCGCGTCGGCGGCGCGACCTACCAGGTCCCCGTCGAGGTGCGGCCCGAGCGCCGCGAGGCGCTGGCGATCCGCTGGCTGATCAAGGCCAGCCGCGCGCGCAACGAGCACACCATGGAAGAGCGTCTGGCGGGCGAGCTGCTCGACGCCGCGAACTCCCGCGGCACCGCGGTGAAGAAGCGCGAAGACACCCACAAGAT
This sequence comes from Amaricoccus sp., assembly GCA_965243535.1. GTDB lineage: Bacteria > Pseudomonadota > Alphaproteobacteria > Rhodobacterales > Rhodobacteraceae > Amaricoccus. The sequence continues at coordinate 122,586 of CBDEVG010000040.1, forward strand.
GGCCGACGCCAACAAGGCGTTCAGCCATTACCGCTGGTGACGGCGGAAGGTTAGGAACCGGACAGATGGCCCGCGAATATCCCCTCGAGCTCTATCGCAACTTCGGCATCATGGCGCATATCGACGCCGGGAAGACGACGACGACGGAGCGCATCCTCTACTACACCGGCAAGAGCCACAAGATCGGCGAGGTCCATGACGGGGCCGCGACGATGGACTGGATGGAGCAGGAGCAGGAGCGGGGCATCACCATCACCTCGGCCGCGACGACCACCTTCTGGGAGCGCACCGAGGACGGCAAGACTCCCGATGGTCCGAAGCATCGCTTCAACATCATCGACACCCCCGGCCACGTGGACTTCACCATCGAGGTCGAGCGCTCGCTCGCCGTGCTCGACGGCGCGGTCTGCGTGCTGGACGCCAACGCGGGCGTGGAGCCCCAGACGGAGACCGTCTGGCGGCAGGCCGACCGCTATGGCGTGCCGCGCATCGTCTACGTCAACAAGATGGACAAGATCGGCGCGGATTTCTTCAACTGCGTCCGCATGATCAAGGACCGGACCGGCGCGACCCCGTGTCCGATCCAGCTGCCGATCGGCGCCGAGACCGCGCTGGAAGGCCATGTCGACCTGATCACCATGGAAGAGTGGACCTGGACCGGCGAGGACCTGGGCGCCACCTGGACCCGCCAGGCGATCCGTCCCGAGCTGGCCGACCAGGCCGCCGAGATGCGCGCCACCATGGTCGAGCTGGCCGTCGAGATGGACGACGCGGCGATGGAGGCCTACCTCGAGGGCGAGGAGCCCGACGTGGCCACCCTGCGCAAGCTCATCCGCAAGGGCACGCTCGAGATGAAGTTCGTGCCGGTGATCTGCGGCTCGGCCTTCAAGAACAAGGGCGTGCAGCCGATGCTGAACGCCGTCATCGATTTCCTGCCGAGCCCCCTGGACGTGAAGCCCTACATGGGCTTCGCGCCGGGCGACGAGACGGAAACCCGCGACATCGCCCGCTCCGCCGACGATGCGCAGCCCTTCTCGGGCCTCGCCTTCAAGATCATGAACGACCCCTTCGTGGGCTCGCTCACCTTCACCCGGATCTACTCCGGGGTGATCAAGAAGGGCGACCAGCTCATGAACTCCACCAAGGGCAAGCGCGAGCGCGTCGGCCGCATGATGATGATGCATGCGATCAACCGCGAGGAGATCGAAGAGGCCTATGCCGGCGACATCATCGCCCTGGCCGGCCTCAAGGACACCACGACGGGCGACACGCTCTGCGATCCGACGAAGCCGGTGGTCCTCGAGACCATGACCTTCCCGGAGCCGGTGATCGAGATCGCCGTCGAGCCCAAGACCAAGAACGACCAGGAAAAGATGGCCGCCGGCCTCGCGCGGCTCGCCGCCGAGGACCCGTCCTTCCGGGTGGAGACCGACCGCGAGAGCGGCCAGACCATCATGAAGGGCATGGGCGAGCTCCATCTCGACATCCTCGTCGACCGGCTCCGCCGGGAGTTCAAGGTCGAGGCCAACATCGGCGCGCCGCAGGTGGCCTACCGCGAGACCATCTCCAAGGCGGCCGAGATCGACTACACCCACAAGAAGCAGACCGGCGGTTCGGGCCAGTTCGCGCGGGTGAAGCTGTCGATCCTGCCGACCGAGCCGGGCGAGGGCTATTCCTTCGAGTCGAAGATCATCGGCGGCTCGGTGCCCAAGGAATACATCCCGGGCGTCGAGAAGGGCATCCAGTCGGTGATGGACTCCGGTCCGCTGGCGGGCTTCCCGGTGATCGACTTCAAGGTGCAGCTGCTCGACGGCGCCTTCCATGACGTGGACTCGAGCGTTCTCGCCTTCGAGATCGCGTCGCGGGCCGCCATGCGCGAGGGCCTGAAGAAGGCCGGCGCGAAGCTGCTCGAGCCGATCATGAAGGTCGAGGTGGTGACCCCGGACGACTACACCGGCGGCATCATCGGCGACCTGACCTCGCGGCGGGGCCAGGTGACTGGCCAGGACACCCGCGGCAACGCGGTGGCGATCAACGCCTTCGTGCCGCTCGCCAACATGTTCGGCTACATCAACACCCTGCGGTCGATGTCCTCGGGCCGGGCGAACTTCACCATGCAGTTCGACCACTACGAGCCGGTGCCGCAGAACATCTCGGACGAGATCCAGGCGAAGTTCGCCTGACGCAAGACAAGGCGGGGCTGGCGCAGCCCCGCACCCGACATCACGGGGCCCGGCCCCGTCCTGACACCGCGGGGCTTTCCGCCCCGACACGACCTAGGAGGCCATCATGGCGAAGGCGAAGTTTGAGCGGAACAAGCCGCATGTGAACGTGGGGACGATCGGGCACGTCGACCACGGCAAGACGTCGCTGACGGCGGCGATCACCAAGTTTTTCGGCGAGTTCAAGGCCTATGACCAGATCGACGCGGCGCCCGAGGAGCGGGCTCGCGGCATCACGATCTCGACGGCGCACGTGGAGTACGAGACGGAGAACCGTCACTACGCCCACGTCGACTGCCCGGGCCACGCCGACTACGTCAAGAACATGATCACCGGCGCGGCGCAGATGGACGGGGCGATCCTGGTGGTCTCGGCCGCCGACGGCCCGATGCCGCAGACCCGCGAGCACATCCTGCTGGCGAAGCAGGTGGGCGTGCCGGCGATGGTGGTCTTCCTCAACAAGGTCGACCAGGTGGACGACCCCGAGCTGCTGGAGCTGGTGGAGATGGAGGTGCGCGAGCTGCTGACCTCCTACGAGTTCCCCGGCGACGACATCCCGATCATCACCGGCTCGGCGCTGGCGGCGCTGGAAGGCCGCGACCCGGAGATCGGCGAGCAGGCGGTGCGCAAGCTGCTCGCGGCGGTGGACGAGTACATCCCGACCCCCGAGCGCCCGGTCGACCAGCCGTTCCTGATGCCGGTCGAGGACGTGTTCTCGATCTCCGGCCGCGGCACGGTCGCGACGGGCCGCATCGAGCGCGGCGTGGTGAAGGTGGGCGAGGAGCTCGAGATCGTCGGCATCCGGCCGAACAAGAAGACGACCTGCACCGGCGTCGAGATGTTCCGCAAGCTGCTCGACCAGGGCCAGGCGGGCGACAACGTCGGCCTGCTGCTGCGCGGCGTCGACCGCGACGGCGTCGAGCGCGGCCAGGTGCTCTGCAAGCCCGGCTCGGTCAAGCCGCACACCAAGTTCGAGGCCGAGGCCTACATCCTGACCAAGGAGGAAGGCGGCCGCCACACGCCGTTCTTCGCCAACTACCGGCCGCAGTTCTACTTCCGGACCACGGACGTCACCGGCACCGTCGCCCTGCCCGCGGGCACCGAGATGGTCATGCCCGGCGACAACCTGAAGTTCGAGGTCACCCTCATCGCCCCCATCGCCATGGAGGAGAAGCTCCGCTTCGCCATCCGCGAAGGCGGCAGAACCGTCGGAGCCGGCGTCGTCTCCAAAATCATCGAATAAGGGCGCTCCCTGCCCAGGCGGTCGGGGGACAGGCCCCCGACCGCATTCCGTTTCACACCTGCCAGCCCAAGGGGGCGCCTCATGCAAGGTCAGACTATTCGCATCCGGCTCAAGGCCTTCGACTACCGGGTGCTGGACGCGAGCACGGCTGAGATCGTCAGCACGGCCAAGCGCACCGGCGCCCGGGTCCGCGGCCCGATTCCGCTGCCGAACAAGATCGAGAAGTTCACCGTTCTGCGCGGTCCGCATATCGACAAGAAGTCCCGGGAGCAGTTCGAGATCCGCACCCACAAGCGGCTGCTCGACATCGTGGACCCGACGCCCCAGACCGTGGACGCGCTGATGAAGCTCGACCTCGCCGCCGGCGTCGACGTCGAAATCAAGCTCTGAGGAATTCGTGACATGCGTTCCGGAGTTATCGCAAAAAAGCTGGGGATGACCCGCCTTTTCCTGGAGGACGGACGGCAGGTGCCGGTCACCGTTCTGCAGATGGAGAACGTTCAGGTGGTGGCGCAGCGCACCGGCGAGCGGGACGGCTACACCGCCGTCCAGCTCGGCGCGGGCGCGGCCAAGGCCAAGAACGTGACCGAACCCATGCGCGGCCATTTCGCCAAGGCGAAGGTCGAGCCCAAGCGCAAGCTGGCCGAGTTCCGGGTCTCGCCCGAGAACCTGATCGAGGTGGGCGAGGAGATCACCGCGGACCACTATTTCGCGGGCCAGTTCGTGGACATCGCCGGCACGACCATCGGCAAGGGCTTCGCGGGCGGCATGAAGCGGCACAACTTCGGCGGCCTTCGGGCGTCGCACGGCGTGTCGATCAGCCACCGCTCCCACGGGTCGGTCGGCCAGTGCCAGGAGCCGGGCAAGATCTTCAAGGGCAAGAAGATGGCCGGCCACATGGGCGACGTCCGCGTCACCACCCAGAACCTGCAGGTCGTGCGCACCGACGCCGACCGCGGGCTGATCATGGTGAAGGGCGCCGTTCCGGGGTCCAAGGGCGGCTGGGTCACCATCAAGGACGCGGTCAAGAAGGCCACGCCGGACAACGTGATCCTGCCGGCGGCGCTGCGCTCGGCGGCGGAAGCGGCGGCTGCGGCCGCGGCCAAGGCGGCCGAGGAAGCGGCGGCGGCGGAAGCCGAGGCCCTGCGCGCGGCGGCCGAGGCCGAGCAGGCGGCGATCGTGGCGGCCGAGGCCGAAGCCGCGAACAAGCCGGCCGGCGACGCCTCCGAAGAGGGGAGCGAGGAGAAATGAAGACCCAGGTGATCAAGCTCGACGCGAGCGAGGCCGGGGAGATCGAGCTCGACGACGCCATCTTCGGGCTCGAGCCGCGGGCGGACATCCTGCATCGCGTGGTGCGCTGGCAGCTCGCCAAGCGCCAGGCGGGCACGCACTCCGTGCTCGGCAAGTCGGACGTGAGCTATTCGACCAAGAAGATCTATCGCCAGAAGGGCACCGGCGGCGCGCGCCACGGCTCCCGCAAGGCGCCGATCTTCCGGCACGGCGGCACCTACAAGGGCCCGACGCCGCGCAGCCACGCCCATGACCTGACGAAGAAGTTCCGGGCGCTCGGCCTGCGGCACGCCCTATCGGCCAAGGCCGGCGCGGGCGAACTCGTGGTCATCGAGGCCGCGGACATCACCGATGGCAAGACCAAGGTCCTGGCCCAGGCGGTCAAGAACCTCGGCTGGAAGCGTGCGCTGGTGATCGACGGGGCGGAGGTCAACGAGAGCTTCGCCCGGGCCGCGCGCAACATCGCGGACTTGGACGTGCTGCCCTCGGTCGGCGCCAACGTCTACGACATCCTGCGGCGCGACACGCTGGTTCTGACCCGCTCCGCCGTCGAGGCGCTGGAGGCGCGGCTGAAATGAGCGTGAACCCCGAGCTCTACGACGTCATCCGGCGTCCGATCATCACCGAGAAGGCGACGCTCGCGTCCGAATCCGGCGCGGTGGTCTTCGAGGTCGACATCGACGCGACCAAGCCCGAGATCAAGCTGGCGGTGGAGAAGCTCTTCAACGTCAAGGTCAAGGCGGTGAACACCACCGTGACCAAGGGCAAGGTCAAGAAGTTCCGCGGCCGCCCCGGCCGCCGCAAGGACGTCAAGAAGGCCTACGTGACGCTGGTGGAGGGAAACACCATCGACGTCACCACCGGGCTCTGATACAGAGCCGCACCCCTCGGACATCCGAGTCGCGTTTCGCCGCCCCCAAAGGGCGGCGAGCAAATTTCAATAACCCGTTTGAACACGGGACCTAACAACGGAAGACAGCAAGATGGCGTTGAAAACGTACAAGCCGACGACGCCGGGCCAGCGCGGGCTGGTTCTGATCGACCGTTCCGAGCTGTGGAAGGGCCGTCCGGTCAAGTCCCTCACCGAGGGCCTGACGAGCAAGGGCGGCCGCAACAACACCGGACGGATCACCATGCGTCGCCGCGGCGGCGGGGTGAAGCGGCTTTATCGCATCGTGGATTTCCGCCGGACGAAGTTCGACGTCCCGGCCAAGGTCATCCGCATCGAATACGACCCGAACCGCAGCGCCTTCATCGCGCTGATCGGCTATGCTGACGGCGAGCAGGCCTACATCCTGGCCCCGCAGCGTCTGGCGGCGGGCGACACGGTCGTCTCCTCGCAGAAGGCCGACATCAAGCCGGGCAACGCGATGCCTTTCGCCGCGATGCCCATCGGCACCATCGTCCACAACGTGGAGATGAAGCCGGGCAAGGGCGGCCAGATCGCGCGCGCCGCGGGCACCTACGCCCAGTTCGTCGGCCGCGACGGCGGCTACGCCCAGATCCGCCTCTCCTCGGGCGAGCTCCGGCTCGTGCGCCAGGAATGCATGGCGACTGTGGGCGCGGTGTCGAACCCCGACAACTCGAACCAGAACTTCGGCAAGGCCGGCCGCATGCGCCTGCTCGGCTACCGGCCCAAGGTCCGCGGCGTGGTCATGAACCCGATCGACCACCCGCACGGCGGCGGCGAAGGCCGCACCTCGGGCGGCCGTCATCCGGTCACCCCCTGGGGCAAGCCGACCAAGGGCGCCCGCACGCGCAAGAACCAGTCCACGGACAAGTTCATCCTGCGGTCGCGTCACCAGAAGAAGAAGCGTTAAGGAGTCCCGGGAATGGCACGTTCTGTGTGGAAGGGTCCGTTCGTCGACTCCTACGTCCTGAAGAAGGCGGAGAAGGCGCGGGAATCGGGCCGCAACGAAGTCATCAAGATCTGGTCGCGCCGGTCGACCATCCTGCCGCAGTTCGTCGGCCTCACCTTCGGCGTCTACAACGGCAAGAAGCACGTGCCGGTGTCGGTCTCCGAGGACATGATCGGCCAGAAGTTCGGCGAGTACAGCCCGACCCGCACCTATTACGGGCACGCGGCCGACAAGAAAGCGAAGCGGAAGTAAGCCATGTCCAAGGAGAAGAATCCCCGCCGCGTGGCTGAAAACGAGGCGATGGCCGTCAGCCGGATGCTGCGCACCTCGCCGCAGAAGCTGAACCTCGTCGCTCAGCTCATCCGCAACAAGCCGGTCGACAAGGCGCTCGCCGACCTCACCTTCTCGAAGAAGCGGGTGAGCGAGGACGTCAAGAAGACGCTGCAGTCCGCCATCGCCAACGCCGAGAACAACCACGGCCTGGACGTGGACGAGCTCATCGTCGCGGAGGCCTATGTCGGCAAGAACATGGTCCTGAAGCGCGGCCGCCCGCGCGCCCGCGGCCGCTTCGGCAAGATCCTGAAGCCGTTCAGCCAGGTCACGATCAAGGTGCGGCAGGTGAGCGAGGAGAACGCCTGATGGGACAGAAGATCAACCCGATCGGCCTGCGGCTCCAGGTCAACCGCACCTGGGACTCCCGCTGGTTCGCCGACGGCAAGGACTATGGCGACCTGCTGCACGAAGACCTGGCGATCCGCGACTTCGTCAAGAAGAACGCCGCCCAGGCCGGCATCAGCCGCGTGGTCATCGAGCGCCCGCACAAGAAGTGCCGGGTGACGATCCACGCCGCCCGTCCCGGCGTGATCATCGGCAAGAAGGGCGCGGACATCGAGGTCCTGCGCAAGAAGCTGTCGGCCTTCACCAAGTCCGAGCTGCACCTCAACATCGTCGAGGTCCGCAAGCCCGAGATCGACGCCGCCCTGGTGGCCGAGAACGTGGCCCAGCAGCTCGAGCGCCGGGTCAGCTTCCGCCGCGCGATGAAGCGGGCGGTGCAGAACGCCATGCGCATGGGCGCGCTCGGCATCCGGATCAACGTCGCGGGCCGCCTCGGCGGCGCCGAAATCGCCCGGACCGAGTGGTACCGCGAGGGCCGGGTGCCGCTGCACACCCTGCGCGCGGACATCGACTATGCGCTCGGCGAGGCCAAGACGGCCTACGGGATCATCGGGATCAAGGTCTGGATCTTCAAGGGCGAGATCCTTGAGCACGATCCGCAGGCCCGCGACCGGCGCCAGGCTGAACTTCAGGAAGGCGGCGGAATGCGCCCGCAGCGTGGCCGGGATCGCGACCGCGATCGCGACCGCGACGCGCGCTGACGCCGGGGAGAGATAAGAGATGCTTTCACCGAAGCGCACCAAGTTCCGCAAGATGCACAAGGGCCGCATCCACGGCGAAGCCAAGGGCGGTTCCGACCTGAACTTCGGCCATTTCGGCCTCAAGGCGACCGAGCCGGAGCGCATCACCGCGCGCCAGATCGAGGCCGCCCGGCGGGCGCTCACCCGCCACATGAAGCGTCAGGGCCGCGTCTGGATCCGCATCTTCCCGGATGTGCCGGTCTCGAAGAAGCCGACCGAAGTCCGCATGGGCAAGGGCAAGGGCTCCGTCGAGTTCTGGGCCGCGAAGGTCAAGCCGGGCCGGATCATGTTCGAGATCGACGGCGTCGGCGAGGAGATCGCCAAGGAGGCCCTGCGCCTCGCGGCGATGAAGCTGCCGATCAAGTGCCGGTTCGTCACCCGCGAAGACTGGTGATCCGCCGACACCTTTGTTGACGTAAGGCCCCGGGAGACCGGGGCCTTTGTCGTTTCAAACTGACCCTTGTCGCTTCAAGCCCCGGCGTCTCGATAGAGAGACCCCCTTCGTCCGGTCCGACCCCGGAGGGCCGGACCTTTTCCGTGAGGAGGCGGGGCGGCGCGTCAGTCGAGGTTGCCGCCGAGGTCGGGGAAGTCCGGCGCGGCGCTGAGGCCGAGGCGGACCAGCTCGCCGAGGAAAGCCGGGGGCGCGGCCTGCGTCGCGAGATCGGCGAGGCGCGCCTGCATCGCCTGCACCTCGGCCGGGTTGGCGGCGGCGAGGTCCTGCGCCTCGGCGGGATCGGCCGCGAGGTCGAAGAGCTCGGAGCGCGGCGGCAGGAAGGTGGTCCAGACCAGCTTGCGGTCGCCTTCGCGCAAGGCGGCCCGATAGGGCTCCACGTTGTAGACGATCTCGGTGCGGGGCGAGGGTGCCTCGCCGCGCAGGGTCGGGCCGAGGTCGAGGCCGTCGAGCGCCACGCCGGCGGGCGTCGCGGTGCCGGCGAGCCCGGCGAGGGTGGGGAAGACATCGACCATGTGCATCATGCCGTCGTTCCCGCCGACCGGGATCTCGCCCGGCCAGTTGGCGAGCGCCACGACCCGCGTGCCCCCCTCATAGACCGAGCCCTTGCCGTCGCGGAAGGGGCCGTTGTCCGGCGGCAGGGCGCCCGAGACCGCGCCTTCGCCCGCGAACATCGCCGAGCGGGTGCCGCCGTTGTCGCTGGCGAACATCACCAGCGTGTCGTCGCGCATCCCCTTGTCTTCCAGCGCCGCCAGCACCCGGCCGATGGCGTCATCCATGGCGGTGATCTGGCCGGCGTAGGCGCGCCGGGCGGGATCGGCGATGTCGGCGTAGCGGTCGAGATACTCCTGCGGCGCCTGGTAGGGCGTGTGCGGGGCGGTGAAGGCGAGATAGAGGAACAGCGGCTTGTCGGTGTCGTGGCTTTCGATCAAATCCACAGCGGCGTCGGCGAAGAGGGTCGTGTCGTAACCCTCTTCGCCGACCGCCTCGCCGTTGCGGTACCAGTCGCGCACGCCATGGGACTCGTGCTCGAAATGGTCGATCTCGCCGATCAGCGGCCCGTAGGAGAAGTCGAAGCCGCGCGCCCCGGGCCAGTAGGCCTCGTCGTAATGGCCGAGATGCCACTTGCCGACGATGGCGGTCTCGTAGCCGACCGCCTTGAGCGCCTCGGGCAGCAGGACCTCGTCGGCCGGCAGGCCGTAGCGGCCGCCCGACGGGATGACGGCGGTCTGGAGCCCGTAGCGGAAGGGATACCGGCCGGTCATCAGCGCCGCGCGGCTGGGGGTGCACATGGGCTGGGCGTAGAACTGCGACAGCTCCGCCCCGCCGGCGGCGAGGGCGTCGAGCGTCGGGGTCCTGATGTCCGATCCGTGGAAGCCGACGTCGGCCCAGCCCAGATCGTCGGCGAGGATGAAGACGATGTTGGGCTGCGACGCCGCGGCGGCGGCGCCGGCCTGAAGCATCGCAAGGCACAGGAGGGATGCGCCGCCGAGGATCCGGGAGGCGGCGCAAGGCCTGGAGGTCATGATGTTCTCCTGAAACGGGGTCGCGGCCGCGGGTGGGCCGCGCCGCGACGGCCCGGCAGGCTATCATTCGCGCGAAGGAGGCGCCAAGGCGCCTGGCCGTCGCGCGGGGCCGCCGCCGCCCGTCCCTGGCGCGCCCGGCAAGGGCGGAGGGCCGGATTTGCCGGTTGTGTTTCCGCGCCGTTCCGCCTATACGGCGCGCTCACCTCTGACCTCCGCCAGAATCAGGGTCACCCGAAACGGGGCCCCCTGGCGATGTTGAAAAGGATAGGGCCATGAAAGCGGCCGAACTGCGGGACAAGACTCCCGACCAGCTGCGCGACCAGCTCGCCAGCCTCAAGAAGGAGGCGTTCAACCTGCGCTTCCAGCAGGCCACCGGCCAGCTCGAGGGCGTCGCCCGCATCGAGAAGGTGCGCCGCGACGTCGCGCGGGTGAAGACCATCCTCAACGAGAAGGCCGCCGCGGCGGCCGGTCTGACCGAAAAGGCGGGAGCCTGACATGCCCAAGCGTATTCTCCAGGGCACCGTGACCAGCGACAAGAACGAGCAGACGATCACCGTCCTCGTCGAGCGTCGCTTCACCCACCCGGTGCTGAAGAAGACCGTCCGCAAGTCCAAGAAGTACCGCGCCCATGACGCGGAGAACCGCTTCAAGGTCGGCGACACGGTGCGCATCCAGGAATGCGCCCCGATCTCCAAGTCCAAGCGTTGGGAGGTCCTGGTCGACGCCACGGCGTGACCTCGACCCTTGTCGAAACCGCGGGGCCCTTCGGTCATAGGGGTCCCCGCAGGTCGGGAGTAATCTTATGATCCAGATGCAGACCAATCTGGATGTCGCTGACAACTCCGGCGCGCGCCGGGTGCAGTGCATCAAGGTTCTGGGCGGCTCGCATCGGCGCTACGCTTCCGTCGGCGACATCATCGTGGTGTCGGTGAAGGAGGCGATCCCGCGCGGCCGCGTGAAGAAGGGCGACGTCCGCAAGGCCGTGGTCGTCCGGACCGCCAAGGAAGTCCGCCGCGAGGACGGCACCTCGATCCGCTTCGACCGGAACGCGGCCGTCATCCTCAACAACCAGGGCGAGCCCGTCGGCACCCGCATCTTCGGGCCGGTGGTGCGCGAGCTGCGCGCGAAGAACTTCATGAAGATCATCTCCCTCGCGCCGGAGGTGCTGTGATGGCTGCGAAGCTCCGCAAGGGCGACAAGGTCGTCGTGATCGCCGGCAAGGACAAGGGCCGTCAGGGCGAGATCACCCGCGTGATCCCCGCCGACAACAAGGCCGTGGTCTCGGGCGTCAACGTCGCGATCCGCCACACCAAGCAGTCGGCGCAGTCCCAGGGCGGCCGCGTGGCCAAGGACATGCCGATCGACATCTCCAACCTCGCGCTCGTGGACGGCAACGGCAAGGCGACCCGCGTCGGCTTCCGCATCGAGGGCGACAAGAAGGTGCGCTTCGCCAAGACCACCGGGGAGGCGATCTGATGCTCGACGAGACCAACTACGTCCCCCGTCTCAAGACGGTCTATGACGAGACCATCCGGGCCGCCCTCAAGGAGCAGTTCGGCTACAAGAACGACATGCAGATCCCGCGCCTGGACAAGATCGTCCTGAACATGGGCGTGGGCGAGGCGACCTCGGACTCCAAGAAGGTCCGCTCCGCCGCGGCCGACCTCACGATGATCGCCGGCCAGCAGCCGGTCATCACCAAGGCCAAGAAGTCGATCGCCGGCTTCAAGGTTCGCGAGGAAATGCCGCTCGGCGTCAAGGTCACCCTGCGCCGGGCCCGCATGTACGAGTTCCTCGACCGCCTGATCACGGTCGCCCTGCCTCGCGTCCGCGACTTCCGCGGCGTGAATCCCAAGAGCTTCGACAGCCGCGGCAACTACGCCATGGGTCTGAAGGAGCACATCGTGTTCCCCGAGATCAACTTCGACAAGATCGACCAGGTCTGGGGCATGGACATCGTGATCTGCACCACGGCCAAGACCGACGCCGAGGCGAAGGCTCTGCTGAAGGCCTTCAACATGCCCTTCACGGCCTGAGCGGGAGAGAGAGACAATGGCGAAAGTCAGCATGATCAACCGCCAGAAGAAGCGCGAGAAGCTGGTGGCGAAGTACGCCGCCAAGCGCGAGGCGCTGAAGGCGGTTGCCAAGGACGACACCCAGAGCCGCGAGGACCGCTTCAAGGCGGCGCTTGCGCTCGCCAAGCTGCCGCGGAACTCCTCCGCGACCCGGCTTCACAACCGCTGCGAAGTGACGGGGCGTCCGCGCGCCTACTATCGCAAGCTGCGCATGTCGCGCATCGCGCTCCGGGACCTCGCTTCGGCGGGCCAGATCCCGGGCATGGTCAAGTCGAGCTGGTAAGGGAGGGTCCGGGATGTCCATGAACGATCCTCTGGGCGATATGCTCACCCGCATCCGCAACGCGCAGATGCGGCACAAGTCCACGGTCCGCACGCCGGCCTCCAAGATCCGCAAGTGGGTCCTCGAGGTGCTGCAGTCCGAGGGCTACATCCGCGGCTTCGAGGAAGTGAAGTCCGAGGCGGGCCTGCCCGAGCTCGAGATCTCGCTCAAGTACTTCGACGGCCAGCCGGTCATCCGCGAGCTGCGCCGGGTCTCGACCCCGGGCCGCCGCGTCTACACCGGCGTCAAGGAGATGCCCCAGGTCCGCCAGGGCCTCGGCGTCGCCATCGTCTCGACGCCCCGCGGCGTCATGTCCGATGCGCAGGCTCGCTCCGCCAATGTCGGCGGCGAAGTCCTCTGCACCGTGTTCTGAGGAGAGGGCGATGTCGCGTATTGGCAAGAAGCCGATCGAACTCCCCAAGGGCGTGACCGCCACGGTCTCGGGGCAGGCGATCGAGGTCAAGGGGCCGAAGGGAACGCGTTCCTTCACGGCGACCGACGACGTCACCGTCACCCTCGACGAGGGCGTGGTGAAGGTCGCCCCGCGGGGCACGTCCAAGCGCGCCCGGCAGCAGTGGGGCATGTCCCGCACCCAGGTGGCGAACCTCGTCACCGGCGTCACCTCCGGCTTCAAGAAGGAGATGGAGCTGACGGGCGTGGGCTACCGCGCCGCGGCGCAGGGCAAGGTGCTGAAGCTGTCGCTGGGCTACAGCCACGACGTGGATTTCGACGTGCCGGAGGGCGTGACCGTCACGACCCCGAAGCCCACCGAGATCATCGTCGAGGGCATCGATCAGCAGCTCGTCGGCCAGGTCGCAGCGAACATCCGCGAGTGGCGCAAGCCGGAGCCCTACAAGGGCAAGGGCATCAAGTACAAGGGCGAGTTCATCTTCCGCAAGGAAGGCAAGAAGAAGTAAGGAACGCACATCATGGCGAACAGTAAGCGTGAACTGTTCCAGAAGCGTCGTGTGCGCGTCCGGAACAAGATCAAGGCGATGGCGAACGGCCGGCCCCGGCTGAGCGTCCATCGGTCTTCGAAGAACATCTCCGTCCAGCTGATCGACGACGCCCAGGGCAAGACCCTGGCCGCCGCCTCGACCCTGGAGAAGGACCTGGGCTTCGTCGGCAAGAACAACAAGGAAGCGGCCGCCAAGATCGGCGCCGAGATCGCGGCCCGCGCCAAGGCGGCCGGGGTCGAGGAGGTCTATTTCGACCGCGGCGGTTTCCTGTTCCACGGGAAGGTGAAGGCGCTCGCCGACGCCGCCCGTGAGGGCGGGCTGCGGTTCTGAGCGGAGGGACGAGAATGGCAAGGGAAGACAATCGCCGGGATCGTCGCGACCGCGAGGAAACCCCGGAATTCGCCGATCGGCTGGTGGCGATCAACCGCGTCTCCAAGACGGTGAAGGGCGGCAAGCGCTTCGGCTTCGCGGCGCTCGTCGTCGTGGGCGACCAGAAGGGCCGCGTCGGCTACGGCAAGGGCAAGGCCCGCGAGGTGCCGGAGGCGATCCGCAAGGCGACCGAGCAGGCCAAGCGGCAGATGATCCGCGTCCCCCTGCGGGAGGGCCGGACCCTGCACCACGACATGAACGGCCGCCACGGCGCCGGCAAGGTCGTGATGCGCGCCGCCCCGGCCGGCACCGGCATCATCGCCGGCGGCCCGATGCGCGCGGTCTTCGAGATGCTCGGCGTCCATGACGTCGTCTCGAAGTCGCTGGGCTCGCAGAACCCCTACAACATGATCCGGGCGACGATCGACGGTCTGCAGCGCCAGATCAGCCCCCGGATGGTGGCGCAGCGCCGCGGCAAGAAGGTCTCCGACATCCTGCCGCGCAACGACGCCGCGCCGGCCGAAGCCGCGGAGGCCTGATCCTATGGCGACCATCATCGTGAAGCAGATCGGCTCGCCGATCCGCCGGCCCCAGGTGCAGCGCCAGACCCTGATCGGTCTGGGGCTGAACAAGATGCACAAGACCCGCGAGCTCGAGGACACCCCCGCCGTGCGCGGCATGGTCAACTCGATCCCGCATCTGGTGAAGATCGTCGAAGAGCGCGCCTGAGCGCGGGCTTCGATCTCGGACAGGGCCGCGGCGGAGAGATCCGCCGCGGCCTTGTCGTTTGCGGGGGGCTCCTGACCGCGCGTCTCGCACGAGTGAGCCGCTGCCGATTTGTCCCCTGACAGGTTGGCACGTTCCCGTCAGGCCGCCGCCCCGATTGCCCGGCCATCGCGAGCGGCGACACCCTCGCCTTGCGCGCTGACGCTCCGGGCGACGAACCTGCGCGACGCAATGCTTCACCTCTGCAGGTTCGGGGACGCCTCTTCGGGAAAGGTGCGTCGGATCCGGCCTTTGGAGCCAGACTCTCTCATACGATCCCGGTCACGTAGTAAACCAGGATTACGAAGAACACCGCCAGGGTCTTCAGCACCGTGATGGCGAAGATGTCGCCATAGGACTGCCGGTGGGTCAGGCCGGTGACGGCGAGCAGGGTGATGACCGCGCCGTTGTGGGGCAGGGTGTCCATGCCGCCGCTCGCCATGGCCGCGACCCGGTGCAGCACCTCGAAGGGGATGTTCGCCGCCTCGGCCGCCGCCTTGAACTGGTCGGCCATCGCCGCGAGCGCGATGCTGAGCCCGCCCGAGGCCGAGCCGGTGATCCCGGCGAGCACGCTCACCGTGACCGCCGTCTTGACCAGCGCGTCCGGGATCGCCTGCAGTGCGCCGGCGATGACGAGGAAGCCCGGGAGCGAGGCGATCACCCCGCCGAAGCCGTATTCCGAGGCTGTGTTCATGGAGGCCAGCAGCGAGCCCCCCACCGCCGCCTTGGTCCCTTCGGCGAAGCGCGCCGCCACCGTGCGCCAGGCGAAGGCGAGCACGGTCAGGATGCCGAGGATCAGCGCCCCCATCACCGCCCAGATCGCCGTGATCGGCCCCACCTGCGTGACCAGCGGATGCGCCATGGCGAGGGTCGTCTCATGGGTCTCGCCATAGGCGGCCGGAATCGCCAGGGTCAGGACCTTGTTCATCACCCCCACCACCACCAGCGGCGCGATGGCGATCCAGGCGTTCGGCAGACCTTCCTCGGAGATCGGCTCGGGCTCGTTCGTATGGCCCGCGCCATAGCCCTCGCCCCGGGCCTGGGCGCTGCGCCGACGCCATTCCAGGTAGGCCATGCCGAGGGTGAAGATAAAGATCGAGCCGATCACCCCGAGCGCCGGCGCCGCCCAGGTGGTGGTGCCGAAGAAGGTGGTGGGAATGATGTTCTGGATCTGCGGCGTGCCGGGCAGGGCGTCCATGGTGAAGGAGAAGGCCCCGAGCGCCACCGTCCCCGGGATCAGCCGCTTTGGGATGTCGCTGGAGCGGAACATCTCGGCAGCGAAGGGATAGACCGCGAAGACCACGACGAAGAGCGACACGCCGCCATAGGTCAGGATCGCGCAGACCAGCACGATCGACAGCATCGCCCGCTGGGCCCCGACGATGCCGATCACCGCCCGCACGATGGCCTTGGAGAAGCCGGAGAGCTCGATCACCTTGCCGAAGACCGCCCCGAGCAGGAAGACGGGGAAATAGAGCCGGATGAACCCGGCCATCTTGTCCATGAAGACCCCGGTGAACATCGGCGGCACCGCCGAGGGCTGGGTCAGCAACACCGCCAGCAGGGCGGCGATCGGCGCGAAGAGGATGACGCTGAAGCCGCGATAGGCCACGAACATCAGCAGGCAGAGCGCAAAGAGCACCGTCAGGAAATCCATTCTCCCCCTCCCCGGGGCTTGACGTCCTGCAGCCAGGACGAGCGGAGCCTACCGCTTTGGCGTGCAGGCCGGCAACGCGGCGCAGGGTCTGCAGGGCGGGGAGCCTGGGGATTGTGGCGCGAGCAGGGGGAGCGTCGCGCCGGAGGGACGGCCGCCGACGGCGCGGAGCGGGGCGGCGAGGGCCGCCGTCGCCGATCTGGACTGGGCCCGTCCCCGGGGGGGGAGACGGCGGCGTATCTTGCGCTCGGCCCCCGGTTTCGCCTATGTGCCCCTCGCGCGACTCGCTGGGAGTCGCGCCGTGACACGCCGTGTTCGCCCCGCTTCGTCGCTCGGGGGCGATTCCGGCCAGGAGAAGCGACATGAAGCTGAACGAACTCCGGGACAATCCCGGCGCCACCAAGTCCCGCAAGCGCGTCGCCCGCGGCCCCGGCTCGGGCAAGGGCAAGACCGCCGGCCGCGGCATCAAGGGCCAGAAGTCCCGCTCGGGCGTCGCCATCAACGCCTACGAGGGCGGCCAGATGCCGCTCTACATGCGCCTGCCCAAGCGCGGCTTCACCAAGCCGAACCGCAAGGCCTTCGCGGTGGTCAACCTCGGCCTGCTGCAGAAGTTCGTCGACGCGGGCAAGCTCGACCTCTCCGCCGAGATCACCGAGGACGCGCTGGTCGCGGCCGGCGTGGTGCGGCGCAAGCTCGACGGCGTCCGGGTCCTGGCCAAGGGCGAGATCACCGCGGCCCTGCGGCTGACCGTCACCGGCGCCTCCGCCTCGGCCGTCGCCGCGCTGGAGAAGGCCGGCGGCGCGCTGACCGTGACCGGCGCGACGGAGCCCGCCGCCGCGGAATGAGCGGGAAGAGCCTTGTGGCCTTCGGGCCCAGGGCTTAAACGGTTGCATGTTTTCGCGCCGTCGGATCGGGAAAACCGGCCCGGCGGCGCCGTCCTGAGAAGGGGCCTCCATGGCGTCGGCAGCGGAACAGATGGCCTCCAACCTGAGTTGGAGCACCTTCGGCAAGGCCAAGGAACTTCAGAGCCGCATCTTCTTCGCGATCGGCCTGCTGATCGTCTATCGGATCGGCACCTACATTCCCGTCCCCGGCATCGACGCCGCGCGGCTCCAGCAGTTCTTCGACCAGCAGGGCGCGGGCATCGGGGGCATGCTCAACATGTTCACCGGCGGCGCGGTCGGGCGCATGGCGATCTTCGCCCTCGGGATCATGCCCTATATCTCGGCCTCGATCATCGTCCAGCTGATGACGGCCATGGTCCCCTCGCTCGCCGCCCTCAAGAAGGAAGGCGAGGCGGGGCGCAAGAAGATCAACCAGTACACCCGCTACGGCACGGTCTTCCTCGCCACCTTCCAAGCCTATGGCCTCGCCCTTGGGCTCGAGGCCGAAGGCATGGCCCATGATCCGGGCTGGTTCTTCCGCATCGGGGTCATCATCACCCTGGTCGGCGGCACCATGTTCCTGATGTGGATCGGCGAGCAGATCACCTCGCGCGGGATCGGCAACGGCACCTCGCTCATCATCTTCGTCGGCATCGTCGCAGAGCTGCCCGCCGCCCTGGCCCAGTTCCTGACCCAGGGCCGCACCGGCGCGCTCAGCCCCGCGGTCATCATCGGCATCCTCCTCATGATGATCGCCGTGGTCGCCTTCGTGGTCTTCATGGAGCGGGCGCTGCGCAAGATCCACATCCAGTACCCCAAGCGCCAGGTGGGGATGAAGATCTACGGCGGCGAGTCGTCGCACCTGCCGATCAAGGTGAACCCCGCGGGCGTGATTCCGGCGATCTTCGCCTCGTCGCTGCTGCTGCTGCCGGCCACGATCACCACCTTCTCGGGCACCGGCGCGGGCGGTTGGGGCGACTACGTCGCCGCCTATCTCGGCCGCGGCCAGCCCCTGCAGATGCTGCTCTTCGGCGGGCTGATCGTGTTCTTCACCTATTTCTACACCGCGAACGTCGCCTTCAAGTCGGACGACGTGGCGGATAACCTCAAGAAGCAGGGCGGGTTCATCCCCGGCATCCGGCCCGGCCAGAAGACCATCGAATATCTCGACTACGTGGTGTCGCGCATCCTGGTGATCGGCGCGGCCTATCTGGCGGCGGTCTGCCTGCTGCCCGAGATTCTGATCTCCGAATTCTCCATTCCATTCTACTTTGGCGGCACTTCCCTCCTCATCGTCGTCTCGGTAACGATGGACACGATCACTCAGGTCCAGTCCCACATGCTGGCCCATCAGTACGAAGGGCTGATCGAGCGGTCGCGCCTGCGCAGCAAACAACGAGGGAGCAAACCACGCCGATGAACATCATCCTTCTCGGACCGCCGGGCGCGGGAAAGGGAACCCAGGCTCTGCGCCTGGTCGAGCGCAAGGGCCTGCTGCAGCTGTCCACCGGGGACATGCTGCGCGCGGCGGTCAAGGCCGGCTCCGAGGTCGGGCTCAAGGCCAAGGCGGTGATGGAGGCGGGCCAGCTCGTTTCCGATGACATCGTCATCGGCGTGGTGTCCGATCGGCTGGACCAGCCCGACGCCAAGGCGGGCGTGATCTTCGACGGTTTCCCCCGCACCACCGCCCAGGCCGAGGCGCTGGACAAGCTGCTCGCCGACAAGGGCATGGAGCTCCACGCGGTGGTCGAGATGAACGTGCCCGACGAGCTGCTCGTCGGCCGCATCCAGACCCGGGCCGCCGAAAACGGCGGCGCCCGCGCCGACGACAACGCCGAGACCCTGAAGAAGCGGCTTGCGGTCTATCATGCGGAAACCGCGCCGCTGATCGACTACTATCGCGGCACCGGCAAGCTCAAGACGGTGGATGGCGCGGCGGCCATGGACGACGTCACCGCCGCCATCGAGAGCGCGCTGAACTGACCTGTCAGGAGCGTCGGCGCCGGTTCTGGCCGCGCCGACGTTCCGGTCTTGACGCGGTCCTGGCGATTCCTATACTCCGCGCTCTCTCGCAAGAGAGTCGTTCCCTTCCATTTCACCTCGGGGACGCGGGATGTCTGGGCCCAGGGAGATGGGTATCGCAAGCCTGCCGAAGGCTATCGGCGGGCTATGACTATATCGATTGGTCGGGCGGCGGCCCGGCCCGAGGAACGGAGCAAGAGCCTTGGCGCGCATAGCGGGCGTAAACATTCCTACGAACAAGCGGGTGGCGATCGCGCTCACCTATATCCACGGCATCGGCAGGACCTCGGCGGATGAGCTGATCGCGGCGCTGGACATCGCGCCCAGCCGTCGGGTCAACGACCTGACCGACGCCGAAGTGCTGAAGATCCGCGAATACATCGACGCCAATCTGACGGTCGAGGGCGACCTGCGGCGCGAGACCTCGATGAACATCAAGCGGCTGATGGATCTCGGCTGCTACCGCGGCCTGCGGCATCGCCGCGGCCTCCCCGTGCGCGGCCAGCGGACCCATACCAACGCCCGCACCCGCAAAGGCCCCGCGAAGGCCATCGCCGGCAAGAAGAAGTAAGGAGGCCGGACTATGGCTCGCGAGAAGGCGCGCGTGAAGCGCAAGGAACGCAAGAACATCTCGACCGGCGTCTGCCACGTCAACGCCAGCTTCAACAACACCAAGATCCTGATCGCCGACGCCCAGGGCAACGCGATCGCCTGGTCGTCGGCCGGCGCCATGGGCTTCAAGGGGTCGCGCAAGTCGACCCCCTACGCCGCCCAGATGGCCGCCGAGGACGCGGGCCGCAAGGCGCAGGAACACGGGGTGCGGACCCTCGAGGTCGAGGTCCAGGGCCCCGGCTCGGGCCGGGAAAGCGCCCTGCGCGCCCTCGGCGCCGTCGGGTTCCAGATCACCGCGATCCGCGACGTGACCCCCATCGCGCACAACGGCTGCCGCCCGCCGAAGCGCCGCCGCGTCTGACGCGCCGAACTTCGAGGACCGCCCGGCCGCGCGCCGAGGGCGGTCCTCGTATTGCTTACCCTCGGGAGTTCCGGGCCCAGGATCGGGCCCTGGGACAGGAATGGAGGACCCTGGCTTGATGATCCACAAGAACTGGCAGGAGCTGATCCGGCCGACGGCCCTCGAAGTCCGTCCCGGGGCCGACGTCCACCGTCAGGCGACCGCCATCGCCGAACCGCTGGAGCGGGGCTTCGGCCTGACGCTCGGCAACGCCCTGCGCCGGGTGCTGATGTCCTCGCTCCAAGGCGCGGCCATCACCTCCGTGCGCATCGACGGCGTCCTGCATGAATTCTCGTCCGTGCCGGGCGTCCGCGAGGACGTCACCGACATCGTGCTGAACCTCAAGGGCGTCTCGATCAAGATGGAGGTCGAGGGGCCGAAGCGGGTCGAGATCCGGGCGACGGGCCCGGGCGTGGTGACGGCCGGCGACATCTCGGAGTCGAACGGCATCGAGATCCTCAACCGCGACCACGTGATCTGCCACCTCGACGACGGCGCCTCCGTCTACATGGAGCTGACCGTCGAGCAGGGCAAAGGCTACGTCGCCGCCGACAAGAACCGGCCTGAGGATGCGCCCATCGGCCTCATCTCGGTCGACGCGCTGTTCTCGCCGATCAAGAAGGTGAGCTACAAGGTCGAGCCGACCCGCGAGGGCCAGGTGCTCGACTACGACAAGCTGACGCTGACGCTCGAGACCGACGGTTCGGTGCGGCCCGAGGACGCGATCGCCTATGCGGCGCGCATCCTTCAGGACCAGCTCTCGGTCTTCGTGAACTTCGAGGAGCCGGACTCGACCCATCGCGCGGCCGAGGACGACGATCTCGAGTTCAACCCGCTGCTGCTCAAGAAGGTCGACGAGCTGGAGCTCAGCGTGCGCTCGGCCAACTGCCTGAAGAACGACAACATCGTCTACATCGGCGACCTGATCCAGAAGACCGAAGCCGAGATGCTCCGCACCCCGAACTTCGGCCGCAAGTCGCTGAACGAGATCAAGGAAGTGCTGACCGGCATGGGCCTGCATCTTGGCATGGACATCGTCGACTGGCCGCCCGAGAACATCGAGGAACTGGCCAAGAAGTACGAGGACCAGCTCTGATCTCACGCGGGGAGGGCGCTTCGGCGCCCTCTCCGATCCCGGGCATCCCGCCCCAAGGAGCGCGGCCCCGACGCAGGGCCGCCGGACAAAGCACAACCGAATAGGAGACCGACATGCGCCACGGCAATGGCTACCGCAAGCTCAACCGCACCCACGAGCACCGCAAGGCGATGTTCGCCAACATGGTTTCGTCGCTGATCGAGCACGAGCAGATCAAGACGACCCTGCCCAAGGCGAAAGAGCTGAAGCGGATCGCCGACAAGATCATCACCCTGGGCAAGCGGGGCGATCTGCACGCCCGCCGCATCGCCTCGTCCGAGCTGAAGCAGGACGCCGCGGTGGCGAAGCTTTTCGCCGTGCTCGGCCCGCGCTATGCGGAGCGCAAGGGCGGCTACACCCGCGTGCTGAAGGCTGGCTTCCGCTACGGCGACGCCGCCCCGATGGCGATCATCGAGCTGGTGGATCGCGACGCCGCCGCCAAGGGCGCCGGCGACAAGGCCCGTCTGGCCGCCGAGGAAGCCGCCGCCGAGTGAGCGCGGCGTGGCCGGCAAGGCTTCATGCGGCGGGCCCTGGGCCCGCCGTTTTCATGTCAGGGGCATGGCGAAGGTGAAGCGGGTCTCGACCGGCCCGGAGGCCACCGTGATCGCCCCGCCATGGGCCTCGGCGATCTGGCTGGCGATGTAGAGGCCGAGCCCCAGGCCCTTGCCCTGGCTGTCGCGCACGAAGGGCTTGAACAGCGCCCCGACCCGCTCCGCCGGGATCGGCGCGCCCGGGTTCGACACCCAGAGTTCGAACAGGGCGCCGCGCGTCTCCGCCCCGACCCGGATGGGTCCGTCCGGGGCGCCATGGGCGACGGCGTTGCCGAGCAGGTTGGCGAAGAGCTGGCCCAGCCGGTCCGGGTCGCAGGGGATCGGGTCCTCGAAGGCGAGGTCCGCCTCGATCGCCCGTTCGGCGGCCCCTTCCTGCTCGGCGATCACCGTCTCAAGGATGGGCTTCAGCGCCGCCTGCGGGTCGAGGGCGATCGGCACGCCGCCGCCGAGCCGCCCGCGGGCGAAGTCGAGCAGGTTGTCGACCAGCGTCGCCGCCCGCATGGCGCTCGCCTGGATGAGGTGCGCCGTGCGCGCCGCGGAGGCCTCGAGGCCCATCCGCCCCAGCACACGCGCCCCCGAGACGATGCCCGCAAGGGGGCTGCGCAGGTCGTGGCCCAGCACGGCGATGAACTGCTCGCGCAGCTCCGCCTCCCGCCGTTCCGCCTCCAGCGCCTGCTCTACCCCCCTGGCCCGCTCGATGACGTCCAGGTGTTGGGCGATCAGCTCGGCGAAAAGGTGGAACATCTGCCGGATCTCCGGCCGGTCCACCTTGCGCGGCTCGGGATCGAGCGCGCAGAGCGTGCCGAAGAACGAGCCGTCGCTGCGCAGGATCGGCACGGAGATATAGCTCTGGAAGCCGAACTTGGCCGGGATGAAATGGTCCGCCCATTCCGGGTCCCGGGCGACCTCGTCGATCACCACCGGCTCCCGGGTGCGGCGCAGACGGTCGCAGACCGTATGGGCGATGTCGATCTCGGCCCCGGGCTGCAAGTTCCAGCCCAGCCGGTCCCAGGTCATGCAGTTGACCCAGCGGTCCTCGGTGACGCGCGCGATGCAGGTCCAGCCCATGCCGGTCATCCGCGCCGCCACGTCGAGGATCTTGCGCGCCGCGTCGATCCCTGCGATGGCGTCTATATCCGCCTGAAAGTCTGACGCCACGGCTGTCCTCAACTGCTTGCTGCGCCTCATATGGCCGCCCCGCCCTGCGACGACAATCGGTTGGATGCGGGGTTTTTCGCGCCTCCCGCTGGGCGTAAGGTGCCCCCGCCATGGCAGACCTGTTCGACCCCCGTCCTGAGGACGCCCCAGAGCCCGATCCCGCCCGGTCTCCCCGCCGGCGCAAGGAAGGGCCGCGGCCGCTGGCCGACCGGCTACGGCCGACCCGCATTGCGGAGGTGGTGGGCCAGGACCGTCTGCTCGGCCCCGAGGGGGCGCTGACGCGGATGCTGGCGGAAAAGGTGCTCCCCTCCATCGTCTTCTGGGGGCCCCCGGGGGTGGGCAAGACCACCATCGCCCGGCTGCTGGCCGAGGCGACCGACCTCGCCTTCGTGCAGATCAGCGCGATCTTCACCGGGGTCGCCGACCTCAAGAAGATCTTCGAGGCCGCCCGCCTGCGTCACCAGAACGGGCAGGGGACGCTGCTCTTCGTCGACGAGATCCACCGCTTCAACCGCGCGCAGCAGGACGCCTTCCTGCCGCTGATGGAGGCTGGGGTGATCGTTCTGGTCGGCGCCACCACCGAGAACCCATCCTTCGAGCTCAACGCCGCGCTTCTGTCTCGCGCCCAGGTCCTGACCCTCGACCGGCTGGACGAGGCGGCGCTCGCCGCGCTCGCCGCCCGGGCCGAGGCGGAGCTCGGCCGCCTGCTCCCTCTCACCCCCGGGGCGCGGGCGCTGATGATCGGCATGGCGGACGGGGACGGCCGGGCGCTCCTCAACCTGGTCGAGCAGGTCTCGGCCGAGCGCGAGACCCTGGACGAGGCCGGGCTGCAGCGCCGCGTCACCCGCCGGGCGCCGGTCTTCGACAAGTCGGGCGACAGCCACTACAACCTGATATCCGCCCTGCACAAATCCGTCCGCGGCTCGGATCCCGACGCCAGCCTCTACTGGCTCGCCCGGATGATCGAGGGGGGCGAGGACCCGCGCTACCTCGCCCGGCGGATCACCCGCATGGCGATCGAGGACATCGGCCAGGCCGATCCCTGGGCGGTGCAGCACTGCCTCGCCGCCTGGGAGACCTACGAGCGGCTGGGCTCGCCCGAGGGCGAGCTGGCGCTGGCCCAGGCGGTGATCGCCCTGGCGCTCGCGCCCAAATCCAACGCCGGATACAAGGCCTGGGGCGCGGCCCGGCGCGCGGCCAAGCGCACCGGCTCCCTGCCGCCGCCCAAGCACATCCTGAACGCCCCGACCCGGCTGATGAAGGAGGAGGGTTACGGCGCGGGCTACGTCTACGACCACGACACGCCCGAGGCCTTTTCCGGCCAGGACTACTTTCCCGACGGCATGGAGCGGGAGCAGTTCTACGCCCCCACCGACCGCGGGGCGGAAGGCCGGCTCCGCGACCGGCTGCGCGACCTGCGCAGCCGGCGGGAGGACTGAGGCGCGGCGCGTTCCGCGGCCTGGGGCCTCGCCTTCAGCACATCGCCGAAGCCGCCTCCCCGCGCAGGAAGGACAGGGCGGGCATGAAGAAATACTCGCCCCCGCGCAGGGTGACCGCCTGCTCCGGCGCCGGGGCCGCGGCGAAGGCCGAGGGCGTCTTGCGATCCGCCCCCCAGGCCAGCGGCGCCTCCACCTCGGGCCGCGGACCGCCGTTCGGCGTCTGGCCGATCACCAGGTCGACGCCGGGCGCCGCCACGCCGCCTGGCGTGCGCGGAAAGCGGGGGTTGTTCGCCCAGACGGCCTGGGTGAACTCGAACTGCGCGCCGATGTCGGCGTTGAAGGCCATGAACAGCAGGCCGACGCCGCCCGAGGGCTTGGTGTCGATCCGGCCGTCGTTGGGGTCGTCCGCCCGCATTCCGTAGGTCTGGCCACGCCGGGCCATGATGTGCCGCCGCTCCTCCTCTTGGGGCTCGAACCCGCCGGAGCCGCGGGGGTTGAGCTTGCGGATATGGCCAAAGAACGGGCATTTGCCGCCGTCGCCATCGCTGTCATAGTTGAAATCGTTGGGCACGGGGTTGTGGTCGCCCTCGGCGGATTGCAGCGTCAGCGGCGTGCCGTCCTCGAAGCGTCCGACGATCATCGCCCCGGCGCGCTCCCGGTCGTTGAGCTTGAGGTCGGCGGCGAGCTTTTCCTCGCTCCGCTTGAACGCCTGCACGTCCTGCTCGAGCTTGCGGTAGATGAAATAGCTTCCGAAGGCCGTGCCGTTTCCGGGCGCCGCCGGGTCGGGGACGATCACCCGGTCGAGGGCGAAGGCGGGGTCCCAGGCGCTGGCGCCGTCCCCATGCAGCCGCTCGTCCTCGATGTCCTCGGCCAGAAACAGCGGCTGGCTGCGGCCGTCCACATAGCCGAAATGCTCGATGCCGTCGCCGTTGGCGTTATGCAGGCCGAGGCCCGCCTGCTCCCCCGCCACGCCCACCCCCGGATGCGCCGCGATCAGGGCGCGCGCCTGGGCGAGGGCGCCGTCATGGCGCGCAGGCGTCGCGTCCCCGACCAGCACGACCGCATGGATCGGCTCGGCGAAGGTCGGCTCCCACAGGCTCGGGTCGTCGTTGAGGTCGGCGTTCCTCATGCCGCCGCGGAACGACGGATCCGCCGGCCGCCGCGCCTCGGGCACGCCGAGCGCGGCGTAGCCCGCCGCCGTCAGGCCGAGGCCCACATAGGCGCTGCCGGGCTGGCCCGAGGCCTTGAACGCCTTCACCTCCCTCAGATGGTCGCGGGCCGATTTCATCAGGCCGGCGAGGCCGTGGAGAAGGTCGTTCGCCTCGTCCGGGTCGTCGCCGAAGCGGAGGAAGATGAGGGTGAGGAAATCGCGGGCGTGGCCCTTGAGGATATTGGGCTGGAGATCGTCCAGCATGGCGGCGTCATCCCCGGCGGCCTGTTCCCAGGCGAGGGGGGCGTTCACGGTCACGGCCATCATGTCACTCCGGTAGATACGAAAGGGGACAGCCTGGCCGGGCGGGACCGTTGCAGGCCCGCATCCGCTGCGGGTTCGGAATGGGTCGCGATCCGTGCGGTCCGGCGACAGGAAGGCGCAGGCTTGGAGGATGATCGGGAAAGGCGCAGGCGTCGGCCGGCGGAAATGCGCGACCTTCGAAAGCGGGGCGGCGCGCCGGTCAATGCTCCGGCGAAACGGCGCCCCGTTCAGGCGACGGAATCATGACACAAGGCTTCCCCTGCGGCAAGCGCGATGCGAAAGCGGCGTCGGCGTTCCGCGATCAGTCCCCGACGGCCAGCGCCGGGCCCGTCGCCATGTTGGCGAAGCCCTCGCGCAGGACCCGGCTCCAGGCCTCCGACATGGCGGAAAACGTCGGGTCGCCGGGTTCGAACCGCTCCCGCCGGCCGATCCGGTAGGCGTCCCGCGGGATGATCGCGAGGTCGAGCGGCATCCCCACGGAGAGGTTCGAGCGCATGGTCGAGTCCATCGACAGGAGCGCGACCTTGCGTCCCTCCTCCAGCGAAGTCTCGGGACGCACCACCCGGTCGAGGATCGGCTTGCCGTACTTGAACTCGCCGATCTGGAGATAGGGCGTGTCCTCCGTCGCCGCGATGAAATTCCCCTCGCGGTAGATGTGGAACAGCCGCATCTTGCCGCCCCGCCGCTGGCCGCCGACGATCATGTTGGCGGAGGGGGAACTGTCCTGGTCCATCTTGCGCATCCGCTCGCGCACGCCCATCGACACGTCGTAGAGCGTCGAGCCGACGATCTCGGCCACGTCGAGCATGGTCTCGGCCAGCATGATCGAGGTCTGCGGCGTCGCCCCTTCACGCTGGATGTCGTGGCTGAGCTTGGCGATCACCGTCTGGGTGATCGACAGGTTGCCGGAGGTCATCAGCACGATCACCCGCTCGCCGGGGTTCTCGAAGATGAACATCTTTCGAAAGGTGGAGATGTTGTCGATCCCGGCGTTGGTCCGGGTGTCCGCCATCATCACGATCCCCTCGTCGAGGAGGAGACCGACGCAATAGGTCATGGCCCAAGGCCCCTTTATTGCTGGGACTGCTTGCGCGCCGCGTCCCAAACCTCGACGGCGACCTCGATCGCCTCGCCGGCCCCGCCCCGGGACACGCCGCGGATCGGCGCCGCGTCCCGCGCGTCGCGGCCCGAGCCGAGCCGCACGTAGCGGTCGTCCGGGCAGCAGCGATTGGCCGGATCGAAGCCGACCCAGCCGAGGCCGGGCAGGTGGATCTCGGTCCAGGCGTGGCTCGCCTCCTCGTGCGCGCCCTCATCCCGGGACAGCAGATACCCGACGACATAGCGCGCCGGCAAGCCCGCCAGATGGGCGAGGGCGATCAGCGCATGGGCATGGTCCTGGCAGACGCCCTCGCCCTGTTCCAGCGCCTCGGCGGCGGTGGTGTGGGCATGCGTCGCGCCGGGGACGTAGGCGATGGCGTCGGCGACCGCCGCCGACAGGCGATGCGCCGCGCCCAGGGAGTCCGAGAGGTCGTGCCCGGCGAGCGCCGCCTCCTTCAGCGCGACCAGCGCCGGGCCCGGCCGGATCGCCGCCGTCGTCACCAGGTAGACGATCGGGGCGATGATCTCCCGGTGGTCGCGCAGCACGCCGGCGGTGTCCGTGGTCTCCACGGTCCCCTCCACCAGCACCGAGACCTGCCCGACCGGGCCGGCGATGGTCATGGTGCGGATCTCGTCGCCGCCGCCGTCGATGAAGGACGCGCCGAAGGTCGCGCCCTCGGCGGTGACGGACCAGTCGAGCACCCGCTGGCCGGCGCAGACCGAAGGCGTCAGCCGATGGCTCTGGGTGATCCAGCGCATCGGCGCTTCGAAGGCGTAGGTGGTGCGGTGGCGGATCCGGATGCGCATCACTGGGGCCCGAACAGATAGGCGTCGGCGACCTGTTGGCCGAGGGCCGCGTTGCGGTTGATGAAGCGGGTCAGGAACTCGTGCAGCCCCTCGCCGATGACGTCCTCCACGTCCGCCGTGGAAAGTTCGCCGAGGATTTCCCGCACCCCCTCGTGGGCGGGGGCGCCCTTGCCGTAGGCGCTGCTCAGCCGGTCGAGGTGCGCGCCCACCTTGGAGGCGCAATGCAGCAGCGACCGCGGGCAGGCCCCGTTGAGGATGAGGAAATGGGCGATCTTGCGGGGGGCGTATTCCCCGCCATAGGACCAGTGGAACGCCCGGAACGCCGACAGCGCCCGCAGCAGGGTCGTCCACTGATAGGTGTCGACGCTCCCGCCCACCATGTCGGTGGTCGGCAGCAGGACGTAATACTTCACGTCCAGAAGCCGCGCGGTGTTGTCGCCCCGCTCCAGGTAATAGCCTAGATTGACGAAATCGTAGCCGTCGTTCTGCAGATGGGTGGACTCGGTCGCCCCGCGCAGCTGCGAGCCCTGGCGCTTGGTCCAGTCGCAGATCTTCGGCAACAGCGCGTCGACCCGCGGCTCGCGCTCGATCGAGGCGAGCTCGAGATAGGCGCCGTTCAGCGCGTCCCACATCTCGGTGGTGAGCGCGGTGCGCACGGCCCGGCCGTTGTTGCGGGCCTGCTCGATGCAGGAGACGACGCTCGACGGGTTCTCCCGGTCGAAGAACAGCCAGGTCTCGACGTCGCGCTGGCGGGCCTCCTCGCCGAACTTGGCGGCGAAGCCCTGGGCGGCGCCCGCAGCCTGGATCAGCGAGGCCCATTCGTTGCGATAGCCCTCGGCGGTGGAGGGCATCATCGCCATCCGGTAGCCCACTTCCAGCAGGCGCGCCATGGTCTCGGCCCGCTCCATGTAGCGGGCGAGCCAGTAGAGATTCTCGGCGGTGCGGCTCAGCATGTCAATCGGCCAATACCCAAGTGTCCTTGACGCCCCCGCCCTGGGACGAGTTCACCACGAGCGATCCCTCGCGCATGGCCACCCGCGTCAGGCCGCCGGGGCAGAGATGCACCTCGCGGCCCACCAGGCAATAGGGGCGCAGGTCCACGTGCCGCGGCGCGAGGCCGCTGTCCACGAAGGTCGGGACGGTGGAAAGCGACAGCGTCGGCTGGGCGATGAAATCGTCCGGCGCCGCCTTGATCCGCTCGGCGTAGGCCGCGATCTGCTCCTTGGTGGAGGCGGGCCCGACCAGCATGCCGTAGCCGCCCGAGCCGTGGACCTCCTTGACCACCAGCTCGTGCAGGTTCTCCAGCACGAATTTGCGGTCGTCCGGCTTGGCGCATTTCCAGGTCTGGACGTTCTTCAGGATCGGCTGCTCGCCCAGGTAGAAGCGGATCATGTCCGGGACGAAGGTGTAGACCGCCTTGTCGTCCGCCACGCCCGATCCCGGTGCCGAGCAGATGGCCACGCCCCCCGAACGGTAGACGTTCATCAGCCCGGGCACGCCCAGCATGGAGTCGGGGCGGAAGCACAGCGGGTCGAGGAAGGCGTCGTCGATCCGGCGATAGATCACGTCGACCCGCTTCGGGCCCTGCGTCGTGCGCATCCAGACGAAATCGCCCTGAACGAACAGGTCCTGGCCCTCGACCAGCTCGATGCCCATCTGGTCGGCGAGGAAGGAGTGCTCGTAATAGGCGCTGTTGAACGAGCCCGGCGACAGCAGGACCACCGTCGGATCCCCATCGCATTTCGCCGGCGCGACCGAGGCCAGCGTCCGGCGCAGCCGCTCGGGATAGTCGTCGACGGGGGCGATGCGGGCCGAGCGGAACAACTCGGGGAACATCCGCATCATGATCTCGCGGTTCTCGAGCATGTAGCTCACGCCCGAGGGGGTGCGGCAGTTGTCCTCGAGCACGAAGAACTCATCGGCGCCGGTGCGCACCAGGTCGATCCCGACGATGTGGCTGTAGACGTTCGCGGGCGGATCGATCCCCGCCACCGCAGCCTCGTAGGCCTCGTTGTGATAGACGAGATCCGCGGGGACCACGCCGGCGCGGATGATCTCGGCGCGATGATAGACATCGTAGAGAAAGGCGTTCAGCGCCCGGGCGCGCTGCTTCACGCCGCGCTCCAGCCGGCGCCATTCCCGCTCGGTGAAGACGCGGGGCATCATGTCGAAGGGGATCAGCCGCTCGACGTCGCCCCCCTCGCCATAGACCGCGAAGGTGATGCCGATGCGCCGGAACAGCGCCTCGGCCTCCTGTTTCTTCTGCGCGATCGCTTCGGGCGGGGTGTTCTGGACCCACTCCTGGATCGGCGCATAGGCGGCGCGGATCGCGTCGCCGTCGTACATCTCATTGAAGAAGGAGATGGCTCGCCCCCCTTGAAAACCGAGGTCATCTAAATTCGACCCCCAGGGAAAAGGCAAGCGCCTTTGGCGCCGAAACCCGAAGCCGTTCCGCTTGGCTGCTCAATTAATGGGCGAAGCGGCGCGCAGCGCGGCACATCGGCGCGTGCGTTGCAACATCCCTTGACGCAGATGCGGCGCCGGCCAAGGCTTCGGAGCCGTCGCGCGCCGCCGCCGCGGCGGCGTTTGCTTCGGCAGGAACCTTGTGCTTAGCATTGCGGCATCGACGCGGCCGCGGCCGCGACAACAGGGATGAGACATGGCTGCCGGATCCGGCGACTCGGCCTTCGTGGCCTTTGAGCACGTCCAGAAGAGCTACGACGGCGAAACTCTGGTGGTGAAGGACCTGAACCTGCGCATCGGCAGGGGGGAGTTCCTGACGATGCTGGGGCCCTCCGGCTCCGGCAAGACCACCTGCCTGATGATGCTGGCGGGCTTCGAGACCGCCACCCACGGGGAAATCCTGCTGGCGGGGCGGCCCATCAACTCGGTCCCCCCCGAAAAGCGCGGGATCGGCATGGTCTTCCAGAACTACGCCCTCTTCCCGCACATGACAGTGGGGGAGAACCTCGCCTTCCCCCTCCAGGTCCGCAAGATGGGCAAGGCGGAGATCGACGAGAAGGTCAGGCGCGCCCTCGACATGGTGCAGATGGGCGCCTTCGCCGCCCGCCGCCCGGCCCAGCTCTCGGGCGGTCAGCAGCAGCGCATCGCCCTCGCCCGCGCGCTCGTCTTCGAGCCCGAGCTCGTGCTGATGGACGAGCCCCTCGGCGCCCTCGACAAGCAGCTGCGCGAACACATGCAGTTCGAGATCAAGCACCTGCACGAGCGGCTCGGGGTGACGGTCGTCTACGTCACCCACGACCAGTCCGAGGCGCTGACCATGTCCGACCGGGTCGCGGTCTTCAACGACGGCCGCATCCAGCAGCTCGCGCCTCCCGAGGAGCTCTACGAGAAGCCGCTCAACCGCTTCGTGGCGAGCTTCATCGGCGAGAACAACACCCTCCGGGGCGTGGTCGAGACCATCGACGGCGGCGCCTGCACCGTGCGTCTGCCCACGGGCGAGCTCCTCGACGCCACGCCGGTCAACGTCACCCGCCCGGGCGAGGCCACCACCGTCTCGATCCGCCCCGAGCGGGTGGAGTTCAAGCCCGAGAACATCCCCCCCGACGCCCATACGCTCGAGGCCGAGGTGCTCGAGTTCATCTACATGGGCGACATCTTCCGCACCCGGATGCGGGTGGCGGGCAACGATGAATTCATCATGAAATGCCGCAACAGCCCCGGCCAGCGCCGCCTCGCCCCGGGCGAGCGCGTGCGGCTGGGCTGGCTCGCTTCCGACTGCCGGGCGCTTGACGCCTGACGCCTAAGCTTCAACCGGAAACAGGAGATGACCCGGATGAAACGCACCCTGACCGCCGCCTCGATCCTTGCGCTGGCGGCGGCCGCCGCGCCCGCCCTGGCCCAGGAAATCACCGTCATGTCCTGGGGCGGCGCCTACACCAAGAGCCAGGTGGAAGCCTACTACAAGCCCTTCACCGAAAAGACCGGCATCAAGATCGTCTCCGTCGACGCCGACAACCCCTCGACCCCGATCAAGGCCATGGTGGAGGCCGGCAACGTCACCGTCGACGTCGCCGACGTGGAGTTCGCCGACGCGGTGCGCCTCTGCGACGAGGGCCTCTTGGAGCCGATAGACCATTCGATCCTCGTCCCCGGCGCCGACGGCTCCGCGCCCGCCGACGATTTCGTGCCCGGCTCGCTCGTCGACTGTTTCGTGCCGACGATCGTCTACACGATCGCCGTCGCCTACGACACGACCAAGTTCCCGGAAAAGCCCACCTCGATCGCGGACTTCTTCGACCTGGAAAAGTTCCCGGGCAAGCGCTCCATGCGCCGCAACGCCAAGTCCAACCTGGAAATGGCGCTGATGGCCGATGGCGTGCCCGCGGCCGAGGTCTATGACGTGCTCTCGACGCCGGAGGGCGTGGACCGCGCCTTCGCCAAGCTCGACACCATCAAGAAGGACATCGTCTGGTGGGAGGCGGGCGCCCAGGCGCCGCAGCTCCTCGCCGACGGCGAGGTCACCATGGCCGCCGCCTTCAACGGCCGGATCTTCGCCGCCGCCATCGGGGAGGGCAAGCCCTTCGAGATCCTCTGGGACGGCCAGGTCTACGAGACCGAGGGCTACGTCATCCCCAAGGGCGCCAAGCATGTCGAGGACGCGCTGAAGTTCATCGCCTTCGCCTCCGCCCCGGAACAGCTCGCGGCCCAGGCGAGCTGGATCAGCTACGGCCCGGCGCGCAAGTCCTCGGGCCCGCTGGTCGGCATGTACCAGGACGGCAAGACCGACATGAAGCCGCACATGCCGACCGCCGAGGCGAACCTCGTGAACGCGCTGCCCTCCTCCTACGAGTTCTGGGTCGACCACGACTCCGAACTCAACGAGCGTTTCAACGCCTGGCTCGCCAGCTGAGCCGCCCGGGGCGCGCCGGGCCGGCGCGCCCCCTTTCCGGGGATCCCTGCATGACCGACCTGACCGCCGCCGACGGTTTGCCGCTCAAGACCGCCCTCGCTCGGGCCGAGCGCCGGGCGCGGGGGCGGGCGCTCCTGCTGGTCGCGCCGCTGCTCGTCTTCATCTGCCTGACCTTCGTCGTGCCGATCGGCCAGCTGCTCTACCGCTCCGTCTGGAACCCCGGTTTTTCGGACAACATGCCGGCGCTCGAACAGTGGTTCGCCGACAATCCCGCCGGCACGGCGCCCGACGAGGCGGCCTTCGCCGCGCTCGCCGCCGACCTCGCCGCCGCTTCCAAGGCCAAGACCATCGGCGTGGTGGGCACCCGCATCAACTACGACATGCCGGGCACCCGTTCGCTCTTCACCTCCGGGGCGCGCAAGGCGGACGACCTGACGGCGCCCTTCGCCGAAAGCGTCCCGGCGATGGATCGCAAATGGGCCGATCCGGAGCTCTGGGCGGTGATGCGCGCCGCCGCCTCCGCCCATACCCCGAACTTCTACGTGGCGGCCCTCGACCGCAAGCTCGACGAGACCGGCGCCATCGTCCGCGTGCCCCCCGGCGAGCGGGTCTACGTTCCGCTCTTCTGGAAGACCATGGCGCTCTCCGCCGGCATCGCCGCCATCTGCCTCGTCGTGGCCTTCCCGGTGGCGCACCTGCTGGCGACGCTGCCGCTCGCCCGGTCGAACCTGCTGATGATCCTGGTGCTGCTGCCGTTCTGGACCTCGCTCCTGGTCCGCACCACCGCCTGGATCGCCATCCTGCAGGGGCAGGGGGTGGTGAACGACTCGCTGGTCGGCCTCGGGATCCTGTCGGATCAGAGCCGCCTCCAGATGATGTACAACCAGACCGGCACCATCATCGCCATGACGCACATCCTGCTGCCGTTCATGATCCTGCCTCTCTATTCGGTCATGCGCACCATCAAGCCGACTTACGTCCGCGCCGCCCGCTCGCTCGGGGCCTCCTCCTGGACCGCCTTCCGCAGGGTCTACCTGCCCCAGACCCTGCCGGGGATCGGCGCAGGCGTGCTGCTCGTCTTCATCCTTGCGGTCGGCTACTACATCACGCCCGCCCTGGTCGGCGGCGCCTCCGGCCAGCTCTTCTCCAACATGATCGCCTTCCACATGCAGCGCTCGCTCAACTGGTCGCTCGCCGCGGCGCTGGCGGCGATCCTGCTCGGGGCGGTTCTGCTGCTCTACTGGCTCTACGACCGGCTGGTCGGGATCGACAACATGAAGCTCGGGTGACGCGAATGGGTCTGCCGGTCTACGCCACGCCGCTCGAACGCCTCTGGCGGGTCGTCTACCTGATCCTCTGCGGGCTGATCTTCCTGTTCCTGATCGCGCCGATCCTGATCGTGATCCCGCTCAGCTTCAACGCCGAGCCGTATTTCACCTTTACCGACAAGATGCTGCGCCTCGATCCCAGCGGGTTTTCCTTCCGCTGGTACGACCAGCTGCTGACGCTCGGGATGCAGAACGCCGACGCGCCCCGGGACGGCGCCTGGTGGCGGGACGTCTGGCAGAACGCCGCCTGGGTGAACGCGGCCAAGAACTCGATCATCATCGGCTTCTTCTCCACCATCCTCGCCGCGGTGCTCGGCACCATCGCCGCCCTCGGCCTCTCACGACCCCAGATGCCCTACCGCCGGGCGATCATGGCGATCCTGATCTCGCCGATGATCGTGCCGATCATCATCGTCGCCACCGGCCTGTTCTTCTTCTACTCCGCCATCGGCCTCGCGAATTCCTATGTCGGCATCATCCTTGCCCACGCCACTCTCGGCATTCCCTTCGTCATCATCACGGTGACGGCGACGCTGGTGGGCTTTGACCAGTCGCTGAACCGCGCCGCGCTCAGCCTAGGGGCCTCGCCGACCACCACCTTCTTCAAGGTGACAATGCCGCTCATCCTGCCCGGGGTGATCTCCGGCGCGCTCTTCGCCTTCGTCACCTCCTTCGACGAGGTGGTGGTGGTGCTCTTCGTCGCCGGCCACGATCAGCAGACCATTCCGCGCCAGATGTGGAACGGCATCCGCGAGCAGATCTCCCCGGCGATCCTCGCGGTCGCGACCATCCTGGTGGTGATCTCGGTGGCGCTGCTGACGGTGCTCGAACTGCTGCGCCGGCGGGGCGAACGGCTGCGGGGGGTCACCCCGGCCTGAGAGGTCGGGAAATGTTCACGATGTCTTGATCGCATGTCGATCTGCTAGATTTGACCTTCTCGAGTCTGGGAGATCTCCATGCGACACCCCTGTGCAGGCGCCCTCCTCGCGTCGGCGGCCTGTCTCGCCGCAGGCCTGCCCGCTTTGGCGCAGGACGCGGCCAAGCGACCGAACATCGTCGTGCTGATGACCGACGACACCGGCTGGAACGACTTCGGCGCCTATTCCGGCGGCGGCGCCGCGCTCGGGCATCCGACCCCCAACATCGACCGGGTCGCGGCCGAGGGGGCGCTCTTCACCAACTGGTACGGCCAGGCGAGCTGCACCGCCGGGCGCGCCTCCTTCATCACCGGCCGCATCCCGATCCGCTCGGCGCTCTCGGTCGTGGTGGTGCCGGGCGACGAGAACGGCCTGCGGGCCGAGACGCCGACCATCGCCGAGTTCTTCGGCAAGAACGGCTACCAGACCTACTTCTCCGGGAAATGGCACCTCGGCGACAAGCCGGACTACTATCCGACCGCCCACGGCTTCGACGAGATGAAGCACTTCGCCGCCTATTATCCGGGCGTTTACGCCTACAACGACACTTCGCCCAAGATGCATCCCTGGTTCCCGAGCTACAACGCCGAGTTCCTGGAGGCCTACAACTCCATCGTGAACCTCGGGGAATGGGAGGGGCGGGCAGGGCAGGAGGCGAAACGCGTCGCCACCATCGACTATGACTATCTCGCCGAATTCGACGTGCGCCAGGCGAAATCCGCGGTCGAATACATCGAGGCCCACGCCAAGGATCCCGAGCCTTTCTTCATGGACGTCAACTTCATGAAGATGCACAACCCCAACAATCCGGCCCCCGCCTTCCGCGGCAAGTCGCGCCTCGGCAACTATTCCGACGCGATGCTGGAGCTCGACAGCAACATCGGACAGGTGATGGACGCGATCCGGACCCATGCGCCCGACACCATCGTCATCCTCACCGCCGACAACGGCGCCTGGCAGGACGCCTGGCCCGACGCGGGCACGACGCCCTTCCGCGGCGAGAAGGGCTCGGCCTTCGAGGGCGGCTGGCGCGTGCCGGGCATCATGTGGTGGCCGGGCCAGATTCCCGCCGGCGTGCGCTACGGCGAGATGATGTCCCATATCGACGCCTGGGCGACGCTCGCGGCCATGGTCGGCCTGACGCCGCCCCCCGCGGACTGGACCGGCGATGACGGCAAGCCGATCTATTTCGACAGCATCGACAACAGCGCCTACGTCCTCGGCAAGGCGCCCCATTCGGCGCGGACCTCCTGGGTCTACATCGACGGCGAGACCTTCGGCGGCGTGCGCGCCGACATCGGCGGCGATCCCGAGAACCCGGGCCTCAACATCGCCTGGAAGTACCTCTACACCGCCAAGGACACGTGGCTCGGGCCGGAGCAGAATCTCGGCTGCTGCGGCGCGCTCTACAATCTCACGATGGATCCGTTCGAGAAGTACGACATGATGTTCAACGGCGCCGTCTCGACCCGGATGCCGACGACCTCGCCAGGCCGCTACGCCGGCGAGGACAACGGCTGGGTCGCGGCGCTCGCCTCCGAGGTCATGATGGACTTCAACCAGTCGATCATGAAGTACCCGAGCCTGCGCCGCGTGCCCGGCGGCGCCTCGAACGACCTCGTGCCGAACCTGCAGAACCCGGCCGATCCGCTCCCGGCCCTCGACCCCGCCAATCCGCCGCGCGTCGGCGGCAACGGCGGCTGACCCCGCCGCCGAACCGCCCGCGCGGTTTCGTGCGCGCACCCGGGTCCGTGCGCGCACACCTGGGACCGGCTGTGATGCAGGGCCAGCGGCCCAAGGCCCCGCCGACCGCCCCGGTCCAGCTTGGGCCACCCCCGCGCTCCGGTCGTGCCGCACGGCTGAGGCGCAGGGCGGCGGGACTGCTTCCGCGGCTTCGCCGACCGCCCCGGCCCAACCGAGGCCGCCCCCGACGCTCCGGCTGCGATGTCTGGTCACGGGCCCAAGGCCATGAGGCTATTCCCAAGGCTCCGCCGACCGCCTCGGCTTGCCCGGCGCCCCCCGCGCTCCGACCATGCCACACGCCCAAAGGCCCAGGACGCGGGGCCGTTCCCAAGGCCCCGCCGCCCGCTCCGGCCCGACCGTGACGCGCGGCCAGGGGTCCGGCGCCGGGGGGCCGCGCCCGAGATTTCGCCGACGCCGCAACCCGATCAGGACTGCTTTCGCGCACCTGCCATGACGCGCGGCCAGGGCCCAGAGCCGTGGGGCCCATCCGAGATCCCGCCGCCCCCGCGCCCCGACCGCGGCGCCCCGCTCATGGTCGCCCGGGGTTTCCTGCGCTCTGTCTCGCCTTTGCGAAGCGCCGGGGGTTTCCTTGCGGCCGGGGCAAGGCTAGATCCCGGCCATGGACCCGACGGCGCTTCCCCCCGATCTGGCGCAGGAAGCGGGCGAGCTTTTCGCCTGCCCGATCTGCGACGCCCTGCACCGCGCCGCCGAGCCGCCTCCCGGCGGCCGCCTGCGCTGCCGGCGCTGCGGCGAGGTGCTGATGACCAACCGGCCTCGGGCCATGGACCGGACGCTCGCCGCGGCCTTCGCCTCGATCATCCTGATGATCGGCGCGGTGTTCTTTCCCTTCCTGGAGATGTCGATCCTCGGCATCGACCGCAAGGCCTCGGTGCTCGACGCCGCGCTCGCCTTCTCCGACGGGCTCATGGTCCCGCTGGCGCTCGCCGTCGGGATGCTCATCATCGTCATCCCGCTCATCCGCGGCGCGGCGCTCGCCTATGTCATCCTGCCGCTTCGCCTCGGCCGGCCGCCCGCGCCCGCCGCCCGCTCGGCCTTTCGTCTCGCCACCCAGCTCAAGCCCTGGTCCATGGCCGAGATCTTCATCATCGGCGTGGTCGTCGCGCTGGTGAAGATCGCCGGCATGGCCTCGATCCATCTCGGGCCGGCCTTCTGGGCCATGGCCTGCCTCGTCCTGCTGGTCGTCCTCGAAGGGACCAGCCTTTGCGAATGGTCCCTATGGCAGACCCTGCAACGCACCCGCACCCGCCGGCGCTGACCGCCCGCGCCGCGGGCCTCGTCGGCTGCCGCGCCTGCGGTCTCGTCTCGCCCGCCGGGACCCGGACCTGCCGGCGCTGCGGCGGCGCGCTTCACAGCCGCGCCCCCCACAGCCTGCAACGGGTCTGGGCCTGGCTGACGGTGGGGCTCATCTGCTACGTTCCCGCCAATCTCTTCCCGATGATGATCACCTCGACGGCGGGCAAGACCTACCGCTCGACCATCCTCGGCGGCGTGATCGACCTCATGCACCACGGCGCCTACCTGATCGCCGGGGTGGTGTTCCTCGCCTCCATCGTGATCCCGGTGTCGAAGTTCTTCGTCATCATCACCCTGGCGCTCTCGATCCAGCGCCAGCTGCCGATCTCGGTCCACGCCCGCATCCACCTCTACCACGCGGTGGAGTTCATCGGCCGCTGGTCCATGGTCGACGTCTTCGTCGTGGCGATCCTCTCGGCCCTGGTCCAGATGGGCTTCTTCGCCCATATCAACCCCGGGCCCGCGGCGGTGTTCTTCGCGCTTTCGGTCGCCTTTACCATGGTCTCGGCGCAAGCTATGGACCCCCGACTGATCTGGGACAGCGCCGCGGAGGCCGACCATGACTGACCTCCACGACCCGGTGGTCGAGACCCCGAAGTCCGAGCCGAGCTCGCGCCGCATCTCCGCCGTCTGGCTGATCCCGCTGGTCGCGCTCGCGATCTCGCTCGTCGTCGCCTGGCAGAGCTACCAGGACCGCGGCCCGACCATCGAGATCGTCCTCGACAGCGCCGCCGGCGTCACCGCCGGCACCACCAGCATCCGCTACCGCGACGTGCAGATCGGCGTCGTCGAGAAGCTCGGCTTCACCCCGGACCTGCGCTCGGTCGTCGTCACCGCCCGCATCGACAAGGACATGGCGCGCTATCTCGACGACAGCGCCCAGTTCTGGGTGGTCCGGCCCTCTGTCACCGCGCAAGGGGTGACGGGCATCGAGACCGTCCTCTCGGGCGTCTACATCGAGGCCCACTGGAACGGAACCGAGGGCGCGCGGGTGGACCGCTTCACCGCCCTGCCGCGCGCGCCCCTCACCCCGGCCGGCACCGCTGGCCGGCGCGTCGCCCTGCGCGCCCCGGACGGCGGCTCGCTCGCCATCGGCGCGCCCGTCCTCTTCAAGAAGATCGCCGTCGGCCGGGTCGAGAACGTCGAGCTCCTGCCGAGCGGCGAGGTCCAGGTGGCGCTCTTCGTCAACGCCCCCTACGACGCCTTTCTCACCCAGGGCGTGCGGTTCTGGAACGCCTCGGGCTTCTCCATCCAGCTCGGGGCGGGGGGCGCCTCGCTCAACGTCGAAAGCCTGATCTCGCTGCTCCAGGGCGGGGTCTCCTTCGCCCAGGTGGACGGGGACATGACCCCGGCGGCCGAGGGCCAGGCCTTCGACCTCTTCGCCTCCGAGGCCGCCGCCCGCCAGAACGCGGTCGAGAACCTGCCGGGCGCCCGGGTCGACGTCTCGATCTTCCTCAACGGCAGCGTGGCGGGGCTCGAGCCCGGCGCGCCCGTGCTCTTCCGCGGCGCGACCGTGGGCAGCGTCGCGGCCCTCGCCCCGGTGGTCGAGGGCGAAGGCGACAGCCGCTGGCTCTCCATGCGCGCCACCCTCTCCATCTCGCTCCAGCGCATGGGCCTTTCCGCCGACGCCACCGAGGAACAGGGGCTCGCGCTCCTCTCCGACCTGGTGGGCAAGGGCCTCCGGGCGCAGCTCTCCGCCTCGGGCATCCTCTCCCAGACCCAGCGGATCGAGCTCGCGGAAATGCCCGACGCGCCGCCGGCCTCCATGAACCTCACGGCCCGGCCCAACGCCATCCTTCCGAGCGCGCCCAGCGACCAGTCGACCCTCACCGCCTCGGCCGAGGGGCTGATGAACCGCCTTTCCTCCCTGCCGATCGAGCAGCTGATGACCACGGTCACCACCCTCGTCTCGAACGTCAACGCCCTCGTCACCAGCCCCGAGGTCCGCTCCGCGCCCGAGAACCTCGGCGCGCTCCTCGCCGACATCCGCGAGATGGTCGACACCAGCGGCATCAAGGAGACCCCGGCCCAGATCGCCGCCACCCTCGCCTCGATCCAGTCGGTCGTCTCCGACATCGAGACCCGCAAGGTGATGGCGAGCCTCGCCGACACCATCGACGCCACCCGCGCCACGGTCGAGAAGTTCGGCGTGGCGGCGGAGGGCGTGCCCCAGCTCCTCGAACAGACCACCCGCCTCGCCGACCGGGTGAACGGCCTGCCGCTCGACGAATTCATCGCCTCCGCCACCCGCACCGTGGACGGGATCGACGCGCTCGCCCGCGGCGAGGCGGCCACCGCGCTCCCGGGTTCGGTCAACGCCACCCTCGCCGAGGCCCGCGGCCTGATCGCCGACCTGCGCAACGGCGGCGCGGTCGCCGACGCCACCGCCACCCTCGCCTCCCTCAAGGAGCTGACAGACCAGCTCAAGGCGGCGAACCTCGGGGCCCAGATCGGCCAGGCCGCCGCCGCGGCCGAACGGGCGGCGACCAACGTCGACAACGCCGCCAAGGGCCTGCCGGAGCTGATGGAGAACCTCCGGGCGCTCTCGGCCCGGGTGAACGGCCTGCCGCTCGACCAGCTCACCGCCTCCGCCGACGCGGTGCTGCGCTCCGCCGACGCGCTCCTCGGGGCCGAGGGCATGGACCGGGTCCCGACCGAGCTCGCCCAGTCCCTCGCCGAGATCCGCGGCACGCTCGCGGACCTGCGCGCCGGGGGGGCGGTCGAGAACCTCAACGCCACCCTCGCCTCGGCGGACCAGGCGGCCGACGCCATCACCGTCGCGGCCCGCAACCTGCCGCAGCTCATCGACAGCATCAATTCCGCCACCGCCCGGGCGGACCAGGCGCTCGCCACCTTCGCGCCGGGGTCCGAGATCAACCGCGAGACGCAGATGCTGCTGCGCGACCTGCGCAACGCCGCCCAGTCGGTCAACAACCTGGTGACCGCGCTGGAGCGGCGGCCGAACTCGGTTCTCTTCGGGAGATGACGATGCGCCGGACCTTCCTCGCCCTGCCGCTGCTGCTGGCCGCCTGCGGCTCGGCCGACCTCTACCTGACGCCGCCGGTCGAGGCGCCGGGGGGGCGGATGGGATCGGTGGGCGGCGGGCTCGCGGTGGCGGACATGAGCCTGCCCACCTACGCCGAGGCGGTGGAGGTGGCCCAGCTCGGCCCGAGCGGCGCCGTCACCCTCGACAAGAACGCGCTCTGGGCGGACACCCCCCGCCGGGCGCTGACCCGCCACCTGATCGCGGCGCTCCAGGCCCGGCTCTCGGGCCAGATCTCCTCGGAGCCCTGGCCGGCCTTCGACCCGCCGGCGCTGCGGGTCGAGGTCTTCGTCGACCGGATGATCGGCGGCCCCGAGGGTCCCTTCACCTTCGCCGGGCAGTACGTGCTCGTCTCGCCGCAATCGGGGCGGATCGTCTCCACCGACCGCTTCGCGATCACGGTCCAGGCCGGCGCCGGGCCGCAGGGGGTGGTGGACGCCAACGCCCGCGCGGTGGAGGCCCTCGCCGACCAGATCGCCGCCCGCGTGACGGGCCGCCCCATCGGCTGAGGTCCTCGGCTGAGATCCTTG
The DNA here is from genome assembly GCA_965243535.1 of Amaricoccus sp. Classification (GTDB taxonomy): domain Bacteria; phylum Pseudomonadota; class Alphaproteobacteria; order Rhodobacterales; family Rhodobacteraceae; genus Amaricoccus. The sequence continues at coordinate 164,064 of CBDEVG010000040.1, forward strand.
GGCGAGGGGGCCGCGAAAACCCCGGACGGGGCGCCGGAGAGGTCTCCGCAAAATCTGTCTCCCAAGCCGCGGCCCGGGGCGGAATTTCACGCGTGAAAATAGGGTCAGAATATTGATTTTGTTCAATATTCCCTGACGCGTCAACCGGGTGTTCACAAGTGTGAACAGGCCGGGTGCGACCGGGGCGCGCAGGTTTCTCGGAGCCTGGCCCGAGTCCGGAGCCAGCCGCGGCGAAGGTTCACCGGGACTCCTCGCCGCGGCTGGCTCTGGACTCGGGCTTTCGAGGACGGCGGGGCCGCTGGAAAGTCGCGACGCCGCCCAAGGCGGGCCTTGGGGACTTTCGGGTCAGGCTCTTAGAGTCCGTTTGAAAACTTCGACAAACCGCCCCGCCGGACCTTTTTCGGCCTTGGGGCCTCGAGGTCGAAGGCCGGTTTCCCCGACATGGCCCCTCGATCTTCCTGGCCCGGGTCCTGAAATCCCCTCGGGAGCCTTCCGCCGCGCGGTTTCAAACGGCCTCTCAGAGCGGGCGCGCCAGCCGGTGGGCCACGTGGATGCGGTCGCCATAGCGGCGGGGCGGAGCGGTCCGCGCCAGGCGAAAGCCCTCCCGCTCCCAGAACCGCCGGCCCGCCGGGTTCGCCTCCAGCACCGCGACCAGCAGGCGGCGCCCGCCCGCGTCCCGCGCCGTCCGCGCCAGATGGTCGAGCATCTGCCTCCCGAGCCCCCGGCCGCGGCAGGCGGGATCGACCAGCAACAGGCCGATGAAGGCGTCGTCCGCTTCGGGAAAGCCGAAAGCGAGGTCGGCGAGCGAGATCAGCGCAGCCCCCGCCTCCTGCCCGAACTTGCGGGATCGGGCGAGGTCGGCGCCCGGCGGCCCCTCGGCGAAGAACCGCTCCGCCTCGCCGCCATCGGGGGCAGGCCGGTCTCCAGCCGGATGTAGTCGGCCGCCCGCTCGAACATCGCTTGGGTCCGGGCGCGGTCGCGGGCGGGGTCAAGCGTCGCGATCCGGGGCGGCCGCGCCGCGGGACCCCGCGCGCCGCTCACAGCCGCCGCCGGGCCGCGAGCGCGGCGCCGATGGTGCCGTCGTCGAGATAGTCGAGCTCCCCCCCCACCGGCACGCCCTGGGCGAGGATGCTGATCCGCGCGCCCGAGGGCTCCAGCGCCTCGGCCAGGTAATGGGCGGTGGTCTGGCCGTCGACGGTGGCGTTCAGCGCCAGGATCACCTCCGTCGCGCCTTCCTCCGCCACCCGCGCCGTCAGGTCGGGGATGCGCAGCGCCTCGGGGCCCACCCCGTCCAGCGCCGACAGGACCCCGCCCAGCACGTGGTAGCGGCCGCGAAACGCCCCCCGACCGCTCCATGGCCCAGAGGTCGGCGACGGTCTCCACCACGCAGATCTGCCCGGTCGCCCGCGCCGGGTCGGCGCAGATCGGGCAGACGGTCCCGGTGGTGACGTTGCCGCAGCGGGGACAGTCGCGGATCGTCGCCGCCACCTCGGCCATGGCTGCGGCCAAGGGCTCGAGCAGCAGGGCGCGCTTGCGGATCATGGCGAGCGTCGCCCGCCGGGCGGAGCGCGGCCCGAGCCCCGGCAGACGGGCCATCAGCCCGATCAGCCGCTCCAGCGCCGCGCCGCCCCCGGGCCCCTCCGGCTCAGCCATGGCGTGCGCCGGCCGCTTGAAACCGCTCCCCGGGCGCGGCGGCCCCGCTCCGAGGGCGCCGCCCCGGCGCGATGACGCGGATCCAAGTGCGTTCTCTCCGGCGCGGAGGCTTGTTGGGTCCGGGGGCGCCCCTCCGGCGCGCCGAGGCCGGCCCAAGGCCGTCCCCGATCCCGCCGGCTGATCCTTCGGCCGCCCCGATCCTCCGCCTTGCGCCCCTCCGCGGTCTTGCGCCCCGCCGCCGCCTTGCGAACGACAGCGCCGACCCCGCGCGGGGAGGCCTCCCCAGCGCGGGGTCGGAGTTCGTCAACCTTGGTTGAAATCGACCTAAGGATTTTCGGAAAACCTTTTCGGATCAGCGGGGTATCCCGCGTAACACGTGTGTTATGGCCGCCCCCTCCGCGTCTCCGCGAGGGGGCGGGGCCGGTCGCAGGGGGGTCTCAGAAGGGCAGCTTCATGCCCGCGGGCAGGTTCAGCCCTTCGGTCACC